>NZ_NBXA01000023.1 GCF_003399625.1 Subtercola boreus | reverse complement strand
TGATCGGGAAGTCGAGCACGCCGGCAGTGGAGAGGGTCGCGGTGCCGAGCACGCCGGGGGTGAGGCCGAGGCTCTTCAGTGCTGCGAGGAAGCCAGCGTCGACCGTGACGGCCGTGTCCTTGCCCGAGAGGGAGGGGATCGTCGCGATCGGTGTTCCGTTGGTCGAAGCCGACGCCGAAGCGGAGGGCGAAGAAGACGTGGTGGACGACGTGGAGCAGGCGGCGAGCGAGAAAGCGAGCAGCCCCGAAGCGGCGATGGCGATCGAGACCTTCTTGAAGTTGCGCATGATGGAAATCCTTTTCTGTGAGTGGGTTTCGGGTACGTCAAACGAGTTGATGTACCGGTTCACGTGTGGCCGGAGCCGTACGTCTGCCGGGACAAGAACTGACGGAGTCGAAACCCGTTTGTGTCGGTGATTGCCTGACGCTATGAGTTCGCCACCCCCCGCAAATCGGATGGGTATGGATTTTCGTTCTCAGGTTACGCTCAGGTTCACCATCGGTCGGGGGGTGCCGCCGACGCCGCCGGCGCGCCGTCTCAGCATCGTCACCATCAGGATGCCCACGATGGCGACCGCGAACGAGATCCGTGCCACAGCCAGCGTCGGTACCAGCAGCTGCACGGTGAGGGCGAGGGGAACGAGCATCCATTCCCAGCGCCTTGAGAGTGCGACGAACGGCACCATCAACAGGGCGTACCAGGAGTAGCTCGGTGTGACGACGAGCATGGTCACCCCGATCATGACGACCTGGCCGAACCATGGACTGTCCTGGTCGGTGAAACGGAAGACGAGAAGGGCCGTCACGAGCAGCAGGATCGCCGCCAGCACCAACGCGCCGAGACCGGGGGCGACGATCGACAACAGGGCGAACCGGCTGCCGTCGTCGTAGCCCTCCTCGCTGAGGTAGCCGGGCAGGAAGCCGATCACCGCAATGCCGGTCGACAGGATGTAGGGCACGTAGAGGGCGGCGAAGGTGAGTACGGCGGAGATCGAGACACTGAACGGATGCCGCCGGAGGATCGCGGGAACGCCGATCACCGGCACGAGCTTCACGGCGATGGCCACGCCGAGGCTGATCCCGCCGAGAACGCTGCGCTGGACATCGACCCGCCTGACGCCGGTGCCCGCCCGGGAGAGGAGGAGCGTGGCGATGAGGAGCAGCAGCGCCGCGAGGGAATCGACGTGCGAATTCGTCACAGCCTCGGTGGCGACGAAGGGGCTCCAGGCCCAGACGGCGGCCCAGCGCGGGTCGATACCCCGTCGGCGAAGGGCGAGAACCAGCGCGATGCTCACGCCGACGAGGATGAGGGCGCCGGCGACCTGGAACGGTATGTAACCGACGCTCGCCGGAACGGTGGCCCTGACGCCGGCGAAATACAGCTCGGCGGCCGGCGGATAGATCGTGTTGACCTGCGGCCGGTTGATGGTCGTGCAGGTCACGACGAAGGACGGGATGCTCAGCGTGCGCCCCACGCGCGGCCCCTCACACTGCGGGCGCCCGTCGGCGTCGAGCACCGTTGACGGGAACAGCCAGTCGGTGCGGAACTCGGCCAGAGCGTCGTCGGCCGGCACGTGGGTATAGGGGGACACGCCGCCGAGCTGAACGATGCCGTCCCAGGCGTAGCGGGCGGAGTCGGTGCTGGTGTTCGGCGGGCCGGCGAGCGCGCTGCCGCCGAGCAGAGCCGATCCGGCGATCACGAGCACGATCGCGGCCCTCGAAGGGACCGTCCTGACCGACCAGAGCGCCAGGGCGTAGAGCGCCCAGAGGCCTGCTGTGCACCAGAAGATGCCCCCGGCATCCGAGGGGTCGAAGAAGCCGACCGCGGTGATCGAGAACACGGCGAGCGCGGCCATCGCAGCGAGGGTGATGGCGGTCAGCAGAATACGCACAAGGCCTATCATGGGGCCAGAGCCACCACTTCGGTGTCCCGCTCCGAAGAGAGACCATGCGCCGACTGCTTCTCACCCTCCAGCACGCCGTCGCCGCGCCCACCCGCAATCCGCGGCTCGCGGTTGTCATCGGCCGCCTGCTCGGCCTGGCCTTCCTGGTCTGCTTCGGCACGGGGCTCTACAGCCACTTCCTGCAGGAACCGCTGCCCTGGATGCACTTCCCGACCTTCCCGGGCAATCTCTACCAGTTCACGCAGGGCATCCACATCACCGCCGGGATCGCCTGCTTCCCGCTGATTCTGGCAAAGCTCTACACCGTGTTCCCGAATCTGTTCGAAACCCCGCCGATCACCGGCATCGGCAGTCTGCTCGCCCGTGCATCCATCGCCGTCTTCGTGGGGGCGTCGCTGGTCGAGATCACCATCGGACTGCTGAACACCTATCAGTTCTACCCGTGGCCATTCGGCTTCCGCGAGGTGCACTTCGCGCTGTCGTTCGTGATCATCGGATCGCTCGCCATCCACATCGGCGTCAAACTGCCGATCATCGCGAAGTACTGGCGGAAGCGCGACGGCTACGGCCCCGCGCTCGCCTTCGACGACGAGGAGCGCGCGGAGATCAACGCTCCGCTCGTGGATGTGCTGCCGGCGCCGCTTCAGAAGGTGCCGGGCGCGCGGCAGGTCTCCGGTCTGACGGGGCGGCTGTTCCGCTGGATCGACGCCGCGCCCGCCGAGCAGCCTGGCACCGCTACATCCACGAGTCGGCGGGGCTTCCTGGTCACCGTCGGTGTCGGTGTTGCCGCGGTCGTCGTGCTCACGGCCGGGCAGTCCTTCGCGCTGCTGCGACCGTTCAACCTGTTCGCGCCCCGTGTGAAGGGGATCGGGCCGCAGGCGGTTCCCGTCAACCGGACTGCCGTCGCCGCGCAGGTCACCGAGACGGCGATGGCGCCGGACTGGGCGCTCACCCTCGGCAACGGGTCGCGCACTCTGTCGTTCAGCCGTGCCGAGCTGCTCGCCATGCCGCAGACCACCGTCGACCTGCCGATCGCCTGTGTCGAGGGATGGAGCCAGATGGCCACCTGGACGGGCGTGCGGCTGAATGAACTCGTCAGGCGGGTCGACGCGGGCCAGGGCGCGGCCCTCCGCATCACGAGCCTCGAGAAGGAGGGTGGCTACCGGGTCACCCAGATGGGCTCGGAGTACGTGGGCGACGACAACACCCTCGTAGCGCTCACGCTCAATGGCGAGACGCTCGACATCGACCACGGCTATCCGGCGCGGATGATCGCGCCCGGGCGCCCCGGGGTGCTGCAGACGAAATGGCTGAGCAAGCTGGAGGTGCTGTCGTGAGCGGACGTGAGCTGAGTGGGCCCGGAATGAGTGCCCGCACGATGCGGCTGACCCGCACGATCCTGATCGGTGTGGGCGTGCTCGGCCTGGTGCTCGGCGCGGTCGTCCTGGTCTCGAAGCAGGACCTGCCGGCGATCCTCCGCGTGGCCGCGTGGATGCTCGGGGCGATCATCCTGCACGATGCGATCCTGTCGCCGATCGTGTTCCTCATCGGCGTGGTGGCCCGGCACGCCGGTCGACGGGTGTCGAAGGTGGTACTGATGATCATCCAGGGCGGAATCGTCACCGGATGCCTGCTGATGCTGCTCGTGGTGCCCGAGATCTACGCGAAGACGTTGCCGATCGCGAACGACACGGTGCTGCCGTTCGACTATGCAGCCCGGCTGGGCTTCATGTGGCTCGGCCTCGCCGTGCTGACGGCGGGGGTGTGCGTGGTGTACCTGCGGGTCGCCGGGCGCCGGAACGTCGTCCGATAGGTCACTGCCGGCAGAGCGGCGCCCGGCAGAGCTGCGCCCTACAGAGCGGCGCTCGGCGCTTCAGCTAGTTGCCGACGGTGCAGGTCTCGTCGGCTGCTGTCTGGCCGGTCACGTTCGAGGGCAGGGCCACATCGGTGGAGGTCGGCGCGGGGGCGGCCGTCGCACCGTCGGTGGGCACCGGTGTATCGCTCGGTGCTGCCGTGTCGCTCGGAGTGGCGTTGGGGTCGCTGGTCGCGGCCTCGCCCGTTCCTCCGGTGAGGGAGATCGGCTGGTTGTTCACCAGCGCGGCATTCAGCACCCCTGCGGCCGTCTCGTCGGCGACCACACGGTTCGGGTCGTCGGGGTCGGCGACGACCGGATACTGCACGAAGACGAGCTGCTTGAGGTCGACGTCCTTCAGGGCGAGAGCGATCGAGACAATCGAGTTGACGTTTTTGAGGCTCGTCGAGAGGTTCATGTTCGCGAGCGCCGCGTTCGCAAGCTGGTAGAGCGTCACCGGGTTGGCGAGCACGCCGGCACTGGTGACCTTGCGCATGAGCGCGGAGAGGAAGACCTGCTGGTTGCTGATGCGGCCGAGGTCGCTGCCGTCGGCGACACCGTGGCGGGTACGCACGAAGGCGAGGGCCTCATCGCCGATCAGGTTCTGGTTGCCGGCCTGGAGGTCGAGGCCGGTGAAGGAGTCGACGACAGGGGAGGCGAGGCAGACGGTGACTCCGCCGACGGCGGTGGACATCGCCGAGACGCCGGAGAAGCTGATCTCGGCGGCGTAGGGGATCGTCAGTCCGGTCAGGGCCTCGACGGTGAGCACAGTGCAGGAGATTCCACCGCGCGACAGGGTGGAGTTGAAGATCGCGGCGTCGGTGGCGTCGATGGTGCCCGATCCGTCGGGGTCGGGGCAGGCGGGAACCGGGCCCACGAGGTCGCGGGGAAAGCTGATGACGGCGGCGCTCTTGTGGTCGGCCGAGATGTGCAGGAGTATCGTGACGTCGTTGTTGCCGGCACCGGAGCTGGCGTCCTGGTTGGCAGAGTCCTCGAAGCCGGCGCCCTGGTCGGTGCGGGTGTCGGTGCCGACGAGCAGCAGGTTGACACTGCCCTCCGCGGCCCCGACGGCGACCTCGGGTGCGTTCGCGCCCGTCGCAGTCTGGAGTTGGATGCCCGGCTGCGCGCGTCCGACAGTCTGAGCCACAGCGATGGCGGCCACCGAGGTGGAACTGACGGCCAGCACCGCGACGACGGCCAGCACGATGCGGAACAGCACGCCTGCCGGACGCCTCGCCTGCTGACGGCCGTGGCGCACCTGCATGTCTCGGGGGCTCACAGTGCTGCTCCGAACAGCGCTGTCGAAGAAAGTGTCAGTCTCATTAGCGGCCGGGTGCCCTTCAATCAGCGATCGTCACCCTATGTTGCCGTATCCGAACCCGCGTCGCTGGTCACTGCGGTGTTTTTACCGGAGATTCCTCGCGAATGCCCAGTATTGCTGCGGGAAGCGCTGACCGCACCAACAATGCCCGCAGTCAGTTCTGGCGCTCGAGGCGACAGAACGACCGCCCGTCACGGGTCCAGGTCTGCACCAGGGTGAGACCGACCTCTGCGGCACGGGCCGCGAGGGCGGAACTGCCGATCTCGGCCCACGGGAACGAAGCGCTCGCGCACCCGTCGTCACCCACGACGGTGCAGTCGTAGGTGCGGTCGAGCATCGCGTCGCGCTGCACTTCGACGAGCACGCATCCGGTGGGCGACAGGAGTTCGGCGCACCGTTCGAGCAGGGCCGTCGGATCGCCGCCGATACCGATGTTGCCGTCGACCAGCAGCAGGGTCATCCATTCGCCCTCCAGCGGGAGCCGGTCGAAGACCGACGCCTCGAGCACCGGCACGCCCGCGGCGAGGGCGACGCCGACAGCCGCTCGAGAGACGTCGATACCGAGGGCGCTGTATCCCGCGGTGAGGGCTGCCCTGACCATCCGGCCCGGTCCGCAGCCGATGTCGAGCAGGGGTCCGGTCCCCTCCTCGATGAGGCTCATGTCTGTGGCGTCGGCTGCGGAACTCCAGCGGGCGACATCCATGACCAGCGACCGTGAGTCGGGCGCACCGACGGGTACGAGTAACAACTGGCCGTCGTTCTGCAGGGCGCGGGCGTACGGTTCGCCGCCGCCGGCACCGAAGGTGGGCGTCATGCGCGTGCTCCCGCGAGGTCGCGTGCCGTGTGGGTGGGTGCTGTGTGGGTAGGTGCTGTGTGGGTAGGTGCTGTGTTCTCCGACGCGGCTGCCCGCCAGGCCGCGGCGAAGCGGCCATCCGGTGCGAGGGAGGCCACGAGCGCGGCATCCTGCGCCGTGTCGACGTCGGTCAGGCTCGCGAGCAGACCCACGGTGAGGCCGGCCTGGTGGAGTCGATCGAGCTGGATGCTGCCGGTGTCGTCCTGGGACATGGGGACGCCTTCGATGACGCTGCCATCGGGGTTGGCCATGGCCAGCGCCCAGAACCCGCCGTCGGTGGAGAGCCCGAGCCAGGCATCGGGGAGCTCCGAGTCCACTCCCTGCGGCCAGCTGAGCACGGGCTCGAGGTGGCTGCGGAGGAGCTGGGGCGTGTCCATGCCGACCAGCAGGGTGGGCCCCTCACACTTCGAGAAGATGTCGGCCAGCCGGGCATCCAGACCGCCCTCGGCCTGTGGAATCAGCTCGAAACCCGCAGCTTCGACGGGGGCATTCGCCGGGTCGCCATCGAACGCGAGGATACGGCGTTCGGCGGGAAGCCCCCGTACGACGTCGAGGGTGTCGGCGAGACTCGCGGATGCCACGGCCGCTGCCTGACCGAAGGTGAGGTCGGGGGTCAGCCGGGTCTTCACCCGCCCGGGAACACACTCTTTTGCGATGACGATGACTGTGAGCACCGGAACTCCCTCTTGGCTGCGTGTGACTGCGACATATGCTGCACGGTGTTGCTGCTGTGTTGCTTGTTGTGCTGGTGTGGTTGCTGTGTTGGCTTTGCTGCTGTGTTCGTGTTGCGTGCTGTTTTTGTGCGGGAGTGGTTCGGAGCAGTGGCCCGGATGGATGGTTCGTACAGCCGGCGGTCAGGTTCAGCACGCCGTGCGTGTGGGAAGGTTCAGCCGAGGTGGTCAGTCGCCGTTCTTCGCAGCGCCGTTCTTCGCAGCGCCGTTCTTGACAGCTCCGTTCTTGACAGCAGAGAGCAGTCGGGACATGTCGCGGATCGCTCCGATGGTTCCCCGCACGGTGCCGGTGACCTTGGAGCGACCGACGCGCGGGGAGTACGCGGTGTCGGTCTCGACGATGCTCCACCCTCTTTCGTTCGTGCGGAGCACCATTTCGAGCGGATAGCCGCTCCGGCGGTCGAGCAGGCCGAGGGCGAGGAGGTCGGCCCGGCGGGCGACGCGCATCGGCCCGAGGTCGTGCAGCACCACGCCGGAACGGAGTCGGATGAGGAGGGAGAGGGCCCGGTTCGCGAGCCGGGCGTGCAGGGGCCAGGATCCGCGGACGGTCGGGCGGCGGCGGCCGAGCACCAGGCGTGCGCCAGCGGGAGTGGCTGCGGGATCGCGGGCAGCAGGCGCGAGGAGGGCGACCATGCGGGGGAGTTCCGACGGATCCATCGAGGCGTCCGCGTCGCAGAACGCGACCGTCTCCGCCGTCGCCGCAAGGAGGCCCGCGTGCGCGGCCGCACCGAAGCCGCGCCTCGACTCGGTCACGACGGTGGCGCCGTGCGCGCGGGCCACTGCGGCCGAATCATCCGTCGACCCGTTGTCGACGACGATCGCGCGGTAGCCGACCGGCAGTCGGCCGATCACCCAGGGCAGTGCTTCGGCCTCGTTGAGGCAGGGGAGGACGACGTCGACGAGCGGTGGGGCGTCTCGCGGGGGTGCGGCATCCCCCAGGGGTGCGGCATCCTCAAGGGGTGCGGCATCCTCTGGGGGTGCGGCATCCTCCAGGAAGGCGGCGGGGTCGCTGGGGCTGCCGGGGTCGCTGGGGTTGCCGGTTCCGGAGCCGCTCACGACGACTGCACGGCCGCGCGGAGGGGTGCGGACGCGAACTCGCGCACTCCCTCGTCGAACGACACCGACGGCTGCCAGCCGAGTTCTGCGCGGAGGCGTTCGCTCGAGGCTGTGATGTGACGCACGTCGCCGAGCCGGAACTCCCCGGTCACGACGGGCTCGAGCCCACCAGACCAGCGGCTGAGAGCCTCGGCGAGATCGCCGATGGTGTGCACGGTACCGCTGCCCACGTTGAAGGCACGGAAGCTCGAGCCGACGCCCGCCGCCGTGCTGTCGACCGCCGTGCTGTCGACCGCAGTGCTGTCCGCCGCCGTGCTGTCGACCGCCGTGCTTTCCACCGCCCGGAGGTTCGCGCGGGCCACGTCGGCCACGTGAACGAAGTCGCGCCGTTGCCGGCCGTCCTCGAAGACGCGCGGTGCTTCGCCGCGTTCGATGGCCGAGCGGAAGAGGGATGCCACCCCCGCGTAGGGCGTGTTCTGCGGCATTCCGGGGCCGTAGACGTTGTGGTACCGGAGGGCGATGGCCCGGCCGCCGGTCGAACGCGCCCAGGAGGCCGCGAGGTACTCCTGGGAGAGTTTGCTCGACGCGTAGACGTTGCGGGGGTCGAGGGGGTCGTCCTCCGAGATGAGCGCCGGAATGAGGGGCAGCCCGGTCATCGGGTCGAGGGGGTCGAAGCGCCCGGCCTCCAGGTCGCTCTGCAACCGCGCTGGCGGGCGGATGGCGGCGCCGGCGTGAACGTCGGTCTCCGGGCCGGCGCCGGGGTCGACCTCTTCGCTGGTCTGCCCGCCGGCCTGCCCGTCGGCTCCGGATGCCCGGCGGTAGCTGCCCTCGCCGTAGACCACCATCGACGAGGCCATCACGAGCCGGCCGATGCCGGCCCGTGTCATCCCGGCGAGCAGAACCGCGGTGCCGAGTTCGTTGCTCGCCACATAGTCGGGGGCATCGAGGAAGTCGACTCCGAGACCGACCTTCGCCGCCTGGTGGCAGACGACGCTCACGCCGTCGAGCGCGGCAGCGACGGCCTCCGGGTCGGTGACATCGCCGAGCTGGAACTCGACCCTCGAATCATCGAGGGAGACACCATCGATGACCGGTGTCGTCTCGTCCGAGGGCCGCACGGCGTGCACATCGGCGCGGAGCGAGTCGAGCACACGCACCCGCCACCCGAGGCCGAGAGCCTCGCGCACGATGGCCGATCCGATGAAGCCGGCACCGCCGGTGACGAGCAGCAGCCCGGCCGGGTCAGGCACGGAAGTGTCAGGCAGAGCCAAGTCAGGCATGGGTGCCGCCGTTCTCCGCAACCGCGTAGGCCATGACCCGCGCGACCTCATCGGCAGCGATCAGCTCGCGGGGCTCGTAGCCCGCGGGGATGGCGGCGACGATGGCCTCGATCGCCCGTATGATGCGCGGCTGGGCATCCCGGAGCCGACGGAAGACGAGGTCGGCGCTCACCGAGTCGGGCTCTGAGCCGGAGGCTGCGTCGGTTGCCTCGCCTGCCGCTGTGCCTGCCGCTGTGCCTGGCGCTGCGCTCGGGGCCAGGCCCGCGTCAGCGTCGGTCACGAACGAGAGGTTGACCGTCCCGATGTTCAGTTCGGCGGCGAGCGTCACCTCAGGCACCAGGGTCATGTTCACGGTGTGGGCACCCGCGGCCCGGAACCAGACCGACTCAGCGCGGGTCGAGAACCGGGGGCCCTGGATGACGACGACCGTGCCTGTGGACGAGAAGACCTCTCCCGCACCGGTGAGGGCGCTCGCGGCCAGGCTGTGGAGGGCCGGGCAGAACGGATCGGCCGCGGCGAGGTGCTGCACGCTGCCCCGGTCGAAGAACGTGTCTGGCCGGCCCCAGGTGCGGTCGATGAACTGGTCGGTGAGCACGAGGGTTCCGGGCGGCACCTCCGGGCTCACGCCGCCGACCGCAGCGGATGAGACGATCGCCCGGACCCCGAGGGACTTCAGCGCCCAGATGTTGGCCCGGTAGTTGATCTGGTGCGGCGGGACGGAATGGTCGGCGCCGTGCCGGGTCAGGAACGCGACCGTGCGGCCGCCGATCCGCCCGACCGTGATGGGGCTCGACGTCTCGCCGTAGGGCGTCGGCACCACGAGGGTCTCGGTTCCGGCCGCCGATTCGTCGAACAGGCTGTAGAGACCGGAACCTCCGATGACGCCGACCAGAGGCCGCTCGGGGGCAGGCGTGGCAGGCGTGGCAGCCGTTTCAGGCGACGCGGACGTTCGGGGCGGTGGCGCTTCAGGCATGGTTCACGGTAACAGCCCGGGCGAACGCCGGAAGTCCTGTGAGCTCACAGCTCCTCGTCGTCGGAGGCGCTCCGCTCCACCGGCACCGCAGACGACATCGGCGGGCGGGCATGCCTCTGGTGCACGGAAGCGCCCTCCGCGAGATACACCTCGCTCGGCTGGCCCGCGTCCGACTGTTTGACCGACGAGATCCAGATGGACTCCGGATGCACGTCGTCCCCGGCCCGCACATCCTCTGCGGTGCGCAGTTTCGCCACCCGGTGGATGAGCGTGCCGAAGCCGATCTTCACCAGCACATCGGCGACACAGAGCGACACCTGCATCGTGGTCGCCCAGCCGCCACCCGAACCGAACACCTGGATCAGGTAGACGAGGGGATAGACGACCCACCCCGAGAGCATCAGGATGGTGGCCGATCGCATCCACGAAGCGGCCTGCGGGGTCAGGGTGGGAAGGGAACGACGGACGCTCTGGATGAGCACAACGTTGGTGACGATCCAGAACACACAGCTGATCCCGCCCCAGATCAGCAGCTGGGCCTGGCTCTGGCCCTCATCGATCACGATCGCGCCGAGGAAGCCGCAGAAGATCATCGCGAATGCGCTCGCCGCTGCGAGCACCTGGGTGCGGCGAAGACCCGAGCCGACGACGGTGCAGACAGCGAGGAGTTCGAGGGCCAGCATGGGCACCGTGACCGACCAGTCCATGTACCTCAGTGCGAACACGAGCACGGCACCGTCGGTCGGAACGTACTCACCCCCGACCAGGCTGTAGCCCGAGAGGAAGGCCATCACGAGGAAGACGTACGACACGGACGCCACGCCCGTGACGACGAGCCTCGCCACCACGGCCGGTCGGAAACGCGATCCGACCTCCGAGCGCGTCGCCACGCTCCGGGCGAACCCCGCGAGCAGTGCCAGCCCTGCCACGACGAGGAAGTACAGCGTGATCAGGTACTGCGGCTGGCTGAGGGGCGAAAGCCAGGGTGCGGAGGCGGTCATCCGGGTCAGCCTCTCGATCGGGCGGTCGCAGAATTGTGGGCACCGGTGCCCGGCTCCGGGAGGAAGAAGAGCCCGCTGCCGCTGTTCGCGGACTCCATCAGCACGTCGATCCATTCGCGATTGATCGCCGGGATGCGGGAGCCGAAATACCGGTAGTAGAGGGTGCTCGACGGGTCGAGCCAGATCGAGCTTCGGCCGCTCCCGACGTCGGCTGAGTCGTTCCAGGAGAAGACGAAGCTCTCGCGGCGACGCAGTTTGGCCGTGATCACGATCTGGAGATGCTGGAGAGCCCGGTCATCGAAGCTGATCTCGATGCTCGGGTTGCCATAGAGCAGAATGCCCAACGCGCGGCGCGCCTAGAGACTCTGCGGATCGGGATCCGACGGAGCTCCACCCGACGCGGTGTCCCCCTCGGTCTCGGCGTCGTGATCGGCGTCGGGTTCCGGTTGTGTCTTGTCGGTCATAGCTTAAAAATACGCGGTCGGCGGTGTGGGGTTCTGCGGCCCGCCGGGGACTTGTGCGATCCGTGGATCGGATCTAAGCTCGCCAGCCTGTTCAGCACTCGACCACGTTCAGCGCCAGGCCACCCCGCGACGTCTCCTTGTACTTGTCCTTCATATCCGCCCCGGTCTCCCGCATGGTCTTGATCGCGGCGTCGAGGGAGACATGGTGCTCGCCATCGCTCCGCACCGCCATCCGGGCCGCCGTGATCGCCTTCACCGCACCCACCGCATTCCGTTCGATGCAGGGGATCTGCACGAGCCCGCCGACGGGATCGCAGGTCAGGCCGAGGTTGTGTTCGATCCCGATCTCCGCCGCCATCTCCACCTGTCTGGCCGAACCGCCGAGCACTTCGGCGAGACCGGCGGCGGCCATGGAGCACGCCGAGCCGACCTCACCCTGGCAACCGACCTCCGCTCCCGAGATCGATGCGTTCTCCTTGAAGAGGATGCCGACCGCCGTCGCTGCGAGAAGGAACCGCACCACGTCGTCGTCGCCGGCTCCGGGCACGAAACGGGTGAAGTAGGCGAGCACGGCGGGGATGATTCCGGCGGCTCCGTTCGTCGGTGCCGTGACGATGCGCCCGCCGGCCGCGTTCTCCTCGTTCACGGCGAGGGCGAAGAGGGTGACCCACTCCATCGCGCGGAGCGGATCGTCCGGAGCGGGGTTCTGCTCCAACTGGGCCAGCTGGGCGGCGGCGCGGCGCCTGACCTTCAGCCCGCCGGGCAGCGTCCCGGTGGCCGCGCAGCCCCGCTCGATGGTCTGCTGCATGACCTCCCAGAGGTGGAGGAGGCCCGCGCGGACATCCGCTTCACTCCGCCAGGCGAGCTCGTTCGCCAGCACGAGATCGCTCACCCGGAGTCCTGTCCTCTCGCAGAGGTCCACCAGCTGGGCGCCGCTGGTGAAGGGGTACGGCACGGGCGTCGCGTCGTGCACCAGCATGGTGCGGCCCGCTTCGTCCTGGTCGAGCACGAAGCCGCCGCCGACCGAGAAGTACTCGCGCGCTTCGAGCACGTCGCCTGCTTCGTCGAACGCGGCGAACCGCATGCCGTTGCTGTGGAAGGCGAGGCGTTCCCGGCGGTGCATCACGATGTCCTTCCGCCAGTCGAAGGGCACCGGATGCCCGCCCGCGAGCTCGAGCGTGCCGCCCGCCGATTGGCGCTCGACCTTCACGTCTGCGGTGAGCGGATCGACGAGGTGAGGCTGTTCGCCCGAGAGCCCGAGCATGACCGCCTTGATGGTGCCGTGCCCGTGGCCGGTCGCCCCGAGGGAACCGAAGAGCTCGACCTTCACCCGTGCCACAGAGGAGAGCCGGTCATCCTGTTGCAGCGCCGACACGAACAGGTACGCCGCGCGCATCGGGCCGACGGTGTGCGAACTCGACGGACCGATACCGATGGAGAAGAGGTCGAACGCGCTGAGGCTCATGGGCGGCCAGCTTACGCTCCGGTGGCTTGGGCGGCCGATCCTGGCCTATCGTGTGCACGTGACCCGTCTCCTGCTGCTCGCCGACACCCACCTGCCGAAGCGGGCGCGCGACCTGCCGGCCGAGGTGTGGCAGGCGGTGGATGCGGCGGAGGTGGTGTTCCACGCCGGCGACTGGGTCGACCTCGAGACGTACGAGCGTCTCACCGCGCGCGTCCGGGCGGCCGGTGGCACGTTCGTCGGAGTCTGGGGCAACAACGACGGCCCGGAGCTCCGCGCGGTGCTGCCCGAGGTTGCGCACGTGGATGTCGCGGGCCTCCGTTTCGCGATGATCCACGAGACCGGGCCGGCCACGGGCCGTGAGGCTCGCGCCGACGAGGCGTTCCCCGACGTCGACGTGCTGGTCTTCGGGCACAGCCACATTCCCTGGGACTCCGTCACCCCCCGCGGCCTCCGCCTCCTGAACCCCGGATCGCCCACCGACCGCCGCCGCCAGCCCTCCTGCACCTATCTCACGGCCACTGCCACCCCTGCCACCCCCTCCGGCGGCACCCTCACCGACGTGACTCTCCACCGCCTTCCACTCCGCTGACCCGTCCCATCCGTCGGCGGAGATCGATCTCTCGCGCCAGGGGTCGCCGGAGGGCGTTGCGCTGACAGTTTCTCAGGCTACAATCGGCGCACGAGTGCCGAGAGCGGAGCAGCTATGACAGACCGGGCCACGACCAGAGCCGCCGAATCACGCTCAGCGAGCCGGGCCGACCCCCAGCAGCTCGGCGAGATCGACGAGTTCGGGCGGCTCTCGGCGGCGATCCTGGCGAATCTGCAGAAGGTCATCAACGGCAAGGAGGAGATCGCCACTCTCTCGCTGATCGTGCTGCTCGCCGAGGGCCACCTCCTGGTCGAGGATGTTCCGGGTGTCGGCAAGACCACCCTCGCCAAGGCGCTCGCGCGCTCGGTCGGCTGCAGCGTCAGCCGCATCCAGTTCACGCCCGACCTTCTGCCCTCCGACGTCACCGGCGTCTCGATCTACAACCAGCACGAGCGCGAGTTCGAGTTCAAACCGGGCGCGATCTTCTCGAACATCGTCATCGCCGACGAGATCAACCGTGCCTCGCCCAAGACCCAGTCGGCCCTTCTCGAGTGTATGGAGGAACGCCAGGTCTCGATCGACGGCCAGACCTACTTCCTCGAACCCCCGTTCAGTGTCGTCGCCACCCAGAACCCCATCGAGATGGAGGGCACCTACGCCCTCCCCGAGGCCCAGCGCGACCGCTTCATGATGCGGGTGTCGATGGGCTATCCGGATGCCCGGGCCGAACTCGCGATGCTGCACAATCGTGAGCAGCAGAGCCCGCTCGACCAGATCGACGCCGTCGTCACCCGCCATGAGCTGCAGCGGATGATCGAGACCGCCCGGAGCGTCTTCGTCTCGCCGGCCGTGGAACAGTACGCGGTCAACATCGCCCAGGCGACCCGCCGCGATCCCGACATCCGCCTCGGGGTGAGCCCCCGCGCGACCCTGCACCTGGTGCGGGCGGCGAAGGTGGCAGCCGCTCTGGATGGTCGTGAGTTCGTGCTGCCCGACGACATCGACGCGCTGGTCGTGCCCGTGCTGGCCCATCGCCTGCTGCTCACCCGGCGATCCCTCTCCGACAACCGTGTCGGCGGGGCGGCCGCTCACGATGAGGTGCTCCACCGCATCGTCGCCAACACGCCCGTTCCCCTGGTCGCGGCGAGGATGGCCTAGGCCGTGCCCGCCGCGCTCGCCTTCGTGCGGGATCGTGTGCCCCGGCCGACCCTCCGGGGCTGGGGTTTCCTGGTGGCGGGCATCCTGCTGCTCGTCGTCATGAACGTGATGCAGCGCCGCGACCTGAGTTTCGTTGCGCTCCTCGTGCTGGCGCTGCCCGTCGTCGGGGCTGTCGGCGTGTTGCTCCACCGGCCGCAGCTCGTGATCGACCGGCGTTTCACTCCCGAGCTCGCTGCGGCAGGCAGCGACGTGAATGTGCGACTGCTCGTTGAGAACCGCGGCTTCTTCGCCGTGGGGCACGCGGTCTGGTTCGACCGCGCGGCCGCACCGCTGGTCGCTGGCGCCCGGGCGCCGTTCCCCCGGCTCCGACGATCCGGTGCCGGAGTGCCGGCGGTCTTCGACTACGAACTCGAGGCGCGCCATCGGGGCCAGCACATGGTCGGCCCGCTCACACTGCTCCTCTCCGACCCGTTCGGCATGGTCATCCGGTCGGTCAGGGTCGGCGGCACCGATGTGCTCACGGTGACGCCGTCGACCGTGCCCCTGCCGCGTGGCGCGGTGCGCCTCGCCTCCGGAGCAGGGTCTGCGCCCACCTCCCGCCAGCTCGGCGGCGCGGGGGAACAGGACGTGATCTCCCGCAAGTACCAGACCGGCGACTCGATGCGCCGCGTCAACTGGTCGGCGACGGCCCGGCTCGGCGAGCTGATGGTGCGCCAGGACGACCAGCAGAACGACCAGCATGCGGTGGTCATCCTCGACTGCGCAGCGGCGGGGTATGCGGCCGGCCATCACCGTTTCTCGCCCGAGTTCGAGTGGGCGGTGTCGATGAGCACCTCCATCGCGCTGCACCTTCTCGGCGAGGGCTTCCAGGTGCGGCTGATCGACGCCGTCGGTGCCCGGTTCGATCCGTCGTCGCCTGAGGAACTGCTGCTGCACGCGGCACGCACCTCGGTCGTCGAAGCGGAGCACCGCGGTGATGCCGGCGAAGCGGTGGGCGATCACGCCGCCCCAGCGCTTCCGGCCAGTGTCGACTACCGCCTCGCAGTGAGCCGCACGGAGTCATCGGCCGGCGACCTGCCGCCTCTCTTCGCTGTTGTGGGCAGGCTCGACGAGGCGTCCCTCCACTCCCTCGCCAGCGCCGCACGGTTCTCCTCCGGTGCCGTGGCGATCATCGTCACCCCGCCAGGGGCGGCCTCAGCAGGCTGGGCGGCCTCCTCGCGGCAGGTGCTGGAGTCAGCGGGCTGGATGACGCAGGTCATCACCTCCGACGAGGCCCCGTCTGCAGCGTGGGGAACCGTCGACGGAGAGAGGCTGGTGCTGTGAGCGACACACGCACGCTGCTCCGGCCACCCCAGCAGCCGGTCCGGCCGCAGGCCGGGCGCGGGAACGGCTCCCGGGCCGGCCAGAGGAACGGCCGGCCGGGCAGTGCCGAATCGAGGCCCGTGCGCATCGAGCCGAGCCGGGCCGGGCAGGCCGCTGTCTCACCCCTTCTCTTCCTGCTGATCGTGCTTCCCGTGGGCGGGCTCGCCCCCCTCCTCTCCGGGACGGGCTGGTGGTGGAACACCGCCCTCGTCGTGGCCCTCGTGCTGGGCGTCGCGCTCATCGTCCGCCTGCTCCCGCTGCCGGTCGTCGTGGCACCGATCGCGGCGCTGGTGGCCTGGGCGATCACGGTGACGGTGATGTTCGCGCCGGGCAGCGCCCTGTTCGGCCTTCTCCCGACCCTCGGCACGCTCGACGCGATCCGTTCCGGCCTCGCCGATGCGGGGGAGTCGATCGCGATCCAGAGCGTTCCCGCCGACCCTGTGCAGCCCATCGTGCTCCTGCTCGCCCTCACCGTCGGGCTCCTCGCGGTGTTGGCCGACGCGCTCGTCTTCGGGCTCCGGATGCCGGCTCTCGCCGGTCTCGTGCCGGTGTCGATCCTGATCGTGCCGTACACCGTCCGCCAGCAGGACTTCGACGTCGTGCTGTTCGCCGTGCTGGCCGGCACCTATCTGCTGCTCCTCTTCGCGGCGGCGCGTTTCGGTATCGGGTTGCGCCTCCGGGAGACGGCGAGCATCCGATCGGGCTGGAACGGCGGGCGCGCTGTGCTCTCCGGCGGGCTCGTGGTGCTGCTCGCCTGCTTCCTGCCCGGGGTGACTCCGGGGCTGACGCCGGGGTCCTTCCGCACGCCACTGTCGGCCCAGCTGCCGTCGGTGTATTCGAGCGGAGTCGATCCGTCGATCCAGCTCAGCCAGGATCTGCGGCGCACGAACCCGGTCCTCTCGCTGACCTACACCACGACCTCGGCATCGGGTCTCTATCTGAAGCTCGTCAACCTGTCCGACTTCACCACCGGCCCCTGGCAGCCCGAGCAGACGGGTGACGCCGCCCCGCTGGCGGCCGGGTTCGCCCCGCCCGACGGGCTCTCGGCGGATGTCGCGACCCAACCGGTCACGTCCGATGTCTCTGTCACCGGCCTCCGGAGCGACTGGCTGCCCGTGCCCTACCCGGAGACCGCGGTGACGGGCCTGAACGGCGACTGGACGGTCAGCCCCGGCAGCCTCACCGTCACCGGGGACAGCACGAACACCACCGGCCAGAACTACACCGTCTCGAGCCTCCTCGTGCAACCGACCGTCGACCAGCTGGCGTCTGCGGGCTCGTCGGTTCCGGATGCCCTGCAGAGCTATCTCCGGTTGCCCCGTTCGATCTCCCCGATCATCCGCAACACGGCCCTCGAGGTGACGAACGGCGCGGCCAGCGCCTACGACAAGGCGGTCGCGTTGCAGAGCTACTTCACCTCGGGAGCGTTCGAGTACTCGGTCTCAGCGCCGGTCGAGGGGCACTACGACGGGGGCAACTTCGCCGCGGTCGCCACGTTCCTCTCCGCGAAGAGCGGATACTGCATCCATTTCGCATCGGCGATGGCCGTGATGGCGCGCACCCTCGGGATTCCCGCGCGCATCGCGATCGGCTACCACCCCGGCGGGGCCGGAACTCGCACGAGCGATGACCTGACCACGTTCCAGGTCTACAGCGACCAACTGCACGCCTGGCCCGAACTCTGGTTCGACGGTGTCGGCTGGCTCGCGTTCGAACCGACTCCGGGGCTCGGGCTCACCCCGCCCGACTACTCGCTGCCGAACTACACCGCCGCGGCAGCAGCGGCCCCGCTCCGGGATGCCGCCGGCTCGAGCGCCGCACCCACCACACCCCGAGCCGCCCCGCAGCTCGACAGTGGCGACGTCGCAGTCACCGACCCGCAGGTGCAGGCGGCTCAGCAGGGCACGGCCTGGCTGATCGCGGCCGGCATAATTCTGTTGGTGATCCTTCTCGCGCTTCTTCCCGCAACCTGGCGGAGGCTGCGGCGACGGCGCCGCCTCGCGGGGATGCTGACGGATGCGCGACCTGCGTCTCTCGGCTGGCAGGAGGTCAGGGACTCGGCCAGGGACTACCGTTTCGAACTCTCCGAGGGGGAGACGGCGCGGGGCTTCGCTCTGCGGCTGGCAGCGCTCTACCACATGCCGGCAGACGCGATCGAGGAGTTGCTGGCAGCTCTCGAGCGCGAGCAGTTCGCGCCGCCGGGCGCGGTGGGTGGGGGTGCGGATGCGGCCCCGGGCGGGGCTCTGCCGCCCGACGAGGTCGAGCGGCGAAGCCGACTCGTGGCGGATGTGCAGGCGATCATCCATTCTCTGAGTGCACAGGCCAGCACAGCGGATGACCGGCGGGCGGCTCTGCTGCCGGTGTCGCTGCTCGACCGGTCGCTTCTCAACCGGTCGCTTCTCAACCGTTCGCTTCTCGACCGGTCGGGGCGCTGACCGGGCGGCTGCGCCATCCGGTGCCCAGCCTGCTCGGTCGTTCGAGCGCGTTCCGCCTCCTGCCGCACTACCGCTGGATGCCGGACTACCGGAGTGCGTTCCGCTCCGTGGGCTCGGGCGCGCCCGTGTCTGCGTCCCTCGATGTGTGCGCGGTTTCGGTCAGCGCATCGGCCGCCCGCACGAGCGCGAGGTGCGACAGCGCCTGGGGGGTGTTGCCCGCCTGGCGGTGGCCGGTGATGTCGTACTCCTCGCTGAGGAGGCCGACGTCGTTGCGGAGCTTCAGGAGGGCATCCATCAGCCGCCGGCCGTCTTCGAGCCTGCCGCTTCGGGCGTACTGCTCGACGAGCCAGAACGAGCAGGCGAGGAACGGATACTCGCCCGCGGGAAGCCCGTCGACGCCCGACTCGGTGCGGTAGCGCAGCAGCAGTCCATCGTGCAGCAGCTCCTGTTCGATGCGGGCGACGGTTCCGAGCATCCGCGGATCGTCGGCATCGACATAGCCCACCTGGGCGAGCTGCAGCAGGGAGGCATCGACAGCAGTGCCGCCGAAGACCTGGGTGTAGCAGCCGAGCTCGGTGTTGTACCCCTTCTCCTCGATCTCGGCGCGAACCTGCTCCCGCAATCGCCGCCACTTCTCGACGGGACCACCGAGGCCGAACTGCTCGACACCCTTGACTCCCCGGTCGAGGGCCGCCCAGACCATCACCCGGGAGTGCGTGAAGAACTGGTTCGGGCCGCGGATCTCCCAGATTCCGGAGTCGGGTCGTTCGAGGTTCGTCTCGACCACCGTCAGCAGCGCGCGCTGGAGTGCCCAGGCATCCTGGCTGGCGTTGCCGGTCTGCACGCGGGAGCGGTGGAGGGCCACCATCACCTCGCCGATCACATCGGCCTGGTACTGGTCGACAGCGCCGTTGCCGACACGCACGGGGGAGGCGCCGTTGTAGCCCGGCAGCGAGGTCAGTTCGCGCTCGGGCAGCCATCGCTCGCCCTCCAGCCCGTACATGATCTGCACGTCATTCGGGTCTCCGGCGATCGCACGGAGGAGCCAGCCGCGCCACGCGTCTGCCTCGGAGGTGAAGCCGTGGTCGAGCAGCACGGTCAGGGTGAGCGACGCATCCCGGAGCCACACGTAGCGGTAGTCCCAGTTGCGCTGGCCACCGAAACTCTCCGGCAGCGAGGTGGTCGCGGCGGCGACGATCCCGCCGGTGTCCTCGTGCGTCAGGGCCCTCAGCACGAGCAGCGAGCGCATCACCGCGGCGTGGTACGGGCCGTCCTGGGCGCTGTCGGAACCCCAGTTCTCCCACCAGTCCAGGGTGTCCGCCAGGGCGAGGTCGACGCCACTGGGGGTCGGTGTGGGCCGGTGGGAGGGGTACCAGGTCATCACCGTGTCCACGATCTCGCCCTCGCTCACCACGAATTCGCGGCCATGCGCGTGATCGGTCGGTTCGAGTTCGGCACCGCGGATGACCAGCGCGTCGGGGCCGGCGATCGCGACGAGATCCGAGGCGCCCTCCGGTGTGGCGATCTGGCGCACCCAGGGGATGGCGGTGGCATAGCCGAAGCGGATACGGAGGTCGACCGCCATCCGCACCGATCCGGAGACGCCCCTGACCCGTCGCATCAGGTCGGCCCGGCGGTCGCCGTGCGGCATGAAGTCGGTGACCTCGACGACGCCCTCGGGGGTGGTCCAGACGGTGGTGAGCACGAAGGTGTTGCCGAGGTAGTGACGGTGCGAGCGGGCCTCCGGATGCTGCGGGGCGATCTTCCACCGACCGTGGCTCTCGTCTCCCAGCAGTGCGCCGAACGTCGACGGCGAGTCGTAGCGCGGCAGGCAGAGCCAGTCGATGCTCCCGTCGTCACCGACCAGTGCCGCGGTGTGGCAGTCGCTGATCAGGGCGTAGTTCTCAATCGGGAGGGCCATGTGTCCATCTTGCCCGACGACGTAGTCTTGCAGGGTGAGCAGGCAGACATGAGCGCAGCGGCAACGGAGACGATCATCAGCGACGAGCTGCTCGGGAGCATCCGTTCGCGTGCAGCCGGCTACGACGCGCGCAACGAGTTCTTCGCCGAGGATCTCGACGCCCTCCGCGAGGCCGGGTACCTGCGGATGTTCGTGCCCGAGCAGTTCGGCGGCCTCGGTTTCGGGCTCGAGCGGGTCGCCCGCGAACAGCTCCGTCTCGCCACGGCGGCCCCGGCCACCGCGCTCGGCATCACCATGCACCTCGTCTGGACGGGGGTCGCGAAGGCGCTGCTCGACCGCGGCGACGATTCGCTCGAATTCGTGCTGCGCGAGGCGGGTGCCGGTGAGGTGTTCGCGTTCGGCAACAGTGAGGCGGGCAACGACCTGGTGCTCTTCGGATCCACCACGCGCGCCGAACCGCAGCCGGGCGGCGGGTACCGCTTCTTCGGCCGCAAGATCTTCACGTCGCTCTCGCCGGCGTGGACGCGGCTCGGCATCTTCGGCCTCGACGAGACCGACCCCGCCGACCCGCTGCTCGTGCACGGCTTCCTCGACCGGGCCGCGGGCGGGTTCGAGACCCTCGACGACTGGGACACGCTCGGCATGCGGGCCACCCAGAGCCGCACGACGGTGCTCGACGGTGCGGAGGTCGCGGCGGATCGCATCGTGCGGAAGCTCCCGGCCGGCCCGAGTGCCGACCCGTTCGTGTTCGCGATCCTCGCGAACTTCGAGATCCTGATCGCCGCCGTCTACACCGGGATCGGCCAACGCGCCCTCGAGCTCGCCGTCGAGGCGGCCCACCGGCGCACGTCGCTGAAGAACGACGGCCGACGCTATTCGTCGGATCCCGACATCCGGTACCGCGTCGCGGATGCCGCCATCGCTCAGGACGCGCTCTACCCTCAACTCGACGTTCTGGCGCGGGCTGTGGACGAGAAGACGGATCTCGGCCGGTCCTGGTTCCCGCGACTCGTCGGTCTGAAGCTCCGCGCGACCGAGAACGCACGGTTCGTCGTCGACCAGGCGCTGCGGGTCTCCGGCGGCCGGTCCCTGTCGTCGAGCAGCGAGCTCGGCCGACTGTACCGGGATGTCGTCGCCGGCATCTTCCATCCCTCCGACCCCGAGTCAGCGCACTCGACGGTCGCCACAGCCTGGTTGGGGCCTGCCGAATGACACCGTTCACGAACATCCTCCCGCTCGATGGCGGCACGCCTGTAGTCGACGACTCGGCCTTCATCGCGCCCACCGCCCTGCTCATCGGCGATGTCGCCGTCGCGGCGTCGGCGAGCGTCTTCTACGGCGCGGTCGTGCGGGGAGACACCGCGCACATCTCGCTCGGCGAGGGCAGCAACCTCCAGGACAACGTGGTGGTGCATGCCGACCCGGGTTCGCCGGTGACGATCGGCGCCGATGTGAGCGTCGGCCATGGCGCGGTGCTGCACGGCTGCACGATCGGCGACCGCAGCCTCGTCGGCATGAACGCGACCGTGCTGAATGGCGCACAGATCGGCGACGACTGCCTCATCGCCGCGGGGGCGCTGATTCTCGAGAACACGGTGATCCCGAGCGGATCGCTGGTGGCCGGGATGCCCGGCAAGGTGCGGCGCGAACTCACCGACGCCGAGCGGGCCTCGGTGAAGGACAACGCGGTGCGCTACCGGGAGACGGCGGCGCGACACCGGCAGGCCGTGACAGCTGCCGGCGAGGGCGTGGGAGGGGAATGACCGCGCGGGTGCGGAACCGGGCTCGGGTGCGTGCCGGGCTGTCGGCGTGGGCTGCAGTGGCGGCGAGTGTGGCGTTGGCGGCGTCGATCAGTGGATGCTCGACGGGAGCTGCGGCGGATTCTGTGGTGGGCACGCCGGACACGGCCGCCCCAGCGTCATCGGCGTCATCGGCGTCCGCCACGGCGTCGTCGGCCGCCACAACTGCCGTTGTCCCCGCAGCCACGACCACCATCGCCACACCTGCAGAGCTCGACGTGCTGTATGCCTCGACGCGCATGCACTCCATGACGCTCGACGCGAAGCTGGCCACGATGTTCATGGTGCAGGTGCCGGGCACCGACCCAGCGCCGATGGCGCAGTACCTGGCGGCGAACGGTCCGGGTGGGTTCCTGCTGCTCGGCAACAACGTGCCGGGCTCCGCGGATGCACTCCGCGCCCAGCTCGCGGGCGTGACGCTCACGGCGGGCCTCTCCCCGCTCGTCTCGATCGACGAGGAGGGCGGCGATGTCGCCCGGTTGGGTGAGGATGTGTTTCCCGGGGCAGACCGACTGAAGTCGCTGCCGGTGGAGGAGACGACAGCGTCGTTCACCCAGCGGGCGGCCCTGCTGGAGGCTGCGGGCGTCTCCGTGAACTTCGGCACCGTCGCCGATGTCACTGCAGACCCCGGCTCGTTCATCTACGACAGAGTGCTCGGCACCGACCCGGCGTCAGCGAGCGCACGGGTCGCCGCCTCGGTGGCGGCCGAGAACGGATCGGTGTTCAGTACCCTGAAGCACTTCCCGGGCCACGGCGAGACGAACGCCGACTCCCACACGAGCATCCCGGCGACCGACCTCCCGTTCGACCAGTGGCAGGCGCGCGATGCGCCCCCCTTCGCCGCCGGGATCGATGCCGGAGCGTCCCTCGTGATGTTCGGCCACCTGAGCTACACGAGCGTCGACCCGGAGCCGGCCTCGCTCTCGGCGCGCTGGCACGAGATCCTCCGCCACGATCTCGGCTTCACCGGAGTGGCCGTCACCGATGACATGCTCATGCTCCAGGATTCCGGGCTGCCTGAATTCGCCGACCAGGCCGCCAACGCCGTACGTGCGGTGTCGGCGGGTAATGACATCCTGCTCTACAACAGCGCGATCGACATGTCGGGGCCGGTCGGAGCGATCCGGGCGGCCGTGCAGTCGGGGCAGATCGGTGAGCATCAGATCGACCAGTCGGTGGTGCGTATCCTGACGCTGCAACGGCAACAATGGGAGCGCACGCACCCGGCGGGGTGAGAGAAGGGCAGGAAGCAGATGTGCGGAAGGTTCGCCATGAACAAGGAGACGGATGACCTCATCCTCGAGTTCATCGCGCGCGGTGGCCGGGCGGAGGACTGGCGTCCGCGCTACAGCGTCGCTCCGACGGACGAGGCTCCGATCATCCGGGAGCGCATTCCACAAGGCGACGCCGACGACCCGACGCCCGGGCGCTCCCCGAGTGTGGAGCGTGAACTGGAGCTCGCCGCTTGGGGGCTGAAGCCCGCCTGGTCGAAGCCCGGTGGGCCACAGCCGATCAACGCCCGGCTCGAGTCCGTGGCGACGAACGGGATGTTCCGCACCGCTTTCGCCTCTCATCGTTGCGTCGTACCGATGACCGGGTACTACGAATGGCAGCAGCAGGCCGATGGTAAGCAGCCCTACTTCATCCACGCCGACGTGGAGGTGCTCGCCGCGGCTGGGCTCTACAGTGCGCGCCGCGAGAACGACGGCTGGAAGGTCACCTTCACGATCATCACCAGGGAGGCGCGCGATGCGTCAGGCGAGGTGCACGACCGCATGCCGGTCTTCCTGCAGCCCGACCTCTGGACGCAGTGGCTCGATCCCGCCAGGGTCACGGCTCCGGATGCCCTACTGCACCTGCTCGATCGGAGTTCGACCTCGGTGGCGAGGTCCATCACGACCTACCCGGTGGGGCGCGCGGTGAACAATTCGCGAACCCTCGACCCGGCCGATCCGGGGCTCATCGAACCGGTCGAGCTGGCGGGCTGAGGCGCGGACGGCTTGGCGGGCTCGCGGCCGGTCAGCCCCGGTTGGCGGCAGCGGCCTCGAGTGCAGGGAGCGCCTGGGCCAGGTTCACGATATCGTCGTCGCTCTGGTCTTCGAGCAACTGAAGCACCCGGGTGGTGCGCGCCAGGCGAGCCGACGCGACCGCCTCGACACCCGACTCCGACGCCCGGAGCAGGAAGGAACGGCCGTCGGCCGGATCGGGCTCGCGTTCGACGAGGCCGCGGCTCTCGAGGTCGGCGACGATCCGGGTCATCGTGGGAGCAGCGACATTCTCGAGCCGGGCGAGGTCGCTCGGGCGGAGCGGACCGGCGTTCTTCACGCTCGACAGAGCCGAGAGCACACCGTTGCTCAGCTCGTCGCCGACTGGGCGGATCCGCCGGTTCAACCGGCTGATGGCCAGCGTGAGGCGCTCGGCAACGTCGTGTCGGTCGATGCGGGATTCGTCAGGCATTTCTCGACTTTACACGGGACTGCCGCCGACCCCGGGTGACGCGGATCGCGCCGGCCCCGATTGCGGTGATCACCAGTGCGATGAGGATCACGTAGAGCGTCACGGAGAGGTACCCGTTCGCCGACGTCGCGGGGTTCAGGAACGGGTACGGGTACCAGTTCGCGCCCGTGCTGGCGTCGATCGTGAGGGGCCCGCGCATCAGTGTGTAGGCCACCCAGACGATCGGGAAGGCGAGGATCGCCCAGAGGCGCTTGCCATCGAGGGAAACCCGACCAGGGGCGAAGAGCCAGTCGAGCAGGAGATAGATCGGCGCGACCACGTGCAGGATCTCGTTCGACCAGGCGAGCGTCTGGCCCTGGGGGAGCGCGATGCCCCGCAGCAGCAGGTTGTAGACGATGCCGGTCGTCACCATGTACGTCACGACAGCGGCGCGAACGGTGGTGAAGAGCAGTGGATCGGGTGACACCCGGCGGACGACCAATGCGGCCCCGGCGACAAGCACGACGATGCTGGCGACGTTGGAGTCGATCGTGAAGAAACTGAAGAAGTTGACCACGACAAATCCCACCGACGCGGGATTCGCCTGGTTCGCGAGGTTTGCACTGTGCGCGAGCTGGCCGATGACGGCCGTGGCGATGGCGGCTGCGACGACGACCCGCAGAACCGTGAACAGGAGCTTCATTCCCACAGCTTAGGGCGATCATCCCTCGGTGCAGCAGAACGCCGGGCGGTGGCGGTATCGTGCCCGGCGTTCACGGGCGGATCATGCCGCTTTCGCGAACGATCCCTCGGAGTGGGATGACCGGCTGACGACCCCGTCGTCGGCGATCACAGTGTCATGCGCGACGTTCACTCCGTCGGCCACGGTCGCCCGGTCGCCGATGCGGCTGTGGCTGCCGACCTTCGCGCCCCGGCCGATGCGCGACTCCTGGCCGACGTGCACATTCGCACCGATGAAGACCCCGGCCCCGACGAGGGCGCCCCGGTCGATCCAGCTGCCGGCGCCGATCCACGCGCCCTGACCGACGTGCGCGTCGGGTTCGACGTAGGCCGACGACTCGATGTAGGCACTCGGATGCACCGTGGCGGTCGCCGAGATGAACCCGCGGCCGTTCAGGTGGTGCTTGTACCGTGCAAGCTCGCCGAACTCGTTCTCGATCTCCACGTAAACCTTGCTCAACAGAATCTCCCTGACGTACTTGTACCTGTGATACATGTAACACGGCAGGATGCTTGTCGATTCCCTACAGCCTGCAAATCAGCTGGGTGTCTCACTGCCTGCGGCTGGCACCGCCCGCCTCCCGCGGCGCGTCACGAGCCGCACGATTCCCAGCACGACCAGGCCGATGACGCCGAGGGCGACGAGCCAGGGGAGCGCGACGCCGAACGCCACCAGGGCTCCCGCCAGCGCGGTGAGGAGCGAGGCCCAACCGGTGCCGAGACCAGTCCAGAAGTCTCCGGGGGCCGTCACCGGTGCCGCGCTGGAATCCTCGATGCTGAGGGTGATCGAGGAGTACGCGATCGTGTCGGTGAGCGCCGTGCGCTGTGCGACGAGGCTGTCGAGATCTCCCTGACGCTCGGAGAGAGTGGACTCGAGCGCGATGAGGTCCGTCGTGTTGGTCGCCTTGGACATCAGGTCGAGGAGCCGGGTGACGGAGGTCTGGAGCGCCGTCACCCGGGCATCGATGTCGCTGGCCTCGGCCGTCACGTCGGTCGCGGTGACAGAGACGGAGTCGACGGTGGCGAGCTTCTTCAGGCCGTCGATCGCCTCCGTCACCTTCGCACTCGGGATGCGGAGCACGAGATCGGCGCGCGCGTCGCCCGAGGACTGCTCCGTGCGGTTGTCGACGTGGCCGCCGAGCGACGTCGTGAGGGCGACCGCGCTGTCGGCCGCAGCCGACGGCTCCTCGGCCAGGAGGGTGATCGTGCCGGTCGTGACGATCTGGGCTCCGGGGATGAGCGTGGGGGCGTCCCGCCCCGTGCTTCCGTCGGCTGGAGCCGCTCCGTTCGGTGCCGTGAGTTGTTCGCCGCCCGGTGAGCCGTTCGCCTCGCTCGAGGTGCCGCCTGAGAGGCCGCCGGACGAGCTGCCGGACGAGCCACCCAGGGCCGAGCATCCACCCAGCAGCAGGGCGGAGGCCAGAACGCTGATAACGAGCAATTTTCGCTTCATGGCCACACTGTAGGGAGAGCAGCTGCGAATCAAGCCCATCTGGCCCACATGGTTATGGGGTTGTTATCCGGCTTAGGGTGGGGGCATGCATTCACGCGAACTCGGCCGAACCCACCGCACCGTCTCAGAGATCGGACTCGGCACCTGGCAGCTCGGCGCCGACTGGGGTGACGTGGCCGAATCGGATGCCCTGGCTGTGCTCGATGCGGCCGTCGACTCCGGCGTCACCTTCTTCGACACGGCCGATGTGTACGGTGACGGCCGGAGCGAACAGACGATCGGCACCTTCCTGTCGGCGAATCCCGGCCACTCGATCACGGTCGCCACGAAGATGGGTCGACGCGAAGCGCAGGTCGCCTCGAACTTCGTGCTCGACAACTTCCGGCTGTGGACCGACCGGTCGCGCCGGAATCTCGGAGTCGAGACACTCGACCTCGTGCAGCTGCACTGCCCGCCGTCCGAGGTCTTCGTCGACGACGCCGTCTACGACGCGCTCGACACCCTCGTCTCCGAGGAGCGCATCGCGGCCTACGGGTTCAGCGTCGAGACGGCCGACCAGGCACTCGCGGCCATCGCGCGGCCCGGCACCGCGACCATCCAGATCATCCTGAATGCGTTCCGGCTGAAGCCGCTCGATGATGTGCTGCCCGCCGCCCGTGCCGCGGGGGTCGGCATCATCGCCCGGGTGCCGCTCGCATCGGGGCTGCTCAGCGGCAAATACACGAAGGAGACCACCTTCGATGCGAACGACCACCGTACCTTCAACCGCGACGGCAGCGCCTTCGACGTCGGGGAGACCTTCTCGGGAGTCGACTTCGAGTCGGGAGTCGAGGCGGCGCAGGCGTTCGCCGAGCTGGTGCCCGAGGGTGTGGCGCCGGCCACAGCCGCTCTCGCCTGGGTCGCGCAGCAGCCGGGCGTGAGCACGGTCATCCCCGGTGCCCGGAACCCCGGCCAGGCCGCAGGCAACGCCGAGGCCGGTTCGATCGCTCCCCTCGGGGCGGCCTTCGACGACGGCGTGCACCGCATCTACGACCGCTACTTCCGCCAGAGCATCCACTCGCGCTGGTAGCGCGCGCTCCCTGAGAGCCCGCGCTGAGCCCTCGGCGCTGCGGCTCAGCCGACGTCGTTGGGGTCGCGGCCGGTGCGCTCGCCCGTCTCGAGCGTGGCGATGAGAGCGAGGTCCTCCTCGTCGAGGGTGACGTCGAACACGTCGATGTTGCTCGCGATGCGAGACGGGGTGATCGACTTCGGGATCACCACGTTGCCGAGTTGCACATGCCACCGGATGACGACCTGCGCAGGGGAGATGCCGTGTTTTGCGGCGATCCCGTCGAGAACGGGGGTGCCGAGCACCCGGCCGCGGGCGAGAGGCGACCACGCCTCGGTCACGATGCCGTGAGCGTCGTTGTAGGCGCGCAGCTCCGCCTGCGGGAGCCACGGGTGCAGCTCGACCTGGTTGACGCTCGGAACCACGCCGGTCTCGGCCGCCAGCCGGTCGAGGTGGTGCGTGTGGAAGTTCGAGACGCCGATGGATCGGGCCAACCCGTCGGCCTGGATCCTCTCGAGGGCCCGCCAGGTCTCGACGTAGAGGTTCTGCTTCGGCGCGGGCCAGTGGATGAGGAACAGGTCCACGTAGTCGAGCTTCAACCGTTCGAGGCTCTCGTCGAATGAGCGGCGTGCCTCGTCGTAGCCGTGCCTGTCCTGGAAGACCTTCGTCGTGACGAAGATCTCCGAACGGTCGATCCCGGAGCGGTTCACCGCCTCACCGACACCCACCTCGTTGTCGTAGAGCGTCGCGGTGTCGACGTGCCGGTAGCCGGAAGCGAAGGCGGCCGCGATCGCCTCCACAGCCTCCGCGTCGGTGACCTTGTAGACCCCGAGTCCCACCTGGGGGATCGAGTGGCCGTCGTTGAGCGGAATCGAGGGGGCTGTCGTCATGGCCCCATTCTTCTACACCTCTCCTGCACTGCCGGTGCTGGCCGGCGCGGCGCTGGCCACCCGGTGTCGACCGGCCCGCTGCTGAGCGGCTCAGCTCGTGACGGCGGCGAAGGGCTCGGTGTCGGGGATGGGGCTCGCGTCCCGGCCGCGGAGGTCCGGGTGCCAGCGCCGCCCGAGGAGGGGTACCAGGAATCCGACGAGCGCAAGGCAGGCCGCCACGATGAAGGCGCCGGTGGGGCCCTGGGCGTCGATGAGGAACCCGGCCAGCGCCGATCCGACCGCCGCGCCGATGAGCTGGCCGGTGCCGACCCAGCCGTACGCCTCGGCCGTCTCGCTGAAACGCACGCTCGACGAGACGATCGAGAACATCACCGCGAGGGCGGGGGCGATGCCGACACCCGCCAGGAACAGGAAGATCGCCAGCCACCACACGTTCAGCGAGACCGCGGCGATCGCCGTGCCGATGAAGACGACGAGCATCCGCTGGGCGAGCGACCACGGGCCGATGCCGACATGGCCGAGCGCGAGACCGCCGACGAGCGACCCGACGGCGAAGACGGCCAGCACGATGCCGGCCTCTGCGCCGCCGTGCCCGAACGATGCGACGACCCCCGCTTCGATGGCGGCGCAGGCGGCGACGAGCAGGAAACCGACGATGGTGGCGAGCAGCACCGGCGGCTTCTTCAGCACCGCGCCGAGTCGCTTGCGGCTGCGGGGGATCCTCACCCGGCCGAGTTCGGGGCTCGACAGGAACCAGGCGCCGCCGCCCACGAGGAACGCGACCGCGAGCAGGATGCCCTCGACGGTGCCGATCTGGGTGGCAGTGAAGGTCGTGATGACGGGGCCGACGACCCAGATGATCTCCTGCGCCGACGCGTCGAGCGAGAACAGCGGCGTGAGCTGCTTCGAGTTGACCATCTTCGGGTAGATGGTGCGCACGGCCGGCTGGATGGGCGGCATCGTGAGCCCGGCGGCGAAGGCGACGACCATGGTGAGTGGAATGGTCATCGGAACGAGCGCGATCACCGAGACGGCGATGGCGCAGACGATGATCGTTCCGGTGATCACCGGTCGCATGCCCCAGCGCCCCATCAGGCGGCTCGTCAGCGGGCCGGCGATGGCCTGGCCGATCGACAGCGCGGCCAGCACCAGCCCGGCCGCCGCGTACGAACCGTGCACGTGTTCGATGTGCAGCAGAAAGGCGAGCGAGAGCATGCCGAAGGGGAAGCGCGCCACAAGCTGGGCGGCCATGATCCGGCCGACACCCCGGGTCTTCAGAAGATTCGCGTAGCTACTCACAAGAGATCAAGTGTACCGGTTGGACGGTACGGACGCCCCCGGAGGGGTCGAACCGTCACCGATCCGTTGCCGAGCCGTTGCCGTGCCGTTGCCGTGCGTCCAGTTCAGCTCGCGAGGAGCTTCTGCAGCCGCTGCAGCGAGACGGGCTCTGCGGTGCCGAGCGACTGTGCGAAGAGGCTGATCCGCAGCTCTTCGATCAGCCAGCGGGCCCGGATGATCGGGGTGCTCAGCACCGTGGCCGGATCCTTCGGCAGGGGCAGCGTGCCCCCCGAGGCCTCGTAGCGGGCAGTGGCGTTCTGCACCTCGTTCAGCCACGCCCTGTCCCGTGCAGGCGCGTCGGGCAGCTTCTGCATCCGCTGCTCCACGCCCGTCAGATACCGTGGATAGTGCTGCAGCTGCCGGGTGCCTGTGGACGAGATGAACCCCGGGAAGATGAGCGCCGCGAGCTGGGCGCGGGCATCCGAGAGGGCGGGCAGCAGAGAGACGCTCGTGACGGTCTTGAGGGCACGTTCGGCGTCGCGGGCCTTTGCCAGCGTGGCAGCGACCGTCGCCACCGTCTGGTACATCGAATCGATGATGCCCGCTGACAGACGGTCTCGCACGGCCTCGAATTCGGCCCGCGTGTAGATCAGCCCGGTGGGGTGCGCGCTTCGGAGCACCTCGTCGGCACATGCTGCGAGGCAGTCGTCGAAGAGGGCCTGGATGCTCGCATAGGGGCTCGTCGCCAGAATGAGCTTCTCGTTCTGGCTCAGGTGCTCGCGCACATACGACACCGGTGAGGGCACGGCAAGCAGCAGGAGCCGGCGGATGCCCGCGGGGCTCAGCCGGTCGGCCTCCTGCTGGGTGCTCATGAGCCGGATGGCGACAGACGTCTTCTCGTCCACAATGGCCGGATACGCGCGAATCACACTGTTCTGGAGTTTCGTGTCCACGAACTTCGGCAGCTCCGTAGAGTCCCATGTTGTCAGGCCGCTCCGCTCCAGCGAGTGGGCGGTCTGCCGGGAAGCGCGGGCAACACTGTCGCGCGCGGCCGAACGGAACCGGGCCTGGAGAGCGGGCAGATCCTTCGACGCCGCGACAGTCGTGCCCGATTCATCCACGACACGGAAGGAGACGGAGAGATGCGAGGGAAGACGAGTGCGATCGAAGTCCGAGGCGGCAACGGGCACGTAGGCCAGCCGCGACATCGTCTGGGCGAGAGAGGCGAGGAAGGTCAGATCGTCACCCGACGGCGCGGCGTGCCCGGTGCGGTTCCCCGTGCCGTGCCCGGAGGCGTCCGCGTCATCCGGCAGCGCCGTCAGCAGCTTCGAGGCCCAGTCGGTAGCCGGCACGAAGTTCCGCCGGATGGCCTTCGGCAGCGAGCGGATGAGCGCGGTCACGAGTTCCTCGCGAAAGCCCGGCACCTGCGCTTCGAAACCTGTCGGCTCGAGCCGTGGCAGCAGCGCCAGCGGAACCGTCACCGTGACACCGTCGTCGTCCGAGCCCGGCTCGAAGCGATACGACAGTGCGAGCTGCTGGTCGCCCTGCTGCCAGCTTGCGGGAAACTGGGACTCGTCGATCTCCGGAGCCCCGTCGGGCAGCAGCGACTCGACGGTCATGCTCAGCAGAGTGGGGGTGTCGTGACGCGCCTTCTTCCACCAGCCGTCGAAGCTCCTTGCAGTGTTGACGTCCCGCGGAAGACGCTTGTCGTAGAACTCGAAGACCGCCTCGTCGTCGAGGAGCAGGTCGCGGCGGCGGCTGCGCTCCTCGATCTCTGCGAGTTCGTCGCGGAAGCGCCGGTTCTCCCGGTCGAAGGCGTGGTGCGATTCCCAGTCCCCGTCGACGAGGGCGTGACGGATGAACAGCTCACGGGCGTAGGCCGCATCCACGCGGGAGAACTGCACGCGCCGCTTCTGGATGATCGGCACTCCATAGAGCGTCACCCGCTCGAAGGCGACGACCGCACCCTGCTTCTTCTCCCAGTGCGGCTCGGAGTAGCTCCGTCTGCAGAGGTCACCCGCCAGCGTCTCCGCCCAGGCGGGGTCGATCGAGGCGTTCATCCGGGCGAACAGTCTGCTCGTCTCGACCAGCTCGGCGCTCATCACGGCGTTCGGCTGCTTCTTCGAGAGCGCAGAACCGGGAAAGAGGCTGAACCGCGTCTGGCGGGCGCCGACATAGTCCTTCTTCGCCGCATCCTTCAGGCCGATGTGCGAGAGGAGGCCGGCGAGCAGCGAACGGTGGATACCGTCGGGGTCGACCGACGGCTCGCCGATCACCAGGTCCAGCGGTCTGCTGAGTTGCTTGAGCTGCCGGAAGACGTCCTGCCACTCCCGCACCCGGAGGTAGTTGAGGTGCTCCGCCTTGCAGAGCCGTCGGAACGCGCTCGACGACAGCTCCCGCTGCTTCTCCTCCACGTAGTTCCAGAGGTTCAGCAGCGTGAGGAAGTCGCTGGTCGGGTCGGTGAACCGTGCGTGGAACTCGTCGGCGCGCTGGCGCTTCTCCAGCGGTCGTTCGCGTGGATCCTGCACGGTCAGGCCGGCCACGATCGCCATCACCTCGCGACTCGTGTTGTGGTTCTTCGACTCGATGACCATCCGTGCGAATCGGGGTTCGATCGGCATCCGCGAGAGGTCTCGGCCCACCCGGCTGAGGGTCGGCACCACGGGCGCGCCGGGCCTGTTCGAGGTCGCACCCGGCGCGTTGATCGCGCCCAGTTCGCTCAGCAGGTCGAGGCCGTCCTTGATGCCGCGGGAGTCCGGTGGCTGGAGGAACGGGAACGAGGCGATGTCGCCGAGGCCGAGCGAGATCATCTGCAGGATGACCGCTGCAAGGTTCGTGCGAAGAATCTCCGGCTCGGTGAACTCGGGCCGGGAGAGGTAGTCCTCCTCCGAGAAGAGGCGGATGCAGATCCCGTCGCTCGTGCGCCCGCTCCGGCCCGCACGCTGGTTGGCAGATGCCTGCGAGATCGCCTCGATCGGCAACCGCTGCACCTTCGACCGCACGCTGTACCGGCTGATGCGGGCGGTGCCGGTGTCGATCACATACTTGATCCCCGGAACCGTGAGGCTCGTCTCCGCCACGTTCGTCGCGAGCACGATGCGTCGCCGGATGCCCGGAGTGCTGCCCTTCTGGAACACCTTGTGCTGGTCGGCAGCGCTCAACCGCCCGTAGAGCGGCAGAACCTCGGTGGCAGAACCCAACGAGCCGGAGCCGCCGGAGTTCAGCCGGCCCCGAATGGATTCCTCGGCGTCACGGATCTCGTTCTCGCCGGAGAAGAACACCAGCACATCGCCGTCGCCCTCGCGGGCGAGCTCGTCGAGGGCTTCGTTGACCGCATCGAGAGGGTCGCGGTCGGCGGTGGCACTGCTGGTGTCGACATCGTCGACGTCATCCAGAACCCCACCGTCTGCGACGAGCGGGCGGTAGCGCACCTCCACGGGGAAGGTGCGGCCAGAGACCTCGATGATGGGCGCGCCGCCGAAGTGCTTCGAGAAGCTCTCGGGATCGATCGTCGCCGACGTAACGATGACCTTCAGGTCGGGGCGCTTGGGCAGGAGCTCCCGCAGGTAGCCGAGCAGGAAGTCGATGGTGAGGCTCCGCTCGTGCGCCTCGTCGATGATGATCGTGTCGTACTTCTTCAGCAGACGGTCCCGGTGGATCTCGTTCAGCAGGATGCCGTCGGTCATCAGCTTGATGCGGGTGTTCGGCCCCACCCTGTCGGTGAAACGCACCTGGTACCCGACGAGGTCGCCGACCTCCTGCCCCAGTTCTTCGGCGATGCGTTCGGCGATCGTTCGTGCCGCAATACGCCGGGGCTGGGTGTGCCCGATACTGGTGCGGCCGAGTTGCAGGCAGATCTTCGGGATCTGGGTGGTCTTGCCCGATCCGGTCTCGCCGGCGATGATGACCACCTGGTTCGCCTTGATGGTGCGCGCGATCTCGTCGCGGAGTCGACTGACGGGGAGCTCGGGCGGAAAGGTGATCGACTCAGGAATCATGGGCGTTCCATTCTACAAGCGACGCTCGGCCGCCGGACCGGGCACGTACGCTGGATGCATGGCCAACCGACTCGCCGCCGCGATAAGCCCCTACCTCCGCTCGCACAGCGACAACCCGGTCGACTGGTTCCCCTGGGGGGAGGAGGCCTTCGCCGAGGCGGTGCGCCGCGACGTGCCGGTGCTGGTGTCGATCGGGTACTCCACCTGCCACTGGTGCCACGTGATGGCCCGGGAGAGCTTCAGCGACCCCGCTCTCGCCGCCGCCCTCAACGACGGTTTCGTCGCCATCAAGGTCGACAGGGAGGAGCATCCGGAGGTCGATGCGGTCTATCTCGCGGCCGCTGGCGCGTTCACCCAGAACCTCGGCTGGCCCCTGAACGTGTTCGCGACCCCCCAGGGCCGGGTGTTCTTCGCGGGTACCTACTCCCCACCGGTAGCCGTACAGGGCACTCCCTCGTTCCGGCAGGTTCTGGATGCGGTGGAGGACGCCTGGCGGAGCCGACGCGACGACGTGGAGAGCACCGCAGGCCAGCTGGTGGAGGCACTCGCCGAGGCGGGGGCGAAGACCGAGTCCGATCAGAGCCTCGAGCTGCCCACCGCCGGAGAGCTTGCCCAGGTGGTGTACGAACTCGACGACTACGAAGACACTGAGCACGGGGGGTTCGGCACCGCACCGAAGTTCCCGGTGGCACCGGTGCTGCAGTTCCTGCAGGCGATGGATGCTCCCCTGGCCGATCGCACCCTGCGAGCCATGGCGGGCTCGCCGCTCCGCGATCGGGTGGAGGGTGGCTTCTTCCGCTACGCGACCCGGCAGGACTGGAGCGAGCCCCACTACGAGCGCATGCTCTACGACAACGCCCTGCTGCTCGACGCGTACACGACTGCTGCCGAGAAGCACGAGGCAGCGGAGGATACGGGTGAACCTGCTGCCGGCGGCGGCGGCGGTGCCGGTGGTGCAGGCGGTGGCGGCGGTGCGGACGGCGCCGGCGGCGCAGGCCACGGCTGGGCACGAGCCACGGCCCTCGGGATCGCGGGCTACGTGGTCAGCCACCTGCAGCAGCCGGAGGGCGGCTTCGCGTCCGCCCAGGATTCCGAGAGTGTCGTTGCGGGAGTCCGCACCGAGGGTGGGTACTACGAACTCGATCGCGACCAGCGCCACGGGGAGGAGCCTCCGGCTCTCGATCTCAAGATCCTCACCGGCTGGAACGGTCTCGCCATCGGCGCACTGGCGCATGCGGGAACCGCCTTCGGCGACAGCGCGTTGATCGAGTCGGCCCGGCGTGCCGCGGACTACCTGCTCGAACATCATCTCCGCCCGGGCGGAACCCTCGTGCGCGCATCGCTCGGCGGTCACGTCTCGGAGGCGCCGGCGACGCTCGAGGACTACGGAATGTTCGCCACGTCCCTGCTGCAGCTCGGCACGGCCACGGGCGACACGCGCTACAGCCGAGCGGGTGCAGACCTCCTCGATACAGTGATGGCGCCGACAGCCGAGGGCTCCCCGTTCGTGGTTCCGGGCGGCGGCGATCCAGTACTGGCGGCCCGCGGCCTGCTTCTCGAGGGAGACGTGTCGGAGGGGGCGTACCCGTCGGGCAACAGTGCTGCGGCGCGTGCTGCGTACCTGGCGCACCTCGAATCCGGCGATGAGTCCTACCGTCGCGCGGCGGTGCGGGCGCTTGCGCCTCTCGGCCCCGACGCGCTCTCGCGACCGATCGGCTTCGGGGCCGCCCTCGAGCTCATGGTCAGGCTGCAGTCCGATGGCTGAGGATCGACTGCTGGAGATCGGCGGCTGAAGATCGACTGCCGGTGATCTGCTGCTGAAGATCGGCTGCGGGGAGGCCGTCAGGCCGCCGCGGAGTCCGCGGCGGCCTCGACCGGGCGATCCTCGGCGTTCCACTTCGGGAAGCCGCCGACGAGCACACTCACCCGCTCGTAGCCGAAGATGGCAAACGTCTCCTGCAGGCGCTGGGCCGGCGACGCGGCCCCGGGTGTGGTATCTGAAGCCCTGTCGTACACGACGACCGTTGCACCGGAGGTGATGCCGAGGTGTTCAGCCATCCTGTGGAAGGCGGCCGCATCCACACTGATCCGGTCGGCGAACAGGGCGCCGGGGATGCGCGTGCACCGAGCCTCCGACAGGTCGTCGGGCAGACCGAAGCCCCGGGCATCCAGAATCACCATCGTGTCGGAGCCGAGGTGATCGCAGAGCCACTGGGTCGACACCATGGCCGGCACGGCGGAGCGCGTGGCAGCTGCGGGGAGGAAACCGGGGGTTGTGATCACGAACTCAACGCTAGCGGCGACCAGTGACATCGACCTGAACATTGCGGGTGAATGTCACGGCTGCGTAACAATCGGCCTCGTGACCGGTGCGCCCTAGCGGAGGGTCTTGCGCGCCGAGATCTGGCCGGTGTCGAAGCCCAGCAGGTGCAGCCCGCCGTGGAAGCGAGCGTGCTCCACCTTGATGCAGCGATCCATCACCACGGCCAGGCCTTTGCTCTCGCCGTACTCCGCCGCCTCCTGGTTCCAGATGCCGAGTTGCACCCAGACGGTCTTCGCGCCGCTCGCGATGACGTCGTCGATCACTGAAGGGATGTCGCTGGCTTTGCGGAACACGTCGACGATGTCGGGTACCTCGGGGAGCGAGGCGAGATCCGGGTAGGCCGGCTGACCGAGGATCTCCTTCGCGTTCGGGTTCACGAAGTAGACGCGGTAGTCGCTCGACGACAGGAGGTACGTGCCCACGAAGTAGCTCGAGCGCGCGGCGTTCGGCGATGCACCCACGATGGCGATCGACTTCGCCGTCCGCAGGATCTTCAGGCGTGCCTTCGCATCGGGGCCGACCCAGGTGCGCTGCGACTTCAGCAGCTTCGCGAGGGGTGACGACGACGGCACCGAGCAGGTCAGGCCGTTCGAGAGCTGGGCCGTCACGAGCTCGCCGGGAGTGTCGTTGGTGAGTGTCATGAGAGACCTTCCGTCGCCTTCGTCAATGCCTGGTCGAGGTCGTAGACGATGTCCTCGGGGTCTTCGATTCCCACGCTGATCCGCACGATGCCGGGCAGCACGCCCGCCTCGACGAGCTGCTGCTCGTTCAACTGGGCGTGGGTGGTCGACGCGGGGTGGATCACGAGGGTCTTGGCATCGCCGATGTTCGCGAGATGGCTCGCCAGATCGACGGATTCGATGAACGTGCGCCCGGCATCCCGGCCGCCCTTCACGCCAAAGCTGAAGACCGAACCCGGACCCTTCGGCAGGTACTTCAGGCCGCGTTCGTAGTGTGGATGCCCGGGGAGCCCTGCCCAGTTGACGTACTCGACGCGGGGGTCGGCGTCGAGCCACTGGGCGACGATCCGTGCGTTGTCGATGTGCGCCTGCATGCGGAACGGCAGCGTCTCGACGCCCTGCGCGAGCAGGAACGCGGAGTGCGGGGCGAGGGAGGGGCCGATGTCCCGGAGCTGCTCGGCGCGGAGCCTCGTCAGAAAGGCGTACTCGCCGAAATTGCCCGACCACTCGAGGCCGCCGTAGCTCGGCACGGGCTGGCCGAACAGCGGGAACTTCTCACTGTGCCAGTCGAACCGGCCGCTCTCGACGACGACTCCGCCGAGGGTGGTGCCGTGGCCGCCCAGGAACTTGGTCGCCGAGTGGATGACGATGTCTGCGCCCCACTCGATGGGCCGGTTCAGGAACGGGGTGGCGATGGTGGAGTCGATGATGAGCGGGATGCCGTGGGCGTGGGCGACCTCGGCGAGCCCCTCGATGTCGGCGATCTCGCCCGAGGGGTTCGCCACGGTCTCGGCGAAGACCAGCTTGGTCTTGTCGGTGATGGCTGCGGCGTAGTCGGCAGGGTCGGAGCTTCGCACGAAGGTGGTGTCGACGCCGAAACGGCGGAGCGTGACATCCAGTTGCGTGATCGAGCCGCCGTAGAGGTTGGCGGACGACACGATGTGATCGCCCGCGCCGACCAGCGACGCGAAGGTGATGTACTGCGCAGCGAGCCCGCTGGCGGTCGCCACAGCGCCGAGCCCGCCCTCGAGACTGGCGATGCGTTCCTCGAAGGCAGCGACGGTCGGGTTCGCGAGCCGGCTGTAGATGTTGCCGTACTTCTGCAGGGCGAAACGGGCCGCGGCGTCCGCCGTGTCATCGAAGACGAATGCCGACGTCTGGTAGATCGGCAGAGCGCGGGCGCCGGTCACCTCGTCGGGGATGTTGCCTGCGTGGATTGCCCGAGTCCTGAAGCCGTATTCGCGATCTGCCATGGAAGCCAAACTACCGGAGGCTATCGTCACGAATGCCCTTCGGAGGCCCGTGCTACGCAATGTGACGCCGCGGGTCTCGCAGGCAGTTCTGAGACTGCCGATCTAAGCTGGACGCACGTCAATGCCGACTGAGAGAAGCGCTTCATGAGTACAGGTTTTGCCACGATGTCCGTTGCCTCGATTCTGGTCGAAGCAGCGAGACGAACACCCGACCATGTTGCGATCGTGGTCGGTGAGACCTCGACCACCTACGCCGAGCTCTGGCAGCAGACACGCCAGTATGCCGGAGCCCTGCGGGACCGGGGTGTGGGCCCGGGAACGTCAGTGGCCATGCTGATCCCGAACGTCGCCGACTTCCCTCGGATCTACTACGCCGTGCTGTCGCTCGGCGGGGTCGTCGTGCCGATCCATGCCCTGTTGAAGGGCAAGGAGATCGAGTACGTGCTCCGCGACAGTGGCGCCGAACTGCTCGTCTGCGCCGCTCCGCTTCTGGCAGAGGGCGCGAAGGGTGCGGGGCTCGCCGGCGTGCCGGTGCTGAGCGTGCTGCTGCCCGAGGCGAACCCCGAGCTGCCGCCCCGGCTCGAGGACGAGGCCCGGGCATCCGTTCCGATCGACACGTATGTGCAGCGCGATCCGTTCGACACGGCGACCATCCTCTACACGAGCGGTACGACGGGCACGCCCAAGGGAGCTGAGGGCTCCCACCTGGCGCTCGTCGAGCAGGTGAACGTGTCGCTGCTGACGACCTTCGACATGAAGGAGGGAGACAAGGTGCTCGGTGCCCTGCCCCTCTTCCACACGTTCGGGCAGACCTGCACGATGAACACGGTCTTCCGCGCCGGAGCGACCATGGTGATGGTGCCGAAGTTCGACGGCGACACCGCGCTGCGGGTGATGAACGAGCAGCAGTGCACGATCTTCATGGGCGTGCCGACGATGTACATCGCGCTTCTGGATGCTGCGACCCGCACCCAGGCCCGCCCGCCGCTCCGCTACGGCATCTCGGGGGGTGCGGCCATCCCCGTCGCGGTGATCAACCGCTTCAAGGAACTGTTCGGCACCGAGATCCACGAGGGGTACGGCCTCACCGAGACCTCACCCGTCGCCACGTTCAACATGGTCGGGGTGCCGCCCCGTGCAGGAACGATCGGCACGCCGATCTGGGGGGTCGATGTCGAGATCGCCGATGCCGACACGGCCGACTCCATCGTGCTGCTGCCGACCGGCGAGCTCGGCGAGTTGGTCATCCGCGGCCACAATCTCATGAACGGCTACCACAACCGCCCCGAGGACACGGCGAAGGCGATGGTGGACGGCTGGTTCCGTACCGGTGACCTCGGCCGGAAAGACGAGGACGGCTACCTCACGATCGTCGACCGCACGAAGGACATGATCCTCCGGAACGGCTACAACGTGTACCCGCGGGAGGTCGAGGAGGTTCTGGCCGGGCATCCGGCCGTCTCGATGGTGGCGGTCTACGGGGTGCCGCACGAGACGCACGGGCAGGAGATCATCGCGTCAGTCGTGCTCGCGGCGGGCGCTTCGGCCACGGCCGACGAGCTCTCGGAGTTCGTGAAGCAGGATGTCGCGGCCTACAAGTACCCGCGCCACATCGACATCGTGGAGGCGCTGCCGCTCGGCCCGTCGGGCAAGGTGCTGAAGCGCGAGCTGGTGGCCGCGTATGCGGCGCGCGCGGGCGCGCCCGTCGCCGCGGAGGCGGGCGCGCCGGTCGCCGGCTGACCCTCCGTCTCCGCGCGGCGCCAGCCGTAGAAGAGGACTGGGGCATCCGCTGAGTGTGCAGGCGACGCTCCGCGGCTTCAGTCCTCTTTTACGCCCGGTTTGGAGCGGCGGGGCGAGGGCGGGGCGGGGCGGGTCAGCGGAGGAGGGTCACCGCCGCGAGCGACAGCACCGCGATGAGCAGCCACGAGGCGAGGCCGACGATGAGGGCGCGCCAGCCGGTGCGGGCGAGGGCGGCGAACCGGATGTTCGAGCCCAGCCCGAACAGGGCCATCGCGAGCAGGATGGTCTGCGCGGTGTCTGCCACGGAGAGAACCGGGGCTGCCACGGAGGCCCCCAGCGCACCGTCACCGAGCAAAAAGGTGCGCACCAGCACGGCGGCCAGGAATCCCACGATGAACAGCGGCACGATCGCAGGGCGTTTCGCCCGGGCTGCGGATGCCGCGGCGGCAGCCTTCCGTCTGAACTCGTCGGTACCCTCCTCTGCGGCGATCGCGGCGTCGGATTCACTGGCCGTTCCGGCGGCGAGCCGTGCGAGCCGTGCCGACCGGTCGAGCTCCTCGGCCCGGAGTGCGCGGCGGTCGCGCCCGCGCTCGAAGAACCCGGCGATCGCGACCATCGGCGCGAGGGTCAGCACCCGTGTGAGCTTCACGACGACGGCCACGGCGAGAGCGACGGGGCCGGCGATCTGGGCGGTCGCGACGACCTGCCCGACATCGTGCACGCTGAGTCCGACCCAGAGGCCGAAGTCGGCGTCGTCGAGCCCCAGCGGGAAGCGGAGGGCCGGCAGGATGAAGATCGCCAGAGTGCCGCAGAGCGTGACCAGCGCCACAGGAGTGGCCTGGTCTTCGTCCTTGCTGCGGGTGACCGCACTCATCGCGCCGATCGCCGAGGCGCCGCAGATCGAGAAACCGGCGGCGATCAGGATCGGCTGGGTGCCGGGCAGGCGGAGCAGCCGGCCGAAGCCGAAGGTTGCCGCGAAGGTGATTCCGACGACGAGCACGATGACGACGATGGTCGGCCAGCCGAGTCCGGCGATGTCGTAGAGCGAGAGCTTCAGCCCGAGAAGCACGATGCCGATCCGGAGCAGCCGGCGCGCAGCCAGCGCGATACCGGGCTTCAGGACCGTGTCGAGCAACCGCTGCGTGGCGGGGATCTGGCCCACGATCATCCCGAGCCCGACCGCAGCGGTGAGCGGAGGGATGGCCGGCAGGGCGAGATGGAGGAGGAACGCGATGAGCGTCGCCGCGCCCGCGACGACGAACCCGGGCAGCCAGCGTGGGCCGGGGAAGCGCGACCGTCGGCGTCGGGCATCCGGAACCGCGCCTGTCGGATTTGCTCCGCTCACCGCCACGACGGCAGCCAGTAGTGCAGGGTGAGCAGCCAGCCGGGGATGGGCTGTGCCGTCCACACCGGCCAGAAGAACACCGACACCGCCACCGCGAGTAGGAGATAGGCGGCCACGACCCAGAGGGCCGCGACCCGTTTTCGCCGGGCATCCGTGCGCCTGCCGAGGGCCATGCCGATCACGAATGTCAGCCCGAGGATCATGTAGGGCTCGAAGGCGATCGTGTAGAACTGGAAGATCGTGCGGCCAGAGAAGAGCAACCAGGGCAGGTAACCACCCACCATGCCCATCAGGATGATGCCGACCTGCCATTCGCGCTTTCGGATGAGACGGTAGACCAGGAAGAAGATGGCAGCCGTCGCAGCCCACCAGATCGCAGCGTTGCCGACCGAGGTGATGTTCTCGTAGCAGGTCTGCTCGCCGCAGCCGCCGGTGCCGTCGCTGATCGTGTTCACATACATCTGCGTCGGCCGGATCATGAACAACCAGGTGAACGGATTGGCCGCGTAGGGATGCGGCGAATGTTCGTTCACATTGAAGTTGTAGACACTCACCTCGAAGTGCCAGAAGTTCTGGATGGTGAGCGGCACCCAGGCGAGCCCACCGGCCCAGGGCGTGCCGTCGGTCTGCGCCCAGTTGCGGTAGTAGCCGTTCGTGCTGGTGAACCAGCCCGTCCAGGTGACGAGGTAGCTCGCGAGGTACACCGGCACCAGCAGCACGAGCGACGCGAGGCCCTGTTTGAGGATGGCGGCGCTGATCCAGAACGGGAGGCCGGCGCGGCGCCTCGCGAGGGCATCCACCAGCACGGTCCAGAGGGCGAAAGCGACCAGGAAGTAGAGCCCCGACCACTTGACCGCCGTGGCGAGGCCGAGGGCGACGGCGGCGGCCAGGAGCCACGGCCGGTTCCAGATCGCGGGGCCCCAGAGCACCTCCCGGCCCTCCCGCTCGCTCGCGGCTATGCGCTCGGCCAACCGTTTCAGATGCCACTCGCGGTCGAGCAGGAAGGCGCCGAATCCGAGAAGGAGAAAGAGCATCAGGATGCCGTCGAGAATGCCCACCCGCGACATCACGATCGCATGCCCGTCGATCGCGAACAGGAACCCGGCGATCGAGCCGAGAAGCGTCGAGCGGAAGAGTTTCGTACCGATCATCGAGATGAGCAGCACACCGAGGATGCCGCAGACCGCCACCGAGACGCGCCAGCCGAAGCTGTTCTCGGCTCCGAACACGGCGAGCCCGAGGGAGATGATCCACTTTCCGAGCGGTGGATGCACGACATACGTCGGACTGTTGGTGTAGGTGTTCACGTCGCCGGCGTTGAAGGCCGGGTCGGGCGTCGACGGCCAGGATCCCTCGTAGCCGAGGTGCAGCAGCGACCAGGCGTCTTTGACGTAGAACGTCTCGTCGAAGACCAGGCTGTGCGGGTCGCCGAGGTTTACGAGCCGGAGGATCGCGGCGAGCAGCGTGACGGCGATCGGCCCGCCCCAGCGCCAGGCCCGCTGCCGGGCCGGGGTGCTCACGAGGGCCGCCCACCATGTGTCGAGCCGGCTTCCGCGGGGGCCTTCGGGGCGCGCCGGGGCGTCGGCGGCCAACGGGGCTGGCGCGGGGGGTACGGAGTCGGTCGCTGGGCTCACCCGCCCCATGGTACTGGTGCGAACCCCGAGGGCCACCCGAGCGCACCGCCACACCGGGGAAGGGGTAGCGGTGCGAGACTGGGAGGATGATCATCCTCGCCGCCACCCCGATCGGCAACCTCAAGGATGCCTCCGTGCGTCTCGTCGAGACCCTCGAGGCCGCCGAGGTGGTCGCGGCGGAGGACACCCGTGTCACCGCGAAACTGCTGCGCGCCCTCGGTGTTCAGAACCGGCCGAGGCTGCTTGCCCTCCACGACCACAATGAGCGGGAGAAGGCGGCCGAGCTCGTGGAGCTGGCTCGCACGACCGACCTCGTGGTGCTGAGCGATGCCGGAATGCCGACGGTCTCAGACCCGGGGTTCCACCTGGTGCAGGCGGCTGTCGCCGCGGGTGTGGATGTCACGATCATCCCGGGTCCGTCGGCCGTCGTGTCGGCGCTCGCGGTGTCGGGGCTGCCCACCGACCGGTTCACGTTCGAGGGCTTCCTGCCGCGAAAGCAGGGGGAGCGGGTGTCGGCCCTGACCGAACTCGTGCGGGAGCGTCGCACGATGGTGTTCTTCGAATCGCCGAACCGGCTCGCGGCGTCGCTTGCCGACATCGCGGCGGTGCTGGGCGAGGGTCGGGTCGTGGCGGTGTGCCGGGAGCTCACGAAACTCTACGAGGAGGTGCGCCGGGGCGGGGCGGCGTCGCTCGTGGCCTGGGCTTCCGCCGGCGTGAAGGGCGAGATCGTGCTCGTCGTGGCGGGCGCTGCCGCACTGGAGGTCACCCTCGAGACGGGGCTGGCGCAGGTGCGGGAACTGGTCTCAGACGGAACGCGGCTGAAGGATGCCGCTGCGGCGATCGCCGAGGCGACGGGTCTCAGCAAGCGCGATCTCTACGAGGCCGCGCTGGCCGGGCGGGCATCCGGCACGTCTTCTCGCCCACAGTCGCCCGATCTGCCGGGTTATCCCCAGCCGCGGTAACACGGCGGCCCGGATGCCCGGCACGCCTTAAGATGAGGAGCATGTCCGACGGCTCTTCGTTCTATATCACCACCCCCATCTTCTACGTCAACGACGTGCCCCACATCGGGCACGCGTACACCGAGGTGGCGTCCGATGTGCTCGCGCGCTGGCACCGCCAGGCGGGCGACGACACGTGGTTCCTCACGGGTACAGACGAGCACGGGCAAAAGATCCTTCGCACAGCCACGGCCAACGGTGTCTCGCCCAAGGAGTGGGCCGACCGCCTCGTGGCGACGGCCTGGCAGCCGCTCCTGGCCACGATCGACATCTCGAACGACGACTTCATCCGCACCACCGACGAGCGGCACGAGAAGAACGTCCAACTGTTCCTGCAGCGCCTCTTCGACGCCGGCTACATCTACACGGGCGACTACGAGGGCTTCTACTGTGTGGGCTGTGAGGAGTACAAGCAGCCCACCGACCTCGTCGACGGCACCGGCCAGTACGAGGGAGTGCAGGTCTGCGCCATCCACTCCAAGCCGGTGGAGCTGCTGCAGGAGCGCAACTACTTCTTCCGCATGAGCGACTTCACCGACCGGCTGCTCGACCTCTACGAGTCGAACCCCGAGTTCATCCAGCCCGAGAGTGTGCGCAACGAGATCGTCGCGTTCGTCCGGCGCGGCCTGCACGACCTCTCGATCAGCCGCCAGTCGTTCGACTGGGGCATCAAGGTGCCGTGGGACGACACGCACGTCGTCTACGTCTGGTTCGACGCGCTCCTGAACTACATCACCGCGGCCGGGTACGGCAGCGACGACGCCCGTTTCGAGGAGCTCTGGCCCGCCACTCATATCGTCGGCAAGGACATCGCCCGTTTCCACGCCGTCATCTGGCCGGCGATGTTGATGGCCGCAGGGCTGGCCGTGCCCAAGCAGGTCTTCGGCCACGGCTGGCTGCTCGTCGGGGGCGAGAAGATGTCGAAGTCGAAGCTCACCGGCATCGCCCCGAACCAGATCACCGACACGTTCGGTTCGGATGCGTTCCGGTACTACTTCATGAGCGCCATCACCTTCGGCCAGGACGGCTCGTTCAGCTGGGAAGACCTCTCGGCCCGCTACCAGTCCGAACTCGCCAACGGGTTCGGCAACCTCGCATCGCGGGTGATCGCCATGGTGATCAAGTACGTCGACGGCCGGGTTCCGGATGCGGGCACCCTCACCGACGCAGAGGAGGGCCTCCGCGCACTCGAGCGCTCGGTGGTCGCCGAGGCAGACGCCGCGATCGAGCGGCTCGCCATCCAGGATGCCCTCACGAGCATCTGGCAGCTGGTCGACCAGCTGAACGGGTACATCACGGTGCAGGAGCCGTGGAAGCTGTCGAAGAACCCCGAAGACCGCGCACGTCTCGAGACGGTTCTGGCGACCGTCGTGCACGGAGTCGGCACCCTGGCCGTGTTGCTGTCGCCCGTGATCCCCGAGGCCACGACGAAGCTCTGGCAGGCGCTCGGCGGGGTCGGCGACGTCGCCGACGTGCCGATCCGCCAGGCAGACGACTGGCAGGGCGTCGGCCGCGTCGAAACCCTCGCCCCGCTGTTCCCGCGGGTCGAGACCATCGAAGGCGCGGCGTGACCGACGGAGGGCCGCCTGCCGGGCAGGGCGCCGACCAACCCTTCATCCGGCAGCGAGACCCGTCGCCCGGCCGCGACCTGAGCTACCCGCCGCTCCCGGAGCCGCTCACCGTTCCTGTGTACGACAACCACACACACCTCGAGATCGCAGACGGTCACGAGGGCGAGACGCTGACATACCGTGAGCACCTCGACCGGGCATCCAGTGTCGGCGTCCGCGGTGTCGTGCAGGTCGGCGGCGACGTCGAGACCTCACGCTGGTCGGCCGAGCAGGCGCTCCGCGAGCCCCGGATGCTCGCCGCCGTCGCTCTGCACCCGAACGAGGCGCCCGTGTACGATCTCGCGGGCGGCCTCGACGATGCCCTCGCGGTCATCGCCGAGCTCGCGACGCGCCCCCGCGTCGCGGCGATCGGTGAGACGGGGCTCGACTTCTTCCGCACCTCGGGTGACGAGGCCCTCGCGGCGCAATACCGCTCGTTCGAGGCCCACATCGAGATGGCCAAAGAGAACAACCTCGCGATGCAGATCCACGACCGGGATGCGCACGCCGAAGTAATCGCGACGCTGAAACGCGTCGGTGCACCCGAACGCACGGTGTTCCACTGCTTCTCCGGCGACGCGGAGCTGGCCGGCATCTGCGCCGAGAACGGGTGGTACATGTCCTTCGCCGGCACCGTGACCTTCAAGAATGCGGGCAAGCTTCGGGATGCGCTGGCAGTCGCTCCTCGCAACCTGCTGCTGGTGGAGACCGACGCGCCGTTCCTCACGCCGACGCCGAACCGGGGTCGGCCGAACGCGCCCTACCTCATTCCCCACACCCTCCGCGCAATGGCCGAGCACCTCGGCACCGACGTGTCGATGCTCGCGGCGCAGATCTCGTCGAACACCGAACTCGTCTACGGTTCGTGGACTGCCGAACCCGTCGTGCTGCCCGAGTGGGCCGACCGATGACCGACGAACGCGCGGCTCTGCTGGGGCCGGCCGAGATCCGGGACCTCGCCGAGCTGCTGAACCTCACGCCGACCAAGAAACTCGGCCAGAACTTCGTCATCGACGGCAACTCGGTGCGCCGCATCGTGCGGATCGCGGGCGTGCAGTCCGGTGAGACCGTGGTGGAGGTCGGTCCCGGGCTCGGTTCGCTCACCCTCGGAATCCTCGAGGTGGGCGCCGAGGTGATCGCCGTGGAGATCGACAAGCGTCTTGCCGAACAGCTGCCGCTCACGGTCGGGGTGCTGCAACCGGATGCCCGGCTGACCGTCATCCGCGACGATGCCATGCGCATCATGTCGCTGCCCGGGGCGCCGACCCGGCTGGTGGCGAACCTGCCGTACAACGTCTCCGTGCCCGTGCTGCTGCACTTCCTCGAACACTTCTGGAGCATCCAGAGCGGTGTGGTGATGGTGCAGGCCGAGGTGGGGCACCGCATCGCGGCCGACCCCGGGTCGAAGGTCTACGGCAGCCCGAGTGTCAAGGCGTCGTGGTACGGAACCTGGCGAACGGCAGGCCAGGTCAGCCGCCAGGTGTTCTGGCCTGTGCCCAACGTCGACTCGGTGCTGGTCGCTTTCGAGCGTTCGAGCACCAGCCTCGCCAGCGAGGAGTTGCGGCTCGCCACGTTCGAACTGGTCGACGCTGCCTTCCAGCAGCGACGCAAGATGCTGCGGCAGTCGCTGTCGAGCGTGTTCGGCAGCGCAGCGACCGCTGCGCAGGTCATCGAGGCTGCCGGGCAGGACCCCACCGCGCGCGGTGAAGCACTCACCGTGCACGATTTCCTGGCGATCGCCCGTTTGGCGACGACCGTCGAGTGAGGGCGACTACACCGTCCGGGTGGCCCAGCTGGCCACCGTCCGGCGACGTCGCCAGCCTCAGGTAGGTTATTGACATGACTCAGAGCTGGCGGGGCAAAGCGGTTCATGTCAGGGCCCCGGGCAAGATCAACGTGTTCCTCAAAGTCGGTGCGGTGATGCCCGACGGCTACCACGACGTGGCGACCGCCTACCAGGCCGTGTCGCTCTATGAAGATGTGAGAGCGTTCGACGCCGACGACTTCTCGGTCGCCTTCACCGGATCCATCGACTCGTCAGCCCTGCTCACCGACGGTTCGAACCTCGCCATCCGCGCCGCGCGCATGCTTGCGCATCGCGCCGGATACCGCGGGGGAGTGCACCTCGAGATCTCGAAGAACGTCCCCATCGCGGGCGGCATGGGCGGCGGGTCCGCGGATGCCGCAGCCACTCTCCTGGCCTGCGACACGCTCTGGGGCACCGAGCTCGGGCGTGAGGAGCTGCTCGGGCTCGCCGCGCGCCTCGGGGCCGACGTTCCGTTCGCGTTCACGGGCGGCACGGCGATCGGCACGGGCCGCGGCGACCGGCTGAGCCCTGCGCTCGCAAAAGGCCAGTTCCAGTGGGTGCTGGCGCTCGCGGAGTTCGGTTCCTCGACCCCCGAGGTCTACAAGGAACTCGACCGGCATCGGGACAGGCACGCCCAGGACATCTTTCCCGCGCAGACCCAGCCCACGGTCGACGCCGACGTTCTGCAGGCCCTCCGGGCGGGCGATCCGCACATGCTCGCCGAGTCGCTGCACAACGACCTCCAGGCCCCGGCGCTGCATCTCGCGCCAGCGCTCGCCCAGGTGCTGGAGGTCGGCGAGGCCAACGGCGCCCTGGCCGGCATCGTGTCAGGTTCCGGGCCGACGGTCGCGTTCCTGGCGGCCGACCTCGACGGCGCGCTCGAACTGCAGGTCGCGCTGGGCGCCGCGCGCCACAACGTCGTGCGGGTGACCGGACCCGTGCACGGTGCCCGCCTGATTGGCGACTGACCGCCGCGGCCACCCCGAGTGCGCCCTGGCGCGCGTTGCTGCATCGGCGCCATGCGCCGCTGGGTCAGGGCTCTGCTCGGAGGAATGCCCTCGCGCGAACCTCGGCGGTATACGGCGCGATCAGGGTCGAGCGGCGGGGTTCCGTCTGGTGCGACGGGTCGACGGTTCCGGATGTTCGGCGGTACACCTCCGTGTGCAGCTGCTGCAGCGGGCGACCGACCGCCACGAGCCGCGCGAGCAGCTCGAAGCTCATCGTGCAGGGGCGCCCGTTCCGGGCATCCGGAAGACCGCTCAGCCCGGCAGTTCGATGAGCGCGTGCACCGGGTACCCCTCGAGAACGTCGCGCCCGCCGAGCCCCTCGAGTTCGATCGCCACACCGAGCCCGACCACCACGTAGCCCGCTCTCTCGAGGAGGCGCACGGCCGCCGCCAGGGTGCCTCCGGTGGCCAGCAGGTCGTCGAGCACGTAGACCCGGGAACCCGGGGCGAGCGAATCGGGCTGCAGCTGGATGGTCGCCGTGCCGTATTCGAGAGAGTAGGTCTCGCTCAGCAGAGGCCCGGGCAGTTTGCCGGCCTTGCGGATGGGGTACACCCCGATACCCCGCGAATGTGCTGCCGCAGCCGCGAACAGGAACCCGCGGGCCTCGACGCCGACCACGGCATCGATGTCGGCCGGCATGCGGGAGAGCAGGGCATCCGTCACCTGCCGGAGTGCGGGGCCGTCGGCCATCAGCGCCGTCAGGTCGCGGAACAGGATGCCCGGCTTCGGAAAATCCGGGGTGGTGGTCAATCTGGCGGCGATCAGCTGCGCCACGCTCGAAGAGTTGCTCACACCACGTCGTCGCGGCGCTCGCTCCGCGTGACCTGCTCGCCGCTCACCGGGTCGACCGCGCTGCGGGTCGTCGCCGTCGAGGAGCGCTTGCGGGCGATCAAGGCGATGCCGATGATCACGATCACGAAGCCCGCGCCCATGAGGATGTAGCCGACGGTCTTCACGTCGATCCAGCTGACGGTCACGTCGAGGGCGAAGGCGAGGATGGCGCCGACGGCGATGAGGAAGATACCGAATCCGAGACTCATGGGAGACCTGCTTTCTGCGTCACCACAGACGCTACACGCGTGTGCGCGTTTCGACCCTCACCGTGGACCCCTCGATTCTGTGGTCAACTTGAGGTAATGGCACATCTACTGGGGGCAGAGTCCCTCCACCTCGAATTCCCCACCCGCGTGATCTTCGATGACGTCACCATCGGCATCAACGAGGGCGACCGCATCGGCATCGTCGGCCGGAACGGCGACGGCAAGTCCACGCTGCTCCGGATGCTCGCGGGGCGCCTCGAGCCCGACAGGGGCCGCGTGACCCGGCGGAACGGCGTCACGCTGGCCGTCCTCGACCAGTCCGACACCCTCGATGACACTCTGACGGTCGGCCAGACCATCGTCGGCGACATCGACGAGCACGTCTGGGCGGGAGACCCCATCGTGCGCGACGTCATCGCGGGCCTCGCCAGCGACATCTCGTGGGACGCGCGCGTCTCCGACCTCTCGGGCGGCCAGCGCCGTCGCATCGCGCTCGCCCAGCTGCTCATCGGCGACCACGACATCATCTTCCTCGACGAACCGACCAACCATCTCGACGTCGAGGGCATCTCCTGGCTCGCCGGTCACCTGAAGCGCCGCTGGTCGGCGAACGCCGGAGGGCTCGTGGTCGTCACACACGACCGGTGGTTCCTCGACGAGATCTGCACTGCGACCTGGGAGGTGCACGATCGGCTCATCGAACCGTTCGAGGGCGGATACGCGGCATACATCCTGCAGCGCGTCGAGCGCGACCAGATGGCGGCGACCATGGAGGGCAAGCGCCAGAACCTCATGAAGAAGGAGCTCGCGTGGCTGCGGCGCGGCGCCCCTGCCCGCACAGCGAAGCCGAAGTTCCGCATCGATGCTGCCAACGCTCTGATCGCCGACGAGCCGCCCGTGCGCAACTCCATCTCGCTCGCGTCGATGGCCATGCAGCGCCTCGGCAAAGACGTGGTCGACCTCGAGAATGTCTCCGTCGTCTACGAAGGGAACGGATCCGGCACCACGCCGGAGAAGCGCGTGCTGCACGACGTGACCTGGCGCATCGCCCCGGGTGAGCGCACGGGTGTGCTGGGTGTGAACGGCGCGGGCAAGTCCACATTGCTGAGCCTCGTCGCGGGTTCGCTCCAGCCGACCACGGGAACGGTCAAGCGCGGCAAGACCATCCGCGTGGCGACCCTCACCCAGCAGCTCTTCGAGCTCGACGACATCCTGAACGACCGGGTCAGCGAGGTCATCGGCCGCCAGCGGAGTTCGTACGTGAGTGGCGGCAAGGAGATGACACCCACCCAACTCCTCGAACGCGTCGGCTTCACGAGTGCGCAGCTCTCCACGCCGGTGAAGGACCTCTCCGGTGGGCAGAAGCGCCGCCTGCAGCTGCTGTTGATCCTGCTCAGCGAACCGAACGTGCTGATTCTGGATGAGCCCACCAACGACCTCGACACCGACATGCTCGCCGCCATCGAGGACCTGCTCGACACCTACCCGGGCACGCTCCTCGTCGTCTCGCACGACCGGTACCTGCTCGAACGCGTCACCGACAACCAGTACGCCGTGATCGAGGGGGGATTCATCCATCTGCCGCGGGGCGTCGACCAGTACCTCGAGGTGCGGGCACTGCAGCAGCGCACCGGTTCGCGCGGATCGACGTCGAGCCCGACCGAGTCGCAGGCGGGCCAGTCGGGCGGCACAGGCAGCACGGGCAGCGCGAGCGGATCGGGCAGCGCCGCACCCTCGAAGCCGAAACTGTCGGGTGCCGACCTCCGGAACGCCCAGAAGGAGCTCGCCTCGGTGAACCGCCGGCTCGAGAAGTACGGAACGCAGGTCGCGAGCATCCACGAGAAGATGGCGACGCACGACGCGAGCGACTACTCCGGCCTCGGAGCCCTGTCGGCCGAGCTCGACACCGTGCAGTCGACGCTCAGCGACCTGGAGCTCCGCTGGCTGGAGCTGAGCGAGCTGCTGGCTTAGCTGTACTGCTAGCCGAAGTCGCGCGAGAGCTTCCGCAGAAGTCCGGCCAGGCGTTCCTGGTCGGGCTTCGAGAGGCTCGACAGCAGTTGTGTCTCATTGATCACGAGCTCGTCGATGGCCCTGTCGACCCGGGCGAGCCCGTCGGCCGTCATCGTGACGAGGATGCCCCGGCCATCGCGTGGCGAAGTTCGCCGCTCCACCAGGCCCCGGCTGACGAGCCGGTCGATCCGGTTCGTCATGGTGCCGGAGGACACCAGGGTCTCCTCCAGCAGTGCCTTCGGGCTCAGCTGGTAGGGCGAACCCGCCCGGCGGAGCGCGGAGAGCACGTCGAACTCCCACGAGTCGAGCTCGCTGGTGCCGAAGGAGGTGCGGCGGGCCCTGTCGAGGTGCCGGGAGAGGCGCCAGACCCGGGAGAGCACCTGCAGGGGTGCGAAGTCGAGATCGGGCCGTTCCCGCTTCCACGCGTCGACGATCGCGTCGACTGAGTCAGTGGATTCCGGATCGGGCATCCTTTCATTATCGCCCGAAACCGCCCGGATCTGGTCGGGGTCGTCACGTGCGGGCGCTCGATCTGGCAGACTTGTGCACTGCACGAGGCGTCAGTCTCGGGCATTCCGCCTTGGTGTAACGGCAGCACGACAGCCTTTGGAGCTGTTAGGACTAGGTTCGAATCCTGGAGGCGGAGCGCCCGGCGCAGAACCTCCGACGCCCGGAACGAAAGAGGACAATGACCGACTCACGACTCGCGATCATCATCCTCGCCGCAGGCCAGGGAACGCGGATGCGGTCAAAGACCCCGAAGCTCCTGCACCACCTCGCGGGCATCCCGATCGTCAGCCATGTGCTGGCCACGGCCCGGGAGCTCGACGCTGCCTACACGGTGGCCGTGGTGCGCCACGAACGCGACCTGCTCGTCGATGTCATCACCGATCAGCTCCCCGACGGCCTCGTCGTCGACCAAGACGAGACGCCCGGTACCGGCCGCGCTGTCGAGCAGGCGGTGGATGCCCTCCCCGCCGACTTCGACGGAGACGTGCTGGTGATGAACGGCGACACCCCGATGCTCGACGTTCAGACGCTCGCGGGTCTGGTCGACGAGCACCGCCGCTCGCGCGCAGCTGCGACACTGCTCTCCGCCTACCTGCCCGATCCGTCGGGTTACGGCCGGATCATCCGCCACGCCGACGACGACGATTCCCGTGCCGACGGCAGCGCGGGCCGGGTCGACCGCATCGTCGAACACCGCGATGCCACCGACAGCGAGCTCGCCATCGCCGAGATCAACGCGGGTGTCTACATGTTCGGCGCGAGCGAACTCCGCGACCTGCTGCCGCAGCTCAGCACGCACAATGCGCAGGGCGAGAAGTACCTCACCGACGTGATCGAGCTGCTCCGACGGGCCGGGTCCGAGGTGACCGCGCTGCCCGTCGCCGACTCGTGGCTCGTGGCCGGCATCAACGACCGCGCGCAGCTCAGCGAAGCGGCCGCCAAGATGAATGCCCTGATCATCCGGGGCTGGCAGCTGGCCGGCGTGACGGTGCAGGATCCCCTGACCACCTGGATCGACCTCAAGGCCACGCTCGAGCCCGACGTGACGGTGCTGCCCGGAACGCAGATCCGCGGTGCGACCGTCATCGCCCGCGGGGCCGTCGTGGGGCCCGACACGACGCTTGTCGACTGCGAGATCGGGCAGGGTGCGATCGTGAAGCGAACGGATGCCGAACTCGCCGTCATCGGTGCGGGCGCCACTGTCGGCCCCTTCTCCTACCTGCGGCCGAACACCGTTCTGGGTGCCGGCGGCAAGATCGGTACCTTCGTCGAGACGAAGAACGCAACGATCGGCGCGGGCAGCAAGGTTCCGCATCTCTCGTACGTCGGGGATGCGCACATCGGCGAGCAGTCGAACATCGGTGCGGCCACGATCTTCGCGAACTACGACGGCGTCGTCAAGAACCACACCGAGGTCGGTTCCCACGTGCGCACGGGTTCGCACAACGTGTTCGTCGCCCCCGTTACAATCGGAGACGGAGCGTACAGCGGAGCCGGAACAGTGGTGCGAAAGAACGTTCCGCCCGGGTCGCTGGCCATGAACGTCGCACCGCAGCGCAATCTCGAAGGATGGGTCGCCTCGCACCGCGAGGGATCGGCCGCCGACCTGGCTGCGAAGCGAGCAGAAGCGGCGACAGCCGACAATGCGACAGCCGACAACTCATCAGCAGACAATTCAACAACAGCGGAGCCCGTCGCTCCGGATTCAGGAGAATAAGTGTCCGAGATCACGTCCAAGGGTGAAAAGCACCTCGTTCTCGCTTCGGGGAGGGCGCATCCTGAGCTCGCTGAGGCCATCGCGGCCGAGCTCGACACCGGACTGATCAGCACCACCGCACACACGTTCGCCAACGGTGAGCTCTATGTGCGCTTCAACGGCAGCGTGCGCGGCAGCGACGTGTTCGTCATCCAGTCGCACTCGACGCCGATCAACGAGTGGCTGATGGAACAGCTCGTCATGGTCGACGCTCTGAAGCGTGCCTCGGCGAAGCGCATCACCGTGGTCGCCCCGTTCTACCCCTACGCCCGCCAGGACAAGAAGCACCGCGGCCGCGAGCCCATCTCGGCACGCCTGGTCGCCGACCTGTTCAAGGCCGCCGGCGCCGACCGCATCATGTCGGTCGACCTGCATGCGCCACAGATCCAGGGCTTCTTCGATGGTCCCGTCGACCACCTGTTCGCGATGCCGGTGCTGATGGAGCACGTTCGTAAGACCTTCGACCTCGACCAGCTCACGGTCGTGTCGCCCGACATGGGGCGCGTGCGGGTCGCCGACGTGTGGAGCGACAAGCTCGGAACACCTCTGGCGATCATCCACAAGCGCCGTGATCCGCTGGTGCCGAACCAGGTCTCCGTACACGAGATCGTGGGCGATGTGAGCGGTCGATGGTGCCTGCTGGTCGACGACCTGATCGACACCGGTCGAACCATCGTCGCGGCCTCCGAGGCCCTGAAGAACGCCGGCGCGAAGGGTGTCATCGTGGCGGCCACGCACGCGGTGTTCTCCGATCCGGCCTACGAGATCCTGCAGTCGGACTTCATCGACTCCGTGGTGGTGACCGACACCCTGCCGATCCCGGAGGAGAAGCGGTTCCCGTCGCTCACCGTGCTGCCGATCGCACCGCTGCTCGCTCGCGCGATCCACGAGGTGTTCGACGACGGTTCTGTCACGTCGATGTTCGACGGCGACGCGTGAGTTGCCGTGCGTGAGGCGCGGGGCGTGAAATAAACCTCGCAGGCGGCTGGTTGAAGAAAGCATGACAACTGCAACCGACTTTCTTCCTGCCGCAGAGACCATCACGATGTTCAGCACCTCGTGGTGCGGCTACTGCAACCGCCTCAAGAAGCAGCTCGACAAAGACGGCATCGGCTACACCGAGGTCAACATCGAGGAGGTCGAGGGTACGGCCGAGCTGGTGGAGGCCCTGAACGGCGGAAACCAGACGGTTCCGACCGTGCTGTTCCCCGACGGAACAAGCGCCACCAACCCGTCGGTCATCGAAGTGAAGAGCCGCCTGGGCCTCTGACCCCCAGGCGGTACCCCTACGGGTTCAGCGAGTCCTGCGGGCTGAGCTGGCGCAGTTCGGCCTGCGTCGGGTACGAGGGGATCAGGCCGAGTGCTGCGACCGGTTTGCGGTCTCCGCCATAGGCGCCCACCGAGTAGCAGACCCACCCCGCGCCGACAGCGCTGAAGATTTCGAACCTCACCGCGGAGCCCGTGGCGCTCGGCACGCGGTAGCTGACGTTGGCCGCGCAGGCCGCGCCTGCGGTGGCTTTCGCGAGGCTGTAGGTCGTGAGGATGCCCGGCAGCACGAGGGCGACGATGCCGAGCACGACGACGGCGCGCATCACGTGGAGCCGCCGGGCGCTCCGAAGCGGCCTGTCTCCGTGCGGTTCGTAGCCCGCGAGTTCGGGTTCGTCGTCGTAGTCGGTCACGCGATCCATCCTGCAGTCGCCGAGGTGACGGCGCCGCCGTCGAGATCACGGAGCTTCAGACCGACGAAACCGGTCGCGCTGTCGGAGGTCTGCACCCGGAACGGCGGGTGCTCGTCGAGCAGCACGCCCACGATGACGTCGGCGACGCCCTGCGGGCTCTGGGCGGCATCGAAGGCGCCCCGGGTGCGTTCGATGTACCTCTCGAACGGCTCCCGATACGCGCCCGCGTCGCCCAGCAGGTTCTGGATGCTCGGCCCGACGCCCGCCACGAACTCGGTGGCCACAGCACCCGGCTCGACCACGGTGACGCGCACCCCGACAGCCGCTGCCACCGGATGGAGGCTCTCCATCATGCCCTCCACCGCGAACTTCGCCGCGCAGTAGCTCTCGTTGAACGGCTGGCCGACGATTCCGCCCACGCTCGTGACGGTGACGAGGCGGCCGCCGGATGCGCGGAGGTGCGGCATCGCAGGTCTCGTGACGTTCAGCACGCCGAAGTAGTTGACCTCCATCACCCGGCGCGCCTCGTCGAGGGAGTCGAGCTCCAGCGTGCCCACGTGGCCGGACCCGGCGTTGTTCACCACGGCATCGAGACGCCCGTGGGTTGCCGCGACGTCGTCGACGAGTGCGGCGGCGGCCTGCGGGTCGGTGATGTCGAGCATCCGCACCTCGACGTGAGAGGAGACCCCCGCGACCTCGGCGGCCGTGAGCAGGTCGACGTCGCTGCCGGCGCGGCGAACCGTGGCGACCACGTGCCAGCCGGCCAGGGCGGCGGACACGGCGGTCGCCAGCCCGATCCCGGTGGACGTACCGGTGACCAGGGCGACGGGGCGGGCGGAGGCGGGGCGGGGGGACTCAGGGGCCATGCACAAATTATCCGCCCATCCGCTGACAGCCACTCGGACTTCCGGCCGGTTCTGCCAACGGTCCTGCAACAATTCGGTCGCGGGCTCCCCGGGCTCCGCGGGCCCTGCGGGTCGGCGACCGGCCAACGACCCTGCGGGTCGGCGACCCGCGAACGACTCTGCGGGTCGGCGACCGGCGACGTAAAAGAGGATGACGCACGCGCTACGGCTGGGTGAGCCTCAACGTGTGCGTCATCCTCTTCTACGACGGCGCTTCGCGGCTAGTGCGAGCTGCCCTCGGTCTCGATCTCGGTGCGGTCGCCCGACCAGAGGGTGTGGAACGTACCCTCCTTGTCGACGCGCTTGTAGGTGTGCGCTCCGAAGAAGTCGCGCTGCGCCTGCACGAGCGAGGCCGGCAGACGCTTCGACGCGAGCGAGTCGTAGTAGCTGAGCGCCGAGCTGAAGCCGGGAACCGGGATGCCCGAGAGCGCCGCAGTCGACACGATCCGGCGCCATGCGGCCTCACCGTTGGCAACCGCCGAGGCGAAGTACGGGTCGGCGAGCAGCGTCTTCAGGCCCGGGTTCTTGTCGTACGCCTCGACGATTCGGTTCAGGAACTGGGCCCGGATGATGCAGCCGCCCCGCCAGATCTTCGCGATGTTGCCCTTGTTGATGTCCCAGCCGTACTTCTCGGCCCCGGCGATGATGGCGTCGAAGCCCTGCGCGTACGCGACGACCTTCGAGGCGTAGAGCGCGGCGTTGACGTCGTCGCTGAACGAGTCGCCGACCGACACGGGGGAGGGGCGAGACGTGATGACGGCCTGCGCGGCTTCCCGCTGCTCGGGGTGCGATGACACGGCCCGCGCGAAGACGGCCTCGGCGATGCCGCCCACGGGCACGCCCAGGTCGAGCGCGTTCTGCACGGTCCAGACGCCGGTGCCCTTCGACCCGGCCTGGTCGAGCACGATGTCGACGAACGGCTTGCCGGTCGAGGCGTCGACCTGCTTGAGAACCTCGGCCGTGATCTCGATCAGGTACGACTCCAGGTCGCCCGAGTTCCACTCGGTGAAGACGTCGGCCGCAGCGCGCGGGCTCAGGCCGCCGACCTTCGTGAGCAGGTCGTACGACTCGGCGATCAGCTGCATGTCGGCGTACTCGATGCCGTTGTGGATCATCTTGACGAAGTGGCCGGCGCCGCCCGTGCCCACGTGGGTCACGCAGGGCTCGCCCTCGGCGATGGCGGCGATCGACTTCAGGATGGGGCCGAGGGTCTTCCACGACTCATCCGACCCGCCGGGCATGATCGAGGGGCCCTTCAGCGCGCCCTCCTCGCCGCCCGAGATGCCGGTGCCGACGAAGTGGATACCGGTCGGCGTGATCGCCTCCTCGCGGCGGATGGTGTCGGTGAAGAGAGAGTTGCCGCCGTCGACGATGATGTCGCCCGGTTCGAACAGTTCGGCGAGCTGGGAGATGACCGCATCGGTGCCCTTCCCGGCCTGCACCATGATGATGGCCGTGCGCGGCTTCGTGAGGGAGGCGACGAAGTCCTCGATCTTCTCGCTGGCGACGAAGCCGGCCTCTGGATGTTCGTCGATGAGCAGGTTCGTTCGCTCCACCGAGCGGTTGTAGACGGCCACCGTGTTGCCTTCGCGGCTCGCGAGGTTGCGTGCGAGATTCGATCCCATCACAGCAAGCCCGACAACACCGATGTTCGCAGTCGCTTCGCTTGTTCCAGCCATGTTCTTCCTCCAGATAAGTGCCCTTTCAAGCGTAGTGCTTTCACCCCGAAGGCCCCGGTGGGGGATGACTACCCCCCTATGTGGTCAATTGCCCCCAGTCCGGGGTACGGGGGTAATAGGATCGCACCGAGCACCCCCCTAGAGAGGCGACACATCGTGAGTATCACTGGCATCCGAGGCACATTCTTCGACTTCGTCGACGACCCGTGGAAGCATGTCGGCGATGAGGAGGCGTCGGCCCGGTTCCTCTCCGACGGCCTGATGGTCGTCGAAGACGGCATCATCATCGCCTTCGGAGCATACGGCGAGATCATCGACGAGTTCGCTGACATCGACGTGACCCACATCGAGCACCGCATCATCACTCCGGGCTTCATCGACGGGCACATCCACTTTCCGCAGACCCGGGTGCTCGGCGCGTTCGGCCTCCAGCTGCTGCCGTGGCTGCAGAAGTGGGTGTTCCCCGAAGAGGCGCGCTATGCCGACCGCGCGTACGCCAAAGACGGCGCGGTCCGGTTCTTCGACAACCTGCTGGCCTCCGGCACCACGACGGCACAGGTCTTCACGAGCACGGCGCCGGTCTGCACCGAGGAGTTCTTCGAAGAGGCCACCCGCCGCTCGATGCGGATGATCGCCGGGCTCACCGGCATCGACCAGAATGCCCCCGACTACTTCGCCGACACCGCCGACAGCTTCTACGAGAACAGCAGGACGCTGATCGAGAAGTACCACAATGTGGGCCGGAACCTCTACGCTGTCACGCCGCGCTTCGCCTTCGGATCGAGCCCCGCGCAGATGGAGCGGTGCGAGCAGCTGAAGAAGGAGTACCCCGACACCTGGGTGAACACGCACATCAGCGAGAACCCGCACGAGATCCGGGGCGTTCTCGCACTCCACCCCGAATGCGACGACTATCTGGCGGTCTACGAGAAGTACAACCTGGTCGGCCCGAAGTTCTCCGGCGGCCACGCCGTCTGGCTCTCGGACGACGAATTCAAGCGCATCCACGACAAGGATGCCTCTGTCACGTTCTGCCCGCACTCGAACCTCTTCCTCGGCAGCGGCATGTTCCGGCTCGGCAAGGCGACTGACCCCGAGCAGCGCGTGCGCATGTCGTTCGGCACCGACATGGGCGGCGGCAACCGCTTCTCGATGCTCGCCGTGCTCGACGGTGCCTACAAGGTCGGGATGATCAACAACACCATCCTCGACGGCAGCGTCGACCCCGCGAAGATGGCGACGGCCGAGTCGGAGCGCAACAAGCTCAGCGCCTACCGCGCCTTCTGGTCAATCACGCTCGGTGGAGCCGAAGGGCTCTACATCGACGACCGGGTCGGCAGCTTCGAAATCGGCAAGGAGGCGGACTTCGTCGCCCTCGACTGGACCCAGGGCCCTCCCGGCGCCGACTGGCACTCCTCGCTCATCGCCGACGGTGGCGACCCGGTGACGATGGATGACGCGGCGAACATGCTCTTCGGCATCATGATCGTCGGAGACGAACGTGCTGTCGACGAGACCTGGGTGTACGGCTCGCGAGCCTACAAGAAGGGCTGAGCGTGGCGACGACGGTGGGCACCACCACTCAGGGGCCCGCGGTCTCGCTGATCATCCAACGCCGTGTGCTGCCGGGCAGCGACGACGCCTACCGGGCCTGGCAGCGGAAGCTCGGCAACGTTCTCGCGACCTGGCCGGGTTTCCTCGGCCGCGAGGTCATCGAGCCGTCGCCGCCGTCGCAGACCGACTGGGTGCTCGTGCAGCGCTTCGTGAACGTCGAGGCGGCCCGGAGCTGGCTGCAGAGCTCCGAGCGGGCGGCCCTGTTCGACGAGATCAAGGGGCACTTTGTCGGCCAGGAGGAGATCCACCTCGTCACCGAGGATGAACGGAAGACTCCGGATGCGGCATCCATCATCGTCACCAGCCGCGTCGAGCCGGCCGACGAAGCGGCGTTCCTCAGCTGGCAGCGCAGGATCTCGGCGGCCGAGGCGAACTTCCCCGGCTTCCAGGGGCACAAGATCGAACGCCCGACGCCCGGTGTGCAGGAGGACTGGACGGTCATCCTGAGCTTCGACACCGACGAGCACCTCGCGGCCTGGACGGATTCGCCGCAGCGCCGCAAGCTGCTGGCCGAGGGCGAGGCCTACGCGTCGGACACCCGGGTCTCGAAAGCGAACTACGGGTTCACCTTCTGGAACACCGACCGGCCCAGCCGCCTCATGATCTTCAAGGACAACCTGCTCGTTCTGTTGGTGCTCTACCCGATCGTCTTTCTGTTCGGCTACCTCGTAGCGACGCCGTTCCTGAGCGGGGTGCCGTTCTGGCTGAGCCTGTTCATCGGGAATGTCGTGAGCACGCAGCTGCTGGGGTGGCTGGTCGCCCCCTGGATCTTCCGGGTCTTTGCGTGGTGGCACAAGCCCGGCATCGGTACGCGCCGGGAGGTGCTGGGGTACGTCGTGCTCGCCGTGCTCTACGGTGCGTCGATGGCTCTGGATGCGCTGCTGATCGCCACGACCGCAGGCTGACCCCCGCTCGCGTCACTTCACGATCACCGCGACGGTGAACGGTGCGCTGGAACGATTGAAGATGTTCCAGGGGCCCCTGGGGTCTTCGTTCCAGACCTTTGCCTGCGCGGCGATGGTGCTGGCCGATGCCCCCGAGTCCGGAGTGAACGTGACGCCGTCGGTTCCTGCAGTGAGCACGCCGCTCGAGACCTTCAGGCGCGCCCCGGCGTCCTCGCCCAGGAGAAGTTGCGGAATGAGCGGGTGGAGAACCTTCAGGCCGCCCGTCATCGTGCACTTCAGCGGAATCTTCACGGGCGCGCCTTTCATCGCAGCCCTGTCGTATTCGATGTGGACGTCGTCGCAGACCGGCACCACGTCGCGCACGTGGATCGGAATGTCGACGGTTGTGCTGGGTGCCCCGGTCTTCTCATCCCAGGCCGTCACCGTGATCGACGAATGATCTCCGACCACGTCTGGGTCCGTCCATGAGTACGTCACCGTTCCATCGGTATTCACTTTCGCCGTGGTTCCCCCGATTCCGTTCTCGATGATCACCCGGTAGGAGTCCCGGTAGTCCGTTTCGCAGAAGGTCTTGGGATCGATGGTGAACGATTGGGCACGCATCAGCTCAAGCACACCGTCTTGGATGTAGACGGTGTGGTCGGAGCCGATGAACCGCGTCGCTGCGCCCTCGCTGCAGGTGGGTGGCGATTTCACTGCCACCTTGATGATGAAGGGATGATCGTGACCCGAGGTGTCGGTAGCTACCGCCGCGAGGCCGTCCACTCCACCTCCGACACTCGCCGGCGGCTTGTAGTAGAGCTGCCCATACCCGTCGGTGGACATCGACAGGCTCGTGTTGCCCTCGGCCAGAGCTGAGACGGAGTCACGCACCCCGTAGCCGGGATCAGTGGGGTACACCGAGAAGCGACGGAAAACGGAGAGTTGCGCCGCGATGTCCTGGGTGAGGCTGCTGCCCGGGACCATGAGTGCATCGAGCTTGAGTGCACTCGTCGGGGTTGTGGCATCCGCCACCTGGCTGCGGGTCAGAAGCCTCACGTTCTGGATCGGCGCGGTGCATCCAGAGGTCACCGCAGCCATCGTGACCTGTCCGGCGATGGCATCCAGCTCCACAGAGGGGCAGTGTGCCGTCGGAGCCGCAGTCTTCAGCCGATCGACGAGAGTGCCGTGCAGAGTGCCGACAAGCGTCACATGCACCCAGTGAGCGCCTCCCCCCGTCAGGGTCGCCCCACTCGTGTCGACGGCGCTGGCGGACTGGAGATGGCCACACGCGCCGCCGTTGGGGTTGCCGACGACATGGTCGGGCCCGATGCCCTGGGTCGACGCATCGGCATAGAAGGATGCCGCGTCACCGGCTGAGGACGTGTCACCGAGATCGATGTACAGCTCGATGTCGTGCATCAGATTCTCGATGAGATCGAGAAGTAAGATGGCGCCCGGCGTTCGGGCGTAGTCATGGTAGAGCTCGGTCAGGCGCTGATAGGTGACGAGCCGGCTGTACGCATCCGACCTCATCAGGACTTTGATGAATTCCGAGTGCCCGTTGGGTACTCCAGCGATGGCCCTGCCCGCCGCTTTGATCAGTGCTGCTCCAGCGACCCGGATGACCTGGCCTTTCGGGCCCACCTCGGTCCACACGATGCTGCCGCCCGGCTCGTAGAGAGCCTGCGCCGCATTCTCCGGGGTGAGGCCTTCGTACGGGTTCCCGTCGGCTGTTCCGCCCTGGGCGGGGCCCACGTTCACATCGAGGGAGACGAACCGGCTGGCGCCGACGCCGGGGAAAGCGAGACGGTCGGCAGCCGTCGTCTCCGAGGGCACGATGTTGCCCGTATTGAGGCCCTGCTCGACGTTGGTCGCGACGATGTCGCCCGATCCGAGTCCCTCCGAGGAGTCCACGCCGGGAGTGTGGTTGTTCGCGCCCTCCGCACACATGGGCGCAGCGCCCGCGGGCACCGATGCCGGAGGGGCAGGCAGCTTGGGGCCGGGCGGAGCAGGCGGGGGTGTACCTGCCCCGCCACCGGTATCGCCACCGTCACCGGGTACGGGCGCTTCCACGATGTCGCACTGGGGGACGATCAGCTGGCCCTTGATTCCTGTCTCGGTCATGTGCCCGCCACCGGTCGGGTCTTCATAGGAATTGGTCACCCCGTCTTTCCACTGGATGTAGGGGGCACCGCATTCACCGAGCATGGCGTGTGCGCCCGGCGCAGACAGGGGAGAGAGCACGCTCACCAGCAGGAGGGCGCCGAGAACGAACGCTGGTGGGGCGACTCTCCGGCGGAAGGACGTGATCTTAAGTGACATATGCTCAGTATTGCACATTCTGCTGAGGACTCGTGCCGCCGTCGTCTGCCGGAGGTGTAGACTTACAGACTGAACTTCGGCGAGGGATGCCCCCGGCATCCGTGATCGACGCGGTGGACGAGGCTTACGGTCTTTCCTCACGCTGATGCGTTCGAGTTGAACACACCCCCCTTCTAGCCTCCAGGAGAAAACCATGGCTGACGACAACAAGATCATCGCGGAGACCCGCACCTCATTCGGCAAGGGTGCTGCACGCAAGCTCCGTGCCGCCGGCAAGATTCCCGCCGTGATCTACGGCCACGGTGCCGATCCCCAGCACGTGAGCCTGCCCGGCCACGAGGTCTTCCTGCTCATCCGCAAGTCGAACGCTCTCATCGAGCTCGACATCGAAGGCGCAACGCAGCTCGCGCTGGTCAAGGATGTCCAGAAGGACCCGGTGCGCCAGATCATCGAGCACCTCGACCTCATCGTCGTGCGCGCCGGTGAGCGCGTGCAGGTCGAAGTGACCGTGCAGGTCGAGGGCGAGCCCGTCTCCGGCGCAACCGCAGACCTCGACACGTTCACGCTGCTGCTCGAGGTGCTCGCCACGAACATCCCGACCCGCGTCACGGTCAACATCGAGGGCGCCGAGGCCGGCACCCAGGTGCTCGCCAAGGACATCGAGCTGCCCGAGGGCGCTGTTCTCGTCGGAGACGAAGACCAGCTCATCGTCGCCGTCTCCATCCCCGAGGAGCAGGACCTCGGCGACAGCCTGTCGGCTGGCGACGCATCGACGTCCGACGCTCCGACGCCCGCCTAGTCCTTCGTTCCTGTCACCTGTGCCGCGGCGGCCTTGTTCGCCGCGGCACACGTGTTTCACCCCCAGCGTCTTCACACGAAAGGTTCGGTGCGGCCATGGCTGCTGACGACCAGTGGCTCGTCGTCGGGCTCGGCAACCCCGGCCCGGAGTACGCCGGCAATCGGCACAACGTGGGCCAGATGGTGCTCGACGATCTCGCTGCCCGATTCCGGGGCACCTTCAAGGCGCACAGGGCCAACGCCCGGGTCGCCGAAGGGAGGCTCGTTCCGGGTGGTACACGGTTCGTACTCGGCAAGCCGAACAGCTACATGAACAACTCGGGCGGGCCGGTGGCCGGGTTGCTCTCGTACTACTCGATCGAGCCATCGCGCCTGATCGTGGTGCACGACGAACTCGACATCCCCTTCGACACCCTGCGCCTGAAGCACGGCGGCGGCCACGGCGGGCACAACGGTATCCGTGACATCATCGCCGCGTCGGGAACGCCCGACTTCACCCGAGTGCGGGTCGGCATCGGACGCCCGCCCGGCAGGCAGAGCGCGGCCGACTTCGTGCTGCGCGACTTCTCGTCGGTGGAGCGCCAGACGCTCCCCAACCTGCTGGCGGATGCCGCGGACGCCGTCGAGCTCATCGCGGCCGACGGCCTCACGGCGGCGCAGCAGCGCTTCCACGCGCCGCCGCCCGCCTGACACGTTCCGCCGCCGTTCCGCCTCACCTGGGTTCTGAACACTGGGAGCGCAAGCCGGGGGCAGTGTCAGAGGGGAGCCGTAGAATTGGCCCTGTGATCCTTCAGGGCTTGATTCCGGCGCTCTCGCGCGCCTCCACGTTCGACCGCGCCCTGGCGGAGGCTGGTCGCGACGCTGACTTCTCGCTCACCGACGGGCTCCGGGCGCCGCTGCTCGCGGGGCTGCTGGCGCAGCGCGCCGAGCGCGGACTGCCGCAGGTGCTGTTCGTCGTGACGGCCACCGGCCGCGACTCGGAGAGCCTCCGCGCGAGCCTCGAATGCCTGGCGCCCGGCGCCGACGTCCTCGAGTTCCCGGCCTGGGAGACCCTGCCGCACGAGCGGCTGAGTCCGAGCGCCGAGATCGTCGGCAAGCGGATCGCCGCCCTCCGCCGCCTCGACCAGTGGACGGCCGAGACGGCTGCCGCCGATGCCGCCGGTGTTCCCGCCCTCGCTGCCGACGTGATCGGCGGTGCGGGCACCGCCGCATCCGGAGTCGCAGGCAAGGGTGCCAAGGCCGCAGCCAAGAAGGCCGCCGCGATGGCCGACAGCGGCCCGAAGCGCCCGCGGCCGCTCATCGTCGTCGCCTCGGTGCGGGCCGCGCTCCAGCCACTCGCCGACAACCTCACCGAGCACGAACCTGTGCGCCTCGTCCAGGGCGGCCGGGGGTACGATCTTGCGCACCTCGTCGGCGAACTCGTCGAACTCGCCTACTCGCGGGTCGACATGGTGACCAGGCGGGGTGAGTTCGCCGTGCGGGGCGGCATCCTCGACATCTTCCCCGCCGTCTCGGAGCACCCCGTGCGGGTCGACTTCTTCGGCGACGAGATCGAGACGATCCGCGGCTTCTCGGTGGCCGACCAGCGCTCGCTCGAGAACCAGTTCGACCACGTCGAACTGCCGCCGAGCCGCGAGCTGCTGCTCAGCGAGTCGGTGAAGCAGCGGGCGCGGGAGATGCAGCACGAGTTCCCGAGTCTCTCGGGTCTCCTCGAGAAGATCGGCCAGGGCATCCCGGTCGAGGGGATGGAGTCACTGGCGCCCGCCCTCCTCGATCGGCTCGTCACCGTCACCCACTACCTGCCGGCCGGCGCGGCAATCGCCGTCATCGCACCCGAACGGGTGGCCAGCAGGGCCGTGAGCCTCACAGAGACGAACCGGGAGTTCCTTTCGGCCGCCTGGAATGCGGCCACCGCGGGGGCTGAGGCTCCGATCGACCTGGCGTCGGGCGAGTTCATCACGCTGAACGATCTGCGGGACGCCGCAGGCATCCACCGCCCGTGGTGGACTCTCAGCACGTTCGACAGCGGAACGGCATCCGTCGACGAACACCTGGAAGCGATCGTGGGCACCGACGTGCACTACGTGCGCATCCAGGCCGACGCCGTGCCGAGCTTCCAGGGCAACGTCGAGGGTGCGCTCGAGCATGTGGCGAGCCGGATGCACGACGGCTGGAGTGTCGCGGTGGTCGCGGCGGGCAACGGTCTCGTCGAGCGCGCGGCTGATGTTCTGGCCGAGCGCGAGTTGGCCGCACGGGTCGTCGAGCAGTACCCCGCCGATCCGGAGCCCGGCATCGCCTACCTCGTGAAGGCCACCGTCGAGAGCGGGTTCGAGCTGCCGGAGATCAAGCTGGCCCTGATCAGCGAGAACGAGTTCTATGGCCGGAGCGCCGGCTACGACGCCCGCCAGGTCAAGAAGCTGGCGACCCGCCGGAAGAACGTCGTCGACCCCTTGCAGCTGAAGGCCGGCGACACCGTCGTGCACCAGACCCACGGCATCGGCAAGTTCCTCGAACTCGTGCAGCGCGAGGTGTCGAGCGGCGGGCGCAATCCGGTGAAGAGCACCCGCGAGTACCTGCTCATCGAGTACGCGCCGTCGAAGCGCGGGTACCCCGGCGACAAACTGTACGTTCCCACCGATCAGCTCGACCTGCTGACCCGGTACGTCGGGGGAGAGGCGCCCGCCCTGTCGAAGATGGGCGGCAGCGACTGGTCGGCGGCCAAGACGAAGGCCCGGAAGGCCGTGCGTGACATCGCGGTCGAGCTCGTCAAGCTGTACTCGGCGCGCATGGCGTCGAAGGGGTACGCGTTCGGTCCCGACACGCCGTGGCAGCGTGAGCTCGAGGAGGCGTTCCCGTTCGCGGAGACGCCCGACCAGCTCACCACGATCGACGAGGTCAAGGCCGACATGGAGCGGCCCATCCCGATGGATCGCCTGCTCGCCGGCGACGTCGGCTTCGGCAAGACCGAGGTCGCGGTGCGCGCGGCGTTCAAGGCCATCCAGGAGGGCAAGCAGGTCGCGATGCTCGTGCCGACGACCCTTCTCGTCCGCCAGCATCTCGAGACCTTCACCGAACGGTTCGCCGGTTTCCCGGTGCACACCCGTGCCCTCTCACGGTTCCAGACCGACAAGGAGGCCCGTGAGACCATCAAAGGTCTCGAAGACGGCACCATCGACATGGTGATCGGCACCCACCGCATCCTGGCCGAGGCGATGACATTCAAAGACCTCGGGCTCGTGATCATCGACGAGGAGCAGCGCTTCGGTGTCGAACACAAAGACAAGCTGAAGAAGCTGAAGACGAACGTCGACATCCTCTCGATGAGTGCCACGCCGATCCCTCGTACGCTCGAAATGGCGGTGACGGGCATCCGCGAGATGTCGACGCTCGCGACGCCGCCCGAAGACCGGCACCCGATCCTCACCTACGTCGGGCCGAACTCCGACCGGCAGATCGCTGCGGCCATCCACCGCGAGATGCTCCGCGAGGGGCAGGTGTTCTTCGTGCACAACCGGGTCTCGTCGATCAACCGGGTCGCCGCGCACATAGCCGAGCTGGTTCCGGATGCCCGGATCGCCATCGCGCACGGCCAGTTGCCCGAACACATGCTCGAACAGGTCATCGTCGACTTCTGGGAGCGCAAGTTCGACGTTCTCGTGTCGACGACGATCATCGAGACCGGGCTCGACATCCCGAATGCCAACACGCTGATCATCGACCGTGCCGACAAGTACGGTCTGTCGCAGCTGCACCAGCTGCGCGGCCGGGTCGGGCGGGGGCGCGAGCGGGCGTACGCGTACTTCCTGTACGACGAGCTGAAGCCGCTCTCCGAGACCGCACACGACCGTCTCGCCACGATCGCGGCCAACAACGAACTCGGCTCGGGCATGCAGGTCGCCCTCAAAGACCTCGAGATCCGTGGTGCCGGAAACCTGCTCGGCGGCGAGCAGTCCGGCCACATCGCGGGCGTCGGGTTCGACCTCTACCTCCGGATGATCGGGGAGGCCGTCTCGACATTCCGCGGCGATGTGGCAGAGGGCCAGACCGAGCTGCGGCTCGAGCTGCCGGTGGATGCGCACATCCCCGAGGACTACGTCGACAGCGAGCGGCTGCGGCTCGAGGCGTACCAGAAACTGTCGACGGCGTCATCGCCCGCTGCGGCCGACGGCCAGATCGACCAGGTGCTCGAAGAGCTGACCGACCGCTATGGAGAGCCGCCCGAGCAGGTCACCAACCTGATCATGGTGTCGAAGCTCCGGCGTCTGGCCCAGCGCACCGGGCTCAGCGAGGTCGTGGCGATGGGGTCGAACCTGCGGGTGGCCCCGGCTGCGCTGGCCGACTCGGTGCAGGCGCGGCTCCGCCGGATGTACCCCACGGCGAAGTACATGGGTGCTGCGGCGGCGCTGTCTGTTCCGATGCCGGTCGTGAACGGGCATCCGCTGCCCGATGCGGAGCTCATCGCGTGGGTCGAGTCCCTGCTCGGTGCCATCTTCCCCGCCCCCACTTCGGCCTCTGCCGCGGCGGCGCCCGCGCCCGCGGAGTAGTGCGCCTGCCGGCAGTACGGCCACCGAATGCGCCAGCGGCGAACCTCGCCGATATGCGCGAGGTTTTGTCGAGGGCATTCCGTGGTGCCCGGCGTCAGGCGAGGGGCTCGGCGGGTGAGACGGGGCCGGGGGCGCGCCGCCGGGCCGCGGAGCGCACCGCGCCCACGCTCGCCGCGATGACCAGCGCGATCGCCGCGGCCTCGATCCAGGTCAGCGACTGCCCGAGGATCACAAGCCCGGCCAGCGCGGCGATGGCCGGCGCGAGGCTCATCAGGATGGAGAAGGTCGCCTCCGGGATGCGCCGGAGGGCGAGCAGCTCGAACGCATAGGGAACGGTCGACGAGAGCAGTGCGACTGCGAGCCCGAGTAGCAGAACACGTGGCTCGAAGAGGGCGGATCCGGCCGTCAGCAGACCGAACGGCAGAGACATGACGGCCCCGACGACCATGGCGATCGCGATGCCGTCGAGTTTCGGGAAGCGCGCGCCGGTGCGGGCCGAGAGCAGGATGTAGGCCGCCCAGAACACTCCGGTTCCCGCGGCGAACGCGACGCCGACGGGGTCGAGGGCGCCGGCGCCGCCCTGGCTGAGCAGCGCGACGCCCGCGAAGGCCAGCACCGCCCAGAGCCAGGCGGAGGCGCGTCGACTCACCACGACCGACAGCACCAGGGGGCCCAGAACCTCGATGGTGACCGTCGTTCCGAGGGGCAGCCTGTCGAGGGCCGTGTAGAACATCATGTTCATGCCGCCCACTGTAAGGCCGAAGGCGACCACGATCATCCAGTCGCTGCGGCTGTAGCCGGCGAGGCGGGGGCGGAAGACGACCATCAGCACCAGCGCCGAGAAGACGAGCCGGAGCGTCACCATGCCGAGCGCACCGACGGTCGGGAACAGCATGATCGCGAACGAGGCGCCGAGCTCCTGGCAGAGCAGGCCGGCCACGACGAGTCCGACCGGCCCGAGAGTTCCGGCTCGCGAGCTCAGGGCGGTGGATGTCACGCCCTCACGCTACCGGTCGGCCGCGCCTTCGTCGTTCTCGGTCTTCGCATAGTGGCGGTTGCGTGGCCGCAGGACGGCGATTGCGAGGAGCGCCGCAAGCACAGAGGCTACGAGGATCGCCACCTTGGCGTCGTCGTCGTGCACGCTGCCGAGCCCGAAACTGAGTTCCGCGACGAGGAGGGACACCGTGAACCCGATTCCACCGAGGAGGGCGACACCGGTGAGGTCGATCCAGCGGATGCTCGGATCGAGTTCCGCCCGGGTCGCCCGGGTTGTCACCCAGGTGGTGAGGAGGATGCCGATGGGTTTGCCGAGCACCAGCGCCGCGATGACGCCGATCGTCACCGGGCTCGACAGCGCCGTGGTGAAGCCGTCGATACCGCCGATGGTGACGCCCGCCGCGAAGAACGCGAAGACGGGTACGGCGAAGCCGGTGGAGATCGGGCGGAAGCGGTGCTCGAAGATCTCCGACAACCCGGGCCCCGCATCCGGTCCTCCGCTGGCCTTGCTGCGAATGACCGGGATGGCGAAACCGAGCAGCACGCCGGCGACCGTGGCGTGGATGCCCGAGGCGTGGATGAGGGCCCAGACGGTGAGCGCGATGGGCAGCAGGATCAGCCAGGCCGCGGCCTGGTGCCGGCCGAAGAACCGGCGGAACCGCTGCGCGAGCACGGTGTACAGCGCCAGCGGCAGCAGCGCCAGCAGGAGGGGCACGAACTGGATCTCGCTGGTGTAGACGAAGGCGATGATCGCGATGGCGATGAGGTCGTCGACCACAGCGAGGGTGAGCAGGAAGATGCGGAGCGCGCTCGGCAGGCGTGATCCGACGATGGCAAGCACGGCCACAGCGAAGGCGATGTCGGTCGCGGTCGGGATCGCCCAGCCGCCGAGGGCTTCGGGGTCGGCGAGGTTGATCGCCACATAGATGAGTGCGGGCACGACCACGCCGCCGATCGCAGCGGAGACCGGCACGATGGCCTTGCTGAACTTGCGGAGTTCGCCCGCCACGAACTCCCGCTTCAGTTCGAGGCCGACCAGGAAGAAGAAGATCGCGAGCAGTCCGTCTGACGACCACTGGCCGAGGCTCAGATGCAGGTGAAGTGCCTCCGGCCCGATTTCGAAGTCGCGGAGCGCGAAGTAACTGTCGGCGAAGGGGGTGTTGGCCCAGATGACGGCGATCGCCGCCGCGATCACGAGGATCACCCCGCCGACGGTCTCCTTGCGGAGGATCTCACCGAGGCGGGACGACTCGGCCGATCGGTCTGAGGCGAACAGGCCGGGGGTGCGGGTGCCGGGGGTGCTGCCGGAAGCAGTGCCGGGGGTGCTGCCGGGCGGTGTGGGCTGGGTCATGGTGCCTCTCGGAAGGGTCGAAGAAGATACTGCCGACCAGACTTCCCGGCTCACCGGTTACAGTCTAACGAAAGAGTTCAGACGGTCGACGTACCCCGCGGCGGCCCCCGGACATGAGGCTTCCCGTGACAGACCAGACCCCCTCGAAGCTCGACGAACTGATCGCCGTGACCGCGCGGCTGCGGGCGCCGGGTGGATGCCCGTGGGATGCCGAGCAGACCCATGAGTCGCTCGTGCAGTACCTCGTCGAGGAGTCGCACGAACTGGTCGAGGCGATCGAGGTGGGCACCCGCGACGACCTGCTCGAGGAACTCGGCGACGTGCTCTACCAGGTGGTCTTCCACGCCGATCTGGCCGCTCACACCCCGGGGGAGGAGTTCGACATCCAGGATGTCGCGGCCCACATGACGGCGAAGATGGTCGGGCGGCATCCGCATGTCTTCGGCGACCGCGTCGCGCACACGGCCGACGATGTGGTGAACATGTGGGACGACCTCAAGGCGGTCGAGAAGCCGGGCCGCACGAGCGTGCTCGACGGGATCCCTGTGGGCATGCCCTCACTCGCGCTCGCCGACAAGGTGATCGGCAGGGCCCAGAAGATCGGGCTGCTCGATGAGGATGCGCCGGCGGGCATCCCTCTCGGTGACGAAGACGAGCTCGGCTCGCTGCTGCTCGCCGTGGTTGCTTCGGCGAAGGCGCAGGGTCTCGACGCTGAGCGGGCACTGCGGTCGACACTCCGCGGGTTGCAGGCCGAGATCCGCGAGGCGGAGGCAGAGGCGGAGGCAGAGGCGGAGGCGGGGATCCGCGAGGCGGAGGGTCAGGACGCGGCTGACGCCGGCATCATCGCGCTGCCGCCTGGGGAGTGACCCGGCCGGGCCACCGCCCGAGCAGCAACACCGCGAACGCGTAGAACACCGCGCCCAGTATCGCGAACGGCAGGTCGAGGAAGAACTCCATCACGCAGAACGCCGGGACGAACGTGAGCACGGCGGCCAGCGCGACGATCCGCGCCGGAGGCGTCGGACCGACCTCGCGCGGTTTCTCGAACCGACCGACGAGGAACGACAGCCCGAACAGGGCGGCCATCACGATCACGAAGAACAGGGGCCTGCTCCACCACCACGACGGGCTCGCCGGAGCGGGCGACGCCCCGGGAACCAGCAGGGCGATGCCGGAGAGCATGATGATCACCGGCAGGTGCCACAGGTAGATGGTCATCAGCCGCGACCCCACCACGAACACGAAGGCCCGCGCCGCGTGCGTGTTCACGAGCGCCGCCAGCAGCGGTCGCAGCAGCCTCAGGATGCACGCCTGCCCGAGAGCGAGCGCGACCAGTGGCAGGGTGGGCGGGTTCAGGTTCGTCAGCATGTCGTTGCTGTACGGTCCCCAGCCGGTGAGGGGGAAGAGCGTCGCGTAGGCGCCGGCGGCGATCAGCACCAGCTGCCACCAGGCACGGCGGTCGAACCATCCGTCGGCATACCAGAAGCCGAGCTGCTGAACCAGCAGCCAGACGAAGAAGAGGTTCAACAGGCCCACGGCGTCGATGCCGCTGGAGTACCGGACGGCATCCACCACCACCGCCCCGGCGAGCAGTACGACGAGCGTCCGGCGCGGCGAACGTGCGTGCCAGCGGGCCATCGTCGGCACCAGCGCCTGGCAGAGCCCGTAGGCGGCGAGGAACCAGAGCGGCGAGCCGGCCCCGACGACGACGGTGTCGAGGAGGGTCGGGTCGATGCCGATGAGCCGCGCGCCGCCGATGACGACCACGTAGAAGAGGAACAGGGGGAGTGCGGGCTGGGCGAGGCGCAGCACGCGGGTGCGTACGAAGTCGGCGCCGGTGCGGCCGCGACGGAGGGAGCTCCGCCAGGCGGTGAGGCTGGCGAACCCGCCGACGACGAAGAACAGGGGCATGATCTGGCCGATCCACGTGACCGGGGCGAACCACCACTGCTGCTCGAGGGGTCGCGAGACGACGAGTTGCCCGTTGGCGGCGAACCCCACCCCGACCATGAGCAGGTGGATGATCACCACGAGCAGCACGCAGAACACCCGTGCGATGTCGAGGGTCAGGTCGCGTTTGGAGAGGTCGATCGACGACGTCGTCAGGCTGGCGGAGCTCATCGAACCACCATAGAGGTTCTGAGCTTTGATCAGCCGAACCAACGCCGACAGCGAGGCCCGGCGCGCCCGCATCCGCGCGACTGGCAGAATTGGGGCATGGCTCAGGCAATCACCCCGCCCCGCGGTATGCGCGACTTCCTCCCCGCAGAGAAGGCGACGCGCGAGCGTGCGCTCGGCATCATCCGCCGCTCGTACACCGCGCACGGGTTCGACGAGATCGAGACGCCCGTGATGGAGGACATCGAACGCCTGCACTCCGGCCTCGGCGGCGACAACGAGAAGCTCAGCTTCAGCGTGATGAAACGCGCCCTCACCACAACCGACCTCCAAGAGGCTGCTGAGTTCGAGGCGCCCGAGTTCCTCGCCGACCTGGGACTGCGCTTCGACCTGACCGTTCCGCTCGCCCGGTTCTACGCGAGTCACCGCGGTGAGCTGCCGAGCGTGTTCCGGTCCATCCAGATCGCGCCAGTCTGGCGTGCCGAGCGCCCGCAGAAGGGTCGCTACCGCCAGTTCGTGCAGTGCGACATCGACATCATCGGCGAGCCGGGCCAGCTGGCCGAGGCCGAGATCATCACGGCGACGCTCGCCACGCTCGACGAGCTGGGGCTCGAGGGCTGCACGATCCGCATCAACGACCGCCGGCTGCTCACCGCGATGCTGGAGGTCTTCGGATTCGCTCCGGCCGAGCATCCACAGGTTCTCATCACTGTCGACAAGCTCGACAAGGTCGGCCAGGACGGCGTGGTGGCCGAGCTGCGGGAGCGCGCCGTCACTCCGGCTGCAGTCGATGCGCTCGATGCGTTCTTCCACCGCATCACGACGAAGGAGTTCAATCCCTTCGGTGTGCGCGCGATCACGAAGGCGCTGCCCGCGGGCGTCGACCCGGCGCTGATCGCTGAGCTGGCCGCACTCGCCGAGGTGGTCGACAAGAAGCACCTGCAGTTCGACCCGTTCCTCGTGCGCGGCATGGGTTACTACACCGGCACGATCTTCGAGATCGCCCACCCCGACTTCTCGTTCTCGCTCGGAGGCGGGGGCCGCTACGACGGCATGATCGGCCGCTTCCTCGGAACGGATGTCGCCGCCTGCGGGTTCTCGATCGGGTTCGAGCGCATCGTCGACCTGCTCGAGGCGTCGGTCGTCGGGGCTCCGGATGCCCTGCTGCTGCTGCACGAGGCATCTGCGAGCCCGGCCCAACTGGTCGGGCTGAAGATGCAGCTCATCGCCTCGGGAACCCGCGTGCGGCTCGAACGGCGCACGAAGAACACCAAGGCGCAGCTCGAGCGCGCCGCGGCGGCAGGCTTCACGTCGTTCGCATTCGTCGGGCCCGACGCGCACGCCGAGGCCGACCTCGAGGTGAAGGCGATCTGAAGTGAGCATTTGATATACATATAGTTCGGCTATACAATTAGGTACGTGAACAGCGAACTCTCTGAACTCTCCGAACTTCTGGGCGACCTCGTGTCCGTCACCCACCGTCTCACCCGTCTCGCGGCCCAGGCCACGGGAGACTCCACCTCGCCGGCGGCTTGGCGGACGCTCAGCGTGCTGACCTCCTCCGGCCCCCTGCGCCTCGGCGAACTGGCCATCGCCAACAGGGTCAGCCAGCCCACGATGACGAAGATCGTCGCCAACCTCAACGAGCTCGAGTGGATCAAGCGGATCGCGGATTCCTCCGATGCCCGTGCCTGGCTGATCGCGATCGCCCCGAAGGGCCAGAGCGCGCTGAACGACTGGCGCTACCGGCTGGGCCTCGCGCTCGAGCCGCTCTTCTCCGACCTGACCGTGCGGCAGCTCGGGGTGCTCTCAGAGGCCACCGACCTGATCGGCGACCGCATCGACGTTCAGGAGCAGGCGGCCTGAGGTGACAACCACGAAGAACGTCCCGTCCCTCCCGCACAACACCGGCCACGGCGGCGGTGGGGCATCCATCCTGCACCAGCCGAAGGCCGTCTGGGCCGTCGCCTTCGCGAGTGTCATCGCGTTCATGGGCATCGGTCTGGTCGACCCGATCCTGCCCGCCATCGCAGAAGCGCTCCAGGCGAGTCCGACACAGACTTCGCTGCTCTTCACGAGCTATCTGGTCATCACCGGCCTCGCGATGCTCATCACGAGCTTCGTGTCGAGCCGCATCGGCGCCAAGAAGACCCTCCTCATCGGCCTCGCGCTGATCGTGGTGTTCGCAGCCCTCGCCGGTTCTGCCGGCAGCGTCGAAGCCGTCATCGGATTCCGCGGCGGGTGGGGCCTCGGCAACGCGTTCTTCATCTCGACGGCGCTCGCGACGATCGTCGGTGCGGCCAGCGGGGGCGCATCCAGTGCGATCGTGCTCTACGAGGCCGCCCTCGGCCTCGGCATCGCAATCGGCCCGCTGCTCGGCGGGCTGCTCGGTTCGATCAGCTGGCGCGGACCGTTCTTCGGAACCGCTGTGCTCATGGCCGTCGGCTTCGTCGCGATCTCGGTGCTGCTTGCGAAGGACGAGAAGGCCGACCGGGAACCGACCCGGCTGAGTGCGCCGCTTCGCGCCCTGGCCAACCCGAGCATCCGCCTGCTCGCCTTCACCGCACTGTTCTACAACATGGGCTTCTTCACCCTGCTGGCCTACACGCCCTTCCCGCTCGGCCTCAACGCGATCGGCCTCGGCTTCACCTTCTTCGGCTGGGGGATCGGGGTCGCGGTGACGTCGGTGTTCGTCGCGCCTCTCCTGACGCGGCGGATGAAGCGCACCACAGCCCTGACCGGCGCATTGGTGCTCCTCGCGCTCGATCTTGTCGCGGGCGGTCTGCTCATCTCGTCCACCGTCGGGCTCATCGCCTGCATCGTCGTCGGCGGCCTGATGCTCGGAATCATCAACACCGTGCTCACCGAATCCGTGATGATGGCGACCGACCTGCCGCGCACCGTCGCGTCGTCGGCCTACTCTGCCGTACGGTTCCTCGGCGGCGCCATCGCCCCGCCCGCTGCTGCTGCGCTGGCCGTGGCCGTCAGCCCCGGGTTCCCGATGTACGCCGCCGCCGGCTCGGTCATCGTGGCCGCACTGTTCGTGGTGATCGGGCGGAAGACCCTCCGCCGGGTCGATGCGGGCGGCGAGGAGTCCGAGCTCGACGAGGCCCAGGCGCTGAGCGTCGGCGAGGAGTAGCTCGATAGACTGTGGCCACCGGATGCTCGCCTGCTGCGACATCCGTCACAGAACTCATAAGGAGACAATCCAGTGGCATTGATCGAAGCCGTAGGCGCTCGCGAGATCCTCGATTCGCGCGGCAACCCGACCATCGAGGTCGAGGTTCTGCTCGACGACGGCGTGGTTTCCCGCGCAGCCGTCCCGTCCGGCGCCTCCACCGGCGCCTTCGAGGCCTATGAACTGCGTGACGGCGACAAGAGCCGCTACCTCGGCAAGGGCGTTCTGAAGGCCGTCGACGCCGTGATCGACGAGCTGGGACCTGCGCTCGAGGGTTTCGATGCCAGCGACCAGCGCCTCGTCGACGGCGCGATGATCGCCCTCGACGGCACCGAGAACAAGAGCCGCCTCGGTGCGAACTCGATCCTCGGCGTCTCGCTCGCCGTGGCCCGTGCCGCTGCCGACTCGGCCGACCTGCCTCTGTTCCGCTACGTCGGCGGTCCGAACGCCCACGTGCTGCCGGTGCCGATGATGAACATCATCAACGGTGGCTCGCACGCCGACTCGAACGTCGACATCCAGGAGTTCATGATCGCTCCGATCGGTGCGGAGTCGTTCTCGGAGGCCCTCCGCTGGGGCGTCGAGACCTACCACGCGCTGAAGTCGCTGATGTCGAAGCAGGGCCTCTCGACCGGTCTGGGCGATGAGGGCGGATTCGCTCCGAACCTCTCGTCGAACGCCGCTGCGCTCGACCTGATCCTCGAGGCCATCACCGCAGCCGGCTTCACTCCCGGCACCGACATCGCCCTGGCGATGGATGTCGCGGCGAGCGAGTTCTACCGCGACGGCGCCTACCAGTTCGAGGGCAAGGCCACCACGTCGGTCGAGCTCAGCAGCTACTTCGAGAACCTCCTGGCCAACTACCCGCTGGTCTCGATCGAAGACCCGCTCGAAGAGGACGACTGGGAGGGCTACCAGCACCTCACCGCCTCGATCGGCAGCAAGGTGCAGATCGTCGGCGACGACCTGTTCGTGACCAACCCGGTTCGCCTGGCCAAGGGCATCTCGCTCGGCGCCGGCAACTCGATGCTCGTCAAGGTCAACCAGATCGGTACGCTCACCGAGACGCTCGACGCTGTCTCGCTGGCGCAGCGCTCGGGCTACACAACCATGATGTCGCACCGCTCCGGTGAGACCGAGGACACCACGATCGCCGACCTCGCGGTGGCCACCAACTCGGGGCAGATCAAGACCGGTGCGCCTGCCCGCAGCGAGCGTGTCGCCAAGTACAATCAGCTTCTGAGGATCGAAGAGGAGCTCGCCGAGGCGGCTGTCTACGCGGGCCGCACCGCGTTCCCCCGCTTCACCGCCTGACAGAGCTGCACGTAAGGAATTCCATGAAATCGACGGTCGGCAGGGCTCCGCGCTCGGCCGACCGTCGCTCGATGGCGGCTGCTCCGACCAACTGGCTCCGCAGCATCCGGTTCTCGGGTTTCACCGTGCTGATGCTCATCGTGCTGGTGCTGTTCGTGGTGATCGTCGCCCCCGGTGCCCGCATCTTCATCGAGCAGCGCCAGCAGATCGCCGACCTGCAGCAGAATCTTGCGGCCGCCCAGGCCCAGAACTCCAGCCTGTCGGCGGATGTCGCGCGTTGGAGCGACCCGGCCTACATCCGCGCCGAGGCCCGCGACCGGCTCTACTATGTGTCTCCCGGCGAGACCAGCTTCCTCGTGCTGAACGACACGGGGGCCGATGCCGCCACCTCCGCCCCACCCGTCTCGAGCAACATCCAGGCCACCCAGAGCGACTGGATCGCCGCCCTGTTCGTATCGGGCATGACCGCGGGGCTCAGTACCCAGACACCCGACCAACTCGGTATCGCGCCGACAGGTGCGGCAACCCCCGACGGAACGACCAAATGACCACGCCCCCGTTCGAACCCGCCAGCGAGTTCGACATCCTGACCGTCTCGAACCAGCTCGGCCGTCCGGCGCGCAACGTGCTCGGCATTGCCGCACGCTGCGTCTGCGGCGCTCCGACCGTCGTCGCCACCGCCCCGCGGCTGGATGACGGCACACCGTTCCCGACGATGTACTACCTGAGCCATCCGGCCGCGACGGCGGCGATGTCCGACCTCGAGGCTGCGCAGATCATGCCTGCGCTGCAGGAGCTGGTCTCCACCGACGAGACCGTCGGTGAGGCCTACCGGGCCGCCCACGCACAGTATCTCGCCGACCGGGAGAGCATCGCGGTCGTCGATGAGATCGCCGGAATCTCCGCCGGCGGGATGCCCGTGCGGGTCAAGTGCCTGCACGCCCTCGCCGCCCACTCGCTCGCTGCGGGCCCCGGGGTGAACCCGATCGGGGACATTGCCCTCGAACAGGGCGATTGGTCGCCACGCGTTTGCGAGTGCAAGGAGTATCCTGTAACTGCGGCCAGTGCGGGCCATTGAACAACTCCGTGGCACACCGGTGGGGCGACTCGTTCCGGGCTCGTGGTGCGGAGGTAGTAGCCTGATGGCTTGTACCTGACCGAGGAGAACCTTTTACTGTGCCGAAAATCTTGATCGTCGGCGGCGGCTACGCCGGTTTCTACACCGCTTGGAAGCTCGAGAAGTGGCTGCGGAGCGGCGAAGCCGATGTCACCGTGGTCGACCCGCTGCCCTACATGACGTACCAGCCGTTCCTTCCCGAGATCGCCTCCGGATCGATTGAGCCCCGCCACGCGGTCGTCTCGCTTCGTCGTCACCTCAAGAAGACGACGATCATCGCGGGCAAGGTCGAGAAGATCACCCACGCAGACAAGACGGTCACGATCCACCCGAACATCGGTGAGGACTACGAGCTCGAATACGACATCATCGTCGTCACCGCAGGGTCCGTCTCGCGCACGTTCCCGATCCCGGGCGTTGCCGACGAGGCCATCGGCCTGAAGACCATCGAGGAGGCCGTCGCCATCCGCGACCGGATCCTCACCAACTTCGACAAGGCGTCGCAGCTGCCCGAAGGTCCCGAGCGCGACCGTCTTCTCACCTTCGTGGTGGTCGGCGGCGGCTTCGCCGGCATCGAGATCTTCGCCGAGATGCGTTCCTTCGCCAGCGCCCTCCTCGACAGCTATCCCGAGCTCGCCTTCGAGGACACGCACTTCCACCTCATCGAGGCGATGGGCCGCATCATGCCCGAGGTCTCACTGAAGACGGCGGGTTGGGTCATCCAGAACCTCGCCGAGCGCGGTGCCCAGATCCACCTCGATACCCAGCTGAAGTCTGCTGTCGGCGGAGTGGTCGAGCTGTCGACCGGCGAGAGCTTCGAGTCGGACACGATCGTCTGGACGGCCGGTGTCATGGCCAGCCCGATGCTGAAGAACACCGACCTCCCCATCGAGGAGCGTGGGCGCCTGCGCGTGCAGGCCGACCTTCGCGTCATCAACGACGACGGCATGATCGCCGATGCCTGGGGTGCCGGCGACGTCTCAGCCGTGCCCGACCTCACAGGTGGTGGCGTCGGCGGATTCTGCGTGCCGAATGCCCAGCACGCCGTGCGTCAGGGCAAGCAGCTCGCGAAGAACCTCGTCGCCGAGCTCCGCGGAGAGGATGTCAAGGACTACTTCCACAAGAACGCCGGCGCTGTGGCCGGCCTCGGTATCGGCGTCGGTGCCTTCCAGTCGGGCAAGATCGGCATCACCGGATTCCCCGCCTGGGTCATGCACCGTGGATACCACGGTCTGGCCATGCCCAGCTGGGAGCGCAAGATCCGCGTCATCGGCAACTGGGCGTTCAACGTCGTTCTCGGGCGGGACATCGCGTCGCTCGAGGCCCGCGTTCACCCGCGCGCAGCGTTCGAGGAGTTCGCCTCCCGCCCCCGCCCGGCGGCGCCCGCCTCGGTGTCGTCGGCAGCGCCCGCTGGTGCTTCTGCCGGTGCCGGCACACCAGGCCCCGCCGGCGCTCCTGTGCCGGTCGGTGGAGCAGTCTCGAAAGAGTAACCTCCCGGTCGCCCCCATAGCCCAATTGGCAGAGGCAGACGACTTAAAATCGTCCGAGTGAGGGTTCGAGTCCCTCTGGGGGTACTCAGCTAGTTTTCATCTGCCCGATGGCGTGGTGGTCGGCGGGACTTCTGCGGCGTTCTATGCGCACCCTAGAATGTCCACCGACCACGACCACGACCACGACCACGACCACGACCACGTCCTCACGGATCTTCAAGACATGTTCGACCTCATTCAGGGCGCACTGGATCGTGACAGCGAATTCGTTCTCAAACCCGCGATACCGGAAAAAACCGGTACCGCATCCGCGATCTCCCCACCTACAAAGGGCTTATAGCTCGGTGGCAGAAGTGGGACGACGTCGTCGCTGAATGCCGGCGGCTTGCCGGACATCTCATCTGAAAGGAGCGCAGCCATGCCGCTACGATTCCGCAACATCGAAGCCACCCCGGACGACCCCGTGTCCGCATGGGGCTTCGAGGGTATGCTCGCCGCCATCGACCGAGGGTACGCCCACGACTGGCGAAAGCTCGTCGACGCGGTCGCCACGGATCCCGAGCTCCGACCGGTTTTCGATGAGGCGGCCGAGGCCGCCGAGTCGCGATCGACGGTGGGTCTTCTCGAGTCGGCTCTGGCGCGAGCAACGGCGACGCCGGCCGAGCTGGCTCTCGAGCGTCTTCGGGAGGCGTACCGGGGGACGCGCATGACGCAGGCCAGGTTGGCCCGCGAGCTCGGTACGTCACGGCCGCGGCTGAACTCGTATCTGGCGGGCAGGGTGACCCCGTCGATGGACGTCCTCGTTGCCGTGGAGCAGATTGCCGACCGTTACCGGGCGCCGTCGGAGGCTCTGAACCTCGTGCTCGTCTGACCGTGAACCCTCCGATGTGAGGCAAGGTCGGCCCAATGTTGTGTGAAATGACATCTGGATCGACGTTGTCCATACACTTGGCCATGTGGCGCGCTCAGACCCTGCGAGCTGCTGAGGACGTGGTCGTCATGACGCACCATTCGCTGGATCTCCCGCCGGACTCCACTCTCTGCATGGAGGAGGGGTGCAAGGCTCCGCTGGCCGACGCCGTCGGGGTGAACCACCGGGGCAGGAGGCTGCTGTTCGGGGTGTGCGCGGAACATGCTCACGACATCGACTGGGGGATCTACGATCCGCGGGCCCATGAGACTCTGCGCGGGTACATCGGTCGTGCCATTGACGACGCCGATATCGCCGGCTGAATGAATTTCGTCACCGACTGTTCACTTCGGCGGGTGATAGTGGAGGGATGACCTCGTCTTCGGCTCTCGCGAGAAGGCTCGGTACCGTTGACGCAGTGAGCATCGGCCTCGGGTCGATGATCGGGGCCGGTGTCTTCGCCGCCTTCGCTCCGGCATCGGCTGCTGCGGGAGCGGGGCTGCTCGTCGGGCTGCTGATCGCCGGGATCGTCGCGTTCTGCAACGCGTCATCGTCGGCGCAGCTCGCTGCGGAGTACCCGACGTCGGGCGGCACCTACATCTACGGGCGGGAGCGACTGGGGGCGTGGCCGGGGTTCCTGGCGGGCTGGAGTTTCGTTGTCGGCAAGACGGCCAGCTGCGCAGCGATGGCGCTGACGTTCGCCGCCTACGCCTCGCCGCCCGGCTGGGAGAAGCCCGTCGCTGTGCTCGCCGTGCTGGCGCTCGCCTCGGTCAATCTGTTCGGTGTGACACGGACGGCAGCACTGACCCGCGTGATCGTGGCGTTCGTGCTGCTGGTGCTTGCTGTCGTCGTGATGTCGGCGGTGACGGGGGGAGGCCTGGCGGTGCCGGATGCCCGACCCGACCTCTTCGAACACGGATGGTACGGCATCCTGCAGTCCGGCGGGCTTCTCTTCTTCGCCTTCGCGGGCTATGCCCGGATCGCGACGATGGGGGAGGAGGTGAAGGATCCTGCCCGCACGATCCCGCGCGCCATCCTCATCGCGCTGGCCGCGACCTTCGTCGTGTACGGCGTGCTCGCGATGACGGTGCTGACCGTGCTCGGTCCGGAGCGGCTCGCCGCGAGCACTGCTCCGCTGTCCGATGTGGTTGTGGCGGGTGGATGGAGCTGGGCCGCGCCGCTCGTGCGTGTCGGCGCTGCTGCCGCGGCGCTGGGAGCGCTGCTCGCGCTCATCGCGGGAATCGGTCGCACGAGCCTAGCGATGGCCCGGAACAATGACCTGCCCCGCTGGCTCGCGGCCGTGCATCCGAGACGCCAGGTGCCCCAGCATGCTGAGATCGCGCTTGCCGTGGTGGTCTGCGTGCTGGTCGTGAGCGTCGATCTGCGGGCCGCGATCGGATTCTCATCCTTCGGCGTGCTGCTCTACTACGTGGTGGCGAACGCCGCCGCCTTCACGCAGCAGCCGGCTCACCGGCGCTATCCGCGCGCTCTGCAGGTGCTCGGAGTGCTCGGCTGCCTCGCGCTCGTGGCGACGCTGCTGCTGCCGGCGGTGTTCGGGGGTGCCGCTGTGCTGGTGGTCGGGATCGGGTACCGCGTGGTGCTGGTGCGGCGGCGGCGACTGCCACAGTGACGGCGACCTCGGTCTGGCAGAGAGGCCGGGCTGTCGACCCACGTGCACCCGAGTTCCGCGACGGAGGGCAGAACATCGACGTGCGCGGAGCGGGGCGAGGGGTGCTGCGGCGCGCTGGGCTCGAGGATGCGGTTCGTGCGGCGAACACCGGCGAGGTCGGCACGCGGTTCCTGGGCGCCGGCGGCAGAGTGGTCGCCGATTTCCCGGTGCGGGCGTCGGAGAGCGGCGGGGCCACGGCCGAGCTCGAGATCCTGCGCGGGAGGTGATGTTCCAGAGCGGCGAGAAGCAGCGTTTCGACCTCATCATCGCAGCCGACGCTATGCGGTCGAGCACGACGCGGGCGACCCTCACCACGATCATCCACAGCAGGCCGGGTGTCTCCGGTACGACCGGTGCGCCAGCCTGTCGATCGTTCCGCGCCGGATCCACGCCTCTCGTGGGCAAGCTCGCCGGCCGTCTCTTCGCGCCGCCGACCGACAAGATCGAGCTGCCCGACTAAGGGCCCCTGGTACACGATTTTTCCTAGGTATCGGGCGCTCGTGGACTTCATGAGAAAACCCCACTGATTTTGCCAGGAACCCGTGCGAAGGCGTCGGATCGCGTTACGATGCTGCCATGACCCCTTCTGTCACTCTCGTTCGTCCAGGCGACAATGTCAGGCAAGAGGTGGGCAACGACGGCCTCACCGATGCGGAACGAGACCAATACGCTGAGGAATACAGGTCGACAATCGGCCGCAAGAGCATCAGCGCGGTCGAGAAGCAGGCGCATGCGTTGTGGCTCGCGAATCGTGCCTCTTCCTGACCCGCTCACGTGGTCGTCAGGGCATCGTCAACATAACCAAGCGCTCAAACGATTTGTCTGTGCTGATCCCCCCGCGATGCTGTACGACAGCCATCGCGGACGGTATCACCCCGCACCATGGGAGATTGAAGTCCAATCGGGGCTGAGAGCGCTCAGGCTTCCTGTGCCAGACACGGAGGCGGTTGTTTTCTCGCTCGATGCCGCGGGCGAGATCGTGTCGGCTGTGCATTTCTCCTTCGATTCTGAGGGCCAGCAGATCATCATTCTCGCGATCGCCACCCGGAGCGAAGCTCGGGGTCTCGGGCTGGGCCGCCAGACACTCGAGGCGGCCCTCCAGATCGTCGACAGGACGAAAGTGGAGTATGGCCTCGATTTCGGCGTGTGGGCAAGAATAAGGCCGCAGAATCATCCGAGTAAGAGACTCTTCTCTGCTGCGGGCTTCGAGTGCATAGAAGATCTGAACGATCCCGAGACGTGGGTGCTCGCCTGAAGAGGGCGCTACCTCAGGCGGCGGCCTGCTCCAGCACCTGGTCGGCGCGCTCGGCGCTGCCGTCGGCGAGACCCCGGTCGATCGCTCGGCGTGATGCCAGCCAGATGGCCATGCCGAGCAGGAACACGAGCCCCTCGGAGACCGTCAGCGACCAGATGATGCCGGCCAGGCCGAACCAGAGGTTGCCGAGCAGCACGATCGGGATGAACAATACCCCCGGCGCCATCGACATGACGATGGCGGGCAGTGAACGCCCTGTCGCCTGGAAGAGTGATGTCAGGAGACCCGTGAATCCGTTCACGACCATGGCGACGAGCTGCGCCGTCAGGATGGTGACGCCGATGACGAGCACGGAGGGGTCGGCGACGAAGGCCGAGAAGACTGGTCGCGGAATGCGAAGACGGCGACGGCCGCGATCACGGTGATGCTCCCGACCGTGAGGGCCGAGACGCGGAGCGCGGACATCAGCCGCACCCGGTCGCCTTTGCCGTAGGAGTAGGCCAGCAGCGGCAGCACGCCGAGCGTGACGCCCATCACGAGGAACTCCGGCACCTGCGCGATCCGCACAGCCACACCCATCGCTGCGAGGGCACTGTCTCCGTAGGCGACGGCGAGGTTGTTCAGCACCAGTGAGGTGACGATGAGGAAGGCGGACTGCAGCAGCTCGCCCACGCCGATGCCGAAGACCGGCTTCAGCACGGCGGGGGAGAGCGTGAACCAGCGAGGCGACAGGCTGACATTCTCGCTGGTCCGCTGCAGCCAGACGATGAAGTAGACGACGACTCCGAGGTTCGAGAGCCCCGTCGCCAGGGCGGCCCCGCCGACGCCCCAGTGCAGAACGAGGATGAACAACACGTCGAACAGAACGTTCTCGACGGTCGACCCGATGAGTCCGATCATGACCTGGCGCGCTGCACCTTCCGACCGCACGATCTGTTCGAGGCAGAAGGCGGCGGCGAGCACCGGTACGAAGGCGAGCATGACGGCCACGTAGGCGCTCGTCGCGGGAACCGCGGCGGCATCCGCGCCCAGAATGGACACGAGCGGGCCGAGCAGCAGCAGGCCGAGACCGCCGAGGATGGCGCCCGTCACGATGGCTCCCCAGAGGGCGGACGACGAGACGCGCTTGATCTCCGCCGGCCTTCGCGGAGTCTCTCTCGGCCGCACCGAGGAGCCGCGAGATGAGAGCTCCGCCGCCGACACCGAAGACGCCGCCGATCGCCATGACGAGGCCGAGGAGAGGGGTTCCGAAGGTGACGGCGGCCAGCAGTGTGGCGTCGTAAAGCGAGCCGATGAAGCCCGCATTGACGACGTTGTAGACGGCGCCGACGACCATGGCGGCGGCCATCGGCACGCAGAGGTGCACGAGAGCCCGCACGATCGGTGCCGCGGAGAGGTACCAGCGGTTGGTGCCGACGGCGTCGGCGGTCGGAAGGGGTGCCGCCGGCACGGCGGAGAGTGGTTCTGGATGATCGGGGCTGGGTTCAGCGGGAGGGCTGCGGCAGAACCGCGGTCACCTTCTTGAGCAGAGCGTGCAGGGTGGCGCGCTCTGCCGCGCTGAGCGGAGCGAGGATCGTGTCGTCGGCGGCCTCCATTGCGGAATCGAAACCGGCGATGAGTTCGGCGCCGGCGGACGCGGCGTAGACGCGTTTGCTCCGTTCGTTGCCGTTCTCTGTGCGACGTTCGATGAGGCCTCGGCGTTCGAGCCCCTGCAGAAGGCTCGACACGCTTGCGGCGCTGGTGCGGGTCAGCGCGGCGATGTCGCGCTGGATGGAACCGGGGTTCTGCTCGAGAAACCCGAGGGCGAAGGCCTGCTCGTGGGTGAGTTCGCGTTCGCGGATCCAGTCCTCGCCGCCCGCCGGTTGGCGGGAAGAAGCGCGGGATCGGCGACAGGTGGCGGTCGCGGGTGGCGGAGAGGTCGGCGAGGATGGAGTTGGCGGCACAACGATGTGCCTCACGGCCAGGGAGACCCACCATGACACTCACCGATCCAACCCACCACCTCGCACGCCCGCCCTATGACCCGGAACTCGCCGCGGTGCTCGCCGTGATCGGCGACCAGTTGCCATCCACCCTGACGCCGGAGATGATCGCGCCGATGCGATCGGCCGGCATCACCCCGCCGATCGACCAGTTGCTGGCAGGGCGCGAGGTGACCCACGAGGAGCGGAGTGTGCCGGGCCCGGAGGGGGCTCCCGAAATCATCCTCAGCATCTTCCGTCGGAGCGATCATGTCGCAGGAGGCCCGGGCATCTATAACGTGCACGGCGGCGGAATGATCATCGGCGACCGCTTCACCGGACTCGAGCCCCTGCTGGACTGGGTCGAGCAGTTCGACGCTGTGCTGGTGAGCGTGGAATACCGGCTGGCGCCCGAGTCACCCGATCCGGCCCTCGTCGACGACAGCTATGCCGGGCTGGTCTGGGCTGCCCAGAATGCCGACGAACTCGGTTTCAACGCCGACCGTCTGATCATCGCCGGGGGAAGCGCCGGCGGCGGAATCGCGGCCGGCGTCACCCTGATGGCCCGCGACAAGGGCGGTCCGGGGCTCATCGGGTCGCTGCTGATGTATCCGATGCTGGATGATCGGAACGAGACGGTCTCGAGCCGGCAGTTCGTGGGCATCGGCGTCTGGGACAGAGGAAGCAACGACACCGGCTGGGACGCCCTGCTCGGCGACCGGCGCCGAACGGATGACGTGTCGATCTATGCTGCACCGGCTCGGGCAACAGACCTGTCGGGGCTTCCGCCCACGTTCATCGACGTGGGCTCGGCGGAGGTCTTCCGTGACGAAGACGTGGCGTATGCCTCGAAGATCTGGGCCGACGGTGGCATCTGCGAGCTGCACGTGACCCCGGGCGTGTTCCACGGTGCGGAGCTGATGGCGCCGACAGCCGCACTGTCGAGCGCCATTGCCGAGAACAGGACCCGCTGGGTGCGGCGTATCCTCGGCGCCTGAGCGGCTGCACCCCGAGCAGGCTCCGGATGCTCTACCCAGAGTATGCTCCCAGAACATGCAGGAACTAGTCGGACGGATCACCGCCCTCGATCCGGTGGCGAGTGAGAGCCTGCGCGTCATCTCCTACTTCGACACCCTCGTGGAGGGGCACGCGACGGCCGAGGCGCTGCTGCGTGCGGCAAGCGTTCTGACGGGCTGCGCGGTCGGGTTCGCCGCCGACGAGACGGTGATGCGTGTCGATGGGGCGGGCATCCGTTCGCGGGGACCCGTGCGTGCGGAGCCGGGTCGGTGGGCATCCCACGCAATCGGTGAGGGGTGGTTCGCGTGGGTCGAGCGCACGGGTGACGCCCACACCAACGATGAGATGGTTCTCGAGCGGCTCTCGTTCGGGTTGCGGATCTCGCTCGAACGAACCCACCCGGTGGCCATCGCCCGTCGCAACCTGGAGATCCTGATCGATCCGGCCGAGAGTCCCGAAGCGCGGGCGGCGGCCGCCCGCCGGCTGAGGGTCGACGTCGGCGAGCTGCGGATGGCGGCGGCACCTGCAGGCGAACCCGGTTCGGCCCTGGGCGGAGGCGCAGCGGTGGTGGTCACGCCCGTCGGGCGGGTGCGGGCGTCGATCGTGCGCGACAGCACGGCCGCGACTGCAGCTCCTCCGGCAGCCGCTCCCGCAGTACCGACCGGCAGCCCGACCCGCCAGGGACTCGGGCTCTCCGTTCTGGCGGTGGATGCGCCCCGATCGTGGCAGACGGCGCTCCTGGCGCTCCGGCTGACGACCCCGGCCGAGCCGGTGGTCGACGCGGGCCGTCTCGGAAGCGTGCTGCTGCTCGTCGAAGCCGCCGAGGCCTCTGCCGCGCCGCAGCCCGACGCTCTGGCGATCGAGCGGCTGGTGCAGGAGGATCCGCGGAACCTCCCGCACCTCGAACTCATCGTGCGGGCCGAGAGCATCCGGGCGGCGGCCGCCGCGTCGGGCGTGCATCACTCGACCATGCAGGCGCGGGTGGCCGAGCTGAGCGAACAGCTCGGTTTCGACGCGAGATCCGCCGAGGGCCGGGTGCGGCTGTCGCTGGCTCTGCGGCTCTACCGTCTGGGTGCGAACCGGTTCTGACGACCTGCCCCTGTGCGGCTCACGACGCGGCGTCGACCTCCGGCTCGATGAGGAGGAACAGGCCGCCGTAGGGCGGCAGGCTCACCGAGAAGCTCTGCAGATCATCCACCCGCCCCGTCTCCTCGTGGGTCGTGGCATCGATCACCGCACGCCGGGCGACCAGCGCGTCGGAGCGTACGGTGCCCTCGATCGGTTCGCCGGTGAAGTTCAGCACGGTGATCTGCAGGCGCGGATCCTCGATCGTGGCGTCGCCCTCGTCGAGACGGTGCACCATGACGAGCATGCCGGGGTGGGCGACATCCGGGATGTCGACCTGGCTGGCGATGTCGAGTCCGTGCGAGGAGCGGAGGTCGAGGATCTGCCGTACCGACAGCGCGAAGGAGCCGGGCGTCTCGAGTTGCCCGGGCAGTGATCCGTAGAGCGACCGGCCCCGGGGCATGCCCGAACTCGAGGCGGTGGCCTCGGGGAAGACGTTCATGAGGTCGTGGGCGCCGCGCTCGATCCAACGGGTGTCGCCGTCGGCGATCAGGTCGCGCACGTCGGAGGCGGGCACCGGCAGCATTCCGAGCAGGTCCCAGGCGGAGAGGGCGAACACGCCGGGCTGCCAGGCGTTGAAGCGCACCAGGCAGAGGTGGGCGGCACGGATGCTCTCCACATCCTCATCGGTGATCGACGCCAGCGTGGTGTGGCCCTGGGTCGCGGCGATGACCGACGCGGTGGTGCAGGCGATGCCGTTGGTGGTGAAGACCATGTTGTAGTCGGCGGCGTCGCCTGTGAGCTTCGCCACAAGGTCGGCGCGCACGGTCTCGGCGAGTTGGCCGCCGGTGATCTCCTCGTCGCGGAAGGGATACAGGTCGGCGCGGTGCAGGGTCTCCCAGTGCAGCAGCTCGTAGGTGAGCTCGTCGTGGTTCTGGAGGGCGTGCACGAGGCTGACGGGTTCGACGCCGAGGCTCAGGGAGGTGCGGAGGGTCAGCCGCAGGAACTCGGTGTCTCCCATCGCCAGCGCGTGCTGGTAGGCGGGCCGGTTGATGAAGTCGTACGACAGGTCTGCGCCGACGCGGCCGGTGTCGCGGATGTCCTCGATCGTGAGGTTCAGCTCCTGGAAGCTGAAGCCACCGACCTTCCGCACCATGCCCGCGATGAGGTGGTTGGCCGCCTCGGAGAGCGGGTGGCCCTCCGACCAGGCCGGGCTGCCTGAGGCGCTCTTCTCCACGCCGAGGAAGCCGTTGGCGTCGAGGCGGAGCGCGCTCGAACCGAGGTCGCCGAGGGAGTGCAGGGCGTCGCCGATCACGAGACGCATGCCGGCGAAGGTGGGATCGAGCCAGTTGATCGAGGGCTGGCCCTGCTTGAAGTAGTGCAGGTAGACCCAGCGACGCGTGATGCCGTCGACGCCGAGCACCGGGCCCGTCGCGCTCCAGTTGGTGTCCTTCTGGCCGGGGGAGTAGAAGATGACGCGCTGCAGTTCGCCGATGATGAAGCCCTGCTCGGCGAGTTGGTGCTCGGTCTCCTTGTTGAGGTTCACCGAGTCCCGGCCCGCAGGCACCTCGGGAAGGAGGCCCCAGCTCTCCTCCGGGATCTCGACCATGTGGTAGATGCCGGGGTAGTCCTTGTAGGCCATCTCGGCGAGGCGGAAGTCGGCGCCCTTGCCCGTGTGGCCGGGCACGATGTCGTCGATGACGCTGCCGCCGTGCTGGTCGGCGACATCCGAGAGGATGCGGAACTCGTCCTCCGACCCGAAGGCGGGGTCGATCTGGGTGGAGATGCGGTCGAAGTGGCCGTCTACGCTGGCCGTCATGCTCCAGCCCGTGATGCCGCCAGCGCGCTTCACCGGACCGGTGTGCACGGCTGAGATGCCGATGGTCTCGAAGGCGGCCCAGAGCCGTTCGTCGCCGAGGGCGCCGAGGTAGGAGACTCCCGGTTCGGTGATGAGCGAGATGGGGTAGGCAGTGAACCAGACGGATGCGGTGCGGATGGCTCGCCGGGCATCCGGTTTCGCGTAGGGGTTCCGCCACATGCTCGGCTGGCCGGAGAGCCCGCGCGAGAGCACCTGCGCGTCGCGGAGCATCGACTGCCGGATCAGCCACTCGACGTACGAGACGTTCGACGCGTCGGCGGAGCGCGGATCCGAGAACGAACGCTGGATGCGGCTGGCCCGCAGGTTCGCCCGCGGCCGGAGCCGGGCCGGGCGTGCGGGGTAGAGCTCGCCGTCGAAGGTGATCTCGGCGGCGGGTTCTGCAGTGCTGTCGGCGGCATCGGCAGTCGGGTCTGCGGCGGTCTCGGCGGCGGTCTCGGTCGATTCGTCCTCGGTCATAGCTCTATCTTTCCCTCTCCCGACGGTGGTTGCGTGCATTCCCTCCAATTGCAGTGTTCTGAGCCGCGTCGCGTGCCTGTTCGGGCAGTAGTGTGCCATATACGACCCGGCGCCAGGTGCGCCGGCCTACCCGGTCACAGGAGATGATGCTGAGATGAACGAGAGCTCCCCGATCCGAAGCATCCCGCAGTCGTCGAGTCTCCGTGCCGAAGTGGAGCGTGCGCTCTCGGTTGCGATCATCTCCGGCGAACTCGTGCCCGGCACCGTCGTCTCGGTGCCGGGGTTGGCGGCGCAGTTCGGCGTCTCGGCCACCCCCGTGCGTGAAGCGATGCTCGACCTCGAGAAGCGCGGGTTCGTCGAGTCCGTCCGCAACAAGGGGTTTCGGATCACCTCCGTTGGCGAGGAGGATCTCCGCGAGATCGTGCAGGCGAGGCGCTGGCTCGAGGTGCCCGCGATGCGGATCGCCGTGGAAGTTTTTCCGAAGGATCGACTGCCGGAATTCCGCGAGCTGGCGGAGCAGATCATCCGTGCCGCCGCCGCCGCAGACTTCGCGGCCTACCTGGCCGCCGACTCGCGTTTCCACCTCGAACTGATCGCGCTGACCGGCAACCGGCGTCTGGTGGGCCTGGTGGCGGAGCTCCGCAGCCAGACCCGGATGGTGGGCCTCGCCGAGCTGAAGGACACCCGCGAACTCGAACGGTCGGCGGTGGAGCACCACGAGCTGCTCGACCTGCTCGTCGCGGGTGATTCCAACGCCGCCGAGAAGCTCCTGCACGCCCACATCGGCCACGTGCTCGGCTGGTGGGCCGGCCGTAGCGAAGAAGCGCCCGAAGCATCCCTCCCCACGAAATGAGCACCCCGCAGTGACTGTCGAATCCACCTTTCCCACCACCGCCCTGCTGGGGGCCGGCTCCATGGGCCAGGCCGTGCTGGCCGGTCTGCTGCGACCGGGTGTCACGGTCGAGGGCGGCATCCGGGCCACCACGCGGTCGGTGTCGCGGGCAGAGACGGTTCCCTCGCATCCGGGTCTCACGGTGTACAGCACCGAGACCGATCCCCGGGCGAACCCCGTGGCGGTGACGGATGCCCGCATCGTCATCGTCGGAGTGAAACCGTACATGGTGACCGACCTGCTCGCCGAGATCGCGCCGTCGCTCGCGCCCGACGCCATCGTCGTGAGTCTCGCAGCGGGCGTCACCCTCGACGTGTTCGAGCGCGCCCTGCCGTCGTCGGTGGCGGTGGTGCGGGCGATGCCCAACACGCCCTCGCTGATCGGCAAGGGCGTCACGGGGCTGGCGCAGGGGCAACGCACGAGTGACGAGCAGTTCGCCCTCGTCACGGCCCTCTTCGAGCTCGTGGGCGAGGTCGTGGCGGTGCCCGAAGACGAGATCGATGCCCTCAGTTCGATCTCCGGATCGGGCCCCGCGTACTTCTTCTACCTCGTCGAGCAGCTCACCGCGGCGGCTGTCGCGAAGGGGTTCACGCCCTCTCAGGCCGCGACTCTCGTGAACGGCACGTTCATCGGTGCGGCCGCGCTGCTCGAGCACACGGGGGAGGATCCCGCGGAGCTCCGCCGCCTCGTGACCAGCCCGAAGGGCACGACCGAGCAGGCGATCCGCGTGTTGTCGGAGGGTGGTCTCGAGGAGCTCTTCACCCGCGCGACGGATGCCGCGGTCGCCCGCTCGCGCGAGCTGGCCTCCGGCGCCTGACGCCTGCCGCCCGCCCGCCGCGTGCCTCCCGCCCAACGATCGAAGGGGCAGTTCGGGCCCCAACCATCACGATTCAGGGCCCGAACCGCCCACTCGATGGTGCGTGGGGACGCGGGGCGCGTCAGACGAGACGGCCCGCCTGGATGACCTGGCGGGGGCGCGACTCGTCCCAGAGGAGCGTGGTGTCGGTGAAGGGGTCGCCGTCGAGCAGGAGCAGGTCGCCCGCCGCGCCGGGTGCGATCCGGCCGATGTCGGTGCGCTGCAGCAGGGCCGCGTTCACCGAGGTGAGCGAGCGCAGCACGTCCGCCACGGATTCGACCTCGAGTTGGAGGCGGATGCCCTGCAGCTGGTCGTTCGCGAGGGCCGACATCAGGTCGCTGCCGAAGCCGATCTGCACCCCCGCCGCCCGGGCCAGCTGCACGGCTGTGCTGCCGGCATCCAGAACCTCGGAGTTCTTCGCCCTCGACACCGGGTTCAGGTTCACCTCGTCGCCGCGCCGGTTCATCGCGTCGTAGGCGGCGAGCGTCGGCACGAGGAAAGCGCCGTGCGAGGCCATCAGGGCCGCGGCCTCCTCGTTCAGCAGATTCCCGTGTTCGATCGAGCGGATGCCGTTCGTCACCGAGTGGATGATCGCCTCCGGTGAGTACGCGTGCGCGGCCACGTAGCTTCCGCGGCGTCTCGCCTCGTCGGAGACGGCGAGCAGTTCCTCGGCCGAGTACTGCGGCACGCGGATCGGGTCGGTGAGCGACACGACCCCGCCGGAGGCCATCACCTTGATGGCATGGGCTCCGGAGTGGAAGCGGCGGCGCACGGCGATCCGCAGGGCATCCACTCCATCGACGATCTCGTTCATGTGCCCGCCGTGGAAGCACAGGTCGAGATCGCCGGGCCTCGGGTCGCCGTGCCCGCCGGTCTGGCTGAGCGCGGGGCCGGTGAACAAGTAGCGGGGCGAGGGGAAGAGGTCTTCATCGATGGCTCGGGCCAGTCCGATGTCGCCCCCGGCGACGTCGCGCACCGTGGTGAACCCGCGGCGGAGGGCGTCGGCAAGCCGGTGCGTCCCGACGATCGAGACGTAGCTCAAGGGGCGGAGTTCGAGTTCCATTCCGCCCATCGCCGTGCTGTAGGCGTGGAAGTGGGCGTCGATGAGCCCGGGGATGGCCGCCCTTCCCTTGGCATCGACGACCCGGCCGACCGGGGTGAGGTTCGGCCCCACTTCGGCGATGATGCCGTCGACGACGGTGATGTCCGCTTCGACGAGGTCGTCTCTCACGCCGTCGAAGACGAGGGCGTTCGTGACGGTAACGGTTCCTGCGGCGCGAGGCATTGGGCGGTTCTTTCGTGAGGTGGCGGAGTGCTGCGTGATATACTACCGCGACGACGAAGAGAGATGGACGAGGAGGAGAGATGAGGGTCATCGTGATCGGCGGCGGAATCATCGGCGCCGCGACCGCCCGCAGCCTCTCCCGCCGCGGCATCGACGTCACCGTCCTCGAACGCGGCCGGAACGTCGGCGGCACGTCGTCGGGGGGAGAGGGCAACCTGCTGCTCTCCGACAAGGGGCCGGGCGACGAATTGAGGCTCACGCAGTACTCTTCGACCCTCTGGCCGGTCGTCGACGCCGAACTCCGCGACGAACTGGGGCCGGCATTCCCATCGGTCGAGTTCGAACGGAAGGGCGGTGTGGTCGTCGCGACCACCGCCCAGGGTGCACAGCCGCTCCACGATTTCGCGGCGCTGCAGCGCACGGCAGGGGTGGATGCCCGCCCGGTCTCTCGTGACGATGCCCTGCTGCTCGAACCCCACCTGAACCCGGCGATCACCGCGGCCATCCACTACCCCGAAGACGCCCAGGTGCAGCCCGTCATCATGACGGAGGCGCTCATCGCGTCGGCGAAGCTCAGCGGCGCGCAGTTCTTCGAGAACGAGGCCGTGCTGGCGGGCATCCGGAGCCCGGGGGGTGAACTCGTGGGAGTGCGGACGACGCGAGGCACGCACCATGCCGATGCGGTCGTCGTGGCGGCCGGGCCGTGGTCGGGCGACGTCTCGGAGGCGCTCGGCCTCTCGCTGCCGGTGAAACCGCGGCGCGGGATGGTGCTGGTCACGTCGCGCATGCCTCACCGCATCTTCCACAAGGTGTACGACGGCGATTACGTGGGTGTCGTGGGTTCGAGCAATGCCGCTCTCCAGACATCGAGCGTCATCGAGACGACGGCTGCGGGCACGGTGCTCATCGGCTCCTCGCGCCAGCAGATCGGCTTCGACACCCGTCTCACCGTGGCCGTGTTGCGGGAGCTGGCGCAGAAGGCGCTCCGGCTCTTCCCGTTCCTGTCGGAGATGATGGTGATGCGGAGCTATGGCGGCTTCCGGCCGTTCATGCCCGATCATCTTCCGGTGATCGGCCCAGACCCGCGGCTGCCGGGGCTCTGGCACGCGACCGGCCATGAGGGCGCAGGGATCGGGCTCTCGGTCGCGACCGGCGCGATGCTCGCCGACCTGCTGGCGGGCGCCCCGCCGGCTCTGGATGCCGCACCGTTCTCGCCCGCGCGGGCTTCGCTCGCACCCTTCCTCGCGCCCTTCCTCACGCCCTTCCCCGACTCCCGGGCGGCGTGAACCGTGACCTCCTTCCTCCTTCCTCCGTCTGACGACCCGATCCGCCCGGCGGAGGCTTCGGGCATACGGATCGCCGTCGACGGGCGGCCCGTCGACGGTCTCGCGGGCCAGAGCATCGCGGGCGTGCTGCTCGGCTCGGGAACTCTCGCCTGGCGCACCACCTCGAAGAACGCCCGGCCCCGCGGGGTCTTCTGCGGAATCGGGGTCTGCTACGACTGCCTGGTCGAGGTGAACGGCCAGCGCGACGTGCGGGCCTGCCAGCGCCGGGCGGCCGACGGTGACACGGTGTCGACGCAGTACGACGCGCTGCCCGAGGTGGCCGAGCCGATCGAGCTGCCCGGGGAGGCGGACGGGCGTGCCTGACGTTCTCATCATCGGCGCGGGTCCCGCGGGCCTCAGCGCGGCCCGTGCTGCCCGCCGCCTCGGAGCGGCCGTCACCCTGCTCGACTCGTCGGACGAACTCGGTGGGCAGTACTGGCGGCACCTCCCGCCGTCGCGCCCGTCGGAGCGCGAGAGCGTGCTCCACCACGGCTGGGCGACGTTCACGGCGCTCCGTTCGGAGCTCGAGACCGATGACGGCTGCACGATCATCCGCGGAGCCAGTGTCTGGGCGATCGAGACCCGTGACGGCCGACCGGGTGCCGTGTTCGCCGTGATCGGTGAGCCCGACGGCGCGGGGCGCTCGCAGCGTGTCTTCGAACCCGACGCTCTGGTGCTGGCCACCGGCGCCCACGACCGAACCCTGCCGTTTCCCGGCTGGGATCTACCCGGCGTGTTCACTGCGGGCGCCGCCCAGGCCCTCGCGAAGGGAGAGCGTGTCGCCATCGGGTCGCGGGTGCTGGTCGCGGGCGCGGGCCCTTTCCTGCTGCCTGTTGCGGCCTCCCTTGTGGCCACGGGGTCGACGGTCATCGGCGTGTACGAGGCCAACCGCACGAAATCCCTTCTCGCGGGCTGGCTGCCGAAGCCGTGGCAGCTGCTGCGTGCAGCAAAGAAGGGCACGGAGCTCGCGGGGTACGTGCTGAACCATCTGCAGCACCGCATTCCCTACCGCCTCGGTGTGGCCGTGGTTCGCGCCGACGGCACCGACCGCGTCGAGACCGTCACGATCGCCCGGGTGGATGCCTCGTGGGCGCCGATCCCGGGCACCGAGCAGACGATCGCCGTCGATGCGGTCTGCGTCGGGCACGGCTTCACTCCCCGACTCGAGCTGGCGCTGGCGGCGGGATGCGCGCTGGGCGCCGACGACTTCGTGACCGTCGACGAGGGGCAGCAGACGAGCGTCTCGTCGGTGTACGCCGCCGGCGAGATCACGGGTATCGGCGGTGTCGATCTGGCGCTGGCCGAGGGCGAGATCGCCGGTCACGTCGCCGCGGGCGGTTCGGTTCTGGATGCCCGGCTCGCCTCGGCGCTGGCACACCGCCGCACCTACCTGGCCTTCGCCGACCGCATCGAGAACGCCCATGGCATCGAAACCGGGTGGCAGGGCTGGCTCACCGACGACACGGTGGTGTGCCGGTGCGAGGAGGTCTCATACGGTGACCTCTGCGGCGCGGTGGCCGCGACGGGCGGGGCGAGCCTGAGGTCGGTGAAGCTCTCGAGCCGCGCGGGCCTCGGCATCTGCCAGGGTCGGGTGTGCGGCCGCACCGTCGAGGAGCTGCTTTCTACGCTCTCGCCGGGGCACTCGGATGGGCCGGGGCACTCCGATGGGCCGCGTTCGGCCGCCGCCGACCGAGTGCGCACCGACCGGCGGCCGATCGCAGTGCCGCTCCGACTGGGCGAGTTGGCGGCGGAACCCGGCTGAGGTCCTCTCGTCCACATCCGACCGCACCGCCACTTCTTCCACAGATTCCGCTGCTCAACACGAACCGGCCCACCGAGGCCGCACACTGGGACAACGACCCAAGAAAGACACTCATGACCAACACGGCATTCGACCTCGGCGGCGTCATCGTCGCCACCACCCTCGCCTTCAGGGAGGACTCCTCGGCGCCCGCCGGCCTCGCGGTCGACTACAAGCGGTATGCAGAGCACTGCAGTTGGCTGATCGAGAACGGCTGCCGCGGTGTCGGGCCGAACGGTTCGCTCGGCGAATACTCCTCGCTCACCGACGACGAGCGCCGCACGGTCGTGCAGACGGCGGTGAAAGCCGTCGACGGACGGGGTCTCGTCATCGCCGGCGTGCACGGCATCGGCTGGCACCAGGCCAGGCACTGGGCCGAGCTGGCCAAGGAAGACGGCGCCGACGGCGTGCTGCTGCTGCCGCCCACCATCTACCGCGCGAGCGACGCCGAGGTCATCGAGCACTACACCCGTGTCGCCGAGGTGGGGCTGCCGATCATGGCCTACAACAACCCGTTCGACACGAAGGTCGACCTGACGCCCACACTCCTCGCCGAGCTCGCGAAGATCCCTGAGGTCGTGGCCGTCAAGGAGTTCTCGGGCGACATCCGCCGGGTGCTCGAAATCCAGGAACTCACCGACCTCGATGTGATTGCCGGGTCAGACGACCTGCTCTTCGAGACGCTCGTGGATGGCGCAGTGGGCTGGTTCGCCGGCTACCCGAACGCCTTCCCGAAGGAGGCCGTCGAGATCTACACGCTGGTCACCGAAGGCAGGATCGCCGAGGCGCTCACGCTCTACAGGGAACTCGTGGCGGTGTTCCGCTGGGACTCACGCACGGAGTTCGTGCAGGCCATCAAGCTCTCGATCGACATCGCCGGCCAGAGCTTCGGCGGCAGAACCCGTCCGCCGCGCGGGCCCCTGAGCGCCGAGAACGAAGCCCGGGTGCGGGCTGACACCGAGAAGGCGCTGCGCTACCTCGCGTCGCGCTGACCCTCACTTCACGACTCGCCCGTCACGACCGCCAGGAGAAGCCATGCGCAGCACACGGATGTTCACCGCCGTCGATTCGCACACCGAGGGCATGCCCACCCGCGTCGTGACCGGTGGCATGGGCGTCATCCCGGGCGCGACGATGAACGAGAAGCGGCTCCACTTCATGGAGCACCTCGACGACGTGCGCCTGCTGCTCATGAACGAGCCGCGCGGCCACGCGGCCATGAGCGGCGCTATCCTACAGCCGTCGACGCGGGCCGACGCCGACTGGGGTGTGGTCTACATCGAGGTCTCGGGATGCCTTCCGATGTGCGGCCACGGCACGATAGGCGTCGCCACGGTTCTGGTCGAGACGGGCATGGTCGACGTCGTGGAACCCGTCACGACTATCCGCCTCGACACGCCCGCGGGCCTCGTCATCGCCCGGGTCGCCGTGAGCAACGGGCACGCCGACTCGGTCACGATCGAGAACGTGCCCGCCTACGTCGAGCGGCTCGATGCCGTGATCGACGTGCCGGGCTACGGCACCATTCCCTACACTCTCGCCTTCGGCGGCAACTTCTATGCGATGGTCGACCTCGACGCGGTGAACCTGCCGTTCGAGCGCAGCAGGCAGAACGACATCATCGCGGCGGGGCTGGCCATCATGACGGCGATCAACGAGCAGGACGCCCCGCATCATCCGCAGATCGACGGCGTCGACCACTGCCACCACGTCGAATTCATCGCGCCCGGATCGGATGCGACGCTCTCTCGCCACGCGATGGCGATCCACCCGGGCTGGTTCGACCGTTCACCCTGCGGCACCGGAACCTCTGCCCGCATGGCCGAACTCTGGGCCCGCGGCGAGCTCGCCCTCGACACCGACTTCGTGAACGAGTCCTTCATCGGCTCGCGCTTCGTCGGCCGCCTCATCAGCACCACGGAGGTGGAGGGCCGACCCGCCGTCATTCCGACGATCACCGGGCGCGCCTGGGTCACCGGCATCGGCCAGTACCTCCTCGACCCGAGCGACCCCTTTCCGACGGGCTTCCAGTTCTGAGTCGCCCGCCGGCTCGGCGTCAGCGACCGAGCCCCGCGCCCCGGGCTCCGCCGCGTCCTGGCGTCGCCCGGGCCGACCTCGGCCGCGCCCCCTCACGCCCGGCTCCGACTCATGCCGTTGAGCTACCGGGGCAGCTCAACCCACCGTCGGGCCTCTACCGCGTCTCCCACACGGGAGGAGCTGGTCGAAACCGGCGCTGCACTCAGGGTGGCTTGCCGGGCATCCTCACCGGCGGTGGCGGTGGCGGTGGCGGATGGCGGGTGCCCGCGCGTCGGGGCTGCAGCCTATGGGCGCAGAATGGAGGAATGGACCCCGTTGCCGCCCTTTCCGAGATCGCCTTCCACCTCGAACGCGACCGGGCGCCGCAGTTCAAGGTGCAGGCGTTCCGAAAGGCGGCGGCGACGATCGGCGACTGGAGCCCCGACGAGTTGGCGGCGCGGGCACACGACGGCCGGCTCAAGGCGACGAAGGGGATCGGCGCCAGCACGTTCGGAGTCATCCGGCAGGCCCTCGACGGCGACGTTCCCGAGCGGCTCACGAAGCTCCGCGCTGCCCAGTCGAGCCCGCTCACTGACGGCGGGCGGGCGCTCGCCATCCAGATCCGCGGCGACCTCCATTCGCACAGCGACTGGTCCGACGGCACCACCCCGATTCCGCTGATGGTCGACGCAGCTGTCAGCCTCGGCCGCGAGTACCTCGCGCTCACCGACCACTCGCCGCATCTCACGGTCGCCCACGGTCTGACTGCCGAACGTCTCACCGAGCAGCTGGAGGTTGTCGCCGAACTCGACCGCAGCACCCCGGCGCTCCGCCTCCTGACCGGCATCGAGGTCGACATCCTCGACGACGGAACCCTCGACCAGACGCCCGAACTGCTCGATCGGCTCGATGTGGTGGTGGCGAGCATCCATTCGCACCTCAGGGCCGACCGGGCCACGATGACCGAGCGGATGCTCGGGGCCGTCAACCACCCGCGCACCAGCATCCTCGGCCACTGCACCGGGCGTCTCGTGGAGGGGTCGCGCGGCACCCGTGCACCGTCGGAATTCGACGCCGACCGGGTGTTCGGCGCGTGCGCCGAGAACGGAGTCGCGGTCGAGATCAACGCGCGGCCCGAGCGGCAGGATCCGCCCGACGACCTCATCGCCACAGCGCTCGCGGCGGGCTGCCTGTTCAGCATCGACTCTGACGCGCATGCGCCGGGCCAGCTCGCACTGCTCGACTACGGCATCGAACGCGCGGCGGCGAACGGCGTGCCGGCCGAGCGGATCATCACGACGTGGCCGGTGGAACGCCTGCTGGAGTGGTGCCGCCGCTGAGGCCGCAGCCCGTCGGAGACGCGGCCATCGTAGCCGCGACGCCCACCTCCAGGCGACCGAGCCCAGTGCCGACCGCACTTCAGGACAGGTGCGTCGCCGTCGACGAGACCTCGATGGCAGGGCCCTCTGCCTGAACAAGTGCACGCGGGGCGGGCGGCGCGGGAAGCGGCGCGATCCGTGCCAGCGCGAACACGATCACCCACAGCAGCGCGACTGTCGCGGCCGTCAGTTCCAGCCAGCCGCCCAGATCCACACGGAACCGGAAGACCGACAGCAGACCGCCCACACCGGAAGCCAGGATGATCACAGCGCCGCTCGCGATCGACACCGCGAACAGCGGGCGGAGGCTGTGCGCATAGGCGGCCTGGATGATCGCCAGCCCGACCGCGGCGAACCCGAGTGACGCGGCGAGCGTGTGCACGAAGTCCGCCACCGTGGATCCGTTCGTAAACGGCACCGGACAGCCCGGCGAGCAGGTCACGCGCGAGGCCAGCGCTATCGAGAGGCAGGCGAAGACCAGGGTCGCCGAGATGCTCCACGCCCCGAGCCAGCGCACGCGCGAGCGGATCCCCGACCGCCCGATCGCGACGAGACACCCGCCGACCGCGATGGCGAGAAGGGCCGCGTTGAAGAGCACGGGGGTGGGAGCATCCGATGCCCCCATCTCGCTGAGGTAGACGTCGGTGTGCGAGGCGAGGCGGGACACCCAGATCGTCGTGACCCCGGCGGCCAGCAGGATGGCACCGACCACACGCGAGAGACCGGGCCAGAACGAGGAGAACCCCGGCGACCGTGAGGGCTGCCGGGGTTCCATGGGATGAAGCTTACGCGGAGACGTCGCCGCGCCAGGCGCCGTCTTCCGAACCCTTCTTCTCGATGTACTCCTTGAAGTTCTTCAGGTCTTTCTTGACGGCGTGGTTGTCGGCGCCGAGAGCGCCGCCCAGCTTCTCGAGCAGGCCCTGCGGCTCCCAGTCGAGCTGCACGGTGACGCGCGTCTCGTCGGCGCTCAGCTTGTGGAAGGTGACGACGCCGGCGTGGTCGACATCGCCGCCGGTGCTGTTCCAGGCGACCCGCTCGTCGGGGTGCTGCTCCGTGATATTGGCTTCGAACGTCTTCTCGACCGGGCCGACCTTGACAGTCCAGACCGTGAGGGTCTCGGTCTCCTGCTTGATCGCTTCGACCTCGTCCAGGAACTTCGGGAACTCCTCGAACTGCGTCCATTGGTTGTACGCGACCGAGACGGGGACGTTGACGTCGACGGTTTCGATGACCTGTGGCATTTCGGATGACTCCTTCGGTGTCGGCAGTTCCGACTCTTCGAAGTTACGTCGGCGGCAGAGACCCGGGCACCCCTCGCTTTTCGAGGAGTGACTCTGGTAGGGCCCCGTTCAGCAAACGCCCAGCACCGATGGCCGAGACGCACACGGGCTGAGATGATGGAGGCATGAACGAGATCACTGTTTCCGAGCTGGCTGCCGTCTCTGCACCAGCCATCATCGATGTGCGCGAGCCCGACGAATTCGCTGGCGGTCACGTTCCCGGCGCCGTGAACATCCCCCTCGGCCAGCTCCAGGGGCAGGACCTGCCCGAGGGGCCGGTCTACGTCATCTGCGAACTCGGCGGCCGGAGCGCCCGTGCGACGCAGTACCTCGCCGGCCGGGGCGTCGACGCGACGAACATCGCCGGCGGCACCACGGCCTGGCGCGAGGCAGGTTTCGACGTCTCTACGGCGTGATCGAGGGGGTGGATGACCCGCCCGCCTTGAGGGCGGCGAACCGGGCATCCACCTCGGTCAGCTCGCCGAGGTCGTCGAGCTGGTCGAACTGCGAGTCGAGGCTGGATGCCGCGAGCTCACTTGCACCCCGCACCTTTGCCTCCTCGCGGCGGATCTTGTCCTCGAAGCGGCTGACCTCACTGGTGGGGTCGAGGATGTCGACGCTCTTCACCGCGTCGAGCACCTGGGCCTGGGCGGCGGCGCTCTTCGAGCGGGCGACAAGTTCGCTGCGCTTCGACTTCAGCTGGTCGAGCTTCTGCTTCATCGTGCTGAGGCCGGTCTTCAGCTTGTCGACGATCTCGGTCTGCGACGCGATCTGCGGTTCGGCATCTGTCGCCTCCTTCTCGGACTGGATCTGTCGCTGCAGGGCGACCTTCGCCAGCGAATCGAAGCGGTCGGCGTCTGCGGAGGTGCCCTCCCCACCCGCAGCCCGGTACTCGTCGGCCTTGCGGCTCGCCGCGAGGGCCTTCGCGCCCCAGCTCGCCGCGGCCTCGATGTCTTCGCGGTGGTCGTCCTCGGCGAGGCGGAGGTTGCCGATGGTCTCGGCGATGGCGCTCTCGGCGTCGGCGATGCTGTTGGTGTAGTCGCGCACCATCTGGTCGAGCATCTTCTCCGGGTCTTCAGCGGAGTCGAGCAGCGCGTTGATGTTCGCCTTGGTGAGCTGAGCGATGCGGCCGAAGATGGACTGTTTTGACATGATTCCTTCTCTTTTCGTGTGGTACTGCCGGTTGGTCTGTCAGGAGGGTCAGGGTGAGAGTCGATCGATCGTGCTGGTTGCTGGGCGCTGGGCGCCGGTCGGCAGGAGCGTGTCGGTGGCCGATGGCTCAGAAGCGCCCGCCGCCGCGACGGGAACGGGTTCCACCGCCACCGAAGCTGCCGGCGCTCCGGCCGCCGAACGAGCCGCCCCCGCTGCGGCTGCCCCCGCCGTTGCTGCCACCGCCGCCGCCGCCGAAGAAGCCGCCTCCGCTGCCGCCGCCGAAGAGGCCTCCGAAGCCGTCGTCGTCATCATCATCGTCCCTCCGGCCTCCGCCGCCGCCGAAGAGGCCGCCTCCGCCCCGGCCTCCGCCGAGCACGGAGTTGATGACGATGCCGCCGAGCATGGCCCCGAGCATCCCGTTTCCGCCACCGCCGCCGCCACCTCCCGCACCGAACAGTCCGCCGCCGGCGCCGGCAGGAGCACCCGAGCCGTCGCCGTATCCGTTCGCGAACTCGCCGACGTCGCGCTGGGCCGACTCGATCGCCTGGGCAGCCAGGCCGTCGGCGCGCTGTGCGGCGGCCAGGGCGCCGACGGCGTCGGTGGTCGACAGCTCCTCGGCGCGCGCCACCAACCGGGTCGCCTCGGCCAGCCGCGTCCGTGCCTCGGCACCGACCCCGCCCCGCCGTGCCGTGATGTAGTCGTTGGCCGCGGAGACCCGGCTCCGGGCCGACTGCAGCGTCTGGGCGAAGGTGGAGGCTGCGCGCTGCGCGGTGGCCTGCTGGCTCCGCACCGCCCCGAGTACCCCGTCGATGTCGCGGTTCGCCAGCTCGAGCCGCTGGGCCACCACGGCCGGGTCGACCGGGCCGGCGAGCTGGGCCTGCACCTCGGCGATCACAGCCGTCGTGCGCTCAGCCGCAGCCGCGATGGCACCCTGGGGGTCTCCCGCGGCAGCGACAGCGTGGGCGTCGGCCACGTCCTGCTGCAGGTTGGTGAGCTGCGAATCGAGCTGGCCGCGGGCTGAGGCGAGATCGGCCGTGACACGGTCGACGGCCTCAAGCAGCAGGGTCGCCTGGTCGACGGCCTCCTCCGCGGCACGGACGCCCACGGCGGCCTCGCCGGTGTCCGACCTCTGCTCGGTCTCCGCGTGCTCGAGCGCGGAACGAGCAAAAGTCAGTCGCTCAGTGGCCTGCGCCGGGTTGTCGACGACAGTCGAGAAGGCGCTCGGGGTGTACGACGCTCGAAGGGCCACGATGGCCGATGCAGCCGCCTGCACGCGTGGCTCCACGGCGGCTACGGCGGCCGTGCCGGCGGCGATTCCCGCCGGGATGTCCTTCTCGAGTTCCCGTAGCTCATCGAAGGCCGCGGCCTGTTCGTCGAGCACGCGGTTCGCCTCGGTGCAGAGCCGCACGATCTCGGTGTTCCACTGTCGGATCTCTGCATCCGAGTCGGGCTCGGCGTCGTCGAGCCGCTGCTTCAGCTGGAACGCCTGCTTCAGCCCCGCCGTCGCCTCGCCCAGGGCCTTTTGGAACGGCGCGGCCGCTTCGTCCCCGTACTGCGCGACGGCGAAGCCGAGTTCGTCGGTGCTGGTCTGCACCGCGTCGTCCGTCTGCACCAGCATGCTCCCAGCCTCCCGTTCGAGTTCCTGGATCGGCATGGCGACGAGCGGATCGGCAGGCTCACCGGATTCCGCGGGGCCGTCGATCGGGGCAGAGCCGCCGGCGGCCAGCCGGTTGCGGCGCGAGGCGCGTACGAACACGATCACGATGATGCCGCCGACGATGACGAGGATCAGTACGAGCACGATGACGATGGCGCCGATCGTCCCACCGCTCACCCCGGTCGACGAGGACGACGAGCCCGAACCACCCGATCCGGAACTGCCGGTACCACCCGCCGCGGCGTCGCCGAGCCCCACTGCAGCAGCTTCGGCAGCCCCCGCCCAGTTGTCGTTCTTCAGCTGCGGCTCGATCTGTGCACTCTCGATCGTCGAGAGCTGGGAGCCACTGACGGGGCCCGAGCTGTCCCCGGAGAGGTAGTAGGCGCGGCCGTCGACAGCCACAGCGAGGAGATAGTCCGTGGGTCCGAGGTTGTTCGCCGACGCGGTCTGGTTTGCCCAGTCCTCGGCGCTCGCCGGGTTCTCGAAGGTGCTCACATAGGCCACGAACAGGTCTATGCCGCTGTCGGCATACAACTTCTCGGTGGCATCGGTGATGGCGGTGACGTCGGCGGCTGAGAGAACCCCGGCCGAGTCGATCACCCGGTTGCCGCCGAGGTCGACCGGTTCGGTGGCGCTGGCTGAAGCTGACACGCCGAGCACGCCGCCGAGTGCAAGCCCGAGAGCGAGGCCGACGACAGAGAGGGAACGGATGACCGACAGTGGTGCTCGCATGCCCACCATCCTAGGGATGCCAGCGCGATTTAGGCCCCGCTGAACGGGCGCTGCCCGATCGCTTCGCCCTGCCACCGAGCGTCTTCACCCCGCAGAGCCCTCTTCGACCTGCGTGAGCAGGAACGTGCGCACGGTCTCCCGGTACCCCTCGAACTCGACATCGAGGCCCGATCCGAGGGAGCGGGTGGAGTACGCATCGTCGGCGCGGAACAGTCCCGCGACCAGGTCGGTCAGGACGGTTGCGGTCGGCTCGGTCGGAAGGGTGTGATCACGGGAGACCTCGATCAGGGCGAGCGCGAAGGTGAGCAGGGGCGAGGTTCGTGCCGTCGAGGCCGCGAACGCCCCGAATGTCTGGCGCACGTCGATCCCGGCGGCCGCCAGCCGGCTCCGCCGAAGCGAGACCATCACGGCGCGGCAGGTCTCGGATGCCTCGACCGAGGTGGCGGTACCGGTCACGATGTACGCGGCGGAGCCGGACAGGAAACGGAACTGCGCACCGTCGTGGGTCACCTGCACCTCGCCTTCGAGCAGGAAGACCACGGCGATCCGGTCACCGTGCACGGGGGAGACGTGCCGGAAGATCGGGATCGGCGGTGTCGGCGACTGCACGATGTCGACGACTTCGACGCCCGCGAAGGACCAGAGGGTTCCGTCGCCGAAGCGCTGGTGGTCGTCGATCGTCAGCCGTACGTCGGGCGCCAGCGGCTGCCCGGCGTGGGTATCCCTGCCGTGCTCGTCGTCGACCTTCGACGAGAGGGGGATTCTCAGACTGCGCGCCATCGTCATCTTCCTGTTCGTCCGCAGGCGGGGTGTTGGCAGGCGGGAATCTCTGCACGGTAACCGAGAAAGCTCCACGCAACCCGGGATGCGGCTGAACAATACACGTGAAGGCGCGGCTCGTCACTCCTTCACGGCAGATTTGCCGCCGGGGTTACTGTCGTCTCTGTGTCAACGACTGAGAGAACACCAGGCAGCGGTGCCGGAGGCGTGAGAAGCCTCGTTCCGGCACGGATGGACAGGCTTCCGTGGACGAGGTTCCACTGGTCGATCGTGATCGGGCTCGGCTTCAGCTGGGTGCTCGACGGACTCGAGATCCAGATCGTCGCGTCGGCCGGGTTCCAGAAGGATCTGGGTATGACACCGGCCGATGTGGGCCTCGCCGGAACGGTCTACCTCGTCGGCCAGATCGTCGGTGCCCTCGTCTTCGGCCGGCTCTCCGACAAGCTCGGGCGCCGGAAACTCTTCATCCTCACGCTCGTGATCTACCTCATCGCGAGTGCCGCAGCAGGCCTCTCACCGAGCATGTACGTGCTGTTCTTCTTCCGGTTCTTCGCGGGCATGGGGATCGGCGGCGAATACGCCGCCATCAACTCGGCGATCGACGAGCTCATCCCGTCGCACTACCGCGGCCGGGTCGACATCGCCATCAACGGCACCTACTGGGGCGGCGCGGCCCTCGGCTCGGCCGCCAACCTGTTCTTCCTCAACCCCGACAACTTCGCCGAGAACATCGGCTGGCGCCTGGCCTTCTTCATCGGCCCGATCCTCGGCCTCGCCATCATCTACCTGAGGCGGCACATCCCAGAGAGTCCGCGCTGGCTGATGACCCACGGCCGCGAGAAGGAGGCCGAGGAGACCGTCGACGACATCGAGGCCCGCGTCGAACGGGAGGGGGGCACGATCGAGCCGGTCGACGAGAAGCTGGCGATCACGGTGAAGGCGACCGAGAGCATCCCGTTCCGCACCATCGTCAGAGTGTTGTTCAAGGACTACCCGAAGCGCACTCTGGTCGGCGCGACGATGATGATCACCCAGTCGTTCCTCTACAACGCGATCTTCTTCACCTATGCGCTCGTGCTGCAGAACTTCTACGGCACCGACTCGGTGTCGACGCAGTTCTACTTCTTCCCGTTCGCCATCGGCAATCTGCTCGGCCCGCTGCTGCTCGGTCACCTGTTCGACGTCTGGGGCAGGCGGCGGATGATCCTGCTGACCTACGGCGTCTCAGGTGTGGTGCTCGGGGTGTCGGCGGTGCTGTTCAGCGCCGGCACACTCGATGCGACCACGCAGACGATCTTCTGGTGCGTGTCGTTCTTCTTCGCCTCCGCCGGCGCCTCGAGCGCCTACCTCACGGTGAGCGAGATCTTCCCGCTGGAACTCCGCAGCCAGGCGATCTCGTACTTCTTCGCCCTCGGCCAGCTCGCCGGCGCGGGTGCTCCCCTCATCTACGGCATCCTGATCGGCGACGGAACCGATCGCGGACCCCTGACCGGCGGGTACTTCCTGGGCGCCGGCATCATGATCCTCGGTGGCATCATCGCCTTCATCTTCGGTGTGGATGCTGAGCGCAAGTCGTTGGAATCGATCACGCAGCCCCTGTCCCTCGTCACGGGAGACGGGCAGAATGAACGGTAGAAACATCCAATCAAAAGGAGAAATACCGTGGGATTCGAAGACATCACCGCAAAGGCACAATCTTTCCTTGCAGACAACAAGGTTCAGGATGCACTCAAGAGCGAGAAGGCCGAAGAGGTGAGCGACAACATCCTCGACTCGGTCGCCGGAGCCGTCAAGAAAGCCACGGGCGGGAAGTTCGACGGTCAGATCGACGGCGCCCGCGATGCAGCGGACAAGGCCGTCGGCACCGAGTGACCGACTGACCGCGGGCGGGCACCCTCCGGTCAGCGCCCGATCCGGAGGCCGAGCGCGTCAAGCAACGACTCCTGGCCCGCCACGACGAGGCTCCGAGCCTCGCCGAGTGGCACCCACCGGGCGTCGTCGATCTCGGGGTACTCCCGCACCACACCGGAACCGCGGGGCCACTCGAGCGTGAATGTGTTGCTGCCGAAGAACTCGACGCCGAGCCCGCCCGTGAGCTGGGCGGTGTAGGCGCAGACGACCTTGCCGGATCGCTGCCTCGCCTCACCGAGCACGTCATAGGCGAGCGCGGGCGGGGGAGCTCCGATCTCCTCGGCGAATTCGCGGAGGGCTGCCTCGAGGGTGCTCTCCCCGGGTTCGACCAGGCCCTTCGGGATCGACCACGCCCGTTCGTGCTTGCGTGCCCAGAACGGCCCGCCCATGTGCGCGATCCAGACCTCGGGCCCGGCTGGCTGCAACCGGTACAGCAGGATGCCCGCGCTCACCGCGCTCACCGCGCTCACCGCGTTCGTCGGCGTCACCGGTCGGCCGCCCGAGCGGCGCTGGATGCGCGGCGGGCCGCCTTCTCGCGGTGCCGGTCGAGTTGCCCGAACGCTCGGTCGGTCTCGTCGAGCCGCTCCTCGAGGTCTGCACGATCTGCTTCGCGGTCGTGGAGTTCGGATTCGATATCGGCCAGTCGGGCCCGCAGAAGGTCGATCTCGTCATCGAGAGAGTCGGATCGCTCGCGTGCCGCGCGCCGCAGCTCCTGCAGCTCGCCGAGCCGGCTGTCGAGGGCTTCGAGCGCCGCTGCGGCGTCGGCTGCCTCGGCGGTTGCCGCTGCTGCGGCGTCATAGTCGCCGTCGCCGTCGCCGTCGCCGCCGTCGTCCAGGTCATCGCCGTCGCCAGGCCCGGGCGGCGTGAACGGCCCGCTCACCGCGCCGTCGAGATCGACCGACTCCACACCGGAGGCCGCCAGGGCCCGTACGAGTCGGCCGGTGCGTGCGGCAGCCGCAGCCGTAGCGTCAGCCAGAACGGCCTGGAGCGTCTGTTCCACATCGGCCGCGACAGCGGGGGAGAGCTTCGAGGGCCGCGTGCCCTCTGCGCCGCCCGGTGCGTCAGCGTCGGATGCATCCAGAGCCTGCTCCGCGAGTTCCAACGCGGCGGCCGTGGCCGCGCGGAGCGTGCTGCGGCGTTCCGCCGTGAGGGCCGTGAGTGCAGCAGGCTCGCCGCTCGCGGTCGCCGCCCGCACGTTCGCACCCAGCGCCGCGACGCTCTCGAGCATCCCGGGTCGCCTCGTCGCGAGCAGGTTGACCGCCCAGGCGGCCGCAGACGGCTTCGCCAGCCGCTTGATCGCCTCTGCGAGTTCCCGGCCGGCCGCCTTCCCCGAGGCGGCACCAGCTTCCATGCGCCCAGCCTTCGCGAGTTCGGTGCGACGCGCCACGAACTCCGCGGGCGGCAGCACGGAGAGCTCGGCGGCGACGCTCTCGAGATCCACCTCTCCAGTATCGTCGTTCACCGCGCGGTGGCGACCCCGGGCATCCAGAACCCGGGGGCCGCCTCCTGGGTGGAGTTACTTCGCAGCCGACGCGGTGGCGAGGATGTCGACCACGAAGACGAGGTCGTCGGTGCCACTGATCCCGGCTTGCGACTGGCCGTTGGCGCCGTAACCCTGGTCCGGTGGGATGACCACGATCACCTGGGAGCCGACGGTTGCGCCGACGAGTGCGGCGCCGAAGCCCTTGATGACCTGGTTGGTGGCGAAGCTGGTCGGGCCGCCCTTGGTCCAGCTCTGGTCGAAGACTGCGCCCGTCGTCCAGTTGACGCCCTGGTACTGCACGGTGACCGTGTCGCCGTCGCCGACGACCGCGCCCGTTCCGAGCTTCAGTGTGGCCATCTGCAGGGTGGTGGGCGCGGGGGTGCTCGGGATCGTCACGGTGGGAGTTCCGTCATCGGCCAGGGTGACCGTCGGGAAACCGGCGGGCGCGGGCTGGTCGGCACCCGTGGCGCGGGTGGGCATGTTGGGATCGGTGCTCGGGGTCGGCGCCGTGGTGGCGGCGGGGGCCTCCGTCACGTCTTTCACATCGATCACGAACACGACGGTGTCGGTGGCTGCCACGCCGAGCGTGGAGTTGCCGTTGGTGCTCCAGGCATCGGCGGGTGGCACCACGGCCACGATGCGCGATCCAACCGTCGAGCACTGCACCGCCTTCACGATGCCGGGAAGGAACTGCGTCTGGTCGACTGTCACCTTCTGCGAGCCGATCTCGGCGTCTGTGGTGGTGAACAGCTGCTTGCCGGAGGTGCCGTTGTAGAGCGTGAAGTCGATGGTGGCGAGGGAGCCCTCTGTGACTTCGGCGCCGGTGCCCACGGTGGTGACGGTGCGCTCGGTCGCCGTCGCCGTGAGAGGCGCGGTGAAGGTCGTCGTGGGGAGGGTGTCGAGGTCGCCGGTGGCCGTCACGGCGTCCGACGTGGTGCCCGCCGCTGTCGGCGTGCAGGCGGCGGCCGAACTGGTGGCGGTGGGAGCCGCAGAGGACGCGCATCCCGCCAGCGTGAGTGCGACGGCGGCCGCGGCGGCGATCAGGGTGAATTTACGCATGGATCCTCAGACACTTCTCATTGGTGAACAAACCCGATCAGTCTCTCCCGTCGGCCTATGAACAAGCTGTTGATGGGCTGGGAGAGCAGGGCGCCGCACGAACAATACCGTGTGCGGAAAAACTTCGGGAGCGGGCGTGACGAATGCCCGGCGACAACCGTCACAGTAGTGGCGCTTGTTCGCCCGTACCCGCCAGGAGGCACACAACAGCATGGGAACCACAACATCATGGGAACACTGACCTACGGTTCAGCGGGTACCGTCCTGCACTTCGACGACAGGATGCTCGCGCACCTGCAGACCGTGATCATGGCGAAGCTGCGGCGGGACGAGAAGTTCGGCCTCACCTCTGCCCACGGCCCGACCGGCCTGACGTCGGTGTGGCTCCATCCATCCATCCCGCTTGTCTTCACCTTCGACTCGTCCGACAGGCCACAGCTCAACCGGGCCTGGGTCGAGCTGCTCATGCAGTCGGCGAACAGTGGATCGGGTCTGAGCGTCGTTCCCGAGCCGAAGGGCTGAAGCCGGGAGGCCTTGCCCGGGGCCGGGCACTATCGTGGGGAGGATGATCTCACGACGAGAAGCGGCACTCCGCCTCGACATCCCCCTCGAGATGGCGTCCCGCCACGGCCTTCCCTCACGGATGACCGAGGAGGAGGTCGAGGCGATCGACACCGATCCGCCCGCGTGGTTGCTGCAGTCCCGGGCTAATCGCACCGGTAAGAAGCCGGTCTGGGTCCAGCTCACCTGCACCATCTGCGGATTCACGGAGGCCGCCCGGCCGAAGAAATGGTGGCCGACGTTCACGTACCTCAGCTGTGACTTCCACGCACCCGACGAACTGCCGCCCGTGGCATCCGGAGACACCCGGAGGGAATTCGACGCCATCGGCAGCAGGTTCGTCGGAGTTGTCGACGAACCCGCCTGATCGGCTGCCGACGAAGCCGTCTGCCGATCAGGCGGGGTGAGAGGGAAAGAGCCCTACTTCTTCTCTTCGAGCTTCAGGGCGACGCCCAGCGCGAAGAACGTGGGTGCCCAGTGGCCGATGAAGATGCCCCAACGGTCTGACTGGGCCTTGGAGTCGCCCTTCCTGGCGCGGCTGACGAAGTAGGCCACGAACGACAGGGCGATGGAGGCGAACCCGCCTGCGTAGGCGTACTCGCTCTTCAGGCCGAATTCGCTGAGTTTCTCGATCATGGGATGGATCCTCCTGATTGTCTTCTACGTTCTGTAGATGCTTACAGTCTGCGTCGTCGGGGCGAAGACGCGAAGGCCTTGACAGAGGCGCCCGCCCGGGCAGACGCAAGAGGCGTCAGGCCTGGCCGTGGCTCGCCCGCGAGCGGCGGGAGAGCGAGTCGATGATCACGGCGAGCAGCAGCACCGCGCCCGTGATCATGTACCGGATCGACGAGTCGAGGTTCAGCAGCGTCAGACCGTTCGAGATCGACTGGATGACCAGGATGCCCAGCAGCGCGGAGTAGGCGCTGCCCCGGCCGCCGAAGAGGCTGGTTCCGCCGATGACCGCTGCTGCGATCGCGTTCAGGTTCGTGTCGCCGCCTCCCGAGGAGAGGCTCGCCGAGGTGAGCCGTGCCGACGCGAGCAGGCCGCCGAGGGCCGCGAAGGTCGAGGTGAGGATGAACACCGAGATGTACACGCGGTTGACCCGGATGCCGGCCCGGCGTGCGGCCTCGACCGAGCCGCCCACAGCGAACACCGACCGGCCCCACTTGGTGCGGGTCAGGAAGAAGTTCATCACCACGACCAGCACCACGAACAGCAGGAACATGGCTCCGAGGCCGCGGTCGGTCGCGAGGTAGGCGACGACGATCACGAGGAGCACCAGGAGGGAGATCGACTTGATCAGTGTCACCGAGATCGCGCCGGTCGACAGGCCCGCCTTCCGGCGACGCGAAGCGCGGCGGATGTCGGTGTAGAACACCGCCGCCGCGGCGAGCACGGCCAGGCCGTAGGCCGCCCAGGGCGGGAGGAACGTCGCCTGGGCGAACTGCACGATCCACGAGTCGTAGGGGAGGTTGATCGAGCCGTTCGGGCCGAGGACCTTCAGCTGGAGGCCGAGGAAGGCGAGGAGCCCAGCCAGAGTGATCACGAAGCTCGGTACGCCGAACCGGGTGAAGAGCAGTCCGTAGAGGAAACCGATCGCGGCTCCGACGACGAGGGCGACCACGACGGCGAGCAGCACCGGCCAGCCGAGCTGGGTGAGGCCCACGCCGAGGATGGCTGCGGCGAGACCGCTCACGGAACCGACCGAGAGGTCGATCTGGCCGAGGAGCAGCACCAGCACGATACCGATCGAGATCGTACCGACAGCGGCGCACTGCAGAGTCAGGTTGACGAGGTTGTTCGAGGAGAGGAAGTTCGGGTTCAGGATCTGGAAGATCACCCAGATGACGACGAGGCCGATGATGACGGGGAGAGAACCGAGGTCGCCTCCGCGCACACGCTGCTGGAAGGCGAGCACGGCGCCCCGAACACCTTCGGTGCGGATGAGGCGTTCGTCTTGCAGGTCGGCGGCGCGGTCTGCCGGCGATCCGGTGGGAGAAGTGGTCATGGTCAGCGGATCTCCTTCGAACCGTCGTCGTGGTTGTCGGCGCCTGTGGCGTTGTCGGGCAGCGGTTCCTCGACGGTGGCCTTGCCGAGTGTGGGGCCCACGGCATCCGGAGTCGCCCTGCCCGCAGGCGGAGCAGCCGCGTCGTGCGCCTCTGCTGCTGACGCCACTGCGTGCGCGCTGGCCCGGCGGGTGACGACGTTGTCGGTGGCACCGGTGATGGCGGAGATGATCTCCTCGTAGCTCACATCGGCGACATGGAAGTCGCCGTTGTTCCGCCCGAGGCGGAGTACCACCACGCGGTCGGCGACGGCCTGCACATCGGCCATGTTGTGGCTGATGATCAGCACACCGAGGCCGCGCTCGCGGAGGCGCTCGATGAGGTTCAGCACTTCGGCGGTCTGCGCGACGCCCAGCGCGGCCGTCGGTTCGTCGAGGATCACGACGCTCGGCTCGCCGATGAGCGAACGGGCGATCGCGACGGTCTGGCGCTGCCCTCCGGAGAGGGAGGCGACGGCGATCCGCACCGAGGGGATCTTTGCGGAGAGCTGGCGGAGGAGGCTCCACGCGCGCTGCTCCATCTCTTCTTCGTCGAGGGTGCCGTGGGTGATCTCGCGGCCGAGGAAGAGGTTCGAGACGACGTCGAGGTTGTCGCAGAGAGCGAGATCCTGGAACACGGTCGCTATTCCGAGGGCGCGCGAGGCGGTCGGGGTGGGAATCGACACCACCTGGCCGTCGAAGGTGATGGTGCCGGAATCCTGCGGGTGCACCCCGGCCAGGATCTTCACGAGGGTCGACTTGCCCGCGCCGTTGTCGCCCACGATGGCGACGACTTCGCCGGCATGGATGTCGAGGTTGATGTCGGTGAGCGCGCGCACGGCGCCGAAGCCCTTCGACACGCCCTTCAGCGACAGCACGGGTTCGCGGACCGAGCCCGCGGTTGGAGCGACGGCGGATTCCATCGTCACGGTTCCTCCTCAGGAGTGGATGGTGCCAGGTCGACTGGCAGGGGGTTGTGCCGGCGGTGGAGCGCCGGCGACAGAGACGAGAGCGAACCCGGCCGAGCGCGCGAGGGGCGCGACCCGGCCGGGTTCGATCCGTGGGTGTTACTTGATGCCGGCGGTGGCGCAGGCGGCTGAGTAGTCTGCGGTGCAGATGTCCGAGGCCTTGTAGAAGCCGTCGGCGACGACGGTCGACTCGATGTTGGCGACGGTCACAGCGACCGGCGTCAGCAGGAACGAGGGGATGGAAGCCCCGCCCTTGGTGGTGGTGTTCGAGGTGGGCGACACGCTCTCACCCTTAGCGAGCGACACGGCGAGGGTCGCAGCCTGCTCGGCCTCGGGCTTGAAGGCCTTGTAGACGGTCATGAACTGGTCTCCGGCGAGGATCCGCTGGATGCCGGCGAGCTCGGCGTCCTGGCCCGTGACGGGAGGCAGCGGGCTGACGTTCGCACCCTTGAGTGCGGCGATCGCGCCACCGGCCGTGCCGTCGTTGGCCGCGTACAGGCCGACGATCTGCGGACCGAACTGGGTGATCTGGCCGGCGACCCAGGTCTGAGCCTGTGCCGGGTCCCATCCGGGTGTGTCGTACTCGGCGAGGATCTTGTAGCCCGACTTGTCGATGATGGAGTGCGCGCCCTTCTTGAACTGGCTCGCGTTGTTGTCGGTCGGCGACCCGTTGACCATCAGGATGCCCGCGTCCGCGGCTGCGCCGCTCGCCTTCATCTTGTCGACCAGGGCCTGGCCCTGCAGTTCGCCGACCTTCTCGTTGTCGAACGAGATGTAGTACGACAGGTCGGCGCTGTTGATCAGGCGGTCGTAGGAGATCACCGGGATGTTCTTGGCCTTGGCCTCCCCGACGATGGATGCTGCGGCCTCACCGTCGAACGGGTCGAGCACGAGCACGTTGACCCCCTGGGTCAGCATCGACTCGGCCTGCTGCTGCTGCTTGGCCGCATCGCCGTCGGCGTTGGAGTAGAGCACGGTGCAGTCGGGGCAGAGCGACTTGATCTTCGCTTCGAAGAGGGGCTTGTCGGCGCTCTCATAGCGAGCGGTGACGGAGTCGGGAAGCAGCAGGCCGATCTTCGCCGTGGAGGCGTTGGCGGTGTTTGCTGCGGTACCCGATGATGAGCCGTTCGAACATGCTGTGAGCGAGCCGGCTGCGAGCAGGAGTGCGGCCGTCGCAATGACCGCTCTCGTGGTGGCGATCTTCATTGAAAAACCTCCCGTTATTGCCGCCCTCATTGGCGACGTGAGCGAGCTTGGCATCTTTGAAGCTTGTCGTCAAGACTTGAAGTCAAGCGGGAGATAACAACTTGGCAGCAGTGTTGTCGTCGGCCGTGATGTGCACGCTGTCGACAGCGTAGACCGCGGCACCGAGCGTGGCTGCACGTGCTCCCAGCTGGCCCTGCACGATCTCGGGCATGAGCTCCGGCCCGACGATGATCGAACGCTCGACCGCGTGCCGGAGGGGCCCGAGCAGCAGTTCGCCCGCCCGCGCGAGCTCTCCAGCGATCACGATGCGTTCGGGGTCGAGCAGGTTGCAGAGATTCGCAGCGGCGACGCCGATGTGCCGCCCGGCATCCGCGACGGTGCGCATCGGTAGGGACTCACCCGCCATGGCCCGCAACACGATGTCGCCGAGTTTCATCGTGCCGAGCTCGTGCCGCAGGCTCTCCAGCAGGGCGGGCCCGCCCGCGATCGCCTCGAGGCAGCCCCGGTTGCCGCACCGGCAGAGCGGGCCGTTCTCCAGGATGGTCGTGTGGCCGAACTCACCGGCCACACCGTTGTGGCCGCGAAAGATCGCTCCGTTCAGGATCAGCCCGGCCCCGATGCCGTCGCCGACGTCGATCGTCACCGAGTTGGCTCTGCCCCGCGCGGCCCCGAGGCGGTACTCGGCGAGGGCGGCCAGGTTCGCGGCGTTGTCCACGAAGACCGGGCGCTTGAGCCTGCGTTCCATCACCTCGGCCACCTTCACGCCGTCCCAGCCGCGCATGATCCCGCTCCGCGCGGTGGTGCCGGTCTCCCGGTCCATCGGCGCGGGTACGGCGATCCCGACCGCCAGCACCTCCTGCATGGTGGCGTCGACCGATTCCAGCATGTCGGCCAGCAGCAGCGTCGTCTTGTCGAGCTCGTTGTCGGCGCGGTGGTCCTTCGCGAGGGGCATGTGGTGCTCGGCCACCACCCGGTGGCTGGCATCCGCCAGGGCGATGCGCATGTGGCGGGTCGAGAAGTGCACTCCGGCGAACAGGCCGAGCGAGTGCGCGAGGGTCACATGCTGGGCGCGCCGGCCGCTCCGCGTGCTCGGCGCGACATGAAGCAGCCCCGAGGCCGAGAGCTCTTTCACGATGTTCGACACGGTGGCCGGGGAGAGCCCCGTGGCTCCGGCGAGTTCGACCTGTGTCAGACCACCGTGCTTCTTGACGGCGTCGACGATGCGCGCACGGTTGGCTTCACGAAGTGAAGTCTGAGAACCGGGAGTGCGCCGTTGGTCATCCACCAGAACAACATACAGCCCATGTCAATGCCCAGCCGGAGCGACGCATAATTGCTGGATGATCTCTCCTCAGCTCTCCCAGGCCCTCCGACTGGCCGGCCTCCGTTGGCGCCCGGTCTCCGGCGATCTCTTCATGATCTCCCGGGAAGGGTTCGAGGGCGACGTCTTCACGGTCAGCGACATGACCATCGAAGCGCACGAATACGACACCGGAACGGTGCTGGGCTTCAACGGCACGACCGAGTGGGCGCTCGACTCCGTGGCCCTCGACGACGCACTCTGGATGCCTGCGGAACATCAGCTCCGCGCACTGCTCGGTGCGACGTTCCGTTCGCTCCGGAATGCCGGTAGCGGCGGTTTCGGTGGTGGCTCCGGCGCTCTCGACGAAGACGGACTGCTGGTGGAGGAGTCGTACGAGGTCGAGATCGTGGTCTCCGGCCAGGCCCGGGTCTTCGTGGCGGTCGATGCTGCCGATGCCTACGCGGGCGCCCTGCTCGAACTCATCGGCGCATCGGGCGGCGGCCTCGAAGCCGACCTCGGCTGAGGGGCGCGGGGAGCGTGAACCGCCTGGCGATGGCGGGCTACTGGATGCTCGACTACGGCTATACCGTGAGGGCGGAGGCGGCGGGCGTCCTGCGCCTGCGTGGTCACGGCGCGGCTTTTTCGGACACTGGCGGCGCGGCAGCTGGTGGCGTGGGGGCTCGCGGCGCCGCCGCGGCCAACGCGGGGGCTGGCGGCGCGGCAGCAGGCAGCGCGGCCGAACCGCTTCAGGTGGTGCTGCTGCCCGGCGTGTTCGAACGCGCGCACTTCATGCGGCCGATCGCCCGGCGCCTCGCGCGGAGCGGCCATCGCGTGCACCTGGTGCCGGAACTCGGCCGGAACACCCTGCCGATCGCCCTGTCGGCGCGAATCGTCGCCGACAGGCTCGCCAGGGACGACCTCCGCAACGTCGTTCTGGTGGCGCACAGCAAAGGCGGTCTGATCGGCAAGTACGTCATGTTGCGCCTGGACCCCGACCGGCGCGTGCAGCGCCTGGTCGCCGTGAACACTCCGTTCTCGGGTTCGCACTGGGCGCGGTACCTCCGCGTTTCGAGCGTCCGGATGTTCGCCGCCGACGATCTCACCGTGACCTTCCTCGGCGCCGCCTCGCCCGTGAACTCGCGCATCACCTCCGTCTACGGCACTTTCGACCAGAACGTGCGGGCGGGCAGCGTGCTTCCGGGGGCCCGCAACATCCGGCTGCCCGTGGCGGGCCACTCCCGCATCATCGGATCCCGGGCCCTCGGCGAGTTCTTGGACAAGGAACTCGCCGCCCCTCGCCCCGTCTCACCCGCCCACTTCCAGACCCCGCATCTTCCCGACGGGGGGAGAGAGGCGCGCGGCGGGTGGATGCGCGGTCAGCGGGCAGCGCCGTGGCGCTCGTAGCGGGCGCGCGCCTCGATGGCCATCACGGCGGCCAGCTGTGTGCTGAGGGCGGTGGTCGGGCCGGGGGCGGCAGCCCAGTCGTCGGCGACCCGGGGGCAGGCCTCCGTGGCGTGCGGCTCGGGGGCGGCGAGCAGGGCGGTGTTCGCGAGAAAGAACGGTTCGAGCATCCGGAGCCCGGAGCTGTCGGGTTCCAGACGCTCCAGCAGCAGCTCGAGGTATCTCACGAAGATGCCCTTGAAGAGGCCCGCGTCGCCGCCGCCCCTCTGCTCGAGCCGCGCGGGTTCGTCGAGGAAGCGGCCCGACGGAGCGAGCCGGGCGATCGTGGCAGCGGCGGTTCGAGTGGCCCGTTCGAGCAGGTGCGGGTCGGCTGATCGGTCGAACGCCTCGACGAGGGCTCCCACGTAGAGGCCCTGGTTGTACGTGAACAGCCAGCCCGAGTCGAGGGCGCCGTCGCCGAGGCGGTTGATGCCGTCCGCGACGAGATCCGCAGCACCGGCGGGGGGAGCGGGGGAAGCGGCGAGTGCGGCGTTCTGTCCGCCCACGAAGGTCTCGGTGAAGAACGCAAGGGACGCGTCGGCCGCCGCCTCGTACCGGGCAGAACCCGTGCGTGCGGCGAGCCGGGAGGAGAGGATCGCGAAGGCGCCGTTCGTCGGCGCGTTCAGGTAGTCGAGCTGCGAGTCGCGCCAGGCGATCGCGCCGGGGCGGGCGCTGCTCCCTCCGCGGCTGTGGATGTGCTCCCAGAGCGCTTCGGCATCCGCGAGGTACCGTGCCGATCGGGTGACGTCGAACAGTCGGAGCGCGGCGATCGCCAGCCAGCCCATGTCGTCGAAGTAGTGGTTGAACAGGCCGCGGTTGCGGCACAGGATGCCCGCGTAGGTGTTCTCGGCGAGCTGCACTCGCCGGGCGTCGGCCCCGTGTGCGCTCTTCGCATCGCCCCGGCGTTCTGCCCCGTCGACCCGCACCTCCACGGCGTGCGCCAACCACCAGTAGTTGAACGTGACGAGGTGCGCGAGCCGGATCGGCGCGGAGTTGTGCAGCCACCGGGCGCCGAACACCCTGCTCTGGAAGTGCTGGGTGAGGCCCTCCTGGGCCCGGTCGGCGAGGCGGTTCCAGGAGGCAGCACCGCCGCCGGCTCCGGCCGGCATCACTTCAGCGCCGGAGCGACGAACCGCAGCCACGCCCACACCGACAGGCTCACCGCCGCGAAACCGACCCCGACGAGCAGCAGCGCGGCGAGGGCCGGCACCGGTGCCGACGCTGCGGCGATCCCGGCGCCGGGGGTCACGGCGGGAGCGACCACCGCGGCAAGCAGGGTGAAGGCTCCGAGCGCCGTGGCCAGCCACGCTGCCCGGGACCACGCGAACAGTGCGCGCCCGCTGAATCTCCCGAACGGGAGCACCAGAACGGCCGCAGCCCCGAAGGATCCGAGTGCGAGTGTGTTGAGGATCTCGGTTGCGAAAGCCCCGAACGGCGTACCGAGGGCGGGCAGCAGGCTGATCGTTGTCCAGGCGACGCCGCCGAGCACCAGCAGGGTGAGGAGGTGGAGCATCGCGAACTGCCCGCGGATGCGGCGTGAGGCCCCGTCGGCGCACCCGGCTGCGAGCACCAGCCCGAAGAGCAGGGCAGGCTCGATCGTGAACACGCGGGAGACGATCGTGGCGACCACCGCGAGGGCGAGGTAGCGCGGCGCGAACGTCACGGTCGACCGGATGCCGAGCATCCGGAGCCCGAGGAGCCGCGGAACCAGCACGGAGACCGCGTTCAGAACAGCGAAGGCGATGCAGATCGCCGCAAGGAGGCGGAGGTAGGCCGGCTGGTTCTCGACCGGCCCCGAGAGCATGCCGATGGCGGCGGCCGCGACAATGCTGACCGAGGCGAGCACCCAGGGGTTGAGGGCCAGTTCGGGCGCACGGTCGAACTCGTTGCGGGGGCGGTTCCGCCCGGTCAGCAGGGTTCCCGTTCGCCTGATCCGCGCCCGGAAGGAGACCGAGAGAGCTCCGGCCATCAGCCGTGCGGGTGCAGCAACGAGGAGGAGGGCGGCCACGGCGACCCCGAGTGCCAGGAGCCAGTTGAGTCCCGATGCCTGGCCGAAGACGGGTGCGAGCGACACCGAGAAGCGGGTCGAGCCGGCCCACGATCCGTCGGCGCCGTGCGCCTCGGTGTGCGGCGTGCTGCCGCCTGGGCCGGGGGATCCCGGTGCGCCGCCGGATCCGGCTCCCGAGCCCCCGGAGGCACCGCCGTCGCCCTGGCCGGTCGCGCCGCCAGCGCCACCCGTGCCGTCGGCTCCACCGGCACCGGCACCGGCACCGCTGCCGTCGCCGGAAGCCGCGCCGCCGGTGCCGCCCGCCCCGGCGGCGCCGCCAGCACCGGGCGCCTCCGTGCCGCCGGAAGCCGCGCCCGGCGCGGCGGGTGCGCTCGCCGACGGGCCAGGTGTGGGCGTGCCCGCGACGAACACCACGTCGAACGCCGTGCTCTCGTTGCTGACATTCCCCGCAGCGTCCTGCTGGATGGCCGAGACGGGTGCCCGGGTGGCGGCGAGGTCACCGGCCGTGCAGCTCCACGCTCCGTTCTGCACCGTTGCCGTGCAGGCTGCGAACGATCCGGCGAAGACGGTGACGAGCGCCTGGGGCTCGCCGGTACCGGCGAAGACGGCACCGGATGCCCGCACCGTCGTTCCCCGGGCCGGGCTCGTCACGACGGGGGGTGCCGGTGTGTCCGAGTCGATGCGCAGGGTGAACGACGCACTGGCCGGCGACTCGCCCCCGCTCCACGTGGTGGACTGCGTCGCCTGCACCCGGAGGATACCGCTCGGGATGCCCGCCCCGAGGTTGCACGCCCAGCCGCCCGACCCGTCGGCGACGGCGAGGCAGTCGAACGAGCCGGCGTCACCGGCAGCGCTCGCGCGAACGGTGGCCCCGCCTGCCGCCGAGCCCCGCACCGTTCCGTAGCCGGTGCTGACTCCCGACGACGAGCCGGACTCTGCCGTCGGGGCGTTGAGAACGTCGACCGTGACCGTGTCGCTGGAGTTGGCGTGCCCGGAGACGAGCTGCACGACCCGCAGCTGCACCCCTGGGGCATTCGGCAGAGCCCCCGTGCTGCAGCTGAACGTGCCGTCGGTGCCCACCGTGCTCACGCAGAGCGGATCGGAGCGCGTGCTGGCCGAGATCTGCACCGAGCTGCCCGGCTCGGCGGTTCCGGTGATGGTGAAACCGCCGCCGAGGAGCTCACCCGAGCCCGGGGAGGTGATCTCCGGCCTGCTGATCGGATCCGGGTCGGACGGGGGAGGTGTCGGCGGGGGTGTGGGCGCTGGAGTCGAGGTGGGTGCGGGCACACCCGGCGCGACGCTCGGTGCAGGTGTCGGTTCAGTTGTCGTTGTAGCGGAGGCCGTCACCGCGGCTGTCGCCCGCTCCGAACCCGTCGCGAGCGTGAGCGCCGCAGGCAGCAGCAGACCCACCAGTGAGAGCGCTATCAGCACCCGGGATCGCGGACGCAGAGCAGCCGACCCCGCCGGCCTGCCCCCGGACTTTCCCCATTTCAGAACTGACACGTTCTTCCATTCAGCAAGGAATCTCTCCCAAAGTCAAAGCCCCATGCGGTTGTATGTAAGAAAACAACGGGATGGACGGTAGCCGGATGTCGCGTGAGACCCCTCGGCCGCATGACGCGCGCGACGCCCCCGCGGTGCCTGCGGGTACCCCCGAAGCCTTCGCAGAGCCCCGGATCCGGGTCGGCGGCGGCTGGATCGCACTGTTCGCCGCCGCCTGGCTCGGCATCTGGATGGCCCAGCTCACCCCGATCCAACTGCTGTTGCCCCTGCAGATCGAGAGCCTGCAGAGCGGCTCTGCCTCAGCCGCGGCCGCCTCCACGGACTGGATCGCCAGCGTGCTCGCGTTCGGCGTCATCTCGGGCCTTGCGGGTGTCGCAGCGCTCATCGCGTTCCCGCTCACCGGCGCCCTCTCCGATCGCACCACCTCGCGCTTCGGTCGCCGCCGCCCCTGGATGGTCGTCGGAACCCTGGTCTTCGGGTCGTCGCTGGCACTGCTCGGGGCCCAGAGCACGCTTGTCGGGGTCGGCATCTTCTGGGTTCTCGCCATCACCGGTTTCTGCGTGCTCACCGCCGCGCTCACGGCCACCATCTCCGACCGGGTGCCGACGTCCCAGCGCGGAGTGGTGTCGGGCTGGCTGGCCGCCCCGCAGGCGATCGGAACGATCCTCGGCCTCATTCTGGTGACGACCCTCTTCACGGCGCAGTTCGCCGGCTACCTGGCCGTTGCCGTGCTGTTGGTGCTGCTCGTGCTGCCGTTCTGCCTGTGGGCTCCGGATGCGGTGCTCGCGCGTTCCGCCCGAGCGCCCTTCGGCGTGCGCAGCTTCTTCAACGGCTTCTGGATCAGCCCCACGCGTCACCCCGACTTCGGGTTCACGCTCCTCGGCCGGGTGCTGGTGAACACCGGCAACGCCCTCGGAACGGCGCTGCTGCTGTACTTTCTCACCTACGGTCTGCACGACGAGTCGGCGGAGACCGATCTGATCGTTCTGACGCTCATCTACATGGTGTTCGTCATCCTCGCCTCCCTCGGGGCCGGGGCGCTCTCCGACCGCCTGGAGCGCCGGCGGGCCTTCGTCTTCACAGCCTCGGTGCTGCAGGCGCTCGCCGCCCTGCTGCTGGCGTTCGTGCCGAACCTCCCAGCGGCCATGGTCGCGGCAGGGCTCCTCGGCCTCGGCTACGGCTGCTTCCTCTCTGTCGACCAGGCACTCGCCACCCAGGTGCTGCCGGATCCGGCCGCGCGGGGCAAGGACCTCGGCATCATGAACATCGCGACCGCGGTTCCGCAGGCGATGGCGCCGCTGCTCGGAGCGCTCGTCGTGGCGATGACCGGCGGATTCATGGCGCTCTTCGTGCTGGCCGCCCTGTTCGCGGCTGCCGGATCCGTGGCCGTCGCCCGAGTGAGGAGCGTCCGTTGATGGATGACCGGCCCCTGTTCAGTCTCGCCAGGCCCCCGGCGGGAGCCCCGTTGTGGCACGATCCCGCCGAACACTGGCCGCGCCTGACCCGGGCCACCGCGCACCTCGACCCGCCGCTCGCCGCGCTCGACCTCGGTGCACTCGCGCACAACGCTTTCGCGATGATCGACCGGGCGGCGGGCAAGCCGATCCGCGTCGCCAGCAAATCCGTGCGGGTGCGTGCCGTGCTCGATGCTGTGCTCGCGCTCCCGGGCTATGCGGGGGTGCTGGGGTACACGCTGCCCGAGGCGCTCTGGCTCGCCGAGACCATCGACGACGTGGTGGTGGGGTACCCGACCGCCGATCGTGCGGCGATCCGGCAGCTCGCCGCCGACGAGCGGCTCGCTTCCCGCGTCACGCTGATGGTCGACTCCGTGGAGCACCTCGACCTGATCGACGCTGTTGTTCCGCCGCGGGGGAGGGCGAGCATCCGACTCTCGATCGAACTCGACTCGTCGTTCGTCACCCGCGCCCTCGGGCACGTGGGGGTATGGCGCTCGCCGGTCTTCACGGCCGGCCAGGCGCGCGTGCTCGCGCAGCACATCGCCGCGCGGCCCGGCTTCGACCTCGTCGGGTTGATGGGCTACGAGGCGCAGATCGCGGGCGTCGGCAATCGCCCGCGTGGCAATCCGGCTCGCGCACGCGTGCTCGACTGGATGCAGCACCGTTCCATCGCCGAGATCGCCGACCGCCGCGGCGCGGTCGTCGAGGCCGTGCGTGAGGTGGCCGACCTCGAATTCGTGAACGGCGGCGGCACCGGTTCGCTCGAATCGACTTCGGCCGATGCATCCGTCACCGAGGTCGCGGCGGGCAGCGGGCTGTTCGGTGGGCATCTCTTCGACACGTATTCGCGCTTCCGCCCGGCGCCGGCGGCCGCGTTCGCGCTCTCGGTCGTGCGAAAGCCCACGCCGCAGATGGCGACGCTGCTGGGCGGTGGCTGGATCGCCTCCGGCCCCGCGCAATCCGACCGTCTCCCCGAGATCGTCTGGCCGGAGGCTCTGTCGATGCAGCCGCGCGAGATGGCGGGTGAGGTGCAGACACCGCTGTCGGGCCGGGCTGCGGCTGCGCTCGCGGCGGGGGACAGGGTGTGGCTCCGGCACACGAAGTCGGGGGAGCTGTCGGAGCACGTGAACGAGTTCCATGTGGTGTCGGGCGATGAGGTGGTGGCGGCTGTGCCGACCTACCGCGGCGAGGGTAAGGCGTTCCTGTGAGCGAGATCGATCCGAACGTGCCCGCGGCCACCAGCGCCCCGCGGGCTGCCGGCCCACGCCGCGCCAGGCGGCCGCGAGTCGGGGTCGGCGTGGGCCTCGGAGCCGACGGCGGCGCCGCCGTCACCGGTGCCGTCTGGCAGAACTGGGGCCGTACGGAGGCCGTGCGTCCGGCACGCGTCGAACGGCCCGCGACCGCCCAAGCCGTGCAACGGGCCGTCGCCGCGGCCGCCCGGGCGGGCATCCGGATCAAGGCCGTCGGCGCCGGCCACAGTTTCACGGGCATCGCCGTCGCAACAGGGGTGCAGCTCGACCTCTCCGCCCTCAGTGGCGTGCTGGCCGTCGACGAAGCGCGCGGCCGTGTCACGCTCGGCGCCGGCACGCGTCTCTTCGACCTGCCCCGGATGCTCCGGCCCTACGGCCTCGCCCTGGCGAACATGGGCGACATCGACCGGCAGAGCATCAGCGGAGCGATCTCCACCGGCACCCACGGCACAGGGGCCCGCTTCGGCGGCATCGCTGCCCAGGTCGTCGGAGCCGAGCTCGTGACGGGCACGGGCGAGCTCCTGCGGGTCGGCGACACGGTAGGTGGTATCTCGAGCGACGCCGGGAACGGCACGGAGAACGCCGAGCTGCTCCCCGCCGTCGCGCTCGGGCTCGGCGCCCTCGGCATCCTCGTCTCCGTGACGCTGCAGTGCGTGCCGGCATTCGTTCTGCATGCCGTGGAGCGTGCGGAACCGCTGCGGGAGGTGCTGGAGACGCTCGAGGCCCGGGTGGCGACATCCGACCACTTCGAGTTCTACTGGTTCCCGCACACGCAGACGGCCCTCACGAAGACGAACACCCGCCTGCCCGGCACAGCACCGCGCGCCCCGCTCACACCCGCGCGGCGCCTCGTGGACGACTGGCTCGTGTCGAACCAGCTCTTCCGACTCACCTGTTCGCTCGGGCGGATCGTGCCCCCGGTCATCCCGCACATCAACAGGGTCGCCGAAAGACTCACCGGCACCCGCGAGTTCGCGGATCACTCGCCGCGGGTGTTCGCCTCGAGGCGCACGGTGCGGTTCCGCGAGATGGAGTACGCGCTGCCGGCCGCAGCGGTGCCCGCGGTGCTCCGCGAGATCGACGCGCTGATAGAGCGCCGGGGCTGGCGCGTCTCGTTCCCGGTCGAGGTGCGTTTCGCCGCAGCCGACAACCTGTGGCTGTCGACCGCGAGCGGACGCGCGACGGGATACATTGCAGTGCACCGCTTCTTCCGTGAACGTCACGAGAAGTACTTCGAAGCGGTCGAGGAGATCATGACGGCACACGCCGGCCGACCGCACTGGGGCAAGCTGCACACTCGGGGTGCCGAGCACCTGCGGGAGCTGTATCCGCGCTTCGACGACTTTGTGGCGCTCCGCGACAGGCTCGACCCGGCGCGGCTGTTCACGAACGCCTACCTCGACCGCGTGCTCGGCGCATGAGGCGCGGCGGCGGGTCGGGTGGCGGAAGCGGCGCGATCGGTTCGAGTGGCCCCCGGTCATCCAGTGCCGGGCCCTCCGGAAGCGGCTCGGCCGGGCGTGCAACCGCGGCGGGCAGGCGTCGGGTGGATGCCCGGGACACCGCCCAGGGCGAGGCGGAGGCCTTCGCCACCAGGCTCCCGGCGGGTTTCGTGCTGGGGGTCGCCTCCAGTGCGTTCCAGGTCGAGGGCGGCGCTCACGACGGCGGCAGGGAGCCCTCCGTCTGGGACGACTTCAGTCACCAGCGCGGCCGCATCGAGGGCGGGGCCACAGCCGACATCGCTGCCGACCACTACCACCGGGTGTCCGAAGACGTCGAGCTGCTGGCGACGCTCGGGGCGGAGTCGTACTCGTTCTCGTTCGCCTGGCCGCGCCTGCAGCCGCAGGGTTCCGGCGCGCTGAACCGTGACGGTGTGGCGTTCTACGACCGCCTGCTCGACGAGCTGCTGGCCGCAGGCATCCGCCCGACGGCGACGCTCTTTCACTGGGACACCCCCTCGGCGCTCAGCGGCGGCTGGCTGAAGCGCGACACCGCGCACCGTTTCGGCGACTACGCCTACGCGGTGGGGGAGCAGTTCGGCGATCGTGTCGACCGCTGGGTGACCCTGCACGAGCCGGCCACGGTGATGCTCGAGGGGTACGCGTTCGGGCGGCATGCACCGGGATCCACTCTGCTCTTCGACGCGCTGCCCGTCGGACACCACCTGCTTCTGGGGCACGGTATCGCCGTCGAGGCGCTCCGTGCGGCGCCCGTGACGGGTGGGATCGGCATCGTGAACGCCTACTCGCCGACGTCGCCGCAGACGGGTTCCGACGACGATGCGCAGTTCACCGCGCTCTGGAACACGGTGCAGAACCGGATGTTCGGCGACGCGGTGCTGCTCGGAAGGTACCCGTCGGTGGCCGATGAGTTCAGCCGGCTGCTGCGGCCAATGGTCGAAGCGTCGGAAAGCGATCTGGCGATCATCCGGCAGCCTCTCGACTTCTACGGCATCAGTTACAGCGCCCCGACCCGTGTCGCCGCGGGCGGCCTCGGCGTGGCTGCCGCCGACGGGGAGGCGTCGGCGCTCTCGTCGCTGCCGTTCCGCTTCGCGCCGTGGCCGGAGTTCGAGCGCACCCCGTCGGGCCTGCCCGACGCGCCGGAGTTCCTCGGGGTGGCGCTCGCCGAACTCGGTGCCGAGTACGGCGATGCGCTGCCGCCCGTGCACGTCAGCGGGGGTGGGTTCGGGGCTCCCGACAGGGTCGTTCTGGATGCCGCCACCGGCGACGCCCGCATCCACGATGCCCGACGGATCGACCACTTCACGGCCCAGGTCGTCGCTGCGCTCGATGCGGTGGGGGCATCCGGGGTCGCACCGGGGGTGACGCTGGCCGGGTTCCACATCCGTTCGCTGCTCGACGGGTTCGAGTGGACGGCCGGCTACAGCCAGCGGTACGGGCTCGTGCATGTCGATGCGAACACGCGGGATCGCACCCCGAAGGAATCGTACGGGTGGTTGCAGCGGGTGCTCGAGGCGCGTTCGTGAGGCGCTCGATCCGCCTCTTCTTTCTGATCGCACTGTCGCTGGGAGCTTGCCTCGCGCTCGCTGTATGAGAAGCCCTCAGTCGTTATAGTGGGGGTCATGGAATGGCTCATCCCCCTGATCATCGTTGTCGTGCTCGTCGTCATCGTCGGCATCTACCTGTGGGCGACCTACAACTCGCTCGTCACGCTGAACGTGCGCGTCGACGAAGCGTGGAGCGACATCACGGTGCAGCTGAAGAGGCGGGCCGACCTGCTGCCGAACCTCATCGAATCGGTGAAGGGCTATGCGGCGCACGAGAAGGGCGTCTTCGAGGCCGTCACCCAGGCCCGCGCCGAGACGCTCAGCGCACAGGGGCCTGCCGAGGCATCCGCTGCCGAGAACCACATGCAGACCGCGCTGAAGAGCATCTTCGCGGTGGCCGAGGCTTACCCGCAGCTCCAGGCGTCGCAGAACTTCCTGCAGTTGCAGGCCGAACTGGTCGACACCGAAGACAAGGTGCAGGCGTCCCGCCGCTTCTACAACGGTGGTGTGCGCGAGCTCAACACCAAGGTGAAGGTCTTCCCGAACAACGTGTTCGCCAAACGACTCGGTTTCGGCTCGCGCGACTTCTTCGAGGTGTCCGACCTCGCGGCGATCGCCGAGCCGCCGCGCGTGCAGTTCTAACCCCTCCTCCCCCCGGGTTTCTTTGTACAAGGCGATCGCGCAGAACAAGCGCAACACGGTCATCATCCTCGTTCTGTTCATCCTCATCATCGGCGGCCTCGGCTACCTGGCCGGCTTCCTCTACAACAACCTGTCGCTGACGATCGTCATCCTGGTCTTCGCCGTCGGGTTCGCGATCGTGCAGTACTTCTTCGCGGCCTCGCAGGCCGTCATCTCGAGCGGGGCGGTCGAGATCCAGAAGGCCGACAACCCCCGGCTCTGGCGCATCGTCGAGAACCTGTCGATCACGACCGGCATGGCCATGCCCCGGGTCTACATCGTCAACGACTCCGCCCCCAACGCCTTCGCGACCGGCCGGGATCCCGCCCACGCGGTGGTCGCGGTGACCACGGGGCTGCTCGACATCATGACCGACGCCGAGCTCGAGGGTGTCATGGCGCACGAGCTCGGGCATGTGAAGAACTACGACATCCGGGTGTCGCTGATCGTCTACGGGCTGGTCGTGGCAGTGGGCATCATCGCCGACTTCTTCCTCCGCATGGCCTTCTTCGGCCGTGGCAACAGCAACAACTCGAACCCGGTGCTGCTGATCCTCGGGCTCGTCGCCGCCGTGATCGCGCCGCTCGTCGCGACTGTCGTGCAGCTCGCGGTCTCCCGCCAGCGCGAATACCTGGCCGACGCGACGAGTGCGATGACGACCCGCCACCCCGATGCCCTCGCCAGCGCGCTCGTGAAGCTCGAGAACTACGGCCGGCCGATGGCGCGGCAGTCCACCTCGATGGCGCACATGTGGATCGCGGACCCCCTGAAGCCCGGTCTCATGAACAAGCTCTTCGCGACCCACCCGCCGATCCCCGAGCGCGTTGCGCGCCTCGAGAAGATGGGCGGCAGCTTCTGAGTTTATGGTCCGCCCTGCGGGCGGCACCGTAGGAGCTCGGGGTGTGGCTCCGCGTTCTCGCGGGCGGCACCGTAGGAGCTCGGGGGGTGGTCGGCGCGCGTGGCGTTGCCCGCCCCCGCGCGCCGCGGTGCCCGCCCCGTTCCCGCGCTCGCACCCTGACTCTCAATCGAGTGGGCAGTTCGGGCCCCATGATCGCCAGCAGGGGGCCCGAACTGCCCACTCGATTCGGCCCGGCGGGCGTCCGGGCGCCGGCGGGCGTCCGGACGTCCGGGGCCGGCGGGAGGGCGCGGGGGCGGGGGCGGCAGGGCGCGGCCGTCAGGGGCGGCGAGGGCGCGGGCGTCAGGGGGCCGGCGGGAGGGCGAGTTCCGCCGCGAGGGGGGCGGCGAAGGTGCCGGTGGGCATGACGGTGACCTCGCTGAGGCCCTGCCACGCGGCGGTGGTGCGGAGCACGGCGGCGAGGCGTGCCGCGATCGTCGGGAACACCGCCGGCGAGACCCACGGCTCGATCCACGCGGACTGCACACGGAGGAGGCCGGCCTGCCGGTCGCTCTTCAGGTCGACGCGGCCGACGATCCGGTCGTCGATCAGCACGGGCAGCACGTAGTAGCCGAAGATGCGCTTGGGCTGCGGCGTGTAGATCTCGATGCGGTAGTGGAAGTCGAACAGCCGCTCAGCCCGTTCGCGGCGCCAGACGACGGGGTCGAACGGCGACAGGATGGCCGCTGCATCCATCCGGCGGGGCAGCCGGGCATCGCGGTGCAGCCAGGCGGCACGGTTCCAACCGTCCACGGCGACGGGCAGCAGTTCGCCTGACTCCTCGAGAGCGCGCACGGCGGGCAGCGCATCCACGGTCTTCAGCCGGAAGTAGTCGGCGATGTCACCGAGCGTCGACACCCCCAGCGCGCGGGCCGACTGGGACACGAGTTCACGCGCCGCCTCCGACCGGCGTAGCGGGGCCTCCTGCATCGCTGAGACCACCGCCGCCGGCAACGCCTGCGCCGGCAGGGCGTAGAGGCGCTCGAAGCGGGTGCGCCCCGCGGAGACCACGTCACCCCAGCGGAACAGCGTCTCGAGGCCGATCTTCACATCCGACCAGCCCCACCACGGGCCGTTCCGCCTGTTGCTCTCGTGCTCGAAGGCGCTGGCCGTCATCGGCCCCTTCTCGGCCAGCTCGCCCTGCAGCCAGTCGATCATCTGCGGGTTGGCGGCCGCCCAGGTGTCTGCACCGGTGCTTGCGCGTGAACGGTAGTCGTCCATGCGCCACTGGAGGAGGGGGAGTGTCGTGACCGGGATGAACGAAGCCACGTGCGCCCAGTACTCGACCATCCGCGGGCCGTAGGTGAGCCGGTCGAGCTGCGCCTTGTCGTAGGCGCCGGTGCGGGCGAAGACGGGCAGGTAGTGGCTCCGTTCGAACACGTTCACGGAGTCGATCTGCAGCAGCGCGAGCTTCGACACCAGCGGTGTGAGCTGTCGGAGGCCCGGCGTCGCGGCGCCGACCGGGCGCAGAGCCCCGAACCCCTGAGCGGCGAGGGCGACGCGCCGGGCGAGCGCTGCAGACATCGAATCAACCACCCTCCGACCCTAGCGCCGACCTCCGACACCGGAGTGGACGGATACCACTTCTCGTCCCCAGGGAGCAAGCCCGCGACATCCATCCACAACCTGTGTCCCGACGGATACCGCTCCCGCGCCGGACTCCTAGAATGGGGAAATGTCAGGCACAGCCCCTTCCCCCGGTCGCCCCCACCGCCGCGTCGGCTTCATCGCGAGGCGCCGCGCCGCGCTCGATGCGCGGTACGAGGTCGCAGAGTCCGCGGCGAGCGTCACCGAGGCCACCGCGACCGCTGCTGCGGCTTCCGGGTCGGTGCCCCCGGGCATGCAGATCGCCGGCGCGTGGGCGTGGCGGCTCCTGGTCATCGCGGGCGCACTGGCGGCGCTCCTGTTCGTGCTGTCGCAGTTCTCCCTGGTGATCATCCCGCTCCTCATCGCCGTCGTGCTGAGTGCGCTCCTGGTCCCGTTCAAGAACTTCCTGATACGCCACCACTGGCCGAAGTGGCTGGCGATCGTCGTGTCGATCCTCAGCGTCTTCATCGTGATCGGCGCGCTCGGTTTCCTCGTCACCACGCAGATCTCGTCGGGCTACGCCGATCTGAAGACGCAGAGCACAAATTCCTACAACGAGCTGCGCGACTGGTTGAAGACCGGCCCGCTTCAGCTGAGTGACGACCAGATCAGCGGATACATCGGGCAGGCGTTCCAGGCCATCCAGAACGACAGCTCGGCTCTCGTCAGCGGGGCGCTGAGCGTCGGGTCCACCCTGACCCACGTGCTGACCGGCGTGCTGCTGGTGCTCTTCTCGACGCTGTTCATCCTGATCGACGGAAAGGGCATCTGGAACTGGCTGGTCCGCGTCTTCCCGAAGCGCGCACGCGCGGGCGTCGACGGGGCGGGCAAGGCCGGGTGGCAGACCCTGCAGAGCTTCGTGAAGGTGCAGATCCTGGTCGCGTTCGTCGATGCCGTCGGAATCGGGCTCGGGGCCTTCCTGCTCGGGGTCCCGCTCGCCGTGCCGGTGGCGGTGCTGGTCTTCCTGGGCTCGTTCATCCCTGTCGTCGGCGCCGTGCTCACGGGCGCTGTCGCCATCTTCATCGCGCTCGTCTACAACGGTTGGGTCATCGCCCTCGTGATGCTCGGCGTCGTTCTGCTCGTCCAGCAGATCGAAGGCCATGTGTTGCAACCGCTTGTCATGGGAACGGCGGTCAAGGTGCATCCGCTGGCAGTCGTGTTGGCTGTAGCGGGGGGAAGTATCATCGCAGGTATCCCGGGCGCCTTTTTCGCTGTGCCACTCATCGCCACCCTGAACGTGATGGTGAAGTACATAGCGAGCGGAACCTGGCATGCGAAACCCGACCCGAAAGAACCGACACCCGATGCTTGAGACCCCCGCGCCTTCGCAGACCCTTTCCGCCGTCCCGCTGCTCGCCGACATCCAGGCCGCGCGGGCCGTCGTCTCGAAGGTCGCCCAGAGCACCCCGATGGAGACCTCGCGGTACCTCGCTGAGGTGCTGGGCTCCGAGGTGCTGCTGAAGCTCGAGAACCTCCAGCGCACCGGCTCCTACAAGATCCGTGGTGCGTACTACCGGATGTCGCGGCTGACCCCCGAAGAGAAGGCGCGCGGTGTCGTGGCGGCCTCGGCCGGAAATCACGCGCAGGGGGTCGCTTTCGCGGCCCGAGAACTCGGCATCAAGGCGACGATCTTCATGCCGCTCGGCGTCGCCCTCCCGAAACTGCAGGCGACGAGAGACTATGGCGCCGATGTGCTGCTGCGCGGCCACACCGTCGAGGAACCCCTGGCCGCGGCGGCGGAGTTCGCCGCGACGACCGGTGCCGTGCTCATCCCTCCCTTCGATCATCCCGACGTCATTGTCGGCCAGGGCACGCTCGGGCTCGAGATCTTCGAGCAGGCTCCGGATGCGCGCACGGTCATCGTTCCGATCGGCGGCGGCGGCCTGATCTCGGGGGTGGCGAGCGCACTCAAGCAGCGCGCCGCGGCCGAGGGGCGGAGCATCCGCATCATCGGAGTGCAGGCTGCGAACGCTGCGGCCTACCCGCCCTCTCTCGCCATGGGGGAGCCCACGCTGATCCGCACGTCGGCGACGATCGCCGACGGTATCTCGGTGGCGAAGCCCGGTGCCCTGAACTTCGAGATCATCCGCGAGCTCGTCGACGAGATCGTGACGGTGAGCGAGGCCGACATCGCCCGGGCCATCCTCGTGCTGCTCGAGCGGGCGAAGCTCGTGGTCGAGCCGGCCGGCGCGGTCGGCGTGGCGGCGATCCTCTCCGACCAGGTGGGGGAGGATCCGGGAACGACCGTCGTCATCCTCTCGGGCGGCAACATCGACCCCCTGCTCATGCAGCGTGTGATCAGCCACGGGCTCGCCGCCAGCGACCGGTACCTCAAGCTCAAGATCATGCTGCCCGACCGCCCGGGCCAGCTCGCCCGCACCGCCGAGATCGTGGCGGAGGCGAACGCCAACGTGATCGAGGTGCTGCACACGCGGCACGGGCGGGGCCTGCAGCTCAGCGAGGTCGAGCTCGAGCTGAGCATCGAGACCCGCGGCCCCGAGCACCGTGCCGAGGTGGTGGCCAAGCTCCGCGACGCCGGCTACGACGCCCGCCTCGTACTCGACTGACCCGCCCCGCTCCCGCCCCGCTCCCGCTCCCGCTCCCGTTCCGCTCCGCTCTGTCGGCACCCACGCCGCCACATTCGAGTGGGCAGTTCCGGCCCTCAAACACGAAACATGGGGCCGGAAGTGCCCACTCGATGAGATGACGAAGGGCCTCCGGGGCGGGCGGGGCCGGGGCGGAGGGGTCAGCCCGTGTAGTTCTCCACGGCCGTCACCTTCACCGTGATGGCACGGCCGTTGGGCGCCTCGTAGGTGGTGGTGTCGCCGACCGCGAGGCCGAGGATCGCCGTGCCGAGCGGGCTCTTCTCGGAGTACACGTCGAGGTCGCTCTCGCCCGCGATCTCGCGGCTGCCGAGCAGGAACACGCTCTCGTCACCCGCGATGACCGCCGTGATGACCGTTCCGGGAACCACGACGCCGTGGCTCTCGGGTGCCGCACTGACCTGCGCCGTCTTCAGCAGGTTGGTGAGGAACCGGATGCGCGCCTCGATCTTGCCCTGTTCGTCTTTGGCGGCGTGGTACCCGCTGTTCTCCTTGAGATCGCCCTCTTCACGGGCAGACTGGATCTTGTCGGTGATCTCCTGCCGCCCGGTCGTGCTGGCGTATTCGAGTTCGTTTGCCAGACGGTCGTACGCCTCCTGGGTCAGCCAGCTGACTTCTGCGTTCTCCGCCATGCGAACTCCTTAGCTCAAAGCGATGATTTTACGTGAGCCAGCAGCTGTAGATCAAACCCGTGACGGCGGGCTCGGTCGTCAGCACCGTGGTCGTGACCTCCTGGTCGCGCTCTGTCGAGGCCGGGATGTCGACGACTTTCCAGCCGACGACGGCATGTTGCTCGTTCTGGGCCTGCACGGCGCAGGCGGTCGCGATACCGCGGTCGACCGACACGTCGAACGTCACATCGACGCGGGTGTTGCTGACGATGACATGGCCCTTGTCCTGAGCATTGACTGTGGATCGCGAGCTGTCGAGCCCCGCCCAGACGACCCACGAGCCGATCACGACGACGACGGCAGCCCCGAAGGCGAGCGCGATCAGACGACCGCGGCCCCGGGATTTCGCCGTGTCCCCGTAGCGTTCCCCGCGGACGGTGGATGCTGGTGGCCGTGTCGAGGAGGGAGCCAGTGCCTCCGAGGCGGCCGCGAACGGTCCGTCTTCGCTCCGCTCGTCTTCGCTCACGTGCCAGCTCTCCTTGGTGGGTACCCGGCCCGAGGGAATGAAGGCCCGGGCCGAACGATTAGTCTGGTCGAGTCGGAATTCTCCGGCATAATCTTCGACCCTGACTACAGGGTAGTTCGCTTAGCTGAGGAGTTGAGACAGCTGGTACTTCGTCTCATGGCCGTGCACGCCCATCCCGACGACGAATCGAGCAAGGGTGCCGCCACCTATGCCTACTACGTGGACCGCGGAGACGCGGTGATGGTCGTCAGTTGCACGGGCGGCGAGCGTGGCGACATCCTGAACGACGGGCTTGAGCTTCGTGCGTGGGGCGACCGCGACATGCCGGGTCTCCGCCGCGTCGAGATGGCTGCTGCCCAGGCCGCGGTCGGGTTCGAGCACCGCTGGCTGGGGTACGCCGATTCCGGGCTCCCCGAGAACGGCGAGCCTCTGCCCGCGAACGCGTTCGCCGCGATCGATCCCACGCTCAGCGTGCGTCCGCTGGTGCACCTCATCCGCGAGCAGAGGCCGCAGGTGCTGCTGACCTACGACGAGAAGGGTGGCTACCCGCACCCCGACCACATCCGGTGCCACGACATCTCGGTGCTCGCCTACGAGCTCGCCGCAGATCCGTCGTACGCGCCCGAGCTCGGCCCGGCCTGGCAGGTTTCGAAGCTCTACTACGACCGCATCTTCAGCTCGCAGCGCATGCGGGCCATCAGGGACCTGCTCGTCGAGACCGACCCCGAGAACCCGCTGATCGCCTCATTCACCGAGATGAAGCGGTGGATGGACGAGACGCCCTACCTCGCGACCACACAGGTTCCCGCGGGAGCCTTCTTCGGCGCCCGTGACAACGCGCTTCGCGCCCACGCCTCGCAGGTCGCACCCGACAGCGCCTTCTTCTTCTGGCCCAACGAACTGCAGCAGCAGGCCTGGCCGTTCGAGGACTACCAGCTCATCGACTCGAAGGTACCGCTCTTCGAGGCCGGCGAGGGAGAGTTCGAGAGCGACCTCTTCGCAGGCATCGACGACGACGGATGGTCGGTGAAGTGAGTCTCGTCGTGTCCGCTTCAGCGGGCATCCACACCGCCATCGGGACCGCTCTCGGCTGGCTGGCCGAAGTCACGCCCGAACCGACGCCGACCACCGCTCCGGCGTTCAACCCCGACACGGTGACCCCCGGAACGATCGGTTTCATCGTGACCCTGGGCGTCATGGTGCTGGCCGTGCTGCTGATCATCGACATGACGAGGCGGGTTCGCCGCGTGAACATGCGTGCCCAGGTGGCCGAGAAGCTGGATGCCGAAGAGGCCGCGCGCGCCGCCGCCGATCGCGGTCCGGGTGCCAAGGGGCTCGACGCCAAGAAGTAGGTGGCTCAGCCGTTGAACGGGGGATTGACCGCGATCAGCAGGATGCCCGTCCAGTGGCATGCGAACGCCACCAGGGTGAGAGCGTGGAAGACCTCGTGGAACCCGAACACGCCGGGCACGGGGTTCGGCCGCTTGAGCCCGTAGGCGAGCGCTCCGAGCACGTACGCCAGGCCGCCGACCAGCACCAGCGTCATCGTTGCGGCGTTGGCTGTGAAGATGTCGACGATGAACAGCAGCGCGGCCCCGCCCATCAGCACATAGAGCGGGGTGTACAGCCACCGCGGGGCGTCGATCCAGAACACGCGAAAGCCGATTCCGAGCACGGCAGCCACCCAGACGGCGATCAGCACGAATGTGCCTTTGCCCGGGGGCAGGGCGAGCACGGCAAGGGGAGTGTAGGTGCCCGCGATCAGCAGGAAGATGTTCGCGTGGTCGATGCGTTTGAGCAGCCGCTTGATCTTCGGCTTCCAGTTGAAACGGTGGTAGAGCGCAGAGTTGCCGAACAGCAGCAGCGAGGTGAGGGCGAACACGGCGCTGGACGTCTTCGCGGCTGCGCCGTCGGCCAGCACGATCAGCACGATCCCGGCGGCGATCGCGACCGGGAAGGTTCCGGCGTGAATCCAGCCCCGCCAGGTGGGTTTCACCTCGGCGGGCGGCGCGGCAGCAGAGGCGACCGATTCGGCCTCCGCACCGGCCTCCTGAGCCTCCGCGTCGTCGAGAAGCGGCAGATGGGGCAGGGGAGTACCGTCGTCGGTCAACGACGAATCGGGCTGTGCGGGCATGATTCCACCCTAGTCGGGGCGCGCCCGGCACCCGCTGGGAGTTTGGGCGCGCGGAGGGTAGCGTTACCTCGTGCGAAACAGGCAGGACACCCCGGGGAGAGGCCTGCTCTACGGGCTCTACCAGAAGAGGCTCCGCCGGGAGCTGGATGACGGCAACCTCCCGCACCACGTCGCGATGATCATCGACGGCAATCGACGCTGGGCCAAGCAGAACCTGCTCGAGACGGCCGCGCACGGCCACCGGGCGGGGGCCGTGAAGGTGCGCGAGTTCCTCGAGTGGTGCGACGACCTCGGCATCTCCATCGTCACTCTCTACCTTCTCTCGACCGACAACCTCTCGAGCCGGAGCGAAGCCGAACTCACCGAATTGATCGAGATCATCGCCCAACTGGCAGAAGAACTCTCGAACTACCGTGACTGGCGAATCAAGCACGTCGGCAGCAACGAGGGCCTCCCCGACCGGCTGGTGGATGCCCTGACCGACGCGGAGCACCGCACTGCCGGGCATCCGGGACTCCACGTCAATCTCGCCGTCGGGTACGGGGGACGAAGCGAGATCGCGGATGCCGTGCAGAGCATCATCCGGGCGCACCAGGATGCCGGCCACTCGCTCGCCGAGCTCGCGGCGAACCTCGACGAAGAGCTCATCAGTGCGCACCTGTACACCGGCGGGCAACCGGATCCGGATCTCGTGATCAGAACATCTGGCGAACAGCGTCTCAGCGACTTCATGCTCTGGCAGAGCGCACACAGTGAGTTCTACTTCATGGAGGCGCTCGGCCCTGACATCCGGCAGGTCGACTTTCTGCGGGCGCTCCGGGACTTCTCACGGCGCAACCGCCGTTTCGGCAGCTGACCGCGTCGACCGGATGACGCGGGGAGAGGTCAAGCCCTTGAAGCGTGGCCCGAACATCCGGAACATCGATCGTGTACACATTCGCGCACGACAAGAGAAACGGTGAAATCGGATGAAGGGCAAAATCTTGCTGGTGATCGGCTTCGGGGCCGGATACGTCGCGGGTTCAGCGGCTGGCCGCAGGCGCTACGAGCAGATCAAGTCGAAGGCCGAGGCGGCATGGAATCAGCCGCAGGTGCAGAAGGCCGTGCACAACGCCGAGCAGTTCGTCGCCGACAAGGCGCCGCTCGTGCAGGAGAAGCTCACCGACGCAGCCAAGGCGGCGCCCGGTGTGATCAAGGATGCGGCGGCCAAGGTGCGGGGCGCAGCCGACGACGTGGCCGACAAGGCCCAGGATGCGGCTGGCGATCTCGCGAAGAAGACCTCCTGACATCGTCCGGTTCCTCTCCCGTAACACAACGTTAATGTCTGCTGGGGTGTGTCGATTCGTTTCGGCGCACCCCTTCGGCATAGGTTGATCGCATCAGGTATGGCACCTGATCGAGGCGGCCACATAAGTACGTTTCGATACCAGCCACGGTCTTGAGAGAGGCTTGGCGGCCGCTTCGCCGGAAAGAGATCCGGGTGAGCAACGCCGCCCGGGGTTGGAGTACTTGTGCCCGATCAGAAACTCAAGAAGTCCGAGACCACCAGCCAGAAGACGGCGGAGCGCACCTATGTGCTCGACACGTCTGTACTGCTGAGCGACCCGAAGGCGATCTTCCGGTTCGCCGAGCACCCTGTGGTGCTTCCGGTTGTGGTCATCTCCGAGCTCGAATCCAAACGGAACGACCCGGAGATCGGTTACTTCGCACGCCAGGCCCTTCGAAACCTCGATGAGCTCCGCGTGCTGCACGAACGGCTCGACTTCCCGATCGCTGTCGGGGATGCGGGCGGGAGTCTCCGCGTCGAACTGAACCACTCGAACACGTCGGTGCTGCCGTCGGGCCTGCAACTGCAGGACAACGACTCGCGCATCCTCGCCGTCGCGCTGAACCTGTCGAACGACGGGCTCGACGTGACCGTCGTGTCGAAGGACCTGCCGCTCCGGGTCAAGGCCGCGTCGATCGGGCTGGCCGCCGAGGAGTATCGTGCCGAGCTCGCCGTCGATTCCGGCTGGACGGGCATCGACTCGATCACGCTGAGCGCCGCCGACATGTCGAAGCTCTGGGACCAGGACGGCATGGACACCCCGCTGGTGTCCGACATGCCGATCAACACCGGGCTGGTCATCCATTCGGACCGTGGATCGGCTCTGGGCCGTGTGAACGGCAAGCACTCGTTCCAGCTGGTGCGCGGTGACCGCGATGTGTTCGGGCTGCACGGGCGCTCGGCCGAGCAGCGCGTGGCGATCGACATGCTGCTCGACCCCGAGGTCGGCATCATCTCGCTGGGGGGTCGAGCCGGTACGGGGAAGTCCGCTCTGGCCCTCTGCGCCGGGCTCGAAGCGGTGCTCGAGAAGCAGCAGCACAAGAAGATCATGGTGTTCCGGCCGCTCTATGCGGTGGGCGGTCAGGAGCTCGGCTTCCTGCCGGGCGACGCCAGCGAGAAGATGAACCCGTGGGCGCAGGCGGTCTTCGACACGCTGGGTTCGCTGGTGTCGCAGAATGTTCTCGACGAGGTGGTGGAGCGCGGCATCCTCGAGGTGCTGCCGCTGACGCACATCCGGGGTCGTTCGCTCCACGATGCGTTCGTGATCGTGGATGAGGCGCAGTCGCTCGAACGCAATGTTCTGTTGACCGTGCTCTCCCGGATCGGCCAGAACTCCCGCGTGGTGCTGACACACGATGTCGCGCAGCGCGACAACCTGCGCGTCGGCCGGCACGACGGAGTCGCGTCAGTGATCGAGACATTGAAGGGTCACCCGCTCTTCGGCCACATCACTCTGACGCGTTCGGAGCGCTCGGCGATCGCGGCGCTGGTGACGCAGATGCTGGAGTCGAACGAGCTGTAGTGGGAGCGCGCGGGCGTGGTCTGGCTGGCGGCTGGCGGCTGGCGGGCTGCGGGCGGTGCGCGGCGGCCTGGATGAGCTGAGCCTGTAGCGGGGGCCGGGTGGCCTGTGGATAACTTCTGCGGGCATCCGGCCCTTTCGTCTACGGTCTGCGGATGCCCGTCGATCTCCTTCTCGCCCCGTCTCTCACCCTGAACGCTCTTCACGCTCTTCACGCTCTGCTGCCCTCTGCGCTGGCATGGCCTGCGCTCATTGCGCTCCTGCCCGTGCTGTATGTGGCCTCCGCCACTCCCTTCCTCGTGGTGTTCGACGTGCGCCACCGCCGCCTGCCGAACGTCATCGTGCTGCCCGGCCTCGCGGTGGTCGCTGCCTCCGCGACCGCGACGGCGCTCTGGGCGGGTCTCGATCCGGGAGTCACCGCCCTGGTCGCGGGCGTGACCCTGACCGTCTTCGTGGTGTTCCGCGCGGCGGGCGCCATCGCGTCGGGCGATGTGAAGCTCGCGGTACTCCTCGCGGCGGCACTCGCCCCCGTCGCGGGAGCCAGCCTCGCTCTCTACGCCCTCGCCGGCAGCATCACGGCCCTGACGGCCGGCCTGGCCTCGTTGCTGCTGCTCGCCCGCGCACGACGCCGCGCGGGCCCCCGCACCGCCCACCCCGCTCCCGACATCCCTCTCGGCCCGTTCCTGCTCCTCGGCTTCTGGGTGGCGCTGACGGCCGCGATCGTGCATCCCTGGGGGTGACTCGCCCGGTTCAGGCGCCGAAGACCTTCGCGCGCAGAAAGTCGTTGTGGAACTTCTGTCCCGGGTCGACCTGTTGGGCGAGCCTGGTGAAGTCGGGCAGACGGTCGTACAGCGGTGCGATCTCGGCGACTCCTGCCGTAAAGACCTTGCCCCAGTGCGGGCGCGCGCCGAACGGGGCGAGGGCAGCTTCGAGGTCGGGCAGCAGGGCTTCGACCTCCGCTCCGAGCGGTTTCCACGTGAAGTGCAGCGCGACCGAGTCGCGGCCCGAGGCCGTGCTGAGCCAGAAGTTGTCGGCGGCCACGGTGCGGATCTCGCTGATGAAGAGCAGCGGGGTGATCCGGTGGGCGAGCCCCCGAAGCGCTTCGAACGCTGCGATCGCGTGCTCGCGGGGAATGAGGTACTCCGACTGCAGCTCGTCGCCCTTCGAGGGGGTGAAGTCGAGCCGGAAGTGCGGCAGGCGGTCGATCCACGCACCCGGAAGACCGAGCTGCTCCGTGCAGGCCTCCGCCGCGACATCCGGCAGCGGATGGCGACGCTCGGTGGCCGAGCGGGTTCCGAAGAACCGCTCGCCGAGGCCGGCCGCACCGCTGTCGTCGTTGTCGTCACCCTCGGCGCCCTCGCCGGCACCACCCTGGGCGCCGCGGTGCAACGCGTGTCGCCCCCGGCGCTGCTTCAGCCACACCTGGTCGACCGTGTCGTTGGCCCAGTTCGTGAAGAGGCTCACGCTGTACGCGGCCGACGTGATCTCGTCGAGGTGAAGAGCGAGATCGTTCCAGGCCAGGTTCTCGAACACGGAGACGGCCACGTCGAAGGTCGGTTCGATGTCGAGGGTCAGCTCGCTGATCACGCCGAGGGCACCGAGGCCGACCGCATATCCGCCGAAATCGTCGTCGCCCCGGCTGACATCGACCAGTGAGCCGTTCGCCTGCACCAGCTGCAGCGAGGCGATGGATGTCGCGAGGTTGCCGTTCCGGTCGCCGGAGCCGTGCGTCGCCGTCGCCGTCGCCCCGCTCACGGAGATGTGCGGCAGCGACGCCAGGTTGGCGAGCGCAAAACCGTGTCGCTGCAGGTACTGCCCGAGAACGCCGTAGGTGACTCCCGCCGTCACTCGCACGGTCATCGACTTCATGTCGATCTCCATCACGGGGGTGAACCGGTCGAACGAGACCAGGATGCCCGGCGTGGCCGCGATCGTGTTGAAGGAGTGCCGCGAGCCGAGCGGGCGCACCACAGCAGCGTCTGCGACGTGCTCCTGCAGCTCACCGAGCGTGCGGGGCCGGCGGAGCTTCCTCTCTCCGTAGGAGACGTTGCCCGCCCAGTTCTTCTCGCTCACCGGCAGTTGGCCCGTTCCCGGTTCAGGCCGTGACCTGGGGCGGACGCGTCATCGACAGCACGTCGAGCGCTGTGTCGAGCTGCTCCAGCGTGACCTCGCCGCGCTCGACGAAGCCGAGATCGATGACGGCCTCGCGCACGGTGAGGCCCTTCGCCACGGAGTGCTTGGCGATCTTCGCTGCCGCTTCGTACCCGATGATGCGGTTCAGCGGCGTGACGATCGACGGCGACGATTCGGCCAGAGCCCGGGCGCGCTCGAGGTTCGCCTCGAGCCCCGCGACGGTCTTGTCGGCCAGAAGCACCGACGACGTCGACAGCAGGCGGATCGACTCCAGCAGGGCCGTGCCCATCACCGGGATCGCGACGTTCAGCTCGAACGAGCCCGACGCACCCGACCAGGCGATCGACGCGTCGTTGCCGATGACCCGCGAGCACACCTGCAGCACGGCCTCCGGGATGACCGGGTTGACTTTTCCGGGCATGATCGAGGATCCGGGCTGGAGATCGGGGATGTGCAGCTCACCGAGGCCGGTGTTGGGGCCGGAGCCCATCCAGCGCAGGTCGTTGCAGATCTTGGTGAGGCTGACGGCCAGCACCCGCAGGGCACCGGATGCCTCGACCAGCGAGTCGCGGGCGCCCTGCGCCTCGAAGTGGTCGCGGGCCTCGGTGATCGGCAGGCCGGTCTCCGACGCGAGCAGCCGGATGACCAGCTGGGGGAATCCGGCCGGAGTGTTGATGCCCGTGCCGACCGCTGTGCCGCCGAGCGGAACCTCGGCGACGTGCTTCAGGGTGCCCTCGACGCGCTCGATTCCGAGGCGTACCTGAGAGGCGTAGCCGCCGAACTCCTGGCCGAGGGTGACCGGCGTCGCGTCCATCAGGTGGGTGCGGCCCGACTTGACGGCGGTCGCCCACAGCACCGACTTCTCCTCGAGGGCTTCGGCGAGGTGGGCGAGGGAGGGAACGAGATCGTTGATGAGGGCAGCGGTGACAGCGACGTGAACAGAGGTCGGGAAGACGTCGTTCGACGACTGCGAGGCGTTGACGTGGTCGTTCGGGTGCACCTTCGATCCGAGGCGTTCCGAGGCGAGGCTCGCCAGCACCTCGTTCATGTTCATGTTCGTGGAGGTGCCACTGCCGGTCTGGTAGATGTCGATCGGGAACTGGTCGCCGTGCTCGCCTGCGGCGACCTCGTCGGCGGCCGAGGCGATGGCGTCGGCGATGCCGCGCTCCAGCACCCCGAGCTCGGCGTTGGCCAGGGCGGCGGCCTTCTTGATGAGGGCGAGGGCCGCGATCTGGGCCGGCTCGAGCACGTCACCGGAGACCGGGAAGTTCTCGACCGCGCGCTGCGTCTGGGCGCCGTACAGGGCGCTGGCCGGAACCCGCACCTCGCCCATCGTGTCGTGCTCGATGCGATACTCGGTGCCGGCTGCGTTCTCCACCACTTCGTGGTTCCTTTCGGTAGGTGCGCGGCCCGATCGGGACGCGCGGGTTTTCGTTATGGAAGCTTTCGAATCACTCAGCGAAGCGAGTGAGAGGTCAGATCTCGCCGATGACCACGTCGGGCTCGGCGCGCCCCTCCGAGAGACGGTAGTTCGCGCCGACGATGGCGAGCCGCCCGTCGGCGATCGCCTCGGAGATCATCTCCGAGCTCTCGAGCAGCTCGGCGATGGTGTCCTCGAGGTGGTACTTGCCCACGGCGTGCGCGTCGACCGGGACCCCTTCGGGCGCACCGGAGGCCGCAGCCTCGCCGGCGACCCGCCTGACCGCCGGGATGATCGGGCTGATCAGGTTCGCGATGTGGATCGGCAGGGGAACGGCATCCGGAGCCAGCGAGTCGATCGCCGCCTTCACTGCGCCGCACTCGTCATGCCCGAGCACCACGATGAGCTGTACGCCCAGCACACCCACCGCGTATTCGAGGCTGCCGACGACCGACTCGGAGATGACCTGCCCGGCGTTCCGCACGACGAAGAGGTCACCGAGGCCCTGGTCGAAGATGATCTCCGCGGCGAGCCTCGAGTCGCTGCAGCCGAAGAGCGCCGCGCGCGGGGTCTGCTGGGCGGCGAGGCTGTTGCGGCGATCGACATCCTGCCGCGGGTGCTGCGGCGTGCCCGTGATGAAGCGCTCGTTGCCGGCGAGCATCTCCCCCCAGGTCTCGGCGGGAGTGGTGGCATCTTCGATCGTGCTCACGAACCGGCTCCTGTCGTCGGTGCGGCACCAGCGGTCGGCTGGGCTGCGAGGTTGGATGAGAGTGCGGCGGCGACGAGTTCGAAGTCGGCATCGTCCGCCGTTCCGTAGAGCACGTAGGTGCTCCGCCCGGCCGTGGCGGTGAGGGCGTACTCGGCGTTCCCCACGTTCTGCGAGGTCGTGCGGTTGTCGTACACGGTCCACTGGATGCCGTCGACCGTGATCGTCGACGAAGCAGCCGTGTCGTGCACCTGGTCGGAGAGCCAGCTGTCGTTCGCATCGACGCCCTGCGCGAGTGCCACGAAGGTGTTGGATGGCGTCAACAGCCCGACGTACCAGTAGGCGACGCCGTCGTTGCCCCGGCGGATCTCGGCGGCATTCGACGACCAGCCCGCCGGCAGTTCCGGCGAGGCGACCGGCACCGGCAGTGCGGCCTGCGCGCTCGTCGCCACCGAACGGTAGTCGATCGTCTGTCGCTGGGAGGTGTCGTCGCGCGGCACGAGCAGCACGATCACGATGACCACAGCGACGCAGACGATGAGCGAGAGCCACAGGTTGTTGATCGTCTTGTTGGCGCGGTATTTGCGCGACTGCTCGGCCTTTCGAGCGGTCGTCTCCTCGAATGTCTCGGGCCTACCGAGTTCGGCGACGACGCGCGGAGGTTTCTGGGCCACGGGCTACTCGGCCCTCGTCGAAGCGGTGGCGCGAGCCGCATCGAGCCGGGTCTTCGCCCCGATCAGCCATTCCTCGCAGCGGGCCGCAAGTGCCTCGCCCCGTTCCCAGAGTGCCAGCGACTGTTCGAGAGTGGATGCTCCGCGCTCGAGTTCGTTCACGACCCGAACCAGTTCGTCGCGCGCCTCTTCATAGCTGAGCGCGCTCGTACCAGCGTCGCGTGAATCAACGGAGGGAGTCGGCATGGCTCCAATCCTATCCGCGACCGGGGGCCGGGGCCTCGCCCTCGGAGCGGGCTGTGAAAGTTCCCTCGGCAAGGGTGATTGTGAGCGAGGAGTCGGTGAGGGCATCCGATGGCCGCCGCACGATACCACCGCCTGGGCCCTGCACGATCGCGTACCCGCGGTCGAGGGTGCTCTGCGGGGAGAGCGCCCGGAGTCGCGCTCCCAGTTCGCCGGTGGTGTTGCCGGCCCGTTCGAGCACCCGGTTCAGCAGCTCCACCCCGCGAGCCACGTAGCGGGTGAGGTCTTCTGCCCGCGAATCCACGATCCAGGACGATTCGGCCAGGACCGGCCTCGATCGCAGCTGCTCGACACGGTCGATCTCGTGCCGCACGAACGCGCTCACCCGGAGCGAGAGCCGGGCGCGGGCCTGGTCGACACGGTCGAGCTCCTCCGAGACATCCGGCACCACCCGTTTCGCGGCGTCGGTCGGCGTGGAAGCCCGGAGGTCTGCCACCTCGTCGAGCAGCGGCCGGTCGGCCTCGTGCCCGATCGCACTCACCACGGGTGTCGCGCACGCCGCCACAGCGCGCAGCACGCTCTCGTCGCTGAAGCCGAGGAGGTTCTGAAAGTCGCCGCCGCCGCGCGCCACGATGATCACGTCGACCTCAGGATCGGCGTCGAGCGTGGCGAGAGCCGCCACGACCTCCCGGGGCACGCGGTCGCCCTGCACCGCCGTGTGAACGACCCGGAACGACACGGAGGGCCAGCGCAGCTGCGCGTTCCGCAGCACATCCTTCTCTGCGTCGCTGTCTTTGCCCGTGATGAGCCCGATCGTGCGGGGCAGGAACGGCAGTGCCTTCTTGCGCGACGCGTCGAAGAGCCCCTCCGAGGCGAGTTGGTGGCGGAGGCGCTCCAGGCGCTCCAGCATGTCGCCGAGGCCCACGTGCCGCATCTCGAAGACCTGCATCGAGAGCGTTCCGGCCTTCAGCCAGTAGTTCGGTTTGAACAGGGCGATGACGCGGTCGCCCTGTTTGAGATCGTCCGGCAGCTTCGCCTTCACCGACGACCAGATCGTGAAGCCGATCGTGACATCTTCGGTGAGATCTCTCAGCTTGCCGTAGACATTGCCGCCGCTCACGCCCCACTGGGTGATCTCGCCCTCCACCCACGCCGTGCCGAGACGGTCGAGGTAGGACTTGATCTTGCCGGAGAACACCGAGACCGGCCACGGGCTCTCGAGGGTCGGGGGACCGCTCGGATCGAACGCAACGGCCAAGCCCACACCTCCTGCACGTAGAATCATCAGGTGAGCAACGCAACCGTCAGTCTGCCGATGCCGAGAATTCCCGGCGTACGCAACAGGCTAAAGGATACCCCCGTCATCGGCGCCAAGAGGGTGCTGCTCGCTGCTCCCCGGGGCTACTGCGCCGGGGTCGACCGGGCCGTCGTCGCCGTCGAGAAGGCCCTCGAGCGCTACGGCGCGCCGGTCTACGTGCGCAAGCAGATCGTGCACAACGTGCATGTCGTCTCGACCCTTGAGAAGCAGGGCGCGATCTTCGTCGAAGAGGTGGATGAGGTCCCCACCGGCTCGCACGTCGTCTTCAGCGCCCACGGCGTGTCGCCGGCCGTCGTGCAGGGTGCGGCCGACCGGGGCCTCCAGGCCATCGACGCGACCTGCCCGCTCGTCACGAAAGTCCACCGCGAAGCCGTGCGTTTCGCCCGGGACGACTTCGAGATCCTGCTGATCGGCCACGAGGGCCACGAAGAGGTCGAAGGCACCGCGGGGGAGGCGCCCGAGCACACCACGCTCGTCGGCAGCCCCGACGAGGCAGACACCATCGTCGTCCGCGACCCCGACCGCGTCGTGTGGCTCTCGCAGACGACCCTCAGCGTCGACGAGACCATGGAGACCGTGCGGCGCCTGCGGGCCCGGTTCCCGAACCTCCAGGATCCGCCGAGCGACGACATCTGCTATGCCACCCAAAACCGGCAGGTTGCCATCAAGAAGGTCGCCGCGGGCAGCGACCTCGTGATCGTCGTGGGTTCCGCGAACTCGTCGAACTCGGTGCGCCTCGTCGAGGTCGCTCTCGAATACGGTGCCAAGGCGGCGTACCGCGTGGACTACGCGCACGAGGTCAAGCAGGAGTGGCTCGACGGCGTCAACACGGTCGGTGTCACGTCCGGGGCATCCGTTCCCGAAGTTCTCGTGCAGGAACTGCTCGACGACCTGGCAGGTGCGGGGTACGGCGACATCGAGACCGTGCAGACGGCTGAGGAAGACCTGATCTTCTCACTGCCGAAAGAGCTCCGCCAGAGCTCGTCGGGTGCTCAGGATGCGCGGGCACTCGGCGGCCGTCGCAGCTGAGGTGTGAGGCAGCCGACTTGTAGGCTTGGGGTCAACGAGAAGGGGAATCTCCATGACGTCAGGCCTCCCAGTCGCAGCACTGGAACTCCGCGGTCTCAGCAAACGGTTCGGTGACAAGGTCGCCGTCGAGAATCTGAGCCTCACCGTTCCGACGGGATCGTTCTACGGCCTCGTCGGCCCGAACGGCGCCGGAAAGACGACGACGCTCTCGATGGCCACGGGCCTGCTGCAGCCGGATGCGGGGCAGTCGATCATCCACGGCGTCGACATGTGGCAGCATCCGCTCGAAGCCAAACAGCTCGTGGGAAATCTCTCCGACGGCGTCAAACTGTTCGACAGGCTCACCGGTGAGCAGCTCGTCACCTACAACGGCCTGCTGTTCGGAATGAGCCGCGACACGGTCGCCGAGCGGGTCGCCGACCTGCTGAAGCTGCTCGACCTCGAGAGCGCCGCCGGAACCCTCGTCGTCGACTACTCGGCCGGCATGACCAAGAAGATCGCCCTCGCCTGCGCCCTGGTGCATGCGCCGAAACTCCTCGTGCTCGATGAGCCGTTCGAGTCGGTGGATCCGGTTTCGGCCGCGAACATCCGCGACATGCTGACCGACTACGTGCGCGGCGGGGGAACGGTCATCGTCTCGAGCCACGTGATGGACCTGGTTCAGCGCATGTGCGACCACGTCGCGGTCGTCTCGGCGGGCCGTGTGCTCGCCGCCGGCACCGTCGACGAGGTGCGCGGCGAGGCGTCGCTCGAAGACCGCTTCGTGGAGCTCGTGGGTGGGCGACACCACACGGAGGGGCCCTCATGGTTGCGACACTCCTGAGGCTACGCTTCCTCGTCCTCCGCAACTCGTTGAAGCGGAGCACCTGGCAGCTGGTCGCCGTCATCATCGGCGCGGTCTACGGGCTGGGCGTGGTCGGTGTGGCGGTGATCGGCCTCGTCGCGCTGTCGTTCGCCCCGCAGGAACTCGCCGCGACGGTCATCGTGCTCGCCGGCTCCGCTGTCGTGCTCGGGTGGATCGTGGTGCCCCTCATCGCAGCAGGCGTCGACCAGACGCTCGATCCCGCGCGGCTCGCGCAGTTCCCGCTGCCGATGCCGAAGCTCCTCGTGGGGCTGACGCTCGCCGGGGTTCTCGGGGTGCCCGGCGTCATCACGTCGATCGCCTCGCTCGCCACCGTGGGGTCTTGGATCCGCTACCCGGTCGCTGCGGCCGCCGCGGTCGTCTGCGCGGCCCTCGCCGTGCTCACCTGCGTGGTCGGATCCCGCATGGTGGCCGCCCTCAGCGTGAGCCTGCAGTCGCAGCGGAGGTTCCGCGAGATCAGCAGCATCCTGATCTTCATCCCGCTCATCCTGCTCGGCCCGATCATCATCGGCGTGAGCCAGAGCGTGCGGAATTCGGCCGACGCCCTGCCGCAGGTGGCGCGGGCGCTCGGTTGGACTCCGCTCGGCGCCGCCTGGAGCGTGCCTGCCGACCTCGCTGCCGGAGATGTCGGCGCGGCCGCGCTCAAGTTCATCATCGCTCTGGCGACGCTGGCGTTGCTCGTCTTCCTCTGGCGCCGCAGTCTCGCAGCGGCGCTCGTCTCACCGCACGCGGCGGCGTCCAAGCGGGTCGCCCGCGGCAAGATCGGCCTGTTCGGGGTCTTCCCGGCCACTCCGGCCGGCGCCGTCGCCGCGCGCTGCCTCACCTACTGGCGACGCGACCCCCGGTATGCGCGCCAGCTCATCGTCGTTCCGCTCATCCCTGTGCTGCTCGCGTTCTACTCGAACAACATGCACTCGTTCACCCTCCTGACGCTCGCGGGCCCTCTCGTCGCGTTCCTCCTGTCGCTCGCGACGCTCGCCGACATCTCCTACGACGGCACCGCGTTCGCCGCCCACCTCGCCGACGGCGTGCGGGGGAGGGATGACCGGCTCGGCCGCGTCGCCGCTCTGGCCGTGATCGCGGTTCCCGTCGTGCTGGCGCTCACCCTCATCACCGTGGCGATCGCGGGGGCGTGGCACGAGCTCCCGCTCATCCTCGGGCTGGCTTTCGGCGCGCTGCTGTCGGGCTTCGGCCTTACCAGTGTGTCGTCGGCGCGCATCATCATCCCCGTGCCGGCCGCAGGTGACAACCCATTCAAGTCGGCGCCCGGGGCCGGGTTCACGACGGCGCTCAGTTCGTTCGCGACCTGGGGCATCCTGATCTTGCTGGTGCTGCCCGAGATCGTGCTCACGGTGGTCGGCTACGTCACCGGCTCCCTGCTGGTCGGGTGGATCGGGTTGGTCGTGGGGCTGGTTCTCGGAACAGTGATCGCCATCGCGGGCATCCGCATCGGCGGCCGTCAACTCGACCGCTCAGGCCCGCAGCTGCTCAGCCGTCTGAAGACGCTCCGCGGAGCGTAGCGGCACCCGCCGCCCGCCCCCGCCTCACCCGGCTCCCCGCCCCTCCTCACCCCCCGGCGACATCGACTGGGGAGTTTCGGTCGCATCGGCCGCCTCAGAGCGACCGAAACTCCCGAGCCGATGGCGCGGGAGGCGGCGAATCGCGCGGGCGGGAGGCGGCGACCGGCGGGGCCGGGCCGGGCTACGGGGCCGTGGTGCCCGTGACCGCGGTGATCTGGTTCAGGAACGAAGGGTCGCTGAAGAACGCGAACGTGATGGCGCCGATCCACACAGCGAAGGTTACCGCGCCGAAGACGAGCGGGATGAAGAACGCGATCCGGCGCCGCTGCACTCGCCTCACCGACAGGATGATCGAGGCGAGGTTCAGGATGACCGTGACCACGCCGGCCGCAGTGCCCACGGTCTGGGCGGCCGACGATGCGGTGAACGAACCGTAGCCCTGCATGGCCGCGGCCTGCCCGAGAACGGTGTTGAAGTCGAACAGGGCGGGCACCATGCTGGCCGACAGCAGGATGCCGAAGAACAGCAGCACTCCGGTGGCCACGACATCGGCAGTGTTGAGCCTCCGGGGCGAACCGGAAGCCGTTGCGCCGTACTTCGGGGCCGCATCCTGCCCGTTCGGCGGGCTGTAGGGGCCTAGCTGGCCCGCGGGCGGCAGTGACGAGCCACCATACGGGGAGGGCGCCGCGCTTCCGGCGGCCGGCACGGGCACGTCAGCACTGGCGGGCGGCGCGGGCGGCTTCCACTCCCAGCCCTCAGGGGCGAGTTCGCCGTATTTGGGCTTCGGCCTGTCGTCTACCATTCCTCGACCCTATCGAGTTTCCCCGAGGCGCAGCTGAACGAGCGGTTCGCTGCGCAACGGGGAAAGTCGACGGAGGGTTCTGGGAAGGACCGCGAGACGGACGACGGTGGGGGAGCGAGCTACTTGCCGGAGTGGCCGGCGGAGCCGAGCTGCTGCGTCGCCTCGACCACGCGTGCGGCCATCGCGGTCTCCGCGGTCTTGCCCCAGGCGCGCGGGTCGTAGACCTTCTTGTTGCCGACCTCGCCGTCGACCTTCAGCACACTGTCGTAGTTGCTGAACATCGTGCCGGCGATGGAACGCGTGAACGCGTACTGGGTGTCGGTGTCGATGTTCATCTTGATGACACCGTTCGCCACAGCCTCGGTGATCTCGGCGTCGCTCGAACCCGACCCGCCGTGGAAGACGAGGTCGAACGGCTTGTGGTTGTCGCCGAGGGTCGCCGCGTACTTCGCGTACACGCCGTCCTGGATCTCCTTCAGCAGTTCCGGGCGGAGCTTCACGTTGCCGGGCTTGTACACGCCGTGCACGTTGCCGAACGTGAGAGCCGCCATGTAGCGCCCGTTCTCACCGAGGCCCAGCGCTTCGACGGTGGCCAGGGCATCCGAGACCGTCGTGTACAGGTGCTCGTTGATGTCGTGGCTGACACCGTCTTCTTCGCCGCCGACAACGCCGATCTCGACTTCGAGGATGGCATTGATCGCACGCGTGCGCTTCAGGATGTCCTGGGCGATCTCGAGGTTCTTGTCGAGGGTGATCGCCGAGCCGTCCCACATGTGCGACTGGAAGATGGGGTTCCGGCCTGCCTTCACCTCGGCCTCGCTGGCCTCGATGAGCGGCAGCACGAAGGTGGGGAGGGCGTTCTCGGGGCAGTGGTCGGTGTGGAGGGCCACGGTGATGGGGTAGTTCTTCGCGACCTCGTGTGCGAAGGCGGCGAAGGCAAGGGCGCCGGTTGCGCGGGCGCTGCCGGAGGCGGCCTGCGCCTTCTGGCCGGCAAAGTAGTCCGCGCCGCCCGTGGTGACCTGGATGATCCCGTCGGATCCGGCTTCAGAGAGGCCCTGCAGAACGGCGTTGAGCGTCTGCGAACTCGAGACGTTGACCGCTGGATAGGCGAACCCGGAGGTCTTCGCTTTGTCGAGCATCTCGGCATACTGATCGGGCGTTGCGATGGGCATGACTCTCCTTTGATGATGTGCGGTTCCAGCATAGCGAGAGAGCGTTCGCCCGGGCGGAGAGCCCTGCCAGCGCTACTCTGATAGCAGGTGGGCGTGCCGCCGCCACCATGTGCGGCGGATCTCCCTCGGCCGCCAGGCCCAGCACCCGTCACGAGCCCCGAAAAGGAACCGCCTTGACCATCACCGATTCTCCCGCCTCCCTGCAGCACCCCGACCGGAACCTCGCGCTCGAACTCGTTAGGGCGACCGAAGCCGCCGCCATCCGGGCCTGGCCGTGGATCGGCAAGGGCGACAAGCTCGCCGCCGACGGTGCGGCTGTGGATGCCATGCGGGCCCTGCTCGGAACGGTCGACTTCGATGGTGTCGTCGTCATCGGCGAGGGTGAGAAGGACAAGGCCCCGATGCTGTTCAACGGTGAGCACGTCGGCAACGGAAACGGTCCGGCCTGCGACATCGCTGTCGACCCGATCGACGGCACCTCGCTGACGGCCGCGGGCCGCCCCAACGCGATCTCGGTCATGGCCGTCTCCGACCGCGGCACCATGCTCGATGCCTCCTCGGTCTTCTACATGGACAAGCTCGTCACCGGCCCCGAGGGCATCGGTGTCGTCGACATCCGGAAGCCCATCGGTGAGAACATCCGCGCACTCGCCAAGGCGAAGGGCAAGGATGTCTCGGAGATGAAGATCGCGGTGCTCGACCGCCCTCGGCACGCGCAGCTGATCGAGGAGATCCGCGCGGCGGGAGCCGGCACCCGGCTCATGCTCGACGGCGACGTTGCCGGCGGCATCAACGCGGCCCGCTACGAAACCCGCACCGACATGTGCGTGGGGATCGGCGGCAGCCCGGAGGGTATCGTCACGGCGTGCGCGATCAAAGCGCTCGGCGGCTTCATCCAGGGCATCCTCCGCCCGGGCAACGACGAGGAGCGCCAGCGCGGCATCGACGCGGGTCTCCTGATGGACCACGTATACGAGGCCGACGACCTGGTCGCTTCCGACAACACGTTCTTCGTGGCGACCGGCGTGACGGATGGCGGGCTGGTCAATGGCGTCCGCCGCAAGGGCCCGGTCATCCGCACCGAGAGCATCGTGCTGCGCTCCCACTCCGGCACCATCCGCCGCATCGTGGCGGACCACCTAGCGGAGAAATGGCTCTGACGAGCCATTTCGCTCCGCCTACGGAAAAATGGGCGAGCGCGGCAGGCGGCCCTGAACGGGCCGTCTGCTTTTAGCGCGGCGCAATGCCAGTAGCGCGTCAGATGAGTTTGTTGGGGTCGTCGATGCTTTCGAGGTCGCGGGCCAGGTCGAGCTCGGCGACCAGTTCGAAGGCCGTGACCTGGCGCGTGGTCTCCTCGACCGGCTCCAGCGTCTTCAGTACCACCGACTCGTCGAGCGCGTTCAGCTTGCGCGCCGTCGGGAACACCTGGCGCTCGAACGAGCCCACGAACGCGTTGTAGTCCTTGACGCTCCGTTCGATCGTGCGGCCCAGCTTGTCGATGTGCGTCGACGTCGTGGCGAGGCGCGAATAGAGCTCCTTGCCGAGATCGAAGAGGGTCTTCGCCTCGTGCGTCAGCACATCCTGCTGCCAGCTGAATGCGACCGTCTTCAGCAGCGACCACAGAGTGACGGGTGACACCAAGGCGACCTTCTTCGAGAAGGCGAAGTCCATGATGCCCGGATCCGCCTCCATCGCCGTGGAGATGAGCGACTCGCTCGGGATGAACGCCACCACCAGTTCGGGCGACGCTTCGAGCCCGGCCCAGTAGCCCTTCGACCCCAGCGTCGTGATGTGTTCGCGCACCGCCTTGACGTGCGCCCGCAGCAGCTCTTCGCGTCGGGCGCCCTCGGCGCCGGTGGCCGTCACGGCGATTGCCGACGCTTCGAGGTAGGCCGTGAACGGCACCTTCGCGTCGACCGCGATGTTCTTGCCGCCCGGCAGGTGCACCACCATGTCGGGTCGCCCGGCGCCGCGGTCGCTCCGGATGCTCGACTGAACCTCGAAGTCGACCCTGTCGATCAGGCCCGCCGCCTCCACCACGTTGCGGAGCTGTGTCTCGCCCCACACCCCACGGGTGCTGTTCGACCGCAACGCCGATGCCAGAGACTCCGCGGTCGTGCGGAGCCGCTCCTCGGACTCCGTCGCCGACCGCAACTGCTCGCTGAGTTCGCCGTGCTGCTGGCGGCGCTGCTCCTCGAGCTCGGTGACCTTGGCCTGCACGAGCCGGAGGCTCTCCTGCACCGGGCTCAGCGCGACGAGCACCCGCCCGTCGGTCGCGGCCCGTGACGCGTCGGCCCGCTGCGTGTCGGCGAGCCGCTCCTGGAACTCGGCCAGGCGCCCCTCCTGCTGCGCGATCTGCTCCCGGTACTGGGCATCCTGCGCGCGGAGCTGCTGGCGGAGTGCGACGGCCGTCGCCTCCGCGCCGGCACTCCGGCTCTGCAGCTCGAGCAGGGGAGCGAGCTCACGGGAGCGCGCGGCAGCATCGGCCGAGTGACTCGCCGCGGAGCGGTGGCCCCGCAGCATCCACCCGCCGAGCGCGCCGACCACCAGCGCGAGGGCCAGGCAGACCAGAAAGACTCCAAGTGATTCCATGGCAGAAGTGTTGCACCGGCCGCCGACACCGGCGCGGCGGCGCCCCGGGTGGCCCCGCAACCGGGCATGCTCTAACCTCAGAACACGCAACCGAAAGTGACCCGAAATGACCGACGTTCTCACCGACACTGCTGTCGTCACCCACTACATCAACGGAGCGCTGGTCGAGAGCACCAGCGGTCGCACGGCTCCCGTGTACGACCCGGCCCTCGGCGTCGAGACCAAGCAGGTCGCCCTGGCCGACGAGGCCGAGATCGCTGCAGCCATTGCCGCCGCGAAGGCCGCCTTCCCGGCCTGGCGCGACACCTCGCTGACTCGCCGGCAGCAGGTCATGTTCGCCTTCCGCGAGCTGCTGGCCGCACGCCGTGGTGAGCTGGCCGAGATCCTCACCGCCGAGCACGGCAAGGTGCTCTCCGACGCGGCAGGTGAGATCACCCGCGGCCTCGAGGTCGTGGAGTTCGTCTGCGGCTTCCCGCACCTCATCAAGGGCGACTACTCCGAGAACGTGTCGACCGGCATCGACGTGTACTCCACGCGTGGCCCGCTCGGCGTGGTCGGCATGATCAGCCCCTTCAACTTCCCCGCCATGGTGCCGCTGTGGTTCTTCCCCGTGGCCATCGCGGCCGGCAACACCGTCGTTCTGAAGCCCAGCGAAAAAGACCCGTCGGCCGCGAACTGGCTCGCCGCGCTCTTCACCGAGGCGGGACTCCCCGACGGCGTGCTGAACGTGCTGCACGGCGACAAGGTGGCCGTGGATGGCCTCCTCAACAGCCCCGACGTCAAGGCCATCTCGTTCGTCGGTTCCACCCCCATCGCGCGCTACGTCTACGAGACGGCGACCCGCAACGGCAAGCGCGTGCAGGCCCTCGGTGGCGCCAAGAACCACATGCTGGTGCTCCCGGATGCCGACCTCGACCTCGTGGCCGACGCCGCCGTCAACGCGGGCTTCGGATCGGCCGGCGAACGCTGCATGGCCATCTCGGTGGTCGTTGCCGTCGAGCCCGTCGCCGACGAGCTGATCGCGAAGATCCAGTCGCGCGTCGCCGGACTGGTCGTCGGCGACGGCCGCCGCGCCTGCGACATGGGCCCCCTCGTCACCGAGGTGCACCGTGACAAGGTCGCCTCCTACATCGACATCGCTGTCGCAGACGGGTCATCGGTCGTCATCGACGGTCGCGACGTCGAGGTCGACGGTGCCCCCGACGGATTCTGGCTCGGGCCGACCCTGATCGACAAGGTCTCGACCTCGTCGAAGGTCTACACCGACGAGATCTTCGGCCCGGTGCTGTCGATCGTGCGGGTCGCCTCCTATGAAGAGGGTGTCGACCTCATCAACGCCTCGCCCTACGGCAACGGCACCGCGATCTTCACCAATGACGGGGGAGCGGCCCGCCGGTTCCAGAACGAGGTCGAGGTCGGCATGATCGGCATCAACGTGCCGATCCCCGTACCGGTCTCCTACTACTCCTTCGGCGGGTTCAAGGACTCGATCTTCGGAGACTCGAAGGCCTACGGCATCGACGGCTTCCAGTTCTACACGCGCCAGAAGGCGATCACCTCCCGCTGGCTCGATCCCAGCCACGGCGGCATCAACCTCGGTTTCCCGCAGAACTGACCCCGCGGGCATCCGGAGCCCCCTCCTGCACAGCAGGTTCCGGATGCCCGGGGGCGCCCGGGTACGATAGACCTCCGTGGCTCTAACTATCGCAATCGTCGGGCTGCCGAATGTCGGCAAGTCCACCCTCTTCAACGCCCTCACCAAGAACCAGGTTCTGGCGGCGAACTACCCGTTCGCCACCATCGAGCCGAACGTCGGCGTCGTGAACCTGCCTGACCCGCGCCTGGCGGCGCTCGCTGGCATCCACGGCAGCGAGAAGCTGCTGCCGGCTCCCGTGTCGTTCGTGGACATCGCCGGCATCGTCAAGGGTGCCAGTGTGGGCGAGGGCCTCGGCAACAAGTTCCTGGCGAACATCCGCGAAGCCGACGCCATCGCGCAGGTCGTGCGCGGATTCAGTGACCCCGACGTCGTGCACGTCGACGGCAAGGTGGATGCCGCGAGCGACCTCGAGACGATCAACACCGAACTCATCCTCGCCGACCTGCAGACCCTCGAGAAGGCAGTCGCCCGCTACGAGAAGGAGGTCAAGACCAAGCGGATCGAGCCCGCCGTGCTGGCGACCGCTCTCGAAGCGCAGAAGATCCTCGACTCCGGCTCGCCCCTGTCGAGTGCGCCGAAGTTCGACATCGAACCGATCCGCGAGCTCGGTCTGCTGACCGCCAAGCCCTTCATCTACGTCTTCAACGTGGATGAGGGCGTACTCGGTGACTCTGCGGCCCTCGCGGCTCTCGCCGCCCTTGTCGCGCCCGCGCAGGCGATCTTCCTCGACGCGAAGCTCGAATCCGAACTCATCGACCTCGACCCTGAGGATGCCGCCGAACTCCTCGCCTCCACCGGCCAGGAGGAGTCGGGCCTTGACCAGCTCGCCCGCATCGGCTTCGACACCCTGGGCCTTCAGACCTACCTCACCGCCGGCCCCAAAGAGTCGCGCGCCTGGACCATCGGCAAGGGCTGGACCGCCCCGCAGGCGGCCGGTGTCATCCACACCGACTTCCAGAAGGGCTTCATCAAGGCCGAGATCGTCTCGTTCGACGACCTTATCGAGGCCGGCTCGATGGCCGAGGCCAAAGCCCGCGGCAAGGTGCGCATCGAGGGCAAGGAATACGTGATGCACGACGGCGACGTGGTGGAGTTCCGTTTTAACGTCTGATCGGAAACGTGCGCGCGAGCGGACGGCGCGGTAGTCATGACGGTATACCCCAATGTATACTCTCCGCATGGCGACGACTATCAAGGTTTCCGAGGACCTGCGCGATCGAATCAATCGAGATGCCCAGGAGCGGGGCGTATCAGCCTCGGGCTTCATCGAGAAGCTGCTCGACGGATACGAACGGCGCGCACGGATGGAGTCATTCGGTCGGGCGTTCCGCGGTGCAGACGAGAACTACTGGGATGAATTCCGGGAGTGGGATGTCGCACTCAGCGACTCCTGATGGCGGCTGATCTTCGGCGTGGAATGGTCGTCTGGGCCGAGCTCGATCCGGTGAGAGGTCGTGAGCAGGCCGGGCGAAGACCCGCTCTCATCATCGCCAGCGATCTCTATCTCCAGCAAGCCGATACGCTCGCGATCATTGTTCCGGCTACAACGACGGATCGTGGGTGGCCGAATCACGTTGCACTGAGGGGTGCCAGCCTGACACTCCCGCAGCAGACGTTTGCCATGACTGAACAACCTCGCGCGGTCACTCGCGAACGCCTCTTCGATATCGCGGGTACGGTCGACGCCGCGACGATGCAAGAGGTCGATGTGTGGCTCCGCGACTTCCTCGCCCTGCCCTGAGCGCGCTCAGGGCCACAACGTTTTGGCCACGAGGGCCCTGGCGGCGCTCGTCGCGCCCGCGCAGGCGCGGCACGGCTGGAACATCCCCCCTCGGGGCCTGTCCTCGCGCTCCTGAAACGAGATAAGGTTTCCTCACGACACGATCCGGGGGGACCGATGATCCGCAGGGTTGCGAGCAGGTTCATCCAGAGCCGACGGGGTGTCGCACTGCTGGCCCTGGTGCTGATGGTGTCGGGTGGCGGGATGGCCCAGCCAGCCCGGGCCGCAGCGGCGCCGGGAACGGGAACCGTCACGGGGACGGTGTTCGGCGGCACCCCGCAAGGGCCGAAGCTCGCCGGCGTGAAGGTCACGATCACTCAGGACCTCGACCCTGACGATCCCTCCTACAGGTTCTCGACGACGTCTGATTCCACAGGCAGATTCACCTTCACCGACATCCCGGTTCCTCCGCACGCGTTGGTGGTCACGGCCGAACCGTCGCTCGATGGTGCGTACAGGAGTTACACCACGTCTCCCGCGCTCCTCGCTGCTGGGGCGACCGTCAAGACCGACCTGCTGCTTCCTCCGGAGGCGCGGATCACCGGCACGGCCAGGACGGCAGCTGGCGTTCCGGTCGCCAACGTCGTGATCACAGCCTCTCGGTTACAACAGGAGGACGAAGACGAGATCGACTATCCGTCGGTGACGAGTGACGCTACGGGCACATTCGTGATCAGAGGTCTGGACAAGGGTGCGTACAGGATCACCGCAAAGACCCTGGACGGACTCTACGAGGGTCCGGTCGGCCGCTTCACCGCTCGGCTGGACTTCGGCGAGACAGCCGCCGGCTTTGAGGTGCGGATGTTCCGTGTCTGGCAGGTGTCGGGAAAGGTCACCTCAGCAGCTTCGCCGTCTGTCGGGCTGCCGGGAATCCATGTGTCGGCCAACCGGGCCTCAAGCGTTGTCACTGATTCACAGGGGAACTACCGTCTCAGGTCGGACACTCCGCAGACGGCTCTGCGCGTCGACTTCGACGATCCGGAAGACAAGTACCAGAGCTTCACGTCGGGTCCGTTCGATGTCGGCGAGGGTTCCTCGATCATCCTGAACGCGCAGCTGAGCGTCGGCGCCACGGTGTCGGGAACGCTCACCGATCCGACGTCCGGCCAGCCAGCGGACGCGACCGTCTCTCTGTGCAGCAGTGTCTCCTGCGGGGCGAACATCAGCACAGATGCAGACGGGAAGTACACGTTCCGTGCCCTCCCGCCCGGTACGTATGTCGCTTCCTTCCATACCCGGTTCCAGACCGTGTGGTACGGCGGCAAGACCTCCTACGATGCGCGGCAGATCGTCGTCGCGGCAGGGAAGAATGTGACTGGGATCGACGCATTCATCTCCTCCGAGATGGCAACGGTCTCGGGGACCATCACGCGGTCGTCGGGGAATACCCTGGTGCCGGTTGCCGCGACGGTTGCACTCTATTCGCCCCGCGGGGTCGCTGTGCGGCGGACGAACACCGATGCGTCCGGGGGATACACGTTCTCGTCGATCGCCGCGGGGGAATACCTCGTGCATGCTGCCCCGGACGATCCGAATCTCGCGACCCTCTGGTACGGAAATATCGCCGACAGGGAGAGCGCCACGACAGTGGAGGTGGAGCGTCCGGGCCGCCTCGACGCCATCGATATCCGGCTGACAACGAAGTCCTCCTTCTCGGGCGGTTCCCGGCCTGCCATCCTGGGGAGCAACCTCGTCGGATCGACTCTCTCTGTGCAGCCGATCGCGTGGAGTCCCCAGCCCAGCAGAGTGTCATACTCATGGTTCCGAGACGGCGTGCTGATCCCCAACCAGCAGCTCCCGACGTACACCCTGGCGAGCGCCGACGCCGGCACACGGCTCACGGTCACGGTGACAGCCTCCAAGGTGAACTACCTGAGCGTCACAGGCACCTCCCTCGCGACCAGCACGGTTCTGCGGGTCTTCGACCGGACGGGATCGCCCTATCTGACAGGCAGCTCCACTGTCGGGGAAGCCGTCTCCGTCGTCACCGGCACGTGGGTTCCCGCGCCGGCCTTCGGCTATCAGTGGCTTCACAACGGCATTGCCATCCCGAACGCCACCAAGGCGTCGTATGTCCCAGTCGACACGGATGCCGGAAAGCGCCTGAGCGTCATTGTCACGGGAGCCACAGACGGTTATCTCACCGTGCAGAAGACCAGTGGGCAGTCGAACCCTGTGCTGAGGCCGTTCCGGTCTCTCGAGCGTCCGATCATCACGGGCCGCACTGCGGTCGGATCCGCACTGAGCGCTTCCGCCGGGAGCTGGATTCCGGAACCCACCACGGTTGCCTACGTGTGGCAGCGGGATGGGGCGGCGATCCCGGGTGCGACGAAGGTGCAGTACATCCTGGCGGCGGCTGACGCCGGCAAGGCGATCACAGTGGTGGTTGCAGCTCAGCAGCCCGGCTATCGCACGATCACGGCGACGTCTGCGGCGACATCCACGGTGCTCGGGATCCTCACGTCTGCGCCCATCCCGCAGATCATGGGAGCCGCGAAGGTCGGGTCGACGATGTTCGCCGTCACGCCGGGCTGGCAGCCGGCGCCCGTGGGCCTGACCTTCCAGTGGATCCGTAACGGTGTGGCCATCCCTGGGGCGACCGGCACGTACTACAAGCCGGTGGCACAGGATCTCGGAGCCCGGATCACGCTGAACGTGTCGGGCACGAAGTCGGGTTATGTGCGAGCTTCGCGCACCTCACTGCCCACCAGGCCCGTAACGTTGTAGTCGTCTACTTTCGTAGATTTCCGTCTACTTCTGTAGAGACTCATCTACTTGCGTGGTATATTTCCGAGCAGCACGCGGTCGAAATGAGGAATGTGCGACTACAGAATCCGTTTGCCGTCATCGATACCACTGGACTGGACTCGCAGATTCTCGCGGTCGTCACGAGAAGTGAGCAGTACCTGACTGTTCGGCAGATCTGTGCGCTCCTGCCGGAAGGCGGTTCTTCGCAAGGTGTTCGAAAATCGGTGGCGCGTCTTAAAGAACAGGGAACCATTCTCGAGCGCGTCACGGGGCGGAGCTTCGCCTATGCGCTCAATCCGGATCATCTGCTTGTGGATGCCATCCGACAGATAGCCAACGCGAAACGCGCGCTGCTGGCACGCATGGCCGCAGCCATCTCCATCTGGCATATTCAGCCGATCACGGTGAAGGTCTTCGGTTTGGCAGCTCGTGACGAGATGCGCACGGACAGTGACATCGACCTCCTGGTCGTTATGCCCGACACCGATGTGGGTGACGCCGGGGAGACGCTTGTGCGTGAACTCACGGCTCAGATGACTCGATGGACAGGAAACGACGTGCGCCCGTTGCTCTACCGTTCGTCCGAAGTGCGATCCGCTGACATCTTCGAGTCGATTGTCCGGGAGGGCATCGACGTCTATGGAGATCCGTCGTGGCTGAGAAGGCAGATTCGAAAGGATCGGGGTGAGGCGTGACCCGAAAAGCAGCACAGTCAGGACCGTGGCAGCAGACAAAGAAGTCCAGCGTGGTCGGCTGGCTAAGGCTCGGCAGCACGCAAAGGGTCAGGATCACCAGGACTCTGTGGCCCTCTTGGCATCGGTCGACAGGCAGGCCTCGAATCACCTCGCTCTCCTTTTGGGAATGAAGACCCGAGCAGGTTACGGTCACGATCCCGTGAACGAGGCCAGTCTTGTTCGTGCCGAGCGAGCCGCGAGGGCCCTGGTCGAGAAAGCGTCTCTGTGAGGGACCCAGCGTCCGCCCGCATCACCCACGTTATCCCCAACGAAAGGCGCACTATGCCCACACTCGCCATTGTCGGAGCCGGGCCGGGGCTCGGCGCAGCCGTCGCCCGCAGGTTCGCCCGCGAGGGTTTCGCGATAGCCCTCATCTCACGCGACCAGTCGAAAGTCGACATTCTGGCCGCTGAGCTCGAAGCGGCCGGGGCCACGGCACGCGGGTTCGCCGCCGACGTGCGGATGCCCGCCCAACTCGAAGATGCCTTGGCGCGCGCGGCGGCCGAACTCGGGCCGATCACGGCTCTGCAGTACAGCCCGCTCCCGTCGCGCGACTACCTGAAGCCGGTGCTCGACCTGACCCCGCAGCTCGCGCTCGAGGCCCTGCAGTTCTCGGCGCTCGGCCTCATCCACGCGGTGCGGGCGGTTCTGCCGGCGATGCGCGAAGCGGGGGGAGGGCAGCATCATCCTCATCAATGGCGGAACCTCGGTGAAGGCTCGCGCCGGCTTTGCGGGAACCTCCGTGGCGTTCCCTTCGGAGAGCGCCTACGGCGAGATGCTCCACGACGCGCTCGAGGGGGAGGGCGTCCGGGTCAGCCAGCTGGTGATCCCGGGTGGCATCCCGAAGCTCGAACTCCCGAACGGCATAGACGACGTCGCCGATCGCATCTGGGGACTTCACGCGAACGCGGGGGAGTTCCGCACCATGCTGATCCCGTTGGAGGACGGCAGGGAGTAGCGGCAGGGAGTAGCGGCAGCGCGGAGCGGCAGCGCGGAGCGGCAGGGCACGGCGGCCCCGGATGTCGCGGGTTCCCCCTAGAGTCGGAGTGCGCGACATCCGGGGCCCGGGTGTTCCGCTGAACGAAAGGATGATCGATGCCATCTCTGCCCACAGCCTCCGCCCTTCGCCGTGTCGGAGGGCTCTCCCTCGCGGCCGGCTCGCTCTTCGCAGCTGCCGGAGCCGGTGCCTGGATGACCGTCACCAAGCAGTTGCAGGCCGAGAAGATCACCGTGCCCGGCAACGCGCCGAGATTCGCGGGCAAGCCCGTGCAGGGCCCGGCGACGGCCTACGTCGAGGCGATGGTCATCAAGGGCAATGCCGAACGCGGTGCGGGTGGGCGCACGTTCGCCGACATCAGCAATGCCCTCCGCGGTGTCGACGCGTCGAGTGACGAGGCGAAGGAGCTCCGCAACCAGAGCGCGGCGCTCGCGACGGGCGCATCGCTCCGCACCTCGCTGATGACCTCCGTGCTCGCCTACGGCGTCAGCGCCTTCGCCGTCGGACTCGGCGGATTCCTCATCGTCGCCGGATCGCAGCTGCGCCGGGCCGGCAAGTAGCGACAGGAGCCCACCACATGCCGTACGAAGTCGACTTCAACACCGTCTCGACCACCGGTCTCGCGTCGTCGCCGGTCGCCGACGCGCTCGCCGGCCTCCGCGCCAACGAAGCACGGTACTTCAGGAATAAGTACGACCACGTGTTCACCGTCAGTTCGGTCGCTGAGGCTCCCGAGGTGCTGGAGTGGATCACGGGCATCCTGAAATCCGAACGCGACCTCGTGATCACGTCTCCGGCTCTCGAAGTCAGCGACTTCGTCGTCGGCGGCCTGCACATGGCGTACGTGTTCTATGAGTCCGGGCTCTCGATCAACGTCATGTACGCGATTGAGGACGGCGGAAAGCGCGCAGTCGGCTTCAAGCTCTCAGACGGCATGGACGTGCCGGAGGAGCTCGAAGGCCGCTTCAAGTTCGCCCGCCAGAAGTCGAAGCTGGCCGGCACGATCCGCGGCTCGTACTTCGTGATCAAGGGCGAGCACTGACGCGAGCCCGCGCGTGCCGGGACTCCTACCCGGCGGCCTCCTCGGCCGCCATGTGCGCGAGCAGGCGTTCCGTTGCCTCCTTGAGCACGTGTCGTGCCACGGCGAGCTCCGCCGGGTCGGCGCCGTCGAATGACAGTGCGGTCGCCCGGGCAACCGGATCGGGCAGCCCCGCCCACAGCTCACGGCCGACCGCGGTGATGCTCAGGATGCGCTGCCGCTGGTCTGCAGCATCCGGAATCTGAGCGACCAGCCCCTTGCGAACCAAGGTCGAGACGACGCCGCTCATCGTCGCCCGTTCGATCTTCAGCGCCAGCGCGAGTTCGCGCTGCGTCGTCGGGCCCTCGTTCACGAGCTGGTGCAGCACGTACCACTGGGTGGGTCCGATGCCGTGCTCGCGGAGCGTCGCCTCGATCAGGGCGCGGGAGGCGAAATAGTACTGCTTCGCCCACGCTCCGACCGAGTCGTGCTGGGGCTGCGATTCGTCAGGCACCTGACATGACTACCACGGAATCGTCTGGTTCTCCCAGCCCGTGAACGTGTTCGTGGGGCCGTCGGGGCCGAGGAGCGCCACGCGTACGACCTCGCGGGATCCGTCTTCGACCGATTCGGTGCCGGCGAAGTTGTTGAGGGCCGTGCTCGTGAACCCCGGCGAGACCAGATTGACTTTGATGCCGGTGTCTTCGAGTTCGATCATCATCGCGAGGACCATCGCGTTCTCGGCCGCCTTGGACGCCGGATAGACGGGGCCGTAGATGCCGCGGTACGGGAAGCTCGGATCGGCGTTGGAACTCAGCGAGCCGACTCCGCTCGAGACGTTCACGATCCGGGCATCCGTCGACTCGCGGAGGAGCGGCAACATCGCCTGGTAGACAGTGAGTACGCCGAAGACGTTGACGTCCCACACGGCGCGGATCTCATCGATGGATGCCGTGCTGGCCTTCGATCGTGCAGCGTTCTGCTCGGGGGTGAGGCCGGAACCGCCGGTGTTCGAGATGCCGGCATTGTTGACGAGGAGGTCGAGTCGGCCGTACTGCTCTGCGATGCTCGCGGCTGCGGCGGCGATGGATGCGGCGTCGGTGACATCGAGCTGGATCGCGGTGGCCCCCGCACCGATCTCGGCGGCTGCCGCTTCGCCGCGGGCGAGGTCGCGCGACCCGAGGAGCACGGTCACGCCGCTGGCGACGAGCTCCCGGGCGACCTGCTTGCCGACGCCCTGGTTGGCTCCGGTGACGAGTGCGATGCGTTCTGTGGACATGGCTGGTCTCCCTGCTGGTGGTGATCGATCGTTTGCTACCTATCAATTATTGTATGGTAGCAGACAATCGGCCAGGCGCGGCCTCCCATCGGGTCCAGCGTTTCTACGAGTCGAGGTCAGCGTTTCTACGAGTTGAGGTCAGCGTTTCTACGAGTTGAGGTCAGCGTTTCTACGAGATAAATCCTCATGAGCGATATGATCGCCGTATGGTCGAACTCATTCGGCGCAATCTGCTGCCCTTTGCAACCGAAGTCCTGGACACCTTTCCGGTGCTCGTCGTGCAGGGCGCGCGGCAAGTCGGTAAGAGCACGTTTGCGCAACTGCTCGTCGAGCATCGAGATGCTCTGGTCTTCACCCTCGACGACGAGCAGACTCTCGCAGCCGCTCGAGAGAACCCTCGCGCATTCGTGGAGCAAGCGAGCACCTCGACCGTCGTGATCGACGAGGTCCAGAGGTATCCCCGGCTGATTCTCGCAATAAAGGCCGCCGTCGACCGCGACCGTCGACCCGGGCGATTCGTGCTCACGGGCTCGTCTAATCTGATGCGGGTCGCTCGTGACTCCGACAGTCTGGCCGGCCGGGCCGTCACGGTCGGACTTCGCGGTCTCAGTCAGGATGAACTCGCTGGTAGGCAGGGGGATTTCGCCGCTGCGGCACGGGCGGGAATCGACTATCCGGAATTCGTCACGTCATGGAATCGATCAGGCTATGTATCGACGCTTGTGCGCGGCGGCTATCCCGAAGCTCGGCAGCTCTCAGGGCGCCTGCGCAACACGTGGCTGGACAGCTACCTGTCGCGGATCCTCGAGCGAGATGCGGCAGAACTTCGTCGCAACACTCAACCCGCTCGTCTGCAGGCTGTGATGCGGCTCATCGCTGCGAATCAGGCCGGCGAACTTGTCAAAGCCCGGATAGCTGACCAGGCGGGCATCCCCGCCACCTCGATGACGGGCTACCTGGACGTTCTGGAGACGCTCTTCCTCACCGCCACGCTGCCGCCGTGGACTCCGAATCTCACCCGCCGGGAAGTGGGCCGAGCCAAGGCGATCGTGGCAGACCCATCACTGGCTCTGCGGCTCAGCCGGCTCGCCGAACAACAGCTGTTGTCTGTCTCGGGAAGCGATCATCTCGGCGGGATGCTCGAGGGGTTCGTTGTCGAGGAACTCTTCAAGCAGCGGGGCTGGAGTTCCGAAGAGTTCGAGCTCTTCCACTTCAGAGATCGGAACGGGCTCGAAGTCGACATCGTCATCGAGTTCGCCGACGGTTCCATCCTCGGTTTGGAGGTGAAGGCTTCACAGTCGTTCCGTCCAGAGCATTTTGCGGGCCTGAAGAAGCTGGCCGAGAAAGCCGGCGATCGATTCAGGGGCGGCATCGTCCTCAACACCTCCGAGGGTGGCTATCAGTTCGCGCCCGGGCTCTACGGTCTGCCGGTCTCGGCGCTCTGGGAGCTGTGACGACGGTTGCCGCGAATCGGTTCACCGGGGGGAGACGCGCGCCGCCGCCCGCAACGGCTAACCCGTAAACTCCCAGAAGTGCGCGGCCCCCCGCGCGAGCATCCGGAACCATCTCACAGAAACGGCCCCGATTGAGCCTCATCCGCATGAACGACGTCACCGTGAGCTTCGACGGGCGACAGGTGCTCCGTGAGGTTTTCTTCCGCCTCGAGACGCGCGACCGGGTCGGCCTCATCGGGCGGAACGGCTCGGGCAAGTCCACGATGCTGAAGCTCGCCCTCGAGCAGGTGGCACCGGATGCCGGCACCGTCACCCTCGACGACGGGCTGAAGCTCGGGTACTTCTCGCAGTTCTCCGAGCTGGACGGCTCGGCCACGATCACCGAGGTGCTCGAGGGCCTCTTCGGCGACATCCACGAGATCGAAGACGAGCTGGCGAGTATCGATGCCGCCGTCGCGATCGCCGCGGTGGGTACCAGCGATGACGACGCGAAAGAGCTCGACCGCCTGATCACGCGCCAGGCCGAGCTGTTCGAACTGATGGAGCACAAAGGAGGCTGGGACTACCAGCGGAGCATCGACCGAGCCCTGACGACGCTCGGCTTCGACGAGGCACACCGCACCAGCCCGATCGACGACCTCTCGGGCGGTTGGCGGAACCGCGCGGCGCTCGCGAAGATCGTGCTCGAGGCACCTGATGTGCTGCTGCTGGATGAGCCCACGAACTTCCTCGACGTGGCAGGTGTCGAGTGGTTGGAGGCGTGGTTCCGCGAGTTTCGGGGCGCCGCGATCATCGTGTCGCACGACCGGACCTTCCTCGACGCCGTCGTCACGCGCATCGTGGAGGTCGAGAACTTCCATCTGCACGAATATCCCGGCAATTTCGACGAATATGTGATTCAAAAGCAGTTCCGGCTGAAGACGCTCGAGCAGCAGTTCGTTCACGAGTCGGAGTTGCTCGCCTTCGAGGCCGAGGGCATCTCCGACCGGCGCGAGGCGCTGAAGGCGTCGAAGCAGTCGAACAGCGGCACCGGCAAGATCCTCGGAAAGCAGCTCGCGGGCATCAAGAAGCAGCGCGCCCCGCGCCCCGTCGACCAGATCATCACCGAGATCTACGGCGGCCTCCACATCAAGGACGTGCTCTGCCGGGTCGACCAGCTCGGCAAGGGCTACGGCGAGAAGCGCCTGTTCGAGGGGCTGACCCTCGAGATCCGGCGCGGCAACCGGATCGCTGTTCTCGGGGCGAACGGCAGCGGCAAGAGCACGCTCCTCCGCGTGCTGATGGGGGAGGAGCGACCCGATGCGGGCAGCGTCGACTGGCCGAAGGGCGTCGGCGTCGTCTCCTACAACAGGATGCTCGCCGAGCTCGATGACGACGACACGATCACGCACGCGGTGAACGCCCTCCCCGACAGCCTCGCCCTGACGGCGACCCGCAAGTCGGTGGGGCGGTTCCTGGCGATGTTCCAGTTCTCGGAGGCCGAGCTGAAGCAGCGTATCGGAACCCTCTCGGGCGGCCAGCGGGCCCGCGTCGCGATGGCCCAGTGCCTGCTGTCGGGCGCATCCGTTCTGCTGCTCGACGAGCCGACGAACCACCTCGACCTGTCGAGCACGCAGGTGATGGAGCGGGCGCTGCTTCACTTCCCGGGTGCGGTTGTCGTGGTCAGCCACGACCGGTTCTTCACCGACAAGATCGCGACGCGGTACGTGGAGTTCGGTGCGTCCGGCGCGGGTGTCGCCGAGCTGGCTGTCAGCGCGGCGTAGCGGGCGCTACGGATGCCCGCTGTCGGGGGCCCCGTCTAGCGTGAACCTCGCGCCGGCCAGGGGCGCTCGTCGAGGGGAGAGCGTGTGGTCGACTGGCATCCCTCGCGCCTCGCGCAGCCCGTCGAATGGATGCTGCAGCACCCGGTGTCGCCGAGACCGTTCGCCGTCATCCGGCTGATCCGGTTTCCGGCTCAGAAGGGCACGGTCGACGCCTGGTACCGGGTGGTGACCTGGTCGCAGAAGTCGGCGGACCGCGAGCTGGTGGGCTGGTGCCTCAGCCTCGAGGCCGCGTGTGAGGCGGCGTGGGACTACTTCCGTGCGATGTCGTCGTGGCAGCACGCGCAGGCGGCCACCCGGATGCACGAGCGGCCCGGTGGCGCGCCGTCGAAGCCTCCCGCGCATGACCTGCTGCTCGCGTACCGTGCGGCTGCGCGCGCCGTGCGACCGAGTGTCGATTCCGGAAGCGAGGCGCCTGCCGAGGCGCGGCCACGCGATCCCCGGCCGGTGCCGCCGCCCGGCCGGTCGCTCCGCAACCAGTCGCCCGTTCGCCCGCCGCCCGTTCGCCAGCCCGCGCGAGCGCGTTGAGCCTGCGCGAGCGCGTTGACGCGGCGCGGTGGCGGCCAATACGCTGCGATCGTGATCCAAAGCCCCGGAAGCTCCGCCCGTCACATGTCCGATTCCGTCGGGACGGCGCGCGTGAGGCGCGTGGCCCGCGGCGACGACGCGTATGACACAGCGGTGCGCGATCCGTTGTTCAACCGGCTGGTGCCAGGTGGCACACCCGACGCGGTGGCCTACCCGCAGAGCGAGGCCGACCTCGTGGCACTCGTCAGCGCCGCCCGCGACAGCGGCGAGAAGCTCGCTCTCCGGTCGGGCGGACACAGTTGGGTGGCGGCCTCCGTTCGAGAGGACGGGCTGCTCGTCGACCTCCAGGCCTTCGACCAGGTCGTCATCGACACCACCGCACGAACCGCCGCGGTGGGGCCGGCGGTGCGGGGCGGGGAGCTCGGCCAGGCGCTGGTCGCTGTCGATCTCGCGTTCCCGGTGGGGCACTGCGGTCGCCCGGGTATCGGCGGATTCCTGCTCGGCGGCGGCCTCGGCCTGAACTGGGGGCAGTGGCTGCCGTCGTGCTTCTCCATCCGCAGCATGAGAGTAGTGCTGGCCTCGGGCGAGGTCGTCACCGCCTCGGCGACCCAGAACCCCGACCTGTTCTGGCTGGCGCGCGGCTCCGGCCCGGGGTTCCCGGGCATCGTCACCGAGTTCGAACTCGACCTCCGGCCGTTGCCCCGCGACATCCGCCTCAGTTCGTGGGTGTTCGACCTCGCCCAGGTCGAAGCCGTCGCTGAGTGGGTGAGCCGGGCGGTGCGCGCACTGCCGGCGAGCGTCGAGGTCTCCGTGGTGCTGCAGGGCCCCGAGCGCCCGGACGGCCCAGCGACGGCGGGCGGCGACACGGATGCCCCAACCCACGTCGTGGGCGTCGTCGCGATCAGCTACACAGACACCGAGGCCGAAGCCCGCGAGGCATTCGCCGCTCTCGACGAGGGCCCCGGCACGGGCATCCGGTCGTGGGAGCACACCGACCGCGTCAGAGTGGCCTTCGACGAGCTGCACGTCGGCGTGGATGCGACCTACCCCGACGGTCACCGGTACCTCGCCGACACCTTCTGGAGCCCCCGCGACCTCGGCGACCTGCTGCCCTGACTCGCCGACCTGCTGCGGCGCGCTCCGTCGGGCAAGACGTACTTCCTGTCGGCGATGCCGGGCCACGGTGGGGGCCGCACGCTGTTGCCGGTGGGAGAGGCGGCGTACGGGATGCACGACACGAGCCTGATCGTGCCCTACGCGATCTGGGGCGACGAGGCGGATGACGCTTCGAACCGGGCGTGGCTGAACGAGGTGAAGGCGCTCCTCGAACCGCTCAGCTCCGGTCACTTCCTGAGCGAGGCCGACCTGCGCTTCTCGCCCGAACGTGCGGCCGGGTCGTTCCGGCCGGAGGACTGGGCGCGCATCCAGAGCCTGACGGAGCGGTTCGACCCCACCGGAGTGTTCCACCGCTACCCCTTGGCTTAGCGGGCGCGGTGTGGTTGCCTGAGGCCATGGACGACACACTGCCCGTCTTTCCCCTCGGCTCCGTACTGTTCCCCTACATGCCGCTGCAGCTGCGGCTGTTCGAGGAGCGCTACCTCGTGATGCTCTCGAAAGTGCTCGAATCCGAGCCGGCCGAGTTCGGCGTGGTGCTCATCGAACGCGGCCAGGAGGTGGGCGGGGGCGAGCAGCGGTTCGCCGTCGGCACGCTGGCGCAGATCGCACAACTCGAAGCACCCGAGGGTCATGTCGTGCTGGTGGCGGTGGGCACAAGGCGGTTCGTCGTCGACGAATGGATGCCCGACAACCCCTTCCCAGAGGCCCACGCCTCTCTACTGCCTCCCCTCGAGTGGGATGACGCGCTCGAGCCGCTCCGCGAGGAGGCGGAGACCGTGGTTCGCCGGGTGCTCGCGCTCGCCGCAGCGAACGGGGAACAGGAGTGGCCCGCCGACCTCCAGCTCTCGGAGGACCCGAGCGCCGCATCCTGGCAGCTCGCGGGCATCGCTCCCGTCGGGCCGCTCGACCAGATCGCCCTTCTGCGTTCGAACAGTCTCCAGAACCTCCTCACGTCGGTGATCTCGATGACACGCGAGGTCGAAGAGACGTACCGCGCGCTCTGGCCGGACGACGGCCCCGGCGACAGTGCACCCGGTTCTGACAGCGCACCCGGTTCTGAGGGGGACGACGTCTCCTAGCCCGAGTGTCGGCTGAGCATCCGGCCGAACGGCAGGGAGCTCCAAGGTGCGGACGGTTATCGTTGTCGAGTGCCAACCTTCACCCCCGAATCGCGCCGACGCGCCGCCCTCGCGCTCGTTGTGGGTCTCGTGCTCGCCGGGGTCGGTGCGGGTGCCGGTGCGGCCTCGCCCGCGTCGGCGCACGACACGGTCGTGTCGTCGAGCCCTGAGCAGGGGGAGACAGTCACCGAGCCGATCAAGGCCGTCTCGATGACGTTCAGCGACGACATCCTCACCGCAGCCAGCGCTGTGAAGCTGATCACGGTGACCGACATCGACGGCGGCCATCACGAGTCGGGTTGCGTCACGGTCGATGGGGGTGACGTCACCACCGATGTCTCCCTCGGAGAGGCTGGCGAATACACCGTCACCTGGCGGGTCGTCTCGTCCGATGGCCACACCACGAGCGACTCCTACACCTTCGACTGGCAACCCTCCATGCCGACCGCGACGACCACGGCGCTGCTGGCGTCCCCGGCCTGCGGCGACACCTGGGCCGGTTCGCCCCAGTCGGCGACACCCTCCGACACGCCGACGCCCTCGGCCGCTGTCGAACCCGGCACGCTGCCGCAGAACGCGCTTCCCGAGCCCACGATGACCATCCTGAACAGCTCGCCCGTCGGCCAGACCGACCAGTCGATGCTCTCCGTTCCGCTGCTCATCGCGGTGATGATCGCCATCGTCGCCGCGCTCGCGGCCGTCGTCGTCATCATCATGAGGCGGCTCCGCCGGTCGTGACCGGCAGCCACCCGCAGCCCGCTAAGCTGGGGGTCGTTCTACCCACGACCCACAACTGAACACTGCCGGCCGACAGGTCGATGCGGGAGAGCCCCAGGCACGCCGGGGCACCGAAGGAGCAAGTCTCTCCACCAATCTCTCAGGTACGTGTACCGCGTCGAACTGGCCACTCTGAAAAGTAGCTCCCCGGATGTCCGGAGGGCTCGCCCACGGTGAAAGTCGCCAGCGCTCCGACGCTGCGGTGAAACTCTCAGGCACGATGACAGAGGGAGAGTTCTCGGGAGCCGATCGGTTCCCGTCGACATCAGCACGCTTCGGCCGTCTCGCATCCGCGAAAGAGCCGGAGCCCGCCTGACCAGAGAGAACTCATGACCGACAGTTCTGATCCGCAGGGCCCGGGCTCGCACGGCGACCTGCCGCCCACCCTCTCCTCGCCCGATGCCACCCTGCTCGACGCGACGGCGATGCCCGCAGGCCTGGTCTTCTCGCCATTGCACGAGGTGCACGTCTCCGCAGGCGCCGGGTTCACCGACTTCGCTGGCTGGCAGATGCCGGTGCGGTACTCCAGCGACCTCGCCGAGCACCATGCCATCCGCACGGCGGCAGGCATCTTCGACCTCTCCCACATGGCCGAGCTGCGGGTCGAGGGCCCCGAGGCGGCGGCGTTCCTCGACTTCGCCCTCGCCGGAAAGCTCTCGGCCATCGCGATCGGCCAGGCGAAGTACAGCCTGCTGCTCACCGCAGAGGCCGGCATCGTCGACGATCTCGTGGTGTACCGCCGCGGTGAGACCGACTTCCTGGTGGTCGCGAACGCGGGCAACCACGCCGAGGCACTCGACGCGCTCCGGGCGCGCACGGGCGGATTCACGGTGACGGTCACTGACGAGAGCGACGACACGGCGCTGATCGCGGTTCAGGGCCCGAACGCCCGCGCGATCGTGAAGGCGGTCGAGGGCATCCGGTTCCAGGGCGCTGCGGCTGCGGTTCCGGATGCCGCCACCCACGCTGCTCCGGATGCCGCGACCCACCCCCTCGACACGCTCAAGTACTACTGGTCGGTCGACGCCGAGTACCGCGGGCGCGACCTCTTCGTCGCCCGCACCGGTTACACCGGCGAAGACGGTTTCGAGCTCTACGTTCCGGTCGCCCTCGCGGTGTCGCTCTGGAACGATCTGGTCGAGGCCGGCGAACCGTTCGGCCTCGTGCCGGCCGGCCTCGCCTCGCGCGACACCCTGCGCCTCGAGGCCGGCATGCCGCTCTACGGGCACGAACTGGGCCTCGACACGAAGCCGGCCCAGGCCGGACTCGGCCGCGTGCCGAATCTCGCCAAGGGCGACTTCGTCGGGCGTGCGGTTCTGGAGTCCGAAGCCCGGCCGGGATCCGCGGCCGATACCGCCCGGGTGCTCGTCGGCCTCGTGGGGGAGGGCAAGCGCGCCGCCCGTGCCGACTACGAGATCTTCGGCCCCGCGACATCCGGAGCCCCCGCAGCCGACGCCGCCGCCGCGGGCGCCGCCCCCATCGGCGCCGTCACCAGCGGCGTGCTCTCGCCCACCCTCGGCTTCCCCATCGCCATGGCCTACGTCGACCCCGCCTTCGCGGAGCCCGGCACCGAGCTCACCATCGACATCCGCGGAAAGCGCTTCGCCTTCCGCGTCACCACCCTGCCGTTCTACCGCCGAAAGAGAGACTGAGACGTGACCGACTTCGACCAGCTGCATTTCACCGCCGAGCACGAATGGGTTCGCCTCGAGCCCGCCGCAGACGGTGCCGCACCGAGCGCCACCATCGGCATCACGGCCTACGCGGCCGACAAACTGGGTGACGTCGTGTACGTCGACCTGCCCGACGAGGGCGTGGAGATCGCCGACGGTTCGGTGGTCGGCGAGATCGAGTCGACCAAGTCGGTCGGCGAGCTCTTCGCTCCCGTGAACGGCACGATCCTCGCCAAGAACTCGGCCGTCGAGGATTCCCCCGAGCTCGTGAACAGCGACCCCTACGGCGAGGGATGGCTCATCCGCGTCGCCTTCACCGAACTGCCCGATCTGCTCAGCTACCCCGAATACCAGGCGCTGCTCAGCGACGAGGAGGCCTCCCACTGATGGCGGTTCCCTTCGTCGATCGACACATCGGCACCGACGCGGCGGCGCAGGCCGTCATGCTCCAGACGCTCGGTTACGACTCGGTGAACGCGCTGGTCGAGGCGGCCGTGCCCGAGTCGATCCACGCCGCAGAGATCGGTGCGGATGGGGTCGGCCGGGCATCCGTCATCCCCGCTCCGGCGACCGAGCGCGAGGTCTCCGCGGAGCTCCGAGCGCTGGCATCGCAGAACAGCGTGAAGCGGTCGATGATCGGCCTCGGCTACTACGACACCATCACGCCGGCCGTCATCAAACGGAACGTCTTCGAGAACCCCAGCTGGTACACGGCCTACACGCCGTACCAGCCCGAGATCTCGCAGGGCCGCCTCGAGGCGCTCATCAACTTCCAGACGATGGTCGCCGAGCTGACCGGTCTCACCACCTCGAACGCCTCGATGCTGGATGAGTCGACCGCGGTCGCTGAGGGAATGCTGCTCGCCCGGCGCGCGAGCAAGCAGGCCTCCCACACGTTCGTCGTCGACGCGGATGCCCTCCCGCAGACCAAGGCGTTGCTGGCGTCGCGGGCCGAGGCGGTCGGCATCGACCTCGTCGAGCTCGACCTGGCGAGCACAGCACCGGATGATCTTCCCGAGAGCTTCGGCGTGTTCATCCAGTACCCCGGGGCGTCCGGTCGCATCGTCGACCCCCGCCCGGTCATCGAGAAGGCGCATGCCGGGGGAGCCCTCGCGGTCGTCGCCGCCGACCTGCTCGCCCTGACCCTGCTCGAGTCGCCCGGTTCGCTCGGCGCGGACGTCGCGGTCGGAACCACCCAGCGCTTCGGCGTGCCGATGGGCTTCGGCGGCCCGCACGCGGGCTACATGGCCGTGCGGAAGGGTCTCGAACGACAGCTGCCCGGCCGCCTCGTCGGTGTGAGTGTGGATGCTGTCGGCAACCGCGCCTATCGATTGAGTCTGCAGGCGCGCGAGCAGCACATCCGCCGAGAGAAGGCCACGTCGAACATCTGCACGGCTCAGGTGCTGCTGGCGATCATGGCCGGCATGTACGCGGTCTACCACGGGCCCGACGGGCTGAAGGCGATCGCGACCGAGGTGAACGAGCGCGCCCGGGATCTCGCAACGACCCTCCGTGCGGGCGGGTTCGAGGTGGTGCACGAGCACTTCTTCGACACTCTGACACTGGCTGTCCCCGGCCGGGCGCATGCTCTGGCCGATTCGGCCTACGCCCGCGGCTACCTGCTGAACGTCGTCGATGACGACACCCTCACGGTCTCGGTCGACGAGACGACGACCCCGGCCGACCTTCTCGCCGTCACCGATGCCCTCGACGCCTTGCCTCGGGGTAGCGCGACGTACACCGAGGTGCTTCCGAGCCTGCCGGCTGCGCTCATCCGCAGCACCGACTATCTGACGCACCCCGTCTTCAACACGCACCGCTCCGAGACGAGCATGATGCGCTACCTCAAGCGCCTCGCCGACTACGACTACGCGCTCGACCGGGGCATGATCCCGCTCGGCTCGTGCACGATGAAGCTGAACGCCGCCACCGAGATGGAGGCGGTGAGCTGGCCGGAGTTCGCGGGGCTGCACCCCTTCGCCCCTCGTGACGACGTCACCGGCTACCTGTCGCTGATCGACCAGCTCGAGACGTGGCTCGCCGAGGTGACCGGGTATGACTCGGTCTCGCTGCAGCCGAACGCCGGCAGCCAGGGCGAACTCGCGGGGCTGCTCGCGATCCGCGGATACCACCGTTCACGGGGCGACGAGGCGCGAACCATCTGCCTGATCCCGTCGAGCGCGCACGGAACCAACGCGGCCTCCGCGGTGCTGGCCGGCATGAAGGTCGTCGTCGTCGCCTGCGACGAGCTCGGCAATGTCGACGTGGATGATCTGCGAGCCAAGATCGACGGCCACGCCGACACTCTGGCTGCGCTGATGATCACCTATCCGTCGACGCACGGTGTCTACGAGCACGACGTGGTCGACATCTGCCGGCTCGTGCACGAGGCCGGCGGCCAGGTCTACGTCGACGGCGCCAACCTGAACGCGGTGCTCGGCTTCGCCCGGTTCGGTGAGTTCGGGGGCGACGTGTCGCACCTCAACCTGCACAAGACGTTCTGCATCCCGCACGGTGGCGGTGGGCCGGGCGTCGGGCCGGTGGCGGCGAGGGCGCACCTCGCCCCATTCCTGCCCGGGCACGCGTTCGCGCAGAAGCAGGAGCACCCGCTGGTGGGAGTTGGCGCGAGTGCCGGCGCCGGCACCGTCGTGCACGCCGGAGGGGCCGTCTCGGGCGCTCCCTACGGCAGTTCGAGCATCCTGCCGATCAGCTGGGCCTACGTTCGCATGATGGGCTCCGAGGGGCTCAAGCAGGCGACCGGGGCAGCCGTGCTGGCCGCCAACTACGTGGCCGTGCGGCTCCGGGACCACTACCCGGTGCTGTACGCCGGCGACAACGGGCTCGTCGCGCACGAATGCATCCTGGACCTGCGTCCGCTGAAGGATGCCACGGGCGTGACCGTCGATGATGTGGCCAAGCGGCTGGTCGACTACGGCTTCCACTCGCCGACGATGAGCTTCCCCGTGGCGGGCACGCTCATGGTCGAACCGACCGAGAGCGAGGACCTGGCCGAGATCGACCGGTTCATCGACGCCATGATCGCCATCAAGGCCGAAGCAGACGCCGTGCAGGCAGGGGAGTGGCCGGCGGGGGACAACCCGCTGGTGAATGCCCCGCACACCGCCCAGTCGATCGCTGTGGGCTCGTGGGAGCATCCCTACGACCGTGAGCGCGCCGTGTACCCGGTGCAGTCGCTCATCTCGCACAAGTACTGGCCGCCGGTTCGCCGCATCGACCAGGCGTACGGCGACCGCAACCTGTTCTGCGCCTGCCCGCCCCCGGAGGCGTTCGAGGAGGGGTGAGCCTTTCTCAGCGGCGTATCATGGTGACGGTGTCTGAGAAACGTTTGCTCCCACGGATGATGGCGACCCTCGTGCTGGCGGGGGTGCTCGTCGGGGCCGGTGCCGCCCCGGCTCTTGCCGACCCTGCGTACTCCTCCGACGGCTGCGACATCAACCGCGCGGTCGACGGGCCGGTGTCCGGCGGGAGCAAGTGCGCGGGGGCCGACCTCAGCGGGGCGAAGCTCGCCCAGTCGGCGTTCCAGGGTGCCGACCTGTCGGGGGCCACACTTGCGCGCGCCGACGTGCAGGACTCGAACTTCCAGGGCGCGAACCTCACGGGCACGAACTTCAGCGCCACCCGCATCGTGAGCGCGGACTTCACGGGGGCGGGCATCCTGCCGGCGACCCTGGACGTCACCGCGGACTCGGCCACCGGCGGTGCCGTCACCCTCACGCCCACCCTGCCCACAGGCCTCACGATGACCGGTTGCACGATCGCCGGTGAGGCGGTCGAGTCCGGGGCGGTGTTCCCCCTCGGGCAGTCGGGCGTGGTGTGCTCGTTCGCGTCGTCGCGCCCGAACGAGACAGCCACGGCCCTCGTCAAGATCAACGTGACGACACCCGCGACCACCGCGACGGCGCCGCCGGTGCCTGTATTCACGGAGACGCCTGCGGCCCGGGCGCCCTCGGGAGCCGCGTCGCAGGGCCTGCCGGCGGGCACAATGAACATCCTCCTCTTCGGTGGCGGCGGGGTACTGCTGCTCGGCATCGTGGCCCTGGTCGTCCGCGGAGCCCTCGGCTCCCGAAGGCCGCGCGGGCGAAGCTAGCACCTGGAGGAGTAGCCAGCGCCTAGAAGAACTGCGGGAACGTCGCCAGCGCCCAGGCGTAGCCGACGAAAGACGCGATGTCGATGATCCAGTGCGCGATCACCAGCGGCACCACCCGGCCCCAGCGGAGGTAGAGCCAACCGAAGACCACGCCCATCACGACGTTGCCGATGAACGGCCCGATTCCCTGGTAGAGGTGATAGCTGCCCCTCAGGATCGCTGTGCTCAGGATGATCGTCCATCTGTGCCAGCCGAACCGGGCCAGCCGCTCGTAGAGGTAACCCACGACGATCAGTTCCTCGGTGAGCGCAGCGCGGAGGGCCGACAGGATCAGCACCGGCACCGTCCACCAGTACGAGTCGAGCGGGGCCGGCACGACATTCACCGTGATGCCGAGCGCCCGGCCGACGAAGTACAGGGCGATGCCCGGAACGCCGATGACCAGCACGAGGAAGAGCCCCCGCGACACGTCGAACACCGGGCGCCGAGCGTCGAACCCCAACCGCCGGAACGGGTTCACCCCCGACTGAGCGAGCAGGTAGAACGCCAGCACCACCGGCAGCAGTGCGAAGAAGATCGCCAGCAGCTGGTAGATCAGGTCGAACGTCGGCCGGTCGCTCAGACTGCCGTTGATCGTCGCTGTCTGGGAGCCGAGAGGGGTCGTGAGGGTCAGGTTCGCGATGAGCCTGACGACGGAATACACCGCCGAATCTCCCAGCGACAGGCCCAGCACGATGAGCACCTCGAGGCCGAGCATCCGGCGACGGCGAGGGCCAAACTGAGGAGACGTCATCTCGCGGCTTTCTTGCGTCGAAGCGTATGAATACACCAAGAATGTGCGAAGAGCACAACAAAACGGTGATTTTAGTTTCTAGTATGTAACTTTTTTCACACGCATTTGGTTATGTGCGCGCCCCCTTTTAGGGTACTCGGTAGTCATCGCGCACGAGTTCCGGCTCGAGCGCGGCCTCGACTTGCCCAAGTTGCACAGGAGGAACATTGAGAATCAAACGTTACGGAGTGGGCTTCGCGGCTCTGGCTGTCGCCAGTGCACTCGTGCTCACGGGTTGCTCGGGTGGCGGTGCCAGCACATCGACCACGAGCGCGAACACGACCGCGATCATCAGCACCAACGGCTCCGAGCCGCAGAACCCGCTGATCCCGACCAACACCAACGAAACCGGTGGCGGAAAGATCACGGACAACATCTTCGCCGGGCTCGTCTACTACGACGAGAAGGGTGCGCCTCAGAACGACGTGGCCGACTCGATCACGACGACCGACTCGACCACGTTCACGATCAAGATCAAGCCGAACGAGAAGTTCACGAACGGCGAAGCGGTCACCTCCGACTCGTTCATCAACGCCTGGCAGTACGGTGCGCTCTTCAGCCACACCCAGCTCAACAGCTACTTCTTCGCGGACATCGAGGGGTACAACGCCGAGTCCGACTCGGTGCTCACCGGCCTCACCAAGGTCGACGACCAGACGTTCACGGTCAAGCTCACGTCTCCGCAGTCGGACTTCCCGCTGCGCCTCGGCTACACGGCCTTCATGCCGCTGCCCTCAGTGGCGTTCACCGACCTCGCCGCCTTCGGTGAGAACCCGATCGGAAACGGCCCGTACAAGCTGGCTTCGACGGGTGCCTGGCAGCACAATGTCAAGATCGACCTCGTCGCGAACCCCGACTACACCGGCGGACGCAAGGCTCAGAACGGTGGCCTGACGATCAAGTTCTACGCCAGCGCCGACGCGGCCTACGCCGACCTGCAGTCGAACGCCGTCGACGTGATCGACCAGATCCCCGACAGCGCGTACCAGACCTACACCACCGACCTCGGTGACCGTGCGGTCAACCAGCCCGCTGCGATCTTCCAGTCGTTCACCATCCCGGGGCGCCTCGCGCACTTCAGCGGTGAGGAGGGCCAGCTCCGTCGCCAGGCCATCTCCGAGGCCATCGACCGCGACACCATCACCAAGGTGATCTTCGAGGGCACCCGCACCCCGGCCGCCGACTTCACCTCCCCGGTGATCGACGGGTGGAGTGACTCCATCGCCGGTTCCGACGTGTTGAAGTACAACGCCGACGACGCGAAGGCACTGTGGGCCAAGGCCGACGCCATCTCGCCGTGGAGCGGTACCTTCCAGATCGCGTACAACGCCGACGGCGGCCACCAGGGCTGGGTCGACGCTGTGGCGAACAACCTGAAGAACAACCTCGGTATCGACGCCTCGGGCGCCCCGTCACCGACGTTTGCCCAGGTTCGCACCGCGATCACCGACAGGACGATCCAGACCGCCTTCCGCACCGGATGGCAGGCTGATTACCCGGGTCTGTTCAACTTCCTGGGACCGATCTACGCGACCGGCGCCGGCTCGAACGACGGGGACTACTCGAACCCGGCCTTCGACGCGCTGCTCGCCAAGGGATCGAGCGAGACCGACACGGCCGCTGCGAACAAGGACTACCAGGACGCACAGTCCATCCTGTTCAAGGACCTGCCCGTCATTCCGCTCTGGTACTCGAACGTGACCGGTGGCTACGGAACATCCGTCTCCAACGTGCACTTCGGCTGGAACTCGGTTCCGCTGTACTACGAGATCACCAAGGGCTGACCCCAGCCCGACCACTGCAGGGGCGACAGCATTCACGCTGTCGCCCCTGTAGTTTGATCCCGTACTCTTCACAGTGAGGTCGAATCGCCCGAATGTGCACCACGCTAACCGAAAACCGAGGCTGAGCTTCTATGGCCGGATACATCCTCAGGCGCCTGCTCCAGGCGATCCCTGTCTTCATTGGAACAACGTTCCTCATCTACTTCATGGTCTTCGCCCTCCCGGGGGATCCGATCATCGCCCTGTTCGGCGACAAGACGCCGAACCCGGCCATCGTCGCGCAGTTGCGGCAGCAGTATCACCTCGACCAGCCGTTCATCGTCCAGTATCTGATCTACATGGGCGGAATCTTCCAGGGCAACTTCGGGGTCTCCTTCTCCGGCCAGCCGGTCATCGAGATCCTGGCCCGCACCTTTCCCGTGACGCTGCGCCTCGCCGTCATCGCCCTCCTGATGGAGACGATCGCGGGCATCCTCGTCGGCATGGTCGCCGGCCTCCGGAAGGGCAAGCTGTTCGACGGTACGACGCTCGCGATCAGCCTCATCCTGATCTCGCTGCCGGTCTTCGTCATCGCCTTCGTCGCGCAGTTCGTGTTCGGTGTCCAGCTCGGCTGGGCGCGCACGACGGTCGGCGACGGCGCCCCGATCCAGGATCTGATCCTGCCGGCCATCGTGCTGGCGAGCATCAGTTTCGCGCAGATCGTCAGGCTCACCCGGTCATCGGTGATCGAGACCTCGAGCCTCGACTTCGTGCGCACGGCCTACAGTAAGGGCCTCGGCCGCCGCCGCATCATTCCCGTGCACATCCTCCGCAACTCGCTGATCCCCGTGGTGACCTACCTCGCCACCGACTTCGGCGTGCTGCTGGTCGGAGCCACGGTCACCGAGGGCATCTTCAACGTGCCCGGCGTCGGCAACACCCTCTATCAGGCGATCATCCGGGGTGAGGGGCCGACGGTCGTCTCCTTCGTGACCGTGATGGTTCTGATCTATCTCCTCGTGAACCTCGCCGTGGACCTGCTCTACGGCCTGCTCGACCCAAGGATCCGCTATGTCAAATGACGTCAACGAGTCGCCGGTGACCAGTACGCCGGCCCGCTCGGCCAACCATTTCGTCGCCCCCCTCGAAGAGACCCCGCTCGTCGCCATCGACGTCGTCAAGGTCGCCGAGAAGCCCTCGAACCTCTGGATCGACGCCTGGCGGGATGCTCGCAGCCGGCCCATCTTCTGGATCTCGGGCGTTCTCATTCTGCTCGTCCTGGTCGTTGCGATCCTCCCCGGGCTCTTCACCTCGGTGGCTCCGAACAACGACTGCCAGCTCGCGCTCTCGAACGGCGGACCGACGGACGGTCATCCACTCGGCTTCACGAAGCAGGGCTGCGACGTCTACTCGCGCATCATCAACGGCACCTCCACATCGTTGACAGTGGGCATCATCGTGATCCTCCTCACCACGGTGCTGGGTGTCGTGTTCGGCGCCTTCGCCGGCTTCTACGGCGGATGGCTCGACTCGTTCCTCTCCCGTATCGGCGACATCTTCTTCTCGATCCCCTACATCCTGGCCGCCGTGGTCATCATGTCGGTGCTCTCCGAGTACCGGAGCGTCTGGACGATCTCGCTCGCCATCGGCATCTTCGCGTGGCCCTCCACGGCCCGCGTGCTGAGGGCCGAGATCCTGAGCGTCAAGCAGTCGGACTACGTGATGGCGTCGTACGCCCTCGGGGTCTCGAAGCTCCGCATCCTGTTCCGCCACGTGCTGCCGAACGCGATCGCCCCGGTCATCGCGATCACCACCATCTCGCTCGCCGCCGCGATCGTCGCAGAGGCGACCCTGTCGTTCCTCGGCGTCGGCCTCGGCAGCGACATCATGTCGTGGGGCAACGAGATCAACCAGGCCCAGCGCGACATCCGCACCCACCCCCAGACGCTGATCTACCCGTCGATCGCCCTCTCGATCACCGTGTTCGCCTTCATCCTGATGGGTGAAGTCATTCGAGAAGCACTCGACCCGAAAGCGAGGGCACTCCGTTGAGTTCCACCACACCCCGGCCCACCGCATCCCGGCCCACCGTCAGTGGTGCGCCGCTGCTCGAGATCAAGAACCTCCAGGTCGGCTTCCAGACGCAGAACGGCATGGTCCAGGCCGTGCGCGGTGCCTCACTGACCCTTCGCGCGGGCGAGACCCTCGCGATCGTCGGGGAATCCGGATCGGGTAAGTCCACCACCGCCCACGCCGTGATCAACCTGCTCCCGGGCTCCGGCCAGGTCACCGGCGGCGAGATCCTCTTCGAGGGCCGCGACCTCACCAAGCTCTCCCAGAAGGAGATGGAGGAGGTGCGCGGAAAGCTGATCGGCTTCGTGCCCCAGGACCCGATGTCGAACCTGAACCCGGTGTGGAGCATCGGCTTCCAGGTCGAGGAGGCCATCAAGGCCAACGGAATCGCCACCGGCCGGAGCGACATCAAGAAGCACGCGATCGCCGTGCTGAAGGAAGCGGGCCTCGGCGACGCCGAGAAGCGTCTCCGCCAGTTCCCGCACCAGTTCTCGGGCGGCATGCGCCAGCGCGTGCTGATCGGTATGGGGCTCTCGTCGCGACCCAAGCTGCTGATCGCGGATGAGCCGACCTCCGCCCTCGACGTGACTGTGCAGCGCACCATCCTCGACAACCTCGAGAAGCTCACGCGCGAGATCGGCACGGCCCTGTTGTTCATCACGCACGACCTCGGCCTCGCCGCCGAGCGCGCCGAGAACCTCGTGGTCATGTACAAGGGGCAGGTCGTCGAGTCGGGTCCGTCGAAGGAGATCCTCCAGAACCCGCTGCACCCCTACACGCAGCGCCTGGTCGCGGCGGCGCCGAGCCTCGCATCGCGTCGCATCCAGTCGAGCTCGAAGTCGCTCGTCGACCTCGACTACTCTGCGCCGAGGACGGCCGAGGGGCTCGACCTGATCAAGGCCGCTGAGGATCGCGCCGAACTCCAGGCCGCAGCTCCGAAGCGCGAGTCGGCGATCGTGCTGCAGAACCTCACCAAGGTCTACAGGATCCGTGGCAGCAAAGACGACTTCAAGGCCGTCGACAACGTGTCGTTCGAGATCGAGCGCGGCACCACGATGGCGCTGGTGGGGGAGTCGGGCTCCGGCAAGTCGACCGTCGCCAAGATGCTGTTGCGCCTCGAAGATGCGACAGAGGGCAAGATCCTCATCAATGGCACCGACACGGCGCCGTTGAAGGGCAAGGCACTGCTCGACCTCCGTCGGCGCATGCAGCCGGTCTTCCAGGACCCGTACGGTTCGCTCGACCCGCTCCGGAACATCGGCAACACGATCAGCGAGCCGCTCACCACGCACAACATCGGGGACAAGGCATCGCGCCGGGCCCGGGTGCTCGAGCTTCTCGACCAGGTCTCGCTCCCGTCGACTCTCGCGACCCGGTACCCGAACGAGCTCTCCGGTGGCCAGCGGCAGCGGGTCGCCATCGCGCGGGCGCTCGCGCTGAAGCCCGACATCGTCATCCTCGACGAGGCGGTCTCCGCTCTCGACGTGCTCGTGCAGGCCCAGATCCTGCAGCTGCTCACCGACCTGCAGACCGAACTCAACCTCACGTATCTCTTCATCACGCACGACCTCGCGGTGGTGCGGGTCATCGCCGACAATGTCTCTGTGATGCAGCGCGGAAAGATCGTGGAGAAGGCCACAACGGATGAGGTCTTCGACAACCCGCAGATGGAATACACTAAAGAGTTGCTGAACGCGATCCCCGGGGCTGGAATCGCCCTCGGAGTTTAACGCCGCGTTCACAACCTGCGTGTATTCTCCTGCTGGGCGAGCCCCGGCGAAGAACACATTCCTGAGGGCGTCGCTGCCCCAACCCGTTTATTCGTCGGGCTCGCCACCAGTTTGAGTCCGCATTACATTGAGGACGATCATCCATGGCGTCAGCCACCCGCGATGACCTACGTAACGTAGCCATTGTTGCCCACGTCGACCACGGCAAGACCACGCTCGTCGACGCGATGCTCAAGCAGACCAACTCCTTCGACGCCCACTTCGAGGGCGAAGACCGCATGATGGACAGCAATGACCTCGAGCGCGAAAAGGGCATCACCATTCTGGCCAAGAACACCTCGGTGCTCTACAGCGGCAAGCACGCGGATGGCAAGAACATTGTCATCAACGTGATCGACACCCCGGGCCACGCCGACTTCGGTGGTGAGGTCGAGCGCGGCCTCTCCATGGTCGACGGCGTCGTGCTGCTGGTGGATGCCTCGGAGGGTCCGCTGCCGCAGACCCGCTTCGTGCTGCGCAAGGCGCTCGAGGCCAACCTCCCGGTCATCCTGCTCGTCAACAAGACCGACCGCCCCGATGCCCGCATCGACGAGGTCATCGCCGAGAGCCAGGACCTCCTGCTCGGCCTCGCCTCGGACATGTCGGATGACCACCCCGACCTCGACCTCGACGCTGTGCTCGACGTGCCGATCGTCTACGCCTCCGGGCGGAACGGTGCCGCGTCGAACAACAAGCCCGAGAACGGCACGCTGCCCGACAACGACGACCTCGAGCCATTGTTCGAGGCCATCCTGAAGCACGTTCCCGCTCCCGTCTACGACGACGAGCACCCGCTGCAGGCCCACGTCACCAACCTCGACGCCTCGCCGTTCCTCGGCCGTCTGGCGCTCCTCCGCATCTTCAACGGCCACATCAAGAAGGGCCAGCAGGTCGCCTGGGTGCGCCACGACGGCTCTGTTCAGAACGTCAAGCTCACCGAGCTGCTGATCACGAAGGCGCTCACCCGCTTCCCGACCGAGACGGCAGGCCCCGGTGACATCGTCGCCATCGCCGGTATCGAGGAGATCACCATCGGTGACACCATCTCCGACCCCGAGGATGTTCGGCCCCTGCCGATCATCACGGTCGACGATCCCGCCATCTCGATGACCATCGGCACCAACACGTCGCCGATGATCGGCCGCACCAAGGGCTCGAAGGTCACCGCCCGCATGGTGAAAGACAGGCTCGACCGCGAGCTCGTCGGTAACGTCTCCCTGAAGGTCGTCGACATCGGCCGCCCCGACGCATGGGAGGTGCAGGGCCGTGGAGAGCTGGCTCTCGCCATCCTCGTCGAGCAGATGCGCCGCGAGGGCTTCGAGCTCACCGTGGGCAAGCCCCAGGTGGTCACCAAGCAGGTCAACGGCAAGACGCACGAGCCGTTCGAGCACCTGACAGTTGATGCGCCCGAGGAGTTCCTCGGCGCGATCACCCAGCTGCTCGCTGCTCGGAAGGGCCAGATGACGACCATGCAGAACCATGGCACGGGCTGGGTCCGCATGGAGTTCATCGTTCCGTCGCGCGGTCTCATCGGTTTCCGCACCGAGTTCCTGACCACCACGCGTGGCACCGGCATCGCGAACGCGATCTCGCACGGCTACGACGCATGGGCCGGTGCGATCGTCACCCGCAACAACGGTTCCATCGTGGCCGACCGTTCGGGCGTCGTCACGCCGTTCGCCATCGTCAACCTGCAGGAGCGCATGTCGTTCTTCGTCGAGCCGACGCAGGAGGTGTATGAGGGCATGGTCATCGGCGAGAACTCGCGCGCAGACGACATGGACGTGAACATCACCAAGGAGAAGCAGCTCACCAACATGCGCCAGTCGACGTCCGACACGTTCGAGCGCATGACCCCGTCCCGCAAGCTCACGCTCGAGGAGTCCCTCGAGTTCGCCCGCGAAGACGAGTGCGTCGAGGTGACGCCGGAGTGGGTTCGCATCCGCAAGGTGGAGCTCTCGGCTCAGGCGCGCCAGCGGAGCGCGTCGCGCGTCAAGAGCCAGAACGCGAACGCGTAGGGTTCTGGGGCTCTTCTGAGCCTTTAGCGGCGTAGCCGCACCCCGAAGCCCCCGCCGGCTGAGTCTTGACTCGCTGGCGGGGGCTTCGTCGTTCGCACGGACACGGTTTCGGGCAGCCGGTGGCTTCCCGGTTCGAACGGATGAACCCGGGCCGACAGTACCCCGTATGCGCATCCGTGTCGCCCGAGGTTCGCCCGTTCGTGCCACCCGTCAGGCTCACGGATGCTCGGGGTCGGTCACGCGCGGGCACACGGATGCTCGGGGCTGAGTGAGGGCGCCGCATACGCCCGCCCGGGAGGAGCTGGGCCCATCCGAGGTCGTATTTGCGCCGGATCGCCTCACCTCCTCCCGGGCGGCAGGTTCTGCGCCCATCTGGCGGCGCGGCGGGTGCGATGTGGCGGGCGCGGGAGCGCGCGGTGCGGCGGGTGCGATGTGGCCGGGCGCGGGAGCGCGCGGTGCGGCGGGTGCGATGTGGCCGGGCGCGGGCGGCGCGGCGGGTGCGATGTGGCGGGCGCGGGAGCGCGCGGCGGGGGCTCCCGCGGTGCGGGTCAGTCGGCGTCGGCGTACGAGTCGACGATGGAGATGTCGAGCGGCACGTCGAGCGGGAACCGGCCGAAGAGCAGGCGGGTGGCGGCAGCAGCAGACTCGCGGATGGCGTCGGCCACCTCCTCGGCCAGGGCCGCCGGTGCGTGCACGATGACCTCGTCGTGCAGGAAGAAAACGAGGTGCGGAGCGTGTCGGAACGGGGGCTTCGCCCTGCCGGGCACGATCGTGGCGGGCACCGATCCGGCGGCGTCTACTGTGGCTGTGGCTGTGGCTGTGGCTGCAGTCGTGACGGTGGTGGCGGCGAAGGGCGCATGGGCCGCGGGGGAGCCGAGGGTGCCGGTGGCAGGATATTGGCCGGCGCTCGCGGCGGCCGTGGGGAGAGCAGTTCGGAGGGTGGCCGTGGGGGCGGTGACCGGCGTGCGGGCAGTGCCTTCCGCAGCGGCAGCGGTGACGGGCCGGGACATGGCTGCGGGGGCTACGACGGTGGCGGGGCGTGACGCAGCTGCGGGGGCGGTCACGGGGCGGACGCTCTGGCCGGCCGACCGGAGTTCGGCGAGGCGGGCTGCCATCGCTGCTACGGGGTCGGCCGCCTTGAAGGGGGAGTCGGCCGCTTTGCGTCGCTCGCGTTCCGCGATCTCGGCCTCGATCGCGGCGACGCGCGCCGCCTCGCGGTCGGCGGGGGAGAGGTCAGCGACATCCGCGGAGGTGGGGTCGATGGCCGAGCCGGGGCCGGTGGCTGGAGCGGGAGAGGTGGCTGATGCTGCGTCAGTGTGTGCCGTGGCGGCCGGTTCGTCGGTGGCCTCGGTGTCGCCGCCGCCGCCGGGGGCCCAGCCGCCAGCCCTTTGATCGGCGGCCAGCTCGTCCACCTGCGTGTCGGTATCGGCGGTGGCAACCATTTCGTCATCGGAAGTAGTGTCGGAGGCGTTCACGTCGGCGTCGGCGAGGTCCGCGTCGGCGGGGGCCAGGGCCGCCAGGCGGCGGCGGAGGTCGGCCAGCCAGCAGAGTGCCCAGTCGGCCGCGCTCGCCTGCACCACGAAGTTCCGCGTGAAGCGGCCCCAGTCGCGGGCCTCGCGGCGGGCCTGCTGCTGTGCGGCCTCGTTGGGGGAACCTTCCCGGGCGAGGGCCTGGGTCTCCGACCAGGCCTCTGGCGGGCGGGGTGCGCTCCGACCGAGGCGCGACGTCACGACCTCGCCCCGTTCACCCGCGCGCGCGGCGTTCTCGACGTAGGAGAGCGCGGTCGGGAAGGCCCGCCCGAGCCGGGGGAGCAGTCGGCCGCTCTCACCGGTCGTCGCGCCGTACATCGCCCCGAGCATGGCGACCTTGGCCTCGGCGCGGGTCTTCACTGCTCCGCTCTCGACGATGCCGGCATAGAGGTCCTTGCCCTGGCCGGCAGCCGCCATGGTCGTGTCGGCGGAGATACCGGCAAGGATCCGCGGTTCGAGTTGCGCGGCATCCGCCACCACCAGGGTCCAGCCGTCGTCTGCCGTCACTGCTCGACGAACCTGCTTCGGCAGCTGCAGGGCTCCGCCGCCGCGGGTTGCCCAGCGGCCCGAGACGACCCCGCCGGGCACGTAGTCGGGGAAGAACCGGCCGTTCGTGACCCAGGACTCCATCCACGACCATCCGTTGGCGCTCAGCAGCCGCGAGAGCTTCTTGTATTCGAGCAGCGGCGGCACGACGGGGTGCTCGATGCCCTGCAACTCCCACGACCGGGTGCTGGTGACGGCGAGCCCGGCAGCGCGGAGGGCACGGAGGAGCTCCTGCGGCGAATCGGGGTTGAGCTGCGGGGCACCGAGCGCGCGCCGCACGGCCTGGGCAAGAGCCTCCAGCCGGGCGGGTCGCCGGCCCGGCTCGACCTGCGGCCCGAGCAGCTCTGTGAGCAGCTGGTCGTGCACGTCTTCCCGCCACGGCAGCCCCGCGTGCGACATCTCTGCCGCCACGAGCGCGCCGGCCGACTCGGCCGCGACCAGGAGGCGGAGCCGATTGGGCTCCGTCGAGGTGCGGATCGCGTCGAGCTGCAGCACCAGTTCGGCCACGGTGCGTTCTGCGAGCCTCTCGTCATCGGAGGCGCCCGGCGGTGTGGCCGGCATGGCCGGTGAGGACGCCGTGGCAGCAGAGGATGCCGTGGCCGGCGAGGACGCCGTAGCAGCAGAGGATGCCCTGGCCCGCGAGGACAGCGACGGGATGCCGCCCTCGAAGTCGAACGGCACCGGGCCGGCGTTCCGGTCGGCCGTGGCAGAGGAGCCCTCGGGGCCCGAGAGCGAGGTGAACGGGGCCGGTCCGTCGAACTCCCCACGGGGCGACGCCGCCAGGGCGGAGCCTTCGGTGAGGGCGGATGATCGCAGGATCGCCCGCGTCAACCGGAGGTCGTGGCACCGGTCGACGCGCACCCCGTGGGCGAGCAGCCAGCCGTACTGCGGGGCCGTGTCGGCCCACACCCAGCGCGGGTTCTCCAGTTCGAGCGCCTCGACCGCCTCGACGAGGTCGTCTCCGTCGAGGGTGGTGGCCGGTTCGTCGGGATGGGCGATCCCGGAGTCGTCGAGCGAGGTGAGGGTGGCAGAGCCTCGGCTGGCCCCGGAGATGACGACGTACACGTCATCCATTCTGGCCGGTGCAACCGACATCCCCGGTTGCCCCGCCGACGGAGTGGGTGCCCCGCTGGCAAACCAGCTGGCCCGTCCATGAAGTCAGTGCAGCCCACCCTAACTAAGTGTAGGCTTACCTTTGTTCGGCCAGCCGGCGAACACCCGATCCTGTGCGCGTCTTTACCTTGCGCGCCTGTTGCTGGAGCCAGACCCCCGTTGTTAGCCACATTCGTCATCGGCCTCCGTGAGGGTCTCGAAGCCGCCCTGATCGTCGGCATCATCGCGGCCTTCCTGAAGCGCAACGGGCATTCGCTGAAGTCGATGTGGGTCGGCGTCATCGCCGCCATCGTGCTCAGCATCGGCGTCGGCGTGATCCTCGAGATCATCTCGGTGGGCCTCCCGCAGGCCGAGCAAGAGGGTATGGAGTCGATCATCGGCACCGTCGCCGTCGTGATGGTCACCGTCATGATCGTCTGGATGTCGAAGCACGCCCGCAACATGCGTTCAGAGCTCGAAGAGGTCGCGGGCGATGCCCTGGCCCGTGGTTCTGTCGCCGCGCTCGCCGTGATGGCCTTCCTCGCCGTTCTCCGCGAGGGGTTCGAGACGAGCGTCTTCCTGCTGGCCGCCTTCCAGTCGTCGGTCAATCCGCTGGTCGCCGGTGCCGGCGCCGTGTTCGGTCTCCTCCTCGCGGTCGTGATCGGCTACCTGATCTACCGCGGCGGCATCCGCCTGAACCTCGGCAGGTTCTTCACCGTCACGGGCGTCTTCCTGGTCTTCGTTGCGGCGGGCCTCGTGATGAGCGCGCTCCGCACGGCGCATGAGGCCGGTTGGATCCTCGTCGGCCAGGCCGCCACCGTCGATCTCTCCTGGCTCGCCCCGAACGGCTCTGTGCAGGCCGCCCTGGTCACCGGGGTTCTCGGCATCCCCGCGGATCCGAAGGTGATCGAGGTGCTCGGCTGGCTGCTCTACCTGGTGCCCGTGCTGCTGTTCGTGCTCTGGCCGCATGCGCTCCGGCCGGGCATCCGTTCGTACCGCGTGCAGTTCGGCATCGCTCTGACCGCCTCCGCGGCCGCGCTGGTGCTGCTCATCGCCGTTCCGGCCTCCGGTGGGGCGGCGCACCCGACCGCTCCGCTCGCGATCGTGTCGGCAGACGGCCAGCAGGTGGGAACCGCTTTACTCGCACCGACCGCAGACGGCTATGAGCTCGTGTCCACGGTGCAGGGCGTGTCAACGTCGACCGTGCTCGCGGCGGGCGCCGCGACATCCGAGACCCGGCTGGGAACGGATGCCCGCACCTGGGCCGTGACGACCCAGACGGTTCCGACGGGTGTGCCCTCGACCGTCACGCTCGAACAGCTCGGCGTGCTGAACGGCGGCCGCACCCCGGTGGGAGTGAACCGTGCCCAGAACCCCGGGCCGTTCAGCGCTGTCTGGCAGGTGACCCTCAACGAGCACGTGTGGGTCGCCGGCGACACCCTGCTCGACGCCACCAGCGACTCGGTCACCACGTTGAGCCTCTCGGGCGGCGGCCTCACGGCGCCCCGCACCGTCACCGTGAGCGGGGGCACGACCGCCCCGGAATCCGTCTCCTGGACGGTGGATGCCCAACAGTCCGAGCTCGTGGCGGCAGCGCTCGCGAACCAGGTCACGGCAGCCGACGAGGCCGCACTCTTTCGGTACTACCTGCCACTCGTTCTCGCGGTGGCCGCTCTCGTTCTTGCGCTGTTCGGCGCACGGGGCCTCCGGGCCGCGAAGCGCCGTAATTCCGGCGTCGTCGGCGGGGGCGTGGGAACAGTCGCCGACGTTCCCGATGACGACACGGGCATCCAGAATCCCCCCGTACGCACCACCATCTCTGCACACAGCTGACCCTGAGAAGGAGCTTCACCTTGACCCGACACCCCACCCCGCTTCGCCGCGGCTCGAAGTACGCCGTGATCACCGGAATCGCCCTCGGCAGCATGCTGCTTGCGGGCTGCGCCGGCACGGCATCGACCGGCGCGAGCTCCGGCAGCACCAGCTCAGCGGCCGGCAGCGCCCCCGTCTCGAACGGAGCGGCCCAGGTGAAGGTGACCCTGAGCGGCAACGACTGTGCGATGGACTTCGCCAGCGCCCCCGCGGGCCCCGTCACCTTCGAGATCACAAATTCCGACGCTGCCGGCCTCAGCGAGGTCGAGCTGATGAGCGACAAGCGCATCCTCGGCGAGCGGGAGAACATCGTGGCCGGCCTCAAGGCCTCCTCGTTCACCGTCACCCTGACCGGCGGCACGTACCAGCTGAACTGCCCGGGCGCGACCACCGAGAACACCGACTTCACTGTGATCGGTGACGCGACCTCCGCCCCGAGCGACGTGCAGAGCCTGCTCGCCGAGGGCACCGTCGGCTACGGCCAGTACGTCGAAGGCCAGGCCGCGAGCCTCGTCGACGCTGTGGCGGCGCTCGACACGGCGATCCAGGCCGGCGACGTCGACGCGGCCAAGAGCGCCTACGCCGCGGCCCGCCCGTTCTACGAGCGCATCGAGCCTGTCGCCGAGAGCTTCGCCGACCTCGACCCGGAGGTCGACGCGCGCGTCGCCGACGTCGATCCCGGCACCGAGTGGACCGGATTCCACCCGATCGAGAAGGACATCTTCGACACCGGAACCATCACCGACTCGACGAAGGCGCTCAGCACCAAGCTCGTCACCGACATCGCCCAGCTGCAGACTCTCACCACAGGTCTCACCTACAAACCGGAGGAGCTCGCCAACGGGGCATCCGGTCTGCTCGAAGAAGTGCAGTCCTCGAAGATCACCGGTGAGGAGGAGGCGTACAGCCACATCGACCTCGTCGACTTCGTTGCGAACGTCGAGGGCTCCGAGCAGGCGTTCGAGTACCTGAAGCCCGCGCTCACGACGATCGACCCCGACCTCACGGCGTCGATCAGCGCCCAGTTCGCGTCGGTGGATGCCCTCCTCGCAACCTACAAGGACGCTGCGGCTCCCGGCGGCTACAAGCTGTACGACGAGGCGCTCCGCACCTCGGATGCACCGAAGCTGACGCAGGCCATCCAGGCCCTCCAGGCTCCGCTCGCACAGATCAGTGAAAAGGTGGCGACCGCGTAAGTGGCGCGTAGAGACAAGAACCCAGACGGCACTCCCTCAGGCGATGCCCGGTACGAAAGACCCGGGGCCGCGGAGGGGGTGCCTTCGGGCGACTCCGGCATCTCGCGCCGAGCGTTCTTCGGCGGTGCCGTCGCCAGTGCGGCCGCGGGCGCCGCGATCGGCGTCACGACCACGGGACTGGCCGCCCAGGCGTCTGAGGGCGCGCAGAGTGCATCGTCCGCCCCGGCCGACGACACCTATGCCTTCTACGGGGAGCACCAGGCCGGCATCCGCACCCCACCGCAGGATCACCTCGTCTTCATGGTGTTCGATGTGACCACCACATCGGCCTCTGAGCTGCAGGTGATGCTGGCCAAGTGGTCGGCGGCGATCGCGCAGTACACCCAGGGGCTCGCCGTCGGCGCCGTCGAACCCGCACGGGAGCTCGCGGTTCCGGGCGACACGGGCGAGGCCGCCGGGATGGGCGCGAACCAGTTGACGGTGACCGTCGGTTTCGCTCCCTCGATGTTCGACGGCCGGTTCGGCTGGGCGAAGTACAAGCCGGCCGTGCTGAACGACCTCCCGGCCTTCGCGAGCGATGCGCTGACCGCCGAGTTCACGGGTGGGGACATCTGCGTGCAGGCCTGCGCGAGCGACCCGCAGGTCGCGTACCACGCCATCCGGAACCTCGCGCGGATGGCCCGCACCACCGCCTCGACACGGTGGACCGTGCAGGGCTTCGGCCGCGCATCCCGGAGCGCCGACCAGGCGACGCCCCGCAATCTGATGGGTTTCAAGGACGGCACCCGCAACATCGTGACCGACGACGATTTCGCCCAGCAGGTGTGGGTGGGCGCCGACAGCGACCAGCCGTGGATGACCGGCGGCAGCTACCTCGTCGCCCGCAAGATCCACATGCTGATCGAGACGTGGGACACCGACTACATCGGCGACCAGCACGCGGTGTTCGGGCGTACGAAGATGGAGGGCGCGCCGCTCAGCGGCACGGCCGAGTTCGACACGCCCGATTTCGCCGTGAAGGGCGCCGACGGCACCCCGGTCATCCCGGCCACCTCGCATGTCGCCCTCGCGGCGCACGAGAACAATGGAGGTACGAAGATCCTCCGGCGCGGCTACAACTTCACCGACGGTATCGACAGCGTCGGGCGGCTGGATGCCGGACTCATGTTCATCTCCTACCAGAGGGATCCCGCGCAGTTCGTGGCGATCCAGCAGAAGCTCGGCTCGATGGACCGCCTGAACGAGTACATCAGGCACGTCGGATCCGGTGTCTTCGCGGTGCCCCCGGGCCTCGCCGCCGCCGGTGACTATTACGGCAAGGCGCTGTTCGCGTAGCCGGCGATGGGCTGTCAGCCTGCGAAGGTCTGTCAGCCAGCGAGGGCAGTCAGCCCGCGAGGGTCTGCGGCACCTGGCCGAGCGACTGGGTCAGGTCGCCCACGGCCGCCTGCAGCGCCTGCCGCTGGTCGCCCGTGAGGGTGTCGAAGCCCGGGAACGAGACCCCCGTGCGGAGTGCGTTCAGCTGCCCCTCGGCCGCGTCGAAGCGGTGGTCGAGCGTGGTGGCGAGCGCGGCGTTCTGGGTGACGAGGATGGGCCGGAGACCGGAGAACACCTCGCGCGAACCGTCGACGTAGGCCTGAAGGTCGTAGAGGTCGGTGTGTGAGCGCGGTTCCTGTTCGCCGGCGGCTGCCGCCCGGCCGCGCCCGGCCATCAGTGCTGCCACGCCCGCCGCCTGTTCCTCGACGGTGGGGCGGAGGCCGGAGACGGCGCCCGTGAGGCTCTTCGTGTCGGTCTCCAGCTGCTGGCCGACCGCCTGGCGCTGATCCGCCGTCGCCGGCCTGACGGGCATGCCCTGGTTCTCCTCCGCCGTGAGCGGCCAGAGCTGCGCTTCGATGGCGTGCCATCCTGAGTCACCAGCGTCGAGCGACGCGTCGAGTTCGGGGAACGAGGCGGAAGCGGCGAGCATCCGGTTGTAGAAGGAGCGCGTCGGTGCGTACAGGGATCGGGCCAGGTCGTCGTCGCCCGATTCCCAGGCCGTGACGAACTCGGTCGTGCCCGACTGCAGGGTGAAGGCCTGTCGCCGCAGATACTCCCCGAAGTCGACGCTCGAGAGGCCGAGCTGACGGGTGATGAAGGCCTGCTGGCTGAGCGGCTTCGCGGCGGCTGCGGCTGCCGCCTCGCTGGGCGACGACGACGTGCATCCGGCCAGCGCGAGCAGCAGCGTGGCGGAGGCCGCCGCGACGAGGGCGGTGGTCCGCGGCTTCGAGCGGGCGGGGGGATGGTGCACGAAGAGGCTCCGTCGGTGGGTCGGACAGCGGATGGGGTGACGTCGTCGTCCGATTCCAAGGGTACAAGCGTTCAGGATGCCCGGGTACATTGGTGCCGACAACGAAAGGCAATTGTGATGTCATTCCGAGAGACGACCGTGGCGGACACCGCCGACCAGCCCGTGGGGGAGTCGATGGTCGTGCGCGTCGCGAGCTGGATCATCGGTCTGCTGCTCGGCGTGGTCTTCGGCATGCTCGGAACGGTGGTGCACCAGTCCACCATCGGCTTCTTCGGGCTGTTCGACCTGCCGCTCGGGCTGATCCTCGCTGTCGCCTCCGTCGTCTTCCTGCTCGTCGGGCTGCGGCTCATCCTGCCGAGCAGGCTCATTGCGTTTCTCGCCGCCCTCGGGCTCGTCGGCATCGTCGCCGTGCTGACTCTGCCGAGCCCCGGGGGGTCGATCCTCATCCCCGCAGACGAACACGGCTACGGCTACGTGTGGACGTTCGCGCCCACCGTGGTCGCGCTCATCGTGCTGGCCTGGCCGAAACGCCGACAGGCAGAGCAACCCTCCGACGCCGCTTAGACTGGAACCTGCTCGTTTCGGAAGGATCTCACCACCGTGACCTATGTCATCGCCCTGCCGTGTGTCGACGTCAAAGACCGCGCGTGCATCGACGAATGCCCTGTCGACTGCATCTACGAAGGCGAGCGATCGCTCTACATCCACCCCGACGAGTGCGTCGACTGCGGTGCCTGTGAGCCGGTCTGTCCCGTCGAGGCGATCTACTACGAAGACGACCTGCCCGAAGAGTGGGCCGACTACTACAAGGCCAACGTGGAGTTCTTCACCGACATCGGTTCCCCGGGGGGCGCTGCGAAGATCGGCGTCATCCCGAAGGACCACCCCGTCATCTCCGCGCTCCCGCCGCAAGAGACGCACGCGTAACCGGTGACGCTCGGCTCCCTGCCCGACTACCCGTGGGACGCGATGACGCCGTTCGCCGCGAAGGCGAAGGCGCATCCGGGCGGCATCGTCGACCTGTCGATCGGTTCGCCGGTCGACCCCACGCCCGATGTCGTGCGGCAGGCGTTAGCAGCAGCGACGGATGCCCATTCCTACCCGGCCACGGCGGGGAGCCCCGAGCTCCGGAACGCCATTCGCTCCTGGTTCGAGCGGCGCCGGGGGGTCGCCGGGTTGACCGAGGCCCAGGTGCTTCCCACCATCGGCTCCAAGGAGCTCGTCGCCTGGTTGCCCTTCATGCTCGGGCTCGGCGAGGGCGACGTTGTCGTGCATCCGAGAGCCGCGTACCCGACCTACGAGATCGGCGCGACCATCGCGGGGGCCCGCTCGTTCGCCTCCGACGACCCCGCTGAATGGCCGACCGACACGAAGCTCATCTGGCTGAATTCGCCCGGCAACCCCGACGGAGCGGTTCTGGATGCTGCACACCTCCGTCGTGCCGTGGAACGCGCTCGAGCGCTCGGTGCGACGATCGCGAACGACGAGTGCTACGCAGAGCTCGGCTGGGACGGGGAGTGGGCCGCTTCGCCCGTGCCGAGCATCCTCGACCCCCGCGTGGTGACGGGAGACGACGGTGTCGTCGACGTCACCGGGGTGCTCGCGGTGTACTCCCTCAGCAAGCAGTCGAACCTCGCGGGCTACCGCGCCGCCTTCGTGGCGGGCGACGAGGTGCTCATCGAACGGCTCCTGACCGTGCGGAAGCACGCCGGCATGATGCCGCCTGCACCCGTGCAGACAGCGATGGTCGCCGCACTCGGCGACGACCGGCATGTCGCCCACCAGAAGGAGCTCTATCGTGCTCGCCGCGACATCCTGAAGCCGGCGCTCGAGCGGAGCGGGTTCCGCATCGACCGGAGCGAGGCGGGGCTCTACCTCTGGGCGAGCGAGGGCCGGGATGCGTGGCAGAGCATCGACCGGCTCGCCGGGCTCGGCATCCTCGCCGGCCCCGGCCCGTTCTACGGAGACCACTTCCCCGAGCACGTGCGGTTCTCGCTCACCGCGACAGACGAGCGCATCACGGCAGCGGCCGAACGGCTGGGTTCGCCCAGTGCTTTAGGCTGAGTGTGCACATCACGAATCTCAAGGAGGCGCCGTGGGCGACACCGATCAGGCTTCAGACGTAGGGCAGAAGCCCCCCGTTCAGGAGCCCGCCGAGCAGAAGGCCACCCTGACGTTCCCGGGTGGCACGGCGGAATTCCCGATCCTCACGAGCGTCGACGGTGCATCCTCCGTCGACATCTCGACGTTCACGAAGCAGACCGGTCTGACCACCCTCGACTACGGGTTCGTCAACACCTCGGCCACCCGCTCGAGCATCACCTACATCGACGGTGACAAGGGGATCCTGCGCTACCGCGGGTATCCGATCGACCAGATCGCCGCGCACTCCACCTACCTCGAGACGGCCTGGCTGCTCATCTACGGTGAGCTGCCGACGGCTTCGCAGCTCGAGAAGTTCGACAACGAGATCCGTCACCACACGCTGCTGCATGAAGACCTGAAGCGCTTCTTCGATGCGCTGCCGCACAACGCGCACCCGATGTCGGTGCTCTCGGCGGGCATCTCGGCGCTGTCGACCTACTACCAGGACTCCCTCGACCCGCGGAACCCGGAGCACGTCGAGATCTCGACGATCCGTCTGCTGGCCAAGCTGCCCGTGATGGCCGCGTACGCGCACAAGAAGAGCCTCGGGCAGGCGTTCCTCTACCCCGACAACTCGCTCAGCTTCATCGACAACTTCCTGAGGCTGAACTTCGGCACGAACGCCGAGCCGTACCAGATCAACCCGGTGCTCTCGAAGGCGCTGGAGCGCCTCCTCATCCTGCACGAGGACCACGAGCAGAACGCGTCGACGTCGACCGTGCGGCTCGTCGGCTCCACCGAGGCGAACATGTTCGCGTCGATCTCGGCCGGTATCAATGCGCTGTACGGGCCGCTGCACGGTGGGGCGAACGAAGCCGTGCTCACGATGCTGGCGCAGATCCGGGACTCGGGCGAGGGCGTCGAGAAGTTCGTCGAGCGGGTCAAGAACAAGGAGGCGGGCATCCGTCTCATGGGGTTCGGCCACCGCGTCTACAAGAACTATGACCCTCGCGCGAAGCTCGTGAAGGAGGCGGCCGACGAGGTGCTCGCCGCCCTCGGCGTGCAGGACGACCTGCTCGACATCGCCAAGGAGCTCGAGGCGATCGCGCTGGCGGACGACTACTTCATCTCGCGACGCCTGTACCCGAATGTCGACTTCTACACGGGAGTCATCTACAAGGCGATGGGCTTCCCGACGCGCATGTTCACGGTGCTGTTCGCGATCGGGCGCCTGCCCGGCTGGATCGCGCACTGGCGCGAGATGCAGACCGACCCGGCCACGAAGATCGGCCGCCCGCAGCAGCTGTACCTGGGCAGCCCCGAGCGCGAGTGGCCGACCGACCGCTGACGCGGTTCCTTGCGGGGCTCAGGCGTGCAGGGTCTCGTTCAGGGTGACGCCGGCGCCGGTGCGTGAGAGCACCTCGACCGCGCCCGTGAGGGAGTTGCGGCGAAAGAGCAGGTTGGGGCGGCCGGAGAGCTCGACGGCCTTGACGGTCGGTGTCGACCCGTCGTTCCGTGGTGCCGCGCCGACCAGGCGCACCTTCGTGCCGGCCGTCACGTAGAGGCCAGCCTCGACCACGGAGTCGTCGCCGATCGAGATGCCGATGCCCGAGTTCGCCCCGAGCAGGGCGCGCTCGCCGATCGAGACACGCTGGGTTCCGCCGCCCGAGAGCGTCCCCATGATGGATGCGCCACCCCCGACGTCCGATCCGTCACCGACGACGACGCCCTGCGAGATGCGGCCCTCGACCATCGAGGCGCCGAGGGTGCCGGCGTTGAAGTTCACGAAACCCTCGTGCATGACGGTGGTGCCGGGAGCAAGGTGCGCGCCGAGGCGCACGCGCGAGGCATCCGCGATGCGCACACGATCGGGACTGACGTAGTCGGTGAGGCGCGGGAACTTGTCGATGCCGTGCGCCGCGATTCCGTGCCGTTGGAGCGAGGGGCGGAGCCGGTCGAATTCGGCGGGGAGCACGGGGCCGGCGTTGGTCCAGACGGTGATCGGCAGATGCCCGAAGATGCCGTCGAGGTTGATCGTGTTCGGGGCCACGAGCAGGTGCGAGAGCAGGTGCAGGCGGAGGTACGCGTCGGGCGTCGAGGCGGGCGGGTCGGCCAGGGTGATCTCGGTGGTGACGACCTCGACGCGCACGTTTCGCCGGTCATCCGGAATCGCCTGCGCGGCGAGCTCGGCCGGAACGGATGCCGCGTCGCCCGCGTCGGAGGGTTCGCCGAGGCGGGGCGACGGGTACCAGGTGTCGAGCACGGTACCGTCACCGGCGATGGTGGCGAGGCCGTGGCCCCAGGCGTGGGTCGGCAGGGCGTCGTTCGAAGTCATGGTCCAAGGGTAGCGGGGCGCTCCGGCCCCGCTGGCCCCGCCAGCCCCACCGCGGCCGCCCGCCGGTCGCGCCGGGCGCGCCGGCCGCGCGGTGAGAGCGACTCCCGATGCTGAGTGCGGCTCGCAGGGCTGTCGCGCTCAGCAGGGCGGGTCGCGCTCAGCAGGGCGGGCCGCGCTCAGCAGGGCGGGTCGCGCTCACGAGCAGCCACTGGTGGCTCACAGCGGAGCCCGGCAGGCACCGATAAACTGGGCCGCATGCCGGACGCCCCCACCACGATCATCCCGCTCGACCTGGGGGCGAGTTCTGTCGAGCTCACCCGCCAGCTGGTCGACATCCATTCGGTCTCGGGCGACGAGGGTCCGCTTGCCGACGCCATCGTCAGGAGCCTCGCGGATGCCCGGCACCTGGAGATCATCCGCGACGGTGACACGGTCGTGGCCCGCACGAATCTCGGGCGTGACCAGCGCGTCGTGATCGCCGGTCACATCGACGTGGTGCCCGAGAACGACAACGTGCCGAGCCGCTACGAGACCGAGGACGGCGCCGACTACCTGTGGGGCCGGGGCACGGTCGACATGAAAGCCGGAGTCGCGGTGCAGCTGAAGCTCGCCGCCGAGCTCACCGCCCCCCGGGTCGACATCACGTGGATGTGGTACGACCACGAGGAGGTCTCTGCCGCGCTGAACGGCCTCGGCCGGCTCGCCGCCAATCGGCCCGACCTGTTCGTGGGCGACTTCTCGATTCTCGGCGAACCCTCGAACAGCCAGGTCGAGGGTGGCTGCAACGGCAACCTCCGCATCGAGGTGCGCGCGTTCGGCAAGCGTTCGCACTCGGCCCGGGGCTGGGTCGGGTCGAACGCCATCCACACGCTCGCACCGGTGCTCGACACGCTCGCTGCCTACCAAGCGCGCGAGGTCGAGGTCGACAGCCTCGTGTACCGCGAGGGCCTGAACGCCGTGGGCATCAGCGGGGGAGTGGCCGGCAACGTCATCCCGGATGAGGCCATGGTGCACATCAACTACCGCTTCGCGCCGAGCCGCTCGGGCGACGAGGCGATCGCGCACATGCACGAGCTCTTCGGCGACTACGAGATCACGGTCGTCGACCTCGCCGAGGGCGCCCGTCCCGGGCTCGACGCCCCCCTCGCCCAGGAATTCCTGGCGGCGGTCGGCGGTGAGGCGAAGCCCAAATACGGCTGGACGGACGTCGCCCGATTCTCGGCCCTCGGCATCCCCTCGGTGAACTTCGGACCCGGCGACCCGATGAAGGCCCACGCCGACGACGAGCGGGTACTCCTCAGCCAGATCACCTCGTGCGAGCAGGCCCTGCGGGTCTGGCTCTCAGAGTCGCCGTGATCACAGAGGAACGCGTACCCCGATCCGTGACCCGGCTCGGACGGTGGTGGAGTTCGTGGTGGATGACCGTGCTGCTCATCTACGTGGCGGCCCGGGCGGTGACCACTATCATGCTGCTCGTGCTGGCCAGCGTGCAGGGCAAGAACCCGTGGACGGGCGCCCAGCCCTCCTACTTCGACTACGCCTCCATCTGGGACGGCACCTGGTACAAGATCATCGCCTACTGGGGGTACCCCTCCCAGCTGCCGCTCGGCACCTCGGGACACGTCGAACAGAACGCGTGGGCGTTCCTGCCGGGGTACCCGTTCCTGATCCGCGGGCTGACAACGGTCACGGGGGTCCCGTGGGAGTACATGTCGGTCTTCGCGTCGGTGATCTTCGGCGCCGGCGCAGCCCTGGTGTTCTACCGGCTGATGCGCCTGACGCTGCCGCAGGGCACGTCGATGTTCGCCGTGCTCCTGTTCTGCATCGCGCCCGTGTCGCCGATGTTCCAGGTGGCGTACGCCGAGTCGATGTACATGTTCCTGCTGATGCTGGCGCTGTACCTGTTGGTGCGGCGAAAGTACGCCTGGCTGTTCCCCATCGTGCTCGTGATGTCGTTCACACGCCCGAGCGGGCTCGCTTTCGCTCTCGCGCTCGGGTTCCACATCGTGCACCGTTGGTGGATCCGCGAGAGGGAGCCCTTTCCGCTCCGGGAGCGGGTGCTGGCGGTCGCCGTCACGGCGTTCAGCATCATCGTGGGACTCGTCTGGACCCTCATCGCGTGGGGAGCGACCGGCTACGCGCAGGCCTACACCGAGACGGAGCTCGCCTGGCGTGCCGCGTACATCGGCTACAGCCACCTCATCCCCTTCGCTTCGTGGATCCAGGGCGGCAACTGGTGGCTCGGTGTGCCCGCGGGCGCCGTGGTCGTGGTTCTGCTCGTGATCGCGTTCGGCCTGTTCATGGCCACACGAGGCGTGAAGCGCATCTCTCTCGATCTGCGGTTCTGGGTGATCGCGTACGTGCTCTACCTGCTCGCGGTGTTCTTCCCGCAGTCGAGCGTGTTCCGCCTGCTGATGCCCCTGTTCCCGCTGCTCGGCGTGGTGGCTCTGCCGAAATCGCGCGTCTACCGCGTCGTGATCGTGATCGTGTTCCTGGCTGCCCAGTGGGGATGGCTGCTGATCTGCTGGGGCGTCGACGGAGCCGACTGGACCCCGCCGTGACCCCGAGCTGCCTGCCCCCCGCACAGGCCGAGGTTCGAGACACCTCGCTGAATGCTGGATAATGGAAGTACGACACCACGGAAGGGGAGCCGCATGGCCGCCATGAAACCCAGGACCGGCGACGGACCAATGGAGGCCGTCAAAGAAGGACGCCTCATCATTGTGCGAGTGCCTCTCGAAGGAGGCGGCAGGCTTGTGGTCTCCGTCAACGACGCTGAGGCCCGGGAGTTGCACGACGCCCTCGCAGGAGTCGTGGCGCCCGCCTGAGACGCCTCACCGAGAGAAGCCCCCGTCGCCCTGCAGCTGCAGGATGACGGGGGCTTCTCTCCGTGTGCGGGGCGGTTGCGCGGGGTCGGCTCAGCCGAGCACCTTCGTGATCTGGAGCAGCCCGTCGCCGATGGGCGAGAGCGCGGTGATGACAGCGCTCGACTGCGACAGCTCGCTGATCAGCGAGCGGAAGTCGGCGACGGTGTCGTCACGCTGGACCGGATCCGCCACCCGGTCGCGCCAGAGCGCGTGCGGAACAGCGACGGTTCCGCCCACCCGCACGAGCCGCAGGCCGTGTTCGACGTACTCGATCACGGATTCCGGATCGGCGTCGACCAGCACGAGGTCGTAGGATCCCTCGTTCATCCGGGGGAGCACGTCTTTCGCCCGCCCGGTGATGAGCCGTACGCGGTTCGCGGCGACGCCCGAGGCGGTGAAGGCTGCGCGGGCGGACTGCTGCCGGTCGACCTCGGTGTCGATCGACGTGAGGGTGGCGGTCGGGGCCCCCGCGAGCATCCAGAGCCCGGATACGCCGAGGCCGGTGCCGATCTCGACGATCGAGCGAGCGGCGGCAGCGCCCGCGAGCACGGCGAGCTGCGCGCCGATCCCCGGGCTCACCGACTCGACGCCGACCTCGCCCGCATGTGCGCGGGCTTCGACGATCACCGCCGGCTCCGTCACGATGTCTTCGGCGTACTTCCAGTTGGTCTCTTTCGACACAGGTAATGACCTCCGGGTTCAGCTTAGATGCCACCTTGCGACGAGGTGTCGACCGCCTCGGCCGCAAGTGGGAAGTTCCGGCACTTCGTCAAGTAGGGTGTATACATGTTCGGGTTGACGTTCGAGAAGCTCATCATCATCGGGGTTGTGGCCGCGTTCGTGATCGGTCCCGAGCGCCTGCCGCATTACGCCTCCGTGCTGGCCAAATTCGTGCGACAGCTCCGCGACTTCACCAATGGTGCGAAGAACCGGATGAAGGAGGAGATGGGTCCCGACTTCGACGAAGTCGAGTGGAAGAAACTCGACCCTCGCCAGTACGATCCGCGCCGCATCATCCGTGACGCCCTGCTCGAAGACCCGGCCGAGCCGGATCCCGTGCCGGTGAAGCCCTCGGCTCCGATGGCGGCCTCCCTCCAGACGGCCCAGGCGCCGGGTGCAGCTGCTGCGATGGCCGCCGGTGCTGCGGGCGTGAGTCTCACGAAGGGCGCCCCGGCCGACGCCCTGGCGCAGTCGCTCGCCGAGGATGCGTCGTTCGACGACGGTCCCGGTGTGTCGCTTTCGGTGCCGGCCTCCGACACGAACGGGAGTGACGGTCCTGCTGGCACCTCCGCTTCGAGCACCTCCGCTCCCGACTACCTCTCCGGCCGCAAGTCAGAGGCCCGGCTGGCCTCGGCCCAGCCGGTCATGGCCGCCCCGTTCGACACCGAGGCGACCTGACCCGCTGCTACCGGTTGACCGGCGACATGTCCGCGTAACGGTCGCCGACCGGCGGCGCCACGGCGTCGAGCGCAGCGAGCTGGGCGTCGGTGAGCACGAGGGCGTCTGAGGCCGCATTCTCCTCGAGATACGAGACCCGCTTCGTGCCCGGGATCGGCGCGATGTCGTCTCCCTGCGCGAGCAGCCAGGCCAGCGCGACCTGGCCGGGCTTCGCGCCGAGTTCCGCGGCGACGGCGTCCACCTGCTCGACGATGCGGATGTTCGCCGCCAGGTTCTCGCCCTCGAAGCGCGGGTTGTTCCGCCGGAAGTCCTTCTCGTCGAGCTGGTCGAGCGAGCGGATGGTGCCGGTGAGGAATCCCCGCCCGAGCGGTGAGTAGGGCACGAAGCCGATCCCCAGTTCCCGCACGGTGGGCAGGATCTCGGCTTCCGGATCGCGCGACCAGAGCGAGTACTCGGTCTGCAGTGCGGTCACCGGATGCACGGCGTGCGCCCGCCGGATCGTTTCAGGCGACGCCTCACTCAGGCCGATGTAACGGATCTTGCCCTCGTCGACGAACTGGGCCAGCGCGCCCATGGTCTCCTCGATCGGTACCTTCGGGTCCATCCGGTGCTGGTAGAAGAGGTCGATGTGGTCGGTTCCGAGGCGCTTCAACGATCCTTCGAGAGCGAGCCGCGCATTCTCCGGCCGACCGTCGAGACCGCGCGAACCGTCGCCGAGGTGCTGGATGAAGCCGAACTTGGTGGCGATCACGACCTCGTCGCGGCGCCCAGCCAGCGCCTTGCCGACGAGCTCCTCGTTCGTGAAGGGGCCGTAGATCTCCGCGGTGTCGAAGAACGTGATGCCGAGCTCGAGCGCGCGGTGGATCGTCGCGATCGACCCCTGCTCGTCGGTGCCGTGCCCCGTGTAGAAGTCGCTCATTCCCATGCAGCCGAGTCCGAGGCGGGAGACCTCGGGGCCGTTGTTGCCGAGTGTGATGGTGTGCATGCTTCGAGCCTACGCTCGCCTGCGACTTTCCCCTTTGCGCACGCTTCCCCCGCTTTTCGTGCGCAAAGGGGAAAGTCGACCGAGGAGGAGGTGGGAGGAGGGGCGTGCGTGGCGCGGGGTCAGACCGGAGTCACGCCGAGGCTGCGGCCGGCGAGGCCTCGGCCCCGGGACGCGAGGCGCCGCGCGACTGCGAGGATCGCCGCCGCGGCCGGGTCGGAGGGGTCGCTGAGCACGATCGGCATCCCCACGTCGCCGCCGGCGCGGAGCCCCACGCTGAGCGGAATCGAGGCCAGCAGCTCCACCCGGGCATCCGGAGCCTGTCCGGCCGACAGCCGGCGCGCCACCTCAGCACCTCCGCCCGAACCGAAGACCTCGAGCAACGAGCCGTCGGGCTGGGGGAGGCCCGCCATGTTCTCGATGACGCCCACGATGCGCTGGCCGGTCTGGCGGGCGACGACGCCGGAGCGCTCGGCGACATCGGCCGCCGCGGGCTGCGGCGTGGTCACCACGAGCACCTCGGCGTGTGGCAGCAGCTGTCCGACCGAGATCGCCACATCGCCCGTGCCCGGCGGCAGGTCGAGCAGCAGGATGTCGAGGTCGCCGAAGTACACGTCGGTGAGGAACTGCTGGATGGTGCGGTGGAGCATCGGGCCCCGCCACGCGACGGCGGCGTTGTCGTCGACGAACATCCCGATCGAGATCACCTTGACCCCGAAACCGACCGGCGGCAGGATCATCTCGTCCACACGGGTCGGCTTCTGCGCCACCCCCTCCGAGACGAGGCCCAGGATGCCCGGGATCGAGAACCCGTACACATCCGCGTCGACGATCCCCACCCGGAGCCCCCCGGCCGCCAGCGCCACAGCGAGGTTGGCCGTCAGCGTGGACTTCCCCACCCCGCCCTTGCCACTCGTCACCGCGATCACGCGGGTGAGCGAATCCGGCCCGAACGGCATCACACGCACGCCACCGGCGCCGCGGAGCCTCTCGGTGAGCGCCTGCCGCTCCTCGCGCGTCATCACGCTGACCCGGATGTCGGCACCAGACACTCCCGAAACGCCGAGGGTGGCCGCCCTGACGTCACGTTCGATGGTGTCGGCCGCCGGGCATCCGACGATCGTCAGTTTCACGACGACAGTCGCAAGGCCGTCCGGCCCGACGCTCACCTCGCCGACCATGTCGAGGTCGGTGATGGGCTTCCGGATCTCGGGATCGAGCACCCGGCCGAGCGCCCGCCGCACGTCGTGGGCGAGGGAGGATGGCGCGTCAGGCACTCCCGCTCGTCTTTCCCGACGTCACCCGCTCCGCATCGTCGACGGTCAGCTCCTCGAGCAGAGCCCGGAGCTCGGCACGGATGAAGTCCTTGCTCGCCATGTCCTGCATCGCGAGCCGGAGCGCAACCACCTCGCGGGCGAGGTACTCGGTGTCGGCCAGGTTCCGTTCGGCGCGCTGCCGGTCCTGTTCGATCTGCACACGGTCGCGGTCATCCTGCCGGTTCTGCGCGAGCAGGATGAGCGGTGCCGCGTAGGAGGCCTGCAGGCTCAGGATGAGCGTGAGAGCCGTGAAGCCGATGGCCGCCGAGTCGAACCGCAGATCTGCGGGGCCGTAGGTGTTGAAGCCGATCCAGATGAGCACGAAGACGGTGAGGATGACGAGGAACCAGGGCGTTCCCATGCCGCGGGCGATGGCCTCGGTGCTCCGGCCGAACCGGTCGCGGCTGGTGCGGGACGGGCGGTTCCGACCGGGGAGCACACCGCTCCGGAGGCCTTTCGGCGCGTCGAGGCGGGTGTTGGATGCACGGGTCGGCGCGTTACGAGCCATGGCCGTTCCTCCTCTCACGGGCCGTTCCGGGCCTCAGTTGGCCGTTTCCGGCCGTGGGTGCCTTGATCTGGCCGCCCGCGGGGCTGCCGGCAAGGGGTCTCGCCTGGAGGGAGGGCGCCGTGCGTCTCGCCGCCCGGTCGTCGCCCTCGTGACTTCGCCAGTCGTCGGGCAGCAGGTAGTCGAGAACATCGTCAATTGTCACCACCCCGACAAGTCGGTGGTTCTCATCGACCACGGGAACGGAGACGAGGTTGTAGCTGGCCAGGATACGCGAGACTTCGGCCGCGCTCGTCTCCGCGGTGACAGCTTCGAGCCCGTCGTCGACGAGCGAACCGAGGCGTTCGTGCGGGGGGTAGCGGAGCATCCGCTGGAAGTGCACCATGCCGAGGAAACGCCCGGTCGGCGGCTCGTAGGGCGGCAGGGTCACGCAGATCGCGGCGCCGAGGGCGGGCGCGAGTTCGTGGCGACGGATGAGGGCGAGCCCCTCGGCCACGGTGGCATCGGCCGACACGATGATGGGTTCGGTGGTCATCAGTCCACCGGCGGTGTCGGGGGCGTAGGCGAGGAGCATCCGCACGTCGTCGGCCTCTTCGGGCTGCATGAGCTTCAGGAGTTCTTCGCCGCGGGCCTCGGAGAGCTGCGCGATGAGGTCGGCTGCGTCATCCGGCTGCATCTGGTCGAGCACATCTGCCGCACGGGTGTCGTCGAGCTGGTTCATGATCTCGACCTGCTCGCTCTCAGGCATCTCCTCGAGAACGTCGGCGAGACGGGCATCGGGCAGTTCCCCGGCCACTTCGAGCATGCGGAGCTGGGGAAGATCCATCAGGGTGGTCGCGAGGTCGGCGGGCCGCATGTCGGCATAGGTCGCGATGAGCTGTTCGGCCGACTGCGACTCGCCGGTCTGGCCGAGCTCCTCGACCTCGTTCCACGTCGCGAACACCGTCGGGCCCTTGCCGAACGGGCTCGCGCCGGTCTTGGGGCGACGGAGGAAGACCTGCGACACGCTCCACTCACCGGGCCCGGACTGCTCGATGGCGACATCCTCGATCGTGGCCAGCCCCGACCCGTCGGTGAAGCGCACCCGGCGCCCGAGGATCTCGGCGATGACCCGCACCTCGCCGCCCCGCTGCTCGAACCGGCGCACATTCATGAGGCCGGTCGTGATGATCTGGCCGCTGCCGATACTCGTGACACGGCCGATGCTCACGAAGACGCGGCGTTTGCCGGGGATCTCGACGATCAGCCCGACGAGCCGCGGTGACTGGCCGTTGCGGTACACGACGAGCACGTCGCGAACCTTGCCGAGTCGGTCGCCGGCGGGGTCGAAGACGGTGCACCCGGCCAATCGGGCGACGAAGACTCTGGTGGCACTCACGGTACTAACTTAGACCGTCGGGCTGGGCGGGGCGGGTAGCCGTGCGCACAGCTGCCGCGAGGGGCGGGCGTGGGAGAATGGATGCCGTGACCAACCCACTCTCACGCCCCGGCCGATCGAACCCCCTGTCACCGCGCATCCCGCGGGGAGACGTCATTGCGACGTACGAGACCTACGAGGAGGCGCAGCAGGCCGTGGATCTCCTCGCCCGCGAGGACTTCCCCGTGGCGCAGCTCTCGATCGTCGGCAGCGAGCTGAAGAGCGTCGAGAATGTCACGGGAAAGCTGAGCTATGGCCGGGCGGCTGCCGCAGGCGCCGTGAGCGGAGCGTGGCTCGGGCTGTTCCTCGGGTTGCTGCTCATCATCTTCCAGCCCGCGGCGTCGTCGCTGCCGTTCCTCGGCGCGGCCGTGCTGATCGGCGCCGGGTTCGGCATGCTGTTCCGCATCGTGTCGTACACCCTAACCCGCCGCCGCCGCGACTACACCTCGACCATGCAGGTGATCGCTTCGCGTTACGACGTGGTGGCCGACTCCGACGTGGCGAACCGGGCCCGCAACATCGTCAGCCCCGGCCAGGCTTGGGGCCAGCCGGCGTTCACCCCGCCGCCCGCTGCCGCGCACCCTTCCGACCCGCCCCCCGCCGCCGCCGAGCCGACGTCGGAGCAGCCCACCGCTTAGCTGTGCCTACCTCTTCTTAGCTGTGCCTACCTCTTCGAGGCGGCTGCGGCGATCCAGGCCTCGACCTCGTCAGCCGTCCGCGGGATGGCCGCCGAGAGGTTCTCGGCGCCGGTCGCGGTCACGAGGATGTCGTCCTCGATCCGCACCCCGATGCCTCGGAACGACTCCGGCACCGTGAGGTCGTCGGGCTGGAAGTACAGCCCGGGCTCGATCGTGAACACCATGCCCGCCTCGAGCACCCCGTCGAGGTACATCTCGCGGCGCGCCTTCGCGCAGTCGTGCACATCGAGGCCCAGGTGGTGGCTCGTGCCGTGAACCATGTAACGCCGGTGCTGCTGGTTCTCCGGTTCGATCGCCTCTTCGGCGGTGACCGGCAGCAGGCCCCACTCCGCGGTCTTCTGCGCGATGACGCCCATGGCGGTGGCGTGGATCTCCCGGAACCGGATGCCCGGACGCACGATGGCGAACGCGGCGTCGGCCGCCTCGCGAACAGCTTCGTAGATCATCCGCTGCTCGTCACCGAACCGGCCGTCGACAGGGAGCGTCCGCGTGATGTCGGCCGTGTAGTAGCTGTCGAGCTCGACGCCCGCGTCGATCAGGATCAGGTCGCCGGGAACGACGGGCCCATCGTTCCGCGTCCAGTGCAGGATGCAGGCGTGCGGGCCGGAGGCGGCGATGGTGTCGTAGCCCACCGCGTTGCCGTCGGCCCGGGCGCGCCCGTTGAACACGCCCTCGACGAGGCGCTCGCCGCGTTCGTGCGAGGTGATCCGCGGCAGGTCGGCGATGATGTCGTCGAAACCGCGGGCCGTCGCCGCGACGGCGAGACGCATCTGGGCGATCTCGTACTCGTCTTTGACCAGGCGCATCTCGGAGAGCTTCTGTTCGAGCGACTCCGAGCCCGAAGCAGTGTCGGCCTCCTCCGCCCGGGGTGAGGAGGTGATCGCCGGCAGGGCCGCTTCGTCCTGCTGCCCGGTGGTGGCCTGCCCGGTGGTGGCCTGTTCCACGGCGATGTCGAGCAGGAGCGTGAGCTCCGGATCGGCGTCCCGCAGCACGAGCGTGTTCTCATCGCTCGACGCGACCACTGCGTCGAGCCCGGCGATGCCCAGGGTCTCGAGCCCCAGATCGCTCGCCACCTGGGCGAGGGAGGGGCGCGGCCCGATCCAGAACTCGCCGATCTCGGGGTTCGCGTAGAACTCGTCGGAGTCGCGCCCCGCCCGCTCGCGGAAGTAGAGGGATGCTTCGTGGCCACCGCCATCGGCCGGCTCCAGCACGAGCACCGAACCCGGCTCGGAGTCGCTGCCCCAGCCGGTGAGGTAGGTGAAGGCCGTGTTCGCGCGGAACGGGAAGTCGGTGTCATTCGAGCGCTGCTTCAGCCGGCCTGCCGGGATCACGAGGCGCTTTCCCGGGTAGGCGGCCGAGAGCCTGGCGCGCCGGGCGGCTGCGAACGGGGCCTCCTCACGCGACGCCGGGAGGATGTCGGTGCGCTCCGCCCACTCGCTGCCGATGTAGCGCTTGAAGGTGTCGGAGCCGGGAGTCGTGGATCGGTTCGAGGTGGCGCGGGGGGCGGTGTCGGTCTGTTCAGCCATGCCCCTATTCTCGCGCAAGTGTCGCCGTGGTGGGCCGATGGTCGCTGCCGGCTGCGTCTTCGCTCTGGATGACCTCGGCCGAGACGACCCGCCAGCCGCCCGTGGTGAGAACGTGGTCGATGGGCGTGCCCACGAGTGCCGGCAGCCAGGTCGGCCAGGTGCCGAGGGCGGCGGTGCCGGCCGTGAGCGCCGCATCCCGGCAGTCGCCGATGCCGGTGAGGTGGTCGAGCGTGGAGTTGAAGTCGCCGGCGACGATCAGATTCGGCGATCCGCAGAGCCGGTCCACCCAGTCGAGGTCGGCCCGCCAGCCCTCGAGGTCGTCGGGCGTCGGTGCGACCGGATGCACGGCGGCGAGTGTCGGTCCGTCGCCGCTGACGGGGGAGACCACGATGCTCGGCAGCGTGCCGGTGTCGCCGAACGTGTCGGTGACCGCGTACTCGCCGAGGGCTGTCGAGACGAGGATCGACGTCGACAGGCTGAGGTAGTCCCCGTGGCTGGAGGTGTGCGCCCAGACCGGTTTCCCGCCGGCGGTCATCAGGGCGGCGACCTCGGCCGCAGTGCTCTCGGGTGTCTCCGGCAGCGTGACGACGTCGGCTCCGAGACGAAGGGCGAGTCCCGCGATCGATGCGGCATCGGCGGCCCCGCCGAGCGTGTTCCACGAGAGCACGACGATGTCGTCATCGGTCGCGGTCTCGGATGCGCCGGCATGGCCGGCGTCCGGCACCCAGCCGCGCGTCGCGAGAACCGCGGCCTGGCCCCCGGCGAACAGCAGCAGCACTACGGTGAGAAAGCCGAACAGGCCCCGGGTTCGACGGGCCACGAGCATCCCGGCCAGCAACAGCACGGCCAGCACCACCGCGGCGGCGGCGAGCGCGGGCCGGAAGGCCACGACCTGGGCGATGACGATCGAGTGTTCGAGGCCGAAGCCCTGTGGCCACGAGAGCACGGCGAGAACGGCGAGCGTCACGACAGCAACCACTCCGAACACGATTCGAACGATCATCCGTCTGCTCCAGGTGCACTCTGCAAGGGGTCAGGCCCCATTGCCCTGCAAGCCTACGATGGGGTTATGTCCGAAGTTGCTCCAGCGTTCCGCGGTCCCATCGATCTGCACACGCATTCGAGCGCCTCCGACGGAACCGAGACGCCCTACAACGTGGTGCGCTCGGCCAGCGAGGCGGGGCTCGGAACGCTCGCCCTGACCGACCACGACTCCACGGCGGGCTGGCCGTCGGCGTCGGAGGCGGCGCGCGACCACGAGCTGACCCTCATTCCGGGCATGGAGCTCAGCACGCGCCTCGACCACGTCAGCGTGCACCTTCTGTCGTACCTGTTCGACCCGGCCGACCCTGCGCTGCTCGCAGAGACCGAGACGATCCGGGAGGCCCGGCTGAAGCGGGCGCACGCCATCGTCGACCGCATCGCCGCCGACTACGACCTGTCCTGGGACGACGTGCTTGCGCAGACGGAGCCCGGCGCGACCATCGGCCGCCCCCACATCGCCGACGCCCTGGTGGCCAAGGGCCTCGTTCCGACGAGGAGCGAGGCGTTCCAGGGCATCCTGCACTGGCGGGCCGGATACTTCCAGCCGCACTACGCGCCGACACCCCTCCGCGGGGTCGAGCTGGTGGTCGCCGCCGGGGGAGTCACGGTGCTCGCCCACCCCGGCACCGGTCCGCGCGAGCGGGTCATCCCCGAACGCCGGCTCGCCCAGCTGGTGGATGCCGGACTGTTCGGCCTCGAGATCGAACACCGCCAGAACTCCGACGAAGGCAAGGAGCGGTTGCACGAACTCGCGGCGAAGTACGGGCTGGCCATCACCGGGTCGAGTGACTACCACGGCGCGGGCAAACCCAACCGCCTGGGGGAGAACACGACGGGCCCCGAGGTGCTCTCGCAGCTCATCGACCGAGCGACCGGCTGGTCGCCGGTGTACGGGGCCGTGACCCGCACGCTCTGACCCCCACGCTCTGACGCGCACGCTCTGACCCGCACGCTCTGACCCGCACCGCGGCCGCGCCCGCCCCACCCTGCGGGTGACCGAACCGGCCGGGCGGCAGCGGCGGGCTAGGATTCCCGGTATGAAGCGGCCTGCAGCCACCCTGCTGATCATCGGCTCCACGGTGTTCATGCTCGTCGCCGGCCTCGCCGCGGTTCTGGTGGTCGCGCTGCTGGTCTCGAACCTCTCACCCGTCGGGGCGGTGCCGAGCGGCCCGCTCCCCGCCCTGTCCGACGGCAGCTCCACGGCCCCGGCCGGTGATCGGCTCTCGGACTACTCGTTCGGCCACACCGCCGCGGCCGTGCTGCCCGGGGGCCCGGGCGTCGCGGTCGAGGCGACCCAGCGCATCCCGTTCACCCTGCAGGCAGACGTCACGAGCATGCGCCTGCACGTGCGCAACTGGAACTACATCGAGGACAGACCCCTCGCCGGCACGATCGACATCAGCGCGATTGCTGTGGGCCGTGCCGTCTCGGGCCAGATCCCCGGCGATTCGAGCGCCTTCGCCGCTGCCCCCGCCGTCTTCAGCGCGGGCACGAAGCTCACCGACGGTGCCGAGTTCGTCAGCGACTGGATCGGTGCCGATGCCGTCGGCTTCGAGAAGGGCGCACCCCTCTTCCTCTCGCTGGGGTTCTCGGCCCCGGCCGACACCGAGCTGGGGATCGGCTGGGACGTGTCCTGGCTCCAGCCGAGCAGCTCTGCGGCAGCGGTGACGACCGAGAAGTCGGTCGGAAGTTACCAGATGGGCGGATCGTTCCTCGACATCTGGATGGACTACACCTACGCCGGCACGGAGAAACTCGTCGTCGTGGCCGGGCATTCATTGAACTCCGGCGCAAACGCCCGGGCCGCCGATCATCCGCACACCGGTGAGAACAGTTCGTGGCACCAGGTCTGGGCCGACCAGAATGGAGCGGTCGCAGCCTCCCTCTCGGCACCGGGCTCCTGGGCGGCCGACTTTCCGGCCGACTCACCGAAGTGGGATCTCTATCCCGGGCTGAAGCCGGATGCCTTCGTGCTCTGGGCGGCGTCGAACGACATCGCGGGCGGGGCGGATGTCGAAGCACTGAAGGGCGAGTGGCTCGCGAGCCTCGCGCGCGCCGAAGTGCTCTGGCCGGAGGCGAGGATGTTCGCCTTCACCGAGCCGGGCCGGGGGCTGACCGGGCAGCTGGAGGAGAACCGGGTGCGCTGGAACGACTGGCTGCGGGGTGACACCTCGGGGGCGTTCACCGTCGTGGACGCGGATGCTCTGCTGAGCGATCCCGACCGGCCGAACCAGTTGCGACCCGCCATCATCGGCGACGACGCCCACCCTGCACCGGCCGGGTACGCCCTCGTGGCCGATGCCTTCGAGTGCGCGTTCGACGGATGCTGATCCCTCCGTTCGCGCGGACGTCGGCGAGACCCTCGACCGGGGGTGAATCAATCGGGTGACGCGGAACCGGACCGGAACGCGCCGCGGATAGGTTGCCAGCCGGGGGGTAGAGAAGGAATTCACCAGCGTGCCGAAAAAAGCTTCATCATTCCGGGGGGACCTCGAAGGCATCCGGGGCATTGCTCTTGTCATCATCCTGTTCACCCACCTGATCGAGTTCCCGACGGGCGGATTCGTCGCCCTCGACATCTTCTTCGTGCTGTCGGGCTACCTCATCACGGGGCTCCTGCTGCGGGAGTACCGGCTCACCGGTACGATCTCTCTGAACGGCTTCTACCGGCGCCGCATACGCCGCCTCATGCCGAGCGCGATGCTGGTGCTGGTCGCCACGAGCCTCGCCGGGCTCTTCGTGTTCATCCTCCCGCGAGCGGTGCAGACCCTCTGGGATGCCTTCTGGTCGCTGCTGCTGGTCAGCAACTGGAACTTCGCGCTCACCGGCACCGACTACTTCGCCACGACGCTTCCGCAGAGCCCGCTGCTGCACTTCTGGTCGTTGAGCGTCGAGGAACAGTTCTACCTCTTCTGGCCGGCGATCGTGCTGGGCCTGCTCATCGTGGGCGCGGGCGCACGCTCCGCGGGGAGGCGCAGGGTCGCGCCAGCCGCGCCGATCGCGCCAGCCGACCCGACACTGCGGCCGCGCTCAACCAGCAGGCGGCGCCCGCCCGCCCAGAGCTTCCGCCCGTTGATCCTCGGCATCGCCGTCGTCAGCCTGCTCTCGTTCGCCTGGGGCGTCATCCAGGCCGACGCCGCTCCCCAGGTCTCGTATCTGTCGACGCTGACCCGCATCTGGGAGCTGGGCGCCGGCGCACTGCTCTGCTTCACGGTTCCGCTGGCGTCGAAGATCCCCGCGATGCTCCGGCCTGTGCTCGCCTGGGGCGGTCTCGTCGTGATCCTCGTCTGCGCCTTCGTCTACACACCGGCCCTCCACTATCCGGGCTTCTGGTGCCTCATCCCGGTGGCGAGCACGGTGCTCATCATCGTGGCCGGCATGGGCGGCGACAGCCACCTGGTCATCACCACCAACCCGGTCGCCCGCTACCTCGGCAAGATCTCGTACACGAGCTACCTCTGGCACTGGCCGATCTTCATCTTCTTCGGGGTGCTGTTCGGCAGGGAGTCGCCGGTCTACCTTTTCGCGGCGATGCCGCTCTCACTGGCCGTCGCCGCCCTGACGACGCGGTTCGTCGAAGACCCGATCCGCCACTCCTCCTGGCTCGAACCCCGGCTGCATCATCGGGACACAGACCCGCGCGCGCGGCACCACCGTCGAACCGACCCGGGCACACGGAGTCGCCGCATCCGCATCGGCTTCGCCGTGGCCGGAGTCACCGTCGCCGTCGCGCTCATCGGGGTCATCGCGCTCGCCCCGCGCACGCAGGTCGCGTCGCTGCCTGTCGCTTCGGTCGTCGACCCCGGATCCCTGCCGGTCGAGCCGGGCGCGACATCCACGGCCGCCGCTGCTGCGGCTGCTGCCGCTGCCCCCGCCGCGGGCACGGCGAGCTCTGTGGGCTCCGCGCAGAAGGTGCTCACCGACGCCATCACCGTCGGGCTCACCACAGCCGACTGGCCGAGCGATCTGACCCCCGGCCTCGACAAGCTCGACCTGGGAGCACTGGCTCCGCAGTGGGTGGAGGACGGCTGCCTCGACGTCAGCGACGAGAACGTCACCAAGTGCGTCTACGGCGACGCCTCCCTGGGGAAGACGGCAGTGCTGCTCGGCGACTCTGCGGCCATCAGCTACATGCCGGGCCTCATCCCGGCCCTCGGTTCGCTCGGCTACCGGGTGCAGGCGCTGACCCATTCCGAGTGCACGTTCGCGAACGTGCAGGTGCTCGGCCAGTCGAAGGACGGTGCGGCCGCTCCCGGATTCCCGGCGGTCTGCGACGACCACCGCGCGTGGTCGATCGACAAGACTCTCCAGCTGAAGCCCGACCTCGTGATCGTCACCGATGCCGAGAGCGAGGTGTCGTCGATGGTCATCACCGGGGACGACAAGCGCTTTGAGGCGCTGCAGGCCGGCGTGACCGACTCGCTCTCGAAGATCGAGCCGCTCGGTGTGCCTGTCGTCATGCTCGCCGGCCCCCCGGCGACGATCCCGCTCAGCGACTGCGCGACGCGCATCAACCACCCGAGCGACTGCACCAAGCCGATCAGCAACACCTGGCTGAAGCAGCTCAACGTGACCCAGAAGGCCGCCGCAGAGGTCTCGGCGACCAGCGCCCAGCCTGTGTCGGTCGTCGACACGCGGCTCTGGTTCTGCGCCGAGAACACCTCGTGCCCGCCGTTCGCCGGCACCACGATCATCCGGGGCGACGTGCTGCACCTCACGGCCGTGTACGCCCGGATGCTCGAACCGATCCTCACGGCGACGCTGAGGAGCCTGCTGCCCCCCGCCTAGCTGTGCCTGGCGGGGTGGGCGGGGGGCCTCTCAGCCCGCGAGGGAGACGAGGGCCTGCGCGATCGTGAAGATCGCCACGCCCGCGAGCGAGCCGACGACCGTGCCGTTGATGCGGATGAACTGCAGGTCCTTGCCGACCTGGAGTTCGATCTTCAGGCTGGTCTCCTCGCCGTCCCAGCCCTGCACGGTCTCCGAGATGACCGATGCGATGTCGTGCCGGTAGCTCGCCACGAGGTGGGTGGCGGCGCCCTCGACCCACGTGTCGACCTTCTCGGCCAGAACGGTGTCGGTCACGAGTCGCTCGCCCACGTCGAGGATGGTCTGCTCGATCGTGAGTCGGAGCCCGGACTCGGGGTCGGCGAGAGCGGTGAGCAGGGCATCCTTGATCGACTGCCAGGCGACAGCGGCGAGTTCGCGGATGCGCGGGTCGTCGAGCAGCTGTTCCTTGACGCCCTCGACGCGCGCGCGCATGACAGGGTCGTGCTGGAGTTCGCCGGCGAGCTTCCTCAGGTAGTCATCGAGCGCGAGCCGCAGGCGGTGGTTCGGATCGGCCTGCACCGCCTGCACGAATTTCAGCGCTTCACGGGAGACCCGGTCATCCACCACCCGGTCGACGAACGACGGGAGCCAGGTGGGGAGGCGCTTCGAGACCGCGTCACCGAAGGAGTCGGGATTGGCGAGCATCCACTCCTCGGCCTTGTCGAGCAGCAGGTCGACCGCGTGATGGTGCTGGCCGGACTCGACGATCTTCGAGGTGAGCACCCCCAGCTGCGGCGACCAGTCCCGGCCGACGATGTGGGTGCGGGCGAGGCCTTCGATGACGCCCCGGATGTCGTCGTCGCTGAGGAACGCCATGGCGCCGGTGAGGCCGGCTGAGACCTCATTCGTCAGGCGCCGGGCGTTCCCGGCTTTCATCAGCCAGGTTCCGACGACCCGGGAGACTCCGACGGAGGCGAGCTTGTCGCGCACCACCGTCTCGGAGAGGAAGTTCTGCTCGACGAACTCACCGAGGCTCTCGCCGATCTCGTTCTTGCGGGTCGGGATGATCGCCGTGTGCGGAACCTTCAGGCCGAGCGGATGCCGGAACAGAGCGGTCACGGCGAACCAGTCCGCAAGTGCACCGACCATGCCGCCCTCGCTGGCCGCCCGCACATACTCGAGCCACGGGTAGCGGCCCTGCAGCGCGAACGAGATCGCGAAGATGATCGCCATGATGACCAGCAGCCCCGTGGCGAGCAGCTTCATGCGCCGGAGGGCGCGGAGCTTCGTGGCGTCGCCCTCCGTCAGGCTGACCAGGGTCGCCCGGCGCGCACGCCGGGAGCTGGCGCTCAGCGAACGGCCGTTCTACTCGGCGCGGGGCGCGCGGCCCCGCGATCGGCTGCGGCGGCGGGGTGCACTGTTGCCGTCGTGGTGCTCGTGGCCGGTCGAGCCGTGGCCGGTGGCCGAGGCGCTGGATGCCGCACCCTCGTTGCCGCCGGACGAGCCGGCGTCGCCCGAGCCCGAGAAGCTGACGGCCGTGGTCTCGCCGATCATGCCGCTCGAGACGGCGTCGGACGTGGTTCCGTTCTGGCCACCGGCGCGGGAGGCGCCGCCGGAACGGTTGCCGCTGCGGTTGCGGCTCCGTGCGGGTCGGTCGCCGTTGCCGGTGGGCTCGGCTGCCTCACGGGGGATGCGCGGCGGACGCTGGGCGCCTTCGAGCGCGGTGGCCTGGTCGCCGGCGAGGCCGACACCGACGCGGCTGGTGTCGCGGGTGCCGCGACCCGTGCCCTGGGCGCCCCGGTTCTCGGCGCTGGTGGGGGTGTTGCTGCTGTTGTTGGCGCTGCTGCTGGCGCTGGCGCTGCTGCTGCCGGCGCTGCTGCTCGCCGACGAGCTGCCTGCCGAGGAGCGGCTATCGGCACGGCTCTCGCTCCGCCCGTCTCCGCGGTTCTCGCCGCGCCCGCCCGAGCGTGCCTCACGGCTGCCCTCACGGGGTCCCCGCGAACCCGATCCGCCTTCGCGGGGCGGCCTGCTCGCGGCGCCCTCGGGGCCCTTCGCAGCCGGTGTCGGCTTCAGGCGGCCCTTCACTCCGGCGGGGATGTCGAGGTCGGTGTAGAGGTGCGGAGACGAGGAGTAGGTCTCGACCGGCTCAGGCTGTCCCATGTCGAGGGCGCGGTTGATGAGCGCCCACTTATGCAGGTCGTCCCAGTCGACGAAAGTGACGGCGATTCCGGTCTTGCCGGCCCGGCCCGTGCGGCCCGCGCGGTGCAGGTAGGTCTTCTCGTCTTCGGGGATGGTGTGGTTGATCACGTGCGTGACATCGTTCACGTCGATACCGCGGGCCGCGACATCCGTGGCGATCAGCACATCGCGCTTGCCGGCCTTGAACGCGGCCATGGCGCGCTCACGCTGCTCCTGGTTCAGGTCGCCGTGCACGGCTGCCGTGTTGAAGCCGCGGTCGCCGAGTTCTTCGACGAGGCGGGCCGCCGCGCGCTTGGTGCGGGTGAAGATCACGGTCTTGCCGCGGCCCTCGGCCTGCAGGATGCGCGCGATGACCTCGTCCTTGTCGAGATTGTGGGCACGGTAGACCACGTGCTTGATGTTGGCCTGGGTGAGGCCCTCGTCGGGGTCGGTCGCGCGGATGTGGATCGGCCGGCTCATGAACCGGCGCGCGAGCGCCACGACCGGGCCGGGCATGGTCGCGGAGAAGAGCATGGTGTGACGGCCCGCGGGCGTCTGTGCGAAGAGCTTCTCGACGTCGGCGAGGAAGCCGAGGTCGAGCATCTTGTCGGCCTCGTCGAGCACCATCACCTTCACGTTCGCGAGCGACAGCAGGCGCTGCCCGGCGAGGTCGAGGAGGCGCCCGGGGGTTCCGACGACGACCTGGGCGCCGGCCTTCAGCTGCTCGATCTGGCCCTCGTACGACTTGCCGCCGTAGATCGCGATGACGGCGGTAGGACGGTTGGATGCCGCGAGCTGGAGGTCTTCGGTGACCTGCACGGCGAGTTCGCGGGTCGGCACGACGACGAGCGCCTGCACGCCGGGTTCCGGGTTCGCACCGAGGCGCTGCAGCAGGGGGAGGCCGAAGCCGAAGGTCTTGCCGGTGCCCGTCTTGGCCTGGCCGATGATGTCCTGGCCCTCGAGGCCGAGGGGGATCGTCTGGGTCTGGATCGGGAACGGGTGGAGGATGCCCTTCGAGGCCAGCGCGTCGACGAGATCCTGCTCGATCTTCAGGTCGGAGAACGTGGTGTCGGTGAGGAAGGCGTCACCCACCAGTGGGTCGGGCGCGACCACGTCGATCACCTCGACGGGTGCGTTCAGGTCTTCGGGGAGGGAGTCGGGGGAGGAAGGTTCGGTGAAAGTCACTGTGCGTGGGCCCTGTCAGTCAATGGGTACGCCGCGGATTGTCAGTCGATGCGGATGCGGTGCGTCGGCACGGGGGGTGCGTCGGCTCTGTGCGTCCGGACTGCGTTCATGTCGGCCGGCGATGGCGCCTGGCGGCGGCGTAGAGGCCCCGATTCGTGTCAGGGTCCCCACTAGTTTAGCGCCAGGGCGGCCCGTGGCCCTCCGCTAGAGTGAGCGAGTGTTTGAATTCTTCAGGCGCCCGACGGTGCGCATCGATGTTCCGCGCCTCCGACCGCGCCGCACATCGGGTGCACTGCCCAAGGTGAACCTGGCAGAACTCACGCCCGAGGTGCTTCCCTACCTCGGGCAGGCGGCGTACATCCAGCTCGCCATCTTCGAGGCGATAGCCCGCGCCGTGATGCTCTCGCCGACCGTCCGTGCAAAGGAGTCGCTTGGCCGGGCAGCCGGCGAGGCCCTCGGCAAGCACGAGAAGCTGGTGGGGGAGCTTCGTCGCCGAGTGGATGATCCCTCCGCCGTGATGGCCGCGTTCGCTCCGGCGATCGACTCCTATGCCGCGGTCGTGCGGGGCAGCGACTGGTACGAGTCGCTGGCGAGCATCTACCTGACCGCGGGCATCCTCGACGACTTCTTCGTGCTTCTCGCAACCGGTCTCGAAGGCGACATCGGTCCCCGGGCCGCGCAGCTGATCGGTGGCGAGACGGGCCGTGCCGCGATAGTGGTGCTGCTGAACGACGCGATCGCCGAAGACCCGTCGCTCGGTTCCCGCCTCGCGCTCTGGGGGCGGCGGCTCGTCGGCGACACCCTGCTGGTGGCGCGTTCGGCCATCCACCACACCGACAACGCGCGCACCGACGAGGAGCGCATCGAGCCCGTCTTCACCGAGCTCATCGCGAAGCACAGCCGTCGCATGGACGGCCTCGGCCTCACGGCCTGACCCCCCGCCCCCCCGCCTCGCCCCGCGTCCCGCCCTGCCCGCCCCGCCTCCCGGCCCCGCCCCGCCACCTCAATCGAGTGGGCAGTTCGGGCCCGAAGATGCCGGCGCAAGGGCCCGAACTGCCCACTGGATGGGGAGGTTGGGCGGCGGAGGCGGGGCGTGCCCGGTCTCAGACGGCCGGGTCGAGGAGCTCGCGGATGGCCGCGAGGCCGAGCACCGTCTCGGTGAAGCTGGTGCTGAGCGGGGAGAGGCCGACGCGGAGGCCCTCGGGCGCACGGAAGTCGGGCACGACGCCGGTCTGCCAGAGCGCTGCGACCACCTCACGGAACCGGGGGTGGTCGAGAGTGACGTGGCTTCCGCGCTGGTCGCTCTGCCGGGGGGAGGCGACCTCGACGCCGAGCGGCGCCAACCAGGCGTCGGCGAGTTCGATCGTGAGCTCGGTGAGCGCGACCGACTTCGCGCGTACGGCGGGGATGCCCGCGGTGCCGATGAGCGCGATCATGTCGCGCATCGCGAGCATGCCGATAACAGGCGGCGTTCCGCTCTGGAAGCTCCGGATGCCCGGGGCGCTGTCGTACCCCGGACCCATGGCGAACGGCTCGGCGTGGCCGAGCCAGCCCCAGATGGGCTGCCGGAGCTGGGGCTGCAACTCGTGACGCACGTAGAGGAACGCCGGCGAACCGGGCCCGCCGTTGACGTACTTGTACGTGCAGCCGACCGCGATGTCCACCTGCCACTCGTCGAGCAGCACGGGCACGCTGCCGGCGGAGTGGCAGAGGTCCCAGACGATGAGCGCTCCGGCGTCGTGCGTGATGCGGGTCAGCTCCCCGACATCGGCGAGGTATCCCGAGCGGTAGGCGACCTGGCTCGCCACCACGACGGCGGTGCGTTCGCCCACGGCCTCTGCCAGGAGCTCGGCGGTGAGCCCGAGCCGGGGCGAGGTCTCGACCCACCGGACGGTCAGTCCGCGCTCCGAAGCGATGCCCTCGACCACGTAGCGGTCGGTGGGGAAGTTGTCGCTGTCGACCACGATCTCCGTGCGGCCCGGGCGGGCGTCCGCAGCGGCGCGTATCGCCTTGTAGAGCAGCACGGTGGTCGAGTCGCCGATCATCGTCTGGCCGGGAGCCGCACCGAGGGCGGCTGCACCGAGTTCGTCGCCGATCACGGTGGGGAGCTGCAACCACCCCTCGTCCCAGCCCCGGATGAGGCGGGAGCCCCAGGCGTCACGGACGAACGCGGAGAGGGTGTCGGCGGTCGAGAGCAGTGGCCGGCCGAGGGAGTTCCCGTCGAGGTAGGCGACGATGGCGTCGGCCGGGCGGGCGGCGACGGCCTCGGCATCCTGATCATGCTGGGCCCCGGGAGCCACAAACAGTTCGCGGTATCGGCCGAGCGGATCGGCGCGGTCGAGCTCGCCGGCACGCTCGAGAGCATCGCCGAGGGTGAGGGGTACGGGCATCCGGAACCGGCCTTGTGTGACGGGAATCGCAGTGGAAGAGGGTACGCCGCTAGTTCACGCGGGCGCGCGGGCTCAGCAGGGCACTGAGCTCCGCCCGGTCGCGCGTTCGCCGCGCGCGGCCGAGCGACGGGGTGACTAGTGCCACGATCAGGGCCGTGCCGCCGAGCGCGATCACCCAGATCCAGCCACCGTTGTAGGGCAGGCCGAGCCAGGTCATCGCCTCCCAGAGGATCGCGGCAGAGGCGGCGCCGAGAGCCGGGACGAGCAACGCGCCGTGCGTCTCCCTGAGCGGGAACAGGTAACGGCCGAGGAGGCCGATGATGATGCCGCCGAGGGTGACGAAGAGGAGTTCCATGCTGGACGGGCCGTCTCTAGCCGACGAAACCGATGCGGCGGGACTCCTCGGTGCCGATCTCGACATAGCTGAGGCCGGCGACGGGAACCAGGTAGAGCTTGCCCTTGTTGTCCTTCAGCGAGAGGTGACCGGTTCCGCTGGTCAGCGCGGCGGAGACGGTCTGCTCGATCTCGTCGGGAGACTGGTTCGTCTCGAAGCTCAGTTCGCGGGGAGTGTGTGCAATGCCGATACGAATTTCCACCAGGTGCGCCTTTCGAGAGTTCTGTGGGCTGTGACCAGATCCACGTGCCCAGATTACGGCAGAACGGATGCCCGGCCCGCCCGATCGGCCGCCGTCGGCACTCGCCGAGAGCGAACACCGGCGATGTCGGGGGTGCCCGTTAGCGTTGGAGACGTGCCGACATCCCAGCTGCGAGACGAGAGCGACCGACTGCTCTCTGCGTTCCGCCCTGCCCTCGAACTCGACGGTTCGCAGGCAGAGGTGCTTGCGACGGCAGACGGGGTCAGCCGTGCCATCATCGGCGCCCCGGGCTCGGGCAAGACGGTGACCCTCGTCGAGACGGTCGCCGAGCGCGTACTCGGTCGGGGATATCTCCCCTCCGAAGTGCTGGCGCTGACTCCCACGAGGCAGGGGGCGACACAGCTCCGTGACACGCTGGCGCTCCGGCTCGGCCTGCCCACGAACGGGCCGCTCGCCCGCACGGTGAACTCGCTCGCCTTCCAGATCGTGCAGTCGGCGCGGGCGGCGTCTGGCCTGGAGCCGCCGACCCTCCTTACCGGTGCCGAACAGGACCGCATCATCGCCGACCTGCTGGCCGGCCAGGCCGAAGAGGGCTTCGGCCCCGAATGGCCCGATCCGCTGACCGGCGAGGTGCGTGCTCTCCGGGGGTTCCGCACAGAACTCCGCGAGCTGATGATGCGCGCCACGGAGTCGGGTGTCTCCCCGCGCCAGCTCGCCGAGCTCGGCCGGAGGCACGGCATCGCAGAGTGGGTCGCAGCCGGCCGTTTCGCCGAGGAGTACCAGGGCGTCGTCTCGAGTTTCCGCGATGCCTCCCTCGATTCGGCCGAACTCATCGCCGAGGCGCGCCTGCAGGTCGTGTCGGGCGATGCGGGTGTGGCCTTCGGGGTGACCGGTGGGTCGCGGGTGAACGGTGGGCCGGCTGCGCTCGCCGGGGTACGGATGATCGTGGTCGACGACCTGCAGCAACTGAGCCGCGGCGCCGTCAGCTTCGTCGCGACCCTCGCCCGCCGGGGCGTCGCCGTTCTCGCCTTCGGCGACCCCGATGTGGCCACCACCTCGTTCCGCGGCGGAGAGAAGGACACCCTCGGGCGGCTCGGTGCCGTGCTCGGCGAGCGGGTGAACGTGGCCGCCCCGGTGTACCTCGAAGCGGTGCACCGGCACGGAGCGGGCATCCGGGGTCTCATCGACCGCGGCACGTCGCGCATCGGGGCCTCAGCCGCGGGTCGCCAACGCGCGGCGCGGGCCACGGCGGCAGTCCTCGAGGTCGAGGCGGCCATCGAGTCGTCGGGAGTGCCGGCGGTCCGCCGCATCGAGTCCGAGTCCCCGGCAGCCGAGCTCGCAGCCATCGTGCACCTGCTTCGGGAGCATCACCTTCTCCGCGGCGTCCCCTGGAACCGCATGGCCGTGGTGGTGCGCTCCGGAGCCCTCATCACCTCCCTCGTGCGGGGCCTTGCCGTCGCCGAGGTTCCGGCGTCCACCCAGACGGGCGGGCGTGCGCTCCGTGACGACTATGCGGCCCGGCATCTCGCGACGGCCGTCGCCGCGGCGGTCGGGGTGCAGCCGCTCGACGATGCCCTGGCGGGGGAGCTGCTGCTCGGGCCGCTGGGCGGCCTCGATTCCGTGGGGCTCCGACGCCTCCGCCTCGCGCTCCGGCAGGAGGAGTTGGCGGGCGGGGGCAACCGGCCGGCCGACGTGCTCGTCACCGAGAGCCTCGCTGCGCCGGGGCGGCTCGCCACCATCGACTCGTCCCCGGGCCGTCGGGCACAGCGGCTGGCCGACGCGCTCGCGGCCGTACGGGAGCGGAACGCCGCCGGCGCGAGCATCGAGGAGCTGCTCTGGGAGCTCTGGAGCCGGAGCGGCCTCGCGCGCGGCTGGCAGAAGGCGTCTGTCGGGTCGGGCATCCTCGCCGACGAGGCGAACCGCAACCTCGACGGTGTCGTCGGCCTCTTCAGTTCGGCGAAACGCTTCGTCGAGCGTTATCCGCATCGGCCGGCCGCCGACTTCCTCGTCGATCTGCTGACGTCCGAGGTACCCGAAGACTCCCTGTCGCCGCGATCCGCCTCCGACGCCGCCGTCGTCTCGACACCAAACGGTGTGATCGGCGCGGAATTCGACGTGGTCGTCGTGGCAGGCCTCCAGGACTCGGTCTGGCCGAACCTCCGCCTCCGCGGTTCGCTGCTGCATCCTGACCGGCTTGCCGAGCTCGTCGACGGTACCCCGGTTCCGGATGTCGACGAACGCGCCGAAGTGCTCGGCGACGAGTTGCGGATGTTCGTGCTCGCCGTGTCGCGGGCGAGAACCCAGGTCGTGCTGACGAGCGTGGCGAACGACGACGAGCAGCCGTCGCCGTTCGTGCGCCTGGTGCCGGAGGGGCCGGACGGGCCGGCGGGGCCGGTTGCCTCGGAGGGTGAGGTGGCCACAGCCGGTGCGCCTGCCTCGGCAAGCGGCGAAGCCACGGCCCCCGCCGACACGGCCGCCGTTGCCCGTGCCCGCCTCTCGGCAGCCACCTCGGAGTTCCAGCGATCGGCGGCCGAGCATCCGCTCTCCCTCCGCGCACTCGTCGGGAGCCTCCGCCGCCGCCTTGCCACGACGGGCGACCCCGCTGCGGCAGACGCGCTCGCCCGGCTCGCCGCCGAGGGTGTGCCGGGGGCCGATCCGCTCAGCTGGTACGGGGTGCTCGAACCGTCGACCACCGAGCCGCTGGTCGACCTCGACGACCCCGCCAACAGGGTCGACGTCTCGCCGTCGAAACTCGAGACCTTCGAGAAGTCACCACTCGCCTGGTTCGTCGACCGGGTCTCGGGCTCCACGTTCGGGCTCTCGGCAGGCATCGGCACGCTGCTGCACTCGGTGATGGAGGAGGCGACCACCGGGCCCGATCCGGATGTCGCAGTCGACCCCCTCAGCACCGACCCCCTCAGCACCGACCCCCTCGATACAGACCCCCTCAGCACCGCCGCGCTCTGGCGGCGACTCGACGAACGCTGGGGCGAACTGCAGTTCGAATCCCCGTGGCTGGCCGAACGAGAACGTGTGAAGACCGAGGCGAAAGTTGCTGGGCTCTCGGAATACCTGCGCGGCTTCGAACGGGAGGGAGGAGTCCTGCTCGGAGGCGAGGCGGCCTTCTCTCTCGAGGTGGGGCGGGCGCGGCTCCGCGGAACCGTCGACCGCCTCGAGCGGCGCGCCGACGGTCGCGTGAGTGTCGTCGACCTGAAGACGGGGTCGTCGGCGCCGACGTCCGCCGCGGTGTCGAGCCACGCGCAGCTCGGCAGCTACCAGCTCGCGCTGCGGGCCGGAGCGCTGCAGTCCGACGCGCTGCAGGCGGGCGCGACGGACGGAGACGCACCCGCGGCGCAGCCCGGCGAGAGCGGCGGCGCCATGCTGCTCTATGTCGCCGTCGCCTCGGGCGCCGGCGCGAACAGGGTGCAGTACAAGCTGCTCGCGCAGGAGCCCCTCGACGACGACGCGATGGCCGAGTTCCGCGCGCGGATCGAGACGGCGGCGACCGGGATGGCCGGCAGCACGTTCCCGGGCCGCACAGATCTCGCCGAGCGCGATCCGCACGGCGCGTGGGAGTACCGCATCCACCTCGTCAGGGCGGTGTCGTCGTGACGGTCAGCGCCCTCGAGATCGCTGCGGCTCTCCACCTCCCGCCGCCCACACCGCAGCAGCAGGCCGTCATCGAGGCCCCGCTCACCCCGAGCATCGTGATCGCCGGGGCGGGCAGCGGCAAGACGGAGACGATGGCGAACCGGGTCGTCTGGCTGCTCGCCAACGACCTCGTCTCCGTGTCCGGAATCCTGGGACTCACCTTCACCCGCAAGGCCGCCGGGGAGCTCGCCCACCGCATCCGCTCCCGTATCGACCAGCTGTCGGCTGCGCGCCTCACCGAGACGGTCTCCGATCCGTTCGACTCGCCGGCTGTCGCCACCTACAACTCGTTCGCGAACAGCATCTTCCGGGACAACGCCCTCTTCGTCGGGAGGGAGGGCGATTCGAGCATCCTGAGCGAGGCGTCCGCTTGGCAGATCGCGCGCCGGCTCGTCACGGGGAGCACGGATGACCGGCTGGTCGGCCTCGACAAGTCGATCGACTCCCTCACCGAAGCCGTGATCTCCCTCAGCCGGTCCATGAGCGAGAACGTCGTGACGTCGAGCGAGGTCGTGCGGATGGCCGAGGAGTTCACGGGCCTCGCCGAACTGCCCACGGGCTCGAAGCGGGTTCCCACGCTGAACGCCGAGCTCCGTGCGTCGCTCCAGGCCGTCAGCGCCCTGCCCGTGCTCGTCGACCTTGCCGACCGGTTCGCCGAAGAGAAGGTGCGGCGCGGATTCGTCGAGTACTCCGACCAGGTCGCCCTCGCCCTGTCGATCGCCGAGCGGGTGCCGCGGGTCGCAGCCGAGTACCGGGAGCGGTTCCGCGTCGTACTGCTCGATGAGTACCAGGACACGAGCGTCGTGCAGACCCGCCTGCTCTCCACGCTCTTCGGGGGTCGCCCCGTGATGGCGGTCGGCGATCCGCACCAGTCGATCTACGGCTGGCGCGGTGCGAGTGCGGCGAACCTCGGAACGTTCGCGCTCGACTTCACCGGCGACCGCTCCGGGGCTCTTGCCTTCCCGCTCTCGACGAGCTGGCGCAATCCCGTTCGGGTTCTGGATGCCGCCAACCACCTGGTGGCTCCGCTCACCGAAGCGTCGACCGTGCCGGTGTCGCGGCTCGACCCCCGCCCCGCAGCAGCAGTGGGCCGGCTCGACGTGTTCTTCGGGGAGACGGTCGACGAGGAGGCCGCTGCCGTTGCGGGCTGGTTCGCACGAGAACTCGAACGCCCGACCCCCAGCGGGGGAGTGCGCTCCGCCGCGATGCTCTGCCGCTCCATCAAACGGATCGGCGCCTTCACCTCGGCTCTCACAGCACGGGGGGTGCGGTTCCATGTGCTCGGCCTGGGCGGGCTGCTCGAAGAGCCTGCCATCGCCGACCTGGTGTCGGCGCTCCGCGTGATCTATCACCCCACCGCAGAGTCCGAGCTGGTGCGGCTCCTCACCGGGGCCCGTTGGCAGGTGGGTCTTCGTGACATCGCCTCCCTCAGCGCCGTGGCGGTCTGGCTGGCTGAGCGCGACCACCACCACGCGAAGCTCGATCCGGCCCTGAAGCAACGCATCCGTGAGTCGGTGGTCGTCGACGAGTCACGGTCGCTCGTCGATGCGCTCGATTTCGTGGCCGAGGCTCCCGCCGGTCACCGGATGCTCGAGCAGTTCAGCGCGACCGGTGTCGAACGCCTCCGCGCCGCCGGCCGTCAGCTGGCCTTCCTGCGCACCCGCACGGGGCTCGACCTGCCCGACCTGGTGAACCTCGTAGTGCAGGAGCTCCTGCTCGACATCGAGGTCGCGGCGAACGAAGGGTCCGCTCTCGGGCGCGCGAGCCTCGACGCCTTCTCCGAGCAGATCGCAGGGTTCATCGCCGCGGATCCGTCCGCCGGTCTCGGTGCCTTCCTCTCCTGGCTCCAGGAGGCGGAGAAGCGTGACAGGCTGAGCCCCCGTTCCGACGACCCGGAGCCGGGCACCGTGCAGATCCTCACCATCCACGGGTCGAAGGGTCTCGAGTGGGACAGCGTCGCCGTACCCCGGATGGTCGAGGGCGAACTCCCGGGCAAACCGCAGAGCAAACAGGGCTGGCTCGCTTTCGGCGAACTGCCGTACGAGTTCCGGGGCGATTCGCGGGAGCTTCCCGTGCTGGCCTGGCGGTCGGCCGACAACCAGGCGGAGTTCGCCGCCTCGAAGCAGGTCTTCACCGAGCAGATCACCGACCGCTACGCCGAGGAGCAGCGCCGGCTGGTCTATGTCGCTGTGACCCGCGCGCGCGAGAGCCTGCTGCTCTCAGGATCGTTCTGGTCCACCACGACGAAGCCGCGGATGCCCGGACTCTTCCTCCGCGAACTCGAAAGCGCCGGGCTGATTCCGCCGGATGCCCTGCCCGAGGTCCCCGCGAGCGAGGTGAATCCACTGGCCGAGTCGACGGAGCTGGTGCCGTGGCCGCTCTCGCCGCTCGGCTCCCGTGCCGCCCGGGTCGAGGCCGCGGCCAGAGCGGTGGTCGACGCCGACGCGGGTGCGACGACGCCGTGGTCCCACGACATCGACCTGCTGCTCGCCGAACGGCGTGCCGGGCTCGAGGGGGAGCGACTCGTCGTTCCGACCCGCGTGGCGGCCTCCCGGTTCAAGGACTATGTGACCGATCCCGACGAGGTGCTCCGTCAGCTTCGCCGCCCGATGCCCGACAGGCCCTATCGGCAGACGAGGCTCGGCACCCGCTTCCACTCCTGGGTCGAGAGCCGGTTCGGCCTGGTCGGCGGGTCTGAGCAGCTGGATGCCGGCCCCGGCGAGCTCGATGTGGATCTGGACAGCGAACTGGACTCGGCTCTGGATCTGGATCTGGACGTCGATCTGGCTCTGGATCACGTCGCCGAGACGAAGACTCCCGCCATCGATGGGGGCGCTGCCGAAGAGGAAGAACTCCAGCGGCTGCAGACGACCTTCGAGGCCTCGCCGTGGGGCGGTCGGAAGCCGGAGGAGGTCGAGATCGAGATCCACCTCGTGCTGGGTGGCAACATCGTCGTCTGCAAGATCGATGCCGTCTTCCGCGATGGTGACCGTTACCAGATCGTCGACTGGAAGACAGGCCGCGCTCCATCCGGCGCCGATGACCTCGAGGTGAAGCAGCTCCAGCTCGCTCTCTACCGGCTCGCCTACGCAGAGTACCGGGGCATCGATCCCGAGCGGATCGATGCCGTGTTCTACTTCGTGTCGGTCGACGAGATCATCGCTCCCGATCGCGTGTACTCCGAGTCCGAACTGCTGGCGCTCTGGGAGAGGGTGACGGCGACCACGGTGGCGACGAGCCCAGCGGCCCCCGCCCCGCCGGCCCCGTTCAGTCGTCGTCGCTGATCCGGGCCGCGTTCACGTGGTCGTGGGCCGGCACGGGCTGGCTCCGCGGAGTCTTGCTCAGCATCGCCTCGACCTCGTCCACGGCGAGCACCCGCCCGGTGTCGGTCGACAGCGGGTTCACCAGGTCGGCCTGCGAGCTCGACGCCAAGCCGGTCAGCATCCCGACAGCATCGTTGACGATCGACGGGTCACGGAGGTCCGAGCCGTGCACCAGCCACTTCGCGATCTCGAGTTCGGCGTAGAGCCGGGCACGCTTTCGAAGCTGTCTGTCGACGGGCCCTGAGCGCGCGACGTTGTACCCCGAGAACACGCTGGTCGCGGACTCCTCACGGGTGACCGAACTGAGCCAGAAGAGGTCGGCGGCCGGGTCACCCACCTTGAGGTTCGACCAGTCGAGTACGCCGGTGACCCGCTCACCGGAGACGAGGAACGACTCCGGCCCGAGGGATCCGTGGATGACCGCCGGTTGGAACTGCCAGAGCGCGCTGTCTTCCAGGGCGAGCGACCAGCGCGTCAGCAGTTCGACGGGAACCTTGCCCGTTGCGGCAGCGCGATCCTTCACCACCGTCGCCACGCGCGCTGACTCGGTGGCACTCAGCACGGGCAGCCCGGCATCGGTGATCACCGAGGTGGGAAGGGAATGGATGGCCGCGATGGCGCGCCCGAACGCCTCCGCCAGTTCGACACTGTGGTCGAGGCTGTCGAGGGTGGCGGGAGATCCCGGGATGAAGTCGTACACGACTCCCCGGGTCTGCCCGATCGGCGCCTGCCCGCGGAATTCGGGGGCCCGGAACGGGAGGCGTCCCCGCGAACCGGTGGTGAGTGCGCGCAGCGCCACGAGGTCGCCGGACTGTTCCGTCTCCGTCTCCTGCGAGGTGGGAACCCGGATGATCAGCTGGTCGCCCCCCCGCACGGTGAGCAGCGCGGAGTCGAAACGACCGGTCAGACCGGTCGAGAGAGGGGTCGTCGAAACGACGTCGAGCCCAGCGACGGCAGCGGTGGCGAGCGCGGCTAGAGTGAGAGAGGATCTGGCCATACCTTCAGGGTAGGGCGGCTTCCTCGCTCGCAGGCTTCCGCCACGCATGATTGGTCAACCCGTGCACAAGACTTTGCTTCCCTCCCTGCCTCTCTCGCGTTTCGAGATCGACCGCGACCACCTCTTCCGGGACACGCCCGATGTGTTCGAGGTGCTGTGGGCAGACGAGAGCACCCGGGTGCTGCCGATCTGGCGGCAGCAGGCCCTGCTCAGGGCAGGCGACTCCGAGGCGGGCGCGGCGGACTGGGCAGGAACCCCGATCCGCGAAGCGGGTGGGTCCGGGCATCCGACCCTCGCCCTGTTGTCGCCGGCGGATGCGCCGGCCTCCGACCTCCTGGTCTACCTCGGCCGTTCGCTGGCCGACGGCAGAACCGAACCGGTCGGCACCCGGATCGTCGCAGCGAACCTCACCGACGAGGCCGCCGCCCTGCTCGAACCCGACGAGAGCCGCTGGGTGAACCTCCGAACGGTCGCAGCCGAACTCGACGACCTGGATGCCGGGGCCTTCACCGAGGCGCTCGGCATCATCAACTGGCACCGTTCCCACACGCACTGCCCGCGGTGTGGAGCCGAGACCGTTCCCGAGAAGGGCGGCTGGGTGCGTCGCTGCCCCGTGCAGGACATCGAGATCTTCCCGCGCACCGATCCGGCCGTGATCGTCGGCATCGTCGATGCCCAGGATCGCATCCTGCTCGGGTCGAACGCGCTCTGGGAGAACAACAGGTACTCCCTGCTCGCCGGCTTCGTCGAACCGGGGGAGTCGCTGGAAGCGGCAAGCATCCGCGAGGTGTTAGAGGAATCGGGGGTGCGGATCCTCGAACCGCAGTACCTCGGTTCCCAGCCCTGGCCGTTCCCTGCTTCTCTGATGTGCGGATTCCTCGCCCACGTCGACCCCGACACCGCGGCCGATCCGCTGCTGCCGGACGGCGAGGAGATCCTCGACGTGCGCTGGTTCAGCCGTGAAGACCTCGAAGCCCCCGACGCGACGGTGCTGCTGCCCGGCTCGTCGTCGATCGCCCGCGCCATCATCGAGCACTGGTACGGCGGGCCGCTGCCCCGTCCCACATGGTGACGAGCGAACAGGAGGAGCGGTCGCTTCCCGCGACGGGTGTGGATGCCCTGCTCGCCGGTCTCGACGACGAACAGCGCGTGGTGGCGAAAACGCTCCTCGGCCCTGTCGTGGTGCTCGCGGGAGCCGGTACAGGCAAGACCCGCGCCATCACGCACCGCATCGCCTACGGGGTGGCGACCGGGGTCTTCCCACCCGGCAAGGTGATGGCGCTCACCTTCACCAGCAGGTCCGCCGCCGAACTCCGTTCACGCCTTCGCCCGCTCGGCGCCGGCGGGGTCTCGGCGCGCACCTTCCACTCCGCAGCCCTGGCCCAGTTGAACTTCTTCTGGCCGCAGGTCGTCGGCGGCGACGTGCCGCGTGTGCTCGAGGGCAAGGCGCGGCTCCTCGCCCAGGTCGCGGAATCCCTGAAGCTCCGGGTCGACACGGCCTCGCTCCGCGACCTCGCCGCCGAGATCGAGTGGCGGAAGATCTCGAATCTCTCGCTCGACGCCTACGCCGCGGCCGCCCACAGCAGCCGCACGATGCCCGGATTGTTGAGCATCGACCAGGTGATCGACCTGCAACGCGGCTACGAGTCGATCAAAGACGAACGCCGTCAACTCGACTTCGAAGATGTGCTGCTCGCGACCGCCGGCATGATCGAGACGGAACCGTCTGTGGCGATGCAGGTGCGGGAGCAGTACCGATTCTTCGTCGTCGACGAGTACCAGGATGTCTCGCCGCTCCAGCATCACCTTCTGTCGCTCTGGGTGGGGGATCGCCGTGACCTCTGCGTCGTGGGCGATGCGAGCCAGACCATCTACTCGTTCGCCGGGGCGCAGTCGGCGTTCCTCCTGACGTTCGCCTCCGCGTACGAGAACTCGACGGTCGTGCGACTGGAACAGAACTACCGCTCCACTCCCGCGGTCGTCGACACCGCCAACCGGCTGATGCGCGGCCGCACGGGTGCGCTCACCCTCCGGGCGGCCGGTGACGCGCCGACCCGGGGGGCGGAGCCTGTCATCACGGGGTACGCGTCGGAATCGACGGAGGCACGCGGAGTCGCCGCCTCGGTGGCCCGGCTGATCGCCGACGGAACCCGCCCCGAGGACATCGCGGTGCTCTACCGCATCAATGCCCAGGCGGCCGCGCTCGAGGGCGCGCTCGCCGAAGCGGGCGTCACCTACCAGATCCGCGGCTCCCAGCGCTTCTTCGACCTGCCCGAAGTGAAGCAGGCCATCATGTCGCTTCGGGCGGCCTCCGTCTCGATCAGTGGCGAACCGCTGTTCAAGTCGGTGAGCGACGTGCTCCGCTCGCTCGGCTGGTCGCAGAGCCCACCCGAGGGCCGCGGGGCTGTGCGCGACCGCTGGGAGTCGCTCAACGCGATCATGGGCCTCGCCGAACAGCTGCCGCCCCGCACCAGTTTCCGCTCGTTCACCGACGAACTGCTCGAGCGCCAGGCAGGCCAGCACGAACCGACGATCTCGGCCGTCACCCTCGCCACCCTGCACTCCGCGAAGGGTCTCGAATGGCCGACCGTCTTCGTGATCGGGCTGAGCGAGGGCCTGATGCCGATCAGCTACGCCACCACCCTCGAGCTGGTCGATGAGGAGCGCCGGCTGCTCTACGTCGGCGTCACCCGCGCCCGCCAGCGGCTCCTGCTGTCGTGGGCGGAGACCGGGGCGTCCCGCTCCCAGACCAGGGCGGCATCGAGGTTCCTGGCAGAGCTCGGCACGCGCACTCCGGATGGGGCGCCAGCCGGCTCTCGCTGACCTCCCCTGTCACCGCGTCGACGTGCAGCACCAGGCCATCGGCGCCCGACGCCCCGCCACGCCCCGACGAACTGCCACGCCCTGACGCACCGCCACGCCCTGACTCCCCGCCACGCCCTGGCTCCCCGCCACGCAGGGAGTCGATGCAGAACGACGCCACCAGCGGAACGACCCGCGCGATCGTGAGCGGAACCTCGGTGGGTGCGGGCCGGCCGAGCAGTTGGCCGGCGATCGCGGGCCAACTCTCGTCCGAATCGATCCGGAAGCGTTCCCGGCGGTGCAGGCAGGGCCCGGCACCCGGCGTGACGAACGGGCCGACCGTCACCTCGGTGTCGCTGAACACCACATCGACATGAGGCAGGTCCTGCTGCATCCACACCGCGGCTTCGGGGGGAGGTGTGAACCACGAGGAGACGATGAGTGCGAGGTCGGGCGGCTCCTTCGCTGACTCGATCTCGGCCGCCGGCAGTGCGACCGCGCCGAGTTCACCGAGCAGCCGCGCGATGGCCCGGGTGGGAGCGCCGCCGCAGAGGGCGATGGTGCGCCCCGCCAGCGGCCGGTCTTCAGCGCCGGAGTCCGCGCCACCGACCAGCGCCGGTGCGACACGGTCGAGCAGGCGTGACACCGACCTCTCGTTCGCGTGGGACCGGGTTCCGATCATCCGGAGTCCCTCCACGCTCACGCCGCGCGTGAGAGCGTGGATCATCTGCTCCTCGGCCGCGCTCACCCGGGCGAAGCGGGCCCGCGGCTGGTCGACGCCGATCTGCAGGCAGGTGGGGGAGCGCCAGACCACGGGGAAGCGTGGGTCGAGCCGGAGGGTGCCGCTGTCTGATCTCATCGGCACAGCATGCACCCATCGGGCTGCTGGCGTCAGAAGTTATCCACAGGCTGGCGCGGCAGTCCTCACAGCCGTCAAAGCCCTCACAGCCCTCAGCGCCAGATCAGACCACGGGCGGCGCGTCCGGGTCCTGTTCCGTCTGTGTCTCCGCCGCGGTCTCCGCCTCCTCCTCGCGGAAGAAGTCCTCCAGCGCCAGGTCCATCTCGTCGGGCTCGGGGGCGCCGGCGAGAAGCCGGGCCACGAGAGCGTCGGGGTTGTCGATGTCCTCCGTGGTCGGCACGACATCGGGGTGCGACCAGAGCGCGTCGCGCGCCTCGGGGCCGACGGCATCCGTCACGGCCTGCCACATCGCCGCAGCTTCACGGAGCCTCCGCGGCCGGAGCTCGAGACCGACCAGCGTCGAGAAGGCGGACTCGGCGGGCCCGCCTGTTGCACGCCGGCGCCGCACAGTCTCTGCGACAGCATCGCGCTTGGGCAGCCTCACCGTCGCGGCGGCGGTGACGACATCCACCCAGCCCTCGACGAGCGCAAGCGTCGTCTCGAGTCGGGCCAGCGCCTGCAGCTGCGATTCGGACTTCGGCGGGATGAGCGCACCGCTCACCATCGCCTCCCTGAGCTCCTCGGGATTCGACGGATCGAAGCTCGAGGCCAGGTCTTCGAGCCGGTCGGTGTCGATCGTGATGCCGCGCGCGAACTCGGTGATCGAGGAGATCTCGTGCAGCCGCAGCCACTTGGCGTGCCGGAAGAGCCGGGCGTGAGCGATCTCCCGCACCGAGAGGTAGAGCTCCACCTGGTCGGCCGGGATGTCGAGGCCGGCTCCGAAGGCGGCGAGGTTCTGCGGCACGAGTGCGGCCTGCTGGTCGTTCATCAGCGGGATGCCGACGTCGCCGCCCGAGACGACCTCTGTCGAGAGCTGCCCGACGACCTGGCCGAGCTGCATCGCGAACAGCGCCCCGCCGATGTTGCGCATCAGCTGGCTGGCGTTGGCCATCATGCCCGACAGCTCCTCGGGCGCCTGGTCTTTCAGCACCCGGGTGAGGGCGTCGGCGATGCTGAGCGCCACGGGCTCCGCGACCTGGCTCCAGACGGGCATGGTCGCGCTCGTCCACTCCTTGCGGGTGAGCACGCGGGGAGGGGCGGCGAGTTCGGAGACGAAGGTGACCTCGTCGAGCCACAGCGCAGCAACGTGCAGGGCCTGTTCGAGCGCCGAACGCTGGCCGGGCGTGATCGTGACGGCATCCGCGGAGGCGATCTGCTCCGCAGCGTCCTGGGCGACCTTCCAGTCGACCCCGTCGCCGGTGTGCTGCATCGCGTTCTGCAGCTGTTGCATGAGGGCGGCGACAGCCGCCGGATCCGACGGCAGGCCCGCAGCGCTTGCGAGCTTCGACGGATCGAGCTCGGAGTTGCCCGACAGGAATTGGCGGAGCATGTCGGTGAACTCGTCTTCGGGGTTCTTGTCTGGCTCGTCAGTCACGGTCTTACCCTTCTTGCGCGTCAAGCCGGCTCTGTGCGGCCTGTCAGCATTGCCTTCTACGCTAGCCGGTGGCCTCTTCGCCAAGCTGGGATTTCTCATAAGCTGGCACGTCGGGCCGTGCGCCCGTGGCGAACAGCGCCACCGCCTCGAACCGCCACCCCTCGAAAGGAACCCGTGAGCATCTTCGACGACCAGGAGGCGCCCGCGCCCGCGAGGCCGCGCTCCCGTCGTCGAACCGTCGGCTGGACGAGCCTGATCGTCGCGCTCGTGCTGGCGCTCGGGATGAGCTTCATTCCCCTGCCGTACGTGATCGAGCAGCCCGGTCCGGTCTTCAACACACTCGGCACGAGCGATCACGACGGATCGGCTGTGCCACTGATCTCCATCTCGGGAACGACGACCTACCCGACCGCCGGCTCCCTCGACATGCTCACCGTGTCGGTCGTCGGCACGCCTTCGTCCCGGCCCAGCTGGGCCGAGATCATCGGTGCCTGGTTCGACTCGACCCGCGCGGTCGTGCCGATCGATGCCATCTACCCGCCCTCCGTGAGCGTCGACCAGCAGAACGCCCAGAACGCCGCGCAGATGGTCGACTCGCAGCAGGAGGCGATCGCCGCCGCCCTCACCGACCTGAAGATCCCCTTCACCTCGAGCCAGAAGGTCGGCGTCGCCCAGCTGACGGCCGATTCGGCGGCCACGGGCATCCTCGAAGCCGGGGACCTCATCGACTCCGTGAACGGATCGGCCGTGAGCACGATCGACGAGCTGAAGGCCGCGATCACGGCGAACGGGGATGCCGCCGCCGCCACGCTCGTCATCACCCGCTCGGGCGCCGACCAGACCGTCAAGGTCACGCCGAAGAAGGCGGCGGACGGCAGCATCCTGCTCGGCATCGCTGCAGCGTCGGCCGACTCGTTCGAGTTCCCGTTCACCGTCGACATCCAGCTCGACAACGTCGGGGGCCCGAGTGCCGGGATGATGTTCGCGCTCGGCATCATCGACCAGTTGACCCCCGGCGAACTGAACGGGGGAGCGCAGGTCGCCGGCACCGGCACGATCACGGCCGACGGCACGGTGGGGCCGATCGGCGGCATCCGCCAGAAGCTCTACGGAGCATCCGAGAGCGGTGCCACCGTCTTCCTCGCCCCGGCCACCAACTGCGACGAGGTGGTGGGTCACGTGCCCGACGGGTTGAAGGTGTTCGCGGTCGAGAAGCTGAGTGACTCCCTGACGGTGCTGAACGACCTGGCCACCGGCGCGAGCACGGATTCGTTGCCAACCTGTGACACGGTTCAGGCCGCGGGCTGAACCGAAGGGGCCGCTTCCCAGCAAGGGTTGTCTAGGATGGGCGGACACCCCACAGCAACCACAAGAGGCTATCCGTGACTTCCTCCACAGCCCAGAAGCCAGCACGCAGATCGCGCACGGTGATCGCAGTCGCCATTGCGGTCATCGCCGTTCTCGCGATCCTGTTCTTCGTCTTCACCAACCTGTACACCGAGGTGCTCTGGTTCAACCAGCTCGGCTTCCTCAGCGTGCTGACCACCCAGTGGTTCGCCGGCGCGGCCATGTTCGGCATCGGATTCTTCGCCATGGCGATCCCGGTCTTCGTGAGCATCGAGGTCGCGTTCCGCTTCCGTCCGGTCTACGCGAAACTGAACTCGCAACTCGACCGCTACCAGCAGGTCGTCGAGCCCCTCCGTCGCCTCGCGGCCTTCGGCATCCCCGCGCTCCTCGGCCTCTTCGCCGGCGTCTCGGCCGCTGCCCGGTGGCAGGTCACGCTGCAGTACCTGAACCGCACCTCGTTCGGCACGACCGATCCTCAGTTCAACCTGGACATCTCGTTCTACGTCTACGACCTGCCCTTCTGGCAGGGTGTGGTCGGGTTCGCCTCTGCCGTCGTGCTGATCGCCGGCATCGCTGCCATCGCGACCAGCTACCTCTACGGCGCCATCCGGTTCGGCCAGCGCGAGGTGCGCATCTCGAAGACCGCGCGCATCCAGGTCGCGATCACCGCGGGCATCTACCTGCTCCTGCAGGCCGTGAGCATCTGGCTCGACCAGTTCGCGACGCTGTCGAACACCGGCGGTCTCATCACAGGTGCCTCGTACTCCGACGTGAACGCCACCATCCCGGGCCTCCAGATCCTCGCCGGCATCGCCGTGATCGTGGCCGTGCTCTTCCTCCTCGCTGCGTTCATCGGTCGTTGGCGGCTGCCCGTCATCGGCACGGTGCTCCTCATCGTGAGCGGGCTGATCCTCGGGTCGCTCTACCCGTGGGTCGTGCAGCGCTTCCAGGTCGCGCCCTCCGAGCGGAGCCTCGAGCAGCCGTACCTGCAGGACAACATCGACCTCACCAGGGATGCCTACGGGGTGAGCGACGTCGAGTCGATCGCCTACCCCGCGACGACGACCGCCGCGCCCGGGGCGCTCCGGGCGGATGCGGCCACCACCTCGAGCATCCGGATCCTCGACCCGGCCCTCGTGAGCAGCACCTTCGCCGCGCTGCAGCAGTTCCGGCAGTACTACCAGTTCCCGACAGATCTGAACGTCGACCGCTACACGATCGACGGCAAGACGCAGGACGTCGTCTCGACCGTTCGTGACCTGAACCTCGCCCAGCTCGGTACATCTGCCAGCTGGTACAACCAGACCGTCGTCTACACGCACGGTTACGGCATCGTCGCGGCCTACGGCAACCAGCGCGCGGTCGACGGCCAGCCGGTGTTCGCCGAGCAGGGCATCCCCAGCACGGGTGTGCTCGGCGACTACGAGCAGCGCATCTACTTCGGCGAGAACTCGCCCAACTACTCGATCGTGGGTGCGCCGGCCGGCTCAACCCAGATCGAACTCGACTACCCGTCGGGAACGGATGGCGCTTCGCAGACGTACACCACCTTCACGGGTGATGGCGGGCCGAAGCTCGACAACGTCTTCAACAAGCTCGCCTATGCGCTGAAGTTCCAGTCGGAGCAGATCTTCCTCTCTGAGGCGGTCAACAACGATTCGCAGATCCTCTACGACCGTGATCCTGCCACCCGGGTGTCGAAGGTCGCGCCCTACCTCACGATCGACTCCGCGCCGTATGCCTCAGTGGTCGACGGCAAGGTCGTCTGGATCGTCGACGGCTACACGACGACATCCGAATACCCGTACTCGCGCACGGAGGGGCTCAGCGCGGCGATCGCCGACACGTACACCCCGAAGCCCGGGTACGCGCCCGACAACAACATCAACTACATCCGCAACTCGGTGAAGGCGACTGTCGACGCGTACGACGGCAAGGTCACGCTCTACGCGTGGGACGAGACGGATCCGCTGCTGCAGACCTGGCAGAAGATCTTCCCGTCGACCCTCAAGCCGATGAGCGACATGAGTGCCCAGCTGATGAGCCACGTGCGGTACCCGGCCGATCTCTTCAAGGTGCAGAGGGCCATCCTCGGGCAGTACCACGTCACCGACGCCGGATCGTTCTACTCGCGTGAAGACGCCTGGACCACGCCGAACGACCCGACATCGCCCGCCTCGAACCCGACGACGCAGCCGCCGTACTACCTGACGCTGCAGGTGCCGGGCCAGGATGCACCGTCGTACTCGATCTACTCGACCTTCATCCCGCTCACCGGGCAGGACACGTCGAAGAGTCTCAACGGCTACCTCGCGGTCGATGCGAACGCGGGTTCCGTGGCGGGCCAGAAGGCCGCGGACTACGGCAAGATGCGATTGCTGACCCTGCCGAAGGATGCGACGGTGCCCGGCCCCGGCCAGGTGCAGAACAAGTTCAACTCGGATCCCACCGTCTCGCAAGCCCTCAACCTCCTGAAACAGGGGTCGACCGAGGTGCTGAGCGGTAACCTGCTCACCCTGCCGGTCGGGGGCGGGTTGCTCTATGTGCAACCGGTCTACGTTCGTTCGCGCGGTGAGACGAGTTACCCGCTCCTGCAGAAGATCCTGGTCGGTTTCGGTGACAAGATCGCCTTCGAGGACACCCTCGACGCTGCGCTCGACGACCTGTTCGGAGGCAACTCGGGAGCCACGGCCGGCGATGGGGGCATCACGCCGCCCACCACGGGCACAGGAACCGGTACTGGAACTCCTGCCGCTCCCGGCGACAATGCGGCCCTCACGAAGGCGCTGAGCGACGCGAAGGCTGCTCTGGATGCGCGGACCGCAGCCCTCCAGGCCGCGGACTGGACCGCCTACGGCGTCGCAGACCAGCAGCTGAAGGATGCGGTGGCTGCGGCCATCGCCGCCTCGGGCCAGCAGTAGTGGCCCTCCCGCTGCGGCCTTCGGGTCGCGGCGGGGGCCCGGCGGTCACGAGCTGCCAAATGCTGTGATAGTGTTACATCTTGTGCCGCGGGGTGGAGCAGTTCGGTAGCTCGCTGGGCTCATAACCCAGAGGTCGCAGGTTCAAATCCTGTCCCCGCAACAAAGAAAAACCAGATCAGAAGCCGCTCCCGGGTTATTACCCGGGGCGGCTTTTGTGTTCGGGGCACTGTTGACTACTGAACTGACTACACGCCAAACTGGACCAGCTGTAACGCAGCCGAGTGCAACGCCGACCGCGACGTCCCTAGGACCATTTCATGATCAACTTCCCCGTTCTAGATCAACTCCAGGTCAACGGGTATGACCTTTATCCTGGTTCGCCCGGGAACGCGGGTCTTTCGGTCCGCCTGGATTCTTCGGCGAGCGTGATTCTCGGCGCAAACGGGCTTGGCAAAAGTACATTGATAGAGATCATGTTTCGCATGCTTTCGGGACCGTTCGATCTCCCAAAGTTGTCTTCCACCGACGGGCTTGGAAATGCGAATGTTGCTGCAACTCGCATCGTCGGAGCTGCAAGGAACTACTTTGGGAACCGAGTGCTAGACGGGGCCCGACATGCAGTCGCGACACTCGACTTCTCGGTAGGGTCCACTGCAATCTCAGTGTCCCGGTCCCTCCGAGATTTGTCGGTCACCCATATAACCGTCGACGGAACGGACTTGGAGACGTCAGAAGGCGTATTCCAGGACGTGATCTGCGACAGGGCGGGACTCGGATCTTTTGCTGATTGGATCTTGGTACTGCGGTTCGTGACCTTTTACATGGATGATCGTCGCGCACTCATCTGGGATCGCTCAGCTCAACGCCAACTGCTCAGACCCCTGTTTCTCTCGATCGAGAACGCAAGACAGTGGACGAGTCAGGAACGCTCGATCTTGGAACTGGACAGTCGACGTCGAAACTTGAACGTCGCTCTCAACCGGGAGGAGCGAGCAATAGCCGAAGAAAGCGAGTCAGCTCAGACACCAGATGAATTGCGTGCTGCAATCAGTTCGCTTCAAACCATGTTGGCAGACGACGGGGTGAGTAGAGAAGAACTTGAGGGTGACCAAGCGGCGCTCGCAGAACTGCTGGCCAAGCGGCGACTGGAGGCTCTAAGGCTGGAACTGGCACTCGACACGGCGAAGCGGAGGTTCGAGCACGCAAAGCTGGCCAGCTTGGCCGCTAGGTTCCCGGAGCACGAGCAATCCGCCCAGTACGTGTTTGGATCATTCCTAGCCACTGGGAACTGTTTCCTGTGTGGCCACCAATCGCCTGAACTGCGGCTAGCAATGGAGGACCGTGTCGCCCATCACAACTGTGCTTTTTGCGGGAACGTAGTTGAACCGTTTGTGGCAGACAACGTTTCGGACATCTCCGACGCGCGTGCCTACTCGACCGAAGCGGAGTATGCGAATGCCTCCGCTGAGTATGAAGTATCAAAAGCGTCGGCCGCGGATGTTCAGAGTCGTCTCGACGGATTGCGGCTGAAGCTCGCTGAACTTGACGCGAGGGCTACTTCCAGCGAGTCTCACCTTCGGCAGTTGATTTCACGTCTTCCACGCGCGGAACGAGGGGGTGCCGAAGCCGAGAGCGGACTAGCGACCTTGAGAGCTCGTGTTAGGTCCATGAACGCAGACCTGTCCGAGCAGGCAGCAGTATTCCGCTCTTTCGTTGACGAACAGCGCACCTTTATCTACCAGCAGGCGTCCGAACTCGAATCCACGTTCGGACGGTATTCTCACGAATTTCTGTTCGAGCGGGCACAACTAAGCCGAACAGAAAGGGAGGAGAAGCTTGGTCAAAGCGCATTCAAAGTGTCGTTTCCGGCCTATGAACTTGAATTGGCGAACAGCGGGTCTGTCAAGAATTCGGTGTAACTAGTGTTGTTGTGGGTTAGCGTCCGACGGTGAGTCGGCCGTTGAAAGTGATGTCGAACGCGTTTAGCGCGGCCTTCCATCGTTGGGTCCAGCGGGCCCGCCCTTGGCCGGTCGGATCCAGGCTCATCACGGCCAGGTAGACACATTTCAGTGCGGCTTGCTCATTGGGGAAATGTCCCCTGGCGCGGACCG
>NZ_NBXA01000022.1 GCF_003399625.1 Subtercola boreus | reverse complement strand
CCGTTTCGGTCCCGAGGGACCTCGATCGGGACCGGACCAATGTCAGTCAGGACTGTCTTCGTCCTCGACCCGTTCCGAGCATTGGAGGTGGCTTCGACGCGCTCGTGTTTGTCGTAGCCGAGGTGGTCCGTGATCTCGCCCTCGAGCGCCGACTCGAGGACCATTTTCGTCAACTGGCCCAACAGGCCGGCCTCGCCCGTCAACGCGACGCCCTGCTCCCGTGCCCGCCCGATGAGCTGGTCTACCAGCCGGCCATCGACCAAGCCGTCATGCTTCACCGTCGCCACGGCCTCGTCCTCCACGTCGATCTTCACGTCAGTCATTCGGTTCCTCCTTGCTCAGGAGTTACACCGAAAATCGTATAGACCCAAGCCCGGGTAGAACTAGGCCTTTGCCCGGGCACCCCAGCCCACCATCTGCGTCTCGAGCCCCGACTCGGCTGGCCACCTCACCGATCCAGCCACGCGCATCCAGACCCCATCCATCTGACGGCAAGCCCGAAGGGCGCGACAGCAGCAGCGGAACGACCTACGAACGAGCCGCCAGCAGCTCTGTCATGTAGCCGATCTCACTGGTCTGCGCCTTGATGATCGAGTTGGCGAGGGCGAGCACGTCGGAATTCGTCGACCGCTCGACGAGCGCTTGCGCCATCTCGACGCCTCCCTTGTGGTGCGCGATCATCAGGGTGAGGAAGAGCTTCTCGGCATCCACTCCTGTGACGGTACGGAGACGCGCAAGATCCGCGGCCGACGCCATCCCGGGCATCAGCGTGCCGGGCACGAAGGCATCCCCGGCGCCGGGGGTCGACTCCGTGGCGCTCATGTTCATGCCGTGGCCGGAGGCGCTCTGGTCGAGGGTCGGGAGAGTCATCCACGTCATCTGGGGCGACGGCGAGGCCTGAGGCAGACCCCAGAGGTTCAACCACGCGAACATCTGCCCGGCCTGCTGGCTCTGGGAGGTGGCGATGTCGTAGGCGAGTTGGCGTACATCCGGGTCGGTGGTCTGCTCGCGAACCGTCATGGCCATGTCGACCGCCTGCTGGTGGTGCACCTGCATGTCGCGAGCGAAGCCGGCCTCTGCGCTCAGTGTCGAGGGAAACGTGACGGTCGGGGTGGTGACCCGCCCGACGACGAGTCCGATGGCCACGAGAAGCACGGCTCCGACGGCGATGGCGAGCCGCATGCGCACCGTGCGGCCCGAGCGGGAACCGAATCCGCCTGAGCTGCCAGAGGTGTCGGCCCTGGCTGGCCCGGGCTCGTCGAGTTGGTCGTCGGCGTCGACGATGTCGTCGGCATCCGTGGATGCGCTCACGACACCAGGCCGGGAGCTGTCACACCACCGGTGCAGGCTGCGCCCGGCTCAGGAGCGTTCGGTGACTGCCAATATGTCTTCAGGAAGTCGGCCAGGCGAGTGTCGTCCGCTCCGGTCAGCTGGATCTGGGCACCCCATGCGGAGGCGACCACGGGGGAGGGCAGTCCGACGTACGGCGAGAGCACGATGTAGGTGGTCGGCAGTGCGGCCCGAAGCGCGGTCAGCTGGTCGCCGGTGACCTGGGAAGCGTCGTAGGTCACCCAGACGGCGCCGTGCTCGAGGTCATGTACGGCGTTCTCGTTGGGAACGGGCTGGTCGTACACGCCGCAGTTCAGCCAGACGGCCGCGTGGTTGCCGCCGACAGGCGGTACCTGCGGATACGTGACCGTGCCGGTGACGTGTTTCTGCGTCAGTCCGGTGAAGGTCTGAACGCCGTCGGCCTTGGTTGCGACCGGTGCGGGCGCAGAACCCGATCCGGTGACCACGAAGACGACGACCAGCACGATGATCAACGCGGCGGCTCCGATGCCTCCGCCGATCCCGATGCGACGGTTGCGCGTCTGCTTCGCCTGCTCGCGTTTCATCGCCGCGACTTTCTCTGCCCGGCGCGCATCGCGCTCCTGCTTGACGGTGAGCGCGCTGTTCTTGTTACCGGATGCCACGGGGGGAGCCTCTTCTTCTCAGGGGTGTTCTCGCAGGTGTGCCTGGGACAGACTAGCGATGCCAACCGGGAGGAATCTGTTAAAGCGACAACTAACCGGCGCTCTTCGTGGTGCGAGCGGGAGTCTTCGACGTGGCCTCGCGCGCACCCCGGCTCTTCTCGACGCTCTGGCGGAGCGCCTCCATGAGGTCGAGCACCTCGCCGCCCGAGCCATCCGCGTCGCCATCGCTGTGGTCCGCCGACTCGCCGAACGTCTCCTCGGTGTCGACGGAGTCGCCCTTGGCCAGCTTGGCGTCGATCAGCTCGCGCAACTGCAGCTGGTAGTCGTCGCTGAACTTGCCGGGTTCGAAATCGGTCGAATACGACTCGACGAGCTTGGCCGACATGTCGAGTTCCTTGCGGGACACGGCGGGATGATCATCCAGGCTCGGAAACGTCGCCTCGCGCACCTCGTCGTCCCACAGCAGGGTCTGCAACAGCAGAACATCGCCGGCTACACGGAGAGCTGCGAGTCGCGTCTTCTGGCGGAGGGCGAAGTGCACGATCGCGACACGCTCGGTCTCCTCGAGGGTGCGCCGCAGGAGCGCGTAGGCCTTCGACGACTTCGAGTCGGGTTCGAGGTAGTAGCTCTTGTCGAAACGGATGGGGTCGATCTGCTCGCCGGGCACGAATTCGACGACATCGATCTCGCGGCTCTTCTCCGCAGGCAGCGAGGCGATGTCGTCGGCGGTGATGATCACCGTGCGCTCCCCGTCGTCGTAGGCCTTGTCGATGTGGGCGTACTCGACGACCGAGCCGTCGATCTCGCAGACGCGCTGGTACCGGATGCGTCCACCGTCGGCGTCGTGTACCTGGTGCAGGGAGATGTCGTGGTCTTCTGTCGCGCTGTAGACCTTCACGGGCACGTTCACCAGCCCGAACGTGATGGCACCCTTCCAAATGGACCTCATGCCCTCCAGTGTGGCGCGACGACCCGTCAAGAGCTAGTGCCTTGACGTGCGGGCGGGCAGGATGGGGCCATGAGCGCCGCACAGCGAAGGCCAGGCTCCCGGGCATCCATCTCCCGGGCATCCACCTCACCCTCGGATGTGGTCGTCGACGTCGACGGTCACCGGCTGAAGCTCACCCACCTCGAGAAGGTGCTCTACCCGGAGACCGGCACGACGAAGGCGGACGTGCTGCGGTACTACTCCGAGATCGCCGAGTACCTGCTGCCGCACACGCGCGACCGGGCGGCCACCCGCAAACGCTGGGTCGACGGTGTGGGTACCGACGAGCATCCCGGCCAGATGTTCTTCCAGAAGAATCTGGACGACTCGACGCCGTCGTGGGTGCGACGGCACTCGATCGAGCATTCCGACCATGCCAACGAGTATCCGCTGGTCAACGACCGTGCCACTCTCACCTGGCTGGCGCAGATCGCTGCACTCGAGCTGCATGTGCCGCAGTGGCGGTTCGGGCCGCGGGGGGCGAGGCGGAACCCCGATCGCTTCGTGCTGGATCTCGATCCGGGCGATGGGGTGGGCCTGGCGGAGTGCGTCGAGGTCGCGAAGCTGGCACGGGTGCTGCTGCAGGGGATGGGGCTCGAGCCTGTGCCGGTGACGAGCGGGAGCAAGGGCATCCACCTCTACGCTGCGCTGGATGGCACCCAGAGCAGCGAGCAGGTCTCCGCCGTGGCGCACGAGCTCGCCCGCATTCTCGAAGCGGATCACCCCGATCTGATTGTGAGCGACATGAAGAAGTCGCTGCGGGTCGGGAAGGTGCTGGTGGACTGGAGCCAGAACAACGCATCCAAGACCACGGTGGCGCCGTATTCGCTCCGTGGGCGATCGCATCCGACCGTTGCGGCCCCCCGAACGTGGAGGGAACTTGCATCGCCCACGCTGGCGCAGCTCAGCCACACGGAGGTTCTCGCGCGGGTGAAGCGGCGTGGAGATCCGCTCGCGGTGCTGCTGGAGGGCGGGGAGCCGCTGGAGCCGGACTTCGACGCACTGCACACCTACCGCAGCATGCGCGACGGCGCGAAGACTCCCGAGCCGGTTCCGGAGGCGCGGCCGGCGCCCGGCGCTGGCAACATGTTCGTCATCCAGAGGCACGACGCGTCGCGGCTTCACTACGACTTCCGGCTCGAGCACGACGGCGTGCTGGTCTCGTGGGCCATCCCCAAGGGGGTGCCGACCGACATGAAGGTCAACCATCTCGCGGTGCAGACCGAGGATCACCCGCTGGAGTACGCCACCTTCGCCGGCACGATCCCGAAGGGCGAGTACGGCGGTGGAACGGTCGAGATCTGGGATCAGGGCACCTACGACCTCGAGAAGTGGCGAGACGGCAAGGAGGTCATCGCAACGCTCCACGGCACGAAGGGGGGCGGGCTCGGTGGTGACCGAAAATTCGCACTCATCCACACGGGCGCACGCGGGGCTGCGGGGTCCGGTCGGGCTTCAGGCGACGACGAGAAGGGCGCCAGGAACTGGTTGATCCACCGGATGGAGCTGACGTACACGAAGGCCCAGGAGGAGAAGCATCGGGGGCTGGCGCCCCAGCCCGACGACGAGGCCCCGGCGATCAACGCGGCGCGGTCGGTGGGGCGTGCGCTGCCCGAGGAGCCGATCACGCCCATGCTCGCCACGCTCGGCTCGGGGAAGGACCTCGGGAATACCGGCGACTGGGCATTCGAGATGAAGTGGGACGGCATCCGGGCTGTCGCCTACGTCGAGGCTCCGGATGCCGCGGGCGAGGTGAGCGTCAGGCTTCTCACGCGAAACGGAAACGATGTCACGAGCCAGTATCCCGACCTGCTCGACTCGATCCGGGCGTCCGTGGGCACTCACTCGGCTGTCATCGACGGTGAGATCGTGACGCTCGACGCGAAAGGCCGACCGGACTTCGGCCGGTTGCAGCAGCGGATGAACCTGCAGGGACAGGTCGAGGTGGCACGGGCCGCGCGGGGAGTCGCCGTGCACTACTTCGTCTTCGATCTGATGAACGTCGACGGCCGATCTCTTCTCCGTGAGTCGTACGACGAACGGCGGGCCCTGCTCGCGCAGGCGGTGGTTCCGGATGCCCGTTCCCGCGTGCAGCTGCCTCAGGCCTTCGCCGGGGACTTCGACGCCGCGTTCAGCAGCAGTGAGCAGCTCGGGCTCGAAGGGGTGATGGCGAAGAAACACGGGAGCGCATACACGGCAGGCTCACGCTCACGCTCGTGGATCAAGATCAAGCACCATCTTGCCCAGGAGGTCGTCGTGGGCGGCTGGCGTCCGGGAAAGGGGCGACGTTCCGACACGATCGGGTCGCTGCTGCTCGGGATCCCTGACGACGGCCAGCTCCGCTACGTGGGGAGGGTCGGCACGGGCTTCAGCGAGAAGGAGCTGGAACGGCTCTCCCAGCAGGTCGCACCGCTCGCGCGATCGTCGAGCCCGTTCGCGGAGGTTCCCCGTGAGGTCGCGGCTGACGCGCGCTGGATCGAGCCCACCCTCGTCGGTGAAGTCGAGTTCGCCGAGTGGACGGGCTCCGGGCATCTCCGCCAGCCGAGTTGGCGCGGCTGGCGAACAGACAAGTCCCCGTCTGATCTAGGATGGACGCATGGATGAGATCGGTAGAGGCCCTGTTGAAACCCGGCAGTCGTCAGGTGGAGTGACCACCGTCGTCGCCCTGGTGGTGTCACTCGCGCTGTTCATCGGCGGAATGTTCCTCTTCGGTGTCGCCTTCGAGTTCCCCGACTTCGGTGCCCTGATCTTCTCGTCCGGCCTCGTGGCCGTCTGCCTCGGTGTTTTCATCCCGCTGCAGGTACTCCGTCACGTCGACGGCGCGTAGCCTGAACCGATCGTTCGAAGAAGCCCCGGACCTGTGCGGTCCGGGGCTTCTTCGTGTTCGCGGGGCTTCTGACCGGAACCGCTACTTGTAGTCGCGGATGAAGGCAGCCATGCCCGTCTCCGCCGCACCGGGCGTGGCCACATCACTCAGTCGCAGAACGGTGAGGCCGTAGAAACGCCTGACCGGGTCGCGATCGAACGCCTGGCGGATGTGGGACCAGCCCGCGTGCGAGGCATCGCCGTCACCGTAGAGGCCGCCGTTCAGGGCATTCTCGCCCTTCAGGAGGACGCCCGCATTCCAGGCGGCGTCGGCGATCCAGCCCACCTGGTCGGCGGCGGCGGAATAGGCACCCCGGTATTTGTCGTCGTCGACGAGGTTCGGCTTCTCGAGCTCGGTGTAGTGCAGCACGATCCTGTGCGTCACCGGCAGGGTTCCGTCGCCGTGCACGTTCACGTCGCCGATCATCGACAGGATCGGGTTGTAGCCGTGACCGGTGGCCGCACTGTTCATGTCTGTGTCGGTGGAGATGAGGCCGGCGGTCACCTCAGGCACCCGCTGGATGCTCGAAGCCGCCATCGTCTGCCAGTGCACTCCGGGGATCTTCTCGCTCAGATCGATGTTCTTGAACGCGCCGTCGAACGCCTGGATCGCGGCGTTCAGCACCTTCCGCCCGTGGCCGACCAGGCTCTGGGTGTTCCAGCTGGTGAAGTCCTTGCCGTACTGCAGATTCTTGAACGCGCCGGAGGTGAAGAAGTTCTCGTGGTCGTTCGGCGCCGAGATCGTGTCGAGGGTGAGCCCGGGGATGCTCCAGGCCGTGGCCGCACCGGCGACGGATCCGTACTTCGACAGGACCCACTCCGTGAACGAGGCTTTGGCTGCCGGGCTGTAGGTCTGGAGCACTCCGCGGTTCGGGTAGTTCGCGGGTGAACCGGGGACGCTCGCGTCATGAGCGTTGTACGACGGTTCCCGCAGTTCGCCGGAGGCGCCCGCACTGAGCGCGATCTCACTGATCGATCCGCGGAGGTCGGATCCTGCGCCCGGCCCCGTGCCGCTGAAGTGGTCTTCGAACGCGTTCATGAAGTTCTTCATCTGCTGGTACGTGCGCCCGGCGGCGGTTCCCCAGGGCGACACCGTCTCGCGGGAGATGTTGCCGTATTCGCTCTGGTAGTAGTTGTCGGCCGACCGGGTGCCGACGACTCCGCCCACAACCAGGGGTGCCCAGACGAACGACGGGATCGTGATCGGCACCTTGCAGTCGCCGTCGTCACCGACGTTGCCTCCGCACTGGTGGAACGACATCACCGGCACGATGCTGAGCCCGGCGGCCGTGATCGCGCCGAACGTCTTGTCGTAGTAGGCCCAGTTGTAGCTGGTGGGGCTCGTCGCCGCCTTTCCCCACCAGACGTCGACCGAGATCCCTGTGCCGCCGATGCGCTTGAATTCGGTGAGCTGGCGGGTGAAGGCCTGCCACTGGGGGCCGTCACTCGACCAGTCGGCCATCCAGAGCGGTGCCATCGCATTGACGGTGGGGGAGTCGCCGGTGTCGGCCAGTGCCGCGCCCGGCAGTGCGACCACGCCCGCCGCGAGGGCGGTGGTGAGGCCCGTGACGAGCAGGAGCCGGCGCAGGGGGTGGGAGCGCAGCGGGCTGGAGCGGAGGGGGCTGGTGCGGAGGGGATTGGAGCGCAGGGGATTGGACGGGGGGTTGTGTCTGATCTTCATCGATCTCTCTCGGTACGAAAATGGTGAGCTCACGTTCCCCTCGGGCGTGAACTCACCATGGTAGCTGAGAGAGACTCAGTTATGCATCCGGCGTGGCGAGACTCTCAGCTTCTCGCTTCGCGACGGCCTCGTCGTATTCCTTCCGCACCTCGGTCATGTCGAGCGCGCGCACCTGGTCGATGAGGCCCTCGAGGGCCGGCTGCGGCAGTGCGCCGGGCTGGCCAAAGATCGGGATGCCGTCGCGGTAGACAACGAGCGTCGGAATGGAGGTGATGCCATAACTGGCCGCGAGAGCCTGCTGGTCTTCGGTGTCGACTTTCGCGAACGTGATGTCGGCATTCTTCTCGCTGGTCGCTTCGAAGACGGGCGCGAACTGGCGGCACGGACCGCACCAGGCGGCCCAGAAGTCGATCAGCACAATGCCGTCGGCGACCGTCTGGTCGTGGTTCTCTTGTGTCAGTGTCTGCGTGCTCATAGTGAGTAGAACAGTCAGTTCTGAACGGTATTCCCCGTCGCCTCGCCGTCGGGCGATCTCACGGGCTTCACGAAGGCCTGGCGCATGTGGTCGGTCGAGAGGTATTCGCTGATGCCGAACAACACGAGGCTGAAGAGGACCTGCTCGACGATCATCCAGAGCGGGTAGAGCCCGGGGATCGCGGCGATGACCAGCGTGACCATGGGGAAGATCCGGCTGAACAGGCGGAGCCTCGAGTACGCCCAGTAATAGCCGGCGCGAGCCCGCCAGGCGAAGTAGAAGAGGGTTGTGGTGATGCCGAGCACGACCAGCCCCCGGAACCAGACCGGCCACGGCACCTGCTGGCCGTCGAGGGTGAGCACGGAGGCGATGGTGAGGGCAGTGATCCCGAGCAGGAACTCGACGGCCAGCAACCAGGTGATGACCGTGAAGGAGCGCTCGGTCCGGGGGTGGGTGCGTTGCCCTTCGGGGATGCGAATGCTCGCGTTCCGCCCGGCAGCGAGGCGATCCAGCGACTCCACGATCATGTCGGGAAGTCTACGCGTCGGCCGTCTTGCCGAGCGCACAGCGGCGGCGCACGCTTAGGCTTGACGCATGAGAGCAGCCGTCTACAACGCCCCGTTCGACATCTCGGTCGAGTCGAGGCCGGATCCGGTCATCCAGAACCCCCGCGAGGCGATCGTGCGCGTGACCTCGACCTGCGTCTGCGGGTCGGACCTCTGGTACTACCGCGGGGAGAGCAAACGGAAGGGCGGCGGGCCGATCGGCCACGAGTTCCTCGGCGTGGTTGAGGAGATCGGCACCGATGTGAGCGCCCTGAAGGTCGGTGACTTCGTGATCGCACCGTTCATGTGGAGCGATGGCACCTGCCCGCACTGCCTGCACGGCGTCACGTCGTCGTGCGTGCACGGCGGGTTCTGGGCCATCGGAACCGACGGCGGCCAGGGCGAGTACGTGCGTGTTCCCGAGGCCGACGGCACGCTGGTCGTCGTGCCCGGTGGGGCTCCGGATGCCGCGCTGCTGCCTTCCCTCCTGACCCTGTCAGACGTGATGGGCACCGGCCACCACGCCGCGGTCAGCGCCGGTGTCGTGGCCGGCTCGACCGTGGCTGTCGTCGGCGACGGAGCCGTCGGACTCTGCGGGGTGCTCGCCGCACGTCGCCTCGGCGCCGGCCGGATCGTCGCGCTCAGCCGGAACCCCGAGCGCCAGGCCATCGCCCGGGCGTTCGGCGCGACCGACATCGTCTCCTCGCGCGGCGACGACGCTGTGGCCGAGGTACGCGACCTCACCGACGGGGTCGGCGTCGACGCCACCCTCGAGTGCGTCGGCACGGCGCAGGCCTTCACCACGGCGTTCGCCGTCGCGCGCCCGGGTTCGCGGGTCGGTTTCGTGGGGGTGCCGCACGGCGTCGAGTTCCCGTTGCAGGCGGCGTTCGCCAGCAATGTCGGGCTGAGCGGTGGGCTCGCCCCCGTGCGCGCCTACCTCCCGGCGCTCCTCGACGACGTGCTGAATGGCTCGATCAACCCGGGGCTGGTGTTCGACTACGAGTTCGACTTCGAGAACATTGCCGACGCCTACGCGGCGATGGACGGCCGCCGAGCCATCAAAGCGATCGCGCACCTGTCATGAGTGCGCCTGCTCCTGCCCCTCTCGGGATCGCCGTGGCGCAGTTCGCGCCGGGCGGCGACAAGGCGGCGAACCTCGCGGCGATCCGCGTGCTCATCGAAGCTGCTGTGGCCCGGGGGGCATCGCTCGTGGTGCTCCCGGAGTACTCGATGCACTTCGTGGCGCCGCTCGGCAGCCAGACCCTCGGGGCCGCCGAAATAGTCGATGGGGAGTTCGTCACGGCGCTCGGTGCGCTCGCGGTGGAGTTCGGCATCCACCTCGTCGCCGGCATCATCGAGAAGGCCGACGGGCCGCGGGTGCACAACACGCTTGTCGCGCTGTCGCCAGAGGGTGCGGTCGTTGCGCGTTACCGCAAGTTGCACCTCTATGACGCTTACGGCGCTCGCGAGAGCGAGTGGATGCAGCACGGCACCATCGCGCATCCGCAGACGTTCGGCGTGGCCGGCTTCACGGTGGGGCTGCAGACGTGTTACGATATCCGGTTCCCCGAGGTGACCCGGTGGCTTGTCGATGCGGGGGTGGACCTCGTGCTGGTGCCCGCGGAGTGGGTTCCAGGGCCGACGAAGGAACGGCACTGGACGAGCCTGCTCGAGGTGCGGGCCATCGAGAACACGGTCTTCGTCGCGGCGGCAGACCACACTGCACCCGGTGGGGTGGGCCTCAGCCGGGTGATCGACCCGACCGGTGTGACGGTGGCGGCGCTCGGATCCGAGGCCGGCGTGGCGGTGGCGTTCATCGAGCCGTCACGGCTCACAGAGGTGCGGCGTGTGAACCCGGCGCTCGACCTCCGGCGTTTCGGCGTCGTGCCGCGCTGACGCTTCAGCCGCCCGCCGGGCCCGCCCCTCGTGCTGGCCCGGCGCCGGTGCCGCGCTCCCGGTGATCTGCGCCCATTTGTCGCATCCGCGAGTGCGCGCGCGGGCGCGGAAGCGACATTGTGTAGCGGGATGCGGGATGCGGGCGGGGGAGCGCAGCGCGGGGGGAGCGCAGCGCGGGTCAGCGCCCGAGGCGGGAGAGCTGCTTCGCGGCGAGCTCGAGCACGTCGACGCGTTTGCAGAACGCGAAACGCACCAGGGACGAGTACTCGGCGCCCAGCTCGTCGTGGCAGAACGCCGAGATCGGCACCGCGACGACCCCCGCGAGCTCGGGCAGCTGGCGGCAGAGCTCCATACCGTCGCTGAAGCCGAGGGGTGCGGCGTCGGCGACGACGAAGTAGCTCGCCTGCGACTCGAAGACCCCGAAACCGGCTTTCGCGAGGCCTGCCGAGAGCACATCGCGCTTCTGGCGGAGGTCGTCGGCGATTCCGGCGAAGTACTCATCCGGCAGGCCGAGGCCGACCGCGATCGCCGGCTGGAAGGGCGCGGCGTTCACATAGGTGAGGAACTGCTTCACCGCGACGATGGCGGTGATGAGCTTGTGGCGTGCCGTGATCCAGCCGACCTTCCAGCCGGTGGTGTTGAACGTCTTGCCCCCTGAGGAGATGGTGATGGTGCGCTGCCAGGCGCCCGGCAGCGTCGCGATCGGGATGTGCTGGCGCCCGAAGGTGAGGTGCTCGTAGACCTCGTCGGTGACGATCAGTGCGTCGTGCTCGTGGGCCAGCTCGACGATCAGTTCGAGCGTCTCCCGGGGGAGCACCGTGCCGGTCGGGTTGTGCGGGTTGTTGATGACGATCAGCTTCGTGCGATCCGTGACGGCAGCGCGCAGGTCGTCGTGGTCGGGCAGGAAGTCGGGCAGCCGGAGCGGCACGGTGCGATGCTCGCCGCCGCTGAGGGCGATCAGCCCACCGTAGGCGTCGTAGAAGGGTTCGAGCGTGACCACCTCGTCGCCGTCGTCGACGAACGCCAGGATGACCGCCGCGAGGGCCTCCGTGGCGCCCGCGGTGACCAGCACCTGCCTGTCGGGGTCGACGTCGAGGCCGTAGAACCGGCGTTGGTGGTCGGCGATCGCCTCGCGGAGCACCGGCATCCCCAGGCCGGGTGGGTACTGGTTGAGCCCCTCGCTGATCGCGCGGCGTGCTGCATCCAGAACCTCGGCGGGACCGTCTTCGTCGGGGAACCCCTGCCCCAGGTTGATTGCTCCCGTCGCCGCCGCGAGTGCACTCATCTCGGCAAAGATCGTGGGTCGGATGACTCCGTCGGCCCCCAGGAGGCCGGCTCCTACCGCGGTTCGCTGCCAGGGTCCACTGATCGACATCGTCCCAATCTACCGTCAAGCCCCTCGGCGGCGGAGCGCCGGGCACCGCGCCGGAGTGCACAATTGAAACAACAGTCTGCTCGCAGCCCACGCATAGAGAATGCTCAGGTGACACGGGAAGGCTGGAGATGCTTGAAAGGAGCACCACTTGACCGACAGCACCGAAAACCCCGCAGACATTCCGGACCGTCGACCGAACGAGCCCGAACACGGCGCCAGCGAGAACCCGACCGAGAACCTCAGCGCAGCTGCTGAGACGCCCGTCGCTCCTGTTGCCCCGGTGGCTCCCGCTCCTGTCGCTCCTGCCCAGGCGCAGGCGCAGGCGCCTACCCAGGCGCAGGCTCCTGCCCAGGCACGGCCGCCCGCGCAGCCGCAGCCGCCCGTGCAGGCCCACCCCGGTTACGCCCAGACTCCCGGTTACGCCCAGCCCGCCGGCTACCCCCAGCCCGGTTACGCCCAGCCCGGCTACGCCCAGGCCACACAGCCGACCACCCCTCTGCCGAACTACGGCAACGGCGCCTTCGGGCAGCAGCCCGGCCAGCCGGATGTCGCGGGCGCAGAATCCCGTTCCGATGCTCCGAAGCGCCGCGGTGGTGTCGCCCTCGTCGCAGCGCTCGCGATCGGCGCACTGATCGGTGGAGCATCCGGAGCGGGTATCAGCGTCTGGGCCATGTCGGGCAACAACCAGAACTCGACCAGCCAGGCGTCCAGCCCCCAGACGATCACTGTCAACAACCCGAATTCCGCCAACCTGATCACCGCGGTGGCTGCGAAGGCGTCCCCGTCGGTCGTCACCCTCTCGGTCTCCGACGGAACCACCACGTCCGGTACCGGTTCAGGCGTGATCCTGAGCGCCGACGGTTACATCCTGACCAACACGCACGTGGTGACCCTCGACGGTGCCACTGCGAACCCCACCATCTCGGTGACCGCCGCCGACGGCAAGATCTACGTGGGGAAGGTCGTCGGCACCGACCCCGTGGCCGACCTCGCGGTCGTCAAGCTGCAGGATGCCTCGGGCCTCACCCCGATCGAGTTCGGAGACTCGTCGAAGCTGAACGTCGGCGACACGGCAATCGCGATCGGTGCACCCCTCGGCCTCTCCGGAACGGTGACCAACGGAATCGTGAGCTCGCTGAACCGCAGCATCACGGTCGCGTCGTCGGCGGCTCCCAAGACGAGCGGCGAGCAGGCTACTCCCGACCCGAACAGCACCGGCAGCCCCTACGACTTCTGGAACTTCGACATTCCGGGCCAGGGCCAGTCTCAGACCCCGTCGACGGCCACGAGCACGATCTCGCTGGCTGTCATCCAGACCGATGCTGCAATCAACCCCGGCAACTCGGGTGGCGCCCTGCTCGATTCTGAGGGCAAACTGATCGGCATCAACGTGGCGATCGCCAGCGCCGGCAGCTCCAGCTCATCGGGCGGCCAGTCGGGCAACATCGGGGTGGGCTTCTCGATTCCGGCCAACTTTGCCAAGCGCATCTCCGACGAGATCATCAAGAACGGATCGGCCACGCACGGCCTGCTCGGCGCCTCGATCGGTGCGGCTGCCAGCGCCACCCAGACTGTCGTCGGGGCAAACGTCGTGGCGGTCACCGATGGCGGTGCGGCTGCTGCTGCCGGGCTCGAGAAGGGCGACATCATCACCGCCTTCAACGGCATCGCGATCACCGACGCGACCGACCTGACCGCCCAGGTGCGGGTGCTGCCCGCCGGAGGCACCGCGAAGGTGACCTACCTCCGCGGCACAACGTCGAAGACGGTCGACGTCACGCTGGGCCAGCTCGCCAGCTGACCGGCATCCGGAAACCCACCTGATAGGCTCATCGCTTGCTGCGACTGCACGCGGGGGCCTATCGGTGTGTCCGGCGGCCTCCACTCTGGCGGCTTCTCCCCGAAACACCGAGCGGACCGAATGAACGACTCCCTTCCTGCTTCCCCCTCCTCGTCTGTGCTTCCGCCCGTGACGGCGATCCTTGTCGCTCGGAACGATCGCACGACGATCGAGGCAGCACTCCAGAGCATCGCAGCCCAGAGCTACCCGCTGGGGCTCGACATCATCGTCTCCGTCGGCCCGAACACCGACGGCACCAGCCAGTTCATCGAATACGCCGCCAGCCTCAACCCCCGGCTGAGTGTGATCACCACCACATCGGCCTCAGTCGTCATCGGTCTGAACGAGGCCATCGCCGCAGCCCGGAGTTCGCTGATCATCCGCGTGGATCCCCGCGCCGAGCTGCCGGTCGACTACACGCGCCGCGCTGTGGAGGCGATGGTGAGAACGGATGCCGCGGCCCTCGTCGGGCGAACGACGCCTGTCGGCGTGAACGCGTTCGAGCGTGCCGTCGCGCGGGTCTTCACGCACCGGTACGGTCTGTCGGCCGATCCGTTGAAGCGTGCGAACGGGGCGGGCCCGACCAGCATTCCGGAGGACCATGTGATTCGTCGCCGGATGTTCATCGAGGCCGGGCTCTTCGATGAGGAGATCCGCCACGGGCAGACGTGGGAGCTGAACGCCCGGCTCCGTGAGGCGGGTCACCAGGTCGCCTTCGTGCCCGAACTCGAGGTGACCTACCGGCCGCCGTCCCGGGTGGTAGATCTCACGCGCGGATCGTTCGCTGAAGGGCTGTGGCGCGGAGAGTTCGCCCGGGCCTTCCCCGAGCAGAAGGAGTTGCGCTTCCCACTGCCACCCGTCCTCGTGCTCGGAACGATCCTCGGCTTCGTCCTCGGTGCCGGTGGGCTCTTCGGGCTGGTGGCGGGCGCTCTCGGCGTCGCGGCCGTGATCTCCTGGATGCTGCTCGCCCTGCTCCTCCTCCCTGTCGTCTACGTGGTCGGTCTCGTCGTTCTGGGAATCGCTGCGGCCTCCCGCGACGATGTCAGAACCGGCGCGTGGTTCGCCATCGCGCTTCCCCTCGTGCACTACAGCTGGGGTTTCGGCTTCCTGGCTGGGTTCTTCAATCTCGAGGGCGCTGCAGACACGGTCATCGTGAACCTCGACCACGCGTAACGGCGACCACGCGTAACGGCGGCCAGGCGTCCTCGCTTCGGCAGCCCCTGTCAGAAGCTCACCCGCCAGAGGTATTCCTCACCGGAGGGCCTGAACCACCGGACGACCAGCACACTCCGCCTCGCCAGGTCTTCGCCGCGGATCGTCACCTCGAGTGTCGCACCGACATCGAGCGACCGTGGTGTGCCGGCGTTCATCACGCCGGAGCCGAGCAGGCAGAAGGTCAGCCCCTCGAGCGGTTCGTGGCCCAGGTTGACGATGCGGTAGACGGGAGCCGCGGATCTGTCGACCCGGAGCGGAACCGCATAGGCCGCCTCGGCCCAGGGGTTGGACGTGGCGGCGGCGGTTCGGCTGGCGAGCATGCTGGAAGGGTATGTCGGCCCTCCGACACTGACGTTTCCGATCAGCGCGTACCCGGGGTCTGGTGGGGTCAGGCCGGGTCAGGCGGTGTCGGGCGGGGTCGAGTTCGTGTAGGGCGGCGGGGCTGTCCGGGTCTTGGGAGTCTTGGGGATCTTCGGAGCCTTGCCGGGCTTGTCCTGCTTGGTCGGTTTCGGTGGCTTCGGCATCTTCAGAGCCTTCGGTGGCTTCTCGCGCAGCACGATCCTCGGCTCGAGGCTCGCCGGGAACACCGTCGGAGCAGGGCCGAAGGCTGAACGGGCGCTCTTCACGACCCGGCGACCCAGCACATGGTTGCCGGCTCCACCGACCACGGCGCCGACACCGAACGGCAGCAGGCGTCCCACCGCAGTGGATCCCGTCCACGCCAGGAAATGTTTGAGGAAGGTCTTCTTGACCTGGTCGGCGACAGGGCCCACCGCCGCCTGGGGGAGGCTCTTGGTCACCATGGTGCCCCAGAACTCCGAGCGGGGCCCGCCGGCGCCACCGGCCTGCCGCGCGAGCTGCTGCACCAGATCGGCGCCGCCGCCGCCCATCAGGAGGCTCATGACGAGGGCACGTGCACGATCCGGATCCTCCATGGAGATTCCGTGCACCTCGGTGACGGACTGGGAGAACAGTGCCGTGGCCTCGAGAAAACCGAGCGTCTCGACGCCGGTCAGTGCCAGTGACGCCGCCGTACCGACGGCCGGGATCGCGGCGGACGCACCCACGGCCGCGCCGCCCGTCGTCACTGCGGCGAGGTAGTGCCGTTCGAGCGCCGAGATGAGCTGGGCCGGTGTGAATCCGGGGTGGCGCCTTCTCATGTTCCTGATGTGGGCAAGCACGACAGGCCGATGGATGCTCAGCACCCGGTCGATGCCCTTGAGCACATTCGGGTTCACCGACGGCGGAAGGGTCTTCTCGCTTGTTGCCATGGTGTGGTGCCTTCCCAATCACGGTGAGCCGCAATTCTAAGGCGGTCTCTGTGAGGCTTCGAGGCCCAGCGTGCGCCGGAGACTCTGTGATATACATGCTGGGTCGGAGCTTGCTTCAGCGCTGTCGGGGGTATCGGTCAGCCCAGCGAACGGGCACGGCCTGACCCTCCGCACAGCACCACGGGGATTGATAGGTTTAAGCAGTGAGTCCAGAAGCAGAGCCCTCCGCGACCGGGAGCGACCAGTCGCTTTCCGGTGCGCCCGCCTCCGCCGCATCAGGCCGCACCCCGGTGCGCCGTGCGCCGGCCAGGCCGCGGGCCACGACCGGTGCTGCTTCGGGTCGGGTGCAGAAGGATCGGCCGGCAGAGGGCGCGGATGCCGCTACCGGCGACGGAGCCGCGACGGCGAAGAAGCCGTCCGCCCCGCGGAAGCCCGCTGCGGCCAGGGCGCCACGCAGTGCTGCACCGCGCACGACGACGCCGCGGCCGGCTGCGCCGCGAACGACGACGCCCCGCACTACGACGCCGCGCACCACGACGCCCCGCACCACGACTCCGCGAACCAGTACACCGCGCACCACCACGCCGCGCACCACCACGCCCCGTGCGTCGGCCGCGAGCACTGTCACTCCGCCTGAGGTCGCACCTGAGGCGCCGGAGGTGGTGGTCGTCGAAGACGTGCTGGTGGTCGATGCTGCCGTGATTGACGAGGCAGTGGCCGATGAGGCCGTGGTCGATGAGCCGGTGGTCGACGAGGCAGTGGTCGACGTGGCGGTGGTCGATGAGCCGGTGGTCGACGAGGCAGTGACCGACGAGCCGGTGGTCGGAGAGGCGCCTGCTGACGCCGACGAAGACGTCGATGCGGCTGTTGTCGCACATGCTGCAGCTACTGACGACCGGGTCGCTGTCGATGCTGCCGAAGCGGTCACTGTGCCTCCGGTAGCCGCTCTGTCGCTCGTGGGGCTCGTGAAGCGTTTCGGTTCGACTGTCGCCGTCGACGGTGTCGACCTCGAGGTGCAACGGGGCGGCTTCTACGGCATCGTGGGGCCGAACGGTGCGGGCAAGACCACGACGCTGTCGATGATCACCGGGCTTCTCCGGCCCGACTCGGGCGAGATCCGCGTGAACGGTCTGGATGTCTGGGCCGATCCGGTTGCGGCCAAGCGCTCGATCGGGGTGCTCCCCGACAAGCTCCGCCTCTTCGACCGGTTGACGGGTCGGCAGCTGCTGCATTACTCCGGCTCTCTCCGGGGCCTCGACGGTCGGGCCGTCCGGGAACGTGCCGACGAACTCGCCGAGGCGTTCGGGCTCCAGGATGCCCTGGGCAGGCTCGTCTCCGACTACTCGGCCGGCATGACGAAGAAGGTGGCCCTCGCCGCCTCGATGATCCACTCCCCGCGGCTCCTGGTGCTCGACGAACCGTTCGAGGCGGTCGATCCGGTCTCGGCCGACACCGTCACCGAGATCCTCCAGCGCTACGTCAGTGCCGGTGGCACGGTCGTTCTCTCGAGCCACAGCATGGACATGATCGAGCGCGTCTGCGACGGCGTGGCCATCATCGTGCACGGCAAGGTTCTCGCAAGCGGCACCGTCGACGAAGTACGCGAGGGTTCCACCCTGGAAGACCGGTTCATCGAGCTCGCCGGTGGGCACAAAGCAGTCAGAGGCATGGAATGGTTGCTCAGCTCGTTGGACTGAGGCTCGCGCTCCTCAGGAACATCTTCGCCGGATCCCGCGCCCGGCTCTTCGGCGTGGGTGTCGGATTGCTGGCGGGGCTCATCGCGGTGATCGCGGTCTTCCTCCGCATCTCGGGACTCGCGAGCCTGGATGTCGTGCTCGCGCGAAACGAGATCGTGATCGGCGGCTCGGCCATCGTGCTCGCGTTCGTGCTGGTGCCGCTGCTGATACAGCGGGACGACCCGATGGATCCCAGACGGTTCGCGCTGTTCGGCATCCCCGCCCCCCGGCTTGCGCTGGCCGAAGCGGTGAGCGCACTGGTGGCGTTGCCCGTCGTCGCGGTCGTCGTGTTCGCGGTGGCCACGGTCGTCGCATGGTCGCCCACGCCGCTCGGCGTGCTCCTGGCGTTGGTCGGGTCGGTGCTCGGGGTGGCCACCTGCGTGCTCTGCGGGCTCATCTTCTCGTCGATCTCCGCCCTGGTGCTCGTGACCCGTCGCTCCCGGGAGGTCGCCGGTGTGGTCGGGGTCTTCGTGCTGGTGCTGCTGGCCCCGGGGGTCGCCCTCGCACTCACCGTCAACTGGGGCCTCGCGGCATCCAGTCTCAGCCTGAGTGTCGCCCTCCTGCTGGGCTTCACCCCCCTGGGCGCCGCGTGGGCCATCCCTGCGGCGGCCGCGAACGGAGACTCGGGCGGTGCGCTGCTCTGCTTCCTGATCGCCGTCGTCACGGTAGCCGTGCTCTGGCTGGTCTGGCGATCGCTCGTTACGCTCATGCTCACCTCGACGCGCTCCGAGAGTGTGGAACAGGCCCAGCCGGGCGGGCTCGGTTGGTTCGGCAGCCTTCCGTCGACGCCAGCCGCCGCCGTTGCGGCGCGAAGCCTCACCTACTGGGCCCGCGACCCGCGCTACTACGTTCCGTTGATCATCGTGCCGATAGTTCCGGTGATCCTGGCGATTCCGCTGCTGGTCGTCGGCTTCCCGCTGGAGTACTACGCGCTCGTACCCCTGCCGATCATGTGCCTCTTCCTCGGTTTTGCCATCCACGACGACGTGGCCCTTGACAACACGGCGGTGTGGCTCCACATCGTCTCCGGCAGGCGGGGGCTGGCCGACCGGCTCGGCCGTCTGGCCCCGGTTCTGCTCATCGGCCTCCCGCTGATCGGCATCGGCTCGGTCGTCACGGTCTTCGTCTCGCGGAACGCGGATGCCCTGCCCGCCCTGCTCGGTGTGAGCTCGTGTCTGCTGTTCGCCTCCGTCGGCTTCGGCAACCTGATCTCGGCGAGGTTCCCCTACGCGGCCACCCGGCCGGGCGAGAGCCCCTTCACGCAGCCCCAGCTCACCGGTTCGACGTCGGTGTTCGTTCAGGTGGGAACCCTGGTGGGAACGCTCGCCGTCTCCACGCCAGCCGTCGTCTTCGGCGTGCAGGCCATCCTGCTCGGGCAGCCCGACCTCTACTGGACCGCCCTCTGGTGGGGTGTGCCGATCGGCGTGCTCGTGCTCGTGCTCGGCACGCTGGCGGGAGGCGCGGTGTTCAACCGACGGGGGCCGGAGATCCTCGCGGCCTCCGTTCGCGGCTAGACTTTTCGCATGAGTATTTCAGAGCCGGGCGGACTGCCCGATGGTGGCGGAACCGCAACGCTCGACCGTGAGCTCGAAGAACTTCTCGACGCCGAGCAGATCGATCCCGGGGACCACGACCGCTTCTCGCACTACGTGCAGAAGGAGAAGATCCTCGAGTCCGCGCTGAGCGGGGCTCCGGTGAAGGCCCTCTGCGGCAAGACCTGGGTGCCTGGCCGCGACCCCGACAAGTTCCCGGTCTGCCCGACCTGCAAGGACATCTACGAGGGCCTCATCGCCGACGAGTAGGTTGTGTCGCTGGAATGGTCGGCTGCCGAGCGGCGGCTGTCTAGCTGCCTGCGGCGTACATGGTCGGGATGATCGCTTCGCCGCCCCGCGAGAGCCGGAAGGCGCTCGGGGCCAGCTCCCTCCGCACTTCGGCGTGGTGCTCGCGGGCTCGCTTGACGCCGACCGGGCCGACGTGATCGCCGACCACCACTCCGTCGACGATCAGGTCGACAAGGAGAGGGCGTTCGGATCCTGCCGTTGCCGCCGTTCCTGCCATTGCCGCCGTTCCCGCCGTCGGCAGCGTCGCAGCCTGCGGGTTGGCTGCGGATGCCTCGTCACCCACGATCCCGTCATGGGCTCCGCCCGCGGCGCCCCCCTCGACATAGAGCACCTCTGCTGTGGCCGTGCCGGAGGCGTCGAGTCGCCTGGCTGCGTTCTTCCGCCCGCCGACCGTGCTCTTCTTCGCCGACCGTTTGGCCACCGACATCCATTCGCCGTCATCGAGGCGATGCGCAACCAGCTTGTAGACCATGCCGGCTGCGACCGAACCCGAGCCGGTGACGACCGAGGTTCCGACGCCGTAGGAGTCGACCGGGGTGGCCGCGAGGGCGGCGATCGTGTACTCGTCGAGATCGTTGGTGACGGTGATCTTCGTGTCGTGGTTCCCGAGGGAGTCGAGATGCGTCCGAACAGAGGCGACGAGTGCGGGGAGGTCGCCCGAATCGAGCCGCACGGCTCCGAGGCCGGGGCCCGCCACCTCGACGGCGAGCTCGGTGGCGTGCTCGACGTCGTAGGTGTCGATCAGGAGGGTCGTCCCGGGACCCATCGCCTCGATCTGCGAACGGAACGCGTCTTCTTCGGAGTCGTGAAGCAGCGTGAAGGCGTGTGCGGCCGTGCCCATGGTCGGTACGCCCCACGATCGCCCCGCCTCCAGGTTCGAGGTGGCCGCGAAGCCGGCGATGTAGGCCGCGCGGGCTGCCGCGACGGCCGACCGCTCACCGGTGCGCCGGGAGCCCATCTCGGCCAGCGGGCGACCGCCAGCCGCCGACACCATGCGCGCGGCGGCTCCCGCCACCGACGAGTCGTAGTTCAGCACGCTCAGCACGAGTGTCTCGAGGATGACGCCTTCGCCGAATGATGCCTCGACGGTGAGGATCGGCGAGCCGGGAAAGTACAGCTCTCCCTCCCGGTATCCCCGCACCGTGCCCCGGAAGCGGTAGTCAGCGAGCCAGTCGAGCGTCGCCGGGCGCACCACGTCGTTCTCGCGGAGCCAGTCGAGCTCCGGCTCACCGAAGCGGAAGTCGCCGATGAGTTCGAGCACCCGCCCCGTGCCGGCCACGACCCCGTAGCGCCTTCCGTGCGGAAGGCTCCGGGCGAACACCTCGAACAGGCACGCCCGGTCGACAGTGCCGTCAGCGAGAGCGGCGTCGAGCATCGTGAGCTCGTACCGGTCGGTGAGGAAGGCCGACGAGCTGCGGGGCACCGGAGACACGAGAGGCGGGGTGGACGAGGGAACCGCGGGGGAGGAGCTCACAGGATCGAGCGTAGCCTGCGGGTAGGCTCGTCAGTTGTGAGCGACGCACCGATTGGCATCTTCGATTCCGGAGTGGGCGGCCTGACCGTCGCCCGGGCCATTCGCGACCAGTTGCCGAACGAATCGCTCCTCTATGTGGGTGACACCGCGCACTCGCCGTACGGGCCGAAACCGCTCGCCGATGTGCGTCGCTTCGCGCTGGCAGTGCTCGACGATCTGGTCGACGAGGGCGTCAAGATGCTGGTCATCGCCTGCAACACGGCGTCGGCCGCGATGCTCCGGGATGCCCGGGAACGCTATTCGGTGCCCGTCGTCGAGGTCATCCAGCCTGCCGTCCGCGCCGCCGTGACGGCCACTCGGAACCACCGCGTGGGGGTCATCGGCACTACGGCGACCATCACCTCCCGGGCCTACAACGACGCGTTCGCCGCGGCCCCCCACCTCGAACTGTTCAGCGAAGCCTGCCCGCGGTTCGTCGACTTCGTCGAGAGCGGCGACACCTCGAGCCCGGAACTTCTCGCGGTGGCCGCCACCTACCTGGCGCCGCTCGGCGAGGCAGGCGTCGACACGCTGGTTCTCGGATGCACGCACTATCCGTTCCTGAAGGGCGCGATCAGCGTGGTGATGGGCGACGGCGTGACGCTGGTGTCGAGCGACACCCAGACCGCGAACGATGTCTATCGCGAATTGGTGCAGTTGGGCATCCAACGCACCGCGAAGGATGCACCGACATACCGATACGAAGCGACGGGCGAGAGCGCGGAGGAGTTCCTCCGGCTGGCGAACAGGTTCCTCGGCCCGCAGGTCTCGGCGGTCGACCTCGTCGAGACCGGCGCGATCTCGCTTCCCGACATCGCTCTCGTTCGTGCCGCCCTCGCCGAGCAGTCCACGGAGCGCCCCGGCATCCGACCCCACCCCCGTTTCAAGGAGAACCCATGACCGACACCACTTCCTCCCCGCTCGTGCGCGCCGACGGCCGCAGCGCCGCCGACCTCCGCCCCGTGACGATCGAGCGCGGCTGGAGCAGCCAGGCCGAGGGATCGGCACTCATCTCGTTCGGAAACACGAAGGTGCTCTGCACGGCATCGTTCACCAATGGCGTGCCCCGCTGGATGTCGGGGAAGGGCAAGGGCTGGGTCACTGCCGAGTACGCGATGCTGCCGCGGTCGACGAACAGCCGCATGGACCGGGAATCGGTGAAGGGCAGGATCGGCGGTCGCACCCACGAGATCTCGCGCCTGATCGGGCGTTCGCTCCGCGCGGTCGTCGACATGAAGGCGCTGGGCGAGAACACCATCGTGATCGACTGTGACGTGCTGCAGGCCGACGGTGGCACGCGCACCGCAGCGATCACCGGCGCCTATGTGGCGATGGTCGACGCGATCGAGTGGGCGAGGGGTCGCAAGTTCATCGGCCAGAAGGCCCAGCCGCTCATCGACAGCGTCGCCGCGATCTCGGTGGGAATCATCGACGGATCGCCCATGCTCGATCTGGCATATGTCGAAGACGTGCGTGCCGAAACCGACATGAACGTCGTCGTGACCGGCCGCGGCCTCTTCGTCGAGGTGCAGGGCACCGCCGAGGGCGCGCCGTTCGACCGTTCGGAACTGAACGCGCTCCTGGATCTGGCCCTGATCGGAACGACTGAACTCACCGCGGCCCAGACCGCCGCCCTCACCTCCGGTGCGGCCGCGTGACCCGCGTGCGCGTCGTGCTGGCCACGCACAACCAGCACAAAGTCGACGAGTTCCAGAAGATCCTCGGGGCGAGGCTCCCCGAACTCGAGATCGTGAAGTACGAGGGCCCGGAGCCGATCGAGGACGGGACCACGTTCGCCGCGAACTCCCTGATCAAGGCGCGGGCAGCAGCCCTCCACACCGGGCTACCCGCGTTGGCCGACGACTCGGGCATCGCCGTGGACATCCTCGGCGGGTCTCCCGGAATCTTCTCCGCGCGATGGGCAGGGCACGGAAAGGGCGACGTCGCGAACCGCGAACTCCTGCTCGACCAGCTCGCCGACATCCACGACGACCAGCGAGGGGCCGCCTTCGTGTGCCACATCGCTGTCGTCGTGCCTGCGGGTGCAGGAAGCGAGCCGGATGCCGTGGCCTTCGAAGACGTGGCGTCGGGCTTCTGGCGCGGCGCGGTGATCCGTGAGGCGCGGGGGACGAACGGTTTCGGCTACGATCCCGTGTTTGTGCCGACCGGGCTCGACGTCACCGCGGCCGAACTCAGCGCTGACGAGAAGAACGCGATCAGCCACCGCGCCCTGGCGTTCGAGAACGTCATCCCCCTGCTGAGAATGAACGTCATTCCCAAGTAGCCCAGCGGGGCCCGGCGCCTCGGTTTCCCGCCCTATCCTGTAAGCGATGAGCACTCACAGTGAAGGCCACAGCCACGCGACGGGTTCGACGAACCGCACGCGCCTGCTGATCGCCATCGGCATCGTCACCCTCGTGTTGATCGTCGAGGTCGTCGGTGCGCTGGCCAGCGGCTCGCTGGCGCTGCTGGCCGATGCCGGCCACATGCTCTCCGATCTCTTCGGGTTGGTGATCGCTCTCGTCGCGTCGATCATCGCTCTCCGACCGGCATCCGACCGTCACACGTTCGGGTTCCAGCGGGCGGAGGTGCTGGCTGCCCTCGCCAACGGGCTGATCCTGGTCGTGGTCGCTGTCTTCGTCGGCATCGAGGGTGTCTCGCGGTTGCTGTCGCCCGAGACCGACCACGTGCAGGGCACGCCGATGCTCATCATCGCCTCGATCGGCCTCGTGGCGAACGTCGCGGCGCTCCTGGTGCTCCGCGGTGGTGACCGCACATCGTTCAACATGCGGGGCGCCTACCTCGAGGTGCTGGGCGACGCTCTCGGCTCCATCGCTGTGATCATCGCGGGCATCGTGATCATCACGACGGGCCTGGTGGCTGCGGACGCGATCGCCTCCCTCGCCATCGCGGTGATGATCGTGCCGCGCGCCTTCGTGCTCATCCGTGATGTGGTGGCGGTGCTCATCCAGTCGGCTCCGAAAGAGACGGACGTGCAGCAGATCCGCCGTCACATCCTCGAGACAGAGGGCGTACTCGAAGTGCATGACGTGCATGTCTGGGCGATCACCTCAGGGGAGCCGGTGTTCTCGGCTCACGTGGTCGTCGACAAGCAGGTCTTCGCCGACGGTGAGACGGGCGCGCTACTCGATCGGCTGGAGGGGTGCCTCACGTCGCACTTCGATGTGGAGCACTCGACCTTCCAGCTCGAGCCCGCGGAGCACGCGGGACACGAGAACGAGCAGCACCGCTAGCACCGTCACCCGCCCACCCCCGCCCATCCACCCCGCCATATCAATCGAGTGGGCAGTTTGGGCCCTTCGCACGTGGACTTCAGGGCCCGAACTGCCCACTCGATGACACTCGGGCGACGGCAGAGGGCCGGCTTACTTGGCGTCGTGGGCTCCGTGAGCGCCGCGGTCGAAGACGGTGGGGTCGAGTAGCAGCTCCTCGGCAGCGCCGGTCGCCTCCACTCTTTCGGCGTCGTCTTCGGAGTCGCCCGCGGCGGCGGCCTTCTTGGCCTTCCGGGAGGACTGGATGGTGTGGAAGACGGTCGGAACCAGGGTGAGCACCACGACGGCGAGCAGCACGACGTCGATGTACTTCTCGGTGAAGTCCTTCACCATCGGGATCTGGCCGAGGAAGAAGCCCAGCATGACGATGCCGCCACCCCAGATGAGGGCGCCGATGGCGTTGTAGAAGCTGTACTTGCGGGGATCCATCTTGCCGACACCGGCTGCGATCGGGGCGAAGGTTCGGACGACCGGGACGAAGCGCGCGACGATGACGGCGAAGCCGCCGAACCGCTCGAAGAAGGCGTTGGTGCGCTCGACGTTCTTGATGCTGAAGAAGCCCGACTCCTTGCGTTCGAAGATGCGGGGGCCGGCCTTCCGGCCGATGAGGTAGCCGACCTCACCGCCGATGAAGGCGGCGAGGGCGATGGCGGGTGCGACGAAGTAGATGGGCACGCCGATGGTGCCGGTGAAGGTGAGGAGGCCCGTGAAGAAGAGCAGCGTGTCGCCGGGGAGCACGAAGCCCACGAGCAGGCCGGTCTCGGCGAAGATGATGAAGCAGATGCCGAGCAGCGCGAACGGCCCGAAACCGTTGATGAGCGTGTTCGGGTCGAGCCAGGGGATCAGGGCTGCGTGCATGGTCTAGCTCCAGTCGTCGGGATCTCAGCGGCCGGCCGCGGGGAATCGGCTTTCTCGCGTGCGGGAGAAGGGACTTGAACCCTCACGCTCGAAAGCACAGGTACCTAAAACCTGCGTGTATACCAATTTCACCACTCCCGCGTAGAACACCCCCAGTGTAATGGTTGGGGTTCAGGCCCTCGCTCGTAATCCCAGCGATTTGTGAGAAAGGCTCCGCGGTACGAATCGCGGGATGTAGCGGAGCATCACACCCGCCCCGAAGAAGCCGATCACACCGATGGTTCCGACGGCGAGTGGCAGCCCCGCAACGGCGACAACGGCCGCGATGAGCACCGGCGCGGTGGCGGATCCGAGGTCCCCCGTGAATCGGAAGGCACCGAGGAACGGGGCCGGTGAGCCCTTTGGTGCGAGATCCGCACCGAGCGTCATCACGATTCCGCTGGAGATGCCGTTCGAGAGCCCGAGCAGGATCGTGAGCACGATGAACCAGCCGAGGGCATGGCTGAGATCGTGCGTGAACGACAGGACCAGCAGGCAGGCACCCATCCCGATCATCGACGGCAGCGCGCTCCACAGCCGGCCGAACCGGTCCATGATCTGGCCGCTGGTATAGAAAAGCGCGAAGTCGATTGCCGCGCCGAGTCCGACGATGAGTGCGGTCGTGCTCTCGCTCAGTCCGAGACTCAGTGCCCAGAGAGGGAGGACGACGGTGCGGCTCGCCCGCAGCGCGCTGACGATGGCGACGCCCAGCCCGATCCGTGTCAGCACCTGCCGGTGGGCCCAGATGGTGGGGAACAGTCCCGCTGCTTCGGCCGCGACGAGAGTCTGGCCGGTATCAGGCTTCAGCAGCTTTTCGGTCGGGTCGTCGACGACCAGCAGCAGCACGATGATGGCGACACCGCAGACGCCCATGACGAAGAAGACCGAGAGGGCAGAGCCGGTCAGCGCGATGATGCCCGCCCCGAGGAACGGGCCGATGAACCAGCCGGCCCGGAATGTCCCGCCGAGCGTCGAGAGCGCGCGCGCCCGGAATTCGACGGGCACGAAACTCGTCATGAACGCGTGGCGGGCGAGCGCGAAGACCGCCGCCGACAGCCCGAGCAGGAAGATGCCGATGCCGAACAGCAGCGGCTCGCGGGCGAGCAGGCACAGGATGATCGCAGCGATCGAGAGCACAGCGGCGTAGATCATCGACCGGCGTTCGCCGATCTTCGAGACGACCCACCCGCTCGGGATGTCCCCGACCAGCTCGCCGATCATGGTCATGCCCGCGATGAAACCCGCCAGGGCGAGGCCGGCGCCGAGGTTGCCGGCAACCGCAGGGATGATCGGGATGATCGCGCCCTCGCCGATCGCGAAGAGCAGCGCCGGGATGAGGGCGGATGCCGCCACCGACCGGATGCGGAAGGCGGGCGCCGGTTCGGAAGTACTCATCAGGCAACCAGTTTAGGTGCGCGGCGCCTCAGCCCGGCGCCCGGCACCCGGCCAGCAGCACCCGGCCAGCACCACCCGGCCAGCCGAGAGGTGGAGCGGGTAAGCTCGGGGATCGTGTTAGAACTCGACCTCTCTGAGCAGATCAGTGCCCTCCGTTCCACCTTCGGCGACATCCAGTCGGTGGTCGACGTCGAGGGGCTCAAGGTCCAGATCTCCGAGCTCAGCGAGCAGGCCGGGGTGCCCGACCTCTGGAACGACACCGAGAAAGCGCAGAAGGTCACCAGCGACCTCTCTCATCGGCAGGCCGAGCTCGCCAAGATCGTGAGCATCAACTCCAGGCTCGACGACCTCGAGATCATGGTCGAACTGGCGAACGACGAATCCGACGAAGACGCCGTGCTCGAAGCTCAGACCGAGCTCCGGAGCATCACGAAGCTCCTCGGCGAACTCGAGGTGCAGACGCTGTTGAACGGCGAGTACGACCCGAGGCCGGCGGTCGTGACGATCCGTGCCGGCGCGGGCGGGGTCGACGCCTCCGACTTCGCCGAGATGCTGTTGCGCATGTACCTTCGCTGGGCCGAGCAGCACGGCCACAAGTCGACCGTGCTCGACACCAGCTACGCCGAAGAGGCGGGCATCAAGAGTGCGACGATCGAGATCGACTCGCCCTATGCCTTCGGAACCCTCTCCGTCGAGGCGGGCACTCATCGCCTGGTGCGGATGAGCCCGTTCAACTCGGCGGGCAAGCGCCAGACGAGCTTCGCGGCCGTCGAGGTCGTTCCGTTGATCGAGACCACCGACGTGGTCGAGGTGCCCGAGAACGACATCCGGGTCGACGTGTTCCGTTCGAGCGGGCCGGGTGGCCAGTCGGTCAACACCACCGACTCCGCTGTGCGCATCACCCACCTGCCGACGGGGATCGTGGTGAGCTGCCAGAACGAGAAGAGCCAGATCCAGAACCGTGCTGCGGCGCTCCGGGTGCTGCAGTCGCGGCTGTTGCTGCTCCAGCGCGAGCAGGAGAATGCCACGAAGAAGGAGCTGGCGGGCAACATCACCGCGAGCTGGGGTGACCAGATGCGGAGCTATGTGCTCGCCCCGTACCAGATGGTGAAGGATCTCCGCACCGACTACGAGGTGAACAACCCCTCCAACGTGTTCGACGGCGACCTCGACGGGTTCATCTCGGCGGGCATCCGCTGGCGCAAGCGCAAGCAGGACTGAGGGATCACCGAGCCACTTCCCAGCTTCGGCGGCGCGGTTGGGTATTGGGCATGTCGCTGGGCGGATTGCCCGCAGGTGCTGCTTAGGCTGACGTCGCCATGATTCGATTTGACCAGGTAAGCAAGATGTACAGGGGCACGGCCAAGCCGGCGCTCAACACGATCGACCTCGAGATCCTGCGGGGTGAGTTCGTCTTCCTCGTGGGTGCCTCAGGCTCCGGCAAGTCGAGTTTCCTCCGCCTCGTGCTGAAGGAGGATCGCCCCTCGAGCGGGAACATCCACGTCCTGGGCCAGGACCTCGGGTCGATCTCGTCCCGCAAGGTGCCCTACTTCCGCCGGAATCTCGGCGTCGTGTTCCAGGACTTCCGTCTGCTGCCGAACAAGAACGTCTTCGACAATGTGGCGTTCACGCTCCAGGTCATCGGCAAGTCCCGGGGATTCATCCAGGAGGCCGTGCCCGACGTGCTCGCCATGGTCGGCCTCGCCGAAAAGGCCGGCCGACTGCCCCACGAGCTCTCGGGCGGTGAGCAGCAGCGCGTGGCCATCGCCCGCGCCGTGGTCAACAAGCCCGCCATCCTGCTGGCCGACGAACCGACAGGAAACCTCGACCCCGTGACGAGTGCCGGAATCATGAACGTGCTCGACCGCATCAATGCCGGCGGCACCACGATCATCATGGCCACCCACGACAACGCGATTGTCGACCAGATGCAGCGCCGGGTCGTCGAACTCGTCAGCGGCCAGGTCGTGCGGGACGACCGCCAGGGCGGCTACGGTGCGACCACCGAGATCAGCCTGCAGGACTCCGGCATGACCGCGGAGATCACCCGTCCCGATCCGCTCTCCCTCCGCATGCAGGCGACGGGAGCGATCGAACGACCCGTCTTCGCCACGACCGAGACCGGGCAGCAGGTGCTCGTGCAGCCTGTCGGCATGCCGCTGCCCGCTGCCGGAACCACCGCGGTCATCGAGGATGTCTCCGACGACACCCCGTTCTTCTTCCCACCGGCCGACACCGGCGAGGTCGAGGCTCCGGATGCCCGGGGTGTGGCCACGACGGAGCCCGCGGCTGCGCTCTCCACAGCAGTGCACAGCGGAGCTGCGCAACCCACACAGCCCGATCCGGAGCCCGAGCCTGGAGCAGCACCCGCAGACGACAGGGATTCGCTGATGACCGGGCAGATCAGCCTGGCCGAGACGCTCGGACTTCGTGCGCGCGGCGAGAACCACGACAGGGCCGCTGACCAGAACGTGGGGCCGACCCAGTGAGACTCGCACTCATCCTCGGCGAGGTCGGCACAGGCCTTCGCCGCAACATGTCCATGGTCGTCTCCGTCGTGCTGGTGACCTTCATCTCGCTCACCTTCGTGGGCGCCGCCATTCTTCTCCAGATGCAGATCGGCCAGATGAAGAGCTACTGGTACGACAAGGCGCAGGTCGCCGTGTACATGTGCACGACGACCTCAGGAGGCGCGAACTGCACGAACGGTGAGGCCACCGACGACCAGATCGCGGCGGTGGATGCCCAGCTGAAGTCGCCGACGCTGTCGCCCTTCATCCAGCAGTACTACTTCGAGACGCACGAGCAGGCCTACGAGAAGTTCAAGCAGCAGTTCGCGGGCAACGATGTCGCCCAGTACGTGACGCCCGACCTGCTCAACCAGACCTTCTGGATCAACATGGTCGACCCGCAGCAGTCGGCGGTGCTCGTCGAGAGCCTGTCTGGCCTCCCGGGGGTGGACAGCGTGGTCGACCAGCGCAGCTACCTCGAGCAGATCTTCTCGATCCTCAACGCGGCGAGCTACACCGCCATCGGGATCGCTGTGCTGATGCTGGTGGCCGCGGTGCTGCTGATCGCGACCACGATCCGGCTGTCGGCGTTCTCCCGAAGACGGGAGATCGGCATCATGAGGCTGGTGGGGGCATCCAACCGGTTCATCCAGACGCCGTTCATCCTCGAGGGTGTGATCGCCGCGCTCATCGGATCGGTGCTGGCCGGTGCGGCCGTCTGGGGGGTGGTTCACTTCTTCGTGCAGGGCTATCTGCAGACAGCACTGCCCTTCACCGCCTTCGTGACCGACAACGATGCGCTGCTCTTCGTGGTGCCGACGCTCATCGTGCTCTCGGTTGTGCTCGCCGCGTTCTCCGCCAAGTTCGCCATCACCCGGTACCTGAAGGTCTGAGCAGTTCGAACGGCATAGACTGGAGGGCTGCTGCGTGCCGCGCAGCTCATCCACCACCGATCTTCCAGGAGTGCTCGTGCCACGCGAACGCGGAGAAAAGGTCGTCGCGACCAACCGCAAGGCCCGCCACGACTACAGCATCGAAGACACGTATGAGGCAGGCCTCGTGCTCACCGGCACCGAGGTCAAGTCGCTGCGGGCCGGTCGGGCGTCCCTCGTCGACGGCTACGGCTACATCGATGGGGGAGAGGCGTGGCTGGACGCGGTGCACATCCCCGAGTTCAACCAGGGCTCGTGGAACAACCACCCGCCGCGCCGGAAGCGCAAGATGCTGCTGCACAAGGCGCAGATCCTCAAGATCCACAACAAGGTGAAAGAGGGCGGCTATACGCTTGTGCCGCTGCGGCTGTACTTCAGCGACGGCAAGGCGAAGGTCGAGCTCGCGGTAGCGAAGGGCAAGCGCGAATACGACAAGCGCCAGACGCTTCGGGAGCGACAGGACAAGCGCGAGGCCGACCGTGCGATGGGAACGCAGCGGAACCTCGGGGACTGAACTGAGTCGTGATCAGCTCGTTACGATGTGAACGGTGTCCACCATTGTGGATGTCGGTGGTGCTGGTTACTCTCGGCGCATGACCTTCATCATCGCCAGCGGGCTCCGAAAGACCTACACGCCCCGCGGGGCAGGCCCCGTGCATGCGCTCGACGGGCTGGACCTCGAGGTGCCGCAGGGCACTGTCACCGCGCTCCTCGGCCCGAACGGAGCGGGCAAGACCACGACCGTGAAAGTGCTGACGACCCTCACGAGCCCCGACTCGGGCAGCGCCACGATCGGCGGAATCGACGTGGTGCGGCAACCGGAGCGCATCCGGCCGATCATCGGGGTGTCCGGCCAGTACGCGGCGGTCGATGAGAACCTGACCGGCTTCGAGAATCTCGACATGGTGGGGCGCCTCTATCATCTTGGTTCCCGGGCATCACGGGCCAGGGCCACCGAACTGATCGAACTCTTCGACCTCACGGAGGCCCAGAACCGACCCGTCAAGGGATTCTCCGGTGGCATGCGGCGCCGGATCGACCTCGCCGGGGCGCTGGTGTCCCGGCCGCAGGTGCTCTTTCTCGACGAGCCGACGACGGGGCTCGATCCGCGCTCCCGGCTCGGCATGTGGGACATCATCACCACGCTGGTGGGCGAGGGCACCACGGTGCTCCTGACCACCCAGTATCTGGAGGAGGCCGACCAGCTCGCCGACAGCATCTCGGTGATCGACGACGGGAAGGTGATCGCCGAAGGCACCTCCGACGAACTCAAGGCGTCGATCGGCGGCCAGCGTGTCGAGATCAGTCTCGTACGCTCAGAAGACAGTGCGTCGGCACGCGATGTGCTGGCCCGCGTGGGCAGTGCGGCGCCGACCGTCTCCGACGATGGGCGTGAGCTGACCGTCAATGCCACCGATGCGCCGGCCGCCCTGCGGGAGGTGCTCGGCGAGTTCGAGAGACTCGGCATCCCGCTCTTCGATGCCGGGATGCGGAGACCCACGCTCGACGACGTGTTCCTGACGCTCACCGGCCACATGGCGACCGCCGACGAGGAGGCGGCCGCATGAGCGCCACGCCGGCAGCCCTCACGCCCGCGACAGCCAACCCCGCCGCATCCACCTCCCGCATCGGCAACCTGCTGAACGACGGCTGGATCACGACCCGCCGCAACCTCATCAAGATCAAACGGGTGCCCGACATCCTCGTGTTCACGCTGCTCCAGCCGATCATGTTCGTGCTGCTCTTCAGCTACGTGTATGCCGGCGTGATCGACATTCCGGGCAGCAGTTACACCGAGTTCATCATGGCGGGCATCTTCGCCCAGACTGTCGTCTTCGGCTCCACATACTCGGGCTCGGCGATGGCGCAGGATCTGAAGGACGGAATCATCGACCGCTTCCGCACCCTGCCGATGAACCAGGCCTCCGTGCTGATCGGGCGAACCACGGGCGACCTGCTGATCAACACGATCTCGATGGCGGTGATGATGACGACGGGGTTCATCGTGGGCTGGCGGGTGCGATCGAGTTTTCTCGAGGCTGCGGCGGCGGTGGTACTGCTGCTGCTCTTCGCCTACGCGTTCTCGTGGGTGATGGCGTTCATCGGAATGAGCGTGCGGAGCCCCGAGGTCATCAACAACGTGTCGTTCCTGGTTCTGTTCCCGCTCACGTTCATCTCGAACGCGTTCGTGCCGAGCGACACGCTGCCGACTCCGCTTCGCATCTTCGCGGAGTACAACCCGGTCTCGGCGCTGGTGCAGGCGGCTCGAACGCTGTTCGGCAACGTGCCGCCCGGCACGCCGGTGGCCGACGTCTGGACGCAGCAGCATCCGGTGCTGACGGTGTTCATCGGCATCGTCGTGCTGCTGGCGGTGTTCATTCCCTTGAGTGTGCGGAAGTTCCGCACGGTGAGTTCGCGGTGACAGGTCAGAGCGTGAGGGACGTGCCCGTGAGGTTCTCGGCGATGCTCCAGAGCGCGCTGGCTGTGCGGATGTCGCGGGCCCGGGTTCTGGCCCTGACCACCGTCGGGTCGCCCTTCAGTTGGCGCCAGCCGTCGGGGCCCCAGTAGTCGCCGCCCGCGGCCAGCGGATCGGCGGCGGCGCGAACGATCGGCAGGGCGCCGGCATCCTTGCCCTGTGCGAACGTGGCGAGGCCCGTGCGCACTGCGGCGTTCGAGCGTTTCGCGCCGATGCCCGGGCGTGAAGCGCTCAGTCCGTCGAGCGCGAATCCGGGGTGGGCGACGAGGCTCCGGGTGCTGTGGCTCGCCTTCCGGAGGCGACGGTCGAGCTCGAATCCGAAGAGCATCACGCTGAGTTTCGAGCGGCCGTAGGTGCGGAAGCTCGAATAGTGCTCGCTCTGCAGGTCATCCAGATCGAGTTCGAAGAATTCGTGGCTGATGCTGCCGAGCGAGACCACCCTCGAGCCGGCCGTGGCGAGCAGCGTCGGCATGAGCCCTGCGGTGAGCACGAAGTGGCCGAGGAAGTTGGTGCCGAACATGATCTCGAAACCGTCGGTTGTGAAGGCGCGTTTCGACGACTCGGTGAGTCCGGCGTTCAGGATGAGGCCGTCGATGGGGCCCGTCGACAGTTCTGCGACTGCCGTTTCCACTGAGGCCAGGTCGGCCAGGTCGAGCTTCACGGAGCGCACGCTGCCGAGCGGGGCGCGGGTGAGGATCGACGCGATCGCGCGGCTGGCCTTCTGTTCGTTGCGTGCGGCGATGATCACGGAGGCACCGCGCCTGGCGAGGAGCTCGGATGCCCAGTAGCCGAGCCCGGCGTTCCCGCCGGTGACCACGAAGGTCTTGCCGCTGAGGGAGGGAAGGAGGGCCGGGGTCCAGCGGGGAGTCGTCATGAGCCGACATTAGCTGTTACAGTGGAGGGCTGCCTGAGAGGGCGGCGACCTTGACAATTCAACAGTGTGCAGCAGTGGTCCAGCTCTTCAGCTGCTCGCGGGGATGATCGGTTTCGACATTGCCTGAGTGAGTGTGAGAAGCGGGCCGAGGACGCACGGTTATCTCGTAAACGATCCGCGCAAACAATAAGTGCCAATCAAAACAGCACTGTTCCGGCCAAGCAGGCCGCTTTCGCTCTCGCAGCCTAAGCACCAGCTAGCCGCATAAGGAACCGTCAGACCGGGAATGCCCTCTACCCGGATCCTGGCGTTATCTAGAGGGATTGCTTGTGCGTCACGCCTGAGGGCGCACAGGGACTTGCACTCGGGCTGGGCTCGTCGGATCAGGTGCCAGCGACAACTTCCGGAGCCGAGTAGAACATCTTGCTGGCTACGCCCGTAGAAGGCATACGACCACAGCAGTGGACCGGGGTTCAATTCCCCGCATCTCCACCGCCGGCCGCTGTTGCGAACCGCCTGTCATGAGGCCCGCGACCCCCCAGGGGGCGCGGGCCTTCGTCGTTCAGACAGGGCTATTTGAGGGCGGCCGTGCGGTCGGGGTAGGCCTGCCAGAACTCGCCCTGCGTGAAGGTGCTGATCGCCGATTCGGTGCAGCCGGCCCCGTAGGTGGCGAGCAGGTCGACGTGGGATTCGTCGACGACGATGAGCTTCTCGACGGTACGGATGCGGAGATCGGTGGGGTTCACCTTCGTCCAGGTGGCGCCGCCGTCTGTGGTGAGTTCGATGACCGAGTCGGTGGCGGTGCTGTCTCCGGTGCAGGTTCCGGCTGTGGCACGGTAGCCGACCTTCGCATCGGCCATGCCGCTGAGCGACGCCGGAGCGGAGGTGGATGGAACAGAAGTGGACGGAGCGGGCGTGCTGGGCGCAGTCGTCGACGGTGCGGTGCTCGTCGCAGTCGGGGTGGGCGAAGCGGTCGGCGAGGCGGTGGATGTGGTGGGAGCGTCAGTCGTGGGTGCAGGCGTCGCCACGAAGGTGGGCTCCGCGGCGCTGACCTGGTCACCGTCGACGGAAGGCCCGCTGAGCGCGAATGCTACGAGTGCGAGGTCGGCGAGAACGAAGACGATCAGGCCGGCGATGATCCACGGAGTTCTTCCGCGCGAGCGTTGAGCCATTCGTCCAGACTATGCGAGTGGGCCGGTGGTGGCCACTGGGCGCCGCGATGCGAGCCACGTCACCCAGGCGATCACGATGGCCACAGCGGTTCCCAGGAGCGTCTCGAGCCCCCGGTCGGTGATGAGTTGTGTGGGGTCGCCCGGGTGCACCAGATCGATCATCAGCAGGGCGAGCGGCGTCACGAAGACGAGGGCGAGGCCGTAGTTTCGCATGATGAGAAGCTCCGCGGCCATCTGCAGACCGACGACCAGGAGGATCGCGACGAGACCCGACGGTTGCAGGAGCAGCAGCAGCCACGCGAGAGCCAGACCGACGACGGTGCCGAGCACGCGGTGGGTTCCCCGAACGAAGGCGTTGGGCAGGTCGGCGGCGACCAGGGGCACGATCGCTGCGACCATCGCCCAATAGGGGTGCCCGATTCCGAGCGCGGTCGAGAGGGAGCCCGCCACCGCGGCAGCGACTCCGAAGCGGAGATAGTGGAACGGACGGAACGCGAGGGGTGACGCGGCCCGAGACGCCGGGGGCGCCGCCGGTCGGAGGTCGGCGCTCGGCCCGATGGCTCCCCGGGCATCCGGCCGCCCCGGAGTCACGAGACGCACTCGTCCTGCCTGCCCGATGACCACGGCGAGCAGCGCGGATGCCCCGGCCACCGTGAAGGCGATCGGGAGGTTCGCTGCCGTGCCCGGCACGGAGGCGATGGCGCAGAGCGCGAACACGGCGAACAGGGGGCCGGGAGGCAGAAAACCGAAGATGTCGGAGACCCGCGCCGCGACGACCGCCACGATGCTCGCGACAAGCACCGCCAGCCACTCCCGTCCGGGCAGCATCGCGACGAGGCTGCCGAGCAGCACCGCGCTGACCATGACCACGGCGGCCGCAGCCTGCATGCGGAGCCGGCCCGAGCGGGAGGAGTTCCGGCCGTAGACGGAGGTGAAGGCGCCGAAGGCTGCGTAGATCGACCACTCGACATGACCGAGCGCGAGAAGCACGAGGAAGGGAATGAGGATCGACAGCCCGGCGCGGATGGCCGCGCGGTGCGCGCCGCCGTGTTCGCCCACTGTCACGACCGAGCGGGCATAGGGGAGAAGGGTGCTGGTCGACACGGGATCCTGTTCGATGGAGGGTTGGCGAGAGAAGGGATGCCGCGCTGCACGAAACTATTTTACTAGTAAAATAGTGACATGACCACCGCTCGCGTCGATGCGCTCGACGACACCCGCTCCGACTGGCGCGTCATCGCGCCCGATCTCGACACGGCCCCGATGGGTACGATGGGCCGGATCCTGCGGATCGCGCGTCTCGCGACGCTCCTGAGCGACGAGCTCCTGAAGGCACACGGGCTCACCCGCGGCGAGTTCGACGTTCTGTCAGCCGTTCGCCGAGCCGCCGAGCCGCCCACTCCGTCACAGCTCGCGAGGTCAATCGCAGCGTCGAACGCCTCGATCACGAAGCGGGTGGGGGCCCTCGAGGCGGCGGGCCTCGTGCTCCGCGAACGGAGCACGGGCGACCGGCGGGTGGTGAAGGTGGTTGTCACGCCGGAGGGCAGGGAGCGCATCGACGGCGCGTTGCCTGACCAGCTGACGCTCGAGCGGGAGCTGGTCGGAGTGCTCGGCGCGCCGGAGCGCCAGGAGCTCGAGGGCGCGCTCCGCCGGGTGCTGCTCGAATGCGATCGACGGGCCGAGCCCGCTGTAACCTGATCGACTTCCGATGCGGGCCTCCGCATGATGACGGCGATCCGGGTCGACAGCGCGTTCCAGCCCGAGGACCATGTCTTCCGCGTGTTCGCTGACGCCGTCGACTGTGCCCGCAGCGAGGTTCCGGCCCCGCGGCTCAGTCGGTCTGGCAGGCCCCAGAGCTGACCGCAGCGGTCGCCCCGGCTGCCGCCTGCACGACCGGGGCGATCTCAGCCAGGGTCATCGCGTAGCCGGTGTCGGCGTCGGTGGTCGAGCGGGCGAACACCACGCCGACGACGTCGCCGGCGGTATCGAAGAGCGGGCCGCCCGAGTTGCCGGGAAGCACCGTGCCGCGGAGGGAGTAGATCTCGCGGGTGACGTCTTCGGTGCCGTAGATGTCGAGCCCGGTCGCCTCGACGATCTGGCGGACGCGTGCCGGGGCGGTCACGAAGGGCCCGTTCTCGGGGTAGCCGGCGACCACGGCGGAGGCGGAGGCCGCGAGATCGGTGCCGAGAGTCAGGGGAGCGACCCCGAGGTTCGCCACGTCGAGCACCGCGAGGTCGCGCTGCGGGTCGTAGACCATGAGCCGGGCAGGAAGGAGAGCGCCCGAGCCCGCGACCTGCACGTAGATCTCGCTGCTGCCGGCGACGACGTGCGCGTTCGTGATGATCCGCCCGTCGGAGACCACCCAGCCACTGCCCTCTGCATCGGTGTTGCAGTTGGGCGCAGAGGAGAGGATCTTCACGACCCCCTGTGAGGCGTTGTCGACCGCGGCCGGCACGCCCTGCTCGGGTGCCTGTGCGCCGGCGATGATCTCCGCCCCGTCGGCGAAGACGGTGGGGAAGCCCGCGCTGCCGAGGGCCTGGTCGAGGGTGCCGAGCGCTGTGGTCGCCGGAACAGGCGAGATGCTGTTGAGCGTGCTGACGATCTTCGACGCGTTCACCAGCTGGGTTGCCTGGAGCTGACCCGTCGAGAGCAGGAAACCGCCCGCGAGCCAGACGATGACGGCCCAGGCCAGCGCGCCGAGAAGGGCGCCGCCGAGGGAGTCGATTCCACGTACCACCTTCACCCGGCCGATGGTGCGCCGGATGACGAGGGCGAGCGAGCCGAGCACGGTCGAGGCGATCACGATGCACAGCACGAAGACGACGCCGGCCGCGATCGACCGCTGGAGTGAGCTCGTCCAGCCGTGGTCGGCGAGCAGGGTCACCACCGAGGGAGCAGCGAGCGTGGCGACCCAGGCGCCGAGCGCGATGCCGACGAGAGACGCCGCCATCACCAGCAGGCCGCGGCCCCAGCCGGCGATGATCGCCAGGAGGCCTGCAACTGCGAGCACGAGGTCGACGGCGATTTCCATAGACTCCCAATCTGTCGGATGAAGCTGGATGATCCCTGCGCCGGAGATGTTCGGGGTGCCCGCCCGTAACATGCTGTCAATCTGGGAGCGCTAGCGTGGACGGGTGAGCACATCCGAAGACCAGACCAGGCGAGACATCCGCGACGAAGTCGACGAAGACCTGCGGAGCGACGTGCGCCGCCTGGGGGCGCTGCTCGGCCGTGTGCTCACCGAGGCGGGGGGCGATGATCTGCTCCGCGACGTGGAGGCGCTCCGAGCTCTGACCATCGCGGCCTACGAGACGAACGCCCAGGGCGGAGCGGCAGGCGCGTCGGCCGGCACGGTGTCGATCGAAGACGCCGAGCGCCTCGTCGACTCGTTCACACCCGAGCGCGCCGAACAGGTCGCCCGCGCCTTCACCTGCTACTTCCATCTCTCGAACCTCGCCGAGGAGCATCACCGCGTGCGGGTTCTGCGGGCCCGTGACGGCGCGAGCGACGCGGTCGTCACCGACTCGTTGCCGGGCGCGATCGAGCAGCTGGTGGCTGAGGTGGGCACGGAGGAGGCCGCCGAGCGGCTCCGCGGCCTGCGGTTCCACCCGGTACTGACCGCCCACCCGACCGAGGCGCGCCGGAGGGCCGTCGCTTCCGGGATCCGCCGCATCAGCGAACTGCTCGAGCATCGCGACCAACTGCGCCAGGGCACCCTCACGACGGCCGAGAACGACCGTCGCCTCCTCGAGGAGATCGACGTGCTCTGGCGCACTTCACCGCTTCGAACGACCAGGCCGACGCCGCTCGACGAGGTGCGCACCGCCATGAGCATCTTCGACCAGACCCTGTTCGAGGTGGTGCCGAAGGTGTACCGGATGCTCGACGACTGGCTGCTCGGGAACGCCGCCGGCGCCCGGCCTGCCGAAGCGCCCGCGTTCCTCCGCCTCGGCAGCTGGATCGCTGCCGACCGCGACGGGAACCCGTTCGTGACCGCGGCCGTCACCCGGCAGGCCGCCGCGATCGCGTCGGAGCACATCCTGCTCGGGCTCGAACACGCGGCCACCCGCATCGGCCGGACGCTCACCCTCGACGAGGTCGACACCCCGCCGAGCCGGGCGCTCGACGGCCTCTGGGAGACGCAGCGGAGCTTCGCGGTGGAGATCACCTCGCAGATCGGCACCCGCGCACCGAACGAGCCTCATCGACGAGTGCTGCTGGTGGTCGCCGAGCGCATCGCTGCGACCCGACGGCGGGACGCCGACCTCGGCTACCGGGGCCCCGAGGAACTGCTCACCGACCTGAGGGTCATCCAGCACTCGCTCCGCGACGCCGGAGCCCTCCGGAGTGCGAACGGAGAGCTCCAGAACCTCATCTGGCAGGTCGAGACCTTCGGATTCCACCTCGCCGAGCTCGAGGTGCGCCAGCACTCGAAGGTGCACCGTGAGGCGCTCGCCGAGGTGCGGGCCGGCGGGAAGCTCAGCGAGATGACGCTCGAGGTGCTCGACGTCTATCGCACGATCGCGTTCCTGCAGCGCAGGTACGGGGTGCGGGCCTCGAGGCGCTACATCGTGTCGTTCACGCAGTCCTCCGCCGACCTCGCCACGGTGTACGCGCTGGCGGAGGCCGCGATGGGTTCGCCCGAAGCCGCGCCGGTTCTGGATGCGGTGCCCCTGTTCGAGACGTTCGACGATCTTGCCGCGTCGACGACGATCCTCGCCGAGATGATCGATCTGCCCGAGGTGAAGGCCCGGCTCGATGCGACAGGGCGACGACTCGAAGTGATGCTCGGCTACTCCGACTCCTCGAAGGATGTCGGCCCGGTCTCGGCAACGCTCGCGCTCTACTCGGCGCAGCAGCGCATCACGCAGTGGGCGGCTGACAACGACATCGTGCTCACGCTGTTCCACGGTCGGGGTGGTGCCCTCGGGCGCGGCGGCGGGCCGGCCAACGAGGCCGTGCTGGCGCAGCCGCCCGGATCGGTCGACGGCCGCTTCAAGCTCACCGAGCAGGGCGAGGTGATCTTCGCGCAGTACGGCGACAAGACCATCGCCGCCCGGCACATCGAGCAGATGGCCGCCGCGACCCTGCTCGCCTCGACTCCGTCGAACGAGCAGGCGAACCAGTCGGCGACCGAGGACTTCAGCGACGTCGCGGCGACAATGGATGCCCGCTCACGCGAGAGGTTCTACGAGCTCATCAAGAGCGACGGTTTCGCGCCCTGGTTCGCGCAGGTCACGCCCCTCGAGGAGGTCGGCCTGCTGGCACTCGGCTCGCGGCCCGCCCGTCGCGGCCTCTCGATCGAGTCGCTCGAGGACCTCCGCGCGATCCCGTGGGTGTTCGCCTGGACGCAGGCGCGCATCAACCTCACGGGGTGGTTCGGTCTCGGCTCCGCGCTCGCCGCCGTCGGCGACGTCGGGGTGCTGCAGGATGCCTATTCGCGCTGGCCGCTGTTCACAGCCATGATCAACAACGTCGAGATGTCTCTGGCGAAGACCGACCTGCGGTTGGCGAAGCGCTACCTCGCCCTCGGTGACCGCGCCGATCTTGCAGAACTCGTGCTCGAGGAGATGGAACTCACCCGCGACTGGGTGCAGCGGACGACCGGCCACGATGCCCTGCTCGAGGCGCGACCCGTTCTGCGACGGGCCGTGCGGCTGCGGAGCCCGTACGTCGACGCCCTGTCGCTGCTTCAGCTCCGGGCGCTCAGGGACATCCGCGCATCCGGCAGCGCCGATCCGCTCGACGAGCCGCACCAGCTGCTTCTTCTCGCCGTGAACGGTGTGGCAGCGGGACTGCAGAACACGGGCTAGCGGTCTGCATGTCGCTCGACACGACGTTCCAGCCGATCCGTCCGCGCGTCAGGTGGTCGGCGAACCTCCTGCCATCAGCCGAGCTGCGATTCCCAGTCGGTGGGCACGCGATCGGCAGGGCCGGGCGTGGTCTGGCCGAGGGGATGATGGGTCGGTGCGGCGAGCGACGGACCCTCGAAGACCGCCTCGGTGCGGTAGTCGAACATCCAGGTCTCACCCGGTTCGAAGCTCTGGATGACAGGGTGCCCCGTCTCGCGGAAGTGGGCAGTCGCATGCTTGGCCAGGGAATCGTCGCAGCAGCCGACATGCCCGCATTCGGCGCACCGGCGGAGATGGAACCACCAGAGCCCCTGAGCGTCGCACTCGACGCAGTCGGTTCCACTCGGTGCCACGTCGGGATCGATTCCGCCTGCTGCTGTCACACCTGCGATGTTAGACCATCACTCGGCACCACAGCTCGGCGCCACAGTTCGGCGCCCTCGCTCAGCCGGCCTTCGTGGTGGGCGCGGTGTCGTCGGCGTAGCGGAACCGGCTGAGGCCCCGCGGAGCGGACTGGGCGGCGGGAAGGGCATACGGGGCGACCGGTGTGCCGGCTTCGAGAACCCCGATCTCGACGAGGGCCTGTCGGAGTTCTAGCCTGTTCCGCACCGTGAATCCTGCGGCGGTGAAGTGGCTACGGAGCCTGGCGAGGTGCGAGCGCACCGTCTGCGCGCTGATCTGCAGCATGCGGGCGACGTCGTCGACGCTCCAGTCGTTCTCCGAGAGGTAGAGCAGCACGATCTGGCGTTCGCGGGGGCTGAGGCGGGGGGCCCGGCGTGCGGGCTTGGAGAAGATCACCTCGGCGTCGGGGGAGAGGTGCGTCGAGCACTCGAGTACCTTCTCGATGGCCCGCAACAGCTCGTTGATGCCCTCTGACTCGCAGACGAACGCGCTCACGCCGACCGCCCTCAAGGTGTACGCGCTGGCCTGGTTCGAACAGCCCAGGATGGCGACAATCGCAGCGCCGGCACCGATGAGACCCTGCAGCGCACGGGACTCCGGGAGCGTCGCCAGAGCGGATCCGCCCGCCACGATAACCGGGGCCCCGTCGGACGCGCGGGCCGGCCTGGATGCGGACACGAGGTGGCCCAGGCCCTCAGAACCGGTCGAGAGCTGCAGTTCGGGATGCGTGAACTGCAGAACGGTCGCGATTCCCTCCACGAGCACGGCACGGTCGTCCATGATGACCATCGAGCGTCTGGATCTCATTCGGAACCCCCATTCCTCTCGCGCTTGGAGTCGCGGGTACGACGTCGGCTTTCGAGTTGACTTACTATCACCCGAACAGAGCAGGACCGTCCGAACGGTCCCCCGCAGGGTCGCCAGTGGTCATTTGCATGTCGCTGGGGGTAACCTGAGAGCCTGAGGGGTTCAGCAGATCCAGTCCGCACCGTGTGAGCAGGCCGTGCGGGGCGTGAAAGACGACACCATGGTGCAGGAACCCGGCTTCACAGAGGTGCAGCCGTCCCGCTGGACGCTGGAGGGGGTGGAGGGTCTTCGCGCCCTCGGACCGCACCTCGTGTCGGAGAGACCCGAAGACTTCCAGGCACGGGGGCGGCGGTGGTCGCTTCCCGGAGTCATCATCACCGACGTCGCGCAGACCCCGCTGCAGATCTCGCCTTCGGGTCGGGATCCGGAGCAGCGCGACTTCGTGAGTATCGTGTTCGTCCGACAGGGCATCTTCGAACTGTACGAAGCCGGCCGGACGTTCCGGTTCGAACCGGGCCAGGCCGGTTACATGGCGGGCTGGGAAGAGGTCGAGGCTGTCAACCTGGTCAAGTCGCGGGTGGCCATGGTCTCGATCCATCGTGATCTGCTGGCCGCACACGGGGTCACCGTTCCCGAGCGGATCGGCAGCTTTCCCGATGCATCGCGGCTGCGTCGTCCCGCCCTCGCCTTCCTCCTCGCGCTGATGGAGGAGTTCGCCGCTGCAGGCGAGCGACCGATGGCCACCGAGGCCACCACGATGGTGCTTGCCCAGCTGCTGGCCGGACTCTTCCTCGAGGGCGCCGGTCACCGCTCCGATGCCGAGGTTCTCCCACAGGGTCTCCGAGCACGGGCTGAGGTTCTGATCGCCCGCCGCTCCCACGATCCGGATTTCACCCCGCAAGTGCTCGCCGAGCTGCTGAGCGTCTCTCTCCGTCACCTGCAGAGGAGCTTCTCCTCGCAGGGTGTGGGGCCCGCCGAGGTGATCAGGGCGAAGCGTCTGGAGACTGCGCTGGCAGCACTCCGTCTCGCCTCGCACGCGCCGCGCTCAGTGGGAGAGATCGCGGCGCAGGCGGGGTTCTCGAGCGTGAAGGAACTTCGGCACGCCCTCCGCGCGAGTTACGGGATCACCCCGCGCGAACTGCTTGCCGGCCGCCCGCTCGGCACGCCCGAGGACACGATCGACAGACTCACCCTCATCGGCTGAGCCGCGGTCGAAGGGCCCGCAAAAGGAGACGGGGAGGAGTGCGGCCTGGCCTCCGACTACCCGATTGCCGGGAGCCAGACCGCGGGAATTCGCGCAGCCACGGAGCGTCAGAACTCGCTCGGTCACCGCTAGGGGAACTCCGGATGCACCGCCTTCGTGGGGGGAGCGGCGGTGCGTCGGTATGAACTATCCGCCCTTCGGCGACGGCTCACAAGTCACCGGGATGAGGCTTGACGGGATCCCTGCCGTGATCTAACCTCTCTCACTCCGTGTGGGCGCGGTGGCGCAGAGGGCCACGGGGGTTGTATCATCTGTTCTAGTCATTTGTACCTTTACTTAGTCGACCGGATCCAGCAGATGCTCTCCACCCAGCCACAGCTCGCGGTCTCCACCGTGATCTTCGCGCTCCGCAAAACGGGCGCGGAGAGCCCCGCGACGCTCTGGCTCCCCCTCGTGCGACGCATCCGTGAACCGTTCGGGGGCAGGTGGGCGCTTCCGGGCGGCCCGATCCGGGCATCCGAGAGCCTGTCGGATGCGGCGGGGCGAAACCTCCTGGAGACAACGGCGCTCACTCCGCAGTACCTCGAGCAGCTCTACGCGTTCGGCACGGTCGAGCGTTCTCCGGGCACCCGGGTCGTCTCGATCGTCTACTGGGCGCTCGTGGAGGCAGAGGAGGCCGAGCGGGCAGCGGAAGGGGAGAATGTGCGCTGGTTTCCGGCCGATGACCTGCCGGAGCTCGCCTTCGACCACAACGCAATCGTCGGCTACGCGCTCTGGCGGCTCCGCAACAAGATGGAGTACAGCCGTATCGCTCACGCGTTCCTGGGCGAGAGGTTCACGCTCGCGCAGCTGCGGGAGGTGTACGAGGCGGTGCTCGGGCGGCCTCTGGATCCGGCGAACTTCCGGCGCCAGATCGAGGCCACCAAATCCGTCGTCGCGACGGAGGAGCGGCAGTCGGGTGGTCGTCACAGGCCGCCCCGGCTCTTCCGCTACAACGAGTCTTTCGACCTGGCCGACAACGGCCCGCTGCCACACGCCTGACACCCCCCCCGCCACTGTCTTCTGCAAGGAGCACGTCATGCCATCCGTCGCCACCACCCTGAACCTGATCCGCCCCGGCGGAGCCGTCACCAGTTGCAGCCCGGCTCTGAAGGATGCGCCGTGGAACTTCGACGCCGTGCCCGTTCCGGCTTACGGTCCGGGGTCGTCGATGGCCGATGTGGCTCCCGCGGACACTCCCCGCCAGGGCGAGATCCCGGCCGAGTACCGCACCGCGACAGACGAAGAACTCGACCGGCGCATCCTGGCCGCGAAGGCGACGCTCGGCGACCGCGTGGTGGTGCTCGGTCACTTCTACCAGCGGGATGAGGTCGTGAAGTATGCCGACTTCGTGGGCGACTCCTTCCAGCTCGCGAACGCTGCGCGCAGCCGGCCGGCCGCCGAGGCCATCGTCTTCTGCGGGGTGCACTTCATGGCTGAGACCGCCGACATCGTCTCGAACGCCGACCAGCAGGTCATTCTGCCGAACCTCGCGGCGGGCTGCTCGATGGCCGACATGGCCGACATCGACTCGGTCACCGAGTGCTGGGAGCAGCTCGAGGAACTCTACGGAACCGAGCCCGATGCGAGCGGGCGGGTGCCGGTCATCCCGGTGACCTACATGAACTCCTCCGCCGCGCTGAAGGGTTTCTGTGGCGAGCACGGCGGCATCGTCTGCACCTCCTCGAACGCTGCGACGGTGCTCGAGTGGGCGTTCGAGCGCGGCCAGCGCGTGCTCTTCTTCCCCGACCAGCACCTCGGCCGCAACACCGCGAAGGCCATGGGTGTGCCGCTCGAGCGCATGCCGATGTGGAACCCGAGAAAGCCGCTCGGCGGCAACGACGAGCAGGCGGTGCTGGATGCCCGGGTCATCCTGTGGCACGGATTCTGCTCCGTTCACAAGCGGTTCACTGTCGCCCAGATCGAGAAGGCGCGTGCCGACTTTCCGGGCGTGCGCGTGATCGTGCACCCCGAGTGCCCGATGCCTGTTGTCGATGCGGCGGATGAGGCGGGTTCGACCGACTACATCCAGAAGGCGATTCTCGCGGCGGAACCCGGCCAGGTCTTCGCGATCGGCACGGAGATCAACATGGTGCAGAGGCTGGCGGCCGAGCATCCGGAGCACACGATCTTCTGCCTCGACCCGGTGGTCTGCCCCTGCTCGACGATGTACCGCATCCACCCCGGCTACCTGGCCTGGGTGCTCGAGGCGCTCGTCGGCGGCGAGGTGCTGAACCGCATCTCGGTCGACGAGAGCGTGGCGGCACCCGCCCGGGTGGCGCTCGAGCGGATGCTGGCGGCCCGGCCGTGAGTGCGCTCGTGGTGGTCGGCAGCGGCATCGCGGGGCTGGTGGTCGCCATCGAGGCGAGCCGCACCCACGAGGTGACCCTGATCACCAAGGCGGAGCTCGGCGAGAGCAACACCCGTTACGCGCAGGGCGGCATCGCGGCCGCGATGTTTGCCGAGGATTCCGTCGCCTCCCACGTCGCCGACACCCTCGCCGCCGGGGCCGGGCTGAACCGGCGGGCTGCGGTGGAGGTGCTCTGCGCGGAGGGTCCCGCCCGCATCCGCGATCTGATCCGGCTCGGCGTCGAGTTCGACGGGGAGGGCGGTGTGCTCGCCCATGGACTCGAAGCGGCGCACGGGTTTCCGCGCATCCTGCACGCCGGCGGGGATGCGACCGGTTCCGCCGTCGAGAGGGCGCTCGTCGATGCGGTGCGGGGGACCGCGTCCACTCTGCTCGAAGACACCTTCGTGAGCGACCTTCTCGTCGAAGGCGGCAGGGTCGCCGGAGTGCACGTCGTGCTGCGCTCGGGCGAACGCCGAACGCTTCGGGCCGATGCCGTCGTGCTCGCGAGCGGGGGAGCAGGGCAGCTCTACAGCCACACCACGAACCCGCGGGTGACGACCGGCGACGGGGTCGCTGCCGCCTACCGGGCCGGTGCCGAGCTCGCCGATCTGGAGTTCTTCCAGTTCCACCCGACGTCGATGGATGCCCCCGGCAACTTCCTCGTCTCGGAGGCCGTGCGGGGCGAAGGCGCTGTGCTCCGCGCCGAGGACGGCCACCGGTTCATGCTCGACGCGCACCCCGACGCCGAACTCGCTCCGCGCGACGTCGTGGCGCGGGCGATCGCGCGGCAGATGGAGCTGCAGGGCGGGCGCGGGGTGCTGCTCGACGCCACCGGCCTCGGATCCGAGTTCTTCGCCCAGCGGTTTCCGAGCATCTCCGCCGCGTGCCGCCGCAACGGCGTCGACCCCGGTACGGAGCCGATCCGCGTCACACCGGCGGCGCACTACTGGATGGGCGGCGTGAGCACCGACGACCGGGGGCGAACGACGCTCCCGGGTCTCTACGCGGTGGGCGAGGCCGCGTGCACGGGCGTGCACGGCGCGAACCGGCTGGCGTCGAACTCGCTGCTCGAGTCGGTTGTGTACGCCTGGCGGGCGGTCGAGGCCCTGCAGGGGTCGGCGGCGGCGGCGGGGGCGGACTCGGGGGCGGCGATCGCGTCGGCGTGGAGCGGCGGTGCCGCGCCGTGGGCCGGGGGCGCCGATCGCGCCATCCCCGAGCGGGAGGGACGATTCGGGTCTCTTCGAGGCCGGGCGGAGACGCGACCGTTCAGCCGCGATGCGCTGCAGCAGCTGATGTGGGATGCCGTGGGGGTGCACCGCGACGGTTCGCGGCTGGCCGACGCGCTCGAACAGTTCGCGGCGTGGGCCGAGGGGCGATCATCCGGAACCGGACGCACCATCGGAAGCAGCACTTCAGGCAGCAGGGCTGAGCCGGACGCCTTCCGGGTGCTCGAGGATGACAACCTGCTGCTGCTCGCCCGGCTCGCCACCACGGCGGCGCTCGCCCGTCGGGAGTCGCGCGGCGCGCACTTCCGTTCCGACTTCCCGGAGACCGATGACGCGTTCGGTCATCATCTCGTCGCCCGTTCCGACCGGAGAGTGCTCGAAACCCTATGACAGTCACAGCTGCAACACCCGCCCTCACCCGGCGCCAGATCGACCCCGTGGTGCTGATGGCGCTCGAGGAAGACGCGCCCTGGGGCGATCTGACGTCGCAGACCCTTCTTCCCGCGGACGCGCACGCCCACGCCGCGCTGGTGGCACGAGAGGCCGGCGTCTTCAGCGGCGGAGACGTCTTCGCCGCGGCCTTCCGTCTGGTCGACGAGTCGGTCACGGCCCGGGTGCTCGTGCCCGACGGCACCGCGTTCGAGCGGGGAGCGATCCTCGCCACCGTGTCGGGGTCGGCCCGGTCGGTGCTGCAGTCCGAGCGGATCGCGCTGAACTTCGTGCAGCGGCTCTCCGGCATCGCCACCCTGACGGCGGAGTATGTGGCGCTCGCGGCCGGAACAGGGGCCCGCATCGTCGACACCCGGAAGACCACGCCCGGCCTCCGGGTCTTCGAACGCCACGCTGTGCGCTCCGGAGGCGGTCACAACCACCGTTTCTCACTGAGCGATGCGGTGATGGCGAAGGACAACCACCTGGCCGTGCTCACGCAGGGCGGGCTGTCGGTGACGGATGCCCTGCTCGCCGTTCGCGCCCAGCTCTCCCACACCACCCACCTCGAGGCCGAGGTCGACCGGCTCGAACAGATCGAGCCGGTGCTGGCCGGCGGGGTCGACACCATCATGCTCGACAACTTCTCGCTCGCCGACCTGCGGGCAGGCGTGGAGCAGGTGGCCGGCCGCGCCATCGTCGAGGCGAGCGGCTCGGTGAACCTGGGGACGGTGGCCGGCATCGCCGCCACCGGGGTCGACATCATCTCGGTGGGGGCGCTGACCCACAGCGTGCGATCGCTCGACCTGGGGCTCGATGTGACGCTGACGGCGCCGCACACCACTCCGGCGCCGTGATCTACCTCGACTCGGCGGCCACCACCCCGGTGCGCCGGGAGGTGCTCGAGGCGATGTGGCCCTACCTCACCGGCGATTTCGGCAATCCGTCGAGCACCCACTCGCTCGGCGAGCGCGCGGCTGACGCCCTGGCGGAGGCCCGGGCATCCGTCGCCCGCGTGCTCGGCGCGCGTTCCAGCGAGATCGTCTTCACGTCGGGCGGCACCGAAGCCGACAACCTCGCGGTGAAGGGGATCGCACTGGGCGCACCGCGCGGCCGGCACCTGGTGATCACGCCGATCGAGCACGAGGCGGTGCTCGAGTCGGCGGACTACCTGCGCCGGCACCACGGCTTCCGCGTCGATGAGGTGGGGGTCGACAGCACAGGACTCGTCGATCGCGAACACTTCGCCGCCCTCGTCACCCCGCAGACGACCCTCGCCTCGGTGATGTTCGCGAACAACGAGGTCGGCACCGTGCAGAGCCTCGCTGAGCTCGCCGGGATCGCCCGGGCGGTGCGGGTGCCGCTGCACACCGACGCCGTGCAGGCGGCCGGCTGGTTGTCGCTGGATGTCGCGGAGCTCGGAGTCGACGCGCTGAGCTTCTCGGGCCACAAACTCGGCGCGCCGAAAGGCGTGGGCGTGCTCTTCACCCGGGGCCGCCTGCCGCTCGAGCCTGTGCTCCACGGCGGAGGCCAGGAGCGCGGTCACCGCTCCGGCACCGAGAACGTCGCGGGCGCGGTGGGCCTTGCCGTGGCTCTCACGCTCGCCGAGCAGACGCGCACGGTCGATGCGTCCCGCACCGCACTGCTCCGCGACGCGCTGATCGCCGGTGTGCTCAGCGGTGTTCCGGATGCCCGGCTCACCGGTCATCCGACGGCCCGGTTGCCCGGCAACGCCTCCTTCTGCTTCCCCGGCACGAGCGGTGAGGCCCTGCTGCTCGAACTGGAGCGGGACGGCATCGTCTGCTCCAGCGGTTCAGCCTGTGCGGCGGGCAGCGATGAGCCGTCGCACGTCTTGCTGGCGCTGGGGTACGAACCGGCGCTGGCGCAGACGGCCGTGCGGTTCACACTGGGCGCTTCGACGACCGCGCCGGAGATCGAGGAGACGATCGGGGCCGTGGGACGGGCTTTCCGTGCGGTGCGGGCGCTGGCCCGATAGCGCTGGCCCGATAGCGCAGAACCGTAGCAGGACGCAAGACCCAGCCGGGGGCACAGGCTGCGAATAAAATGAGAGCGTGGCCACCGCCACACACATCGCAGGAGGGGTTTCACTCATGAACATTCTCGTAGCAATCATCGCGATCATCGCGATCGTTCTGCTCATCACCGGCGGCGTCTCGTCGTCGCTCAGCTTCCTGATCTGGGTGGGTGTCGTTCTGCTCGTCATCGCCCTCATCGTGTTCCTGTTGCGCTTCATCACCGGCCGCAAGGTCTGATCGAGCCGCTCCAGAAGCCCCCGCCGCACTCTGCGACGGGGGCTTCTGGCGTCTGTGGAGGGTCTACTCCTACCGCTCCTACCGCTCCTGCACGGCGGTCGCGGCGCTCACCTCGCCGACGAGAACCTCGAGCACGTCTTCGAGGTACAGCAGCCCGACGGTCCTGCCATCCGGGTCGAGGGTACGGGCCACGTGCGCGCCGTGGCGGCGCATCACCTCCATCGCGTTCTCGAGTTCCGCACCCCGGGAGACGGCACTGAGCCGGCGCAGTCGCTTGGTCGGAAGGGGGCGTTCGAACTCGGCTCCCGTGAGGTCGAGCACATCCTTCAGGTGGATGTAGAACGACGGCTCGCCATCCGGGCCGGTGAGCACGTAGCGGGAGAAGCCGTGTTCGGCAACGGCTCGCTGCACGTCGGCCGGAGTCGCCTCCGCCGGGAGCAGGATCGTCCGGGAGAGCGGCACATCCACGTCGGAGACGTGCTGTGAGGTGAACTCGAACGCGCCCGCGAGGGTGCCCGAAGCGTCGCTCAGCAGTCCCTCCCTTCTCGACTGCTCGACGATGTTCGCCACCTGGTCGAGCGTGTAGGTGCTTGTGGCCTCGTTCTTCGGCTGTACCCGGAAGAGCAGCAGCACACCGTTCGCAATACCGTTCAGGGCCCAGATCACGGGGGAGAGCGCCTTCGACACGAACACCAGCGGTGGCGCGAGCAGCAGGGCCGCGCGATCGGGCACCGAGAACGACAGGTTCTTCGGCACCATCTCACCGAACACCACGTGCAGGAACGTCACCAGCACCAGGGCCACGACGAAGGCGATCACGCCGACCAGGTCGGCGCTGAGCGGAGTCAGGCCGAGCGGGATCTCGAGCAGGTGATGGATCGCAGGCTCGGAGACGCTCAGGATGAGCAGAGAGCACACGGTGATGCCGAGCTGGCTGGTCGCCAGCATCAGCGTCGCATGCTCCATGGCCCAGAGCGTGGTCTTTGCAGCCCGGCTTCCAGCGGCAGCCATCGGCTCGATCTGCGAACGGCGGGCGGAGATCACGGCGAACTCGGCCCCCACGAAGAAGGCGTTGCCGATCAGCAGCACCACAAGCCAGACCAGGCCGGGCAGGTACTCACTCATGGGCGAACTCCGTCGGGGTGTGGCGCAGTCGCACGATGCGGGCGCCGTCGACACGCTCGACCCGCAGCGTCGAACCCGCGAGGAGTACCTCATCGCCGAGCTCGGGGAGTCTGCCCAGTTGATCGGTCACGAAGCCGCCGACCGTGTCGTAGTCGCCGTCGTCGGGCACCTCGATGCCGGTGCGGTCCAGCAGCTCGTCGGGGCGCCAGCGCGCATCGAAGGTCACCGATCGGCCTCGCCGGGTCGCGCCGGACGGGTGGCGGTCGTGTTCGTCCTCCAGCTCGCCGACGATCTCCTCGATCAGGTCTTCGAGCGTGACGATGCCTGCAGTGCCGCCGTGTTCGTCGCTGACGACGGCGATCTGCAGGCCCTCCCTCCGTAAGAGGGTGAGCAGGGCATCCACGCCCATCGTCTCCGGCACGCGCACCGCCTCGGAGAGGAGGTCGGCGGCGGTCACCGATTCGCGTCTGTCGAGGTCGACCGCGAAGGCCTGCTTGACGTGCACGAACCCGACGACGACATCGGGTGTGCCGTCGATCACCGGAAACCGCGAGTGTCCTGTCGCTCCGCAGAGTCGGATGATCATGGCGGCGTCATCCGTGAGCGCCACGGAATTCATCCTCACCCGGGGCGTCATGACGCTTCCGGCGTCGCGCTGGGAGAACCGGAGCGTGCGGCCGAGGAGGGCGGCGTCGCTCCGGTCGAGCAGGCCGGCGGTGGCCGAGTGCCGGATGAGGTACGACAGTTCGTCGGCGCTCCGGGCGCCGGAGAGCTCCTCCTTCGGCTCGATCCCCAGAGCGCGGATCAGGGCGTTGGCAGTGTTGTTAAGCAGCAGGATGATCGGCTTGAACACGGCGGTGAAGAGGGTCTGGAACGGGATGACGACCCTGGCGGTGGCCAGTGGCAGCGCGAGGGCGAAGTTCTTCGGCACCAGCTCGCCGATCACCATCGAGAAGAGGGTCGCCAGCAGCACACCGATCACGGCGCCGGCGACGGGCACGGCGGCGGCAGGAATGCCGAGGGCCGTGAGCGGCCCAGCCAGCAGGGAGCTGATGGCCGGCTCGAAGGTGTAGCCGGTGAGGAGGGTCGTCAGCGTGATGCCGAGCTGGGCACTCGAGAGGTGGGTGGAGGTGATGCGGAGCGCACTGATCGTCGGTTGGAGGCGTTTCTCGCCGCGGTCCCGGCGCTTCTCGAGGTCACTCCGGTCGAGGTTGACGAGGGCGAACTCGGAGGCCACGAAGAGACCGGTGCCGACGGTGAGCAGCAGGCCGAGGCCGACCATCACCCATTCGTTCACAGCAGCCCCCCGACGGAGGCAGCCTCGAGGGCCTTCGAATCGGTGGGCGGGGGATGGTGGGCAGCAGGAGGGTCGTCCATGAGGAAAACCCTAGATGAGAAAGCTCCAATGATGCCGAGAGCGGCGTTCGGCAGAGCCGCCGGCTGGCGTCCGGGAGAGCCAGCTACCCCCGCGGCCGGCTGGTCGCCGGAACCCCGACGACGAGCGAGTGCGGGGGAGCATCCTGCAGCACGACCGCGTTCGCGCCGACGGCACTCCCGTCGCCGATGACGATGGGTCCGAGGAGCTTCGCCCCGGCCCCCAGCAGCACGTTGTCCCCGACGGTCGGGTGTCGGATGCCCGCAACCGGGCCGACTCCGCCGAGCGTGACTCCGTGGTAGATCAGCACGTCGTCGCCGATCCGCGCCGTCTCACCGATCACGACACCCATGCCGTGGTCGATGAAGACCCGCCGTCCGATGATCGCCCCGGGATGGATCTCGACCCCCGTCAGCGACCGCGCGAGCTGGGAGAGAAGCCGAGCCGGCAGCTTCAGCCCCGGCCGGATCCAGAGCGCATGGGTGAGGCGGTGCATCCAGAGCGCGTGCATGCCCGAGTAGGCGAGCAGAACCTCGAGCTTCGAACGCGCGGCCGGGTCCCGCCTCTTCGCCGTCGCGAGGTCTTCGCGGAGGCGGGAGAAGAAGCCCAAGGCCGAATCAGCCTCCGAGGTCGTCGTAGAGCACCGACGACACGTAACGCTCTCCGAAGTCGCAGACGATCGCCACGATGGTCTTGCCGGCATTCTCGGGCCGCTTCGCCACCTCGAGGGCCGCCCAGAGGATGGCGCCCGAGGAGATGCCGGAGAGGATCCCCTCGTCGGTGGCCAGCTGGCGTGCAAGGCGGATCGAGTCATCCAGTGTCACGTCGATGACCTCGTCGTAGATCGTGGTGTCGAGGATGTCGGGCACGAAGTTCGCTCCGATGCCCTGGATCTTGTGGGGGCCGGGGGCGCCGCCGTTCAGGATCGGGCTGTCCTTCGGCTCCACGCCGATGACCTGGATCCCGGGGTTCTTGCCCTTGAGGTACTGGCCGACACCGGTGATGGTGCCGCCCGTGCCGATGCCTGCGATGAAGATGTCGACGGTGCCGTCGGTGTCGTCCCAGATCTCGGGGCCGGTCGTCGCCCTGTGGATCGCGGGGTTGGCCTCGTTCTCGAACTGGTGGGCGAGGATGGCGCCCTCGGTCTCTGCTGCGATGCGCTCGGCAGTCGCGACCGCGCCGCGCATGCCGTCGGGGCCGGGGGTGAGCACGAGCTCGGCTCCGTACGCGCGGAGCAGCACGCGGCGCTCCATGCTCATCGACTCGGGCATCGCGAGGATCACCTTGTAGCCGCGGGCTGCACCGACCATGGCGAGGGCGATGCCGGTGTTCCCGCTGGTGCCCTCGACGATGGTGCCGCCGGGCTTCAGTGCACCGGCCTTCTCGGCCGCTTCGACGATGGCCACACCGATGCGGTCCTTCACGCTGTTCGCCGGGTTGTAGAACTCGAGCTTCGCGAGGATCGTGGCGCCCGACCCCTCGGTGACGCGGTTCAGGCGAACGAGCGGGGTGTGGCCGACGAGGTCGGTGATGTTGTCGTAGATGCGGGACATGATCCCAGCCTAGCTTTCGTCCAGTAGGGTGAGCGTGTCTTCGTGCAAGACGCCGTTCGTTGCCAGCGCACTGCCAGACCAGAGTGCGTCTTCGCCCGCGAGCCCGGTGAAGCGGCCGCCCGCCTCCTCGACGATCGGGATGAGCGCGGCGACGTCGTACGGCTGCAGGTCGTATTCGCCCGAGACGTCCAGGAGGCCCTCGGCCACCATCATGTAGGACCACATCTCGCCATAGGCACGCGTTCGCCAGACCGCCCGCGACAGTTCCAGCAGCGCGTCGAGCCGGCCAGCCTCGTCCCAGCCCTTCAGCGAGTTGTAGCTGATCGAGGCGTCGGCGAGCGTCGCCACCTTCGACACAGCGAGCCGGCGCGGTGGACCGCTCTGCTCACTCAGCCAGGCGCCCTGCCCGGTGGATGCCCACCAGCGCTTCTGGAAAGCCGGGGAGCTCACGACGCCGAGTACCGGCACCCCGTCGACCACGAGCGCGATCAGGGTGGCCCAGACCGGCACCCCGCGGAGGAAGTTGGCGGTGCCGTCGATCGGGTCGATGATCCACTGGCGGTGGGGCCCGGTGCCTCTGGAGTCACCAGTGCCCGCGGGGTTGCCGGTGCCCCCGGTGCCCGGCTGCTCGCCGAACTCCTCGCCGAGGATCGCGTCGCCCGGGCGCTCCCTCGCGAGCCCGTCACGGATCGCGAGCTCCACGGCCCTGTCGGCATCCGTCACCGGCGTGCGGTCGGGCTTCTGCTCCACCACGAGGTCGAGAGAGCGGAACCGCTCGGCAGAGATCGCGTCGGCCGCGTCGGCCAGGTCGAGGGCGAGGCGGAGGTCGTCGGCGAGGCTGTGTTCGTTCTGTTCGGTCACCTCCCCAGCGTACCGAGGCGGGCTGCGCGCCATCATCGCCCGCCCCTCCCTCCCCCCGCTCGCCGCCCGCACGCGTTCCGCCACCGTTTGTCGCCTCCGCGCGTCGGCGCGCACCCGCGGATGCGACGAACGCGCGCGGATGCGACAAACGGGCGCGATGGAATGGGATCTGGAGAGCGTTTCACCTATCGAGTCGCCGTCGGCCTCGAAACGGTGGGGGACGGGGAAGTCGTGCACTGCCCGTGATCCGATCGGTGCCACCGACGCGGGAGGTGCCCGACGGGGAGGAGTGATCGGCAATTCGAGCCTCACCGTCGATCATGGCGTTGTCTTCCACCAGTGAGCTGACCGCCACCGTCGCTGAGCCCCGAACCACGGCATCGAGCTGCACCTCCACATTCTCATTCACGAGTGCTCACTGACGACGTAAGTGCCGCTGATCTCGGCCTCGCCCCTGACGACCGCATGGTCGAAGAACCGGTCGTGCGCCTGGCCGAAGGGTTCGGCCTCATTGGCAACCCACCCGTCATCCCGCAGTCGGCCATACCCCCGTCGGACAGCCCGAGGGTCACACCCGGCCCTGGGGCTACTTCTCGAGCGTGGTGATGATCTTCTGCAGGGACTCGAGGCGCGCCTTGCCGCTCTCGCCGAGCTCGCCGGCCGAGACACGGTCGACGATCTCCCAGTCGTGGGCCTGGCTGAGCTCGATGCCGCCGGCCGACTTCGGCAGCGTCGCCGCGGGGATGGCATAGTTCGCGAACGACTTCAGGATGTTCGCGGGCTGCACGTGGCCGAGGCCGAACGAGCGCACGCCCGGGGTGTCGATGATCCAGCCCGGGTCGCCGTTGTGGTCGCGCACCCGCAGGCAGACGGTGGAGGAGGACGTGTGCCTCCCGCGACCGGTGACGTCGTTCACCCGGCCGACGGCCCGGTCGGTGCCGGGAACGAGGGCGTTCACGAGCGTCGACTTACCGACGCCGGAGTGCCCCACGGTGACCGTGGTGTGCCCGACGAGCAGGGTCTTGAGGGCATCCAGCGGAAAGTCGTCCTTCGCACCCATGATGATCTCGAGGTCGAAGCAGTCGAACTGCTCGAGGAACGAGGTGGGATCGGCGACATCCGTCTTCGTGATGCACAGGATGGGGGCGAGCCCCGCGTCGAACGCCGCGATGAGGTACCGGTCGATGAGGTTCGCCCGCGGCTCGGGGTTCGCCGCGGCGACCACGATGAGCATCTGGTCGGCGTTCGCCACGATCACGCGTTCGACGGCGTCGGAGTCGTCGGCGCTCCGGCGCAGCAGGGTCTTCCGGTCGTCCACCCGCACGATGCGGGCGAGCGATCCTTCGGCGCCGCTGGTGTCGCCCACGAGGTGCACCGTGTCGCCGGTGACGATGCCGAGGCGGCCGAGTTCCCGGGCGCGCGACGCCGTGATCACGGCCTCGTCTTCGGCGTTCTCGCGAACGAGCACCCCGAAGCGTCCGCGGTCGACGGAGAGGATGCGGCCGTTCACGGCATCCGCGTGCTCGGGCCGCTGTTTGGTGCGGGGCCGGTTGCCCTTCGGATTCGGGCGGCTCCGGATGCTCGACTCATCGAATTCGTCGAACTCGTCGGGCTCGTCGCCGGCCCCGTCGCTCCACCAGGTCACTCAGGCAGCTCCGGGTTCGCATCATTCGGCGCCTCGGCCGGGGTGGCGACATCCAGACTCGTGACGGCACGCTGCCCGGGCTCGCCGAACACCAGCGCCTCCCACAGGGCAGCGAACTCGGGCAGGGTCTTCGCCGTCGTGGCGATGTTCTCGACGACGACCCCGTCGACCGCGAGGCCGATGATCGCACCGGCGTGCGCCATCCGGTGGTCGTCGTAGGTGTGCCAGATGCCGCCGGAGAGCGGGCGCGGCTCGACGCGGAGTCCGTCGCCCAGTTCGGTGACGCTTCCACCGAGGGCATTGATCTCGGCGGCGAGGGCGGCGAGCCTGTCGGTCTCGTGGTGCCGGATGTGCCCGATGCCCGTGATCGTGCTGGGGGAGTCGGCGAGGGCGGCGATCGCTACGATCGCCGGAGCGAGTTCGCCGCCCGCCGAGAGATCGAGCTCGACGCCGTGGATGACAGGCCCTCCGGTGACCGTCAGCCTGTCGCCGTCGCGGGTGACCGTCGCGCCGAAGAGCGGCAGCAGGTCGGCCAGATGGGCGCCCACCTGCGTGGTGGACACCGGCCAGCCGGCGAACGTCACGGATCCACCTGCGACGAGTGCGGCGGCGAGGAACGGGGCCGCATTGGAGAGGTCGGGTTCGATCGCCACGTCGTGTGCGGCGATGGGGCCGGGCTCCACCTGCCAGACGCCGGGCTCGGGTGACGTGACGCTGACGCCGCGGGCATCCAGAGCGGCGATCGTCATCTCGATGTGCGGCAGGCTCGGCAGGCGCTCACCCTCGTGCCGGAGGGTCAGCCCATTCGTGAACCGGGCCGCCGCCAGCAGCAGTCCGGAGACGAACTGCGACGAGGCAGAGGCGTCGATCGTGATCTCGCCGCCGTCGACGGCCCCTGAGCCGTAGACGGTGAACGGGAGGTTCTGGCGACCGTCGGCGTTGATGTCGACGCCGAGCGAGCGGAGAGAGGAGATCGTGGTGGCCATCGGGCGGCGGCGGGCTCCCTCGTCACCGTCGAACACGACGGGGCCGAGCGCGAGCGCGGCGACAGGCGGCAGGAAGCGCATGACCGTGCCGGCGAGGCCACAGTCGACTGTGGTGCTGCCGAGGAGTTCGGCGGCGGGCGTCACCAGCCAGTCCGGCCCGAACCGTCCGGCGGCGGGGCCGGGTGCGGGAGGTTCGTCGTCGATCGTGACGCCGAGGGAGCGGAGAGCGTCGGCCATCAGCTGGGTGTCCCGGGACCGGAGCGGTGCGGCAAGGCGGGAGGGTCCGTCGGCGAGGGCTGCGAGAACGAGCTCCCGGTTCGTGAGGCTCTTCGACCCGGGGAGGGCCACCGTGGCAGCCAGGGGGCCGCGGGCGCGCGGTGCCGCCCAGTCCCGATCGGGTTCCACGGGGGCGGTGTCGCCGTACGGGTTGAAGTCGGGGGCGGAATATCTCGAGATCAGCATCAGTTGTCCAGAGTATCGGCGATCCGCACATTCACGAAGGAGGGTGTCACCGTGGCAGTTGCAGCAAGCACCCTCGAGCGGCCCCGGAGTCGGTCCGTTCGGGCAGAGCACATCGTAGACTTGCCGGTGATGACAACCCTGAACACTGATCCCCGCGCGCTCTTCGAGGAGCAGGCCATCCCCTTCCTCGACCAGCTCTATGGCGCCGCGCTCCGCATGACCCGGAACCCCGCCGACGCGCAGGACCTCGTGCAGGAGACCTTCGTCAAGGCCTACTCGGCCTTCGCCCAGTTCGAGCAGGGCACGAACCTCAAGGCGTGGCTCTACCGCATCCTGACGAACACGTTCATCAACGTGTACCGCAAGAAGCAGCGCGACCCCTACCAGGGCACCACGAGCGATCTCGAGGACTGGCAGCTCGGCAACGCCGAGTCGGCCACGGCCACCGGCACGTCGTCGCGTTCGGCCGAGGCGGAGGCCATCGACCATCTGCCCGACAGTGCGGTGAAGGATGCCCTGCAGTCGATTCCCGAAGACTTCCGTCTGGCCGTCTACCTGGCCGACGTCGAGGGCTTCTCCTACCAGGAGATCGCCGACATCATGAAGACTCCGGTCGGAACCGTGATGAGTCGCCTGCACCGTGGCCGGCGACTGCTCCGCGGGTTGCTGACCGAGTATGCAGAGGGCCGGGGCATCCCCGTCCCCTCCAAGGAGAGCGTGGGGGCGAAGTCGACGAAGACATCCACCCCGCCTCCCGCCACCCGAGCACGACAGAAGAAGACCACTCCGGCAGGTTCCACCGCTGCCGGTTCGAAGGGAAGCACGACATGACCGACTGCGGCTGCACCAAAGCCAAGGCTGAGCTCGAGGAGTACCTGCACAACGAGCTCGAGAGCCACGACGCTGCCGACATCCGCGAGCACCTCGCGGGCTGCTCCGACTGCTCGTCGGAACTGCACATCGGTGTGGTGCTGACCGAGGCGGTGCAGCGCGCCTGCAAGGAGATCGCGCCTGAGCAGCTGCGCGACCAGGTGCTGTTCAACATCCGGCAGATCCAGAGCACGCACTAGCAGGCTGCACCCACCAACGCCACATCGCCTGCGCTGTCGGGAAAGGCCCCGCTTCACCTCACGGTGTGCGGGGCCTTTCGCTGTCCGGGGTCTGGACGGGCGGCTTCCCGGTGGCGCCCGCCCTCTGCCTCCGCCCCCCTGCCCCGGCCCCCCCTGCCCCGGCCCCCCTGCCCCGGCCCCCCTCTGCCCCCGGTGCCCTCCGTCCGCGGAAGCCACTCCCGCTCCGTCTCCCGCTCCGTGGAAGAGGATGACGGGGCCGGTGGCGCCGTAGGCGACGTAGCGCCCCTCGAGATCCTCTTTTGCGCGACGCGACGCGAGGGGCGGGGCGGGGCGGGGCGGGCGCAACGGAGGCCCCACACAGGGAGCCCCGGCACAGAGGAAGCCCCGCTCACCGTTCGGTGGGCGGGGCTTCCTTGCGGTGACGGACGCTACAGGGTCAGCGCGCGCTGCAGCAGGTCGGCCTGCTCGCGGGCGTGGCGCTTCGCCGAACCGGCCGCCGGGGAGGCGGCTGCCGCGCGGGAGGTGACGCGCACGGTGCGGCCCGCGGGCAGGCGCGACGCCAGCTCGAGGCACACGAACGGCCAGGCGCCCTGGTTCTGCGGCTCATCCTGCACCCACACCAGCTCGGCGTTCGGGTACGAGGCGATCACCGCGTTCAGCTCGGCGGCGGGCAGCGGGTAGTACTGCTCGAGGCGAACCAGCGCGATCTCATCGTTCGGCGTCTTCTGCAACTCGTTCAGCAGGTCGTAGTAGACCTTGCCGGCCATCAGCAGAACACGCTTCACGCCCGACTTGTCGATGCCGCTCGCGGTTCGGGGATCATCCAGAACCGGCTCGAACCTGCCCTGCGTGAGATCGTCGACCGAGCTGGTCGCACCGCGGAGCCGCAGCATCGCCTTCGGGGTGAAGACGATCAGCGGGCGACGCGGGCGGGCATAGGCCTGGCGGCGCAGCAGGTGGAAGTACGACGCGGGCGTCGACGGGCGCGCCACGGTCATGTTGTTCTCCGCACACAGCTGCAGGTAGCGCTCGATGCGGGCCGACGAGTGGTCGGGACCCTGGCCCTCGTAGCCGTGCGGCAGCAGCAGCACGAGCGACGAGCGCTGGCCCCACTTCTGCTCGGCCGACGAGATGAACTCGTCGATGATGATCTGGGCGCCGTTGGCGAAGTCGCCGAACTGGGCCTCCCAGAGCACGAGCGCATCGGGGCGCTCGACCGAGTAGCCGTACTCGAAGCCCATGGCCGCGTATTCGCTGAGGAGCGAGTCGTAGATCCAGAACCGGGCCTGGTTGTCGCTGAGGTTGACCAGCGGAATCCATTCCTGGCCGTTGTCGCGGTCGTGGAGCACCGCGTGGCGCTGCACGAAGGTGCCGCGGCGGGTGTCCTGGCCCGAGAAACGCACCGGAGTGCCCTCGAGCAGCAGGGAGCCGAGCGCGAGCAGTTCGCCGAACGCCCAGTCGATGCCGCCGTTGCGGCTCATCTCGACGCGCTTCTGCAGCAGCTGCTGCAGCTTCGGGTGGACCGCGAACCCGGCGGGCGGGTTGTTGAACGCGTCGCCGATCAGGGCAACGGTGGATGCCGCCACCCCGGTCGTCTCCGGTTCGCCGACCCCGCTGTCGTCGGCCTGCTGCGCCTCGGGGCGCTCGAGGTCGCTGACGGCGTTCATGTCGTCGGTGATGATCGGGATCGACGAGGTCTGGGCGGCATGCGTCTCGGCGAAGGCCCGCTCGAGGCGATCTTGGAAGTCGCGGTGCGCGGCCTCGTACTCCTCCTGGCTGATGTCGCCACGACCGATGAGCGACTCGGTGTAGAGCTTTCGCACCGAGCGCTTGGCTTCGATCAGGTTGTACATCAGCGGCTGGGTCATCGAGGGGTCGTCGCCCTCGTTGTGCCCACGACGGCGGTAGCAGATCAGGTCGATCACGACGTCGGCGTGGAAGCGCTGGCGGTACTCGAAGGCGAGCTGCGCGACGCGCACCACAGACTCGGGATCGTCACCGTTCACGTGGAAGATCGGAGCCTGGATCGACTTCGCCACGTCGGTGGAGTACACCGAGGAGCGGGAGTCGCTCGGCCGGGTCGTGAAGCCGACCTGGTTGTTGATGTTGACGTGGATCGTTCCGCCGATCTTGTAGCCGCGGAGCTTCTCCATCTGCAGGGTCTCGTAGACGATGCCCTGTCCGGCCATGGCCGCGTCGCCGTGCACCAGGATCGGAAGTGTCGAGTAGGTGCCCTTGGGCTTCCGGTCCTGCTTGGCGCGGACGATCCCCTCGAGCACACCGTCGACGGCCTCGAGGTGGGAGGGGTTCGCCGCGATGTACACGGGGATCTCCCTGCCCTCGGTGCCCGTGAAGGTGCCCTCGGTGCCGAGGTGGTACTTCACGTCTCCCGAGCCCTGCACGGTACGCGGATCCTGCGTGCCCTCGAACTCGCGGAAGATCTGGCCGTAGGTCTTGCCCGCGATGTTCGTCAGCACGTTCAGGCGGCCGCGGTGGGCCATGCCGATCGCGACCTCGTCGAGACCTTCGTCGGCCGCGGCCTGCAGCACGGCATCCAGCAGGGCGATGGTGGACTCACCGCCCTCGAGGCTGAACCGCTTCTGGCCGACGTACTTCGTCTGCAGGAACGTCTCGAACGCCTCGGACTCGTTCAGCTTCGAGAGGATGCGCATCTGCTCGTCGTGGCCGGGCTTCGCGTACGGGCGTTCGAGCTTCTCCTGGATCCACTTGCGCTGCTCGGGATCCTGGATGTGCATGTACTCGATGCCGGTCTTCCGGCAGTAGGCGTCACGGAGGATGCCCAGGATGTCGCGGAGCAGGAGCGACGGCTTGCCGAGGCCGCCCGTGACGAACTCCCGGTCGAGATCCCAGAGGGTGAGCCCGTGGCTCTCGATGTCGAGGTCGGGGTGGGTGCGTTGGCGGTACTCGAGCGGGTCGATGTCGGCCATCAGGTGACCGCGCACGCGGAACGAGTTGATCAGTTCCTGCACCCGGGCCGTCTTGTTGACCGTGTCGCTGACGTCGACCGAGATGTCGGAGTTCCAGTGGATCGGAACGTAGGGGATCCGGAGCTCCGCGAAGATGTTCTCGTAGAAGCCCCGTTCGCCGATCAGCAGCTCGTGCACCTTCTTCAGGAACTCGCCCGATCCGGCGCCCTGGATGACGCGGTGGTCGTAGGTGCTCGTCAGCGTGATGATCTTGCCGATGCCGAGATCGGTCAGGGTCTTCGATGAGGCGCCCTGGAACTCGGCCGGGTACTCGAGGGCACCGGCTCCGATGATGGCGCCCGAGCCCTTCATGAGACGCGGGATCGAGTGCACGGTGCCGATGCCGCCCGGGTTCGTGAGCGAGATCGTCGCACCCTGGAAGTCGCCGGCCGTCAGCTTGCCGCCGCGGGCCTTCGCCACGAGCTCGTCGTAGGCGGCGAGGAACTCACCGAAGTGCATGGTGTCTGCACGCTTGATGGCGGGCACGACGAGCGAGCGGGTTCCGTCGGGCTTCGGCATGTCGATGGCGATGCCGAGTCCGACGTGCGCGGGGGAGACCACGACGGGCTTGTCGTTCTGCACGTCGTAGTAGACGTTCTGGCTCGGGAACTCCTTCAGCACCTGCACCAGGGCCCAGCCGATGAGGTGGGTGAAACTGACCTTGCCGCCGCGGGCGCGCTTCAGGTTCGAGTTGATGACGATGCGGTTGTCGATCAGGAGCTTCGCCGGGATGCTCCGCACGCTCGTCGCCGTCGGAACGGTGAGGCTCGCATCCATGTTGGTGGCGAGCGACTTCGCGGGGCCGCGGAGCGGCGTCACCTTGTCCTGCTCGGCGGCGTCGTCCTCCGACTGCGCACGAACGGTCGCCTCGGCCGGGATCGGCTGGGGGCTGGGCTCGCGGGAGGTGGTGCGCGCCACGGGCTGCGTGGCCGGGGCTGCGGAGGCTGCGGGGGCCTCGGAGGCTGCGGGGGCCTCGGATGCGGCCGGAGCTGCGGATGCTGCGGGGCTCTCGGATGCGGCCGGGGCTGCGGACGCTGCGGGGCTCTCGGCGGCTGCCGGCACTGCCGCGTCGCCTGCCTCGCCACCGCCACTCGGCTTGTAGTGCTCGAGGATCGCCCACCAGGACTGGTCCACTGAGTTCTTGTCGACGAGGTACTGCTCGTAGAGTTCGTCTACGAGCCACTCGTTCGCTCCGAATTCGCCCGACGAACCGTCGTCAGTTCCCGTTCCGGTCAACTGGCTTGACACAGCCGATCGCCCACTCTCCGTTTGTCACGTATGCGTTGTCACGTATGAATGCCGTGCCAGACACCCGAAGAGCAAGATCCACGCGCCGACACGTGCTTGCCCAGCTTAAACCCTCCCGCCGAGTGTTCGGTCACCCTACGGGTCTAGCGTGGGGCGCATGGAGTTCCTCACCGCACATTCGCAGACCGATCTGACCTATTCCGACGTTTTCCTCGTGCCGTCGCGCTCGAACGTCGGCAGCCGGCTCGATGTGTCGCTGGCGCCGGGCGACGGGACGGGTGCCACCATCCCGATCGTCGCGGCGAACATGAACTCCGTGACCGGGCCGCGACTGGCCGCGACCCTCGCCCGGCGCGGCGGCCTGGGTGTGCTGCCGCAGGACATGCACCTGCAGGACCTCGACGCGGCCATCCGCTGGGTGAAGGCGCAGTCGCCACTCTTCGACTCACCGTTCGACTTCCCGCCCTCGGCCACGGTCGAGGAGGCCCTCACCGTGCTGCCGGCCGTCGCAGGCCAGGGCATCGTGGTGCACGACGCCGAAGGACGGTTCCTCGGCTGCATCCCGGCGCTCCGCCTCGCGTCTGCTCTTCCCGACGCCCTGCTCGGCGATCTTCTGCACGGCCCGCTGACCTCGCTCGCGGCCGACGACTTCGACACCCCGCGCCAGGCCTTCGAGGCCATGGTCGCGGCCGAACTCGACTTCGCGCCGGTGATGCGGCACGGCCAGGTCATCGGCACACTCAGTCGCACCGGAGCGCTCCGTTCGACGATCTACGAACCGGCGGTGGATGCCCAGGGGCGCCTCCGCGTGGCGGCAGCGGTCGGCATCAACGGTGACGTCGCGGCCAAGGCTCGCGCGCTGGCGTCGGCCGGCGTCGACGTGCTCGTGCTCGACACGGCGCACGGGCACCAGGACGGCATGATCGGGGCCATCCGCGCCGTGCGCTCTGCGGGGCTGTCGCTGCCCATCGTGGCCGGCAACGTGGTGACGGTAGAGGGGGTGCGGGACCTCGTGCAGGCCGGCGCGGACATCATCAAGGTGGGCGTCGGCCCCGGCGCCATGTGCACCACGCGCATGATGACGGCGGTGGGTCGGCCGCAGTTCTCCGCTGTGCTCGAGACCTCCGCCGCGGCGACCCTGCACGGCGCACACGTCTGGGCCGACGGGGGAGTGCGCTACCCGAGGGACGTCGCGCTCGCGCTGGCGGCCGGTGCGGCATCCGTCATGATCGGATCCTGGTTCGCCGGCACGATCGAGGCGCCTGGGGTGCTGCGGCAGGATGCGGCCGGCCGGCTCTACAAGGAGAACTACGGGATGGCGTCGGCCAAGGCGGTGACCGACCGGTTCGGGAGACTCGGGGCCTTCGAGTTGGCCCGCAAACAGCTGTTCGCCGAAGGGATCTCCTCGAGCATGATCTACCTCGATCCGCTCCGACCGTCGGTGGAGGACCTGCTCGACATGATCACGTCGGGGGTGCGGAGCTCGTTCACGTATGCGGGCGCGCGGTCGGTAGAGGAGTTCCACGACCGGGCGCGGGTGGGCGTGCAGTCGGCGGCTGGCTATGAAGAGGGAAAGGCGCTGCCCGTCAGTTGGTGAGTGTGACCGTATAATTGTCGGTACTCATGGATGACCCTCCCTCACCCTCCCCGCTTCCCTTCGCCACGACACCGGCACTGATCTCGCGGGGTGATTCGCGTGGGCTCTGAGCTCATCCTGCTGCTCGTCGGCCTCGCCCTGACGGTTGGAACCGGCTTCTTCGTCGCCAGCGAGTTCTCGCTCGTGAACCTCGACCGCAGCGACCTCGAAGGCCGCCAGGAGCGCGGCGAGAAGGGTCTGGGCCAGACCATCTCGGCGCTGAAGATCACGTCGACCCATCTCTCGAGCGCCCAGCTCGGCATCACCCTGACCACCCTCCTCACCGGGTACACCATGGAGCCCGCGTTCGCCGGTCTCCTCCGGCCGCTCTTCGACGCGGTGGGCATCGACGAGACCGTCGCGACGGTCGTCTCCTCGATCGTCGCCGTGGTCATCGCCACCCTCCTCTCGATGATCGTCGGCGAGCTTGTGCCGAAGAACTTCGCCCTCGCGCTGCCGATCCAGACCGCGAAGCTCGTCATCCCGTTCCAGCGGGTGTTCACCGCGGTGTTCCGCCCCGCGGTGCTGCTGCTGAACAATAGTGCGAATGCGATCATCCGGAGCTTCGGCATCGAACCCAAGGAGGAACTCTCGGGTGCGCGCACCGCCGAGGAGCTCTCGTCGCTCGTTCGCCGTTCGGCCCTCGAGGGAAGCCTCGACGTCGACACGGCCACACTGCTGAACCGCACGCTGCTGTTCTCGGGGCATGACGCATCAGATGTGATGACGCCGCGCCCGCGCATCGCCGCCCTGAAGCGAACCGACTCGGCGAGCGACGTCATCCGGCTGGCGAACACGACCGGTTACAGCCGCTTCCCGATCGTCGACGAGTCGATCGACGACGTCGTGGGCGTCGCTCATGTGAAGCAGGCCGTGTCTGTGCCGCGGAACAAGCGCGCCGACGTCCCGGTGGTCGCGCTGCTCAGTGAGCCGCTGCGGGTGCCCGAGACGATGAAGCTCGACGTGCTGCTCGGAGAACTCCGGGGCAAGGGCTACCAGATGGCGATCGTGATGGACGAATACGGCGGAACGGCCGGCGTCGTCACCCTCGAAGACCTGGTCGAGGAGCTCGTCGGCGAACTCGACGACGAGCACGACCGCACCCGTGCGGGCGTCATCCGGAGCCGCAACACGATCTCGTTCCCGGGGCAGCTGCGTCCCGACGAACTGCTCGACCGGGCGGGAGTGCACGTGCCCGAAGACGGTCCCTACGAGACGGTTGCCGGCTTCGTGATGAGCGAACTCGGCCGGCTGCCGCTGATCGACGACACGGTCGCGCTGCCCGACGGAGAGCTGCGCGTGGAACGAATGGATGGCCGCAGAATCGATCGCATCAGGTTCACCCCGACGCCCACCGAACCGCTCGCGGGCTCTGCGGGCGGCGCCGAGACGCTGAACGCGGAGCTGCTCCGCACGGAATCGGTGGATGACCTCACCGGAACGGGCCGCGGATCGCTGGCCGATGAGGCTGCTGTTTCGCTCGATGCGGGTACCCGTGCAGGTGCCGGCCGAGATGCCGGCCGCGAGAGGGGCGAGCGCTGATGGCCGACTGGATCGGGATCGTCTGGCTCTTCGTGCTGCTGCTCGTCAACGCCTTCTTCGTGGCGGCCGAGTTCGCGGTCATCTCTGCACGCCGCTCCCAGATCGAGCCGCTCGCCGAGGCGGGCATGCAGCGCGCGAAGACCGCGCTGTGGGCGATGGAGCACGCGACGCTCATGCTCGCCACGAGCCAGCTCGGCATCACCGTCGCGTCACTGCTCATCCTGAATGTGTCGGAACCGGCCATCCACCACCTGCTGGAAGTGCCGCTCGGGCTCACCGGCTGGTCGGAAGACCTCATCACGGGGGTGGCATTCGTCATCACCCTGGTGCTGGTGTCGTTCCTTCATGTCGTGATCGGCGAGATGGTGCCGAAGAACCTGTCGTTCTCGGTGCCCGACCGGGCCGTGCTGCTGCTCGCCCCGCCGCTCGTCTGGGTGGCGCGCATCTTCCGCTTCGTGATCGTGTCGCTGAATGCCACGGCGAACGGTGTGGTGCGGCTGTTCGGGGTCGAGCCGAAAAGCGAGGCGGCCAGTTCGTTCACGCTCGAAGAGGTGTCGAGCATCGTGGCGCAGTCGACCCGCGAGGGTGTGCTCGACGACAATTCGGGCGCCCTCCACGCGGCGTTCGAGTTCACCGAGAAGACGGTGGCGTCGGTGGCGCTTCCTGTCGCCCGCCTGATCACACTCGACCGCACCGCGACCCCGGCCGACATCGAGCGCGCTGTCTCGAAGTACGGTTTCTCGCGCTATGTGATGGTGGATGCCACGGGGAACCCGATCGGCTACCTGCACCTGAAAGACGTGATCGACCTCGATGACGACGAGTTCGAGCAGCCAGTGCCCGCGAAGCGGATCCGTTTACTCGCGTCGATCTACGACGGCACCGAACTGGAGGACGCCCTCGCGACCATGCGCCGCACCGGCGCCCACGTCGCGCGCGCGTTCAGCGCCTCGGGCGACACCACCGGCGTGCTCTTCCTCGAAGACGTGATCGAGGAGCTCGTCGGCGAGGTGCAGGACGCGACCCGCCGCATCTGACCCCGCCCCGCCCCCCACCCACCCCCACCCACCCACCGTCTCATCGAGTCGGGAGTTTCGGTCGGTACGCATTCCCAATTCCGACCACAACTGCCTAGCCGATCGTTATCGGCCTGTGGAAAGCTCTTGCGGCCTGTGGACAACGTCAGGCGGAGCCCCCGATGCGGCGAGACTGGCGGTATGCGACGACCGACCGACCTGCCACCCGCGTTCCGGAATGCCGCCTTCAGCCGGTCTGATGCCCTCCGTCGGGGTATCGACGATAACCGGCTGCGTCGATCAGACCTTGTGGCGCCGTTTCGCGGGGTGCGCGTCTCACTCGAGAACCGCCCTTCGAACATCCGGAGCCGGTGCGAGGCCTACGCTCCTCGGCTGCGTCCCGGTCAGTATTTCAGTCATCGCACGGCTGCACTGCTGTGGGGCTTGCCTGCGTACGAGCGGCGTTCCGGCCTGGCTGCGGTGGATGTCGCTGTTTCAGTCGGAAACGGGTGGCCTCCGGATGCCCGGGGGGTGAGCGGTCACGTTGTCGGTGGAAGGCCGCCCGACGTTACGACACTCGACGGGCTTCCGGTCTGCGACGCGGTGTCCGCGTGGATCCAGCTCGGAAGCGTAGCGGGCCTCGATGAACTGATCGCAATGGGTGATGCAGCGGTATTCCGCCCGCGGTATCCGAAGAGAGGTGATGCTCGGCCCTTCGCCGACCTCGATGGACTCCGGGTGCGCGTGAACGAGTTCCGGGGCCGGGGGAAGCGCCGTCTTGCGGCCGCGCTCGACCTCGTACGGGAAGGCGTCGAATCGCCGATGGAGACCGCGCTGCGTCTTCTCCTGATCCGAGACGGACTACCGGAGCCCGAGGTCAACGTCGACATTCGCACTCCGAGCGGGGGGTTCGCCGGTCGTGCCGACCTCTACTATCCCGAGTTCCGACTCATCGTCGAATACGACGGAGAGCAGCATCGATTCAATCGTGAGATCTACGCCGAGGATCAACGTCGGATCGCCCGACTCATCGAAGCGGGCGAGACCGTTCAGCGCGTGCGGATAGAGGGCCTCCGCTCGGAGGCCCCCGTCACGCTCTGCGATGTGCGCACCGCCCTCACAGCCGCCGGGTGGCGGCCGCCGAACCCACATCGACTCGGGAGTTCTTGTCGGTGAGACAGCGCTGGAGCGACAGAAACTACCGAGTCGATGGCGGGGAGCGAGAAGGGGGAGGGGAGGGAGAGGGGGGGGGCTAGCGGAAGGCAGCGCGGGTGTACTGGGGAGGCCAGTAGTCGAGGGTGACGCCGAGTTCGTGGGCGGCGCGGAGCGCGAAGTGGGGATCGCGCAGGAACTGCCGCGCCATCATCACCGCGTCGGCGCGTCCGGAGGCCACCACCTCCGCTGCCTCGGCTGCCGTCGTGATGAGGCCGACGGCGCTCACCGGCACGCCGGCCTCCGTTCGCAGCGTCTCGGCGAGCTCCACCTGGTAGAGCGGGGCGGCCGGGATCGTCACACCGGTCACGTTGCCGCCGCTCGAGACGTCGAAGAGGTCGGCCCCGGCATCCTTCGCCCAGCCGGCGACGGTGACGGTCTGCTGGATGTCCCAGCCACCGCTGGCGGCCCAGTCCGTTCCCGAGAAGCGCACGAAGAGCGGCATCAGCTCGCCGATCTCGGCCCGGACGGCCGCGACCACCTCGAGCACGAAACGGGCCCGGTTCTCCAGGCTCCCGCCGTAGGAGTCGGTGCGCTCGTTGCTGAGCGGCGAGAGGAACTGGTGCATCAGGTACCCGTGGGCAGCGTGGAGTTCGATCACGTCGAAGCCGGCGTCGACGGAGCGGCGGGCGGCGGCGCGGAAGTCCTCGACGAGCTGCGCGATCTCGTCGACGGTGAGCTCTGCGGGCACGTCGTACCCCGGGAAGGCGACAGCCGACGGTGCGACGGTCGACCAGCCGCCTTCCGCGAGGGGAACGGTGCCCTTCGTGTCGGCCCAGGGCCGGAAGACCGAGGCCTTCCGTCCGGCATGGGCGAGCTGGATGCCCGTGGCGGTGCCCTGGGCGTGCAGCAGGGTGTTGATGCGGGCGAACGCCTGCTGCTGCTCATCGGTGTAGAGCCCGAGATCCTGCAGGGAGATCCGCCCCTCGGGGGTGACCGCGGTGGCCTCGGTGATGATGAGTCCGACGCCGCCACTTGCGAACGAGCCGAGGTGCGCGAGATGCCAGTCGGTCGGCACGCCGTCCTGCTTCTCGGCCGAGTACTGGCACATAGGCGCGACCCACAGTCTGTTGCGGAACTCTGTCGCGCGGATGGTCAGGGGGCTGAAGAGCGTTGCGGAGGTCACGTGGGAGTAGAAGCGAGCGGGCGAACGAGATATTCCGGGGCGGGCATGGAGGTGGCACACGGGGCGCGGCGGGCATGGAGGTGGCGCACGGGGCGCGGCAGGGTGGTGGCGGCATCCCGGCGCGACCTATCGTGGAATCATGAGCGTCGACCCCTTCACCGATTTCACCGCAGCGGATGCCCGGGCCTTCGTCGAGCCGCCGGGGGAGCATGACGACAAGTACTCCCGCGGTGTGCTCGGCGTGATGACCGGCTCGGCGAGCTTCCCGGGCGCCGCCGTGCTCGGTGTGGAGGGTGCGAGCCGCACCGGGGTCGGTATGCTCCGCTACATCGGGCCGGGGCGCGCAACGCGGCTCGTGCTGCAGCGCCGGCCCGAGGTCGTCACGGCCGAGGGGCGCGTGCAGGCGTGGCTGACGGGTTCGGGAATGGATGCCCGCACCCGCAGCGACGACGTGACCTCGGCGCTGGTGGGGGCGCTCAGCTCGGGGGATCCGGCCGTCGTCGACGCCGGCGCGCTCGACCTGCTCGAGCACGCGACCGGCCCTGTGGTGATCACCCCGCACGCCGGGGAGCTGGTGACGCTGCTGGCATCCCGGGGGGTCGAGGCCAGCCGGGAGCAGGTGACCCGGGAGCCGGCCCGCTGGGCGGTGGAGGCGGCGCGGCTGTTCGGTGTCACCGTGCTGCTGAAGGGGCACGTCACGCACGTCGTGGGCGTGGGTCATCGCCTGCGGGTCACAGCGCCGACCACCGAGCTCGCCACGGCGGGGTCGGGCGATGTGCTGGCGGGCATCCTCGGCGCTCTGGTGGCCACACACCGCGAGCGACTGGATGCCGAACCTGCCCTGCTCGCCGAACTGGCTGCGGCGGCGGCGGTGCTTCACGGCCTCGCGGGCGAGCGCGCCTCGGGCGGTGGGCCGATCGTCGCGCTCGACATTGCGGAGGCCGTGCCGGCCGTCATCGGAGAACTCCGCCGCATAAGATAGCGGGGTGCGTCGACTGGCTACGAACCCCCTGCTGATCTGGCCCGTCTTCGTCGCCATCCATCTCTGGCTCGGATACGTCGGCCTCACGGCTCCGACCCTGCCCTGGGGGGATGTGACTGTGGTCTACAACACGTGGATCCAGAACGGGTTCGAAGGATATTGGATCGGCATCGACGGCCCGTGGGTCTATCCGCTCCTCGCCCTGGCACCCATGATCGCGGCGGCGGCGTTCGGAAAGACGCTCTACGGCATCACCTGGCTCGTGCTGGTGGTGCTCGCGAACGGGGCCGTGTTGGCGTTCATCCTGAACTCCCGTGCGACCCGTGTCGCGCCCGCTGGGGAGGGGTCGCCCGACCGGGCTACCCGGCCCGACCACATGCCGGCACCGGATGCCCGCCCGACCGGCTTCGGCCCGAACATCCGTTTCGTGGCCGCCTGGTGGTGGCTCGCGGCCCTGCTGCTGCTCGGTCCTGTCGCGCTCGGGCGCATCGACACCTTCGAGGTGGCGCTCGTCATCGTGGGGCTCCTGCTGGCCATCCGCCGCCCCGCCGTCGCCGGGGCGCTGCTCGCCGCCGCCACCTGGGTGAAGGTCTGGCCGATCGCCATGGTCGTCGCGGTCATGATCGCCGCGAAGAAGCGCTGGAGCGTCGCCATCGCCGCAGCGGTGACCGCTGCCGTCATCGCGGGCGTGGGACTGGCGCTCGGTGCCGGCGCCAACCTGATCAGCTTCGTCACCCAGCAGACCGGTCGTGGCTTGCAGATCGAGGCACCGATCAGCACCCCGTTCATGTGGGGTGCCTACCTGAAGCTGCCCGGGTCGGTCGTCTACTACGACCAGGACATCCTGACGTTCCAGGTGAAGGGAGCGGGCGGCCCCATCGCCGACGTGCTGACCACGCCGCTCCTTGCGCTCGCGGTGCTGGCCCTGCTGTTGATCGGGGTCTGGGTGGTGCGCTCGGGTGCCCGGGTGACCGAGGTGCTGCCGCCGCTCACCCTGGCCCTGGTGACGGCGCTGATCGTGTTCAACAAGGTCGGTTCCCCGCAGTTCATGCTGTGGCTGACGGCCCCGGTCATCCTGGGGATCATCTGGCAGGGCAAGCGGTTCCGCACCTTTGCGATCATCGCGGCCGTGCTCGCCCTGCTGACGCAGGTCATCTACCCGTACTACTACGACTGGCTGATCTCACTGAACACGTTCATGCTCGTCACCCTGACGGTGCGGAACCTCCTCGTCTGCGTTCTGTTCGTTCTCGCGGTGCGTGCGCTCGTCACGACCCGCGTGAAGAAGAGCGCGCCGGTCTCCGCTCCTGTCGCTGTGAAGGTGGTCACCTGATGCTCGTCGCATTCTCTGTCGCTCCCTCGGGCGGTGAGGGCCCCGAAGCCTCCGTTCACGATGCGGTCGCGGCCGCCGTGCGCGTGGTGCGGGAATCGGGCCTGCCGAACCACACCGACTCGATGTTCACCACGATCGAGGGCACGTTAGCAGAAGAAGGACATTGGAGAATGGCATGCTAGTTGCATTTTCAGTGGCGCCGAGCGGCGACGGCCGCGCCGACGGGTCAGTCCACGACGCCGTCGCTGCCGCAGTGCGTATCGTTCGCGAGAGCGGGCTCCCGAACCACACCGACTCGATGTTTACGACGATCGAGGGAGAGTGGGCGGAAGTGTTCGACGTCATTCGCCGGGCGACCGAGGCGGTCGGAGAGTACGGGTCGCGCGTGTCTCTTGTGCTGAAGGCCGACATTCGGCCTGGCTACTCTGGTGAGCTGACTTCGAAACTCGACCGGCTCGAAGAGGCGCTCGGCTAGAGCCCGATACCATCGGATTGTGGGGAATCGATGGGGCACAGTAGTTTCGGGCTGGAGCAAGCACCGATATGCCATAGGAGGATCTTTCTCTCTCGCGGTCGGTCTTGGAGCGACCGTGGTTCTAGCGTTTGCGGGCGGCAGTGACCAGCCTCCCTCAGGCGCTCAGAGCGCCTTTCTCGTGTTGGTAGCGGCTGTGTTCCAGGGCGGAAGCATTTGGGCATTCGCGAAAAAAGATCGGGCAGAGCCGGAGGCGGTGAAGATCGCGCTCAGGCGCCTTCTAAAGATCTCCACTCGCATCAATTCCGCCAGGCTTATGGCCGAGCGCGGAAACGACGAGGTCGCTGCGCGGGCGAAGGCCGATACCCTCGGCGAGTTGAGCACCGCTCTCAGCTTCATCGAAGAGGATCTCGTCGAAAGCGTCGAGGACTGGTCGAACCTACACCCGGCGGTACTGCGAGCAATTGAGGAAGGACGCAATGACTGACACCGAGGATCGGATCGAAGGAAAGGTCGCTCAGATACTGACAGAGCAGGATCTTGTGATCAATCGCGGCTCTTTACAGGGTGTCCGAATCGGAATGCGCTTTGCGATTCTGAGCCCAAGAGGTGCGGACATCAAGGACCCGGATACGGGCGAGATTCTCGACTCGGTCGAGCTGGCGAAGACTTTCGTCAAGATCGTCGACGTCAAGCCGAAGGTGGCTGTCGGTCGGACTTTCCGCACCATAAAGAGCCGAGGGACCTCGATATCCGCGCTTGGTTTTGCGTTTGGTACTGGCGAGGATCGCCAGGAGACACTTCGGACCTCTGAGCGACGTCTCCAACAGGACCTGAGCCCCTCGGATTCATATGTGAAGATCGGCGACCCGGCCGTTCAGGTCATCGGGGACTCGTTCGCGGGCCTGGAGTGGGATCCGAGCTAGCATGGCCCGATCTGATGCGTGAGATGTCTTACGGTTGTTGAGCATTGTTTGACTTATAGCGCCGGTCTCAATTAACCTCGAACCGCTCGGCACGGTGCCGGAGCGAGAGAAGGAACCATGACAGCAGCGGCAGAGTACACAGCAACATTCGAGGAGCTGCGCCAAGCGGCCGGTGTCGTGCACGGCGGGCCGGAACGACGGAGCCAGCATCTCCGCGTCGACGGATCGCTGATCGGCCGGACGGCGGGCGGGACCTGGACGGTCTTCCGCGACAGGTCGAGCTCGCAATGGGTCCCGCGCACTGAGGAACAGATCGCCGAGTACGTCGCCGCGAACGCCTAAGCCGTTTACACGTCGCGGAGGCCAAGTAACCCTCGGGACGGGTCGGCCCCCTGGGCGAACATGGCGCCGCTGCGGACCTCCTCGGCGTGCGCCCTACAGATCGCATAGGCGACGCCGAGGCCGCCCTCGTCGAGCCTCAACTCCTCGGACGGGTCGGCGTCGCACCCGTCGATCAGGCACTCGATCTTCATAGGGCCCCGGTAGTGCGGAAGCCGGTCGTCTCGTCCAGTGGCCGGGTGACGAGGGAACGATCTCCGCAGATTGGGACAGGACCTACCCGGACAGCGCCGCAATGCCGCGGGGATCCGGGCGGGCGAGGCGGTCGAGGCGATTACGCCGCAGGCGGCGGCGCCGCTCACCGTCAGTGAGCCTAGTTTCGCCCTGGCTGACTCGGCCAGGCGGCGGAGTCGACGCCGACGAACTGCCAGTAGGAATTCTGGATCTCGCGGGGTGGGGCGGTAAATGCGACTGTGCAGGTCGTTGTCTCGCCGACCGCGATCTTCTCTGCCGCGCATTTCATGTCGGGGTGCGTGCCGTAGGCCTCGTCGTGCTCCGGGTAATTCAGGTTCCCCGGCGTCCATATCGGGTGCGTGGCATAGGCCACCGTGTTACGCGTGAGGTCGTCTTGCGTGTGAGTGATGGAGACCGGGGAGGTCATCGTCACCCGGTCGCCGAGGATAGTCAGTGTCGGCACACCGGTAACGGTGACGCTGTACGCGAATGGGTTGCTGGAGGCGGGTTGGCCGAGCGCAACTGCTCGACTGATGGGGGTCCAGGTGCCGTCCGTGACTTCGGCCCATGGTTGCGCGGTGGGCGTCGGTGTCGGCGACTTCGTTGCTGACCGAGAACCGGAGAGGCTACCGGCGGCGTCTGCGGCAGACGGCACGGCTCCGGCCGAGGCGCATCCCGCCAGAGTGAGGGTTGTTGCGACCATAGCCAAGAGAACGACAGACGGGTTTCGCATAAGCGCATCCTAACTGGAGGGCCTGGCGGTCCAGTTATCCGAGGACGACGTCGGCGAGGGATTGAAGCTCGCGGGCAGGTACGGGGCGGGCGCTCGATCGGACCGGCTACGGTCCGCGGCGACGAGATCGCCGAGCTGAAGGCCGGTCAGGTCGCTGATTTGCTGGACCGAGAATTGGAACGTCTTGAACGGTCCGAGGGGCGGCGGGCTACCGGCTGCGATCGCGCGGGCGGTGCGGAGGTCGATCTCGTCCAGCTCGGGCGGCTGGTCTAGGAAGAAGCCCGCCGAGGCGAGCTGGGACGCTCCGGCGTTGTCGCTCTCGGTCCAGGCTGCGATCTTCCAGAACACGCGCCGAATCTGGATCCCGCGATAGGCCGGGTCGTCTGACGCCAGGACCGGCCCGGTGAAAACGCTGATCTTCTGCTCGTACACGCTGGTGTATTCCAGGACGTGATTCTCTAGGCCGCCCCATAGCTCGGCGGACTGGTTGAATTCGCCAGCCTGGGGCGCGCAGTTCGTGTAGACGAAGGTGGCCTGGTTCGCGGCGGTCGCGGTCGCCAGGTCGCCCCAGACGGGGTCGCGGCGGCGCACCTGGTGACCGCGGTCTAGGTCGTTGTTCGAGTAGATCTCCGGCCCGGCCTGCTCGGTCGCGGGGATGCGCGGGTCGAGGTGCCAGTCGCCGCCGCGCTCTATGTCACGGAGGAGCGCTCCGTCGATGTTCACGGCCGTCGCGGCAGGCAGTCGGCGGGCCGGGTCCTGGGGCGTGGAGGGGGCGATCTATCGAACCATTGAGCTAGGGCGCGTCCGGGCTGCACGTGACCCGTTGCCGGATAACATCTGCCCATGTCAACATTCTCTGAACGTGCGGGAGTCACGCCACCTCGCACCATAGTCCAAGTCGAGAGTCTGGACGACGCGACCAGGACTGCGCTATGGAATTCCTACCTCGGGGTCATTTCGAAGCTCGAGCAGATGGGCTCGTACGGAGAATACGCCGAGCGGTTTAGAAGACATGTGTGGTCGAGTCTGCTTGAACAACCGCTAGACGAATTCACCATACATCGACTTACCGCGGCCCTGAAGGCTCGTCATCAGACCGGAACGTGGGCATCTGTTCTAGATGTGGTCGAGTTCATCGCTCAAAACGCGGGCGACAGTTCGGGCGTCTCATCCGCCTATATCGCCTGGGTCACGGATGACTTCGAGCGCTACGTCGTCGGCTACCGAATTCTGAACGATCAAGTCGTTCCCGTAAGCGCGCCTGCAGAGGTGGCGGCAATCGAGGACGCGCTCGCATCGGCGGGATCGAATGCGCGAACCCACCTGCGCCGCGCCGTGGAGTTGTTGGGCAGCCGCGACAAGCCCCAGTATGCAAAGGTCGTGTCTGAATCGATCAGCGCAGTAGAAGCCACGGTCGCCGAGCTCACCGGTGACAACACTCTGAGTAGCGGCCTACGAAAGCTACAGGGCAAGGGGGTTCCCGCCCACGGTGCTTTGATTGACGGCTGGACAAAGCTCTACGGCTACACCAGCGACGCGGCCGGGATCCGACATGCCCTCGTCCGGCCCGAAGACGCAGACGAGCCTCTCGCTGTGTACTTTCTGGTAGCTTCGTCAGCTTTCGTCAATTACCTCCTCAAGCATGCTTGACCGATATACAGGCCAAGCCAACGTACCGGCGGAGTTTGTTCCGTCCCTTTCGCCGAAATCTCAGGCAACCGGCGGCGCAAGGCTTGTTAGGGCGAGTCTTCGGTGACCTGGGTGGCCCGCTGAGGGCCGCAACCTCCGCACAGGACGGAGAGCGCCCAGTCGGGGGCAGTTCGGCCGCCAGACAAAATGAAGCGGCCGGTGGACCGGGTCTGAGCGGCGCGTCAGAATGGCGGAGGCGGCGTCGCTTTCGCTGCCGCTGTCACAGTGGCTCGTAACACCTGCCCGGCGAGCGCGTGATGCGCGGCGAGTGCCGCCGCACCTTCCTGGCGGGCGCGTGTAAACGACTCCTGTAACTCGGGGGAGTCGCGGACCGCGTCGGCCGCTGCGCGAAGAACGCCGACGGCGGTGACGTACGCCGGGTCGAGCGTGATCGCTTCGACGGGGCGGGGCTCTCGTCGAGCGGCGGCTCCGACGTCGGGACGTCTCAACGCGAGTACCGGGCGCGAGCGGCGGCGCGTCCACGCTGCGATGCCGTCTGAGGTCCGGCGGTCGGAGTGACGAGCCGAGCGAGAATTGTCGATGCGGATGCGCGCGCGAGTCGGGCCTCGGTAACGGCCGGGTGGAGGACGACCTGGCCGGTTGAGCCGGTTGCAACAATGCCAGCGTCGCGGGCGACTCCGTCGAGCCTGTCAGCGGAGGATGTGAGCGCTGCGGCATGCTCTAGTGAGGCCAGTTCGGCCCCGGCTAGGTCGGGGCGCTCGTCGATGCCGCCGAGGAAGACGTCGCGCGCGGAGTCCGTCCAGTCGGGCGGGAGGAGCCAGTCGTCTGGAAGGCTTGTCGGGGTCATGCGGTTAACCTTTCGGATGCGGGATTAGTCGCGATGGTAGATTCGCGATATGACGAGAAGGCAGCGAACGACCGCGCTCGTTGTCGGTGCTGTGCTGCTATTGGCGGGAGTCGTTTATTTCCTGGTGGGTGACGCCGTGTTCCCGAAGGTCGTCGGGGCTGTGATCTGGGCCTGCGGCCTGGCGTTCTTGTTGATCGCAGCGAACGGCCGACGGCGCCCTAGCTGAGCACGGAAAAACCAGGCGTCTGCCGGTAGCGAGAGTGAGACGCTATGCCGCTTCGGGCTTGCACGAGAGAGGGGAGGGGGAGTCACCCCCCAGGGGGTAGAGGTGTCGGCGCCTCGGGCGCGGAAGGCGTCCGATAGCGTGGCAGCGTGCGCATCGCGGGTTTCTGGAACATAGAAGGTTGGCCGCTTCCGGCTGAGTGGTCTGCTTGGTGGGGCTTCCTAGGTTTTCTCCTCACGACGATCACGGTTATCGCTGCGCTGATCCAGCTGCGAGCATTCATCCGGGAATCCGAGGCTCGCGGGCGACCGTTCGTGATTGCAGATCTGACGTTTCGATCGAACCTGCTGAATATCACCGTCAGTAACATCTCTACTTCCGCAGCGCAGAACGTGCGGCTCAGCGTGGATCGCCCTTTCGAGTCCACCCGGCCGGATAGCGCAGCGGTGCTGAATCGCATCTTCGATCCGGCAAATGAGCTTCAGCTGCTTGCTCCATCCCGAAGTATCAGCTGGCATCTGGACCGCGGCCCTGACTACATGGGCAATAAGTCGCTACCACGGCACTACAGCGTCACTGTCTCTTACGAGGATCCCCGAATATTGCGGCGGTCACCTGGGAACCCCTGGAGGAAGCGTGTCCCTGTACGGTATTCAGATTCGTTCCAGCTCAGCCTGGATCAGTGGAGTCAGGCTCTGCTTCCCCAGGACTACGAGAATAAGAACTGGAATATCCGCAACCGGAACGAGAGCCAGATCAGGAAGCTTGCCAGCGCGGCGTCCGGGATCGAGGATGAATTGGAACAACTAAATGAGGGGCTCAAGACTCGGAAACCGCGAATCCGAGGGCGCCGAGCAAGGCTTTAGTCGTGCAGTACCGACGGCGCTAGGCACCGTCCCTGTAGCCTATGCGGGTGGGGAAGTTCAGGGTTGGTGCCGCAGTAACGTTTGCCTGTCTCATCGCGCTATCAGCGTCAGGTTGCATAACGATCAACACCGGGTCGCCAGTCGCGCCGGTGACGACGAAGCCTGCCCCCCCCCCGGCTACATCGGCGCCCGACCAACCGGACGATAAGGCGGCGACCGATAGCCTCGTCGGTGCCCTCGGGGCTCTGTTCGCTTAGGTGGAGACCTACGCACCCGCGAATTGCGACTATGTCCGTTTCACCGCTAGTCAGTTTGCGAATGCGACTCCACTCGACAACTATCGGGGCACATACGAGAGCATCGCGGCCAACATGCAGACTGTCGCGGTCCTCTGCGGATCTGACCCCGCCGACGCTGATGCAGTCAACTTGGCGGTGCTCACTCGGCGCGACGTCGTCAAGGTAATGAATGCACAGAAGGTTCTCGGTAACGCAGCCTGGGGCAACCCCGAGCCCGTCCCGGGCAAGCAAGCGGGCTGAGCGTTCAGTCAGCGCGTGGCATGCACCCGCCTGTCGACTGAGCAGTGCAGAATCGCAGAACCGGCCGAGGATCAGGCGCCGATACCATCCGGCCGCAGCCGCGGGCACACGATACCCAGAAGCGGACTCGGCTGTGGACCGCTACGCCTCGGGCCTCGCGTTGGCGACCTTCGTCGGCGACGGCCTGGCGCTGCCGCTCTCGTTCGTCCGCCGCGTGTGCGCGTCCTTCGGCGCGGGCGAGGTGGATGTCGGTTTCGTCTGCGATCACGGTCGAGCGCAGGTGTTCCAGGCGGCTCTCCGGTGATAGGGCTAGCCAAGTCTGGCGGGCGTGCGGGGCGCGGAGCTTCGCAGGGGTCCTGGTCGCTTCGGCCTCGGCGAACCGGCCGAGGGTTGTCATGCGATGCTCGACACGCGATCGGACCGCGGTAGCGAGGTCTGCGAGCGGGGAGGGAGTTTCGGTCTTTGTCATAGTCGAGCGGCCTCCTGAGCCACTGCGCCACGGCGGGCGCGGATAGGGGGTGCCGGGACAGCTCGGGCGTCTGCCCCGGCGAGATGTAGCTAGTCATCAAGGATGATCCGGGCGCGGACGACCTGAGACGGCGGCGCGGTGCGCGCAGCCAGCGCGATTGCGTTCGCGTCGAACCGGACGGGATCGTCGCCGCCGTGGCCCGGGCGAAGCGCCAGGGTGAGGTCGAGCTGGGGCGGTTTGGCGTCGGACGCGGGCTGGAAAGAGTTGGTCATCGCAGACCGCCCGCTCGCGCCGCGCGGACCGACGAGAGAACGTCGGCGACGAAGGTCTCTTGCGCCGCGGTGGCCGCGCGGTCGACGTGAACCTGGGCGAGATACTCAGCGGGGGTGACGCCCGCGCGGGTGGCCTGCCAGGTCAACTGGCGAAGCGCCCCAGCGTCCAGCTCCTCGGCCGTCTCCGGCAGCGGGCGCGCGGCCTGGACGGCGCGGACGATCGCCTCTGTGTCGGCGGTGCTCACGCTGCGACCTCGGTCGCGAAGCTCACCGGCGAAAACGCGTCGATCTGATCCTGGACGAGGCGCAGGACGTGCGCCCGGTCCTCCAGCGGCCTCTGTGCTCGCGGAGTGCGGAGGAACGAGGCGGCTTCCTCTCGTTCTCGGAGCGCCTCCTGAAGAGCTGCGAGGGCGGCCTCGGCATCCGCGTGCCTGTCTTGTGCGAACGCTGAGACGGCCTCTCGGGCGCGCGGCTCCGACTTGCCCTCTGAGATCAGGGTTGCGAAGGATCGCCACGCTGCGGAGCTGCGTCGGTTGTATGCGCTTTCGGCGGCCTGAGCGTCAGCGTAGGCAGCCTGGAGCGCGTCGAATTCAGCCGTGCTCACGCCACGCGCCGGTCCGGGGAACGTGTCGGGCGGTGTTCCAAGGGTCTGAACTTTGCCACGACGCGCCCGCATTGCCTCGTTCGTCGCGGCGCGGAGTACCTCGCCGCCCGCTTCCGTGCGTCGCGCATGGGTGAGGGCCTCGACGGCGCCGGGGACCGCGTCGATCAGGAACGCGGGCGGCAGACCGTCGGGGCGAGCTTCAATGTTGTTGGTCATTCGGTTTCTCTTTCTGTTTGTGCCGCTCTCGCGGCTGGCGGGGTCGGGGTGAATTTCAGGCCGTACGCCGGATGGGTGTCACGGCGGCGAGGTGCTCGCGCTAGAGAGGGAAGGCGCCGAGGAAACGACCAGATATATGGCCGAAGCCTGGCTGAGAGGGCCGGATGTGACGGAATGACGAAAGGTACGTCACTTCTGCTTCTTTCCTTAAGAGAGAGAACTCTAGAGAGAAAGAAGAGAAGTGACGTAAGAACCGTCATTCCGTCACACCGGTGTCCGGCGTCCGGCCTCTGCGCTCGGCGGAGGCTCCCATCCTCGGCGCAGCGGCGAGCGGCCCTACCGGGCGCCCGGATCAAGCAGCGCTTCGACGGCGACTTGGCGCGAAAAGCTCATCGGCGCGGCGGATCACGGCACCCAGCGCCTCGGCGTTGACGGCGATCGCGGCGAGCTGCTGATCGATCAGGACGGCGACCGCCTCCTCTCGCCAGGCGTCAGTCGCTCGGCGCCGGTAGTCGTTTCGGTGAGCGCCGGAACAGAATCGTGCGGTGCTTCGCTGGGCCTGAAACGGCCGATCACAGTAGTTGCAGTGTTGGATGAACGAGGACATAGTTCTTCCTTCGTTAGAGGGCGACCGGCAAAGGTCGATTGAAAAAGCGCCCGCACTCGGCGGGCGAGGCGGCGGGCAGGCTGGAGCCCCGCCGCCAGCACGCGGACGAGGCTCCAGGTTCCCCGCCAGGGGCCGCGACGCGAACGGCCTAATGACCGCGTGCGGAAGGAGAAGGGGCCGTCGGGAGAGGACGCCGAAGGCCGCCAGGCATGGGCGCGCCAACAGGCCAACTCACCTCGCATGCCAAGCCGCTGCAACAGAGAACAGGGGGGCTCATTAGAGGAGAGGGCCACGTGGCTCGGTTATGCCTCCTCAGGCGTGCGGCCGCCTAACTTGCGAAGTCGCGCTCCGTGAGGTAACCGATCGGGAACTCGACTGAGACGCGCGCCGGGTCCCAGCGTCCCCGCTGCGCCGCGTGCGCGAGCGTGATCGACACGCCGGAAGCTTCGATGATCTCGCGCCGCAAAGTGACGTCCCGATCCGCCCAGGCTTCCTCGACGGTCATACCGGCGTCGACCATGACGACGACTGGGCGCTCGGGCACCGCCTCCAGCCGCTCCCGTTCACGGCGTAGATCCGTCAGTCGGTCGACGAGCGTAGGGACGTCGGCGTCGGGATCTCGGAGCCGGTCTGTCGTGTCGCGGATCGCTTCCTGGACCGCCGCAAGACCCGCGACCTCCCGAATTATGGTCGACGGCTCGACTAGGCGCAGGCGGCCGTAAGCGCCGAGGAACTGACGTTCGACTTCGGCTTCGATCCGGTAGCACTCGACGGCGACGCCGCACTCGCAGACGAGCCCGCGAGACTTTGCGTTGCAGGTGTAAATATCCTCTCCCGTTGTCGACCGGCGACTCTTCGCGACCAGCTCATGCCCGCAGGTGGGGCAAGAGAGGAGTCCGGAGAGAAGTCGAGTCCGCCGCTGTCTGCGCCCCTGGCGAGTTGCTTCTGATCGGCCGGGGATCGGCTTCCAATCGGTTAGCTCTCGGAGCCGTTCCACCTCCTCTACAGAGAGAAGTGGGGGCCACACTGAGACCGGGATTCCTAGCTCGTCTCGCAGCGGCTCGGCCTTCTTGGTCGTGGTCGTCTTACGGCCACTTCGCTTGTGAATGCCGCCGAGGCGAACCCTGCCGAGGACCGCGTCGGATCGTAGAATGCGCTGCACGCTTGTCGGCGACCAGTCGCGGCGAGACTCCGTCCCGTCGTCGTTCTTGATCGGCCGTCGAGTCGGAACTCCGTCCGCGTTCAGGCGAGCTGTCACAGCGAACACAGGAGACCCGGCGAGAACCTCGTCGGCCATGCGGCGGACGATGCGCGCCTCGAACGGCTCAGGCTCCAGCGCGCGACCTGCGCCGGTCGGGTGGGGTACGGATCGATAGCCGTACGGAACGACGCCTCCAGGCCAGCGGCCGTTGTTGCGAAGGCGCTCCTGGGAGGCTGCGACGCGGACGCCGATGGTCTTGGCTTCCATGCTCGCGAAGACCTGAAGAATCTCGATCATCGCCCGGCCCATTGCCGAGGTCGTGTCGAGGTTCTCGGTTGCGGAAATGATCTGAAGACCCTCGTCGAGGAGGACCCCAACATCGACGACGGACCGGACCAGGCGGTCGAGGCGCCAGACCATCACGGCATCGGCGTCACCTCTGCGGACCATCTCTCGGACCTTATTTAGTCCGGGCCGGTCGAGCCTGCTCCGCGTGGCGGAGACGTCGACGTCCTCGACCAAGTCGATCAACTCGAAGTCGTCGCGCAGCGTGCAAGTCTGCGCGATCAGCTCTCGCTGTCGGACGATCGACGTTGACTCCTCGCGTGACGCCCTGGACAGGCGAACATAACCGATAATTCTCACAGTGCACTCCTCGTGTTTGCAGAGGAGGAGAGGGCCAGTGCGGGCGTGCTGCTCGCGCCAATACCCAAAACTCACTCACGAGGGTGACTGGGACGAGGTGTTCGAGGTCGTCAAACGGGCCACCGAGGCCGTCGGCGCCTTCGGATCGCGCGTGTCTCTGGTTCTGAAGGCCGACATCCGACCCGGATACACGGGGGAGCTCACGGCGAAGCTCGACCGGCTCGAGCAGGCGCTCGGAGAGTAGCCCGCACGGGAGCGGGTGCAGCGCCGGTGCAGTGCCGGTGCAGCGCCGATCGAATCGATTCGATCGGCAGTCGGTCGCGGCACTAGGCTGGACGGGTGACCCTCACTTCTCCTGGGCTGTCGTCGCTGTCGCCGGCCCGCATCCGTCTTGCGCTGTTGGCGCTGACCCTCGGCGGCTTCGGCATCGGCTGCACCGAGTTCGTCGCCATGGGTCTGCTGCCGAACCTCGCCAGTGACCTGCTGCCCGATCTGTTCCGGGTTTCGTCTGAGCAGGCGAACGGCCAGGCCGGCCTCCTCATCACCGCCTACGCCGCGGGGGTGGTCGTCGGGGCGCCGACGATCGCCGCTGTCGCCGCGCGCTGGCCGCGGAAGGTCGTGCTGATGGTGCTGCTCGTCACGATCATCCTCGGAACCATCGCCTCGGCCCTGCTCCCCACCTTCGGTCTCGTGCTGGTGGCCCGTTTCGTGTCGGCCCTGCCGCACGGAGCGTATTTCGGCATCGCCTCCCTGGTGGCGGCGTCACTCCTCGGGCCGAACAAGCGCGGCCAGGGCGTCGCGCTCGTGCTCGGCGGTCTCACCGTGGCGAACGTGGTCGGAGTGCCGTTCATCACGTGGGTGGGGCAGTCGTCGAGTTGGCGCGTGTCCTACCTGGTGGTCGCCGGCATCTTCGTGCTGGCGTTCGTCGCGGTGACCCTCACCGTTCCGAACCTCCCGGGGGACCGCACCGCGACGATGCGCAAGGAGCTGAAGGCGTTCGGCCGGCCGCAGGTCTGGTTCGCCATTGCGATCGGGGCGATCGGCTTCGGTGGGTTCTTCTGCGTCTACACCTATGTCTCACCCATCCTCACCACCATCACGGGGCTACCGGCGTCGGTCGTGCCGTGGGCCCTTGTCGTTGTCGGTCTCGGCATGACCATCGGCAACCTCACCGGGGGCTGGGCGGCAGATCACAACCTGAAGCGCTCGATGCTGCTGTTCTTCGGGCTGCTGCTGCTGGCGCTCGTCGAACTGGTGCTGTTCGCCTCGAACCCTGTCGGGCTCTTCGTCGGCCTGTTCTTCGTGGGGGCCGCTGCGGCATCGATCTCCCCGCTCATCCAGACCCGGCTGATGGATGTCGCGGGCGACAGCCAGTCGATCGCGGCCGCTCTCAACCACTCTTCGCTGAACTTCGGCAACGCGCTCGGCCCGATCGTCGGGGGAGTGGCCCTCACGTTCGGGTTCGGCTACATCGCACCGATCGGCGCGGGCATCGTTCTCACCGTGCTCGGGATCCTCATCGCGCTCGCCTCGTTCACCGTGGAACGCCGCACCCGCCGCCGCATCGCCGTGGCGACCGCTGAGGCGGCCTTCCGCACCGAACTCGACGGCACCCAGCCGATCGCGGTGCCGAGCAGGCGCTGACGCTGCCCTGCCAGGCCGGCCGGCTCTCAGCCTCGCGACGTCTCGCCCGCCACGCTCTCGGGGTTCGTGAGGTAGTCGTCCTGGATGAGCAGGCCGTCCTGGATGGCGCGCTTTCGAAGGGCCACCTTCGTGCCGACGTCGATGCCGAGAACCCGGTACTTCTCGCGGATGCGCTTCAGGTAGCTCTTGGCCGTCTCCTCGGAGATGCTGAGCTGTTCGGCGACCTGCTTCACCGGTTCGCCGCCACCGTAGAGCGCCATCACGCGGCGTTCCTGTGCGCTCAGTTTCGGCGATCCATTGACCTCCTGGGCGCTGAGCGCGAGATCGAGCTCGCTGGAGATGAAGGGCTCGCCCTTCGCGGCAGACCGGATCGCCTCGACGATCATGTCTGCCTCCTCGCTCTTCACGAGGTAGCCGAGTGCCCCGGCCGCCAGGGCCTCCCGCACGACCACGGGTTCGGAGTAGGTGCTCATCAGCACGGTCTTCACCCCGGCCGACTTCAGGGCCCGCAGCTTCACCGAGATCGGCAGGTTGTCCTTCAGGTCGAGGTCGAGCAGCACGACGTCGACGGGGAATTCCGGGTCTGTCAGCAGGTCGGGCCAGGTCGTGACGGCGGCCACCATGTTGATGTCGCTCGCGGCACCGCGGATCCACTCGGTCAGTGCCCCGAGCAGCATGCGATGGTCGTCGACGATCGCCAACCGGATGTTCTCATGCGTCGTTGGCATGTCTGGCCTTCCCTCTGCATCACTCGCGATTCTAGGATTCGGGGGATTGGACCTCTGCGGTGATGTGAATGTCGATCGAGCCGTTCCTGCTGCTCTCCGAATGCTGTCCCACTCGATCCAGCGCCCCCCAGATCGTCACATCGAAACGTCGGCGTGGAATGCCGTCGATCGAAATTTCCATCGGAATCACCATCATATCCACCAGAGTCCCCCGATTGGGGTGCACCGACGGCCCGAGGGTGACCCTGATGGAGGGTTGCTGCCGGTTGGCTGCGGCGGCAATGAGCCAGAGCGCTGACAAGAAGCCCTCCCGTTGCTCCGGTTCGAGGTACCCGGCCAGCCCGTCGGGATCCGCGAGAGTCACCGTCGGGCGGAGCACCTCGGAATCGCCGATGGCGTGCTGCAGCCACGTCTGCAGGCGACCTTCGATGAGGCGGCGGCGGAGTTCGTTCGCCAGGGACGACGCAGCGGCAGCCTGTTCGGCATCGAGGGGGAGGGGGATCCGTCCGGATGCCACGTCGGAGAGCAGCTCCTCTGCGCTCCGGTCGAGCCGCGCGAGTTCATCTGAGCCGAGGATGCCCACCGCGAACCGGGGGGAGGAGATCGTGCTCTCCACCAGGGTGCGGTCGAGTTCCCGGTCGATGAACCGCGTGAACGACTTGACGATCAGGATCGCGATGAGAGTCGGCGCGAGGGCCGCCACGATCACTTCGATCTGGGGCCTGGCGGCCGAGGGCTGCTCGCCGAGGCCCACCGCCGTCACGGCCAGGAGGAAGACGACGAGCACGACGGTCGCCAGGATGAGCTGGTTCAGCGGCCGGTAGGCCACCAGCGAGAGCAGGGTGGCTCCGGCCCCGATGATCACCGTGACTTCGGGCACCGCAGCTGTGAATCCATGTGCCGACACCAGGTCGAGTACGACCGCCGCGGCGAGCAGGAACAGCACGCCGGAGTAGGCGGACGTCGGCAGGTGCCCGCCCTGGGAGTTGGCGATGATGCATCCGCCACCCATGGCCACGGCGATCATGGCCCAGGCGCCGACCGTCAGCCACGGGTTGTCGTAGGCGCCCCAGTTCAGCAGGAAGATGGCCAGTCCCCGGATGCTCAGCAGGATCCCCGCCACGACGGCACCGATGCCGAGGTAGCCGATGCCGATCCGGGAGTCGGTCGCCACGTCGTGCCGGAGCGACTCCAATGCCTCGGGACCGAGGGTGCGGGCGCGCACCAGCCGGGTGAGAAGGCCGCTGCCCTGGTCGTCGGTCTCTGTTCCGAGTCGTGCCGGGTCGCTCATCGTGGAACCTCCAGGACGACGGTCGTTCCGGCCCCGGGGGCGGAGAAGATGCGGGCGTTCCCGCCGACGTCGCGAAGGCGCGCCACCACCGACTCCGCGAGACCGAGCCGGGCGCTGTCGACTCCGTCGGTCTCGAATCCCACTCCGGAATCGGTGACCATGGCGCGCACGCCACCGGCGTCCTGCGTGATCGTCACGTCGGCCTCGTCGACCTGGGCGTGGCGCCGAACGTTCTCGAGGCACTCACCGAGCGAGAGGAGAAAGGCGCTCCGCACGACCGGCGGCAGGGTGACATCGCCGTCGCCGTGCCAGTGCACCGTGAGGCCGCGCCGTTTAAATCGCTGCTGCAGAGCCTTGATGCTCTGTGTGACCGGTGGTGCCTGGTCGGTCCGCAGGTTGTAGGTTCCGGATGACCGGGGTGTGGGTGTCTCGCCCTGGCGCAGTTGTCGAAGCAGCACGGCGTCGTCGCTGGCCTGCACGCGGAGGGCATCGGGATCCACCCCCCGGCCGGAATGCGCGAGCAGGGTGAGGGTCGCGAGCACCGTGTCGTGCAGCAGCCGCGCGCTCCGGCGGCGTTCTGCCTCGAGTTCGCTCGCCCACCGTTCCGCGCGGTGCACGGCACCGAGTCGGGCGATGCGGTCTCGGGCGCGCCTGACGCTGTCGGTGATCCAGATGCCGACGAGCGCGTTCACCGACCAGCTGACGATGAAGATGGTGAGCGCCTGCACCGCTTCGTCGGAGGTCATCGACGAGAGCGCGATGGCGAGATTGACCAGGAACACCGCAGTGAGGTAGACGCGACCGGATACAGAGCCCTGGAGGACGATCGCCATTGCCCCGATACCACCGCCGGAGACCAGCAGCAGAGCGCTCAGGATGGCGGGGTACTCGGCCACCACACTCCCGAGGAGCCCGCTCAGGGCGAGACCGGCCACCGTGCTCACGACCACCCACAGGGTGGCCGAGGAGCGGCCGACCATGAGGTAACCGAGGAGCATCACCGCGTAGAGCGGGAGGGCGATCGCGATGACGTAACCCGGAACGGTGCCGGCGATCGCCAGGCACACGAGGGACGACAGCGTGAAGACCCAGCCCTCCACCCACGCCGCTGTCCGCAGCAAGGGTTCCTGGCGCCTGATCACACTCGTGATCCTAGCGGGGCACCCCGCATCAGAGGGCCAGGAGCCGCCGCAGTTCCCGGCTGACGAGCTCGTTCTCGATGAGGAAGCCGTCGTGGCCGAAGCGCGACGAGATCACGGCTGCCTCGTCTCCGTCGATGTTGGCGGGGATGTGACGTGCGATGACCTGCTGGTCCTCCACCGGGAAGAGCCGGTCGCTGTCGATGCCGATCACCAGCGAGACGGCGCTCACCCGGTGGAGGGCCTCGACGACCCCGCCCCGGCCGCGGCCCACGTCGTGTGAACTCATCGCCTCGACGAGAGTGATGTAGGAGTTGGCATCGAACCGGCGGGTGAACTTGTTGCCGTGGAAGTCGAGATACGACTCCACCGCGAAGCGCCCGCCGCTACCGAGAGGGCTGATGCCGCTCTGCCAGCTGCGCTCGAACCGGTCGTTGAGTTCGGTGGGGCTCCGGTAGTTCAGCAGGGCCATACGCCGGGCGAGCGCGAGCCCGGAGTGGGGGCCTTCGCCGTCCTTCGCGTTGTAGTAGCTGCCGTCATGGAAGAGCGGGTCTGCCCTGATGGCTTCGATCTGCACCGAGTTCAGCGCGATCTGGTCGGCGCTCGAGATCGGCGGAGCGGCGATCATGGCCAGCTTCTCGGCCCTGTCGGGGAACGTGACTCCCCATTCGAGCACCTGCATGCCGCCCATCGAGCCACCCACGATCGCGGCCCACCGGCGGATGCCGAGCTGCTGCATCACCCGCTCCTGCGCCGACACCTGGTCGCGGATGCTCGTGAACGGGAACCGCGCACCCCACTCCTCGCCGTCGGGGGCAATGGATGCCGGCCCCGTCGACCCCTGGCAGCTGCCGAGCATGTTCGGTGCCACCACGAAGTACTTCTCCGTGTCGATCGCCTGGCCGGGGCCCACGATCCCGCCCCACCAGCCGGCTGTCGGATGCCCGGGCTCGGCCGGCCCCGTGAGGTGGCTGTCCCCGGTGAGAGCGTGGGCGACGAGGATCGCGTTGTCGGCGGCGGCGTTGAGGGTTCCGAACGTCTCGAAGGCGATCCGGGCATCCGGAACCGTGCCTCCGCCCTCGAAGGCGATGTCGCCGATGTGGGCGAACTGACGGCGCCCGACCGGATCGCCGTCCCGCCAGGCCCCGGTCGCCGGCGGCTTGCCGAGGATGGACCGGATCTGCGCATCGGTGATGAAGTCGCTCGGAACGGTGTCTTCGGGTATCTGCCAGTCCATTGTTCTTCCATTCTGGCAAGCGAAAGGGGCGGCCGGGCGCATGTTACGCGCGGCCGCCCCTTTCGTGAGGAACTCAGAGCGCGTTCGCGCGCGCGACCTCGCGTGCTGCCGCGAGACCGGTTGCCAGGTCGGCCTTGATGTCCTCGATGTTCTCGAGCCCCACAGAGAGTCGCACGAGGCCCGGGGTGACGCCCGAGGTCAGCTGCTGCTCCGGGGTGAGCTGCGAGTGCGTCGTCGACGCCGGGTGGATGACCAGCGAACGCACATCGCCGATGTTGGCCAGGTGCGAGAAGAGCGTCAGCGAGTTGACGAGTGCACGGCCGGCATCCACACCGCCCTTCAGCTCGAACGACAGCACGGCGCCGACACCCTTGGGTGCGTAGCGGTTGGCGGCTTCGTACCAGGGGCTCGACGGCAGGCCGGCGTAGTACACCGTGGCGACGTCGTCGTGGTTGTCGAGCCACTCGGCGACGTCCTGGGCGTTCTGCACGTGGCGCTCGATCCGGAGCGAGAGAGTCTCGATGCCCTGGATGAGCTGCCAGGCGCTCGCCGGGGCGATGGAGGAGCCGAGGTCGCGGAGCAGCTGCACGCGCGCCTTGATGATGTAGGCGATGCCGTCGCCGAGCGCCTCGGTGTAGGTGACACCGTGGTAGGACTCGTCGGGCGTGGTGAGGCCGGGGAACTTCTCGGCGTTCTCAGACCACTTGAACTTCCCGCCGTCGACCAGCACGCCGCCGATGACGGTGCCGTGGCCGCCGAGGAACTTCGTCGCCGAGTGCACGATGATGTCGGCGCCGTGCTCGAACGGGCGGATCAGGTAGGGCGTCGCGATCGTGTTGTCGACGATCAGCGGCACGCCGTTCTCGTGCGCCACATCGGCGACGAGGCGGATGTCGAGGATGTTGATCTTCGGGTTGCCGATGGTCTCGGCGAAGAACAGTTTGGTGTTCGGGCGCACGGCCCGCTGCCACTCGTCGCTGTCGTCCTGGTTCTCGACGAAGGTCACGTCGATGCCGAGCTTCTTCAGCGTGTACTTGAAGAGGTTGTAGGTGCCGCCGTAGATGGAGGCGCTCGACACGATGTGGTCGCCGGCCTGCGCGATGTTCAGCACGGCGAACGTCTCTGCCGCCTGGCCCGAGGCGACCAGCAGCGCTGCTGTTCCGCCCTCCAGGGCCGCGACGCGCTCCTCCACGACGTTCTGGGTCGGGTTCTGGATGCGCGTGTAGATGTTGCCGAACTCGGCGAGGGCGAAGAGGTTCTTGGCGTGGTCGGCGTTGTTGAACACGTATGACGTGGTCTGGTAGATCGGCGTCGCGCGGGCGTTGGTGACGGGGTCGGGCGCAGCGCCGGAGTGGATCTGCTTGGTCTCGAACTGCCAGTCGGCGTTGTCTGTCATGAGAAAAGTCCTTTGGTCGGTACGGCAACACTAGGGAGGGTCATCGGGTCGGTCAACGGCCCGGGAAACACGGGGTAACGTGAATTGCAAACCTCTCTCGAAAGGCCTCGCATTGGGCATCCAGAATCGTCGCGCCGTCGTCACCGGAGCAAGCTCGGGCATCGGGGCGGCCACCGTGCGCCTGCTCCGCGCCCACGGCTGGGACGTGGTGGGAGTCGCCCGCCGGGAAGACAGGCTGCAGGCGCTCGCCGCCGAGACGGGTGCGAGCTACTTCGTGGCCGACCTGCTGAAGCAGGACGATGTCGATGCCCTCGCCGCGCACCTGGCTGCGACAGGTGGAGTCAGCACTCTCGTCAACAATGCGGGCGGCGCAGCGGGCCTCGATTCCGTCGAGGCGAGCCAGATCTCCGACTGGGAGTGGATGTTCGAGGTCAACGTCCTCGCGGTCAAACGGGTGATCTCAGCGCTCCTGCCGTTGTTGCGGGATTCCGTCGCCGGCGCCCCGACGGGCACCGCGGTGGCCGACATCCTCACCGTCTCCTCGACGGCCGGCCACTTCGCCTACGCGGGTGGCGGCGGCTACAACGCGTCGAAGTTCGCCGTCAGTTCGCTCTCCGAAGTGCTGCGGCTCGAGCTCAGCGGCGAGCCGATCAGGGTGCTCGAGATCGCGCCCGGGATGGTGAACACCGAGGAGTTCTCGCTCAACAGGTTCAACGGTGACCGAGCCAGAGCAGAGGCCGTGTACGCGAATGTGCCCGACCCGCTGACCGCAGACGACGTGGCCACCACGATCGTCACCATGGTGGAGATGGCTCCCCACATCAGCCTCGACCTCGTGATCATCAAACCGGTCGCCCAGTCCGCCGTCTACAAGGTGCACCGCGGTCCCCTCGAGGTGAAGCAGTAGCGGGCGATTCCCGGTACCGTTGACGGATGGCCGAGAGCGAACACACGACACCGACGGAGACCCCCGACGAAGGGGCTGACACGACACCCGAACGCGAGGTCCTCGGCTGGCTCGAGTTCGGTGAGGCATCGCGGGTGCTGGCCACGAGCGTGCTCGAGAGCGGCTTCGTGCCCGACTTCGTGATCGCCATCGCCCGCGGCGGCCTGCTGCCGGCGGGCGCGCTCGCCTATGCGACCGGCACCAAGAGCTGCGGCAGCCTCAACGTGGAGTTCTACACCGACGTCGAGACGACGCTGCCCGAACCGATCATCCTGCCGCCGATGATGGACAACACGGCCCTGATCGGCAGGAACATCCTGCTGGTCGACGACGTCGCGGACTCCGGTCGCACCCTCGCCCTGGTGGTGGGCCTTCTGGAGCGGGTCGGCGTGATCGTGAAGACGGCGACGCTCTACTCGAAGCCGCGCTCGGTGATCGAGCCCGACTTCTATTGGAAGAAGACCGACCGGTGGATCGTCTTCCCGTGGTCAGCGCACCCGCCGGTGACGGTGTGAGCGCCGCGCACGGTGTGAGCGGGCGAGAACGGTGAGCATCCACCTCGTCGGCGGCGGCTGGCCGATGATCGACGACGGGGCCGTCTACCGGGAGTTCCTCTCGGAGGCGGCAGAACGTGCGCTCCAGGCGGGCAGGCTCGAAGGGCCCCGCATCGCGATGATCCTGGTGCGAGACGGCGACGGCCCGGCGACGTACGCCGAACTCCTCGCGGGACTCACGACCATCACGGAGCTCCAGCCCGTGCCGATCCTCGCGCCGGAGGGCGTCGCGATCGACGCGTCCGGCCTCGCCGAGGTCGACGGCATCCTCGTCTGGGGCGGGTCGACCCCCGCCTACCGTGACAGCATCGCTCCTGCCTTCGGCGAGATCCGGCGCCAGGTCGCGGCGGGCGTGCCCTACCTCGGCTTCTCGGCCGGAGCCGCGATCGCGGCAGACGGGGCCCTTCTCGGCGGTTGGACGATCGGTGACGTTCCGGTCTGCCCGGAGGACGCATCCGAGGAACTCGACGACGTCACGTTCGGTGAGGGACTCGGCCTGATCGACCTCGCCGTCGACGTGCACGCCGCCCAGTGGGGCACCCTCGCCCGCCTGGTCGCGGCCACCGAAGCCGGTCTGACCGACGGCGGCATCGCCATCGACGAGCACACCGTGCTGATCGTGGGTGACGGACCGCTCCGGGTGATCGGCCGCGGGAGCGTCTGGACGGTGACCGACGATGACGGCAGCGTACGGGTCGCCACGATGGGGGAGAGCTGAGCGAGGGCGGCGCCGCAGTGCCTAACGGTGCCGCAGTGCCGAACGGCGCCGCGGTGCCGAACGGCTTCGTGCTCGACGACCTCGTCTCCGCGGGCAGGATGGATGCGGGATGGGCGGCGGCGCTCGCCCCGGCGGCAGACACCCTGGCGTCGCTCGCCCTGTTCCTCGACGGGGAAGTCGCTGCGGGGCGCGGCTTTCTGCCGGCAGCCGACGACATCCTGCGCGCCTTCCGGCAGCCACTCGCCGACGTGCGGGTGCTGATCGTCGGCCAGGACCCCTACCCGACCCCCGGGCATCCGATCGGCCTCTCCTTCGCCACCTCCCGGCACGTCAGGCCGTTGCCGCGGAGCCTGGTGAACATCTACCGGGAGCTGACGGACGACCTGGCCGTTCCCGCGCCGGTTCACGGCGACCTCACCGGCTGGACCCGGAACGGGGTGCTTCTGCTCAACAGGGTACTCACGGTGCAGCCCGGCGAGGCCGGTTCGCACCGTGGCCGCGGTTGGGAGAGCATCACCGAGCTCGCCATCCGGGCGCTGGTGGCTCGCGGCACACCGCTGGTGGCGATTCTCTGGGGGAAGGATGCCGCGAAGCTCCGGCCGCTGCTGGGTTCGGCTGCGGTCATCGAATCCGCGCATCCGAGCCCGCTCTCGGCGCGCCGGGGGTTCTTCGGATCCCGGCCCTTCAGCCGCGCGAACGAAACGCTCCAGAGCTGGGGCATCGAGCCGGTCGACTGGGCCCTCACCGATGAGCAGCCGAGCGCCTAGGCTTCAGAGCATGCTCGAAGAGGAATACCAGCCCAGGAGGAAGCTTCCCGCGAACCTGCGACCGCCCGTGCCTCCGGAGCCGGTCTTCGAATACACGATCCGCCGGGCGAGCGCAGCAGACATGCCCTATGTGCGGGAGATCTACAACCACTACGTCGCCAACACGGTGGTGACCCTCGACGAAGACGCCATGACGCTGAAGGCGTGGAAGCAGAAATTCGCCTGGCTCTCGAAGCTCGACATGCCGTTCCTGGTCGCGATCTCGGGCAGCGACCAGGTGATCGGCTTCGCCTACGTGTCACCGTGGAAGCAGAAGGCGGCCTACCGCCGAACCGTCGAGGACAGCATCTACCTGGGGCCGGCGGCGACCGGCAAGGGCCTCGGCAAGGCGCTGCTGAAAGAGCTGCTGGCCGAGGCCAAGGCGGCGAAGATCAAAGAGGTACTGGCCGTCGTCGTCGACAAGGGCGCCGAGGGGTCGATCCGCCTGCACGAGAGTTTCGGGTTCAAGGAGGTGGGCCGGCTCGGCAAGGTCGGCTTCAAGTTCAACCGCTGGCTCGGCACGGTGCTGCTGCAGAAGCACCTGAAGTAGATCACTCGCCGTCGGGGTCCTCCGCGCTCCAGCGCGCCGGCACGTTCGCCTCCCCGGCCAGCACCTCCCGGAACCAGCTGCGTTCCACATCGGCCAGATGCCTCACCAGCCCGGAGACCGTCGTGATCGACGGCAGGAGCTGGCGCGCCGCATCCGCGTCGCTGAGGCCGCCGGCCTTCCACACGACGGTTGCCCGTTGCCAGTCGAGGAATCCCTCGAGGCTCTCGCGCTCGGCTCCGTGTTCGGGAGCTTCGGGCCGCACGATCTCCGGCAGGACGCCGGTGCTGGCTGCGCTGGTTCCGGTGCCGTGCACCGCGCTGGGCTGCGACTGGGCGTTCGTCATCGTTACAGCGTAGGCCCCGCCGCTAGGCTCGGAACATGGCAGAGCTGCACGACCTCAGCGCCCTCGAACAGTGGCGCCTCCTCCAGCGGGGCGACATCGGTGTGGTCGAACTCACCGACCACTACCTCGCCCGCATCGAATGGCTGAACCCTCTCGTCGGGGCGTTCCACGAGGTCACGGCCGACCGCGCCAGGGAACGCGCCCGGTTCGTCGAAAAGCAGGTGCCTCGAACGACGACCCTCTGGGGCCTGCCGTTCGGCGACAAAGACCTCGTGCGACGGGCCGGGGTGCGCACCACGTTCGGCAGCCGGCTCTTCGAGGACTTCGTGCCCGACACCTCCGACGAGGCCGCGCTCGACCTCGACGCTGCCGGGGGAGTCAGTCTCGGCAAGACCGCGACCCCTGAGTACGGATTGGCCGGATACACCGAGAACCTCGTCTTTCCGCCCACGCGGAACCCCTACGACCTCACCCTCGGGCCCGGCGGGTCGAGCGGCGGTGCGGCCGCGGCCGTGGCATCGGGCATGCTCCCGTTCGCGCCCGGCTCCGACGGGGGTGGCTCGATCCGCATCCCGGCCGCCGCGACCGGTCTCGTCGGGCTGAAGCCGTCACGCGGCCGGGTTCCGTCGGGTTCCGGGATCGGCGCACTCGCCGGGCTGCCTGTGGGCGGTCCGCTGGCGCGCTCGGTGGCGGATGCTGCGCTGCTGCTCGACGGTCTGATCAGCCCGAACGGGGCCCCCGAGCGCCAGCCCTACGCACTCCGGGCGCCCGAGAACACCGACGGACCCTTCCTCGGGGCGGCGATCCGGGGGGAGGGCCGTTTCCAGCTCGGGGTCATGCTCGACTCGCCGTGGGACGAGGTCTACGAGATCCTGATCGACCCGGAGGTGCGGGAGACGTTCGACCAGACCGTCGACCTTCTGCAGACGCTCGGCCACGGCACCGAGACCCTGCGGCTCGAGCCCGCACCCGAGTACGGGCCGGCGTTCCGCACGATCTGGCAGGCGGGCGCTTTATCCATCCCGGCGGACGCGTCGACCGAGCACCTCCTCGGGCCACTGACCCGCTGGCTGATGCACCGCGGACGGGCGCTCGGCGCGGCAGAACTCACCTCCGCCCTGGCCACCCTCTCGGGCTTCGAACGGTCGGTCATCCGCCAGTTCGCGGGGTTCGATGCCATCGTGACCCCCACGCTCGCGCTGACTCCGCGGCCGGTGGGCTGGTTCGACCCCGAGGACGCGGAACGGAACTTCCAACAGCAGGTGCAGTACGCCCCTTTCAGCTCGTTCGTGAACGTGAGCGGTCTGCCGGCGATCACGCTGCCGGTGGGGGAGACAGCGTCGCACCTGCCGATCGGTGTGCAGCTCATCGGGCGGCCGGGTGGAGAGGCAACTCTGCTCTCGATCGCCCGTCAGCTCGAACGGAGACTCCGTTGGGAGCTCGTGCATCCGCCCCTCTGGACTCTGCCGGCTGGGACGAAGATGTGAGGTAAGGCTATCCTCTTGCAGACGAGGTAAGGCAAGCCTATGCTTATGACAAATGAGCGTACTGACGAATGGGCCCGAAGCACTGGCCGCTGTGGCGGCACTGTCGGCCCCGAAGACCCGATCCGTGCGGAGCGGTCGCCCCGCAGCCGGCGGCCGCATCCTCCTCGCGGCTGACGATTCGTCACTCGACGCGCTCGTCGAAATGATCGCCACGCTCTCCGAATCTGCCCGCGGCCAGGTCTTCGTCGAGGTCGCCTCGGCTGACGACATCGTGCTGCTGTCGACCCCCGAACTCGTGACCGTTGCCTGGCTCACCCGCGAGACCCGCAGCGGCAACCCGGGTACATCCAGGCGTTGCGCCCACGGCCAGGCCCTCGAACGCGCGGTCACCGCATGGGTGAGTGAGATGTGCACGGGTGATGTCGAGCGCGACGGCGGAGAACTCACCGCGTGGGTCGACGGCAGCGGCACCCGCATCTACGAACTCCGCCAGAGCCTCATCGAGACGCTCGGCCGCACCTCCGGCACCTCCGCCGACAGCACCAGCGAGCTCGCCCGCTAGGAGCGGCGCCCGCGGGGCTGCCCTCGCAGGGCGGCTCTGGCGACGCTGCGCCCACGCGGCAGCTCGGGAACCCGGGTGTCGCGCCTACTGCGGGTTGCCGGTCGCGCGCTCTGACACGCTCCAGAGCCGGGCCGCGAGAGCGGTGTCGCCGGCCCCGGACGACGTTCGGCCGTTCGGCTTGAATCCGTCGAAATACGTTCCGCTCGCGGACCCTACCTCGTCGACCGACGCGAGGTGGATGAGCGCCGCCGCACCCTCCTCGGGGCTCGAACCCAGGTTGCCGTTGCCGACGACGTGCGCGAGTCTCATCAGCCCGGTGTCGGCGGCGAACGAACTGGCGACGAAGCCGGGGTGGAACGCGTAGGCCTCGATCCCCGTCCCCTCGGTGCGGCGGGAGAGTTCCACCGTGAAGAGGATGTTCGCGAGCTTCGCCGCGCAGTAGGCCGGCCAGCCGCCGAGCCACGCCCGGTTGCGGAGGTCGAGGTCGCCTGGCCGCACCCGCCCGAAGACGTTGGCGGCCGACGCGGTCTGGATGATACGCACCGGGCCCGTGGCCGCACTCTCTTCGAGACGGGGGAGCAGCAGGCTGGTGAGCAGGAACGGCGAGAGGTGGTTCGACTGGATCGTGCGTTCGTGGCCATCGGCCGTGAGTGCCCGCTTCTTCACCAGCCCGCCGGCGTTGTTCGCGAGAACGTCGATGCGTCCGTAGCGGTTCAGGAGGGCATCCGCCAGTCTCCGGATGTCGTCGAACCGGTCGAAATCGGCGAGAAATGCTGTGCCGCCGATCCGTTCGGCGACCTCGCGGGTGCGATCCGGATTGCGCCCCACGACGGCGACGTCTGCTCCCCGCGCGGCGAGCTCGGTTGCGGCCGCCCGCCCGATGCCCGAGCTGGCGCCGGTGACGATGACCGTCCTGCCCACCATGTCTCCCGTGTTGCCCACGTCTCCCGTGTTCGCCATGTCTCCGGTGTCGCCCATTCCGCTCCTGCTCTCCATCAGCGGTACCCGCCCGCTTCGAGCCCGGCCTCGACCTCGAAACGGTTGGTCAGCGGGTCGGTGCCCGCCAGAAAGTAGACCAGCGGAAAGGTGAGGCCGTACGTCTTCCACTGCTGCCGGTGCACCTGCTCGTGCTCGAGCACCCTGTCGCCGGCGTTCTGGTCGGTGAGGTAGACGCCGCCGATGCAGCTGCCGCCGCGCGAGAACGCCCAAGCCGGCACACCGGTGAACACGAAGAGCCCGTTCACCCGGCGGATGCGGCCAGTGCTGAGAACAGCGCCCCAGACGACGCCGACCAGAGTCGCGTAGAGATAACCGGCCCGCGCCACGGGCGGCGCGAGCAACAGGGGCTTCAGGATGCCCGCCAGAACACGCACGAACACGAGTCAGTGACTCGACGCGTCGCGGCCATAGGTCTCGAGCAGTCTCAGCCAGACCTCGCTGATCGTGGGGTAGGAGGGGACCGCGTGCCAGAGCCGGTGCAGCGGAACCTCACCCACGACGGCGATCGTCGCCGAATGAAGCAGCTCCGCGACATCCTGGCCGACGAAGGTGACGCCGAGCACGACTCGGCGGTCTTCGTCGACCACCATCTTCGCGGTGCCCTCATACCCGTCGGCCGTCACGCTCGCGCCGGCGACCCAGCCGATGTTGTACTCGACGGCCTTCACCGTATAGCCGGCCTTCGTGGCGGCGGCCTCCGTGAGCCCGATGGAGGCGACCTCGGGGTCGGTGAAGGTGACCTGCGGCACCGCTTCGTGGTCTGCAGTGGCGACATGCGCGCCCCAGGGCCCGGTCGACAGCGGCTTGCCGAGCGCCCGGGCGACGATGACGTCTCCGGCAGCGCGTGCCTGGTACTTGCCCTGGTGCGTCAGGAGTGCCCGGTGGTTGACGTCGCCGGTCGCGTAGAGCCACTCGCCACCGAGGGCGTCGTTGTCGCCCGGCGCGACCAGCATTGTGTCGTCGACATCGAGCCACTTGTGCGGTTCGAGTCCGATCGAGTCGAGCCCGAGGTCTCCGGTGTTCGGAACCCGGCCGGTGGCCACGAGCAGTTCGTCGACAACGAGTTCGCTGCCGTCGTCGAGGGTGAGGGTGACCTCGCCGCCACTTCCGTCCCGGCTCACCCGGGTGGCCGAGACGCCGATCCGCACATCGGCCCCGAGTTGGATGAGGGAGTCCCGCACCATCTCACCGGCGAACGGCTCTTGGTTGCTGAGCAGCGCGCCGCGGGAGAGCACGGTGACCTTCGAACCGAGTGAGGCGTAGGCCGTCGCCATCTCGGCCCCCACGACTCCGCCGCCCATGATCGCGAGCCGGGCCGGAACCGAGGTGGCGGAGGTGGCCTCGCGGCTGGTCCACGGTGCGGAGTCGCGAAGCCCCGGGATGTCGGGCAGCAACGCCGCCGAGCCTATGGAGACCACGATGGCGTGCCGGGCGGTGAGCTCCGAGACGTTCCCCCCGGCATCCGTCACCGACAGCGTCTTGACGCCGGTGAACCGGGCGTGCCCGCGCACCAGGGTGATACCTGCACCGTCGACCCACTCGGCCTGGCTGTCGTCCTTGTACTCGTTCACTGTCTTGTTGCGGCGGTTCAGCACGGCCTGCACGTCGATGTCGCCGGTGATGGCCTCACGGGCACCACCGACCTTCTGGGCGGCCCGGAGAACCGCTCCGCTTCGAAGGAGCGCCTTCGAGGGCATGCAGGCCCAGTAGGAGCATTCGCCGCCCACCAGCTCGGCCTCCACCAGAGCGGCGCTCAGCCCGCCCTGCACCACCCGGTCTGCGACGTTCTCACCGATCGCGCCGGCTCCGATGACGATGACGTCGAAGGTGGTCTCTGCGGGGGTGGCGGATGACGACATGGGGATCCTTTCAACGTGCCGCGGCCGAGCCTCGGCGTGGTACAGGTTGTTCGTTCAGACTAGCTGCGCCGACAGGTCACCGGCCCACGAACACGGCGGGCTTGCGCTGGAGGAAGGCCTCCATTCCGATTCGCGAATCCTCGCTGCCCGCCAGGGCCACAAGAGCCGGCTGGAGCCCCTCTTCTGCTGCCGCATCGCCCAGGCGCACGGCGGTGCGGGCGTTCCGGAGAGTCGCCTGCACCGCGAGCGGGGCCTGGGCGGCCACCCGTTCGGCGATGGCCAGGGCGCGGTCGAACTGCTCACCGTCGGCGGTCACCTCCTGCACCAAACCGATCCGGTGCGCCTCGCGGGCGTCGAAGAGGTCGCCGGTGAGCATCCACCGCATCGCGTTCCCCCAGCCCGCTGCGCGCGGGAAACGGAGTGTTGCACCGCCGAAGGGCAGGATGCCCCGCGTCACCTCGAGCTGGCCGAACCTCGTCGACTCCGCCGCGACAGAGATGTCGGCGGCCAGCATCAGCTCGATCCCGAGCGTGAAACAGCTGCCCTGAACGGCCACGACGACCGGTTTCGAGAGCTGCTGGCCGTTCACCTGCCAGGGATGGATGCCGCCCTCCGGTACGAAGTCGAGGCCGGTGCCGCCGCCGATCCGTGGCCCGATGTCGGCGAGGTCGAGCCCTGCGGTGAAGTGCTCGCCGACCGCGTACACGAGCCCCACCCGGAGCTCCGCGTCCCGCTCCAACTCCCCGTAGGCGGCGGCCAGCTCCTCGAGCATCGCGAAGTCGGCGGCGTTCCGCTTCTCGGGGCGGTTCAGGCCCATCAGCAGCACGTGGCCCCGGCGTTCGACGATGATGCGCGTAGTCATCCTGCGATGCTAGCCCCCGCCCCCGCCCCCGCCATCTCAATCGAGTGGGCAGTTCGGGCCCCTGACACGCAGTGTTCAGGGCCCGAACTGCCCACTCGATTGCGCAGCAGAGGGGGCGGTCAGAGCGTGCGGGTCAGCGCCGAGATGATCCGCAGCACCGCAGACAGGTCGTCGGATGCCGCGTCGGGGCTCGACGGCGCGAACTGGGTGATGCCGGCGCCGGCCAGGGGGAAACGCTGTCGCACGGCCACGATGTTCGCCACCAGGGTCGCCACACTGATCCCGAAGGGCTCGGGGTAACTGAGCGCAGCGATCTCCGCCGGATCGAGAACGTCGAGGTCGACGTGCAGGTAGACCTCTGTCGCGCCCGTCCCCTCGAGCGCGGCCACGAGCGCCGATCCGTCTCCCAGCCCGTCGACCGGCACCCACGGGATGCCGAGCCGGGCGATGAAGTCCTCTTCTTCTTCGTCGACCGATCGCACCCCCGCGAGCACCACCCGGGTGGCGTCGAGTGTCTCGTCGACGAGCGGCACCAGCAGTTCGGGGCCATCGCCGAGCAGCGTGCGGAGCACCATCCCCGAGAAGGCCCCCGGCACCGGGGAGCCGGGCGTCATCAGGTCGGCGTGGCCATCCAGCCATACCACAGCGAGCCTTCCGCCCGACCGGGCCGCTCGACCCATCGCGGCAGAGATCGGAGCGAGCTCCACGCCGCAGTCGCCGCCGATCGTCACTACGATGCCCGGGCCGAGGTCACCCTGGTGGGCATCCGGAGCCGTGAGCGCCGCCAGGGCGATCTCGACGGAATCCCTCACGCTCATGATGGCGCTGACCCGCGCGACCCCGCTGTCGAGGCTCTCGCCGGCACCGAGCGGAACCTCGACGCGCCGGGTGACGGCCTGAGGCAGATCCCCCTCGATCGCGTCGGCACCATCGATCAACTGCATGGCACGGGACGAACCCGAGCCCTGCCATTCGGGGACGATCAGAAACGTTGCGGGCACGTCACCCAGTCTCGCACGGCCACTCTGTTTCGCTTCGTTACGTGCACCTTGTCGACACCGGGCCGTGTGCGTTTGACTGGTACCCGAACAAGAACCGACGAACAGCGGGCACCACCGCCCACGCGACACGAGAGAAGGCGAACGGATGACCGGCAGGAGCCCGCACGCCGACCAGCGCCCTCATCTCGCTGTCGTCGAGGTCACCCGCTTCCGCCCGCGCGACACCGACTACCACGCCTACGTCGACATGTTGAACTCCCGGCTGGCCGCCGAGGCCGAAGCGCAGGGTTTCCGCGTCACACGCACGGGCGCTGCGGATGTCGGCACCGCCCAGCTGCTCGCCATCACCGACTCCGCCGAGGCGATCGTCATCATGGGCGGCGAGGACATCGCGCCGCGCTTCTACGACGGCTCGCCATCCTATCCCGCCCAGGGACAGCACTTCGAGACGGCCGACGAGGGCCAGCTCGCCCTCGTGCGCCGCGCATTCGGCCGGGGAACGCCGCTCCTCGGCATCTGCCGCGGACACCAGATCATCAACGTGGCCTTCGGCGGCACCCTGCAGCAGGACATCGGCGACGACACCATCCACAAGAACCTCGGGGCCCCGGTCGCGCGGGCGATGGCCGGTCATCCGGTCGACTTGGCCGAGGGCAGCGACCTCGCCCGTGCGCTCGATGCGCAGTCGGTGCAGGTGCAGAGCGCCCATCACCAGTCGATCGATGAGCTCGGATCTGGCCTGGTCGTGGTCGGCACCGCTCCCGACGGATCGCCAGAGGCCGTCGAGCACCGTTCGGCCCCGATCACCGGCGTGCAGTTCCATCCCGAGGATCCGGGGGCTCCGGATGGCCAGCTGGCGTCACTCGTCTCTGAACTCGGCAGGGCCGTGCGTCAGAACAGTGGGGAGATCAGCCTCAGCGCGTGAGGGAACCGACGGTTCCGGTGATGCCCCGGATCGCTCCGGTCGAGGCGAAGGCCGGGTCGCGGAACGCCGGGCCTGCGAGTTGGGGGGACGCGTCCCGCCGGTCGGAGCCGAGGTCGGCCCGGCGCGAGATTCGCCCCAGGATCACGGCGATCGGTACCGAAATGACCGCCCAGGCGGCGACGGCGATGACGACGATGAGAAGTGCCATGGTGTGCTCCCTGCAGACTGGTCATGGGATGATGACCACTGCGGCGAGTCGACAGTACAACCCGGCGCTGGGTCATGTGGTGCAGGGCAAACCTATGCCCTCTTCGGGGGACAATCAGGCCCCTTGCGCGATTTGCTTCGGCGTGTCGTAGATTTTCATCGGAGAGCGTCAGGAGCAGTTGCCGACCTGCAGCGGCAGCCCCGGCCAGTCCTTGATCGAGGTCGTCGACTGGCGGTAGTTTGCCGAGACGAACACATGCCAGACCTCGGGCGCGATCGAGGCGGATGAGGGTACCGGATACTCTGCGGAGCTCGCATGCAGCAGAAGATGGAGCGTGCCCGTCGGGTCGGCGCGACCGCGGTCATCGAAGTAGAAGCCACTGACGTCTGCTGAGCCACCGACCTTGACGCCGATGGCCACCCCGAACTCACCGGGCAGCAGACCGCTGATGGTGACGGGGAGCCCGCCGCCGGTGTCGCCGATCAGATCGGTCGGTTCCACACAGGCCTCAGCGTCGATGGTGAGCCGGTCGATGGGCAGGTAGGCGATCGACAGCGGCGCGCTGAGAACGAGCGGGTCGGCATGACCCGATCCTGAACTGTCGTCGGCGGGGCCTCCCACCGGGTCGACGCGCACCGATGTGCTCAGCATGAAGCCGCTCTCGCCGCTGTCGGTGAAGTTCTCAGGAAACACGTCGGGAGTCCAGGTGACGCTCGCGCTCCCCGCTCCGTCGGTTGTGACGGTGACCGGGCTGCTGAACACGGAGAAGTACCCGTCGGGGGTCTTCGACTCACCCCGGTAGCGGGCATCCGTGCGGACCTCGTAGGTCGTGTCCGGGTCGAGGCCCGAGACGTCGGCGGTCAGCCCACCACCCCAGCTCGGCGCCGTGAAGGTGTCCGTGGAGGCCTGGACCGACGGCCCCGTGGGCGCAGGCGGTTCCGGTGTGGTGGTCGTGGTGGGGGAGGGAGTCGGCTGGGGCGGCACCGTCTCGCTGACGCTGGGCGTCGGAGTCGGTGTTGCGGCCGGGAACAGGTTCGTTCCGAAACCGAGCGCGAGGGCGCCCCCGGCCGTACCCACACCCAGCACGACGAGAACGGCCAGGATGACCGCGCCGAGGCGGACTCGTTTTCGAGGCGTGGCGGTGGCCGGCGGCAGAAGGGAGGGGGCAGGCGTCCGCGGCTCGGCCGCCGCGAGCACGTTCCCGGTCATCCGGGCGATGAGCTCGTCGAGTTCCTCGCCGCTCGGTGGGTCATGCCTCATTGTCGGTCACCGCCTTCCGGAGTCTGCTGCGCGATCGGGAGACCCGCTGTCGCACGGCTCCCACCGTGAGACCGAGGTGCTCGGAGGCCTCCGCGTAGCTCCGGCCCTCGATCAGGCAGAGTTCTGTGACGCTCCGGTCGAGCGGGGAGAGCAGGGCGATCTCCTGCATCACCCAGCGGAGACGGTCGCGAGCCTCGCCGTCGTCGTCTGTCACCAGGAGGTCGCTGGGAAGCTCCTCGGTGGAATGCCGATAGTGCGCCCTGTTCACATTCAGGGCCACGTAACGGCAGGTGGCGAGTAGCCACGGCAGGAGCGAGTCGTCCACGAGCGCGATCGTCTCTGCTCGTCGCCAGGTGGTGAGGAACGTGTCCTGCACGACCTCCTCGACATCGGCAGCGTTGCCGACGAGCGCCCACGCATACCGGGTGACGGGGCGGGCGTGGCGCGCCAGAAGAGCGGCCAGCGCGCTGCGGTCGTTGCCGACCACGCCCGCGAGCAACTCGCCATCAGAGACATCCACCCCGGTCATCCGTACCCCCGCCCTCACAACAAGGATGTCCGGCGGCGGCCGACAATCACAAACCCGCGGGAGTCGATTTTTCTGGCGTCATCTTCTGGGCCGGGTTCGGTAGGCTCAGAGCTCGACGCTCCAGAGACTCGCGAAGGAGGGCCATGCGCCGGTTGCTCCTCGCGATCGTGCTGGCGCTCGCCCTTACGTCGTGCTCGTCGTCTGCGCCGGCTCCTTCTGCTGGCGGGCCTTCGGATGCCGCATCCGAGGTTCAGCCGGAGGTGCTGATCTTCGGTGACTCCTACACCGCGGGCGAGGGCGCTGAGAGGCCGACCGACGGGTACGCCTACCGGGTCGGCCCGGCCCTCGGCTGGCACGTGAGCGTCGATGGCGTCGGTGGAACCGGGTACGTGAACCCGAACCACGCGATGGGCAACTACCGCACCCGTCTCGCAGCATCCAGCTACGGCGACACGTTCGACATCGTGCTCATCGAAGGCGGAACGAACGACCAGGGCGCACCCGCCGACGCGTTCTCAGCCGCCGTCGACGATACGCTCGCAGCGTTCGGCCAGCGGTTTCCTCGTGCCCGGATCATCCTCCTCGGCCTGTTCTCGTGGGAGGACGCCATCACGCCGGAGAAGTCCGCCGTCAACTCAGGCCTCCGGGCGGCCGCCGATTCGCACGGGCTCGAGTTCGTCGACCCGCTCGCCGGCAGGTGGTTCACCGCGAGCGACAGGGCGACCCTGATCAATCCCGCCGACAACCACCCCAACGCGGCAGGATACGAGACCATGGCGTCGCGGTTGGTCGAAGACCTTCGGCTGGTCGATGGTTCCGACTAGATCCCAGTGCTGGTACGGGATTCACGCTGGTGGCCCCAGGCAGATTCGAACTGCCGCCCCTGCCTCCGGAGGGCAGTGCTCTATCCCCTGAGCTATGGGGCCAGGAGTGCGGTGTCAAGGCTACCACTGGCCCGGGGGTGCTCGTGTCAGGGCCCTCGGGATCCGTGAAAGGATTCATGACATGAAGCGAACGGTCAGCGCCCACATCGTCTGCGATATCGACGCCTCCGCGAACCTCGTGTTCTCGATCGCCACCGCAGCCAACGTCGAACTCGCGTCGGAGACGGTGGAGTACCTCTGGAACGGCCAGCCGATCACGCCCGTCGACATCCTCGACGTGCACGGTACGCGCCTGCACGAGTTCGACGCGAATGCTGGCCGCCTGACGCTCAACTACTGGGCTGTCGTCGAAGGCAGCGCCGCCCAGGCACCTGTCACGAAGAACGACCTCATCACGTACCTCCGCCCGAGCCGGTACTGCGAGTCCGACACGCTGCTGCCGACGGCCCGGTCCGAGTTCGCCGGGCTGGAGGGGCGCATGCTGCTCGACAGCGTGAGCTCGTGGGTGGGCGAGAAGCTCAGCTACGTCCCCGGGTCGAGCCTGCCGACGGATGGCGCGATCCAGACCCTTCTGAGCCGGCGGGGCGTCTGCCGCGACTACGCGCACCTGGTGATCACGCTGCTGCGGGGGCTCGACATCCCGGCCCGCCTGGTGTCGGTGTACGCGCCCGGTCTCAGTCCGATGGACTTCCACGCGGTGGCCGAGGCGTTCGTCGATGGCGAGTGGTACGTCGTCGACGCGACCGCGCTTGCACCCCGGCAGAGCCTGGTGCGCATCGCCACGGGCCGGGATGCCGCCGACACGGCATTCCTCACCAACCACGGCGGCTGGCTGAGCCTCAAGGAACTCGAGGTGACGGCGACGGCGGATGAGCTGCCGCTCGATGACACCCGGGAGTTCGTGCAGCTGCACTGATGAGGCCCCCAGGGCGGGTGTGCCGACTCGGATAGACTTGGTGCCCGTGACTCCCGAAGACCTCTCCAGCGTTCTGTTCGACATCGTGACCGCCCGGCTCGCCGAGCGCGGGTCCGACGTGACGATCACCCTGGGCGACGTTCTGCTGGAGCGCCCGCGCAACCGCGACCACGGCGACTGGACGTCGAACATCGCCATGAAGCTCGCGAAGCGCGTCGGTTCGAATCCCCGGGCGTTCGCCGAAGAACTCCGCCCGGCGATCGAGAGCATCGAAGGCATCAGAGCGGTGGATGTCGCGGGCCCCGGCTTCATCAACATCACGTTCGACACCGCCGCGGCCGGTGAGGTGGTGCGGAGCATCCTGAACCAGGGTGACGACTACGGCCACACGACGGTGCTGGAGGGCCTCCGCGTCAACATGGAGTTCGTGTCGGCCAACCCGACCGGGCCGCTTCACCTCGGCCACACCCGCTGGGCCGCGCTCGGCGACGCCATTGCGCGCGTGCTCACCGCGACCGGCGCGAACGTCACGACCGAGTACTACATCAACGACGCCGGCAACCAGATGGACAACTTCGGTGCCTCGATCCTGGCAGCAGCGAAGGGCGAGCCGACGCCGGAGAACGGCTACCCGGGGGAGTACATCCAGTCGCTCGCGGCGCACGTGATCGCTGAGGCTCCGGATCTGCTCAGCCTCCCGCACGACGACGCCATCGCCATCGCCCGCGACCTCGGCTACCTGCAGCAGCTCGAGGAGATCAAGACCTCGCTCGAGAACTTCAACGTGCACTTCGACGTGTACTTCTCGGAGCGGAGCCTCCACGCGCCCGACCCGTCGACAGGCAAGAGCCTGATCGACGATGCCGCCGTGCGCCTGGCCGAACAGGGACACGTCTACGAGAAGGACGACGCCGTCTGGGTGCGCACCACCGACTTCGGCGACGACAAGGACCGCGTGCTCACCCGCGGCAACGGCATCACCACGTACTTCGCAGCGGATGCGGCCTACTACCTCAACAAGAAGGATCGCGGTTTCACCGAGAAGATCTACCTGCTGGGCGCCGACCACCACGGCTACGTCGGGCGTCTGAAGGCCCTCGCGGCCGCCGCCGGAGACGATCCCGACGTCAACATCAAGGTGCTCATCGGCCAGCTCGTGAACCTGAACGGCGCGAAGCTGTCGAAGCGCGCGGGCAACATCGTCGAACTCGACGACCTGCTCAACTGGGTCGGTGCGGATGCCCTGCGGTACTCGCTCGCCCGGTATCCGGCCGACTCGCCGCTCTCCCTCGACGGAGAGAAGCTCCGGGAGCGCACGAACGACAACCCCGTGTTCTACGTGCAGTACGCGCACTCGCGCACCCGTTCGGTGGCAAAGAACGCCGAGGCCGCCGGCGTCGACCGCAGTGCGTTCGAACCGGCCCTGCTGACCCACGAGACGGAGACCGAACTCCTGGGATCGCTGCAGGAGCTGCCGCGGATCGTCGCGCAGGCCGCAGAACTCCGAGAGCCCCACCGCGTCGCCCGGTACCTCGAAGAGGTTGCCGGCCACTACCACCGCTGGTACGCGAGCTGCCGGGTGCTACCCCTCGGCGACGAGCCGGTGTCCGACCTGCACCGCACCCGGCTGTGGCTGAACGATGCCACAGGCCAGGTCATCCGGAACGGGCTCGCCCTTCTCGGCGTCTCTGCACCCGACCGGATGTAGCGGCCCTCCCGTGAGCGAGGCATCCGAGGGCGGGGCGCCCGCCGGCACGTCGCTGCCGCGTGCTCGCGGCAGACGACGGACGACGGTCATCGTCGGTGTCGCGATCGCTGTCGTTCTCCTGGTGGTCGCCGTGATCGTGGCGGATGTCGCGTTGCGCTCGTTCGCGGAGGGCAAGGTGCGGGAGAACATCCTGCAGAACCTGCCGGCGAACGTCAGCGGCGATGTGTCGGTCACGATCGGTGGCGCCTCGTTCCTGCAGCAGTACCTCGCCGGGAGCTTCGACGACGTGAGTCTGTCGTCGACGGATCTCACGGTGGGCGGCGTTCCGGTCTCGGCGACGGTCGAGGCGCACGGAGTGCCGACCGACCAGTCCAAGCCGGTCTCGAACGTCTCCGCCAGCCTGACGCTGTCGCAGGATGCGGTGAACACGTTCGTGGCGGTGCCCGGTTCGAACCGGATCGTGTTCGGTGACGGGACCGTCGGATACGCGGGTTCGTTCGAGGTACTCGGACTGGCGCTCGGGTACGACGCAACAGCAACGGCCACTCCGAGCGGGCCGGATGTGCTGCTCACCCCGACCGGGGCGACCCTTTCCGCGGGGTCGGCCTCGGTAGACGTCGGGGGAGCGCTGAAGACGATCGTCTCGAAGCCCGTGCCGATCTGCGTGGCGCAGTACCTTCCCGAGCGCGTACAGCTCACCTCGATCGCCCCCACTCCCGGCGCGGTGACGGTCCGCGCCGAGGCGACCGACCTGTTGCTCTCGGCCGACGCCCTGAAGACGACCGGCGCCTGCTGACCAGTGGCGTCGCCTGCTGACCAGTGGCGTCGCCTGCTGACCAGTGGCGTCGCCTGCTCAGCCGGCCTTCGGAGCGTCGTCGATCTTGGTGTCGATGTGGAAGTCGCTACCGTGCACGTCGCTGATGGTCGTCTGCGAGTCGTAGATGGCGGTGGGGTCGTCTTCGGCGCTGAAATCGCAGTGCACGACCTTGCCCTCGACGACATCGATCGGATCGTCACCGCAGTCGACGATGGGGCGGGGCACCTTCAGCTGCTCGACGACGGCGTCACCCACCTGTCTGGCGAAGTCGTCGGCGCTGATCGTGGGGTTCGAGCCGAACGAGAACGAACAGCCGGAAAGGCCGAGGGGCAGCACGAACGCCCCCAGGAGGAGGGCGGGAAGGAGACGGGGAGTTCGCAGGATCGACATATCCTCAGTATAGAGGAATGCTCGATTCTGGGGAAGAGTCGCGCTATACGTCACCGCCAGCGTCGTCCCGCCGCGTCCGATAGAGTTTTGACAGACCCCGCCGCCTGTCCCGAGCGCCCAACGGCGACGCGCTGCCCGAACCGCCGAAAGTTCTCCCGATGACTGCCAACCCGCTCGCACCGTCGTGGCTGCCGCAGCCGGAAGACTCGAACGACCTGCCCCGAGCGGTCTGGCCGCAGAACGCCGGCCGCGCTGTCGACGGCGAACTCGTGCTGGGCGGTGTGCCGGCATCCGATCTCATCGCCCGGCACGGCACCCCGCTCTATGTCGTGGACGAGGCCGACGCCCGCGCTCGCGCCCGCGGCTTCCGTGAGGCGTTCGAGCGCGAAGGCGCCCGCATCGGCACCGGCGTGACCGTCTATTACGCCGCCAAGGCCTTCCTCACCGCGACGGTCGCCCAGTGGATGGCCAGCGAGGGCCTGAGCATCGACGTCTGCAGCGCGGGCGAGTTCGCTGTCGCCTCCGCTGCCGGTGTGGCGCCCGCCCGGATGGGCTTTCACGGCAACAACAAGTCCGTCGCCGAGATCGACGAGGCCGTCGGGGCGGGCATCGGCGCGATCGTCGTCGACTCTCCCGTCGAGGTCGAGCGGATCGCCGCCGCCGCCGAACGCCACGGCCGCGTCCAGGCGGTGCGCCTCCGCGTGAACAGTGGGGTGCACGCGCACACCCACGACTTCCTCGCAACGGCTCACGAAGACCAGAAGTTCGGCATCAGCCTGGCTGAGGCCCCGGCGGTGGTGGCGAGCATCCGGAGCCACCCGAACCTGCGGTTCCTCGGGCTGCACTGCCACATCGGTTCTCAGATCTTCGGCGCCGACGGCTTCGAGCAGTCGGCCGCCCGTCTCCTTGGCCTGCACGCCGAGCTGCTTGCGGGCGGCGAGATCCCCGAGCTGAACCTCGGTGGCGGTTTCGGGATCGCCTACACGAGTGTCGACGATCCCACTCCCGTCGACGTGCTGGCACGCCAGATCGCCGACATCGTGGCGGTCGAGTGTGCCGGTCTCGGCATCGCCGTGCCGCATCTCGCGTTCGAACCCGGCCGGGTGATCATCGGTCCGTCGACGGTGACGCTCTACACCGTCGGCACGGTCAAGCCGGTGACGGTGAGCGTGGGCGAGGCAGGCGCCCAGAACCACGACCTGACCCACACCGAAATGCCGACGCACACGGACATGCCGACGCACACGGACATGACGGGCATCCAGAGCCCCACCGCCGTCCGCACCTACGTGAGTGTCGACGGCGGAATGAGCGACAACGCCCGCCCGGCCCTCTACGGCGCCGACTACACCGTGCGCCTCGCCAACCGCCGCTCCGGCGCGGAGCCGGCACTTGTGCGCATCGCCGGCAAGCACTGCGAGAGCGGCGACATCGTGGTCTACGCCGACTATCTCCCGGGGGACGTCGAACCCGGCGACACCCTCGCCGTCGCCGCGACCGGCGCCTACTGCTGGTCGCTCTCGAGCAATTACAACTACCTGGGACGCCCGCCTGTCGTCGCTGTCCAGGGTGGTGAGGCCCGGCTCATCATGCGGGGCGAGACGATCGACGATCTGCTCTCCCGCGACCCCGCCATCGCCCGGGCGACGCGCAAGGCCCCCACAGCACAGAGCCCAGCAGCACAGAGAGTCTCATGATCGAATACCGCAACCTCAAGATCGCCCTCCTCGGGGCCGGCAGCGTCGGCTCGCGGGTGGCGCAGCTGCTGCTCGAGCACGGCGACGAGCTCGCCTCGCGGGTCGGCGCGGGGCTAGAGCTGGTCGGCATCGCTGTGCGGGACGTGGATGCCGAACGCGACGTCAGCCTGCCGAAGGAGTTGTTCACCACCGACGCCGAGTCGCTGATCCTCTCCGCCGACATCGTGATCGAGCTGATGGGCGGCATCGAGCCTGCCCGCAGCTACATCCTCGAGGCCCTGAACTCGGGAGCCGACGTCGTCACGGGCAACAAGGCGCTGCTCGCTCTGCACGGCACCGAGCTCTTCGCCGCGGCCGAGCAGGTCGGCGCGCAGCTCTACTACGAGGCAGCCGCCGGGGGAGCGATCCCGATCATCCGCCCGCTTCGCGACAGCCTCGCCGGTGACCGGGTCAAGCGCATCCTCGGCATCGTGAACGGCACCACCAACTTCATCCTCGACCGGATGGATGTCGACGGCGACACCCTCGAGGGCGCACTGGCGACCGCCACGGCACTCGGGTACGCCGAAGCAGACCCGACAGCCGACATCGAGGGGTACGACGCCGCACAGAAGGCTGCCATCCTCGCCCGTCTCGCGTTCCACTCCGAGGTGCCCGTCGGGGCGGTGCACCGCGAGGGGATCACCTCTGTCACTGCCGAGCAGGTCGAGCGCGCCCGGCGGGCCGGCTACGTCGTCAAACTGCTGGCCATCTGCGAACGGGTCGTGGATCCGGTCACCGGCGAGGAGGGCATCTCGGCGCGCGTGCATCCGGCGCTCGTCTCTCGGCTGCACCCGCTCGCTGCTGTGCACGGTGCCAAGAATGCCGTCTTCGTCGAGGCCGAGGCGGCCGGCGACCTGATGTTCTACGGGGCGGGGGCGGGCGGGCTCGAGACGGCATCCGCTGTTCTCGGCGACCTCGTGTCGGCGGCCAGGCGACATGTCGCGGGTGGGCCGGGTGTGGGCGAGTCGTTCACGGCCTACCTGCCGGTCGTCGACATCGGCAAGGTGCAGACCCGCTACCAGATCACGCTCGAGGTCGTCGACGCCACGGGCGTACTCGCAACGATCGCCGGGATCTTCAGCGATCACGACGTGTCGGTCGAGACGCTGGAACAGTCGTCCGCGACAGGGCGCACCCCGGCATCCTCTGCCACGGCAGCCACCGGCGCTGCACACACCGGCGCTGCACACACCGGCGTGGCTGCGCACGGCGAGCAGGCCTCCGATCACATCACCGCTACCCTAGTAATCGTCACGCACAGGGCGAGCGAGCAGGCCCTGGCGGCCACCGTCGCCTCCCTGGCCGGGAACACGGCCGTCGCCCGCGTCACGTCAGTCATGAGAGTTGAAGGAGCCTAGTGTCCCCGAACAGTCCCCGCATCCCGTCCCGGCAGTGGAGAGGTGTGCTGCACGAGTACGCCGACCGCCTGAACATCACCGAGGCGACGCCGATCATCACGCTCGGCGAGGGTGGCACCCCGCTCATTCCCGCTCCGGCGCTCTCCGCCCGCACGGGCGCGAAGGTCTGGGTCAAGTTCGAGGGCATGAACCCGACGGGCTCCTTCAAGGACCGCGGCATGACGATGGCGATCTCCAAGGCCGTCGAGCACGGCGCGAAGGCCGTCATCTGCGCTTCGACCGGCAACACCTCCGCGTCGGCCGCCGCGTACGCGACGCACGCCGGCATCACGGCAGCCGTGCTGGTGCCCGAGGGCAAGATCGCGATGGGCAAGCTCAGCCAGGCCATCGCCCACGACGCCGAGCTGCTGCAGGTGCAGGGCAACTTCGACGATTGCCTCGACATCGCCCGCGAGCTCGCGGCGAACTATCCGGTACACCTCGTGAACTCGGTGAACCCCGACCGCATCGAGGGTCAGAAGACGGCCGCGTTCGAGGTCGTCGAGGTGCTTCAGGATGCGCCCGACTTCCACATCGTGCCGGTCGGCAATGCGGGTAACTACACCGCCTACTTCCGCGGCTACAGCGAGGAGCTCGAACGCGGTGCCACCACGAAGCTGCCCCGCATGTTCGGATTCCAGGCTGCAGGATCGGCGCCCATCGTGCTCGGGCACGTCGTGAAGAACCCCGACACGATTGCCAGCGCCATCCGCATCGGCAACCCTGCCTCGTGGGCCTTCGCCACCGAGGCCCGGGAGACGAGCGACGGCTATTTCGGCGCCATCAGCGACAAGCTGATCCTCGAGGCTCACCGCATCCTGTCTGCCGAGGTCGGCATCTTCGTCGAACCCGCGTCGGCCATCAGCGTGGCGGGCCTGCTCGAGCGGGCGGAGGCCGGGGCGATCCCGGCCGGTGCGACGGTGGTGCTGACGGTCACCGGACACGGTCTCAAAGACCCGCAGTGGGCCCTCCGCACCGCCGACGGCAGCGACATCACGCCGACCATCGTGCCGGTCGACGTCTCGGAGATCGCTGGCGTGCTCGGCCTCAGCAAGGCGACCGCATGAGCGAGGCCGGGGCTCCGTCCGAGGGGGCCACAGCGCTTCCCGCAGGCCTCTCGGTGTCGGTGCGGGTTCCCGCCACCTCGGCGAACCTCGGGCCGGGCTTCGACACGCTCGGTCTCTCCCTCTCCCTCTACGACGAGCTGACCGTCACCGTCCGGTCCGAGCCCGGTGCGACGGTGGATGTTCGGGGTGTCGGTGCCGGCGAGGTACCGACCGACGCATCCAACCTCGTCGTGCAGTCGATCGCGCACACCTTCGCCGCCTACGGCCAGCCGATGCCGGGCCTCGACCTCATCGCGCGCAACTCGATTCCCCACGGACGGGGGCTCGGGTCATCCGGAGCCGCCATCGTGAGCGGCATCATGGCAGCGAAGGGGCTGCTGGCGGGCATCGTCGACATCGACGCGCTCGGCCTCCTCGCCCGCGCGACCGAGCTGGAAGGGCATCCCGACAACGTGGCGCCCGCCCTGTTCGGTGGGCTCACAATCGCCTGGGTCACTCCCGAGGGCCCCCAGTTCAAGAAGCTGATCGTGCACCGCGGAGTGTCACCGCTCGTGCTGGTGCCGCAGGCCACGATGTCGACGGCGCTCGCGCGGAGCCTCCAGCCGGCGACCGTTCCGCACGAAGACGCGATCTTCAACGTGTCGCGCTCGACGCTTCTGATTGCAGCACTCATCCAGAGCCCCGAGCTGCTCTTCGCAGCAACCGAGGACAAGCTGCACCAGAGCTACCGTGCAGCAGCGATGCCCGAGACCGACCGTCTCATCCGGCTGCTGCGTGCCGAGGGATTCCCGGCCGTCGTCTCCGGTGCCGGCCCCAGCATTCTCGTGCTCTGCAGCGACCCGGGCCAGCGCCTCGCAGCGGTCGATCTCGTTGCAAAAGCATCGCCGACACCCTGGGATTCCCGGGTACTGGCCGTGGACTTCAAAGGTGCTACAGTGATAGCGCACCCGGTCGAAGCCGACTAGTTCTTCTTGCTCCGAGCCCCGGTCGCACATCCTCCACATTACCGCTGGCATTTGTAGAGCCGTCCCTTTTCACGGCATCCAAATGCTTTCAGCTCTTCTGCCACCGTTCTGAGTGGGCAGAGGAAGGAAATCACCTCAGTGACTGACACCAACCTCCCGGTTCCCAGCGCGGAATCCCGTGCCGATCTGGCCGCACTCCGCGTCTCCGAGCTGCAGACGCTCGCGGCTGCCCTCGGAATCCCGGGCGCCTCGAAGCTCCGGAAGGGCGACCTCGTCGCCGCGATCTCGGGCGCACAGGCGGGCGACGCCGCCCCCGCAGCAGCAGCGCCCACCTCAGACCAGACGTTCGCCGAGCAGATCGCCCCCGCGGCTGCTACCGCTGAGGCTGCAGCTGTCGAAGCTGCGCCCGCTGACGCTGCACCCGCTGACGCTGCGCCCGCTGACGCTGCGCCCGCTGACGCTGCACCCGTGGCTGAGGCGCCCGTCGCCGACGGCCCGCAGACGAGCCCGCGCCGCCGTGCCTCGCGCCGGGTCACCTCGGCCGACCCGACGTCGGCTCCGGCCGAGGTCGTCACTGCCGCCGTCGAAGCGCCGCAGACCACTTCGGGCCGCCGTCCGGCCGTGCAGCACGTCAACGCCGGAGTGGAGGAACACGCACCCCTGGTTCCGCAGGCCGACACAGCAGGCTCGACAGACGCTTCTTCCGTCGCACCGGAGTCCGAGCCCCGTCGGGGCCGCGGCAGCCGCCGCAGCTCCGGTGGCCGGGCCAGATCCAGCGGTGACGCTGCCGCTCTGTCCAGCACCGACGCGGGCACCACCGCCGCCGGAACCGCCGGCACGTCGGCCGCAGACAGCCCCGTCGCCGGGGAAGCCCGCACCGAGGCATCCAGCGCAGCAACCGACTCCGCAGCAAACGACTCCGCAGCAAACGACTCCGCAGCAAACGATCCTGCGGCGATCATCGACTCCGCGATCGACAACTTCGTGGCCGAGAACGCGGCGCAGGGTGGCGCGGCACAGGCTGGCGGAGACACTGCACGCTCCGAACGCCAGGTGCGCACCCCGCGCCTCACTCGTGCCCAGCGCGCAGCGCAGGCCGCTCGCGATGCCGCCAACGGCGAAGCTCCCGCTGTCGATCGTTCGCGCACGGACTCGATCCTGCCGAACCTGCCGATCGTGGGTTCCGACGACGACGTTCTGAGCCAGGGCTTCGACGAGGGCGACCGTGACCGCGAGAACGGCGACCGCGACCAGAACGAGCCGCGCCAGGGCCGTGGCCGCAACCGGCGCGACCGCAACCAGCAGGGCGGCAACCAGCAGGGCGCCGGCCAGAACGGCGGTGCTCAGAACGGCGGTGGCCAGAACGGTGCTGCCCAGAACGGCGACGCCGACCGTGCCCCGAACGGCCAGGGCGGCGACCGCCAGAACGACCGCAGCAGCGCCGACCGCACCAACAGCGATCGCCTGAACAACAGCCAGCGTGCTGCGAACGGATCCCAGCGGAGTCCCCGCAACGACCGCAGCGCCGAGCGCAACGACCGCGCCGACCGCAACGACCAGGACACCTACGACGAGCAGCAGCTCGACGAGCTGAACGGCAACACGGGCGGCGACCGCCAGAACCCGAACGACCGCAACGACCGCAGTGCCCGCAACCGTTACCGCGACCGCAAGCGTCGTGGCCAGAACGGCGGCGAAGAGCTCGAGCCCGAGATCAGCGAAGACGACGTGCTCATCCCGGTGGCGGGCATCCTCGACATCCTCGACAACTACGCCTTCGTGCGCACCAGCGGCTACCTGCCGGGCAACAGCGACGTCTACGTCTCGCTCGGCCAGGTGAAGAAGTACAACCTGCGTAAGGGCGACGCGGTCGTCGGTTCGATCCGCCAGCCGCGGGAGGGCGACAACAACGGTCGCCAGAAGTACAACGCCATCGTCAAGGTCGAGTCGATCAACGGCCTGCCCGTCGACGAGGCCGCGAACCGCGTCGAGTTCTCGAAGCTCACCCCCCTGTACCCGCAGGAGCGCCTCCGCCTCGAGACCGAGTCCGGCAAGCTGACCCAGCGCATCATCGACCTGGTCGCCCCGATCGGCAAGGGCCAGCGGGGCCTGATCGTCGCACCGCCGAAGGCCGGCAAGACCATCGTGATGCAGCAGATCGCGAACGCGATCTCGACGAACAACCCCGAGGTGCACCTCATGGTCGTCCTGGTCGATGAGCGTCCCGAAGAGGTCACCGACATGCAGCGCACGGTGAAGGGTGAGGTCATCGCCTCCACCTTCGACCGCCCCGCCGAAGACCACACCACGGTGGCGGAGCTCGCGATCGAGCGTGCCAAGCGCCTGGTGGAGCTCGGCCACGACGTCGTCGTGCTGCTCGACTCGATCACCCGCCTCGGCCGCGCCTACAACCTGGCCACGCCGCCCAGTGGGCGCATCCTCTCCGGCGGAGTGGATGCCGCGGCCCTGTACCCGCCGAAGAAGTTCTTCGGTGCGGCCCGCAACATCGAGAACGGTGGCTCGCTCACCATCATCGCCTCGGCGCTCGTCGAGACCGGTTCGAAGATGGACGAAGTGATCTTCGAAGAATTCAAGGGCACCGGCAACATGGAGCTGCGACTCTCACGCCAGCTCGCCGACAAGCGCATCTTCCCCGCGGTCGATGTGAACGCATCCGGAACCCGCCGCGAAGAACTCCTGATGGGCGTCGACGAGACGAAGATCACCTGGAAGCTCCGCCGCGCCCTCGCCGGGCTCGACCAGCAGCAGGCGCTCGAAATCGTGCTCGGCCGGCTGAAGGACACGACCAGCAACGTCGAGTTCCTCATGCAGGTGCAGAAGTCGATGCCTCAGACCACGCCGACCGACAGCCGCAACGGCAACGGACACAACACCAGCCACAACGGCTCGCACGGAGAGTAGGCAGTCATGTTCGAATCAGTGGAGACACTGCTGATCGAGCACGACGAGCTGCAGGAACAGCTCGCCGATCCGGCGTTGCACTCGGATCCTGCTCGTTCCAAGAAGGTCAACCGTCGTTACGCCGAGCTCAGCCGCATCATCGCGGCCTGGCGCGAGTGGCAGCAGCTGACCGACGATGTCGCTGCGGCCACCGAGATGGCAGCCGAGGACGAGTCGTTCGCCGCCGAGCTTCCCAGCATGACCGAGGAGCTGGAACTGGCGACGGAGAAGCTCCGCCGTCTGCTCATCCCGCGCGACCCCAACGACGGCCGCGACGTCATCATGGAGATCAAGATGGGGGAGGGCGGCGCCGAGAGCGCGCTCTTCGCCGCCGACCTCCTGCGGATGTACCTGCACTACGCAGAGTCGAAGAAGTGGAAGACCGAGATCATCGAGCAGACCTCAAGCGACCTCGGTGGCATCAAGGACGTGCAGCTCGGCATCAAGGGCAAGTCGACCGATCCCGCCGAGGGCGTCTGGGCGCACCTGAAGTACGAGGGTGGAGTGCACCGCGTGCAGCGCGTTCCGGCCACCGAGTCGCAGGGGCGCATCCACACCTCCGCCGCCGGCGTGCTCGTCTACCCCGAGGTCGACGAGCCCGAAGAGGTCGAGATCAGCCCCAACGACCTCAAGATCGACGTCTACCGCTCGAGTGGCCCGGGTGGGCAGTCGGTCAACACCACCGATTCCGCCGTTCGGATCACGCATCTCCCGACCGGCATCGTCGTGGCCATGCAGAACGAGAAGAGCCAGCTGCAGAACCGTGAAGCCGGCATGCGGGTCCTCCGTGCGCGCGTGCTCGCGAAGCAGCAGGAGGAGATCGACGAAGCGGCCAGTGCCGTGCGGAAGAGCCAGATCCGCACGATGGACCGTTCCGAGCGCATCCGCACCTACAACTTCCCCGAGAACCGCATCGCCGACCACCGCACCGGGTACAAGGCCTACAACCTCGACGCTGTGATGAACGGGGCACTCGAACCGGTCGTCGCCTCCTGCATCACCGCCGACGAAGAGGCTCGCCTGGCGGAACTGGGGGCAACGGCCGAGTGACGGCCGGGCCCATGAGTGTCATCCAGGTCGACCGGCCCATCACGGTGCGCGTGCTGTTCGAGCACGCTGTCGAGATCCTGACCCGTGCCGGTGTACCCGAGCCCGACGTGGATGCCCAACTGCTGCTCGGGCATGTGCTCGGCGCCAGCCGTGGGCAGGTCCAGGCCCTCACCTACACCGACTCGCACGTCTCCGTCGACGACGCCGTCGCCATCTCGGAGGCGGTCGAGCGCCGCGCCACCCGCGAGCCGCTCCAGCACATCACCGGAACGGCCGGCTTCCGCCTGCTGGAACTCGCCGTCGGCCCGGGCGTCTTCGTGCCCCGTCCCGAGACCGAGTTCGTGGCGGGCCTCGGCATCGACAGCCTCCGGGCGGTCGCCGACGAGTCACCGATCGCCGTCGACCTCGGTACCGGCAGCGGGGCCATCGCGCTCTCGCTCGCCACCGAGGTTCCGCACAGCCGTGTCTGGGCGGTCGAGAACTCCACAGCCGCCTTCATCTGGGCCAGGCAGAACTTCCGTTCGGTGGATGCCCGGAACGCCACGCTCGTCTTCATCGACCTCGCGGATGCCCTCCCCGAACTCGACGGTCGCGTCTCGGTCGTCGTCTCGAACCCGCCGTACATTCCGACGGATGCGATCCCGCGCGACCCGGAGGTACGGCTGTTCGACCCCGAGCATGCGCTCTACGGCGGAGCGGACGGCCTCGACGTGGTGCGGAGCGTCTCCCAGACGGCCAGGCGGCTCCTCCGCCCGGGCGGATCTCTCGTGCTCGAACACGGCGAACTGCAGGGGGCCGGCATCCGGAGCCTGCTGCAGCAGGACGGCTGGCACGCCGCTTCGACGCATCGCGACCTGACGGGTCGCGACCGGGCGACCACTGCCGTGCGCTGACGTCCATGTCGAGTCCGGTGGGTCCCGCGTGCCAACCGGTTCCACAGGATCAGCCCGGTAACATGGTGGGCGACATGGCTGCCATCTATGACTGCACGGTTCCGAGCGAACTCCTTGCGGGAACGCGTCTCGCCCGGGCGGCGATCTCCCGGGGCGAACTCGTGGTCATCCCGACCGACACGGTGTACGGGCTGGCCGCCGATGCCTTCGACCCCCGGGCCGTGCAGCGCCTCCTCGACGCCAAGGGGCGCACGCGCCAGTCGCCACCACCGGTGCTGATCGCCGATGTGCGCACGCTCGAGGCGCTGGCCGAGAGCCTCAGTCCGGCAGCGCGCGAACTGACGGCCGAGTTCTGGCCGGGCGGCCTCACCATCGTCGTGAAGGCCCGAGCCTCCCTGATGTGGGATCTCGGCGAGACCCACGGCACCGTGGCACTCCGGCAGCCGAACCATCCGCTCGCCCTCGAGCTGCTGGCCGAGACCGGACCGCTCGCGGTGTCGAGCGCGAACCTCACCGGGCAGCCGGCTGCTTCGAGTGCCGCAGAGGCGCTCGGGATGCTCGGCGAGAGCGTCTCGGTGTACCTCGACTCCGGGCATCCTGCGGTCGGCGTCGAACCCGATGCCGAGCTGCCTTCCGCCACCGCGGCGCTGCCTTCCACCATCGTGGACGCGACGCATCCCGAAGAGGTGCGCATCATCCGCGAGGGCGCTGTCGCGTCCTCTGAGATCCGCCGGATCGTCGGCGCGGCGCTCATCGACCGGCAGGCCGACTGATCCCGTGCGCTTCTACCTCCTCATCGGCGCCGTCTCCGCGGTCGTCACCTTCGGGCTGGCGATCCTGGTCTTCCGGCTGAGCACCAAATACCGGCTGTACCCGAAGATCCGCGAACGTGACGTGCACACGCGGCCGACGCCACGCCTCGGCGGTGTGGCGATGTTCGCCGGCGTCGTGATCGCTGTCGGGATCGCCTCGCAGATCAGCTGGTTCCATCTGGTCTTCATGAACCCCGGCCCCATCCTCGCCATTCTCGGTGCAGCGCTGATCGTCGTTCTCATCGGTGTGGCCGACGACATCTGGGATCTCGACTGGGTCGTCAAACTCGCCGGGCAGATCATCGCCGCGCTGCTGCTCGCGTGGCAGGGCGTGCAGATCGTCTCGCTGCCGATCGGCGGGCTCACGATCGGCTCGAGCGGAGCGTCCCTCTTCATCACGGTGCTCGCCATCGTGCTGGTGATGAACGCGATCAACTTCATCGACGGGCTCGACGGCCTCGTGGCCGGTGTCGCCATCATCGCCAACGGCACGTTCTTCTTCTACAGCTACCTGCTGACGAAGTTCACCTCGCCCACCGACTACTTCAACATGGCGTCGCTCATCACTGCGGTGCTGATCGGTGCCTGCATCGGGTTCCTGCCGTTGAACTGGCATCCGGCACGTCTGTTCATGGGGGATGCAGGATCCATGCTCGTGGGTCTGCTGATGGCGACGAGCGCGATCGCGGTCACCGGCCAGATCGACCCGGGTACCCTCGGCCGCTCACAGCTGCTTCCCGCCTTCATGCCGATCCTGCTTCCGTTCGCCATCCTGATACTCCCCTTGCTCGATTTCGGCCTGGCGATCATCCGGCGCCTGCGGGCGGGTAAGAGCCCGTTCAGCGCCGATCGCAAACACCTGCACCACAGGCTGCTCGACATGGGTCATTCGCAACTGCACGCGGTCTTCATCTTCTACGGCTGGACGGCGGTCGCCAGCGTCGGCTGCCTGCTCTTCTTCGTTCTGCAGCCGTACTGGCTCGCCTTCGTCTTCCTGGGGGTCGGGATGCTCGTCTGCACCGTTCTCACCCTCGCCCCGCTGACCCGCCGCAAGGCCCTCGAGGCGACCGTGCAGCTTGCGCCGGCAGCCAGCCTCATCTCCACAGAAGGAGCCGTGCTCGATCCCCTCGATCAGGCCGGCGACCAACAGAAAGTCTGACATCGTGACCGTCTCCACGCCGACCCTCAGTTCGACGCCGATCCTCCGCCGCGCCCTCCGTGTCGGCGCACTGTTCACGGTGGGTCTCATCGTGGTCGGGGGAGTCGCCGGCTACCTCGTCGACTCGTGGACCGGCGTGACCAGCGCGGTCATCGGCGCCGCGATGGCGTTCGTCTTCCTCGCGATCACGGCAGCGAGCATCCTGATCGCCAACCGCTACTACGCATCTCCGCTGTTCACCGCCCTGTTCTTCGCGATCGTCCTCGGAGCGTGGCTGCTGAAGTTCGTGATCTTCCTCGTGGTGGCGCTTCTGCTCCGCGGGCAGCCCTGGGTGAACCCCGCGGTGCTCTTCCTCTGCCTGATCGTGGGAATCATCGTGACTCTCGTCGTCGACATGGTCGTGGTCGTGAGGAGCCGTCTGCCCTACGCGAGCGATGTGGCGCTGCCGGGTTCGGGTCGAGTTCTACCGAATGTCGAAAAAGAGTCCGCAAACGGCCACATTGGCCGAGAATCAAGCCCTGAGGATTCGTCTCCCAGCACCAAAGCTTGATAGAGTGTGGACTGTTCGTTCCGCTACCGGGCGCTGATTCCCACAAGCCCCATCCGTAGCAATCCCCCCATTCGTCGACGCGAGAGCCGAGCTCCACGCCCCGATACAGGAGAAAGCGCTGCTATCTAACGCTGTAAACCTGCTAGTCCCGACAGCAACCGATGAAGGTGGCTTTACGGGTCCCTCCATCAATGAGTTTTTTCCTGACGTCCTCTTCTTCGCGAACACTCCGTTCGAGATCAACCGGATCATGCTCATCAGGTTCATTGCGGTACTGGCCATTGTCCTGATCTTCTGGATCGGCACCCGGAAGATGAAGATCGTCCCGGGCCGTTTCCAGTCCCTCGTTGAGATGGGACTCGACCTCGTTCGGGTCTCCATCGCTGAAGACCTGCTCGGCAAGAAAGACGGCCGGCGCTTCCTGCCGATCCTGACCACCATGTTCTTCATGGTGCTGTTCATGAACCTCACGGGCATCATCCCGTTCCTGAACATCGCCGGCACCTCGGTCATCGGTGTGCCGCTGGTGCTGGCCGTGGTGTCCTACATCATGTTCATCTACGCCGGTGTGCGAAAGCACCCGGGGGCGTTCTTCAAGAACTCGCTCTTCCCGCCCGGCGTGCCGAAGGTGCTCTACATCATCGTGGCGCCGATCGAGCTGGTGTCGACGTTCATCCTGCGCCCGATCACCCTCACGCTCCGACTTCTGATGAACATGATCGTCGGGCATCTCCTGCTCGTGCTGTTCTTCACCGCGACGTCGTTCTTCCTGCTGATCGGCAATGGATTCGCGCTGTTCAGCATCGGAACGCTGGCCTTCGGCTTCGCCTTCACTCTCTTCGAAATCCTGGTCGCAGTGCTGCAGGCATATGTCTTCACACTGCTCACGACCGTCTACATCCAGCTCGCACTTGCAGACGAGCACTAGCAACCGCTGGTGACCGGCTCCCGAACCCGTTCGGGACTGCAGGCAGAACTACCGGAACCGGCAACCGCCGGAACCACCACTACGGAAGGAAATCAACGTGGCAGACATCTCAGTACTCGCTGAGCTTCACGGCAACATCGCGACGGTCGGTTACGGCCTTGCGGCCATCGGCCCGGCCATCGGCGTGGGTATCGTCGTCGGAAAGACCATCGAGGGTGTGGCTCGCCAGCCTGAACTGGCCGGCCGTCTCCAGGTGCTCATGTACATCGGTATCGCCTTCACCGAGGCGCTTGCGTTCATCGGTATCGCGACGTACTTCATCTTCACCTCCACCACCTAAGCCGTCTTTCTCGTTCTACATCTAGAAAGGAGAGAGCATGTCTTTTTCACTTGCAGCAGTAGTACTCGCCGCAGATGAGGCTGCCCACAACCCGGTACTGCCCGAGCTTCCCGACCTCATCTGGGGCGGGGTCTGCTTCGTGGTGCTTCTCGTGTTCTTCTGGCGTGGGGTCCTTCCCCGTGTGAAGAAGCTGCTCGACGAGCGCGGCGAAGCCATCGAGGGCAACATCGAGAAGGCCGACGTCGCCCAGCGCGAGGCTGAAGCGGTTCTCGAGCAGTACACCGCCCAGCTCGCCGATGCGCGAGTCGAGGCGGGAACGATCCGTGAGCAGGCTCGTGCCGACGGCCAGCGAATCCTCGCGGAACTCAAGGAGCAGGCGTCGGCCGAGGCCGCCCGCATCGCGGCCAACGCGCAGGCGCAGATCGAAGCGGAGCGCCAGGCAGCTGTCGTCTCCCTTCGCTCAGAGGTGGGCACGCTCGCCATCGACCTCGCTTCCGGCGTGATCGGCGAGAGCCTGAGCGACGATGCCCGCTCTGCGGCGATCGTCGACCGGTTCCTCGCAGACCTCGAGGCCAGCGAGGCCTCAGCCAGCGGCTCCACGCCCTCCAGCAGCACCGGGGCGGTGTCCTCCTAAGCATGGGTAGCGCAACCAGAGAAGCCCTGGCTTCGTCGAAGTCGGCACTTGCCGCACTCCCCGCGGGTGCGTTGACGCTGTCGACGGGGGAAGACCTGTTCGCCGCCGGCCGGATCATCGGAGAGTCTGCGCAGTTCCGCAGCCTTCTCGGCGATCCGTCGACGGAGCCCCAGCAGAAGAAGGCGCTCATCCATGCTGTCTTCTCCGCGGGGCTCGGCGGCGACGCGTTGTCACTCCTGACCTCCATCACGAGTGCCCACTGGTCGACACCGGATGAGCTCCTGGCCGGCATCGAGGAGATCGCGCTTCGCGTGGTCGCTCGCACCGTGCCGGAGGGTACCTCTGTCGAGAGCGAACTCTTCGCTTTCGGCGAGGCGGTCGCAAGCGACGCGGGTCTCGAACTCGCCATCGGTTCGACTCTCGGCTCGCCCTCCGCGAAGGTGTCGCTCGTCGACGCCCTCCTCGGCGGCAAGGCCAGCGAGCAGACCGTGGTCATCGTGCGTCACCTGGTGCAGCAGCCCCGTGGCCGCCGCATCGCCGAACTGCTGGGCCGTGCAGCCGACATCGTCGCCGACGCATCCCACCAGTCGATCGCCACCGTCACGAGCGCGACGGCGATTGCGCCCGAGCAGCTTCTGCGGCTGACGAGTGCGCTCGGTCGTTCCTATGGCCGCGAACTGAAGATCAACCAGATCGTGGACCCCACGATCCTCGGCGGGCTCCGTGTCGAGATCGGTGACGACGTCATCGACGGCAGCATCGAGGCCCGGCTGAACGACCTGCGGCAGAAGCTCGCGGGCTGACGACTTTTCCCGGAACGTGCAACTGCGTCCTGCCCTGCAGGGAGCATCCACCGTCCCGAGTATTACGCTTCACCTAGACAATAAGGATTGGCAATGGCAGAACTAACGATCAGCCCGGACGAGATCCGTAACGCTCTTCAGGACTTCGTCAAGTCGTACGAGCCGACTGCAGCGAGTGCTGTCGAGGTCGGCTACGTCATCGACGCTGCCGACGGCATTGCCCACGTGCAGGGTCTTCCCGGCGTGATGGCCAACGAACTCATCCGTTTCGCCGACGGCACCCTGGGCCTCGCCCAGAACCTCGAGCAGGACGAGATCGGTGTCATCGTCCTCGGTGAGTTCAGTGGGATCGTCGAGGGCATGCAGGTCGAGCGCACGGGCGAGGTGCTCTCCGTTCCTGTCGGCGACGGCTACCTCGGCCGCGTCGTCGACCCGCTCGGCAACCCGATCGACGGTCTCGGCGAGATCGCGACCACAGGGCGCCGCGCCCTCGAGCTCCAGGCGCCCGGCGTCATGAGCCGGAAGAGCGTGCACGAGCCCATGCAGACCGGCATCAAGGCGATCGACGCCATGATCCCGATCGGCCGCGGCCAGCGCCAGCTCATCATCGGTGACCGCCAGACCGGCAAGACGGCCATCGCGATCGACACGATCATCAACCAGAAGGCCAACTGGGAGTCCGGAGACACGAACAAGCAGGTGCGCTGCATCTACGTCGCCATCGGCCAGAAGGGCTCCACCATCGCTTCGGTGAAGGGTGCGCTCGAAGACGCCGGAGCGATGGAGTACACCACCATCGTCGCGTCGCCCGCGTCCGACCCCGCCGGCTTCAAGTACCTCGCTCCCTACACCGGGTCGGCCATCGGCCAGCACTGGATGTACGACAGCAAGCACGTCCTCATCATCTTCGACGACCTGTCCAAGCAGGCCGAGGCCTACCGCGCCGTGTCGCTGCTGCTGCGTCGTCCGCCGGGACGTGAGGCGTACCCCGGTGACGTGTTCTATCTGCACTCCCGTCTGCTCGAGCGTTGCGCCAAGCTCTCCGATGAGCTCGGTGCCGGCTCGATGACCGGCCTCCCGATCATCGAGACCAAGGCCAACGACGTGTCGGCCTACATCCCGACCAACGTGATCTCGATCACCGACGGCCAGATCTTCCTCCAGTCCGACCTGTTCAACGCCAACCAGCGCCCCGCAGTCGACGTCGGTATCTCGGTGTCGCGCGTCGGTGGCGACGCCCAGGTGAAGAGCATCAAGAAGGTCTCCGGAACGCTGAAGCTCGAGCTTGCGCAATACCGCTCGCTCGAGGCGTTCGCGATGTTCGCATCCGACCTCGACGCGGCATCCCGCCGCCAGCTGGCCCGCGGTGCCCGCCTCACCGAGCTGCTCAAGCAGCCGCAGTACTCGCCGTACCCCGTCGAGGAGCAGGTCGTCTCGATCTGGGCCGGAACGAACGGCAAGCTGGATGAGGTTCCCGTTGAGGACATCCTCCGTTTCGAGCGCGAGATGCTCGACTACTTCGGTCGCAACACCGAGGTGCTCACCAAGCTCCGCGACACCAATGTGCTCTCTGACGACATCGTCACGGCGCTCGAATCCGGTGTGGACTCCTTCAAGAAGGAGTTCCAGACCGGTGAGGGCAAGCCGCTCGCGTCTGTCGGTTCAGAGAGGTTCGAGGCTTCCGACAAGGAAGACGTCAACCAGGCACAGATCGTGAAAGGTCGCCGCTAAGTAATGGCTGCTCAGCTTCGGGTCTACCGACAGAAGATCAAGTCTGCCCAGACGACCAAGAAGATCACGCGGGCGATGGAACTGATCTCTGCGTCACGCATTCAGAAGGCGCAGGCGCGGGTGGCAGCATCCGGTCCCTACGCTCGCGCAGTGACGAACGCCGTGTCAGCTGTGGCCACCTACTCGAACGTCGACCACATCCTCACGACCGAGCCGGAGAAGGTCGAACGCGCGCTGATCGTCGTCTTCGCTTCGGACCGTGGTCTCGCAGGCGCCTTCTCGTCGAACGTGCTGAAGGAGTCGGAGCAGCTTGCGACGCTTCTGCGGAGCGAGGGCAAAGAGGTCGTCTACTTCACGATCGGCCGTAAGGCTGCGGCGTACTTCGCGTTCCGCAAGCGCGCCACTGCCGAGTCGTGGACCGGCGGCACCGACCAGCCCACATTCGAGGTTGCCAAGGAGATCGGCGATGCTCTCGTCGAGATCTTCGTGAAGGATGCGTCTGACGGGGGTGTCGACGAGATCCACGTCGTCTACAACCGCTTCGTGAACATGGTGTCGCAGGTACCCGAGATCGTCCGTCTGCTTCCTCTCGAGGTCGTGGAGGGTGACGAGGCCCCCGCCGACAGTGTCGTTCTGCCGCTCTACGAGTTCGAGCCCGAGGTGGGCGACGTTCTGGATGCGCTCCTGCCCGTCTACATCGAGAGCCGTATCTTCAATGCCATGCTGCAGAGTGCCGCGTCTGAGCACGCTGCACGCCAGCGGGCGATGAAGTCGGCCAGCGACAACGCCGACAAGCTCATCCGTGACTACACCCGCCTGGCAAACAACGCGCGCCAGTCGGAGATCACCCAGCAGATCTCAGAGATCGTGGGCGGCGCAGACGCGCTGACCCCCGCTCGCTGACCGACAGTTTTTTCGAAACGTTAGAAGAGAGAGAAGCAATGACACCGACAGCAACAGCCACTGAGCCAGCTGCCGCCGAGGCGAAGGCTGCCGGCATCGGCCGCGTCGCCCGGGTCACCGGCCCCGTCGTTGACATCGAGTTTCCGCACGACGCGATTCCCGGTATCTACAACGCCCTGAAGTCGACTGTCACCATCGAAGGCGTGGTGACCCCGATCACGTTCGAGGTCGCCCAGCACCTCGGTGACGACCTCGTGCGCGCCATCGCCCTGAACCCGACCGACGGTCTCGTTCGTGGCCAGGAGGTCACCGACACAGGAGCGCCCATCTCGGTGCCTGTCGGCGACGTCACCAAGGGCAAGGTCTTCAACGTCATCGGAGAGGTTCTGAACGCTGACGCCGATGGAACCTTGAACGGTGAGAAGATCGAGATCACCGAGCGCTGGCCCATCCACCGGAAGCCCCCGGCCTTCGACCAGCTCGAGTCGAAGACGACTCTGTTCGAAACCGGCATCAAGGTCATCGACCTCCTGACGCCGTACGTGCAGGGTGGAAAGATCGGCCTCTTCGGTGGTGCCGGTGTCGGAAAGACCGTTCTGATCCAGGAGATGATCCAGCGCGTGGCGCAGGACCACGGTGGTGTGTCGGTGTTCGCCGGAGTCGGCGAGCGCACCCGTGAGGGCAACGACCTCATCATGGAGATGGAGGAGGCGGGCGTCTTCGACAAGACCGCGCTTGTCTTCGGCCAGATGGATGAGCCGCCGGGAACGCGTCTTCGTGTCGCCCTGTCGGCCCTGACGATGGCGGAGTACTTCCGTGATGTGCAGAAGCAGGACGTGCTGCTCTTCATCGACAACATCTTCCGTTTCACGCAGGCCGGTTCGGAGGTGTCGACCCTGCTGGGCCGAATGCCCTCCGCCGTGGGTTACCAGCCGAACCTCGCCGATGAGATGGGTGTGCTCCAGGAGCGCATCACCTCGACGCGCGGTCACTCGATCACGTCGCTCCAGGCCATCTACGTGCCTGCTGACGACTACACCGACCCGGCTCCGGCGACCACCTTCGCCCACCTCGACGCCACGACTGAGCTCAGCCGCGAGATCGCGTCGCGGGGCCTCTACCCGGCCGTCGACCCGCTGACCTCGACCAGCCGCATCCTCGACCCCCGCTACCTGGGCGAGGACCACTACAACACGGCCGTTCGCGTCAAGGCGATCCTTCAGAAGAACAAGGAACTCCAGGAGATCATCGCGATCCTCGGTGTGGATGAGCTGTCTGAAGAAGACAAGATCACTGTGTCGCGTGCGCGCCGCATCCAGCAGTTCCTGTCGCAGAACACCTACATGGCGAAGAAGTTCACCGGTGTCGAGGGTTCGACGGTTCCGCTGAAGGACACGATCGAGTCGTTCACGGCCATCGCGAACGGCGACTTCGACCACGTGGCCGAGCAGGCCTTCTTCAACGTCGGAGGCATCAACGACGTCGAAGAGAAGTGGGCCCAGATCCAGAAGGAAGACGGCTAGACATGGCAGACGTCTCCGGCGCTGCCGCGCCACTGCAGGTCAGTGTCGTGTCGGCCGACCACGAAGTGTGGTCGGGCGACGCGACGCAGGTCATCGCGAAGACGACCGAGGGCGAGATCGGCATCCTGCGTGGGCACGAGCCCCTGCTGGCGATTCTGTCCGAGGGCGAGGTGCGCGTGACGCTGGCCGATGGCAAGCGGATCGTCGCCCGTGCCAACGAGGGTTTCCTGTCGGTCGAGAACGACCGGGTCACCATCGTGGCCCGTGCGGCAGAGTTGGTTTCATAGCAGTTGTTGATACTGCTTCCTCCCTCCGAAACGAAGAGGGACGGCGGCACGGATGATCGGCTCGACCTGTCTTCGCTCAGCTTTCCGAAGCTGAAGACACGTCGGGCCGAAGTCGTTCGTGCCGTGCGCACGCTCGCGCGGGATGCGGACGCCTCGGCCACGTCGCTGAAGCTGTCGCCCGGCCTGGCCGCTGTCGAAGTGGCGCGGAACCGTCGGCTCACGCTCTCGCCGACCATGTCCGTGCTCGATCGGTACACCGGTGTCGTCTTCGACGGGCTCGATGCGTCGTCGCTCCCGGACGCAGCCCGCTCGTTCGCGTTCTCGCACGTCGGGGTGCATTCGGCACTGTTCGGCCCCATCCTCGCCGGCGACCGGATCCCCGCGTACCGGCTCTCGCACGATTCGCGAGTGCCCGGTCTGGCCGCGGCGTCGCTGAAGAGGCACTGGGCGTTGGCCGCATCTGATGTATTGGCGAAGCATCCGGGCCTGCTGCTGGATTTCCGTTCGGAGGGGTACGTGGGCCTCGGGCCGGTGGACGCCCGACCGAACTCGTACTTCCTTCGCGTCTTCACGGTGGGCCCCGATGGCTCCCGGCGTGCCCTGAACCACTTCAACAAGAAGGCCAAGGGGGAGCTGACGCGTGCCCTCGTGCTTGCGGGCGAGGACTTCTCCTCGGTCGACGACCTCGTCGCGTGGGCCGCCTCCGCGGGTTTCGACCTGCGTGTCTCGGCCCCCGCAGAGCTGACACTCACCGTCTGATTCCCGCCCGCGGTCTGCCGCGTGCCGACGGTCTGCCGCGTGCCGACGGGCGCCCCCCCTGCCCGCGGTCTGCCACCGTCGATCGAGTGGGCAGTTCAGGCCCCGGAAGCGGTCTCTGTGGGCCCGAACTGCCCACTCGATGCCCGGAAGCAGCCCTCCACATGGTCGTCGACGACACCCGCGGACTGCATGAGGGCGTACATCGTCGTGGGGCCGACGAAGCGGAAGCCGAGGGTGCGGAGCGTCTTGCTGAGTTCGGCCGACTCGGGAGTGGTGGCGACGAAGTCGGCGACGCTGTGGGGGCGAGGCGCGGGGACGTCGGGCGCAGAGGCCCAGAGGAGGCGATCGAGCGCGCCGTCGCCCTGCTCGGCGATGAGGTTCTGCGTGATGCGGGCGTTGCTGATGACAGCCGTGATCTTGCCGCGATGGCGGATGATCGAGGCGTCGGTGACGAGGCGTTCCACGTCGGCCTCGGTGAAGGCCGCCACGGCATCGATGTCGAAGCGGCTGAACGCCGATCGGAAGGCCGGGCGACGCCGGAGGATGGTGATCCAGGAGAGCCCGGCCTGGAATCCCTCCAGGCTGATCTTCTCGAACACCTTCTGGTCGGAGTGGAGGGGAGTACCCCACTCCTCATCGTGATAGCGCATGTACTCCGGGTCTGAGCCGGCCCAGGCGCATCTCGCTCGTCCGTCGGCGCCGACGACGAGCGCCGACGGAGCGGGCCGTTCGGCAGCAGGCGGAGCAGCGAGTGCAGCGTGTTCGGCTGACCGTACCGGCGCTGCCGCCGTCTCGCCCGGATCTCTACCCCCGGTCACGGGTGGTGCTCGATACGCTCATGCTCGAGCAGCCAGATCTTCGTGGGCAGGCCATTGCCTGCGCTGTAGCCCGTGAGGCGGCGGTTCGAGGCCAGAACACGATGGCAGCCGACGAGGATGGGCACCGGGTTCGCGCCGACGGCCCCTCCCACCGCTCGACCCGATCCGGGGCGCCCGGCAGCCAGCCCGAGCTCACCATAGGAGAGAGCCTCGCCCCAGCCGACCAGCGAGAGCTGGTGCCAGATGTCGCGCTGGAAGGGTGTGCCCACGACGTCGAGCGCAACCGAGAATTCGGTGCGGGAACCCGCGAAGTATTCGCTGAGTTGCTGGAGGGCGTCGTCGAGAAGGGGGCTCCGGTGTTCGGGGAGATCGTCGTGAGGCAGCATCCCCGCCCGCTCGATGGAGAGCGACGCGATGCCGTCGTCGGTCGCCGTGAGTTCCAGCCGGCCGAGGGGGCTGTCGGTGCGGGCGATGAAGGGTGCCGGTGTCAGGACCGGGATCGATGAGATGCGAGGTGTTGCTGTCATGGCTCGACTGTAGCGCCGGGCGGCGACTGTGGGGCTCCTGCCCAGGGCAACTGTGGAGAACTTCGGCGGGAGTGCTACCTGTGCAGGAGAAGATGTGCGAGGTACCGTTGACCACACCATGGATTCCCTTGCAGAGCACCACGACTACGGCGACCTCCCGCTGGATGAGGCCGGCATCGCCGCCGATCCGTTCGCGCAGTTCACGGCGTGGCTCGCCGAGGCCGAGGCTGCGGGCGTCGAGGAGCCGAACGCAATGGTTCTCGGCACGGTTGATTCCGACGGGGTGCCCGGCAGCCGCACGGTACTGCTCCGGGGAGTGGATGCCCGCGGCTTCTCCTTCTACTCGAACTACGCGTCGCAGAAGGGCACGGCGCTGGCCTCGACCCCCGCAGCGACCCTCCTGTTCCCGTGGTACCTGCTGCACCGGCAGGTCATCGTGCAGGGCGACGTCACCAGGCTGAGCGCTTCAGAGAGCGACGCCTACTTCGCGAGTCGCCCCCGGGGTTCGCAGCTCGCGGCTGCAGCCAGCGCCCAGTCGCACCCGATCGCATCGCGGGCCGAGCTCGAGCAGCGGGTCGGCGAACTCACCGCCCGCTTCACAGATCAGAACGGCGAAGAACTTCCCGTCGAGCGGCCGGCTCACTGGGGCGGATACCTGGTGGCGCCCCGGCGCATCGAGTTCTGGAAGGGCCGCACCTCGCGCCTGCACGACCGGCTCGTCTACGATCGCGATCCAACATCGTCGACCGGATGGGCGATCACGCGTTTGCAGCCCTGAAAACCATATCGAGAGGCGCAGGCAATTTCTGTTCCTGGGCTTCGTGGTGAATTGCCGGTCAGACGCCGGACTTCTGAAAGGAATGAGAGTCAATGCCTGCATGTTCAGTGAACCTGAACTGCCGAATCAGCGCAAGAAACACGAGGGTCACGGCCATGGGAATCCAGGCCACAATCCCAAGGGGGCCAGCCGTTACGAGGTCGGGTGTCTCGCCGGCTGCGGCAATGAGTGCCAGTGTTCCCGCTGCAGCATTGAATGCGCCATGGGCGATCATGGGCGGCCACAGCGAGTTGCTTTTCAGGCGTAGCCAGCCGAGGAGAAATCCGAAAAAGGTACACCCTCCCACCATCAGGGCGAGACCCAGGGCATTCGGTTGATCGAAGTTATAGCCCAGCAGGATCAGAGGTGCATGCCAGAGGCCCCACACCACGCTACTCACCGCCAGCGCTGGTATCGCTCCCACAGGTCGGAGGGTAGGTAAAAGCCAGCCCCGCCAGCCGACTTCTTCGCCCACGGTAAGTAGGCAGTTGAAGACGGCCCCCACCGGGATGGCGGCAAGCTGCGCGATCGCGAGAGTTGCCGCGGGTAGATCCTTCGTCGGGCTTTCTTCGTGCAGCAGTTCAGCGAAGCCGGAAAATTCCACAAGATCAACACGGGTGATGCCAAGACTGACAACAATCGCTACTCCTGAAAAGACGAGGATTTCGGTACCGACCAAAGCTCCAAGCGACCAGAGCAGAGTCGTCTTGAACGGCCGGGAGAACCTGAGCCCTGAGAATACAAGCAAGGAGCCAATGGAACGTCCTTCGACAAGGGTACTGATCAACACCGCCGAGATGAGGGGAGTGAACATGATCGCGCCGGCGATCAGTCCAAAGAGTGGGTTCTGCAATCCATCCTGTAGCCACAGGGGTAGCGCAAAGATCCAAGCGAGCCCGTAGGCGATGACAAGAAAAATCGAGACTCTCATAGTGACACTTCTTTTGAGCATATGGAGAGTCTCGGATATATATGAGTTTTAGTCAAATAACGGTTCAGTGGCCGGTGAGCGGTCCGAGCAGCCGTGCAGTGCGTGACGGGCGGCCGGTCATCCGTTCCTCCCGGTCGGCGAGGTCTGCAGACGCGAGGCCGAGGTTGGTGCCGAGGAACCGGAGGGGTTCCGGCTCCCAGCGCGGCGAGAGGTGGTTGACCCACGGCAGTGTGCTGAGGTTCGCCCCGGGCGCGACGACACTCGGGTCGTGGCCGGTGATCAGGGCGGTGAGGGTGCGGCCCGCCAGGTTCGTGGTGCTGAGGCCGTCTCCGACGTAGCCGCCCGCATACGCGATCCCGGTGCGGGGATTGAATGAGGCCGAGGCGTGCCAGTCGCGCGGCACACCGATCGGCCCACCCCAACGGTGGGTCACCTCCGCGTCGAACGCGTCGGGGAACAGGTCGACCAGCGTGTCACGGAGGTGGTCGAACACCCGATCCACAGTGTCGTAGGAGGGCCGGATGCTCGAACCCCAGTGATAACGGGCGCCGCGGCCACCGAACGCGAAGCGGTTGTCCGCGGTGCGCTGGCCGTAGATCAGCAGGTGACGGTAGTCGCTGAAGGTGTTGCCGTGGGCGATGCCGGTGGTCTGCCAGAACTCTTGGGGCAGGGGCTCGGTCGCGATCATCAGCGAATAGAGGGGGAGGATGCGGCGTCCGACGCCGGGCAGCCGGGCGCCGTATGCCTCGGTGGCGATGACGATGCGGTCAGCAGTCACCGTGCCGGTGCCGGTGCCGGTGCTGGTGCTGATGCCGGTGCCGGTGCCGGTGCTGGTTCCGGATGCCGCGGCCGCCGCCGCACGGAAAGTGACTCGCCCCGGCACCCACGACACGACCTCCGTGTGTTCGTGGATGCGCACACCGAGGCGCTCGACGACGGCAGCGAGTTCGTGCACGAGCTTGCCCGGGTGCAAGCGCGCACAGGCCGGATCGTGGGTGGCGCCGAGAGCACCGGCAGGGTGGCCGCGGGCAGGATCCTCGGAGAACGACGTGTAGCTCAGCCGATCGACTCCGAAGCGCGCCGCCTCCTTCACCTCGGCGTGCGCCGCCGCCACCTGCACCGGATTCATGGCGAACGTGAGCGTGCCGCCCTCGGCGAAGTCGCAGTGAATGCCCTCGAGTTCGGTGACCCGTCCCACCTCCGCGACGGTGGCGACCATCGCGCGGCGCATCGCGACAGCGGCGTCGAATCCGTGCGTGCGTTCGAGCGACGCCGCAGAGCGGGGGAACAGCGCGGAGCACCAGCCCCCGTTCCGCCCGGAGGCCCCGAATCCGACAGTCTCTTTCTCGAGCACCACGATCCGCAGCGACGGCTCGGCGCGAGCCAGGTAGTACGCGGTCCACAGTCCGGTCAGCCCGCCCCCAACAATGCACACGTCGGCCGCCAGATCGGATGTCGGCCCAGACCGACCTGTCCGGGCATCCGGGGCTTGAGCGGGCACCGCCTCCTGCCACAAATTCATCCCGCAACTCCCCTTCTGACAAATCTCTCGGATGAGTGCGACCGTGATCGCCGAGCGCGACCGATCTGGCAGCCGCGCTCAGCGGTACGGGTCGCGCTCAGCAGAACGGGGGCGCGGCTAGAGCCGCGCCCAGGCCTCCGTCAGCACCCCGCGAAGGATGCCCTCGATCTCGTCGAACTCGGGCTGGCCCACGGTGAGCGGCGGCGCGAGCTGGATGACCGGATCGCCCCGGTCGTCGGCCCGGCAGTAGAGGCCGGCATCGAAGAGCGCGCGGGAGAGGAAACCGCGGAGCAGCCGCTCCGACTCGTCGTCGTCGAACGTCTCCTTCGTCGCCTTGTCTTTGACGAGCTCGATGCCGAAGAAGTACCCGTCGCCGCGCACATCGCCGACGATCGGCAGGTCGTTCAGGCGCTCGAGTGTCGAACGGAAGGCCGGTGACAGCGTTCGCACGCGTTCGTTCAGCTTCTCCTCCTCGAAGATGTCGAGGTTCTCGAGCGCCACCGCGGCAGACACCGGATGCCCACCGAACGTGTAGCCGTGCGAGAACGAGGCGTGACCGTGCTTGAACGGCTCGTAAATACGATCCGAGACGATCGTGGCACCGATGGGCGAGTACCCGCTCGTCATGCCCTTCGCACAGGTGATCATGTCGGGCACATAGCCGTACTCGTGGCAGGCGAACATGTGGCCGATGCGGCCGAAGGCGCAGATCACCTCGTCGCTGACCAGCAGCACGTCGTACTGGTCGCAGATCTCGCGCACGCGCTTGAAGTAGCCGGGAGGAGGGGGGAAACATCCGCCTGAGTTCTGCACCGGCTCGAGGAAGACCGCGGCCACCGTCTCCGGACCCTCGAACAGGATCATCTCCTCGATGCGGTTCGCCGACCACTGCCCGAAGGCCGTCAGATCGTCGGCGTGCTCGGGTGCTCGGTAGAAGTTCGTGTTGGGCACGCGGAAGCCCCCGGGGGTCACCGGCTCGAACATCTCCTTCATCGCGGGGATGCCGGTGATCGCCAGCGCCCCCTGCGACGTGCCGTGGTACGCCACCGCGCGGGAGATGACCTTGTGCTTGGTGGGGCGGCCCTGCAGTTTCCAGTAGTACTTGGCGAGTTTGAAGGCGGTCTCCACCGCCTCGCCGCCGCCGGTGGAGAAGAAGACGCGGTTGAGATCGCCGGGCGCGTAGCCGGCGAGCCGGTCTGCGAGTTCGATGGCGGATGGATGCGCATACGACCAGAGGGGGAAGAACGACAGTTCAGCGGCCTGCTTCGCCGCCACCTCGGCCAGGCGCTGCCGCCCGTGGCCGGCGTTCACGACGAAGAGCCCGGAGAGCCCGTCGATGTACTTCTTGCCGGTGGAGTCCCAGATGTGGTGACCCTCGCCCTTGACGATGATGGGTACGCCGGCGCCGTCCTCCATGACGGACTGGCGGGAGAAGTGCATCCAGAGGTGGTCCTTGGCCTTCTGCTGCAGGTCGGCCTCGTCGAACTTCGACGACAGCCCGGGGTCGGCGACCGCCGACGAGGAGGTGTTGGGCGTGACGGGTGTGGGTGTGAGCGTCATGGTTTTACCGTGTTCCCCAGTTGTAGAGCTGCTTGTGCAGCTTGAGATAGACGAATGTCTCGGTTGAGATGACCCCGGGCAGGGTGCGGATCTCGGAGTTCAGCAGGTCGATCAGGTCGTCGTCGTTCTCACAGACGACCTCGATGAGGAGGTCGAACGTGCCGGCGGTGAGCACGACGTAGTCGACGGCCGGGAGGGCAGCCAGGGCGTCCGCGATCACCCGGGTGTCGCCGCTGACCTTCACGCCGATCATCGCCTGGCGGAAGAAGCCGAGCTGCAGAGGGTCGGTCACCGCGACGATCTGCATCACCCCGGCATCCGTCAGCTTCTGCACGCGTTGGCGCACAGCAGCCTCGCTGAGCCCCACCGCCTTGCCGATCTCGGCGTACGAGCGGCGTCCGTCGCTCTGCAACTGTTCGATGATCGCTTTTGCGGTCGCATCGAGAGGCGCGGGGCGCGGCTTGGGGCTCATGGCCCGATTGTGTCAGTCGGAGGATTGATCTGCAAGCGGATCCGAAGGAAAGTAGGGTTGAGACATCCGGAACCGTCTGAATCCGTCACCATTGAGCGGGTTCGGCACGGTTCGGGCCCCGCCAGACGCATCGTCTAGTCTTGATCGGTATGGCTGTTGCCCCGAAACGCAGCCCGTAGAGAAAGACCTCCGGCGTGACGCAGATCGGCGACAGTACAGGGCGCATCCGCGTCACCGGGCCCCTGGCAGGCGACACCGACTTCACCGTCTCGTGGTGCGCGCTGACCGACGTCGGCAAGAAGCGGAAAGTCAACGAGGACAGCGTTGCTGCGGTGCCGCCCATCTTCGCAGTCGCGGATGGCATGGGCGGGCACGAGGCGGGCGACATCGCCAGCGCGGCCGTCGTCACGAGGCTGAGCGAGGTGCAGGGGGAGAGTTTCACGAGCGCAGACATCATCGACGGGGCGCTGAGCCTCGCGCTTGCCGACATCGACGTTGTGGGCGATGCGAACGTGCTCGGTACGGGAACCACCGTCACCGGGGTCGCCCTCACCCTCGTCGACGACCTGCCCCGCTGGGCCGTGTTCAACATCGGCGACTCCCGTGTCTACCAGTACCTGGAGGGTGCGCTCGAGCGCGTGACCGTCGACCACTCCGTCGTGCAGGAGCTGGTGGATGCCGGGCTCATCACTGCCGAACAGGCCGAGACCCACCCCGACAGCAACATCATCACCAGGGCGGTCGGGTTCCACGAGAAGCCGGTGCCCGACTATTCGCTGCTCGACGTGCTGGACGGACAGCGCATCCTGGTCTGCAGCGACGGGCTCACGAAGGAGCTGACCGACCACGGTATCGCGCACTTCCTCGAGCAGTCGTCGACGCCCGACGTGGCGGCGGCCGGGCTGGTGGATGCCGCACTCGCGAACGGCGGACGCGACAACGTGACCGTGCTGGTCATCGACGTGAGCCGCTGAGCGCACAGAACTTCCCGCGTGTGATCTCGCGATTCCGGAACGGATTTCGTGAAGATTGTGTTTCGTGATGGCGGTTTCCGTCACTTTTCCCCCATGGCATGACGGTGCTGTGCCAGTATCGGGATCACCGATTTTGAGGGAGTGCAGAACCGATGCCGCTTGAACGCCCGCAGGACCCGATGCTCATCCAGGCCATCCGCCACTCGCAGGCGATGCAGCGTGCGCGCCAGCTGAACCTCACCCGCCGGGGCTTCCTCGGCGCGATGGGGCTCGGCGCAGGCGCGCTCGCCCTCGCAGCGTGCGCACCCGTCACAGCCACCCAGAAGGCCCTGACGCCGGCCGCCGATCTCTCTGCCACGCAGAAGACGCTGATCTGGGACAACTGGCCCGGCTACATGGACGAAGACGACGCAGGGGCCAACCCCACGCTCGACGCCTTCCGCAGCCAGAGCGGCCTCGACGTGACCTACAACGTCGCGGTCGACGACAACAACACGTACTACGCGAAGGTCAAGGACCAGCTCGCCCTCGGCCAGGACATCGGCGCCGACACAGTGTGCCTCACCGACTGGATGGTCTCTCGCCTCGTGCGCCTGGGCTACATCCAGGATCTCGACCATGCCAACATGCCGAACCTCGCGAACATGAACGCGTCGTTCGCGAACCCCGACTTCGACCCGGGGCGAGCGAAGAGCGTGCCGTGGCAGGGCGGCTTCGCCGGGATCTGCTGGAACAAGGAGAAGGTGCCGAACGGCCTGAAGTCGATCGACGACCTGTGGAGCGCCGATCTCAAGGGTCGCGTGGGTGTGCTCAGCGAGATGCGCGACACGATCGGCCTGATCATGCTCAACCAGGGCACCGACATCACGGGCGATTGGGCCGACGACAAGTTCACGAACGCTATGGACGTCTTCACCAAGCAGGTCTCCGAGGGCCAGATCCGCAACATCAAGGGCAACCAGTACCTGAACGACCTGCAGAGCGAAGACACCTACGCCGCGATCTGCTGGTCGGGCGACATCACCTCGCTGAACGCGACGGCCGGCGACAAGTGGCAGTTCGCTATCCCGGATTCGGGCGGAACGCTCTGGAACGACACCTTCGTGGTTCCGATGGGGTCGGCCCACAAGGCGAATGCCGAGTCGATCATGAACTACTACTACGAGCCCGAGGTCGCGGCGACGCTGGCCGCCTGGGTGAACTACATCAGCCCGGTCGACGGAGCGAAGGAGGCGATGGATGCCATCGACCCCGAGCTCGCGACGAACCAGTTGATCTTCCCGGACGCCGACACCCTGTCGAGCGTGCACGTCTTCCGCACGCTTTCCGCGCAGGAGGAGAACGACTTCGGTGCGCAGTTCCAGAAAGTGCTGTTGGGCAGCTGATGGCCGCCGGGACTTTCGCCGAGAAGGGCGCCGACCTCGAACTCGTCGGCATCACCAAGACGTTTCCGGGCTTCACCGCGATCCGGTCACTGGATCTGTTCATCCCCGCGGGGTCGTTCTTCGCCCTGCTCGGCCCCTCGGGCTGCGGCAAGACGACCACGCTCCGGCTGGTGGCGGGGCTCGAGGAGCCCACGGCCGGGCGCATCGTCATCGGCGGCAAGGATGTGACGTCGACGAAGCCGTTCCAGCGGCCGGTGAACACGGTGTTCCAGTCGTACGCGCTGTTCCCGCACATGAGTGTGCTCGAGAATGTCGCGTTCGGGCTCCGTCGGCGGGGGATCGCCTCCCCGCTCGAGAAGGCGCACGAGGCGCTCCGACTGGTCGAACTCGATCACCTCGCCGCGCGCCGGCCGGCGCAGCTCTCGGGTGGGCAGCAGCAGCGTGTGGCTCTCGCCCGTGCCGTGGTCAACCGTCCGGCCCTGCTGCTGCTCGATGAGCCGCTCGGTGCGCTCGACCTGAAGCTCCGCCGGCAGATGCAGCTCGAGCTGAAGGACATCCAGACCGAGGTGGGGTTGACGTTCCTGCACGTCACCCACGACCAGGAAGAGGCCATGACCATGGCCGACACGATCGCGGTGATGAACCGGGGCGAGATCGAGCAGATGGGCGCGCCCGAGGAGCTCTACGAGCTGCCGCGCACGGCGTTCGTCGCGAACTTCCTCGGGCAGTCGAACCTGTTCACCGGCGAGGTCGTCTCGTCGACTCCGAATGCTCTCACTGTCGCCATCGCCGGGCAGCAGCTGGTCATCCCTTCCGCCCGCGCCCCGCGCCGCTCGGGGACGGTCACCGTGGGTGTTCGGCCGGAGAAGCTTCTGCTGCTGACGGCTCCTCCTGCTGCACCGTCATCCGGCGTCAACGTGCTCGGGCCGGGGCGCGTCATCGACGTGTCGTTCAGCGGAGTGAGCACGCAGTACACGATCGCCGTGCCGGGGATCGGCGACGTGATCGTCTTCGCCCAGAACATGGTGTTCGGGCCTGTGGTGCACGTCGGCGCGGAGGTGTGGGTGAGCTGGAACGTCGAGCACGGCTTCGGGCTCGAGGACTCGCCCGCCGAAGCGGCTGCGGGTGTAGCGGATGCCGCGTCGGCCGCGGGTGCCGATGGCGACGTCGCCACCTCCGCTCTGACGACGGTGAAGGCCTGAGGCATGGCGTTCTCGGCGTTCGCGTCTGCACCGGCTGCGGCAGAACCGGCCGTTCGCCGCCGAAGCTGGATCGCCCTCGTTCTGCTGCTGCCGGGCATCCTGTACCTGCTCCTGTTCTTCATCACGCCGCTGATCTCGCTGGTGTTCACGTCGTTCCAGCAACCGGTGATCAACGGGGACATCGGGCAGTACAGTGCCGGATTCCAGTGGTCGAACTACACCGACAGTGTGGTGCAGTACCTGCCGCTCATCCTTCGGGCGTTCGGGTACGCGCTGCTGGCGACGCTGCTCGCGCTGGTGATCAGCTACCCTCTCGCGTACTTCATCGGGGTGAAGGTGCGGGGGTTCCCACTCGTGCAGAGCCTGCTGCTGACGCTCGTGATCGCGCCGTTCTTCATCAGTTTCCTGCTGCGGACGCTCGCCTGGAAGCAGATCATGAGCGACGAGGGGCCGATCGTCGTGGGGCTGAAGGCGCTCTCGATCTTCCCGTCGGACGGGCACATCACGGGCACGCCGTTCGCTGTGATCTTCGGGTTGACGTACAACTTCATCCCGTTCATGACGCTGCCGCTCTATGCGACGCTCGAACGGTTGGATGTGCGCTACATCGAGGCGGGGAACGATCTCTACGCCTCGCCGTTCACCACCTTCCGGAAGATCACGGTGCCGCTGTCGCTGCCCGGGATCGTGTCGGGAACACTGCTGACGTTCATCCCGGCCGCCGGCGACTACATCAATGCGTCAGGAGACTTCCTCGGGTCGGCGCAGACGTCGATGGTGGGAAATGCGATCGAGTCGAACTTTCTCGTGACGCAGAACTATCCGGTGGCCGCGGCGCTGTCGATCGTGCTGATGGCGGTCATTCTCATCATCGTGGGCTTCTATGTGCGGCGGGCCGGAACGGAGGACCTGATATGAGTGCGGAATCGGTGTCGGGCGGGCCGTCGTGGACGAAGCCTCGGGCGCGGGGGGTGGCTGGAGCGGACAGCGGCGCGCCGCGAATCTGGTCGCTGTCGGCGGATGCAGCGGCGGGGGCATCGACGTTGGCGAAGGCGACCGCGACGCCCGGTGGTAGTGCGCGGGAACTCGAAGCGCCCGTGGGCGGTGCGGGTGCGCCGGGGCGCCGCCGCGGCATCCGGTTCCGCGGGCTCGGGCTGCCGGTCTACACGGCGCTCGCGCTTCTCTTCCTGCTGATCCCGATCGCGTACACCTTCGTGTTCTCGTTCAACAATTCGGGAAAGCTGAACATCGCGTGGCAGGGCTTCACCCTCGACAAGTGGACGAATGTCTGCGCGGCGCAGGGCGTCTGCGAGGCATTCGCCAACAGCATCCTGGTCGGCGTGGTCGCGACGGTGTTGGCGACTGCCCTCGGTACCGCGATCGCGATCGCGCTGGTGCGTTACCGGTTCCGGGCGCGGTCGGCGATCTCACTGCTGCTGTTCCTGCCGATGGCGACGCCCGAAGTGGTGCTCGGGGCGGGGCTTGCGGCGCAGTTCCTGTCGCTCGGGGTCAACAAAGGGCTCGTGACGATCATCATCGCGCACACGATGTTCTGCATCAGCTTCGTGGTGGTGACGGTGAAGGCACGGGTGGCGTCGCTCGACCCGGCGCTCGAGGAGGCCGGGCGCGACCTCTACGGATCGGCCGTGGCCGTGTTCTGGCGGATCACCTTCCCGCTGCTGCTGCCCGGGATCGCGGCGGCCGCGCTGCTGTCGTTCGCGCTGAGTTTCGACGACTTCATCATCACGAACTTCAACTCCGGCGCCGTCGACACGTTCCCGAAGTTCATCTACATCGCCGCTGCGCGAGGCATCCCGGCGGAGGCGAACGTGGTGGCGTCGGCCGTGTTCATCCTGGCGATCGTGATCGTGGTGGTCGCGCAGGTCACGCGCGCCGCGCGCGCTGCGCGCCTCGCCCGCCTCCGCGGCTGACCGCGCGCCGCCCCGCCGCCCTCTCCACGCAGCCACCACATTCGAGTGGGCAGTTTGGGCCCTCAACGCACCGATGTGGGGCCGAAACTGCCCACTCGAATGGATCGGTGGTCAGGGGGTGCTGAGGGCGGGGGCGAGGCGGATGGCGCCGACGGGGGCGGTGCCGCCGTAGACGGTGAGGTCGAGGCGGGGGAGGAGAGCGTCGACGGAGGCCTCGGTGAGAGCGCCGGCGCGCACGAGGAGGGTGAGGCCGACGAGAGTGGCGGCGCGGAGGTTTCCGTCGAGCATCTTGAGCGCAACGGCGGTGCCCGCGGTGCCGGGGGCAGCGGCAGGTGCACCAGCGGTGCCGTGGGCAGGGGTGGGTGCGCCAGCGTCGCCGGTGGCGTGTGGCTCGGAACGGCCTGACGCCGCGGCAGCGCGGGGGGCGGGCGAGGCTGCGGTGGTCGACATCACCATCACACCCTCGGCGCCGAGCTTCGAGAAGACCGCGAGCTCGTCGATGCACAGGGTGTTCGCGCGGCCGGGGCCATCGATCGCCCAGCCGTTCGCGAGCACGGAGGCGCTGAGCGTGGCCGCTTCTGCCGAGACGAGACGATCGAGCCCGAGGGCGGGTGTGATGTCGCTCGCGACATCGACATCGACATCGACGCCGTCGCCGTCGCCGGATGGAGCGCGCCCCGACGCAGCCGACACGAAGACGTCGACCGGAGTGTCGGCCGCATCGACCGGGCTGAGCAGCGGCGCCAGGGGGAGCGCGGAGGTGATGCGCCCGATGCCGCGTGCCAGCCCCACGAGCGACACGGCGTAGACGGGGGCGCCACAGCCGTCGACGGCGGAGGCCGCAACTGCCTCGCCCGTCAGCTCCTCGATGGTCGAGAGGATGCGCTGCTGCAGCGGGTGCGAGGGCTCGAGATACGTGTCGAGGGGCCAGTCGTTCACCACGCAGGCCAGCAGCATGGCAGCGTGCTTGCCCGAGCAGTTCATGTAGAGCGGCGACCGGTCGAGACCGGAGCGCACGAGACCATCACGCGCGGCCGAGGAACCGGGCCAGTCGTGCGGGCACTGGAGGGCATCCGGAGCCAGACCGGCGAGGTCGAGGATGCTCTGCACGACCGCCACATGTTCAGGGGTGCCTGCGTGGCTGGCTGTCGCGAGCACGGTCTGCACGGCATCCAGTGAGACACCCGATCCGTGCAGCGCGCGGAGCACCGCCAGCGCCTGGAACGGCTTCAGGCAGGAGCGCGGGATGATCGGGGCCGACGGATCTCCGAGAGTGCTGAGCACGTCACCGCCGGGCGACAGCACGACGGCCGAACCGACGTGGCGCGACTCGACGAAGCCGCTCCGCTCGACGACCGCGAGCTCGACGGCGTCGGATGCCGCGAACGTCCCCGCAGCGGACGAGCTGCTGGCTGCGGGGACGCCCGCGGCTCCGCTCACGCCAGCTCTCCGGCGGCCAGCGCGGCGAAGCCGTCGTCGAGCACGCTGAGGGCGTCTTCGAGCAGGGCGTCGCTGATCGTCAGGCTGGGGAGGAAGCGGAGCACGTTGCCGTAGGTGCCGGCGGTGAGGATGAGCACGCCGTGCGCGGCGGCGTAGGCAGCGAGGGCCGTGATCGCAGCGCCGTTCGGCTCCTTCGTGGTGGCACCGGTGCCGGGCTGCACGAGCTCGATCGCGATCATCGCGCCGACGCCTCGCACGTCACCGATGATGTCGTACTTCTTTTGCAGCTCCAACAGCCCGTGAGAGAGGGTCTGCTCGACGCGGGTAGCCTCCGCGAGCAGGCCGAGGCGCTCGATCTCGCCGAAGACCGCGACCGCCGCGGCGGCGGCGACGGGGTTGCCGCCGAAGGTTCCGCCGAGACCGCCCGGCAGGGCGGCATCCATGATCTCGGCTCGACCGGTGACGGCAGCGAGCGGGAGCCCGCCCGCGATGCCCTTGGCCGAGGTGATGAGGTCGGGGGTGAGGCCGAAGTGCTCGCTCGCGAAGTACTTGCCGGTGCGGGCCATGCCGCTCTGGATCTCGTCCGCGACGAATACGATGCCGTTGTCGGTGCACCACTGCTGGAGCGCCGGCAGGAACCCCTCGGCGGGCAGCACGAAGCCGCCCTCGCCCTGGATCGGTTCGACGACGAGGCAGGCGAGATCGTAGGCGCCGACCGTCTTCTCGAGGTAGGAGATCGTGCGGGCCGCGGCCTCGGCGCCGGTGAGGCCGTCGTGGTAGGGGTAGGAGTTCGGGGCGCGGTAGACGTCGCCGGCGAAGGGTCCGAATCCGGTGGAGTAGGGCGCGGCCTTGAAGTTCATCGCCATGGTGAGGTTGGTGCGGCCGTGGTAGGCGTGCTCGAGCACGGCGACGCCGACACGACGGGTGTACTTGCGGGCGATCTTGACCGCGTTCTCGACGGCTTCGGCGCCCGAGTTCGCGAGCATGGTCTTCTTCGGGAAGTCGCCGGGTGTGTGCTCGGCCAGGAGCTCGGCGACCCGCACGTACTCCTCGTAGGGCGTGACGGTGAAGAGCGTGTGGGTGACATCGTTCAGCTGTTCCGTCGCTGCCGCGACGACGCCGCCCTGCGTGTGGCCGACCGTGGTGACGCCGATGCCGGCGCCGAGGTCGATGAACTGGTTGCCGTCGACATCCACCAGGATCGCGCCGTTCGCGCGGGCGATGTACACGGGGAGCACGGATGACACACCCACCGGCACCACAGCGAGGCGTCGCTCGTGCAGGGCGTTCGAGGCGGGGCCGGGGATCGCGGTGACGATCTTCCGCTCCTGGGGGATGGTGAACGCAGAGGTGCCGAGAGTGTCAGTCATAGTCGTCAAGAATACCGGGCCGAACGCGTTCGGCGCAGGCATAGGGTTGAGCAGTGACTGAGCATCGCTACACAGTGAATGTCGAATGGCTGGGCAATCGCGGAACCGGTACGAGCGGCTACCGCGACTACTCCCGGGCGGGCGTGATCCGCGCAGCCGGGAAGGTGGAGTTGCCGTCGTCGGCCGACCGCACGTTCCACGGCGACCGCGACCGCTGGAACCCCGAGGAACTGCTGCTCGCGGCCCTGGCCGAGTGCCACATGCTGTCGTACCTGCACGTGGCGGTGACGCACGGAGTGGTCGTGACCGGCTACGAAGACGCCGCGACGGGGACGATGGTGCAGGAAGGACAGGGCGGCCACTTCACGTCGGCAACGCTTCATCCGGTGGTCACCCTCGCCGACCCCGCGCAGGCGGAGCTTGCGAACAGCCTGCACGGCGAGGCCAGCGGGCTCTGTTTCATCGCCCAATCGGTGAACTTCCCGGTGTTGCACGAGCCGAGGGCCCTGTGACGCGCGAGGCTGGTCGCGGCATCCGGATGCCCGCCCGACCGGCTCGCGGAGACAACTCATGACGAAGTACCAGCGCACCGTGCTCGTGGTGGCGATCCTCTCGTCGTTCATCTCCTTCCTCGACGGCACGGTCATCAACGTGGCCCTGCCTGCCATCACCCGGGAGCTCGGCGGCGGGCTCGCGGGGCAGCAGTGGGTCGTCGACGCCTACCTCATCTCGCTCACAGCTGTCATCCTGCTCGCCGGTTCGCTGAGCGACGCGTTCGGGCGCCGCCGGGTCATCTTCTGGGGGCTCCTCGGGTTCGGGGCGGCATCCGTTCTCTGCGCGGTCTCGCCGACGGATGAGTTCCTGATCGTGAGCCGCGGCATCCAGGGCATCGCGGGAGCGTTGCTGGTGCCGAGCTCGCTGGCGATCATCATCGCGAACTTCGACGGACCGAAGCGGGCGAAGGCGATCGGGCAGTGGACGGCGTGGACGAGCACGGCCTTCCTCGCCGGTCCGCTGCTCGGCGGTGTGCTCGTCGACCTGCTGTCGTGGCGGCTGGTGTTCGCGATCAACGTGATCCCGATCGCGATCACGCTTGTGATGCTCCGGAAGATCGCCGTCGAACCGCCGCGCGCCGTCAAGCCGGTGATCGACTACCGCGGTGCGGTGCTCGGAATTCTCGGGATCGGGCTCCCGGTGTTCGCCCTGATCGAGCAGGGACGACTCGGCTGGTCGAATCCGATCGTCTGGGGCGCTCTGGTGGTGGGTGTTGCGGCATTCGTGCTGTTCATCGTGAACGAGCGGCGGGTGCCGCAGCCGATGCTGCCGCTCAGTCTGTTCCGGGTGCGGAACTTCTGGGTCGGCAACCTGGCGACGACATTCGTCTATGCGGCGATCTCGCTCGGGTCGTTCCTGCTGACGCTGTTCCTGCAGCAGGTCGCGGGGTACACCGCCACCGAGGCGGGGCTCGCTTCGCTGCCGTCGACGATCATCAGCATCGCCCTGTCGTCGCTGTTCGGCACGCTGGCCGGCAAGTACGGGTCGCGGCTGTTCATGGCGGTCGGGCCGCTGATCGCTGCTGTGGGCTGGGTGCTGCTCTCGCAGGTCACGGCGTCGGCCGACTACCTGACGCAGGTGTTCCCGGGCACGGTGGTCTTCGCGCTCGGGATGACCGTGACCGTCGCACCGCTCACCGCCGCCATTCTCGGGGCGATCGATCCCGAGCGTGCCGGCATCGCTTCGGCCGTCAACAACGCGGTGTCTCGCGTCGCGGGGCTGATCGCGACGGCGGCGGCTGCGCTGATCGTGGGGGAGGCGCTCACGGTCGACGGGTTCTCGCGCGGCGTGCTCACGACGGCGGCGCTCCTCGTGGTGGGCGGCATCGTGTCGGCCATCGGCATCCAGAACGCCCGCCGCCCCGCGAAGGCCTGACCCGCGCCCCGCGCCGCCCCCCGCGCCGCGCCCCGCCCCCCGCGCGCTCCCACCCGATCGAAGGGGCAGTTCGGGCCCTGAGACGGCGGATACCGGGCCCGAACTGCCCACTCGATTGGATGGCGGGGTGGAGGTCGGAGGGCAGGGGCGGGGCGCGGTCAGCGGGGGGCGCGGCGCGGGAGCTTGGGGAGGGCGTGCTGGTCGAGCCAGGCGGCGAAGAGGGCGCCGACGGGTGCGGGGGAGTGCGACTGCACGAGGGCGACGAACTCGGGGGTCGAGACCGAGCCGTGGCGGTGCGCCGCCACCCACTCCCGCAGCACCCGGAAGAAGATGTCGTCGCCGAGCGTGCGGCGGAGCGCGTGCAGCGTGAGTGCCCCGCGCTTGTAGAGCCGGTCGTCGAACATCCGAGCGGCGCCCGGGTCGCCGATCATCAGGTCTTTCGGCAGGCGGTTGAGGCGCGTCCACGCGGCCGTCGCGCAGTCGTCGGCCGTGAGCGATCCGGACTCCTCCGACCAGAGCCATTCGGCGTAGCAGGCGAAGCCCTCGTGCAGCCAGATGTCCTTCCAGTGGGCGGCGGTCAGCGAGTTGCCGAACCACTGGTGGGAGAGTTCGTGGGCGATGAGTCGCTCGGAGCCGCCCACCCCGTCGATGTGGTTGCGGCCGAAGATCGCGAGGCCCTGGGCTTCGAGCGGGATCTCCAGCTCGTCGTCGGTCACCACGACCGTGTAGTCGTCGAACGGATACTCCCCGAACAGTCGCTCGAACAGGGCCATCATGCGCCCCTGCGCCTCGAAGTCGGCGAGAGCGTTGGGCCGCAGGTCGTCGGGCAGCAACACGAACTGCGGAACGCCATCCTGGGACACGTGCATGGTCTCGTAGAGCCCGATCTGCACGGTCGCCAAGTAGGTCGCCAGGGGCTCGGAAGATCGGAACTCCCAGCGCGTGCGGGAGGCGCGCTGCGTCTTCTTCAGGAGTTCACCGTTGCAGAGCACGCGGTAGGCCGATTCGGCGGTGAAGGCGATCGTGTAGGTCGCCTTGTTCGACGGATGATCGTTGCAGGGGAACCACGACGGCGCCCCGCTCGGCTGCCCCGCCACGATCACGCCGTCGGTGAGTTCCTCCCAGCCGACTTCGCCCCACTGGCTCCGCACCGGCTTCGGCTGGCCGCTGTACTTGACAACGACCGTGAACTCCACGCCCTTGTTCAGGGGCGTGAGGGGTGTGACGACGAGCTTCCGGGCGGTCTGCGTGAGGTGCGCCGAGCGGTGCCCGTCGACGCTCACCTTGCTCGCGACGAGCCCGGCGAAGTCGAGGCTGAAGCTCGAGAGGCGCTGCGTGGCCACGGCGGTGATGGTGGCCGTGGCGCTCAGCCGGTTGGAGGAGACGCGGTAGTCGCAGTCGATGTCGTAGTGCAGCACGGTGTAGCCGCCGTTGCCGCTGGTCGGCAGGTAGGGGTCGCCGAGGGAGCGGGCTCCCGCCGCCGCCAGTGCCGTGGAGGTGGGGCGCGCCATCAGCCACCCACCGACGGCGAGTGCAGGCCGGCTTCGGCCGCGGTCTCGACACGGAGCGCGGAGGAACCCCGGCCCGCGACATCCGGAGCAGGCGTCTGCTCGGCCCAGGGCGCGATCGGATTGCCCGCCCAGCGCGACCCCGAGGGAACGTGCTCGCCCCGCATCACCAGCGAGGCCGGCCCGACGGCCGCGTCGCTGCCGATCGACGCGGCAGGAAGGATGACTCCGTGCGGCCCGATCGTCGCTCCGTCGTCGAGTGCAACACAGTCGAGGCTCATCACGCGGTCGTGGAAGAGGTGCGTCTGAACGACCACACCCCGGTTGACCGTGGAGCCCGCCCCGAGGGAGATCAGGTCGGCCTCGGGCAGCCAGTACGTCTCGATCCAGGCGCCCCGCCCGATGCGCGCGCCGATGGACCGCAGCCACCACGCCAGAGCGGGCGTACCAGAGGCGGCGTTCGCGAACCAGGGAGCGGCAACCATCTCCACAAAGGTATCCGACACTTCGTTCCGCCAGACGAACGACGACCAGAGTGGATGCTCCCCTTGACGGATGCGCCCGACGAGTGCCCATTTCGCCGCCGTCGTGACGATCGCCGCGACCGCACCACCCGCGAGCATCACCGCGCCCGAGAGCAGGATCGCCCAGCCGAGTCCGAGCGTGCCGAGGAGGAATTCCAGCAGAACGGCGATTCCGAGGCCGATCGCGACGGTGACCATCACGGGTACGAGGCGGCCCAGTTCCCAGAGCGCGCGGGCGACTTTCAGCCGGCCCGAGGGGTGGAAGGTGCGGCCCTCGTCGAACTCGGTGACCTGTCGGCGCAGGCGCACGGGCGGGTTGCCGAGCCATGAGGATCCGTTCTTGGCCTTGCGGGGGGTCGCGCTGAGAACAGCCACGAGACCGTTCCGTGGAACGGTGCGGCCGGGGCCGGTCATCCCGCTGTTGCCGAGGAAGGCGCGCTTGCCGACCTTCGCCTCGTCGATGCGGAGCCAGCCCCCTCCGAGCTCGTAGGAGGCGACCATGGTGTCGTCGGCGAGGAAGGCCTGGTCGGCGATCGTGGTCATCTTCGGCAGGAGGAGCACTGTCGAGGCTTCGACGTTCCGGCCGACGGTGGCCCCGAGCATCCGGAGCCAGACGGGCGTGAAGAGGCTCGCGTAGAAGGGGAAAAGGACGGTACGAGCGGCATCCAGCAGGCGTTCGGTCGCCCAGACCTGCCATCCGATTCGGCTCCGCACGGGGTAGCTGCCGGGGCGGAGGCCGATGCCGAGCAGGCGCGCCGCGATCACGGTGAGCCCCGCGTAGACGATGCCGGCCGCGACCGTGGCGAGCGGGATGGCCGCCAGCAGGCGCAGGGCGGCGTCGCCGAGGGTCGGCAGGGGCGTGAAGCCGGATCCGGTCGCCGTGCCCGCGGTGCTCGCGACCGATGTCGTGACCGACTCGAACAGGGGCGTCTGGGCCGAACCGCCGCCGGTGCTCCCGAAACCGCCGAGGGCGCCGGGGTCAAGGCTCAGCCCGAGGAACCAGCCTGCGACGGCCGCCCCGGCGAGCACAGCCAGCACGGGCAGGAGCGAGAGCGCCACCGAGCCGGCAGCGAACGCGACCAGCCAGCGGGCGTTCCGGGGCGGCCTGCCGCTCGGCCAGTCGGGGTGGGCCTTGCCGCGTCGTTCGGCGGGGGATCCGGCCCAGAGCTGTCCCGCGGGAACCCGGCCCGAGACGGCGGAACCCGGGGCGATCTCGGCTCGTCGCCCGATCCGTGTTCCCGGCAGGAGGGTGCTCCGCGCACCGATGGCCGCATCCGCCCCGATCTGGATGGCGCCGAGCCGCAGGATGTCACCGTCGATCCAGTAGCCCGACAGGTCGACCTCGGGTTCGACGGAGGCCCGGGCGCCGATCTTCAGCATGCCGGTGATGGGCGGGAGGGTGTGCAGGTCGACGCCGGGGGCGATCTTCGCGCCCAGTGCCCGGGCGTAGGTGATGATCCACGGTGCGCCCGCGAGGTTCGTCGCACCGACCAGCTGGGCGATCTGCTCGGCGAGCCAGAGGCGCACGTGCACGTTCCCGCCCCGCGGGTGATCCCCGGCTTCGACGCCGGCCAGGAGCGTGCGGGCCGCGAGCACCGAGATCGCCATGCGCCCGAACGGGGTGATCAGCAGAACGAACCCGGCAAGGATGTACCACCACGAGATGGTGGGCGCCCAGGTGAAGACGCCGAACAGCTGGAGCACGTTGTTCACGGCGAGCACGTAGGTGAGCCAGCGCAGCCCGACGAGTACGTAGAGCGGGATGCCGAGCAGGGTCTGGGCGAGCTGGGTGCCCGGCGGGGTCGGTCGTACGGGCACGCGTCTCACCGCGACGACGGGGGAGCGGGCATCCAGTTCCGCGGCCAGTGCGCCGATGCGCGGGTGGTCGTAGATGTCGGCGACCGTGGTCTCCGGGAACCGGGTGCGGATGACCGACACCAGTTGGGCGGCAGACAGACTCCCGCCGCCGAACGCGAAGAAGTCGTCGTCGGGGCCGGTGACCGGGGCGCCGAGGATGGCGGTGAAGTGTTCGGCGATCCAGAGGGCTGTGTCGGTGAGGGGGGAGTCCGGGCTTTCGCCCTTACGGGGGCGTGCACCGTTGCCGACGTTGCCGTTGCTGTTGCCGTTGTTGCTGCCCCCCGACGCTCCGGATGCTGCGCTGCCACCTGCCCCGGCACCGTTCCGGGTTCCTCCACTCCGCCCACTCGGCAGCGGCCACGGCAGCGCCGCCTTGTCGACCTTTCCCGAGGTGCGGGTCGGCAGGCCGTCGACGACTGCGAGCAGGGGGATGAGGGCGGCCGGGAGCGATTCGCGAAGCGCCGCCGTAGCGGCGACCGTGTCGAACGGGGCGCTAGTGTCGCCTGAGACCAGGTATCCCACGAGCACCTGGTTTCCTGCGGCGGTGCGCTGCACCACGGCGGCCGCACCCGCGACCCCGGGCAGGGCCTGGATCGCCGCCTCGACCTCGCCCAGCTCGATTCGCCGTCCGCCGAGTTTCACCTGGTCGTCGGCGCGGCCCTGGAACAGCAGCCCGGCACGGTCGAACACCACGAGGTCGCCGCTGCGGTAGGCGCGATCCCAGCCGAGGGTCGGCATCGGCGCGTACTTCTCGGCGTCCTTGGCCGGGTCGAGGTAGCGCGCCAGCCCGACCCCGCCGATGATGAGTTCGCCCGTCTCGCCCTCGGCGACCGGATGGCCGTCACCATCGACCACGGCCAGCAGCCAGCCGTCGAGCGGCAGCCCGATGCGCACAGGGCCGACTCCGTCGAGCAGGGATCCGCAGGCGACCACTGTGGCCTCGGTGGGTCCGTAGGTGTTCCAGACCTCGCGGCCGTCGACGGCGAGGCGTGCGACGAGCTCGGGTGGGCAGGCCTCGCCGCCGAAGATGAGCAGCCGCACCAGCTCCAGCGACTCGAGGGGCCAGAGCGCCGCGAGCGTCGGCACGGTCGAGACGATGGTGATGCTGTGCGAGATCAGCCACGGGCCGAGATCCACCCCGGAACGCACCAGCGAACGGGGGGCGGGAACGAGGCAGGCGCCGTGTCGCCACGCGAGCCACATCTCCTCGCACGAGGCATCGAAGGCGACGGAGAGGCCCGCGAGCACGCGGTCGCCGGGACCGATCGGCTCGTTCTGCAGGAACATCCGCGCCTCCGCGTCGACGAACGCCGCGGCCGAGCGGTGGCTCACAGCGACACCCTTGGGGGTGCCGGTCGAGCCGGAGGTGAAGATGATCCACGCGTCGAGGTCGGGGGTCGGACCGCCGACCACGGGGAGAGTGCCGGTGGGCGAGCCGGCGGCGGGGATGCTCGCGGTGGCCGGATGCCCGGGAAGGTCGTTGTCGTCGCTGGACGCTCCCGCGCCATCCGGATGCCCGCTCAGCACCAGCTCGCCGTCGGCACCGATGACGCCGACCACTCCGGCCTCGCCGAAGACGAGCGTTGCGCGCTCCTCGGGGTCGTCAGCGTCGACCGGAACGTACGCCGCTCCGGCGACGAGAACCCCGAGGATCGAGATGTAGAGCGTGCGGGTGCCCGACGGGATGCGGATCCCCACCCGGTCGCCGCGTCGCACACCGGCCTCCGCGAGCCGGGCCGCGGTGCGGTTCACCTCGCCGAGCAGCTCGCGGTAGCTCAGGGTGCCCGCCGCGTCTGCGAGGGCGGAGGCCTGCGGGTTCGAGGCGGCACTCTCCCGCAGGATGTCGACCAGCGTGCGCGGCTCGGGTGTCGGCCCGGCGCTGAGGATGCCGGCGCTCTCGCTCGGGGTCGCGGGGCTGGCGGTGCCCGTGCCGGCGCTCGTCGTGCCGCCGCCCCCGCTCGCGATGTCCGACGGGGCAGGGGTGTTCGAAGCGGAGGTCATGCCGGGCATCCTGCTCTGTCGCTGTCTGGTCTGACGCACTCTGGCGATCCCCCGTGGGGGCCGGGTAGGGAGCCCAGTTTAGGGGCCACGGGTTAACTGGAGGTGAACCGCCGCGGCGCAGGGACGTGACGCCCCTGGCTGCGCCCACCGGCCTGTCAGGTGCGGCGGGCCCGATCATGTAAAACTGTGGGATGCGCACTCCTGCCGTTCTGACCGCCGCCACCGCGGCCGCCCTCGCGCTGGTGCTTGCGCTCGCCGGATGCACCGGTACGCCTGGTCCGGCCCCGAGTGCGAGCCCGGACTGCATGTTCACGGCCCCGGGAACCGCGTCCGACGCCGTCTCGGTGAGTGGCGACTTCGACAAGGCCCCGACGACGACGTTCATCCCCCCGGTGACCAGTGACATCACCGAGCGGTCGGTCGTCATCAGCGGAACAGGCGCGGTCGCGACATCCGGCTCCCAGGCGACCGTCGACTTCACCCTCTACAACGCGAACACGGGCGCCCAGCTGTTCAGCACCCTCGACGCGGGCGGCCAGCCGCTGCCGATCATCGTGGACGAGTCCCAGTTCCTTCCCGGCCTCGTGAAGGCCGTAGCCTGTGCGGCGGTCGGCTCGCGCGTGGTCGCGGTCGTGCCCCCGGGCGACGCCTACGGCTCCGACGGGAACCCGGCGCTCGGCGTGGCCCCGGCCGATGTTCTCGTGTTCGTCGTCGACGTGACCGAGGTGGGGCAGGTGCCCGACCCGACTGCGGCACCCGACCCGACTGTGGCACCCGACCCGACTGCGACGCCCGACCCGACTGTGGCGCCGACGCCCGCGGACTGACGGGTTCGGCAGCGCACCTGCGATGATGGCAGGCATGCGACGCGTCATCCTTCTCGGTTCCACCGGTTCCATCGGCATCCAGGCCCTCGACGTCATCCGGGCCAATCCGGAGCGGTTCGAGGTGGTCGGTCTCGCCGCCGGCACGAACAGGGCGGCGATGGATGCCCAGGCCACCGAATTCGGCGTCGGCGACACCGCCCTCGGGGCAGGCGAAGCCGAGCAGCTCGTGCGGGACGTCGACGCCGACGTGGTGCTGAACGGCATCACCGGTTCTGTGGGGCTCGGGCCCACCCTGGCCGCGCTCGAAGAGGGCCGCACCCTGGCCCTGGCGAACAAGGAGAGCCTGATCGTCGGCGGCGAACTCGTGAAGGGCGTCGCCCGGCCCGGCCAGCTGGTGCCCGTCGACTCCGAGCACTCGGCCATCGCGCAGGCGCTCCGCTCGGGCACGGCCGACGAGGTCGACCGGCTGGTGCTCACCGCGTCGGGTGGGCCGTTCCGCGGGCGGTCACGGGCGTCGCTTCAGAATGTCACCCCGCGCGAGGCCCTCGCGCATCCGACCTGGGACATGGGCCTCGTCGTCACGACCAACTCGGCGACCCTCGTGAATAAGGGCCTCGAGGTGATCGAGGCGCACCTGCTGTTCGACGTTCCGTACTCGAAGATCGACGTGACCGTGCATCCGCAGTCCGTCATCCACTCGATGGTCGAGTTCATCGACGGATCGACCCTCGCCCAGGCCTCCCCGCCCGACATGCGCCTTCCGATCTCGCTCGGGCTCGACTGGCCGCACCGTGTCGCCGGGGTCGGAGCGCCGCTGGACTGGTCGACCGCCCACTCCTGGACGTTCGAGCCGCTCGACACCGATGCCTTCCCCGCCGTCGAGCTCGCGAAGCAGGTCGGGCGCGCGGGCGGCACGGCCCCCGCGGTGTTCAATGCGGCGAACGAGCAGGCCGTGGCGGCATTCCACGCCGGACGGATCGGGTTCCTCCGTATCGTCCAGACGATCGAGCAGGTGCTGCAGCAGCACGAGCCCGCCGAGGGTACCCTCACCCGCGAGGCGCTCTTCGACGCGGAGCTCTGGGCCCGGCGCGAGGCCGACCGGCTGATCGCCAGGGGCTGAGCCCCGGGCATCCGGCACCCCGGGTATTGGGCGCCCCGGGCATCCGGCACCCCGGGTATTGGGCGCCTCGGGCATCCTCTCTTGCGCACCTCGCGCAAAAGAGGATGACGAGGCCGCTGGGTCCCGGGGCGACTCTGCGGCGCTGCCAGCCTCTTCTACGCCCGGGGGATCAGGGAGGTCACCGGGCTGCGGGTCGATTCACAAGTGGCGTTCAGCCGCCGCCCAGCGCCGAACCCACCCGGGCGGCTATCGTGTGCTGGTGGATACAGTGCTCCTCTATGTCATCGGTGTGGTCATCGTCGCGCTCGGCCTCGCGATCTCCATCGCCCTGCACGAAGTCGGGCACCTCGTCCCCGCGAAGCTGTTCGGCGTCAAGGTCACCCAGTACATGGTCGGTTTCGGCCCCACTGTGTTCTCCCGGCGGCGAGGTGAGACGGAGTACGGCGTCAAGCTGATCCCGTTCGGCGGCTACATCTCGATGATCGGCATGTTCCCGCCGCAGCAGGAGGGTGGCAAGGCCCGTCGCGCGACGACCGGGTTCTTCCAGACGCTGATCCAGGATGCCCGGAAGGCCAGTGCCGAGACCGTCGGCGACGACGACGAGCGCTCCTTCTACCGCCTGCCGGTCTACAAGCGGGTCATCATCATGATCTCCGGCCCCGCCATGAACCTCGTGCTCGGCATCCTGTTCTTCGGCATCGTGCTCTGCGGCTTCGGCATCGCCGCGCCCTCCACCACCATCGGCAGCGTCAGCTCCTGCGTGCAACCGGCCGGCAGCACGAGCACGACCTGCGCGGCAGACGACCCCGTCTCGCCCGGCAGCGCCGCGGGCATCCTGCCCGGGGACCGGATCGTGTCGGTCGACGGCACCACGATCGACACGTGGGACCAGGCCACGGCGATCATCCGCCAGTCGCCCGGAACCGCGCTCTCGATCGTGGTCTCGAGGAACGGATCCGACCAGACGCTCAGCGTGACGCCGCTGCTGACCGAACGCGCGGTGACCGAGGTCGTCAACGGCCAGACGGTCGTGAAGACCGACGCGAGCGGGGCGACCGTCACGGAGGATGTCGGTTTCGTCGGCATCGGCTATGCCACCCAGCTCCAGCCGCAGCCCGTCACCGCGGTTCTCCCGTTCGTCGGTGAGAACGTGGCCGGCGTTGCGAACACGATCATCAACCTGCCCGCCCGCATCGTCGGGGTCGCGAATGCGGCGTTCGGCGGCGGCACCCGCGACGTGAACGGGCCCATCAGCGTGGTCGGCGTCGGGCGCGTGGCCGGCGAGATCGCCACCATCGACATCCCGCTCGCGAGCAAGGTCGCGACACTCGTCGGGCTGCTCGGCTCGGTGAACATCGGCCTCTTCGTGATCAACCTCGTACCACTGCTGCCGCTGGATGGCGGGCACATCATCGGTGCGCTCTGGGAAGGTCTCCGCCGGCAGCTCGCGAAACTGTTCAAGCGGCCGAACCCCGGGCCGGTCGACACGGCGAAGCTGATGCCGCTGACCTTCGTGGTCGTCATCTTCTTCGGTGCGCTGTCGGCGCTGCTGGTGTACGCCGACATCGTGAACCCGGTCAACCTCTTTGGTTAGCGTGCGGCGGGCGGCTCGGCCGGTGGCTGCCGGGGTGCGCCCGGCGCACGGGGTGCTGCTCCTGCGCCCGACGCCCCGGGTGCCGGTGGCCTGCGGCTCAGCTCCGCGTACTCCCACGGGAGGAGCCGGAGGCCTCCGGCTGCAGGATGCCCGGGGCCTCTCTGATCGCTACGATCAGTGTCATGCCCTCCGCTGACCGCCCAGAACGCCGGCGGTTCACGGCGGCCGAGTGGAGCAGGCGACGCGGTGTCCGCCGCATCCGGAGCGAGCACCGCTGGCCGTTCTCCCCTCCGCCCGAGCCCGAACGCAGCGTCGGGGGCGGCCCCGCCTGGCAGCCCGGTTCGGCGCCGTGGGTGCGCAGCATCCGTCCCTCCGAGGTCGAGGTGCCGAGGCGCTGGGGCCCACCCCGGGCCGTGACGCTGTGGGTGCCTGTCGTGGTCTCGCTGCTGGTGCAGGGTGTGCCGGCACTGATGGCGTTCGGTCGCGCGGGACGCCCCGGCACCGGCCTGCTCGTCGTGTTTCTCGCCCTCGTCGGGCCCCTCGCCCTCATCGGTGCGAGGAGGTTCCCCGGCCCCGTCGTGGCGATCGCCACGGCAGCCGCTGCAGCCGACCTGCTGTTCACCCCGGGTTCGGGGGCGCCGTACCTCGCGCTGGCGTTCGCGATCGTGTCCGCGATGGTGCGGAGCGCCCGCACGTGGGCCCTCGCCTCGGTCACCACGGGCTGGATCCTGACGCTCGCCGGGGCGATCCTGCTCGGCATCGACTGGCATCCGTTCCGCATCATCGCGACCTCGCTCGGCATCCTCATCGTGGTGCTGGTCGGTGAGGCCATCCGCACCCGCACGCACCGGGTCGCCCAGTTCCAAGCGGCCGTGCGGCGCCGGCGTGAGGAGGCCGCACAGGCCGAGCGGGAGCGCATCGCCCGGGAACTGCACGACGTGCTGGCCCACTCGCTCTCGCAGATCAACGTGCAGGCCGCGATGGGCCTCCACCTCATCGACGCGCATCCCGAGAAGGCCCGCGAGGCGCTCGGCAACATCAAGACGACGAGCAAGACGGCGCTCGACGAGGTGCGCGGGGTGCTCGGTTTCCTCCGTTCGGAGGGTGCGGCGGCCGGCGCAACGGTTCTGGATGACGCTCCCACCCTTTTCGACTACTCGACCATCCCGGGCGAGGCGGGGTACGCCGGGGAATCCGCCGGGGCCGAGGGTGGGGCCCGGGCCGTTGCGGGAGGCGGCGCCTGGTTTTCAGCGGTCGGCGGGGTCTCGGAAGCGCCGCCGTTACGGGAATCCCGCGCGCTGTTCCCCGGCGTGAGATCCGGAGCGCCGCTCGCTCCCCAGGCCGACCTGTCCCGTCTGCCGGCCCTGGTCTCCTCCATGTCCACGTCCGACTTCCGCGTGGAGCTCGACAACCGGCTGCGTGACACTCCGCCGCCGGGCGTGCAGCTCGCGTTGTTCCGCATCGCGCAGGAGAGCCTCGCGAACGTTACCCGGCATGCCGGAGCGAGTGAGGCCCGCGTCGTGCTCGAACAGCAGGGTGACGACTATCTGCTCCGTGTCAGCGACAACGGGCGTTCAGCTGTTGCCGGTCGCCAGCCCTCTTCGCGGAAGGCCGGCGGCCGGGGCCTTCTCGGAATGAAGGAACGGGCCGAACTGCTGGGCGGCAGCCTCGAGGCGGGCCCTCTGGGTTCGGGCGGGTTCGCGGTGGTGGCCCGGGTTCCCCGGGTGCCGCGCCGGTCCGGGTCGTGAGTGAGGCGGGCCGGCCGGTCCCGCAGCCGAGCGATGCGGCCGCACCGGCTGCGCCCGGCCACGCCCGGCCGCTTCCGCCGGGCAGCGCTACGCCCACCCCGGCTCTGCCCGGCGCGAGCGTCGACCGGGCACGCATCACGGTGGTGGTCGCCGACGACCAGAACCTGATCCGCGCGGGATTCAGCGCCCTGCTCGCCAACGAGCCCGACATCGAGGTCGTGGGCGAGGCGGGCACGGGTGCGGAGGCTGTGGAGGTCGTGCGCCGGCTTCGCCCCGATGTGGTGCTGATGGACATCCGGATGCCCGACGGCGACGGCCTCTGGGCTACGGAGCAGATCGTGGCCGACCCCTCACTCGCCGGGGTGCACATCGTCATTGTGACGACGTTCGAGCTCGACGAGTACGTGGGGCGTGCGATCCGGGCCGGAGCGAGCGGATTCCTCGTGAAGGACACCGAGCCCGTCGAACTGATCCGCGCGGTGCGAGTCGTCGCGGCCGGGGAGGCCCTGCTGTCGCCCCGCGTGACGAAGCGGCTGCTCGAACGGGTGGCGGAGGGGTTGGCCGACGGGTCGCGCGCGCCGGAACTCGCCGCCCTGACGGATCGGGAGCGGCAAGTGCTGGCTCTCGTCGGCGCCGGGCTCACGAATGGCGAGATCGCGCTGCAGCTGTTCCTCAGCCCGCTCACCGTCAAGACGCACGTGTCGCGCACCATGACGAAGCTCGCGGCCCGCGACCGGGCCCAGCTCGTGGTGGTCGCCTACGAGGCCGGGCTCGTGCGGCCCGGCTGGCGCTGAGCCGCACCCGCACCCGTACTCCGCCCCCTCCCACCGGCGGTCCCGCCCCCGGTGGCCCGTACCGGGGTACCGCCCGCCGGTGCCACAGGTGCCGGGGACGCAACCGGGGGAGTACCCCGATGACTCCCGGCGGCCGATGTGCGACGGCACGGCTGCGAGGAGGGTGGAAACAGGGCCCCACTCGGGGCCGCCACCGAAAGGACACACCGTGCTCACCTCCGTTCTTCTCTCGTCGCCGATCGTCTCGGCCGCCCTCACCGGCCCGGCCGGCACCCCGCTCACCCATTGGGGGCCGTGGGGCGGCCCCGGCCCCGGCGGAGCATTCGGTTGGCTGTTTCTGCTGATTCCGATGTTGTGGATCGGGCTCTTCGCTCTGATCTTCGCTCTCGCGGCCCGGCGCCGCCGGCGCTTCTGGGCAGCGAACGGCGGCGCTCCGGGCTGGGGCGGAGCTGGCGGCGCCGGCTGGGGCGGACACGCCTGGGGACCGGGTTGGGCGGGCGCGGCAGGCGCGGGCACCACGTCCGACGCCGAGAAGACGCTCGCCGAACGCTTCGCCCGGGGGGACATCGACGAGGTCGAGTACCGCGCCCGGCTCGAGGTGCTGCAGTCGGGCCGCCCCGCAGGCCCCGTTCCGCCCACGAAGGCCTGATCATCCAGAGCCGCCCCGGTCTGCCCGGGACGCGCGTGAGCGCGACTCGGGCGGTTGAGTGCGACGCGCAGGACAGTCGCGCTCAGCGGCAACAGCCGCTCTCACCGGCGATCGCGTGGCGCGGCGGGGCGGCCCGCGCGGGTGCGAACGCTGAACGCCAGCCGACCGTTCGGGGCGTGCGGGGCCTCCACCGGCGGCCGGGGGTAAGCTGAAGGCGTGGCAGCAATCAACTTGGGTATGCCCAAAGTCGTCGAGACTCTGGCCCCCCGTCGCAAGTCCCGTCAAATCAAGGTCGGCAAGGTTCTCGTCGGTGGCGACGCCCCCGTGAGCGTGCAGTCGATGTGCACGACGCCGACGACGAACATCAACGCGACCCTCCAGCAGATCGCCGAACTCACCGCCAGCGGGTGCGACATCGTGCGCGTCGCCGTGCCGAGCCGTGACGACGCCGAGGCTCTTCCGATCATCGCGAAGAAGAGCCAGATCCCGGTGATCGCCGACATCCACTTCCAGCCGAACTACGTGTTCCAGGCGATCGATGCGGGGTGTGCGGCGGTTCGGGTGAACCCGGGCAACATCCGCAAGTTCGACGACCAGGTCGGCAAGATCGCGGCTGCTGCCAAGGCGGCCGGGGTGAGCATCCGCATCGGTGTCAACGCCGGATCGCTCGAACCGAGCATCATGCAGAAGTACGGCAAGGCCACGCCGGAGGCCCTCGTCGAGAGCGCCGTATGGGAGGCGAGCCTCTTCGAGGAGCACGACTTCCACGACTTCAAGATCTCGGTCAAGCACAACGACCCGGTCATCATGGTGAAGGCCTACCGGCTGCTCGCCGAGCGCGGCGACTGGCCCCTCCACCTCGGTGTGACCGAGGCGGGCCCCGAGTTCCAGGGCACGATCAAGTCCGCCACGGCCTTCGGAATCCTTCTCGGGGAGGGCATCGGCGACACCATCCGCGTCTCCCTGTCTGCCCCGCCCGCGCAGGAGGTCAAGGTGGGCCTGCAGATCCTGCAGTCGCTGAACCTCCGCGAACGGAAGCTCGAGATCGTGTCGTGCCCGTCGTGCGGTCGCGCCCAGGTCGACGTGTACAAGCTCGCCAACGATGTCACCGACGGGCTCGAAGGGATGACCGTTCCCCTCCGCGTGGCCGTCATGGGCTGTGTCGTGAATGGTCCCGGCGAGGCCCGCGAGGCCGACCTCGGAGTCGCTTCGGGCAACGGCAAGGGCCAGATCTTCGTGCGCGGAGAGGTCATCAAGACCGTCCCGGAGTCCGAGATCGTCGCCACGCTCATCCAGGAGGCCAACCGCCTCGCTGCGGAGATGCCGGCCGGCGAGACCGGTCCGCCGCTGGTCGTCACGGTCTGAGCAGGTCACGGTCTGAGCGCCTCGGACGCGCCGAGCGCCCTCGAGGGCTCTCCGCGGTTCGAGCTTCGGATCCCGTCTCCGGCCGATGCCGACGCCTGGTTCCAGCTCTTCGACGATCCCGAGGTCATGCGCTACATCGGGGACGGCCGAATCCAGTCGCATGAGTGGTACCAGGACTTCGCTCTGCGCCAACGGGTACTCGAGGCGAAGTCGGGCCTCTGCCTCTTCGCGCTGGTGCGGCGCCGGCCGAACCGCGACACGGTGGCCGGTTTCGTGGGCCTCCAACCGTGGACACAACCGTGGGGTCCGACGGGACGGATCGAGATGGGCTGGCGTCTCGGCCTCGCGCACCAGGGAGCGGGGCTGGCGACTGCCGCCGCTCGGGAGTGCCTGGCGCGGGCGGCTGCCTCGGGCATCCACGACCCGATTGCGATGATCGATGTGCAGAACCGGGCGTCCGTCGCCGTCGCCCAGAAGCTCGGCATGGTGGCTCTCGACGAGGTGGATGCTCTCTCGGGTGCGCGCGTCGCGGTGTTCGGATTCCCTTCGCGGGCCGAGGTGTGAGCACCGCAGCCCTACGAACACATTTATGACTGCCGGCCACGGGTCGTTTAGTCTCGCTAATGACCTATGCTAATTAGGTGTCAGCAACAAATTCTCCCGCCGTCGATTCGGTCACGGCAGCCGACGACCTCGCCGCGCTGCTTCGGCCTGCCCTGCTGAGGGTCTCGCGCCGGCTCCGGGCCGAGAAGGCCGACAACGAACTGAGCGATTCCCAGTCCGCCATCCTCGGCTACCTGTGGAAGAACGGACCGAGCACGCCCGGCGCCCTCGCCGCCTTCGAGCGGGTGACGCCGCCATCCATGAACCGCACCATCAACGCCGTCGTCGACGCCGGTTATGCCGAGCGCACGCCATCGGCCCACGACGGACGCAAGGTCATGGTCTCGCTCACCGAACAGGGAGGGGCGCTCGTTCGGGAGACCCGCCGCCGCCGCGATGCCTGGTTGAACCTCCGGCTTGCCGAGTTGTCTCCGGATGATCGTTCCACTCTCGCGCGGGCGGCGACGGTGCTCCGAGAGCTCGCTGACAGTTGAGCGCGATGTTCCGGTCGCTCAGCGACTACAACTACCGCGTCTGGTTCGGCGGGGCCATCGTCTCGAACGTCGGAACCTGGATGCAGCGCACGGCGCAGGACTGGATCGTTCTCACCCAGCTGACCCACAACGACGCCGTGGCGGTGGGAGTCGTGATGGCGCTGCAGCTGGGCCCGCAGCTGCTCCTCGTTCCGTGGACGGGCCTGGTCGCCGACCGGGTCGACCGCCGCAAGCTCCTGATGGCGACACAGGGCGTGATGGGCCTCCTCGGTCTCGCGCTCGGGTTGATTGTGCTGTCGGGAGGCGCCCAACTCTGGCAGGTGTATGTGTTCGCCCTGCTGCTCGGCATCACCAGCGCGTTCGATGCGCCGGCCCGGCAGTCGTTCGTGTCGAATCTCGTCTCTGACAGCAATCTCTCGAACGCGGTCGCCCTCAACTCGGCGTCGTTCAACGCGGCCCGGATGATCGGCCCTGCCCTCGCCGGGGTGCTGATCGCGGTCGTCGGATCCGGCTGGGTGTTCCTGATCAACGCCGTCAGTTTCGCGGCTGTCCTCGTCTCGCTCACTCGCATGCGCCAGGAGAATCTCCGGGTTCCGAAACGTTCGAAGGGCGGGCCGGGCCAGCTGCTCGACGGATTCCGGTACGTGTCGAAACGCCCGGACATCATCATCGTGTTGGTCGTCATCGCGATCATCGGAGCCTTCGGGCTGAACTTCCAGATCTTCACATCGACCATGACGACCGGGACCTTCCATCTGGATTCGACCGCCTTCGGGCTGCTGTCGTCTGTACTGGCAGTGGGCTCGGTGGCCGGTGCCCTCCTCTCGGCGCGACGGGAGAGCCCGCGTCTCCGGCTCGTCTTCGCCTCATCCGCCCTGTTCGGGGTGAGCTGTCTGCTGGCGGCGCTCTCGCCCACCTACCTCACTTTCGCGCTCTGCCTGGTGCTTCTCGGGTTCGCGGCCCAGACCCTGATGACCACGGCGAACGGCGTCGTGCAGATGACGACCGCGCCCGAGTTCCGGGGGCGCGTGATGGCGCTCTACATGGCGATCTTCATGGGCGGCACGCCGATCGGAGCGCCGATCGTCGGACTGGTCGCCAACACCCTCGGGCCGCGGTGGGCGATCGGCGTGGCGGCGGTCGCCGGGTTCGCCGCCGCGATCATCGGTCTGCTCTGGATGATCAGGCACCAGCACCTCCGTCTCACCGTGCACGTGCACGGCTCGCCTCACTTCATCGGGCTGCAGAACGCGGTCGCCGACAAGCGGTGAGCCGACCGCCATGATGATTACTCATTAGTGAGCTTTTCTTGATAACGTGTCTTTCGGAGAGAAATCCGAACGAGAGGCCGATGCCGAGTGAATGTCGTCAAGAGAACCACCCACGAGAGCCTGAAGCAGGGTGCGTTGGGCGCTCTGCTCGTCTGCGGTGCCCTGTCAGCCGGGTTGGCGTTGACGGGGTCGGCGCTGCCCGCATCTGCTGCCGTCGCGATGGCTGAGCCGCTGAACGAACTCTCGCAGGAGCACCTCGCCGCGATCGGCGAGGCCGGTACGGTCTACCTCAGCGGCACCTGGTCGGGTTTCGTGAACTTCCCGCTCCCCGACGGCACGACGGCCTGGTCCGACCAGATCGACGCCTCATTCAGCTGCAGCGGTTTCGTCGCGAGCTCCGACGGCTTCGTGGTGACGGCCGGCCACTGCGCCGACGTGGCCGAGGGCAAGACCGCGCTGGTCGACCAGTTCCTCTCGAATGAGGTCGACAATGGCGACATCACCGAGGCTGAGGCGCAGGCCTACATCGCGGCGGGGGCCGAGGGTGCCTGGCCGGTGGAAGGGCAGAAGACGGGGGAGGCGCCGGTGCTGGCCATGAAGGTCTACCCGGCCATCTCGATCTCCGCCGACAGCGCGTCGGGCTTCACTGCGGTGCTGCAGGATGACCGGCCGATCGGCCAGGGCGACGTCGCCCTGTTCAAGATCGATGCGCCTTCGCCACTTCCCGTGCTCGTCGTCTCCGGCGAGCAGCCGGCCACGGGCCAGAAGGTCGACGCCATCGGTTACCCCGGTAACGTGACCGGCCTCGTGAGCGGCAACCCCCAGCCCACCTTCGCGCAGGGCCAGGTGAGCGGCCGGCAGCAGACCGATGGCGGGCCGTTCACGCAGATCGGCGTCACGATGAGCCCCGGCATGAGCGGCGGTCCCGTCATCGACACCTCGGGCGACGTCATCGGAACCATCAGCTTCGGCCCCTCCGGTGACACCCAGCAGCTGAACTTCGCTGCCGCACCCGAGACGATCTCGGCGCTCCTCTCCCGAAACGGGGTGAAGAACGTACTCGGCGCTGCCGACTCGCACTTCCGCGCCGGCCTCGCCGAGTACTTCGATGGAAAATATCATGCCGCGGCAGACGACCTCGGCAAGGCGGTTGCCGCCAACCCGCAGAACGCCATCGCCCAGCAGTACCAGGCCAAGGCGACAGAGGCCTTCCCCCGCGAGAACACCACCGGCTGGCTCCTCTGGGTCGCCATTGGGGGAGCCGTCTTCCTTCTGCTCGTGATCGGCCTCGTGCTCCTCCTCGTGCTCCGCGGACGGCGAAAGCGCCGCGCCGCTCTGCCCCGCACCGACGTTCCCTTCTCGACACTGCCTGCCGGTGGGGCAGCGCCGGGGGAGCCCGCCGCGGCCGTCTTCGCGGCGCCGGTGGCCGCTGCGTCCGTGGCCTCACCGTCGATACCCGCCGTGCAGCCCGCACCGACCGTACCGCCGGCACCGGCACCCGCACCAGCCCCCTCGGCCACCCACTGCGGTTCGTGCGGCACGGAGACCGCGGCCGGCCAGCGGTTCTGCACCGCCTGCGGGCACCCCGTCCAGGCTCCGTAGCGCGCCGCAATAGACTGTTCCGGTGCCTACTCGCCTCACAAACTACTTTCTGAAGACCCTCCGTGAAGACCCCTCCGACGCGGAGGTGACCAGCCACCGGCTCCTCGTGCGGGCCGGGTACATCCGTCGCCAGGCGCCGGGAATCTTCGCCTGGCTTCCGCTCGGGCTCCGCGTCAAGGCGAAGATCGAGAAGGTCGTCCGCGAGGAGATGTCGAACGCCGGAGCGCACGAGGTGCACTTCCCGGCCCTGCTGCCGAAGGAGCCCTACGAGGCGACCGGTCGCTACGTCGACTACGGCGACGGCATGTTCCGCCTCGAAGACCGCCGCGGTGTGGGCTACGTGCTCGCGCCGACCCACGAAGAAGTGTTCACCCTGCTGGTGAAAGACCTGTACAGCAGCTACAAAGACCTCCCGCTCTCGATCTACCAGATCCAGGACAAGTACCGCGACGAGGCGCGGCCGCGTGCAGGCCTGCTGCGGGGTCGCGAGTTCACGATGAAGGATGCCTACTCCTTCGACTACACCGATGCCGGTCTCGACGTGTCGTACCAGGCTCAGCGCGATGCGTACGAGCGTATCTTCACACGACTGGGCCTCGAATACGTGATCGTCAAAGCTGACGCCGGTGCGATGGGCGGCTCGAAGAGCGAGGAGTTCCTGCACCCCACCCCGGTGGGCGAAGACACCTTCGTGCGCTCCGCGGGTGGCTACGCCGCCAACGTCGAAGCCTTCACGACCCTCGTGCCCGAGGCGTTGCCGGTCGAGGGCCTGCCCGCACCGACGGTGTTCGACTCACCGAACACCCCGACCATCCAGAGCCTTGTCGCCCTGGCGAACGAAGAGCAACCCCGCACTGACGGTCGCGAATGGACCGCGGCCGACACCCTGAAGAACGTCGTGCTCGCCATCACGCAGCTAGACGGCAGCCGCGAGATCGTCGTCGTGGGCATCCCCGGGGACCGCGATGCGGATCTGAAGCGCGCTGAGGTCGCCTTCCAGCCGGCCGAGGTCGAGGCCGCGAACGAAGACGACTTCACGAAGCACCCGGGCCTGGTCAAGGGTTACATCGGGCCTTGGGCAACCGCGCAGCCCGGCGGAGATGTCGCGGGCAACGCCGTGCTCGGCGAGAAGTCGAGCACCGGCATCCGCTACCTGCTCGACCCCCGCGTGGTCACCGGCACCGAGTGGATCACCGGCGCCAACGAGCACGAGAAGCACGCCTTCGGCCTCGTCGCCGGCCGCGACTTCGTGGGCGACGGCTTCGTCGAGGTCGCAGATGTTCGGGACGGTGACCCGGCTCCCGACGGCTCAGGCCCGATCGAGACGGCCCGCGGCATGGAGATCGGGCACGTCTTCCAGCTCGGCCGCAAGTACGCCGAGGCCCTCGGCCTCAAGGTGCTCGACGAGAACGGCAAGCTCGTCACGGTCACCATGGGCTCGTACGGTATCGGTGTGACGCGCATCCTCGCGATCATCGCCGAACTGAACAACGACGAGAAGGGCCTGATCTGGCCCCCCGCGGTGGCGCCGTTCGACGTCTATGTGGTCGCCACCGGTCGTGACGCGGCCGTCTATGAGGCCGCCGAGCGCATCGTCGCCGACATCGAGGCGTCTGGTCGTGAGGTTCTCTTCGACGACCGGCCCAAGGTCTCGCCCGGCGTGAAGTTCGGTGATGCCGAGCTGATCGGTGTGCCGACGATCGTCATCGTGGGCCGCGGCGTGGCTGACGGAACGGTCGAACTCTGGAACCGGGCCACCGGCGAACGCACCGAGGTCGGGCTCGACGGGGTCGTTCCGGCCCTCTGAATCCGAGGGGTTCCCGGCGCACTGTCCAGCCGGGAGCTCCGAGCCGTCCCATAGCACTGCCGCCCGCCCGAATCGAGGCGGTAGCGCCGGTGGGCGAACTCACACCAAGCTCAACCTAGACTTGACAGATGCGCAGTCATGGATTGGCTGCATCACCGTGTCATCGCACAGGCGCAACCGCATCAGGCGCAGAAGGACTCCATTGACTAATTTGAATGCCACTTTCCGGCATCAGAACTCAGCGCTGCTCGCGGTGAAGGCGCGTCTGGCGCCGCTCGTGGTGACCTCGGAGGAGATCGACGTGCGGCTCGCCGAGGCGCTTACCCGCCTCCGTCTGCCCACGGGTCTGCTCCAGCGGGTCGCCGGCGTGATCTCCCGCCGCAACTGGGACGACAACGGCACGTTCGATGAGGCCGCAGCGGGAGCCGCCGCCGAAGCGCTCGACGAGGCGAAGGTCGACCCGAAAGACGTCGGCCTGCTGATCAACACCTCCGTCACGCGGAAGCACCTCGAGCCGAGCGTGGCTGTGGGCATCCACCACGCTCTCGGCCTGCCTTCCTCGGCGATGAACTTCGACATCACGAACGCGTGCCTCGGCTTCGTGAATGGCATGACGCTGGCCTCGCAGATGATCGACTCGGGCCAGATCAAGTACGCGGTGATCGTCGACGGTGAGGATTCGAACGAGATCCAGGCGAACACGATCAACCGCCTCTCGCAGCCGGGCATCTCCCGCAAGGATTTCGTGAACGAGTTCGCCTCGCTCACCCTCGGATCCGGTGCCGCCGCCGCCGTGCTCGGCCCGGCCGATGCCCACCCGGAGGGCCACCGCATCATGGGCGGCATCTCCCGGGCCGGAACCGAGCACCACCTGCTCTGCGTCGGCGACAAAGACGGCATGTTCACGCACACCAAGGAGCTGCTCGCGGGCGGTATGGCGCTGGTCGTCGAGGCGTGGAAAGAGGCCAAGGGGTCCTGGGACTGGCAGAAGATGGACCGCTACATCCTGCACCAGGTGAGTGACGTGCACACCGACTCCATCGTGAAGGCGGCGAAGCTCGACCGCAACAGGATCCCGCTGACCTACCCGGAACTCGGCAATGTGGGCCCCGCATCGCTTCCGATGACGCTTGCTCTCGAATCCTCGAAGCTGGTCAGGGGCAACCGGGTCCTCTGTATGGGAGTCGGTTCGGGCATCAACACCGCCATGACCGAGATCGTCTGGTAATGGGCCGTCAGCGCTGGCGCGAGCCGGCGTCGCTGCCCGGGGTGCACCAGGCGGCCGGGTCGACTGGCTCTGCCACCGACGACTTCCCGGGTCTGGATGCCCGGTGGTCCCGGCTCGTCACGGCCCCCGACCACAGCGGAACTCCGCGCACCTGGCATCTGCTCGACAACCTGTCGCTTCTCACGGAGGCGGGCCTGGAGCCCACCGGCACAATTCTCTGCGTGCACGGCAACCCGACCTGGTCGTACCTCTGGCGGAGCGTCGTCGCTGCGGCGACGGATGCCGCACTGGCCGGTGCCTCACGTGCAGATGCCGCAGAGCCCCCGTCGGCACCGGTCTGGCGGGTCATCGCCGTCGACCAGCTCGAGATGGGTTTCTCGGAGCGCTCCGGTCACGATCGCGGCCTGCCGGCGCGCATCGCCGATCTGGGCGCGCTCACCGACGCGCTCGGCCTCGCCGGCCCGGTCATCACACTCGGGCACGACTGGGGCGGTGTCGTCTCGCTGGGCTGGGCAGTCGATCATCCGGAGCTCCTCGCCGGGGTCATGATGCTCAACACGGCGGTGCATCAGCCCGAGCACGAACCGCTCCCGGCTGCGCTCCGGCTGGTACTCAAACGCTCGCTCCTGGTTGCCAGCACCGTCCGCACGACCGCCTTCCTCGACACGACCCTCGCCATCGCGCACCCGGCTCTCGAGCCACGGGTGCGGCAGGCCTTCCGGGCGCCGTACCGATCGGCCCGGCGTCGCGAGGGGATCGGTGCCTTCGTGGCGGACATACCCGTCGACGCCTCACATCCGAGCTTCGCGGAACTCACGCGCGTCTCGTCTGCGGTCGCCCGGCTCGACGTGCCCGCCCTGATGCTCTGGGGTCCCCGCGACCCCATCTTCAGTGACCGTTACCTCGGTGACCTGATCGCGCGCCTGCCCCACGCCGACGTCACCCGTTTCGAGGACGCGGGGCACCTGGTCGGTGAGGATGTCGCGGTCGCCCCGATGATCCTCGCCTGGCTGGCCGCCCGATTCGGGAACGCGAAGGCAGCTCCCGCGCCAGCCGCGGGCATACCGGACGAATCGCAGCCCGCCCCGGCCCCCGAGTTCCGGCCGCTCTGGGCCACCCTCGACGAGCACGCGGCAGACCGCGGGGCCGTCGTCGTCGAGATGGCCCCGCGCGGCGCCCGGCGGGGGAGCGGCATCCGCTCAGTCAGTTGGAGCCTGCTGAAGCGGCGGGTGGATGAACTCGCCGCCGGCCTCACGGCTGCCGGCGTAGAGCGTGGCGACCGGGTGTCGCTGCTCGTGCCTCCCGGCGCCGACCTCACGGCGGTGCTCTACGCGTGCCTCCGCATCGGCGCAATCGTCGTCGTCGCCGACGCAGGACTCGGCATCACGGGCCTCGGCCGTGCTGTGCGAGGCGCACGCCCCGACCATGTCATCGGCATCGAGACGGCCCTGGCCGCGGCCCGGGTGCTGGGCTGGCCCGGACAGCGCATCTCGACGCGCACGTTCTCCGCACCTCTTGCCGCTGCGCTCGGTGTGAGCCACTCTCTCGCGGGGGTCGCCCGGCTCGGTCGCGCCGCGATCGCCGACGGCGGAGGGCCTCGCGTCGCCGCGTCCGTCGACACCGCCGCCGCCGACCCCGCCGTCGACCCGGATGCCACCGCCGCCATCCTCTTCACCTCCGGCTCGACCGGACCGGCGAAGGGGGTCGTCTACACCCACCGGCAGCTCGCGGCCCTCGTCACCCTGCTCCGCGACCGGTTCGGAATCGCCGCCGGAACAGGCCTTGTGGCGGGATTCGCGCCGTTCGCCCTGCTCGGCCCGGCGCTCGGCGCCACCTCGGTCACCCCTGACATGGACGTCACCGCACCCCGGACCCTCACCGCCCGCGCCATCGCCGAGGCCGCGGCGGCCGTCGACGCCATCGTCGTCTTCGCCTCGCCCGCGGCCCTGGTGAACGTGTGCGCCACAGCGACTGCAGCAGCGAAAGCGGATGCCCTGACCGTCGTCGAACGGAATGCCCTCGCCCGCGTGAAGACCCTGCTCTCCGCCGGCGCACCGCTGCCCGTTCCGCTGCTCGAGGAGGTCGCGCTGCTGATGCCGGCCGCGAGCATCCACACTCCCTACGGCATGACCGAGGGTCTGCTGATGACCGACATCACCCTCGACGAGATCGTTCGCAGAGCGGAGCAGGTGAAGGCGCACCCCGGGCAGGCAGACACCCGTCAGCCGGGGGGTGTCTGCGTCGGCCTGCCCGTCGCCGGAGTGCAGGTGCTGCTGAGCGCCCTGGACGAGCGGGGTGCTGCCACCGGCCCCCTCAGCGCCGCACCCGGGGTGACCGGCGAGATCGTCGTCTCGGCCCCCCACCTGAAGGACCACTACGACCAGCTCTGGCTCACCGATCGTGCGGCCACGGCGGGAACACCCTCGGAAGACGCCTGGCTGGCGGGCTCCGGATCCGGCGCCGAGGCAGCCACCGGCCGCTGGCACCGCACCGGCGACGTGGGGCATCTCGATGCAGAGGGCCGGCTCTGGATCGAGGGTCGCCTGCCGCACGTCATCACCACGGCGGCGGGCATCCTGACCCCGGTCGGCCCTGAGCAGACGGTCGAAGCGTTGCCCGGGGTGCGCCGTGCTGCTTTTGTCGGCATCGGCCCGCGGGGCACCCAGCAGGTCGTCGCCGTGATCGAGACCTCAACTGCGAGCTCCCGACGAGGCCGGGTCACGCTCGCCGAACCGTCCCTGGCGGGGGCGGTCAGGCGCGCATCCGGAGTCGACGTCGCGGCCGTGCTGGTGGTCGGCGACCTGCCGACGGACATCCGCCACAACTCCAAGATCGACCGCCTCGGCCTTGCTTCCTGGGCCGCCGGAGTGCTGGGTGGCGGGCGGCGGTCGAAGCCGTGAAGGTGCTGGTCACCGGAGCGAGTGGGATGCTCGGCAGGGCCGTCGCGCGCGGGGTGCTTGCAGCGGGCCACGACGTGCGCACGTTCCAGCGCGGAGCATCGGGGGTGGCCGGTGCGACGGATGCCCGGGGCAGCATCACCGACGCCGGCGCCGTCGCTCTGGCCACCGATGGCGTCGACGCCGTCGTCCATCTCGCTGCGAAGGTCTCGTTCGCGGGGGCGCCGGAGGACTTCCGCGCGGTCAACGTCGAAGGCACCCGCTCGCTCCTCTCGGCAGCCCGGGAGGCGGGGGTGAGCCGGTTCGTGATGGTGTCCTCGCCGTCTGTGGCGCACGCCGGGCTCTCGATCGTCGGTGACGATGCGCTGCCGGCCGATCCACTTCGCGCGCGGGGGGAGTATGCGCGCACCAAGGCTGCAGCCGAGCTGCTGGCGCTGGATGCGGACCAGCCGGGTTTCGCCGTCGTCGCCGTTCGCCCGCACATCGTCTGGGGACCGGGCGACACCCAGCTCATCGAACGGGTGGTCGAGCGGGCCAGACGGCGGAGGCTGCCGATCCTGGGCGGCGGGCTCGCCCTGATCGACACGACCTATGTGGACAACGCGGCCTCCGCCCTTCTGGCAGCGCTCGAACGCGCCGACCGGGTGCACGGCGAGGCGTTCGTGGTGTCGAACGGCGAGCCGCGAACGGTCGCCGAGTTGCTCGCGGGAATCTGCAGAGCGGCTGGAGCGCCTGCACCGGCCTGGAGCGTACCGGCCGCGGTGGCCCGGGAGGCCGGGGGCCTGATCGAGCGTTTCTGGGCCGTGCGACCCGGGCAGGACGAGCCGCCGATGACCCGGTTCCTCGCCGAGCAGCTGTCGACCTCGCACTGGTACGACCAGCGCCGCACGCGCCAGGCGCTCGACTGGCGGCCCTCGGTATCGCTCGACGAGGGGCTGCAACGGTTGGCCGAGTGGTACGCCATGGCGCCGGGGGATCGGCTATCCTAGAGAGCTGGACCGGGCCACCGCCCGTCTGAGACAGACGAAACTGAATACGTAAGAAAAGGAGGCCGGCCGTGGACATCGACCTCAGCGTGCTCAAGCTCATGGAACGCGAACGCGAAATTCCCTTCGACGAGCTTGTGCAGATCATCGAGCAGGCGATTCTGACCGCCTACCTGAAGCACACCGACCAGGCTGACCATGCGCCGGCCGGCGAAGCGCCGAAGGCCCGCGTGCACCTCGACCGGAAGACCGGGCACGTCAGCATCTTCGTGCCGGAGCTCGACGACGAGGGAATCGTCGTCGGTGAGAGCATCGACGAACCGAGCGACTTCGGCCGCATCGCCGCGTTTGCGGCGAAACAGGTCATCAACCAGCGCCTCCGCGACATCGCCGACGACGCCGTGCTCGGCGAGTTCAAGGGCCGGGAGGGTGACATCGTCGCCGGGGTCATCCAGCAGGGTCCGAACCCGCGGATGATCCACGTCGACCTCGGCACGGTCGAGGCGATCATGCCTCCCGAGGAGCAGGTCGCCGGCGAGACGTACACCCACGGCAACCGGATCCGTGTCTACGTCACTGCCGTCGGGCGGGGGCTGAAGGGCCCGCAGATCACCGTCTCGCGCACGCACCCCTCGCTTGTGCGCAAGCTCTTCGCGCTCGAGGTCCCCGAGATCGCCAGTGGTGTGGTCGAGATCGTGTCGCTCGCCCGCGAGGCCGGCCACCGCACCAAGATCGCCGTTCGCGCGACGGAGCCCGGCATCAACGCCAAGGGTGCCTGCATCGGAGAGCTCGGCCAGCGTGTGCGCGCCGTGACGAACGAGCTCGGCAACGAGAAGATCGACATCGTCGACTACTCGGATGACCTGCCCACCTTCGTCGCCAACGCGCTCTCCCCGGCGAAGGTGACAAGCTCGTTCGTCATCGATGCGTCGCTGAAGGCCGTGCGCGCGCTCGTTCCCGACTACCAGCTGAGCCTGGCGATCGGCAAGGAGGGGCAGAACGCCCGTCTCGCCGCAAAACTGACAGGCGCGAAGATCGACATCCAGCCCGACTCGATCCTCGAAGACGACTAGCCCGGGCATCCATTCGACAGCCCGAGCGGTGTCGATACCGTCCGGGCGAATCAGGGCGGTGCTAGAATGAAACCTGTAAGAACGTGCGTCGGTTGCCGAGCGCGTGCCGAGAAATCCTCCCTTCTCAGGGTCGTGGCCCAGAATTCCCAGCTTGTCGTCGATGGCGGCGCTGTGTTGCCCGGGCGAGGCGCGTATCTCCACGCAACCATCCACTGTCTTCAGAACGCCGTGAAACGTCGGGCCTTCGGCCGGGCGCTGCGGACTGACAGGCAGCTCGACATTTCCGAACTAGAGACAAGGCTGAACGCCACTGTGAACAACACTGAGTTAGCTAATGATTAGCAACGCCAACTAATGAGCGCCTCGAAATGAGTAGCGCACGTAACTGAGGCCGTCCCTGTTCGGGGTCACGGCCCGAACAAGGAGAATTGTGGCAAAACCACGCGTACACGAGATCGCAAGCGAACTCGGCGTCGACAGCAAGGTCGCCATGGCGAAGCTCAAGGAAATGGGCCAATTCGTCAAGGGACCGTCATCCAGCATCGAACCACCGGTCGCCCGGCGCCTGAAAGAGGCGCTGCAGGCCGAGAGCGCCAAGGCATCAGCCGGCGGCGCAACCACCACGGCCAGCGCAGGATCGTCGACCACGTCGACGGCAACTGCTGCACGCCCGGGCGGAGGCCGTCCCGGTCCCGCCGCGCCCAAGGCCCCGGCACCCTCGGCCCCGACGGCAAGCCCGTCCGCGCCGTCAGCTCCTGCATCGAGCACGCCGGCTGCCCCTGCATCCAGTGCCACCGCACCGCGAACCCCGGCCAGCCCGGGCCGGTCAGGTGCGATGGTGCCTCCGACGAGCCAGTCGTCCCGCACGGCCATCCCGTCGCCCGCCCCTGCTCCGTCAGCGGAGGCCCCCGCCGCCGCTCCGAGTGCCTCGGCGCCCGAAGCCTCATCGACCAGCCCGGCCTCGGCTGACGCTCCCGCCACGGGCAGCGCTTCCGGCGACGGCTCGGCTCCGCGCCCCGGCAGCAGCGCCCGCCCCGGCGGACCGCGACCGGGCAACAACCCGTTCGCGTCGTCGCAGGGAATGCAGCGCCCCGGGGCACCTCGTCCCGGCAACAACCCGTTCGCGAGCTCCCAGGGCATGGGTGCGGCTCCCGCAGCCGGCGCCCGTCCCGGGGCTCCCGCCGGTGGCAGCGCCACGCCCAACAACATCCCCCGTCCCGTCGCTCCGCGCCCCGGTGCACCCCGCCCCGGCGCCCCGCGCCCCGGTGGAGCAGGCCAGGGCAACCGCCCCGGTGGTTTCGGTGCTCGCCCGGCCGGTGCCGGCGGCTTCCGTCCCGGCGGCGCCGGTGGTGCCCGTCCGGCCGGAGCCGGCGGGTTCCGTCCCGGTGGCGCTCCCGGTGGAGCTCCCGGCAACACCTTCGGCCCTCCCCGCCCCGCAGCGGGTGCGGGTGGCCGCGGCCGTGGCCCCGGCGGTGGTACCGCTGGTGCCTTCGGTCGTGGCGGCGGTCGTGCCAAGGCACGCAAGTCCAAGCGCACGAAGAGAGCAGAGTTCGAGCTCAGGGAAGCACCCTCGCTTGGTGGCGTGAGTGTTCCCCGTGGCGACGGATCGACCGTGGTGCGCCTGCGCCGTGGAGCATCCATCACCGACTTCGCCGACAAGATCGACGCGAGCCCGGGCAATCTCGTGACCGTGCTGTTCCACCTCGGTGAGATGGCGACCGCGACGGAGTCCCTCGACGAGGCCACCTTCGGTGTGCTCGGCGAAGAGCTCGGTTACAAGATCCAGATGGTCTCGCCCGAAGACGAGGATCGCGAGCTCCTGCTCGGCTTCGACATCGACCTCGACGAGGAACTCGCCGAGGAGACCGACGAAGAACTCGAGATCCGCCCGCCGGTCGTCACCGTCATGGGTCACGTCGACCACGGTAAGACGCGCCTCCTCGACGCGATCCGGAACGCCAACGTGGTGGCCGGTGAGGCGGGTGGCATCACCCAGCACATCGGTGCCTACCAGGTCGTCGCCGAGCACGAGGGCATCGAACGCGCCATCACCTTCATCGACACACCCGGTCACGAGGCGTTCACCGCCATGCGTGCCCGTGGTGCGCAGGTCACCGACATCGCGGTTCTCGTGGTGGCAGCAGACGACGGCATCATGCCCCAGACCATCGAGGCACTGAACCACGCCCAGGCGGCCAACGTGCCGATCGTGGTCGCGGTGAACAAGATCGACGTTCCCGGAGCCAACCCGGCCAAGGTGCGCCAGCAGCTCACCGAGTTCGGCCTGGTCGCCGAGGAGTACGGCGGAGACGTCATGTTCGTCGATGTCTCGGCGCGTAACAACGTCAACATCGACAAGCTGCTCGACGCTGTCCTGCTCACTGCAGATGCGGGTCTCGACCTGCGGGCCAACCCGAACAAGGACGCCCGAGGGGTTGCCATCGAGGCGAAGCTCGACAAGGGTCGCGGCGCGGTTGCAACCGTGCTCATCCAGTCGGGAACGCTCGAGGTCGGAGACGCGATCGTCGCCGGTACCGCCTACGGCCGCGTGCGTGCCATGCACGACGAGAACGGTGTCGCGGTCCTCGCGGCCACCCCCTCCCGTCCCGTGCAGGTGCAGGGTCTCTCCTCCGTTCCCCGCGCCGGTGACACCTTCCTCGTCATCGAGGAGGACCGCACCGCCCGCCAGATCGCCGAGAAGCGCGAAGCCGTGGAGCGTAACGCCCTTCTGGCCCGTGCCCGCAAGCGCATCTCGCTCGAGGACTTCACCAAGGCTCTCGAAGAGGGCAAGGTCGAGTCGCTCAACCTCATCATCAAGGGTGACGTCTCCGGTGCTGTCGAAGCACTCGAGGAGTCGCTGCTCAAGATCGAGGTCGACGACAGCGTGCAGCTGCGCATCATCCACCGCGGTGTCGGTGCCGTCACGGCGTCCGACGTCGACCTGGCGACGATCGACAACGCGATCATCATCGGGTTCAACGTGCGCCCCGACCCGAAGGCCCGCGAACGTGCGGCCCGCGAGGGTGTCGACGTGCGGTTCTACTCGGTCATCTACAACGCACTGGAAGACATCGAGAACTCGCTCAAGGGCATGCTCAAGCCCGAGTTCGAAGAGGTGCAGTCGGGTGTGGCCGAGATCCGCGAGATCTTCCGTTCCTCCAAGTTCGGGAACATCGCGGGTGTCATCGTGCGCTCGGGTACGATCACGAGAAACGCCAAGGCGCGGGTCATCCGCGACGGTGTCGTGGTCGGCGACAGCCTCGCCATCGAATCGCTCCGCCGGTTCAAAGACGACGTCACCGAGGTTCGTACGGACTTTGAGGCCGGTATCGGTCTCGGCAAGTTCAACGACATCCAGATCGGCGACGAGATCGAGACGATCGAGATGAAAGAGAAGCCGCGCACCTAGCGGTCAGCACTACCCTTGGCGGGGCATCCGGTTCCTTCAGGTTCCGGATGCCCCGCCCTCACTCTTTTGACGAAAGGACGCGTCATGGTTGACGAAGCCAGAGCACGCAAATTGGCCGACCGCATCAAGGTCATCGTGGCCAAGAAGCTCGAACGCGGAATCAAAGACCCGCGAATGGGTTTCGTGACCATCACCGACGTCCGCGTCACGGGCGACCTGCAGCACGCCTCGATCTTCTACACGGTGTACGGCACGGACGAGGAGCGTGCGGACAGCGCCGCCGCGCTGAAATCCGCGACCGGGATGCTCCGCACCGAGGTCGGCAAGAACATCACGTCGCGGCTCACGCCGTCGCTCGAGTTCATCGCCGACGGCATCCCCGAGAACGCCAAGCTCATCGACAGCCTGCTCACCGAGGCGCGCACCCGCGATGCCGAGGTGGAGACCCTGGCCCGCCAGGGCCAGTACGCCGGCGACGCCGATCCCTACGTCAAGCCCCGCGTCATCGCTGACGACGACGACTTCGACGACGCCCCGCCCGCCGCCTGACTCACCGCCCCGCCCACCCCGACCGAAGAACCCATCGACTCGGGACTTTCGGTCGGTATCCGCGCCGCGAAGCGACCGGAACTCCCCAGCCGATCTGCAGACGGCGGACGCCGGCCGGTCAGCGTACCGCGCGGGTGACCGCGGCGGGCGTCAGGAAGTCGCCGGTTCGCTCGACCTCGTGCACGAGGTCGACGAGGGCCGCGTTGACGGGTGCGGTGCGCCCGGCTGAGGTCGCCTCGGCAACGACGGCACCGTTGAGGTAGTCGATCTCCGTCGGCTGGCCGCGGCGGATGCTCTGCAGCGTCGAACCGGGGTTCGGCGTCGAACCCATGCGCGCCCGCATCCGGAGCGGCAGCTGTTCGGCGAGCCGCACCGGGGCGAGGGCGAAGGCCCGGAGCAGCGCCTGGCTGAGTCCCTGCACCCTGCCGTAGTGGGTGCCGCGCGCGAAACCGGTGCGCACCGCCTCCTGCATGCTGCGTGTGATGATGCGGCGGAGCTCCGGATGCTCGATGGTCTCCTGCACGCTGAGCCCTGTGATCGCGGGCATCGCATTCACCTGGTTCACGATCAGCTTCGACCACTGGGCGCCGGTGAAGTTCGCGATCGCCTCGGCGGGCATGACGGCCGACAGCGTGGCCGTGGCCGCGAGCGCGGCTGGGGAGGGCTCGCCGTCACCCGAGCCGAGGTAGGTGACGCCCGTCGTCGTCACAGAGATCTCGCCGGCCGCAAGGTAGCTCGCTGCGTAGAGCGCGAGGGCGCCTGTCCACTCCGCATCCGGCAGCGCCGTGCGGGCGGTGTCGAGCGCTTCGAGACCGTTCTGCACGATGACCACAGACCGGCCGCGGAGGACGTCGGCGTTCGAGAGGATGGCCGACCGGGCATCCTGCGCCTTCGTGCAGACGAAGGCCAGCTCGGGCGCTACTGTGAGGCGTTCGTTCGCCTGCACCGGTGCGACGTGTGTGCCCCAGCCTCCGGTGAGCCGGATGCCCGACTCCCGGATGGCCGCCAGGTGCTCGCCGCGCGCGGTCAGTTCGACACTGTGCCCGGCCCGGTCGAGGAGCGCGGCGATCGTGCCGCCGATGGCGCCACCTCCGACAACGGCGATCTGCATCCTGGGCGACCTTTCACATGAACGGGACGGTGTGGGCCCGGGGCCGGCGAGGGTCTCGCCGTGACAGGCACCTGGCTCAGGGAAGCGTGTACCCCGCGGGCGTCTCTACCAGCAGGCCGTCTTTCACCAAGCCTGCCACAGCGCGCTCGCGCTGCACGTCGTCGGCCCAGAGCGCCGTCACCGTGGCCGGGGGCACCGCCCCGTCGTGCGCGCGGAGGGCGCCGAGCACGAGTCCTCGCACCTGCCGGTCCGATCCCTCGTACTTCTTCTGCACGGCCTTGCGCTTGCCGTCATAACCCGGATAGCCCGCGGTGCGCCAGAGGCAGGAGTGCGCGATCGGGCAGGCATCGCAGCGCGGTGACCGGGCGGCGCAGACGACGGCGCCGAGCTCCATGATCGCTCCGTTGAACGCCCGCGCGGCGAGCGGGTCGAGGGGGAGGAGCGCCTCCATGGCGACCAGGTCGAGCCGCGCGCTCGGCGGGCCCGGCTCCGCGTGCCCGTCCACGGCGCGGGCGATGACCCGGCGGATGTTGGTGTCGACCACCGGATGCCTGTCCCCGTAGGCGAAGGCGGCGACGGCCCGCGCGGTGTAGTCGCCCACTCCGGGCAGGGCGAGCAGGTCATCCACCGCCCGGGGTACGACGCCGCCGTGCCGCTCGAGAATCGTGACGGCCGAGGCGTGCAGCCAGAGCGCTCGGCGGGGGTAGCCGAGCGACTGCCAGGCACGAACGGCTTCGCCCGCGGGTTCCGCCGCCAGCGCCGCGGGGGTGGGCCAGCGCGCCAGCCACTCCTCGAGCCTCGGGATGACCCGTACCACGGGTGTCTGCTGAAGCATGAACTCGCTCACCAACGTGCCCCAGGCACTGAAGCCGGGCCTCCGCCAGGGCAGGTCGCGGGCATTCAGCGCGAACCACGCGTTCAGGGTCTCTGTGATCACGGTGGCCTGGGACATCCGCTTCAATCTACCGAACGTAGACTGCCACCATGTCCTTTCCTCCCTCCCCTCGTGAAGTGCTCTCGGATGCCCTGGCGGCGGAGATCGTGCACAACTACGCTCGCGGGCGACGCCTGGTCGCGGTCGACGGGGCTGCGGGAACGAAGCTGTTCGCCGATGCTCTCGGCGTGGCACTCAGGGAGGCCGGTCACGCTGTTGCGCGGGCAACCCTCGACGACTTTCTGCGACCGCGGGCGGCCCGTGAGGAACAGGGCGCGGATTCCGCTCCGGGCTACTACGACGACCGGTACGACTACTCGACATTCCTCCGCGTGCTGGTGCAGCCGTTCAAGCTCGGCGGCAGTGCGGGGTTCGTCGCGGCGAGCTTCGACGCCTCGCGGGATGTGCCGCTCGCGCCGCGGTGGCTGACCGCCCCGGCCGACGCGATCCTGCTGGTCGACGGGCCCTTCCTGCAGCGCCCCGAGCTCCGCGGCATCTGGAACTTCGTGGTCTACCTGGAGCCCGACGCCTCGAAGCTCGACCCGCGGATCGACGGGGCAGACGAGCTCTACATCGGAGCCGTGCAGCCCCGCAGCGCCAGCGACGCGATCGTGTCGGCGATCGATGAGAACGATCCGCGCAGAGTGTTCGCCGACCGCTGCTGACGGTGCTCTGCGGGGCGTGGAGCTCCCGTGCGGCCGGGAGCTTGTACCCTTGGCAGAGTGAATCCCGGAAGCAACCGCAGCGGCATCCTCCTCGTCGACAAACCGCCGGGGAACACCAGCCACGACGTCGTGGCCCGCACCCGCCGACTCGCGGGAACCCGCAAGGTGGGGCACGCCGGCACCCTCGACCCACTGGCGACGGGCTTGCTGGTGCTGGGCGTCAACAGCTCCACCCGGCTCCTGACCTACGTGGTGGGTCTCGACAAGGAGTACGAAGCGGTCATCCGGCTGGGGGCCTCGACGACGACCGACGATTCCGAAGGGGACGTTCTCGAGGTGGCACCCGCCGGAGCGATCGGCGGTCTCACCGACCAGCGCATCACCGACGGCCTCGCAGCGCTCACCGGCGACGTGCTGCAGCGCCCGAGTTCGGTGAGTGCGATCAAGGTCGACGGCAAGCGGGCGTACGCCCGGGTGCGGGGCGGCGAAACGGTGGTTCTGGATGCCCGTGCCGTGACGATCTCGTCGATCGACGTGCTGGGCGGCGGGCCGGTGTCCGCGGCCGACGGGTCTGGCGCCGCCGCCTTCTGGGACGTCAGTGTGCGGGTCGTCTGCTCGTCGGGAACCTACATCCGCGCCATTGCGCGTGACCTCGGCGACGCGCTGGGGGTCGGCGGGCACCTCACGGAGCTCCGGCGAACCCGGATCGGGCCGTTCGGGGTCGCGGAGGCCCACACCCTCGAGACGATCGACGCCGACCGCGATCTCCTGGCCCCTGCAGCGGTCGCCGCCCTGCTGTTCCCGACGGTTCCCTTCGACGCGGCTCAGGCGGCCGACCTCCGGAACGGCAAGTGGGTCGACCTCAGTGACGCCGCGCGGAGCGGACCGGCTCCGCTCGCAGCGATCGATCCCGCTGGGCTGTTGATCGGTCTCTTCGAGATCCGCGGTGGCACCGCCCGGGTGCTCGTGAACTTCCCCACTGATGCAACCACAGCCACAGAGACAGCCACAGCCACAGACGGGCCCGCAACATGATCGAGTGGTTCTCCTACGCGCAGATCGCGGTGGCGGTGCTGGCCGGCGTGTTCTGCCTCGTGGTCGGCTTCAGCGGCCGGATCCCGAACGACTACACGCTCGGGGCGACGGCGCTCGTCGAAGTGCTGCTGGTCATCCAGTTCATCGTCGCCCTGCTCGCACCGGCCTTCGGCAACGACGCCCGCGGGGATGTGCTGGAGTTCTACGTCTACGCCGTCTCTGCCCTTCTGCTGCCCGCTGCAGCGGTGTTCTGGGCGCTGATCGACCGCACGAAGTGGAGCACGGTCATCCTCGGTGTCGCCTGCCTCGCGATTGCGGTGATGGTGTTCCGCATGAACGAAATCTGGCTCATCCAGAACGTCTAAACTTGAGACCGACATGCCAACAGAATCCCTGCCCGCGCCCGTGAACCCACCGGCCCGACGCCCTCGAATCGCCGGTGTCGGCCGGGTGCTCGTCGTGATCTACGCCATCCTCGCGCTCGGTGCCTTCGGCCGATCGCTCGTGCAGATCATCCAGCAGTTCGACCAGGCACCCCTGGCCTACACCCTCTCGGCCGTGTCGGCCTTCGTGTACATCGTCGCCACCGTGGCCCTGGTCGCACGGGGCGCCGTGTGGTACCGCGTCGCCTGGATCACGATCTCGTTCGAGATGGTGGGCGTGCTGGTGGTGGGCACGCTGAGCGTCGTCGCACCCGAGCTGTTCGCCCACGCCTCGGTCTGGTCGTACTACGGGGTCGGCTACCTGTTCATCCCGCTGGTGCTCCCGGTGCTCGGCATGATCTGGCTGTCGAGGAAGCGGCCCACCACCAACCCGGAGAGCGCCCAGTGAAGGTCTTCCGATCGGTCGACGAGATCCCGGCGGACTTCGGCCCCTCAGCCATCACGGTCGGCAAGTTCGACGGCGTACACGAGGGCCATCGCGCGGTCATCCGCGAGCTGCTCGCCGTTGCCGCGAAAGAGAACCTCGTCGCCACGGCTGTGACATTCGACCGTCACCCCTCGACGTTCCTCGCACCCGAGAGGGCGCCGGTGGCCCTGGTGGGCAACGACCAGAAGCTCGGCCTCCTCGCGGGCGCCGGGCTCGACGCGACGCTCATCCTCACCTTCGACGCCGCCCTCGCCTTCCTCACACCGGTCGACTTCGTGCAGAGCATCCTCGTGAACGGCCTGCACGCGAGGGTCGTGCTCGTGGGGCGCGACTTCCGGTTCGGCTTCCGTGGCGAGGGCGACGTGGCAATGCTCACCGAGCTGGGTCTCCAGCACGGCTTCACGGTGCACATCATCGACGACGTCATGCCCTCCGGCGGTCGCCGCGTCTCTTCGACGTGGATCAGGGAACTGCTGGCCGTCGGAGACGTGAAGACGGCCGCGGCCCTCCTCGGGCACGCGCCCGCCGTGCAGGGCGAAGTCGTGCACGGAGCGAAGCGCGGGCGTGAGCTCGGTTTCCCGACCGCGAACCTGTCGCCGAGCTCCGAGGGGCTCATCCCGGCCGACGGTGTGTATGCCGGCTGGCTCACCGACGGCGATTCGCGCTACCCGGCCGCGATCTCGGTCGGCAGCAACCCGACGTTCGACGGGGTGCCGCCGAAGCAGGTCGAGGCGTTCGTGCTCGATGAGACCATCGACCTCTACGGGCATGTCGTGCTGATCGCCTTCGCCGACCGCATCCGGGGAATGGTGAAGTTCACCGGCATCGGCCCGCTGATCGAGCAGATGAACGACGACGTCGAAAAGGTCAGAGAGCGCCTGGCGTGACCGCTGCCGGACCGACGCTCCGGCGAGCCGGGGGCGTGCTGGCGCTCGTCGGCATCGTGCTGGTTGCGGCGAACCTCCGAACCGCGGTGGCGGCGCTGTCGCCGATCTACGGGGACATCAGTGCCGACATCCCCCTCTCGAGCCTCGATGTCGGCATCATCGGCACCCTCCCGCCCCTCTGCTTCGCCCTGTTCGGGCTCCTGGCGCCCCTCTTCCAGCGACGGTTGCGCGTCGAGTCGCTGATGGTGATCGCCCTCGCCGCCATGGTCACCGGGGATGCGCTCCGGGCGCTCTCTCTGTCGTACCCGATGCTCGTGCTGGCCAGCGCGCTGACCTTCGCCGGCATGGGGATCGGCAATGTGCTGCTGCCGCCGCTGGTGAAGAAGTACTTCCCCGGGCGCATCGGTCCGTTGACGGCGGTCTATGCCACCGTGATGGCTCTGTTCGCACTCCTCCCGCCTCTGGTTGCCGTTCAGGTGAGCGAGAATTCGGGCTGGCGGTTCTCGGTCGGAATGTGGGGCGTGCTCGCGGTGCTGGCGATCGTGCCGTGGATCCGGTTGCTCGCTGCCGACCGCCGCAGCACACCCGACCCGGTCACGGCCGAAGGCGTGCTGCCAGAGGCCGACGGCGCACTGCTCGGGCACGCCCGGCATTCGCCCCTCGCGTGGTCCCTCGGCCTCATGTTCGGCGTCACGGCCTTCAACACCTACGCGTGCTTCGCCTGGCTGCCGCAGATCCTCGGCGACATCGCGGGGCTCGACCAGGGCGGCGCCGGAGCTCTGCTCTCGCTCTACACGAGTATGGGCATCCCCGCGTCGCTCCTGATCCCGGTCATCGCGGTGCGGCTCAGGAACGTCGGCGGCATCATCGTCTTCGGCGTCTCGGCGTTCATCCTGGGGTACCTCGGTCTGCTGCTGCTGCCCACGACGGCGCTCTGGCTGTGGGTCGCCCTGATCGGCGTCGGCCCGCTCCTCTTCCCCCTCGCACTGCTGCTGATCAACAAGCGGAGCCGCACCCAGCGCGGCGCTGTGGCTCTCAGCGGCTTCGTGCAGGGCCTCGGATACCTGATCGGCGCCCTCGGGCCGTTGCTGGTCGGTGTGCTCCACCAGGTGACAGGCGAATGGACGGCTCCGCTCATCCTGCTGCTTGCCAGCACGGCGTCCGTGCTGCTCGTCGTGCGGGTCGTCTCCCGCCCCCGGTTCATCGAAGACGACTGGCACAGAACGGCCCGCACCGTCTGACGTCTACACTTGATGGTGCTTCCTCCGATCCCTCCGGGTCGTTCGACGAGGGGGAGTTCCTTTCGACGACAGGTGTGCTTGTGACGATTGACAGACTGGTGAGTCCCGCCTCCCGGGCCACCGAGGTGCTCGGGGGAGAGCTCACCGAGTCGAGCCTGAAGCGCTACCTGAACGGTATCTCCGGGGTCGACGCCGTCGGTCTCGAGGCACGCGCGGCCGATCTCGGCAGCCGGTCGATCAAGACCACCTCCAAAGCGTGGGCGCTCGATCGCATCATCTCCCTGATCGACCTCACGACGCTCGAAGGCGCAGACACTCCCGGCAAGGTGCGCTCGCTCGTTGCGAAGGGCCTGAATCCGGATGCGGCAGACCCCACCAGCCCGAGAGTGGCCGCCATCTGCGTGTACGGCGATATGGTGCCGGCCGCCGTCGAGGCGCTCGGTGCCTCGCACGGGCTCGACAAGGGCCCGGGCGGAATCAATGTGGCGGCCGTCGCTACGGCGTTCCCGAGCGGGCGCGCCTCGCTGGCCGTCAAGCTCGCCGACACGGCAGACGCTGTCGCTGCCGGCGCAGACGAGATCGACATGGTCATCGACCGCGGCGCCTTCCTCTCCGGTCGTTACGGCCAGGTTTTCGACGAGATCGTCGCCGTGAAGGAGGCCTGCCGGCGGCCAGACGGGAGCTTCGCGCACCTCAAGGTGATCCTCGAGACCGGCGAACTGAACACCTACGACAACGTGCGCCGCGCATCCTGGCTCTCGATCCTCGCGGGCGGCGACTTCATCAAGACGTCTACCGGCAAGGTGGCTCCGGCCGCCACGCTTCCCGTCACGCTTCTGATGCTCGAGGTCGTGCGGGACTGGCACCGCCTCACCGGCGAGAAGATCGGTGTGAAGCCGGCAGGCGGCATCCGCACCTCCAAAGACGCAATCAAGTACCTGGTGGCCGTGGCCGAGACAGCGGGCGAGGAGTGGTTGCAGCCGCACCTCTTCCGCTTCGGAGCGTCGAGCCTCCTGAACGACGTGCTGCTGCAGCGCCAGAAGCTCGCCTCGGGTCACTATTCCGGCGCCGACTACGTCACCATCGACTGAGGACCCACTACATGTCATTTCTGGAATATGCCCCCGCACCCGAGTCGACTGCCCTGCTGAACCTGCAGTCCGAGTACGGGCTCTTCATCGACGGTTCGTTCCGGGCCGGTTCGAACCCGACGTTCTCGACCATCTCGCCGGCGACCGAGAAGCACATCGCCACCATCGCATCGGCCTCCTCGGCCGATGTGGATGCCGCGGTCGCCGCCGCGCGCCGCGCCTACGATTCGACGTGGTCGCGCCTGTCCGGCCGTGATCGCGGAAAGTACCTGTTCCGCATCGCCCGGCTCGTGCAGGAACGCGCCCGTGAGCTCGCCGTGGCCGAGAGCCTTGACAACGGCAAGCCCATCAAGGAGAGCCGCGACGTCGACGTCACCCTCGTCGCCGCCTGGTTCTTCTACTACGCGGGGTGGGCCGACAAGCTCGACCACGCTGGCCTTGGCGCCGATCCGCGTGCGCTCGGTGTCGCCGCCCAGGTGATCCCGTGGAACTTCCCGCTGCTGATGCTCGCGTGGAAGATCGCGCCGGCCCTGGCCGCCGGCAACACCGTCGTGCTGAAGCCCGCCGAGACGACTCCGCTCACCGCGCTGCTGTTCGCCGAGATCGTGCAGCAGGCCGGGCTTCCCGACGGTGTGGTGAACATCATCACGGGGGCCGGCTCCACCGGTCGTGACCTGGTGAATCATCCGGACGTCAACAAGGTCGCCTTCACCGGCTCGACCTCCGTGGGCCGGGAGATCGCCCGGTCGCTTGCCCGAACCTCGAAGAAGCTCACCCTCGAACTCGGAGGCAAGGGCGCGAACATCGTCTTCGACGATGCTCCCATCGACGAAGCTGTCGAGGGCATCGTGCGCGGCATCTTCTTCAACCAGGGTCATGTCTGCTGCGCCGGATCGCGCCTGCTCGTGCAGGAGAACATCCACGACGAGGTCGTCGACCGACTGAAGGCCCGCCTGTCGACACTCCGCGTGGGCGACCCGCTCGACAAGAACACCGATGTGGGGGCGATCAACTCGGCGGAGCAGCTGGCGCGCATCCGCGAGCTGTCCGACATCGGCGAGGCGGAGGGCGCCTCGCGGTGGAGCCCCGCGTGCGATCTGCCCACGGACGGCTTCTGGTTCGCACCGACGATCTTCACCAACGTGTCGACCGCGTCGCGCATTGCGCGTGACGAGATCTTCGGGCCGGTGCTGTCGATCCTGTCGTTCCGCACACCCGCCGAGGCGGTCGCCAAGGCGAACAACACGCCCTACGGACTTTCGGCTGGCATCTGGAGCAGCAACGGCTCGCGCGTGCTGGCGGTTGCCGACAAGCTGCGCGCCGGAGTCGTCTGGGCGAACACCTTCAACCAGTTCGACCCCTCGTCGCCGTTCGGCGGCTACAAGGAGTCGGGCTACGGCCGCGAGGGCGGCAAGCAGGGCCTGGCGGCGTACCTCGCGCCAGCCGGTTCGTCGCAGGGTGTCTCTTCTCGGGGAACGGTGGAGCGGGCATCCGGTGCCGCCCAGATCGACAGCGGAAACGTCGAGTCGCCTGCTTCTCCCATCACGACCGAAGGATCAAGCAAATGAGCCACCTCGCCGTGCCGAAGACCTACAAGCTCTACATCGGCGGCAAATTCCCGCGAAGCGAATCCGGGCGCGTGTACGAGATCCTGGACGCCTCGGGGGAGTTCCTCGCGAATGCTGCGCAGGCATCCCGCAAGGATGCCCGTGATGCGGTGGTCTCGGCGCGCGCTGCCGTCTCCGGCTGGTCGAAGGCAACCGGTTACAACCGTGGGCAGGTGCTCTACCGCATCGCTGAGCTGCTCGAAGGCCGCCGGGCGCAGTTCGTCGACGAGATCGTGCACGCCGAAGGCGTGTCAGCAGCGGCTGCGATGGCTCAGGTCGACGAAGCCATCGATCGCTGGATCTGGTATGCCGGATGGGCAGACAAATACGTGCAGGTCGCCGGCAACGCCAACGCGGTTTCGGGTCCCTACTTCAACATCTCGGTGCCGGAACCGACCGGTGTCGTGGCGATCGTCGCCCCTCAGGATTCGTCTCTGGTCGGCTTCGTCAGCGCCGTCGCGCCGGCCCTCGTCGCAGGAAACACCGTCGTCGTCATCGCGGCAGAACGCCTGCCGCTCTCCGCGATCAGCCTGGCTGAAGTGCTGGCGACGAGCGATGTGCCCGGCGGAGTGGTCAACATCCTGACCGGCTCACCCGCCGAGATCGCGCCGTGGCTCGCGTCGCACGCCGACGTGAACGCGCTCGACCTCGTCGGCGCTGGTGCGCTGGACTGGGTGCAACTGCAGATCGACGCAGCCGAGACCCTCAAGCGCGTGTTCCCGCCCGAGCAGGGTTCGGATGCCGCGGCACCCTCGCTTGCCCGCATCGTCGGGTTCACCGAGACGAAGACGGTGTGGCACACGAAGTCGCTGATCTGAGCGGTCAAGCGGGCAGTTCCAGAACGTAGATCGCCAGGTCGTGCCTCACCCCGGCGACCGGGAATGACTTCGGGCGCACTCTCTCGAGGGTGAAGCCGAGGCGCTCTGCGACTCGCCGACTGCGATCGTTGCCGGTCGCCGCGTGGACCTCCGCCCGGGTGATGTCCTGCGCTTCGAGCTCTTCCAGGATCGCCCGGCAGGCCCGGGTCACGATGCCACGGCCTTCGAACGCTGCGTCGATCCAGTAGCCCAGTTCGGCAACGCGCTGCTGCCGGTCGATGCGGCAGGTCACAGACCCGATGGGCATGCCGTCGAATCTCAGAACCGTGGGGATGTGGCGGCCGGCCACGGCGTCGGCCATGAGCGCTTCGGTGTAGCGCACGAGGCCCTCCCGGGTCTGCTCGCCCTGAGCCCACGGCTCCCATTCGCGCAGCCGCACCAGGTTGGCGGAGGTCAGCGCGAGCATCTCGTCGACGGTCGACAGATCACGCGGCACGAGGTCGAATCCATCGCCGAGATCATGGGGCAGCATGCTTCAATCCTCTCGTGCGTCGGCGCGCGAAATTCCTTTCTGAGAGTTTTGGATCTGGGTCTGCGGGGACCCTGATTTACTGAGGGAATGTCAGTGGTTGGTGTTTGACTGTTGGTATGAACCAGCCAGCCGCCTCCTTTGACATTGCTTCGGTGATGGGGTGGGTTTCGGATGCCCGGCAGCGGTTCGACGCGCTGCTGGCGTCGGGGGTTGGGGCTGCCGCGCCCTGCGGGCTTGCCGACGAGGACGTGATGGTGGCGACTGCGGAGGTCGAGTCGTTTGGCCGGATCGTGGATGGCCTGCGTGTGCGGATGGCTGGTCAGGTGGCGGCTCTGTCTGCTGCCGAGTACGGCGACGAGGGGTTGTCGAAGTCTCAGGGGTTCCGGTCTGTTCAGTTGTTTCTCGAAACGGTGACGCAGGCGTCGAAGAAGGCGGTTCAGGATCGCCTTCGGCTCGCCACCCGAACCCATACGACGATGTCTCTGGTCGGTCTGCCGAACCCGCCGCAGTTCCCCCGCGTCGCAGAAGCCCTCGCCCGGGGCGATATCGGGGTGGATGTCGCCGCGGTCATCACCCGCCGCCTCACCGATGTGGCGACCCGTACCGGATTCACCGAACAACTCGAAGAAGCTGAGGGCGGCCTGGTGTCGTGCGCGCAGGATCGGGTTGGCGGGTTCGGATACTCCGTTCGGGAGGTCGATGATCTCGCGATCAGGTACCGGGAGCACCTCGACCCCGACGGTGCCGAGCCCCGGGACGCTGACCTGTTCGAACGCCGCTTCCTGACGTTGACGCCGCACTGTTCGGGGATGACCCGTGTCACGGGGATGCTGACAGGCTCGATGGCCGGGATCATCGGCGCCGCTCTGGAACCGTTCACCAGCCCCCGGATTGTCTCCTTCCAACCCGACCCGGCAAGCGTCGGTGGCGACGACGGCGATGACGGCAGCGACGAAGGCGGTGACGGTGTGCTGGGTGATGCTGTGACGGCGGATACGCGGAGTGCGGGTCAGAAGCGTGCTGATGGCCTGGTGCAGCTGATCGGGTTGGGGGTGAAGGACCCGGCGGTGCCGAGGTTGAATGGTGCGGCGCCGACCGTGAACCTGCACGCCACCCTCGAGGATGTGACCTCGGGGCGGGGTGTGGGGTGGATCGATGGGCTCACCGAACCCGTCCCGTACAGCACCGTTGAAACGCTCCTGTGTCACGGGGATGTCATCACGACCTTGTTCGGTGAGCACGGGCAGGTGATCCAGCACGGCAAGACCCGGCGCCTGTTCACCACCGCCCAGAACCGTGCCCTCGCGGCACGCGACGGCGGGTGCGTCTGGCCAGGCTGCAACGCACCCCCCTCCTGGTGCGAATCGCATCATGTCGACGGGTGGCTATCGAAATCGCATCCGGGTGGGCTGACGGATCTCGACAACGGGGCTCTGCTCTGCCACTTCCACCACTCGAACGTGCACAAAACACGCTGGAAACTGACCATCCGAAATGGCACCCCCCACGTCACCCCACCCGCGTCACTCGACTGGAATCAGACACCCAGACCCTGCCAACAGAACAGGGCCAGGCAGTTACCGCCCGGCCATCACTCACCGGGCCGTGAAGTGGACGACCAATTGCGAAACGACCATTCCAGCGACACTGGGTAAAACGCCACCACCACCCGAGCCCTCACCTGGGCCCTCCACCGACGACCTCTATCGGCGCCCTCCGCCCGGGCCCTCTCCACTGGCCCCTCTACCGACGCCCTCACCCGGGCCCACCACCCGAACCCTCACACGACGTCATCACAGTGCGCCCTGCAGCCGGCCATCACAGCCGACCACCCATGCTTCGTATCGTCGCCGAACGTCGCGCACCATCAATCCAGCCACGCGCATCCAGAACCCATCCATCCGACGGCAAGCCCGAAGGGCGCGGCAGCAACAGAGTGCACGCCAGCGCTTACGCACAGAATCGGCACGCCGGTTCTCCCAACGCCCAGCCGAGCGGCGTACCCTGAACGGGTGACTACTGACAGAATCGCTCTCGTGACCGGCGCTACGGGCTACATCGGCGGTCGACTGGTGCCGCGGCTGCTCGAAGCAGGTTGGAAGGTGCGCGTTCTGGTGCGTTCACCGCAGAAGCTGGCCGACGTGCCGTGGGGCTCGAAGGTCGAGATCGTGCAGGGCGACCTCAGCGACCATGAGTCGCTCGAGAGTCAGGGCGTGTTCGATGGTGTCGATGTGCTCTACTACCTAGTGCACTCGATGGGTGGCAAGGGTAGCTTCGACGGAACCGAGCTCAGTTCGGCCCGCAACGTCGCGGAACTCGCTCTGAAAGCCGACGTCAAGCGCATCGTGTATCTGGGCGGGCTGCACCCGAAGGGCCAGAGTCTGTCGCGGCATCTCCGTTCGCGCGCGGCGGTGGGCAGCATCCTGCTGCAGTCGGGCGTTCCGACGGTCGCGCTGCAGGCCGGCGTTGTGATCGGATCCGGGTCGACGAGCTTCGAGATGATCCGGCACCTCACCGAGGTACTTCCGTACATGCCGGCGCCGAAGTGGGTGCGCAACTTCATCCAGCCGATCGCGGTGCGGGACGTGCTGCACTACCTTCTGGGAGCTGCGGAGATTCCCGACAGCCTCAACCGCACGTTCGACATAGGTGGGCCGGATGTGCTCCGCTATGGGCAGATGATGAACGGATACGCGGTGGAGGCGGGGCTCAACCAGCGTCCGATCGCGCCGCTGCCGGTGCTCACGCCGTGGCTCGCGTCACAGTGGGTGAACCTGGTCTCGCCGATCCCGCGCAATCTAGCCGTGCCGATCATCGAGTCGCTGCAGTTCGAGTGCGTCGCCCAGGAACAGGACATCAAGGCATACATTCCCGACCCCGAAGGTGGGCTCACCGGCTATCGCCGCGCGGTGCGACTCGCCCTCGGCAAGATGCGTGACGGGCAGGTGGAGACGAGCTGGCAGGACACCGTCGTGCAGGGCGCCCCGAGCGACAACCTGCCGAGCGATCCGGACTGGGCCGGTCACACGGTCTACACCGACGTGCAGGTGCGGCAGACGGATGCCCGCCCGGGCGACCTCTGGCGTGTGATCGAGGGTATCGGCGGCGACAACGGCTGGTATTCGTTCCCGCTTGCGTGGGGGGTGCGGGGTTGGATGGACAAGCTGGTCGGGGGAGTGGGGCTTCGCCGTGGCCGCCGTAACCCCGATCACCTGCACACCGGCGACGCGCTCGACTTCTGGCGGGTCGAGCGGATCAAACGGGGCACCTTCCTCCGCCTGCGCGCCGAGATGAAGGTGCCGGGTCTGGCCTGGTTGGAGCTGACAGTCTCCCCGCGCGCGGGCGGTGGCTCGCGGTACACACAGCGCGCGGTGTTCTTCCCCCGTGGGCTCGGCGGCCGGTTGTACTGGTACTCGATCCTGCCGTTCCACGGGTTCATCTTTCCGGGAATGGCGAACCACATCACCGAGACAGCGGTGAGGGAGGCCGAGCGCCGGAACGAACACCCGGGGCCGACGAAGAAGGTCCCCGCGGAGAAGGCCGATCTGGCCCCCGCCGCGGGCGCAACCGGGGCCGAGACAGAGGGCTCGACTGATTCCTCCTATCCCGCCGATTCCGCCGATTCCACTGGCAGGGCCGACTCAGCTGACACACTATGACGAACGGGCAACGGAGGCGGACATGATCGAAAATCCCTCGATCGTCTTTCTGGGCGACAGTCTCACCGCGGGCGCAGACTGGCAGAAGTACTTCGGCGACTACACCGTGCACAACATGGGTGTTCCGGGCGACACGACGGATGGCGTCAAGGAGAGGCTGGAAGAGGTCGTAGCAGTGCATCCGGGCACCGTCGTGCTGCTGATCGGAGCGAACGACCTGGCGAAGAGACGTTCCGTGGAGCATGTGGTGCAGAACATCGAGACGATCCTCGTCAGGCTCCGGAACGAGCTCCCCGACGCCGAGATCCTGTTGCAGTCGGTGATGCCGCGAGGCCACGAATACGCGGCCCAAATCCGCGACATCAACCGGCACATCTGGCAGTTCGCGTCATCGGTGCGCACCCACTATCTCGACCTCTGGCCCGCGCTGGCGCTGGATGATGGCGAACTGAACCCGGCCTACACGACAGACCGCTTGCATCTGAACGCCGACGGATACGAGGCGTGGCTGTCAGAGCTCGAACCGGCTCTCGAACGGGTGCACGGGCTCCCGCCGAAGAGTCGGCCCATCCGGTTGCCGGAACTCCGCCGCGGTTTCTGACGGAGCCGTCGCCCGGCGTTTCAGCCGAGAGCGTCGTGCGGCACCACTCCGCCGGGCCTCGCGCCCACGATCTGGATGGCGCGCGTAGCCGCAGCGACACCGGACGTACCGGCCTGCTCGAGCCGCCGGCGCAGCCCCTCGCCCTGCGCAGCTAGCGGCCGGTCCGACGCAGTGAGACCGTCGAACAGCCCGGCCAGGAATCCCGCGTCGAAGGCATCACCGGCACCCGTGGTGTCCCGCGGTTCTGCGGGCACGCACGAGATCGGGATGCGCAGAGCGTCGACTCCGGTTCCGGCACCGACCAGCGCGCCTCGTCGCCCGAGTGTCAGAGCGACCACCGGAAAGTGTTCGGCCAGAGCATCCACGATCCCCGCAGCATCCGTTCGACCGGAGAGTTCGCGCCCCTCGTCGAGGTTCGGGAACAGGATGTCCACACCCTCAACCGCCTCGAGGAAACCCCGCACGCCGTGGTCGACGATGAATCCCGACGACCCCGGGTCGACCGAGACGGTGACCCCGTGCGCTTTCGCGCGTCGCACCAGGTCGGTGAAACCGGCGACCGGCTGGCCGCTGAACAGCGTGTAGCCCGTGAAGTGCAGGTGGGCTGCCGCGGAGAGCATGCTGTCGGTCAGGTCCGCGGGCGACGTGTCGACGTTCGCGCCCTTCTCCGTGAGCATGGTGCGGGTGTCGTTCGCCTCGACGATCACCACGATGGTGCCGGTCGGCAGAACGAGCTCGCCCGCGAGGTGAGGCGTCACCCCGGAATCCCGCAGCAGGTTCTCGTGGCGCGAGGTGTCGGTGACATTAGTGCGACCGACGAAGTCCACGAGGGTGCCGAGCGAGCCGAGCCATGCCGCGGTGTTGGCGGCTGAACCGCCCGCCCGGCGCTCGATGCTGGCGAGGGTGTCGGTGTCGGTGCGGATGCCCGAGGTGGGCCGCACGATGATGTCGTCGAACACGTCACCGACGATCACGACCCGAACGTGCGGATTCACATCACTCACGCGCGAGGGCGCTCCACGCACCCGCGATCTCGCCGGCGAGCCGAACGTTGTTCCGCGCGATGTCGAGGTTGACCTCGAGGCTCCGGCCACCGGATGCTCCCACGATGTACGACAGCAGGAACGGTGTCACGGCCTTGCCCCGGATGCCCTGCGCGTCGGCTTCGGCCAGCGCTTCGAGCAGCACCCGGTCGTGCTCCTCCGGCTCCCACTGCAGATCGCTCGGCAGGGGGTTCGCCACGATGATGCCCTGGCCGTGGCCGAGAGCGTCCTGGCTCCGCATGACCCGGGCGATCTCCGCGGGTGACTCGACGGACCAGTCGATCTGTTCGCCGGACTCGGTGAGCCAGAAGCTCGGGAAGTTCGTGGTGCGGTAGCCGACGACCGGCACGCTGAGGGTCTCGAGTCGTTCGAGGGTTCCTGCGATGTCGAGCACGCTCTTGACGCCCGCCGCGACCACGGTGACGCCGGCGAGGGCGAGCGAACTGAGGTCGGCCGACTCGTCGAAGGTCGCGTTGGCGCCGCGGTGCACGCCACCGAGTCCGCCGGTGGCGAAGACGCGCACTCCAGCCTTGCCTGCGAGGTACGCGGTTGCGGCAACCGTCGTCGCCCCGCTGATGCCCTTGGCGGAAAGGATCGGCAGATCGCGCACGCTCGCCTTGACCATGTCCTCGTTGGCGATGCGGGCCACTCCGTCGGCATCGAGCCCGATGCGGGGGATGCCGTCGAGCACCGCGATGGTCGCCGGAGTGACGCCGGTGTCGAGCAGGATCTGCTCGAACTCCTTCGCAGCCTCAAGGTTCCGGGGGCGGGGGAGCCCGTGCGAGATGATCGTCGACTCGAGGGCGACGACGGGGCGACCGTGCTGCAGGGCATCCGCAACGGCGTCGGAGACAAGGAAGGGCTGGGGCATCCGTGGATCTTTCTGTTCGCTCGAAGTTCTAGGCTGGGGGCTATGCCTACCAGTGATTCTGCCATCCTCGAAGAAGCCGAACGTCTGGAGAGGCTCCGCGCCCGTGAGCGCGCGCTGCAGTTCGATTCCTTCGACCACGATGACGCGTTCTCGGTGGGCTCGCACCTGCGCGACAGGGCGCTCGAGGGTGATCTGCCGATCGCGATTGCCGTCGTCTTCGGCGACCAGCGTGTCTTCCACGCGGGGCTGCCCGGGGCGTCGAGCGACAACGACGACTGGCTGGAGCGCAAGTTCCGCGTGGTGCGTCGCTACGGTGAGTCGTCGCTGGTCATCGGCACCCTGTTCCGCTCGAGCGGAACCACCTTCGAGCTGTCTTCGAGGCTCGACCCCGCACTCTTCGCCGCCCACGGCGGGGCCGTGCCGATCTTCGTGCGCGGCTCGCTCATCGGCGCCGTGGGAGTCTCCGGTCTCGCCCAGGTCGACGACCACGAACTGGTGCTCGGCGCCCTGGAATGGCTGCAGGGCGAACAGTGACGAAGAAAGAGCGCGACGACCAGCTGCGCGAGCAGCGGCTTCGCAACGAGCAGCTGCGGAGTCAGCCGGCGCGCCCCGCTCCGCAGGTCAAGGGCAAGAATGTGCAGTCGCGTTATCCGACGTTCACGCGCACGGCTCTCGCTCCGGGGCTGCTCGCCGCGGTCATCCTGCTCGCCGCCGTCGCTGTGATCGACTCGGGCTGGTTCACTCTCTTCCGCTACGCGATCGCGATCCTCGCCCTGATCGTGTGTGTGTTCGCATACCAGGCGAAACAGTGGTGGTGGATCGCCGGGCTGGTGCCGATCGCGGTGGTGTGGAATCCGATCCTGCCGCTCGATTTCATCCCACCGGTCTGGTACGCGCTGCACCTGGCTGCTGCGATTGTCTTCGTCGCAGCGGGACTCCTGATCAAGATCCCGGTGTCGAAGGACAAGTAGCCGAATCAGCGCGCGCGATGCAGTAGCATAGTGGCAGCGCCGGGAAACCCGCAGTTGTTTCTGAAAACACAACTGGTCGTGGTCGAAGATCCGGTGCAGGTTCGCGGTTTCGGCGGCTCCAGCTGGGTCTGGATGTCGGCGCCGCCCCACTCCACAGGAGGAGCATGTCACGATCAGGCGTTCGCCGGTCCACCCGAACGGTCGACAACACCGGCCTCATCCCCATCCTCGCGCGCAAGGTGCGCGAGGTCGAGGCTGCCGCGCAGAGGGGCAAGGTCGTTCCCTCGAACCGCACCAAGTTCCTCGTGGTCGCCCTCCTCATGCGCGAGGAGCGCGCCCGTATCAAGGGTGACTCCGAGCTGAGCGACGGAGAACGGGCAGAGCAGCTGAAGCGACTCGACGGCATTGCGGGCATCCTCGCCCAGACGGCCGCTCGTGATACCTCGCTGATCACCCTGCTCGAGAGCGATGTCGCTGTCTCGCCGGTGGCGCAGCGCATGCGCCGCGAGTACCTGATGGATGCCGGCATCGAAGTCGAAGCCGAAGAAGAGGTTCCGGCACCGCCGCCCGCCTCGCCCTTCGCCACCGCCTTCACCTTCTCGCCCGGTGCCGCCGAGAAGCAGGTCATGCCGCAGTCGGTCAAAGCACGCCAGCTCGCCAACCCGTTCCTCGCCCCCGACTTCAGCGCGGCCACGGCCAACCGCCCCGTCTCGCGCGGGCGCCTCTCGAGCTGGGAGCTCCTCAGCCCGCTCTACCGAGCGTTCGAGTACGGCTCCGGCGGCACCGTCGCCAGCATGGACCTCCCCGAAGCGCCGAAGATCGACCGCATCTCGCCTCCCGGCCACGAACTGATGCACCACCAGGCGCGTTTCATCGCCGCTGTCGCCGCCGGTCACCGCTCCTTTCTGCTCGCCGACGAGCCCGGACTCGGCAAGACGGCGCAGTCGTTGCTGGCGGCCTCGGTCTCCGACTCCTACCCGCTGCTGGCCGTCGTACCGAGTGTCGTGAAGATGAACTGGGCCCGCGAGGTCGAGATCTGGACGCCGCACAGGCGCGCCACGGTCATCCAGGGCGACGGAGCGAACCTCGATGCCTTCGCCGACGTCGTCATCGTGAACTACGACGTGCTCGACCGGCATCTCGCCTGGCTCGGCACTCTCGGGTTCAAGGGCATGGTCGTCGACGAGGCGCACTTCATCAAGAACATGCAGTCGCAGCGCTCGAAGAACGTGCTCGCCCTTGCGGAGCGCATCCGTAGATTCGCTCCCGGCGGCGACCCGCTGATGATGGCGCTCACCGGAACCCCGCTCATCAACGACGTCGATGACTTCCGCGCCATCTGGCAGCTCCTCGGCTGGATCGACGGCGACAAACCCACGCCCGAACTCATGGGCAAGCTGGAGGAGACCGGCCTCACCCCCGCAGACTTCGGCTTCTTCGCCGAGGCCCGCTCGGCCGTCATCGACATGGGGATCGTCCGCCGCAAGAAGGTGGATGTTGCAGCCGACCTCCCGGCGAAGCGCGTCGTCGACCTCCCGGTCGAACTCGACGACGACCTCGGGCGATCCATCCGCCAGGCCGAAGCCGAACTCGGGAAGCGTCTCGTCACGAAGTACCGCCGGGCAGCCGCCGGTGCGATGGGGAGTGGATACGACACGTCCGACGGCCCGAACCAGGAGCTCATGCGGCTCGTGGCGAAAGCCGAACTCGAGGAGTCGAAGTCGTCCTCGACCGGCGAGAACGTCTTCACGATGGTGCGGAAGATCGGCCAGGCCAAGGCCGGCCTCGCCGCAGACTATGCAGCCCAGCTCGCGCGTTCCGTCGGCAAGGTCGTGTTCTTCGCCAAGCACATCGACGTCATGGACCAGGCCGAGGAGGCATTGGCGAAGGCAGGCCTCCGCACGATCTCGATCCGGGGCGACCAGACCGCATCGTTCCGGCAGTCCCAGATCGACGCGTTCAACAACGATGCGGCCGTGTCGGTCGCCGTCTGCTCGCTCACCGCCGCCGGTGTCGGGCTGAACCTGCAGGCCGCGTCGAACGTGGTGCTCGCCGAACTGTCGTGGACCGCTGCCGAGCAGACCCAGGCCATCGACCGCGTGCACCGCATCGGCCAGGCCGAGCCTGTCACGGCGTGGCGCATCATCGCCGCCCAGACGATCGACTCGAAGATCGCCGAACTCATCGACAGCAAACAGGGCCTCGCGGCCCGGGCGCTCGACGGCTCGGATGTCGAGATCTCGTCGGGCGACAGCGTTCAGCTCGAAGCTCTGGTGAGCCTGCTCGAGGCGGCCCTCTCATGATCGGCAGCACCTCCGCCGGCATGTCGACGGGCAGTGCGGCGACCCACAACGTCGCTCTCGAGAACAGCCTCGAGCCCGAGGCGCCCGAGGAACTCTTCAATCGGGCATCCGGTCACCTCGGCGCACCGCGCTCCTGGCCGAAGAGCCACGGCCGGCCGGATGTCATCGTGCGAAAGGGCATGCTCGCCCTGGTCAACACCACGCTGACCCCGCACGAGGCGATGGTCGAGGATCTCCTGTTCGTGCGGAGCGTCCTGCTCGGTTCGGGAATCGAGTTCTTCCTCATCCGCGGCAACGACGAACGACCCGTGGTGGTCATCGACGCGGCCGCCCGTCGGAAGCTCGAGCGCGCCCTCGCGCTCGCCTGCCAGAACGAACCGATGTACTCCAAGACCGTCACGGGCAAGAAGCGGCCGCCGATGCTGGTGAGCACCGGAACGCTGTCGGAGAGCCGCAAGGCCCGCATCTTCCGCCTGTACCGGCCGCGCGTCGAGCCCGTCGGCGGTCTCACCTACGGGTCGTCCATCGGCATCGAGCTGCAGTTCTGGAGCTTCGACGACGAGAACATCATCTGCCCCGTCGAGAACTCGCTGACGAGGCGCATCCTGCCCCGCACCGAGGCGATCCCCTCCACAGTGGAGCTCTACGGCGAGACGTGGCGCACCCTTCGCGGCATGTTCGACGTGCAGGCGACCGACGTGGTCTTCGACATCGACATGGTCTTCTCCTGGGTCGACGGCAACGACATCGACTACCAGCGCCGCAGGCGCGCGCAGGGTACCGGTTACATCGCGGGCGACGGCGACGATTCGGATGCCCGGTTCCGCCAGATCGACGAGCTGAAGTACGCCCTCCGCTCGGTGTACCTCTTCGCGCCCTGGGTTCGGCGTATCTTCATCGCCACGGACTCCCCGAAGCCCGCGTGGCTCGCCGAGCATCCCCGGGTCACCTTCGTGCCGAGCGAGGAGTTCTTCGAAGACACCAGTGTGCTGCCGACCCACAACTCGCAGGCCGTCGAGAGCCAGCTGCACCGCATCCCGGGTATCAGCGAGTACTTCCTCTACTCGAACGACGACATGTTCTTCGGTCGCCCCGTGCAGCCGAACATGTTCTTCTCACCCGGTGGCGTCACGAAGTTCATCGAGGCCCAGACCCGCATCGGCCTCGGCGAGAACGACCTCGGCCGAAGCGGCTTCGAGAACGCCGCGCGGGTCAACCGCCGGCTGCTCTGGGAGAAGTTCGGGCGGATCATCACCCGCCACCTCGAACACGCTGCCGCACCGCTTCGGAAGAGCGTGATGCAAGAGCTCGAGAACGAGTTCCCCGAGGACTTCCGCCGCACGGCCGCGAGTCGCTTCCGATCGAGCACCGACATCTCGGTGACCAACTCGTTCTACCACTACTACGCTCTGATGACCGGGCAGGCAGTGGTGCAGGAGGCGGCGAGAGTGTCGTACGTCGACACCACAATGCGCTCCGGCCTCGGGCTCCTGCCGGACATCCTGCGGAAGCGTTCGTTCGACTTCTTCTGCCTGAACGACGGCAGCTACCCCGAAGTGGATGCCGCGGAGCGCACCCTCGTGGTGCAGGAGTTCCTCGAGCAGTACTTCCCGTTCCCGGCCCCCTGGGAGTCGGAGCGCCAGGTCGCCGCCGCGTCGGAGTTCGAAGACGCCAGCTGAGCGGCTGCGCAGAGAAACGCGCCAGGCCCGTCTGCGCGTGGCAGACGGGCCTGGCTTGGGTCGGTTCTGGGTCACAGGCCGCCGGTGCGGCTGTGGATGACGACGTCACCGTAGAGCGAGATGTAAGGCTGGTTCAGGTAGAGGTGGCGAATCTCGTTGGCCGGAAAATACACTGAACTTCCTGGTGCCAGGCCAGCAACCTGGATCGTGCATGTCTTGCCGCTGTCCGACGCCTGCAACCTCGTCTCGGCCCACGATTGGTGAGTGTTCTCGAAGTGGTAGAGGTCGATTCGAGCCCAACTTCCGTTGAGGCAGTTGACCGACGCTGTGACACCCGCGCTCTCTGCAGTTGTCAGACCGACCCCGCGAAGAGTGAACACCAGACGGATCTGCTCCCCAATTGAAGAAACTTGGTCGGGAGCCGTGAAGCTGAACGAAGATGTGTTGGTCGCAGGTGCAGGCTCGGCTGAGGCCGACGAGGCGGTGCCGACGGCGAGGCCGGCCGCGAGGGTGAGAGCGGCGGTGGCCGCGGTGAGAGTACGGCGTGAAGTCTTTGCGAACATGAGTGTTCCTCCTATATTGTTGTTCATAGGAAGAGATGCCGTTCACGGGCATCCATTACGCCGCTTTCGCAAAAAGTTTGCGAATGAGTTCAGCGGGTCGAGGCGGCGGCCGTCAGTGCCGGCACGACGAGGGGCTCCTCGGGCGTGACCGGTGCGGCGGCGGGCGGGCCGAAGGCGACGCCGGCCTTGTCGAGGATGGCCGCCGTCTCCGAGGCGCTGGTGTACGACACCCGCGCGTAGTGCCCGATCGGCACGACTGAGTGCAGCACGGTGTTCTCGTAGACGTGGATCAGGTTGAAGGCCTGGGCGCCGTCGCGGGCGAGGGTGCCGCCGATGGGCACGTTGAGGTCCTGCGTGTAGCAGGTGGCCGACGCGACACTGACGGGGATGCCCGCGAACATCGCCGTCGAGGAGTAGTGCAGGTGGCCGGCGATGATCGAGCGCACGTCGCTGCCCTGCAGCACCTCGGCGAGCGACGCCTGGTCACGGAGCTCCACCATCACGGCGAGGTCGAGCACACTCGGCACGGGCGGGTGGTGCATGGCGAGGATCGTGCCGTGCGGCGCAGGGCTCGAGAGCTCCTCGGCCAGCCAGTCCAGCTGGTCGGGTGTGACCTCGCCGTAGTGGGAGCCGGGAACGGTCGAGTCGAGCGTGATGATGCGGAGGCCGTTGATGTCGTGCACGCGGTCGATGGGCCTCATCGATGGCTGCTGGTCGAGGAGACCCGCACGGAACGCTGCACGGTTGTCGTGGTTGCCCATCACCCAGATGACGACAGCACCGAGCTTCGCGGCGGCCGGCTCGACGATCGCCCGGAGCTTCTCGTAGGCCTTCGGGTCGCCCTTGTCGGCGAGGTCGCCGGTGAAGATGATGGCCTCTGGCCGGGCGCCCGACTCGAGCAGCTCTCCGAGGATCCTCGTGAGATGGCCTTCGCTGTCGACCTTGCCGTACAGCAGGTCGTCGGTGCCGACGAAGTGCGTGTCGCTGAAATGGAGCACGAAGTGGTCAGGACGCGGGTACTGCGCGAGGGTGGTCATTGTGAATGAGCCGTTTCGGGTTGACTTCCCGCTGTGGTGGGCGCACGACGGGTGGTGCGGGACAAAGCCAACCAGACATATCTGGACGCGAGGTTAACGCCACGCGGATTATTCAGAAACACGACGTTCGATGATTTTGTGCCTGAAGAAGTATGTCATTCTGAGGTCGGCGTGGCGACCTTTTCCCCCAGTCGGTGCGCCCGGAGAGGTGAATTCCCATGAAATTCTCACAGGTCATCAGAGGCGCGGTCACCCGCAGGCCCTCCACAGACGGCTCCGGAACGCACGATGTGGTCGCCGATCCGGTCGATGCGGAGGGGGGCGGAGGTGTCATCGACAACGCGATCTACTCCCACGGCACCCGAGTTCTCTCGCCCGCCACACCCCAGCAGACGATCGAGGCTCTGGCGAGCATCCCGGACGCCCTCGCCTGGATAGGGCTCTACCGTCCGAACGGCGCGGCCCTCGCCGACCTGCAGGCCGAGTTCGACCTGCACCCGCTCGCGATCGAGGATGCGGTCGGCGCCCACCAGCGGCCGAAGCTCGAACGCTACGGAGACGTCCTGTTCGTCGTACTGCGGGCGGCCTTCTATGTGGACGAACGGGAGGAGGTCGAATTCGGCGAGCTCCACCTGTTCGTCGGGCCGAACTTCGTGGTCTCGGTGCGGCACAGCGCCAAGCCCGACCTGTCGGTGGTCCGCCGTCGGATGGAGGGCGATCCGCGGCTGCTCGCACTCGGGCCCATCGCCGCGCTCTACGGCATCATGGACGCGGTCGTCGACCAGTACGCTCCCGTCGTCGCCGGCCTCGAGACGGACATCGACGAGATCGAGGCGCAGGTGTTCGAGGGGGACCCTTCGGTGTCCCGGCGCATCTATGAGCTCTCCCAGGAGGTGCTCGACTTCCAGCGCGCGACCCTGCCGCTCACGGCGATGCTGCAGACCCTCCGGGAGACCTACGGCAAGGGGGAGGGAAACCTCGAGCTGAAGCGGGCGTTCCGGGATGTCGCCGACCACGTCGCCGTCGTGAACGAGCGGGTGGATGGATTCCGGCAGACGCTCAGGGAGATCCTGACGGTGAACGCGACCCTCGTCGCGCAGCGCCAGAACGAGGACATGAAGAAGCTCGCAGAGACGAGCAACCACCAGAACGACGAGGTCAAGAAGATCTCCGCCTGGGCGGCCATCTTCTTCGCGCCGACTGTGGTGACGGGCATCTATGGCATGAACTTCGACTACATGCCCGAACTGCACTTCGCGTGGAGCTATCCGGCGGCGCTCGGGCTCATGGTGGGGCTCAGCGTGGGCCTGTACGCCATGTTCAAGAAGCGCGGCTGGCTCTGATTGTCCGGCTGGCTCTGATTGTTCGGCTGGCTCTGAGCGCAAGGTTGGTTCTGAAGGCAGGGCTGGCTCTGAGCGCAAGGGGCCGACGAGATCAGGGCTGCGGCGTAGCCTGAGGCGATGACGTCACTGTGGTTCGACTCCCGTTCTGAAACCGGTGCTGGGATCACGACAGACCCGTTCGAACCGGATGCCCGCTACGACGAGGTCGTGGTGGGGGCGGGGTTGACGGGTCTCGTGACCGCGCTGCTGTTCGCGAGAACGGGCAAACGGGTCGCGGTGCTGGAGTCGCGCTCGATCGGTGCGGTCGCAACCGGCCGTTCGACCGCAAAGCTGTCGCTCCTGCAAGGGAGTCAACTGCAGAAGATCAGGGCGCACACGTACCAATCGATCGTGCAGGCCTATGTGGACGCCAACCGCGCCGGCCAGGAGTGGATGCTCGACTACGCCTCCTCGAGCGGTGTCGCCGTGCAGCGCCGCGACGCGGTCAGTTACGCGGGAACCGCTGCGGGTGTCGAGACGGTGGGGCGGGAGTTCCGGATCGCCCGGGCATCCGGGCTCGATGTGCGGCTCGTCGACAGCACCGACCTGCCCTTCGAGACGTTCGGCGCCGTCGTGCTCACCGACCAGGCGCAGTTCGACCCGCTCGACGTTCTCACCGCGCTGGCGGCGGACGTTCGGGCGCTCGGCGGCGTCATCGTCGAGAACACCCGGGTGACGGGGGTGCGGGCATCCGATCCGGCCGAGGTGCGCACCTCGCGTGGAACGGTCTTCGGTGCGCACGTGCACCTCACCACGGGGGTGCCGATCCTCGACCGCGGGCTGTATTTCGCGAAGCTGCGGGCGCAGCGGTCGTATGCGGGGTCGTACGAGGTGCCGGAGAGTGGCGCGTTGCCTCAGAGCATGTACCTGTCGGTGGATGCGCCGAGCCGCTCGATCCGCACGGTGCCAGGTGCCGGTGGGGAGACCTCGACGCTGATCGTCGGCGGGAACGGGCATCCGGTCGGCCGCGCCGGCGACACCCAGCGGCTGGTCGACGACCTGCACGAGTGGACCGCACGGCACTTCCCGGGTGCCGTACCCACGCACTCGTGGAGCGCCCAGGACTACGAGACGCCGCACCGGGTTCCCTTTGTGGGGTACCTGCCGCGCGGCCGGGGGCGCATCTACTTCGCGAGCGGCTACGACAAGTGGGGGATGACCAACGCCGTGCAGGCCGCGCTCACGCTGTTCAGCGACCTCTCGGGCGACTCGCCGTCCTGGGCGAAGACGCTTCACCACCGGGCCACGCTGCCGGCCGCGATGGCGTCGGGCATCGGCGCGAACGCTGCAACGGGTTGGTGGGCGCTGAAGGGGTGGGCGGGTGTGCTCGCCGGTCCGTCGACGGATGCCCTTCCGCTCCCCGCCGAGGGGGAGGGACTGATCGGGCGGTCAGGCATCCATCCGACGGGAACATCGACCGTCGGGGGTCGCACCTGCCAGGTCTCGGCCGTCTGTCCGCACCTCGGCGGGGTGCTCACCTGGAACTCCGCCGAGACGAGCTGGGACTGTCCCCTCCACGGCTCCCGTTTCGCGCCCGACGGCACGCTCCTCGAGGGCCCCACCGCCCGCGACCTGAGGGTCTGACTTCAGGGAGCTGCTCTGCTAGCCGCGGGGGCGGTTCGCCAGGCGGGCGACCGCGGTGGTGGGGATCGAGACCCAGGTGGGGCGGTTCCGCACCTCGTAGATCGCCTCGTAGAGCGCCTTGTCGATCTCGAAGGCGTCGAGGAGGGCACGATTCGCGCGGAGGTCGAGCCCCGCGCGGGCGATGTACGCGTCGAGGAAGGCGGCCCGGGCATCCAGCGCCCACTGCGTCGCGGACTCGCCGGGGTGGGTCTGCGCGTAGGAACCGGCGACGTAGTCGAAGGAACGGAGCATGCCCGCGATGTCGCGGAGCACGAGGTCGGGCTGGCTCCGCTCGACCATCGGCCGGAGCGGCTCGCCCTCGAAGTCCACCAGCACCCAGCCGCCGTTCGGCGTGTGAAGCACCTGGCCGAGGTGGTAGTCGCCGTGGATCCGCTGGAGATTCGGCCAGGGGCTCGCCTCGGCGGCCTCGAAGACCCGCTCGATGGCGTCGTTGTGCTCGGCGAGCGACGGCACCTCGCGTACGGCTCCGCCGTGACGACGGCGCATGCTCGTCATGACACCGGCGACGAGATCGTCGGAGGGGGCGACGGTCGGCAGCACGGCGGCGAGCGTCTCGTGCACCTCCGCGGTGGCCTCGCCGAGAGCGGCGGCCTCGGCGACGAACGAGCGTCCGGCCTCGACCGCGTCGAGGGCCACGCGCCAGGCATCCTCGACGCCCGGCAGGAACTCCTGCGCGAAGGCGAGATGCCCCGAGGTGCGCCCGTCGGGCATCCGCGAGTCGTGCCACTGGCCGACGACGCTTCCGATCGAGGCGGGCACCCGGGTGGAACCGGCCTTCGCCAGGGCGGACTGCAGCACCACGTCGGGGTTGTTGCCGTGGTGGAGCACCCGGAACACCTTGCAGATGACGGGCCGATGTTCCGCGCCCTCCGCGGTCGTCACCGTCATGATGATCGACGAGTTCGACTGCTCACCGCTCAGCACCCTGGCGTGGGTCACGGTGAGGGGATGCCCGGAGACCTGGGCCCGCCCCGTGGCCGTCGCGCCGCCGGTGCCGTCGCTCGCCTGGTCGCGGGCGATCAGGTCGAGGAGGGCGCCCGAGTAGGCGAGGTCGTGGGTTCCGTCGTAGACGAACTGGGTGTGAGCGCCCTTGTCGCCCACGGTCACGGCGTTGACCGGAACGTCACTGTCCGGGCTGTCGGAGCCCGGCTCCGCGCTCACGGCGACGATCAGGGAGGCCTCGAGTTCGGGAGCGCGCTCGCTCCGCACGGTGAGGGGCACCTGGTAGAGGCGGGACTGCTGGCCGCCCTCGTCGAGCACGAGGAACGTCGTGACCCGCACCTCCGCGTCGCCGTGCGGCAGGTCGAAGCTGCCGATCAGCCGCAGCGCAGGGCTGGTGGTCTTGCCACCGAACCAGCGCTGCCGGGGCATCCATTCGGTCAGGGAATCGATGAGGGCATTGTCGAAGGGCGCTGAATCGGGGCCTGAGAGGTCACCGGGTGCTGTGTCGGTCATGATTCGCTTTCGTCGTGGCCAGCAAGAGTGCTCAGCCTATGCTTCCGTACTCGGTGTCCCCTGAACAGGGGTTGCGCCTGCGGGGGCCTGGGCACGGGGTGCCTGTGCGCCGGGGGCCTGGGCGCCGGGTGCGCTGAGTGCACCGAGCACATCGAGCATCCACGCGTACTCGTAGGCGGTCTCCTTCCAGCGCTCGTAGCGCCCGCTCACCCCGCCGTGCCCGGCTGTGAGCTCGATCTTCAGCAGCGGATCCGCTCCCGCTTCGCGCAGCCTTGCGACCCACTTGGCCGGTTCCACGTACAGCACCCGCGTGTCGTTCAGGCTGGTCACCGCGAGGATCTTCGGGTACCGGATGCCGTCCCGCACGTTCTCGTAGGGGGAGTACGACTTCATGTAGGCGTAGACCCCGGCGTCGTGGAGGGGATCGCCCCACTCGTCCCATTCGATCACGGTGAGCGGCAGCGACGGGTCGAGGATCGAGGTGAGAGCGTCGACGAACGGCACCTGCGCGAGGATGCCCGCGAAGAGTTCTGGCGTATCGTTGGCGATCGCGCCCATCAGCAGCCCGCCGGCGCTTCCGCCCTGCGCGACGAGCCGGTCGGGCGTGGTGTAGCCGGCGTCGACGAGGTGGTGCGCCGCGGCGATGAAGTCGCTGAACGTGTTGCGTTTCGCGAGCTTCTTGCCCTGCTCGTACCACCAGCGTCCGCGTTCGCCGCCGCCGCGCACATGGGCGATGGCGAAGACCACGCCGCGATCGAGGAGCGAGAGCCGGGCGACCGAGAACGACGGGTCGATGCTCGCCTCGTACGATCCGTAGCCGTAGAGAACGAGGGGAGCGGGGGCACCGGTGCGCACGAGATCCCGGCGCTCGACGAGCGAGATCGGGATGAGCGTGCCGTCGTCGGCCTCCGCCCATTCGCGGCGCTGGGTGTAGGCGCTGCTGTCGTAGCCGCCGAGCACCGGTTGCTGCTTGAGCTGGCGGAGGTCACCGGTGGAGAGAACGTAGTCGTAGACGGTGGAGGGGGTCACGAACGAGGTGAAGCCGACGCGGAGGGTCGGCTGGGTCCACTCCGGGTTGCCGCCGGTGCCGACGGAGAAGAGCGGCTCGGTGAAGGGGAGCTCCTCGAGAGGGCCGTAGCCGGGGAGGAGCCCTCGGCTGCTGCTGCCCACCGCGCCCGCGGCGCCCGGCGCTGAGTCCGTGGCAGCATCCAGCCGGATGACCGCCACGCGGGTCAGCGCGTCGCGCCGGTACTCCACGCTGAGGTGGGTCTCGAAGGCGTCGACGCTCTCGAGCCGCACGTCGTCGCTCGCCGCCAGCACGGTACGCCAGCGGGACTCGTCGAGCGGAGCATCCGGAGCCACCTCCAGCAGCTCGAAGTTCTCACCATTCGCATTGTGGGTGACGAGGAGGCGGTCGCCTGCGCTGTCGCCTGCCCCCGGGATGACGGCGTGCTCGACCAAGTACTCGATGCCCTCCACCCGCGGCCAGACGAGTACGAAGTCGCCCTCGGGGTCGGCTGTGTCGAGCAGGTGGGTCTCACTGGTGACGCTCGAGCCGAGGTCGAGCTGCAGGTACTTCTCGCTGCGGGTGAGACCGATACCGAGCCAGTAGCGCTCGTCGGGTTCGGTGAAGACGACGACGTCGGTCCCGTCACTGCCGACCCGGTGCCGCCAGATGGTGTCGGGGCGCCACGCCTCGTCGACGGTCGGGTAGAAGACGAAGCGCCCGTCGGGGGTGAAGGTGGCTCCGGGCGCGGTGTTCTCCACGACGTCCGGCAGATTCTCGCCGGTGTCGAGGTCGCGGATGCGGAGTGTGTAGCGCTCGTCGCCCACCGTGTCCACGGCGTAGGCGAGCAGCCGGCCATCCGTGCTCGTGTCGAAGCTCCCGAGGGAGTAGAAGTCGGTGCCCTCCGCCTCGACGTTGTCGTCGAGCACGACCACCTCGCCGGGAACGGCAACGCCGGGTTCGAGGCGGGGCGGGGTCCAGTCGTCGGTGCCGGCGATGGGCGCGCGGGCGTGGATGCCGTACTGGCTGCCCTCGACCGTGCGGGTGTAGTACCACCAGGAGCCGCTCCTCACGGGAACCGACAGGTCGGTCTCGAGGGTGCGGGCCTTGATCTCGTCGAAGACAGCCTGTCGAACGGGTTCGAGGTGCGCCGTCTGCTGCTCGGCCCAGGCGTTCTCGGCGGTGAGGTGTGCGAGCACCTTCTCGTCGTCCTTCTCGCGAAGCCATTCGTAGTGGTCGATCACCGTGTCGCCGTGATGGATGCGTTCGGTGGGGGCCTTCCGGGCGACCGGGGGATGCTGCAGTGACATGCATCCACCGTAGTTGAGTTAGCGTGTAAGGCGGAGTCGAAGGCAAGAGGGTCGGGGCAACGGGCATGAATCATCAGGTGCACATCGAGATCGAGCGGAAGTACGACGTCGACGACCAGACCGTCGTGCCGGATCTGACCGGGGTGGCCCAGGTCGCGCGGGTCTCCGACCCCGAGACGGTGACGCTGCACGCGGTCTACTACGACACCGCGGAACTCCATCTCGCAGCCCAGCGGATCGTGCTCCGGCGCCGCGAGGGCGGCTCCGACGAGGGCTGGCACATCAAACTGCCGGGCGACGAGGGCCGGTTGGAGCTGCACTGGCCGCTCGGCGACGACGGACCGATCCCCGAGGCCGTGCTCGACCTCGTGCTGGTGCACGTGCGCGATCATCCGCTCGCTCCTGTCGCCCGACTGACCACGACCCGCACGACGACCTGCCTCCACGACGGCGACGACGTGGCGCTCGCCGAGATCGCCGACGACCTGGTGTCGGCCGGGGATGTCGCCACCGCCCAGCTGCGGGTCTGGCGCGAATGGGAGGTCGAACTCACCGACGACGCTCCCGGCTCGCCGCGGAAGCGCGCTCTGCTGCTCGACGCCATCGAGAAGAAGCTCGAGACGGCTGGTGCCCGGCCGTCGGCGAGCGTCTCGAAGCTCGCCCACGCGCTCGGCCGCGAGCGGTTGGGGGAGCGGGAACCCCGGCGACCGCTCAGCGGCAAGAGCTCGGCGGGTGATGTGCTCCGTGCCGCGATCGCTGTGCAGACGGAACGGCTGAAGCAGGCCGATCCACTCGTTCGCCAAGACGAAGCGGGTGCGGTGCACACGATGCGCTCCTCCGTGCGGCGGCTGCGGAGCATCCTCGCCACCTACCGGTCGGTGCTGGACTCCGACGAGGCGAAGCGGCTCGAGCGGGAGCTCGCCGAACTCGGAACCGTGCTCGGCGACACCCGCGACCCGCAGGTCATGCACGACAGGGCGCGGAATCTCGTGCGCTCACAGGCGAACAAGCGTATGCACGAAGCGGTGCTCGCGCGCCTCGTCTCCGACAAGGAGGCGGAGTACCAGCGCTCGCTCGGCTACCTGCAGCGCATCCTGTCGAGCGCACGGTACTTCCGGCTGCTCGATTCTCTCGAAGCGTTCGCCGCCGGCACGGGCGACGCAGCCCGGCTCGGCAAGAGATCGGCCGGGCGCGCCACGAAGGTGCTCGGCCGGCCGATCACCGCGGACTTCCGGCGGGTGAAGAGACGGATGAAGGCCGTTGCGAAGGCGGGCAACCCCGACGAGTGGAATGCCCGGGTGCACGTGGTGCGGAAAGCCGCCCGGCGGCTGCGGTTCGGCATCGAGGCGGTGACCTCGGGCGACACCGCGTTCGCGGGAACGGCGGTGTTCGGCGAGAAGGTCGCGCGCCTCGCCTCCGCCGCGGAGCGGGTGCAGGATGCGCTGGGGGAGTACCGCGACAGCGTGGCGCTCCAGCGGCTGCTGTACGCCACTGCCGGAGCCGCCGCCGAGGCCGGCGAGAACACCTTCGGGTACGGCCGTCTGCACGCGCTGGAGCAGCAGCGCGCCGACCGCGCGATCGAGGACTACGCCCGCGCCCGCGGCGAGTTCCTCACCGCGAAGAAGTGGCTGCCCGGCGCCTGAGCGCCCCCGCCCCGCCCCGCCGCCGGGATGCGGACCCTCGCACTAGGCTGGGGGCACGTTCTGCAGCCTTCCGCGGCGCACTGTGGCCGCCCGTCGAGTGGGGTCACGATGAGCATTCCGAGGATCCTGCCCCGACGGCGGGCCCGCACCCTTGACGAGCAGGTCGAGCTGCACAGGGTGCCGATCGTTCGCGGAATCGAGGGCCAGGCCTCCTGGAACGCCCGCATGGAGTGGCCGCTCACCGCGGTGTCGCTGGTGTTCCTCATCGCGTATTCGTGGGATGTGATCGGCAACCTCCACGACGAGGCCAACTTCGTCGCCGAGATCGTCATGTGGGCGGTCTGGGGCGTCTTCGTGGTGAACTACGTCGCGAACCTCTACCTCGCTCCGCGCCGGTGGCGGTGGTTCTTCACGCACATCCTCGAGTTCCTGATCGTCGTGCTGCCGCTGCTGCGCCCCCTCCGGCTCCTGCGGTTGGTCATGCTGTTCTCCGTGTTGCAGCGCACGGCGGGCACAGCGTTCCGCGGACGCGTGGCCACCTACGTGATCGGGTCCGCCGGCCTGCTCGTGCTGATCGCGGCCCTCGGCATCCTGGACTCCGAGCAGAACGCACCGGGGCATCCATCGTCTCGTTCGGCGACGCGCTGTGGTGGGCCTTCGTCACCATCACGACGGTCGGTTACGGCGACTACACGCCAGTCACGGTGGAGGGGCGGATGATCGCGGTCGGACTGATGATCGCGGGCATCGCCCTTCTCGGTGTGGTGACCGCGACCCTCGCCAGCTGGCTGGTCGACCGCGTGCGGAGCAGCGAGGTGCAGGTGCAGCGGGCGAACGTCGACCATGTCGACGCCCTGTCGCGGCAGATCGACGAGCTGCGGGCCGAGATGGCGCACTCGCGCGAGGTGTTCACCGCGGAGTTGCGGGCGCTCCGGGAGGAGACTCCGAAGGGTTAGGCCCTGTTCCCGGATCAGCTCACGTGCACGGCCGGGCGGAGCGTGACGTTCTTCTCCGCCTCGCGGAGCACCTCGCGGGTGACCGGCGCGACCTCGCCGCTGCCGGTGATCAGAAAACGGAGCATGTTCGACACGGGGTTGCCCTCCGTCCACTCGAAGTAGATCTCTGGCACGACCCCCGTCTCGTCGCGGATCGTCAGCATCACCACGGCGAGCGTGTTGGGCACGTTGCCGCTTCGCACCTCGAGCACCCGGTAACCGTGCTTGGTCACTCCGCGAACGACCAGATCCTCCTCGAAGTTCGATGAGTCGGCCGGATAGACCTCGATGAAGATGATCCTCGCCGAGTTCGGAATGTGGCTGTCGTGCCGCTCCTCCTTGTTCTTGATGCGGTACTCGAGCGCGCTGCCGTCGTCGGGCTCGTTCGCAATGAGGTGGATCACCCTGAGTTCGGCATCGGCCCGGAGGAACTCCAGAGCGGTCTCGTCGAGCGTCACCGAAGTGGCCCGCAACTGGAACGAGCGCTGCACGCGGGAGACCAGCGACACGACGAGGATCGCCAGGATGAACAGCGCCGCGATGCGCACGCCGTCGGGCCGCTCGAACACGTTCGCGATGGTCGTGTAGACGAAGACCAGCGCGACGATGCCGAACCCGACCGTGCGCTTCTTCTGCCGCTGGCGACGGGCAGACAGGGTGACCGCGACCGAGGCGGAGGTGATCAGCACGAGCACTCCTGTCGCATAGGCGCCGCCCTGGGCATCCACACTGGCCTTGAAGGCGAGGGTGATGATGAAGGCGATGCTGGTGAACACGAGCACGAGCGGCCTGACCGCGCGCACCCACTGCGGGGCCATACCGTAGCGGGGCAGGTACCGGGGCACGAGGTTCAGCAGGCCCGCCATGGCCGAAGCGCCGGCGAACCAGAGGATGGCGATGGTCGAGATGTCGTAGATCGTTCCGAAGGCACTGCCGAGGTACTCGTGTGCGAGATAGGCCAGGGCGCGGCCGTTGGCCTGCCCACCCGCCTGGAACTCTGCCTGCGGGATGAGCAGCGTGGTGACGAAGCTCGACGTGATGAGGAAGGTGCTCATGATGACGGCGGCCGTCGTGAGGAGGCGCCAGGTTCCCCGGATGCGCCCGGTCGGCTGCTCGGGAGTGTCGCCCGGGCTGCCGGTGATCTGCGGCATCACGGCCACGCCGGTCTCGAAGCCGGACAGGCCGAGGGCGAGCTTCGGGAAGACGATCAGCGCTATGCCCACCATGACCAGCGGGTTGCCGTGCTGCGCGTTCAGCGCCTCCCACCAGTTGGTGATCACAACGGTGTTCTCGAACACGTGGACGATCGACACGAGCACCACGACGAAGTTCAGCACCAGGTAGACCGCGACGAGCACGGTGGCGATGCCGATGGCCTCCTTGAAGCCGCGGATGAAGACGGCCCCGAGCAGCGCCACCAGCACGAGAGTGATGATGACCTCGTTGCCGTGGAACCACGACGGCGCGAACGGGTTCTCGATGGCGTGCGCCGAGGCGTCGGCGGCCGACAGGGTGATCGTGATCATGAAGTCGGTGGCGGCGAACCCCAGCAGCACCAGCACGAAGAGCTTGCCACCCCACCAGGGCAGCAGCCGCTCGAGCATCGCGATCGAACCCTCGCCCTTGAAGCTCTCGCGAGCGACCCGGCGGTACACCGGCAGGGCGCCGAACAGGGTGAGCAGCAGCAGCACGATCGTGGCGAACGGCGAGAGCAACCCGGCCGCAAGTGCGGCGATCGCGGGCTGGTAGCCGAGGGTCGAGAAGTAGTCGACGCCGGTCAGGCACATCACCCGCCACCAGGAGTGCGTCTTCTCGACCTTCACGCCGTAGGAGCCCTGGTAGCGCCCCGACTGGTCGACGAGGCCCTGGAGCAGCCACTGTCGGAGTCGGCTCTGGGGTCTGGCCTCCGGATCGGGTATCACGTGGTGCCGGGCGTTCGCCTTGTCGGTGTCGGGTGCGGGCATGGCCATCCTCGGTGCGGTTGAGGTGCGGGGATCAGGGCGGTGTGGGGATCAGGGCGGTGCGGGGATCAGGGCGGTGTGGGGATCAGTGCAGGTTCCACGCCGGTACGACGTCGAATCCGTCGGTAACGATACCCCGCTCGAGGAACGCGACGAGGTCGTCGAGTGCACGGCTGGAGCTCCGTACTGCACGCGGGTACTCTGTCCAGTCGAGGCGCTGGGGCGGGTAGGCGATGGAGCGCACGGCCACCCCCGATTCGCGGAGCAGCTCGACGAGATTCTGGGAGGGGTCGCTTCGGCTCGCTGCACGATCGCCGTACTGCTGCACGAGTGTCGCGGGGAGTTCGGAGAGCCGGGCCACGAGCGACGTGCGGAGGGCGTCCTCCGTGGCGGGAGGCCCGGTGAGCAGCGCGAAATCGGGGGAGATGAGCGCCTGCCTCTGGATGCGCGGCCCGCCGGGCACCTCGGAAACCGAAACCGCGCTATCGGGCACGTCGCGGGTGTCCCTGGCCCGCATCGCGGTGCGGGCGGCCAGGGCTCCGCCCGTGCCCACGCCGACGAGCGCGATCTTCGGGTCGCCGCCGGCGCCGCTGGCACTGCCGCCGCTTGCACCGCTGCCGCTGCTGCCGCCACCGCCCGCCCCGAGCGCACGGAGCAGTGCTTCGAACGCCGCCTCCCTGTCGTCGAGCACCGCAGCGGGAATCTGCACCGTCACCACCACGACCGGCAGCCGCCGGGCGAGCGAAGCGGCCAGCCAGTCGCCGCTTCTCCGCCCACGCGCGGAGACGGCTTCGGCGTCGGGGAAGAACACCACGAGGGGAGCGGCTGCCCCGGCACCGCCGACATCCGCACCGCCCACGCGTTCGTGGCGTTTCAGGCGAACGGTGTCGAAGGGGGCGGCCAGGGTCTCCTCGCGAACCTCGACGCCGCGCACGCGCCTGCCGGCGTAGAACCCACGGGCGAACGGCACGTGCCCGATCGCCCAGGCGGCGCTCCCAGCACCCCCGGGCGAACCGCCCTGCTCCGCGTCAGAACTCATCAGAACCCATCGGATCCCACGATACCGGTCAGGACCTGTTGCGGGTCACCGTCGACGTGTCGAGCGCCAGCTCCTCGGCGTCGAGCCCGCGCAACACGCTCCGCATGACGTCCTCGTCGAGTTCGCCGGCATTCCGCTGCCGCAGCACGACCGACCGCCGGAAGTCGATGAGCTCCCGGCGGAGCGACGTGAGCTGGGGCCCGCTGAGCCGGGGCTTCTCCGCCTCGGCCGTGTCGAGGCCGGGGGCGTCGATGTCCTGCTGGTCGAGTTCGTTCTCATCGAGCAGAACGGTCGCCTGGCGTTCGTACTGCTGCTTCAGGATCTCGATCGATCCGTCGAGCTCGTCGAGACCGTACTTCGTGCCCCACTTCTCGCGGTGCTGGTCGATGTAGTCGTTCGCCTCCCGCACGCTGAGCTCGAAGATCCGCACCTCCTCGACGCCGTCGCGCTCTTCCTGTCCGCTGTCGATCACGTTCAGGCGACGGATGATCCACGGCAGGCTCAGTCCCTGCAGCAGCAGTGTGCCGACGGTCACGACAAAGGCCACCAGCGTGATCGTCTCGCGGCCGGCGAACTCACCGGAGGCGGCCATGGTGGGCACGGCCGCAGCCGAGGCCAGGGTGACGACCCCGCGCATCCCGGTCCACGAGACGACCACGAGTTCGCGCCTGCTGAACTGCGGCTGCGGATGCTCGCTCCGGTGCGCACGGCCGCGCCGAACGATGCCGAGCCTCCGGATGCCCGGCATCCGCTCGACCAGATGCCTGCCGAGCCGCCTGCCGAGGTTCCGCTGCCCCTTGGTGCGGTAGTAGGTGGCGAACACGTAGGCCGGACGAACGAGCAGCACGACCACGAACACGGCGCCGGCGAGGGCTGCCGACCGGGCGAGGCCGAGCGAGCTGCCCGACACCGCCCGCACGACGTCGGCGACCTGCAGTCCGATCAGGGCGAACACGAAGCCCTCCAGCAGGAGGTCGATCGAGGCCCACACCGGGCGCTCCTGCAGCCGGGTCTCGTAGCCGGTCTTCGGGGAGTTGTAGCCCACATAGAGTCCCGCTGCCACGACCGCGAGCACACCCGAGCCGCCGAGGGCCTCACCCGCGGCATAGGCGCCGAAGGGCACGAGCAGCCCGAGGGTCGTGCCGACGAGCGAGTCGGGAACCCGGGTGCGGACGAATTGCACCAGCACACCGATCACCAGCCCGACAGCCAGCCCCACGACGATCGCCAGCACGAACATCCAGAGCACACCGCCCACGCTCAGCATGGATCCGCCGATGATCGCGACGAACACCTTGAAGAGGGTCAGGGAGGCGGCGTCGTTGATCAGGCTCTCACCCGAGAGCACCGTCATCACTCGGCGGGGCAGCCCCAGCCGGCGACCGATCGACGAAGCGGAGACAGCATCGGGTGGTGCCACGATCGCCCCGAGGAGCAGGGCGCCGGGCAGAGTGAGCGCGGGGACCAGCCACCACGCGACGAGCCCGACGACGAGCGCCGTCACCACCACCAGCCCGATCCCGAGCCGCCGGATCTGCCGGAGGCTCTGCGAGAAGTTCTGGAACGAGACATCCAGAGCCGCTGAATAGAGCAGGGGCGGCAGGATGACGCTCAGCACGATCTCGGGATCGATCTCGATGCTCGGAACACCGGGAATGAACGAGACGCCGAGCGCCACGGCGACGACCAGGAGCGGTGCCGGCCAGCCGCGCCAGCGCGCCAGAGCGCTGACGGCGAGGGAACCCGCCAGGATGAGCAGCAGTTCAGCGGGATCCATGGTGCTTCACCCTAGGCATCTGCGGTCGTCCCGCGATATCGGTTGACAGTGTGGAATCGGCCGCGGTGTGCGCTCAGCGGGCGGAGACCCGCTCGGCGTCCGCCGTCTTCACAGAGGGAATGCTCGCCGTGTCGGTCGGCACTTCGTGCTTGGGCAGCAGGAAGGCCAGAACCGTGCCGATCAGGGCGATGACGGCGGCGATGATGAAGCAGAGCTGGAACGACGCGGCCGTCGGGATGGCGTGGCCGTTCACGACCACGGCATTCGAGGCGAGGATCAGGCCGAGCACGGCAGCTGCCACGGTGGAGCCGAGGGTGCGCATGACCGAGTTCAGACCGTTCGCCGCGGCCGTCTCGTTCGCCGGCACGGCACGCATGATGAGCGTCGGCATGGCAGCGTAGGCGAACCCGACACCGAGACCGGTGATCGTGGCGATGAGCACGGCGTGCCAGACCTCGGTCATCAGGCCGACGGCCAGCGCGTACGCGATCACGATGAAGAGCCCACCGACCACCAGGCTCGTGCGCGGCCCTCGTGCGGCGCTGAGTCGAGCGGCGACGGGCGAGAGGAAGAACATCACGAGACCACTGGGGGTGAGGCAGAGGCTCGCCACGAGCAGGGTCTGGCCGAGCCCCACACCGGTGTCGGTGGGCGACTCGAGCAGCTGCGGCAGCACCGCGGCGCTGGCGAAGAAGGCGAATCCGACGGTGATGGAGGCGAGGTTCGTCAGCAGCACGGTGCGGCGCGCCGCGATCCTCAGATCGACAAGCGGGTTGTCGATGCGGAGTTCGTACACGCCGAAGACGAGCAGAACGAGAACACCGCCCGCGAGCATCCCGATCGTGGCGAGGCTGCCCCAGCCCCATTCGCCGCCCTTCGAGACAGCCAGCAGGATGCCCACCAGGCCGATCGCGAACAGCACCGCACCGATGAAGTCGAACGAGCCGCCCGAGCGGAGGGTGCTGACCGGCACGATGGTCCAGACCAGCACGAGGGCGATGAGCGCGAGTAGCCCGGAGAGCCAGAACAGGAAGTGCCAGTCGAGGTTCTGGGCGATCAGGGCGGAGATCGGCAGGCCGACGGCGCCGCCGATTCCGAGCGTCGCGCTCACCAGGGCGACCGCACCGCCGAGACGCTTCGGGTGGAGGACGTCGCGGAGGATGCTCACGCCGAGCGCGATCACACCCAGTCCGGTTCCCTGCAGGACCCGGCCCACGATCATCAGCAGCACGTCGCTCGAGAGGGCGGAGACCACGGAACCGACCAGCAGCAGAGCCAGCAGGGCGATGACGATGCGGCGCTTGCCGAACATGTCTCCGAGCCGGCCGCTGATGGGAATGGAGACGGCCGCCGCGAGGAGCGTCGCTGTCAGCACCCAGGTCGCGTTCGACGGGCTCGTGTTCAGCAGGATCGGCAGCTGGGGCACGATCGGCGTCACGAGGGTCTGCATGAAGGCGGCGATGAGGCCCGTGAAGGCGAGCGTGGCGATGATTCCGCGTTCGCTCTGTGGCTTCGTGAGGCGTCGCTTCTCACGTTCGGTCAGGATGCCCGAAGGGCTTGTCTGGGCATGGGTCACTGCCAACAGAACGCTGGGAACGGGCTGGGTATTCCCAACTGGTTAGTGTTGGTACATGAATCATCTCGCTCCGCGCAGCCAGCCGATCCGCACCGCCCTGTTGGGCTTCGGGCTCTCCGGGCGGGTGTTCCACGCGCCCTTCCTCGAGGCAGACGACGCCTTCGCGCTCCGTGTCATCGTCACCGGGGATGAGTCCCGGCAGGCCGAGGCCCGGCGGCTGCATCCGGATGCCCGCATCCTCTCGAGCGCGGCAGAGCTGTTCGAGGCGCCGGATGACATCGACCTCGTGGTGATCGGCACGCCCCCGGCCAGCCACCACGGCCTGGCGCGGACGGCCATCGAAGCGGGGATCGCCGTGCTCGTCGACAAGCCGTTCGTCGTGAACACGGAAGAGGGAGAGGAGCTCATCGCCCTCGCCGCGGAGCGCGGCGTGCCCCTGACCGTGTTCCAGAACCGGCGTTTCGACGCCGACTACCTGACGCTGGCGAAACTGATCGGCGACGGACGCCTCGCCGGGGTGAGCCGTTTCGAGTCGCGCTTCGAGTGGTTCAAGCCCGAAGGCGCCCGCTCGTGGAAGGCCGAGGCGACGGTTCTTCAGGGCGGCGGCATTCTCTTCGACCTCGGCACCCACCTCATCGACCAGGCACTCGACCTGTTCGGCCCGGCGGTCGTCGCCCATGCCGAGCTGGCGACCCGCCACCCGCGCTCGAGTGCTCCCGACGATGCGTTCCTCGTGCTCCGGCACGATTCGGGCGTGACCAGTCATCTGTGGATGAACTCCCTGGCCGCCCAGAAGGGCAACCGGTTCCACGTTCTGACGCCTCAGACGGCGTACACGAAGTGGGGCCTCGATGGGCAGGAGGCCGCGCTGAAGGGTGGTGCACTCCCGACCGACGCGGGGTTCGGTGTCGAACCGCCCTCCGCCTGGGGAGTGCTCGGTGTCGACGGTGACCCCGGACCCGTGGCCGTCGAACCCGAGCGGGGCGACTATTCCGGCTTCTACCGGCTGCTCGGTGAGGCGCTGGCCTCAGGCGGACCGCTGCCGGTGGATCCGCGCGATGCGCTCCGGGTGATCGGTCTGATCGAGCAGGTGCACCGTGAGGCGGCCAGCGTCTAGGGTTTCTGCATGACAGATCTTCCGGTGTCCGACCTCTCGTCCTCTTCCACGCTGCCCGTGATCGCCGTGACCGGGGCCACCGGCCGCATCGGTGGGGGTGTCGCGCAGCGTCTCGACGCGGTTGGCCGGGCCTTCCGGATGATCGTCCGCGACGCCAGCCGGGCACCCGCGTTCGACTCGCTCGACGTCACCGTCGGTGTGACCGAGTACGGCGATCCGCACGCGGCGCGGCAGGCGCTCGAGGGTGTCGATGTGCTGTTCATGGTGTCGGCAGCGGAATCCACCGACCGGGTCGCCGAGCACGTGCAGTTCGTGCAGTCGGCGATCGAGGCGGGCGTCGACCACATCGTCTACACCTCCTTCGTCGGCGCCGGCCCCGACGCGAGCTTCACGCTCGCACGCGACCATGGCGAGACGGAGGAGGTGATCCGGCAGAGCGGCCTCGACTTCACGTTCCTCCGCGACAACTTCTACCTCGACCTGCTGCCGCAGTGGGCCGATGAGAAGGGAGTCATCCGGGGGCCGGCGGGCGAGGGCCGCATGGCTGCGGTCGCCCGCGACGACGTGGCGGATGTCGCGGCGAAGGTGCTTCTCGATCCGGCCGCCCATCGCGGCGCGGTCTACGCCCTCACCGGCGGCGAGACGCTGAGCTTCGCGGAGGTCGCCAGCCGCGCCTCGGCCGTCACCGGACGCGCGCTGAGCTTCGTCGACGAGACCGTCGAGGAGGCCTATGCCTCACGGGCGCACTTCGACGCCCCGGCGTTCATGGTCGATGCCTGGGTGAGCACCTACACGGGCATCCGCGACGGCGAGCTGGCTGCAATCTCGGGCGACGTCGAACGACTGACCGGAAGGGCCCCGCGCACCCTCGAAGACGTGCTGGCGGGGCGCTGAGCGATGACGGACGGAACGGCCCTCTCGGGCTTCCTCGCGGCTCCGGATGACGCGCCGCGCGTCGACGTGCAGACGGGCCCGGGTGTGCTCCGTGGTTCGGTGGAGGGCGGCATCCGGCACTTCCGTGGAGTGCGCTACGCCCGGGCGGAACGGTTCGGCGCGCCGCAGCCCGAGGGGGCCTGGGAGGGCGTCCGCGATGCCCTGGTCGACGGGCCCATGTGTCCGCAACCGACCTTCGGCATGGTCATGCTCGCCCTGCCGAAGCGCGTGCCGCCGATGAGCGAGGACTGCCTGTTCCTGAACATCACGGCGCCCGACACCGCTGCGCCCGAAACCGCTGCGGCCGAAGCGCCTCGGCGCAGCGCCGCCGAACCGCTGCCGGTGATGGTCTGGATCCACGGCGGGGCCTATGTCAACGGCTCCGGCGCAGGGGAGATCTACGAACCGACCCGGCTTGTGCAGAGCGGCAACGTGATCGTCGTGGGCATCAACTACCGGCTCGGTGTGTTCGGGTACCTGCCGATCGAGGGGGTGTCCCCGGCCAACCTCGGCGTGCAGGACCAGCTCGCCGCACTCGCCTGGGTGCACGAGAACATCGCAGCCTTCGGCGGAGACCCGGATCGCGTCACGCTGTTCGGCCAGTCCGCGGGAGCAGACTCCATCGTCGAACTGCTCGCGATCCCCGAGGCCGACGGGTTCTACAACCGCGTCATCCTGCAGAGCGCTCCGCTTGGCCTGAACAGGGGGCGGGAAGCGATCGCAGCCCAGCTCGGCGCCGCCGTCGTGCGGGAGCTGGGGCAGACGTCGCCGGTCGACGCCACCACCGAGCAGCTGCTGTCGGCGCAGTTCGCGGCGCCCCGGGGCCTCACTGGCGACCGCCTCACGATCGGCATGCCGTTCGCGCCGACGCCCGGTGCATGGCCGGTCGCACCCGCGGCCGAACGTCAGGAGCGGCTGGCGCGCCGGGCCGCGGCCGTCGACGTTCTGGTCGGCTACACCCGCGACGACTTCACGCCGTTCTTCGACAGCGTGCCGGCGCTCAGGGCGGTTCGGGCATCCGCTGCCCTCCGACCGGTTACAGCGCCGCTTGCCGGAGGACTGACCCGGCGCGTGTTCGGTGCCCCGGCGCTGGCTCTAGCACGGCTCCTCAGCGAGAACGGCGGGCGGGTGTTCACCTACCGGTTCGACTGGCGACCGAAAGGAACGCCGTGGGGAGCGTGCCACTGCATCGACCTGCCGTTCGTCTGGGCCGACGAGGAGTTCTGGCGCGGCTCGCCGATGCTCGGCGGCGTGCTCTGGAGCGACCTCGAGGAGTTCGCCGTGCGCATCCAGCAGCAGTGGGCGCAGTTCGCCCGCGACGGCAGTCCGGATGTGGCGTGGCCGCCGTTCGACGCGAAACGGATGATCGGGCGGAGGTTCACGTTCTCCCCGAGGTACGCCTGAGAGCTCCCGCGCGGCGGCGTCCCGAGCATCCACAGCCCCCTGCAGAGCGAACCGTCCTACGATGAGAGGATGAGCACCGGTGCTTCCCCCTCAGAGATCGTCAGCAGCCTGCGTTCGTCGTTCGATCGAGGCATCACCAAGCCGTATGCCTGGCGCCTGAAGGCGTTGAAGGCGATGCGGTCCCTGCTGATCGAGCGGACAGCCGAGATCGAGGCGGCGCTGGTGGCGGATCTCCGCAAGAATCCGGCCGAGGCCCAGCTCACCGAGATCGGGTTCGTGATCGCGGAGCTCGACTACACGATCGCCAACCTCCGCCGCTGGCTCCGGCCGAAGCGGGTGCGCACACCTCTCCTGATCGCCCCGGCGTCGGCGTACACCGTCAAGGAGCCGCTCGGGGTCGTTCTCGTCATCGCGCCGTGGAACTATCCCGTGCAGCTGCTGCTGGTACCGATCATCGGGGCCCTGGCAGCCGGCAACGCGGTCGTGGCGAAGCCGAGCGAGCTCGCGCCCGCGACATCCGCGGTGTTCGCCCGGCTCTTCGCGCGCTACCTCGACAACCGCGCGGTCGCCGTGGTGGAGGGCGGAGTGCCCGAGACCACCGAGCTCCTCGCGGAGCGGTTCGACCACATCTTCTACACCGGCAACGCGCGGGTCGGTCGCATCGTGCTGGAGGCCGCCGCGAAGAACCTCACGCCTGTCACCCTCGAGCTCGGCGGAAAGAGCCCGGCCTACATCGATGACACCGTCGACCTGGAAGCAGTGGCCCACCGGCTCGCCTGGGGCAAGTTCATGAACGCCGGGCAGACCTGCGTCGCACCGGACTACGTGCTCACGACCGCCGCCATCGCCCGGCGCCTGGAGCCGCTGCTCGTCACGGTCATCGAGGAGTTCTACGGCGCCGACCCGGCGACCAGCGACAGCTACGGTCGCATCGTGAACGACGCGCAGTTCGAACGCCTCACCGGGCTCCTCGACGGCATTCAGGGCAGTGAGCGGATCGTTGCGGGCGGCGAGTCGGATGCCCGCACCCGCTACATCGCCCCGACTGTGATCTCGGGCGTCCGCCGGGACTCCCCGGTGATGGCCGCGGAGATCTTCGGGCCGCTGCTGCCGATCGTCACCGCTGACTCCCTCACGGACGCGATCGCCTTCATCAACGCCGGGGAGAAGCCGCTGGCGCTCTATGCCTTCACGAATTCGAAGAAGGCGCGGCGCGCCCTGCTCACCCGGACGTCGTCGGGAGCCGTGTCGTTCAACGTTCCTGCGGCGCACCTGCTCGTGGCCGACCTGCCGTTCGGCGGGGTCGGGCAGAGCGGCATGGGGTCGTACCACGGGGAGAGGAGCGTCGCAGTGTTCAGTCACGAGAAGGCCGTGCTGAGCAAGATTCTGAAGCCCGACACGTTCAATCTGGTGTATCCGCCCTTCACGCAGAAGAAAGATGCGTTCATCCGTGGATTCCTCAGAAGACTGACCTAGCGCGAGTACTGTGGTGCGGGTGCCAGAGATCATCGAAGAAGAGACCGCCACCCGCACCGATTCCGCCACCCGCACCGAGACCGATTCGCTCGGGTCGGTCGAGATCCCCTTCGAGGCCTACTGGGGCATCCACACGGCCCGGGCGCTCGAGAACTTCCCCATCTCGAGGCGGCCCATCTCGGTCTACTCCGACCTCGTTGACGCCCTCGTGATCGTCAAGCAGGCCGCCGCTCGCGCGAACGCCGAACTGGGCGTGCTCGACCCTGAGAAGGCGCGCTTCATCGACGAGGCGTGCAAGCTCGTTCGGGCGGGTTCGTTCCACGACCAGTTCGTGGTGGGCGTCATCCAGGGCGGTGCCGGCACATCGACGAACATGAACGCGAACGAGGTTCTCGCGAACATCGCGCTGGAACTGATGGGCGAGGCCAAGGGCCGCTACGACCTGATGCACCCGCTTGACGACGTGAACCGCAGCCAGAGCACGAACGACGTCTACCCGACCGCGGTGAAGCTGGCCGTCGGCTTCGGGCTGAACGACCTGATCGCCGAGCACGAGCTGCTCCGCGCCAGTTTCGCGAAGAAGGGGCTCGAGTTCAACGACGTTCTGAAGATCGGTCGCACCCAGCTTCAGGATGCCGTGCCGATGACCCTCGGCCAGGAGTTCCACGGCTTCGCCACGACCCTCGGCGAGGACAACGCCCGCATGACCGAGACGGTTCCCCTGCTCTGGGAGATCAACCTCGGGGCGACCGCCATCGGCACCGGCATCACCGCCGATCCGCGGTATGCCGAGCGCGCCAGGTGGCACCTCCGTGAGCTGACCGGGTTCGAGTACGTCACGGCTCCCGACCTCATCGAGGCGACGAGCGACGCCGGTGTCTTCATGACCGTGTCGGGCATCCTGAAGCGCTCCGCCATCAAGCTGTCGAAGATCTGCAACGACCTCCGGCTGCTCTCGAGCGGCCCGCAGGCCGGTTTCGGTGAGATCAACCTGCCGGCACGCCAGGCCGGGTCGAGCATCATGCCGGGCAAGGTGAACCCCGTCATCCCGGAGGTCGTCAACCAGATAGCGTTCTCGGTCGCCGGCGCCGACCTCACGGTGACCATGGCAGCCGAGGGCGGCCAGTTGCAGCTGAACGCCTTCGAGCCCGTCATCGCGCACTCGCTGTTGCAGAGCGTCGCCTGGATGACGCAGGGCTGTCATACGCTCCGCGTGAACTGCGTCGACGGCATCACGGCGAACGTCGACCGGCTCGACCGGCTCGTCTCCACGTCTGTGGGTGTGGTGACCGCGCTCACTCCGTACATCGGCTACTCCGCCTCATCCGCCCTGGCCAAGACGGCCCTGCTGACCGGCCGGAACATCGCCGACCTCGTTGTGGAGGCCGACCTGATGACCCGCGAGCGTGTGACGAAGCTGCTCTCGCCCGCGCGGCTCTCGGGCCTCGAGACGATCACCAGCTCCATCCCGGTGATCGCCGCCGACGCCGAGGCCGTGATGAACCCCGGCGAGCCCGACCTCGACTGACCCCGTTCCTGCCTCCGCCCGCCGATGTCTGTCTCTCAGATCTCGTAGTCGGGGTCGGCGAGTTCCATGGCGCGGGCGCGGATGGCGCGGCCCTCGCTGATGTCCTGGTGCATGCGCCTGGCGAGGATGGCGTTCCGCTGCTCGTCGCGGGGGATCACCGGGATGACCTGCTCGGCCTCGACGCCCTTCAGGAGTTCCCGGGCCCGGGTGAGTTCGGCATCCACCTCCACACCGACCACCAGCACGAGGTTGGAGAGGAAGAGCCAGACCAGGGTGAGGATCGCCCCGCCGAGCAGCCCGTAGAACCTGTCGTACGAGGCGAAATGCGCCACGTAGATCGAGTAGGCGGCGGTGGTCAGGGCCCAGGCGGCGATCGAGAAGCCGGCGCCCAGCGAGAGCCAGCGCACCCGGCGCCGCCTGATGTTCGGCGTGCCGTAGTAGAGCACGATGACGGTGAACACGGCGAAGGCTGCGAGCAACGGCCACTTCAGCACGTTCCAGACATCGGCGGCGAGCGGTGGCCAGTGCAGGGAGTTCACGATGGTGCGCGCCACATCGGGGGTGACGATGACCGTGATGGCGATCACGAAGAGCATCACGATCAGGGCGAGCGACTCGACCAGCATCAGGATGCGCAGCTTGAAGAAGCGTCGGCCCTCCTCGATCTCGTAGATACCGTTCACCATCCGCCCGAAGGCCGTGGCGTAGCTCGCGACCGTCCAGATCGTGAGGGCGATGCCGGCGACGAGCGGGATGACCGGATCCGGCGTCCGGGTGAACTGCTCGAGGGCGAGCCGGGTGGTCTGCAGGGTGGCCTCGGGCACGAACGAGTCGATGACGCTCAGGATGACCTTCACCACGTCGCCCTCCGGGTCGAGGAGGCTGACGATCGACACGATGGCCAGCACGGAGGGGAAGAGCGCGAGTGCCGAGTAGAAAGTGAGGGCGGCGCCCGAATCGATGCCACGGTGCAGGATGAACCCGTGATACGTGCGTCGGGCGGCGTAGAGCAGCGCGTGCCGGTCGAGCTCACGGTACTCGGCGTGGCTGCTCCGTTCGCGGAGTCCGGGCTTGGTGAGGCCGGCGAGAGGGTTCAGCACGTCGTCGTCGGCGCTCACGTGCGCCCGGTTCCGCTGTGCCCGGTCCCGTCGTGACCGGAACCGCTGTTCGCCGTTCTTCCACGCGACCTCACCCTGAGCGGCAGAACCACCCAGAGGGAGGCGAGCACGACCAGGGCCGCACTGCCGACCACCAGCGCAGCCGTGTCACCGACCACCACGTCGAAGACGAAGGTTATCGTTCCGGTGAGCACGAGTGCGACCACCGCCAGAGTGACGATGGCCAGGCCGTTGCCGGTATCGACGATCTGGCGCTTGTCGCCGAGCCGGAAGAGAGCCCGGTGCACGCTCACCGGTGCGAGCGCGAGGGCGGTGGCCAGGGCCGCTCCGATGACGAGACAGAGATACAGGGTTCTCTGGAAGGGCGTGAGCGACGGGAACTGTGCCTGGAACGGGAGGGTGAGCAGGAATCCGGTGAGGATCTGGGTGCCCGTCTGGATGACGCGAAGCTCCTGCAGCAATTCGGTCCAGTTGCGTTCGAGCTTGCTCGTCTCCGATTCCGATTCGGGTGCGGGTTCGTGCACGGGTTCGCTCATCCTGCGATTCTATTGTTCGACGACTCGTGCGGCCTGCCGCCGCCCAGTATGCTCGAATAACATCTGATCTGAGGAATCATCATGACGATTGCGTCCGTCGGAGGCACGCCTCCTGCCGTTTCACCGAGCCCCGCCGAGGCGCCGCCCACCCCGGTCTGGTCGGCACCGACCCCGAAGAAGCCGGTCAGCACCGGATTCGTGCTGGGAGTGATCGTGCTGTGTGTGCTCAGTTTCGTGTTCCTGTTGGTGCTCGGCTACGTGATGCTCTCGATCGGGCCCGTCGCCGCTCTCATCTGCGGAATCATCGCGCTCATTCCGCTCACCGTGGTGCTGCTCGTCGTGCGGCTCATCGACCGCTGGGAGCCCGAGCCCCGCGGCGCCCTCTGGTTCGCGTTCCTCTGGGGGGCCGCAGCATCCGTGGCCCTCGCCCTGCTGGTCGACGCCGGCGTGCAGATCCTCGTCTATGTGGCCAGCGACGGGCAGGCCGTGCCGAGTGACGTCTTCGGCGCCGTGGTGCAGGCGCCGATCGTCGAGGAGAGCGCGAAGGGCCTCGGCGTGCTGCTCATCTTCCTCGTGCTGCGGCGCACGTTCGACGGTCCCGTCGACGGCCTGGTCTACGCCGCGACCGTCGCGGGAGGCTTCGCGTTCACCGAGAACATCCTCTACTTCGGATCGTCGCTGATCGAGGGCGGGGGAGTCTCGCTGGGGGTCACGTTCGCGCTCCGCGGCATCATGGGACCGTTCGCCCACGTCATGTTCACCTCCTGCACCGGCATCGCGCTCGGTTTCGCCTCCCGGCGCCGCGGGTTCTGGCCGGTCGCCGGGCTGTTCCTCGCGGGGCTGTTCTGCGCGATGCTGCTGCACGCCCTCTGGAACGGAAGCACGGTCGTCGCCGAGGGCATCGAAGGATTCCTCTTCGCCTACGCGGTCATCCAGGTGCCGCTCTTCGCCGTGGCGATCGTGGGGGTGGTGCTCCTCCGCCGCGCGGAGGCGAGGCTCACCCGCGCACGGCTCACCGAATACCAGGAGGCGGGCTGGTTCGTGCCGGCCGAGGTCGACATGCTCTCGACCGGCCGCGGGCGCCGGTCGGCCACGGCCTGGGCGCGCCGGCAGCCTGTTGCGAAGACAAAGCAGATGCGCCGGTTCATCCACGATTCGACGGCCCTGGCCTTCACCCGTCAGCGCCTCATCACGGGCCGCAACCGGATCGGCGTCGAGCAGCAGGAATCCGACCTGCTGGCCGCCGTCGTGTCCGACCGGGCCGCTCTGCTGGTCGGCTGAGCGCCACTGGCCGACCGAGCGCTACTCGCCCGCCGAGCGCTGCCGGGCCGCCGGGCCTTCGTGGCCGGGCTAGAATTGTGTGCCGGATTTTTTAGGGGTGCACACGTGGTTTCTTCCGAGCTTGATCGAGAGCGTGACTACGTTGCGACTCTCTATGCGCGCCTCGACGAGCTGCGGACGGATGCCCAGCGGCAGCTCGAGCGGGTGCACCGCCAGGATGTGGGGGGCAACCACCAGAGTCGCTCAGAGCGCGATGCCTTCGCGAGGGTGTTCGAAGACCGCATCGTGCAGCTGAACGAGGTGGACGAACGCCTGGCTTTCGGTCGCCTCGAGGTGGCCGAGCCCGAGCGCGGCGATGGTGGAGCAGGCACCGTTGCCGGCGCAGCCGACACCGACGACGACGGGCGCTTCCGTTACATCGGTCGCATCGGCCTCAGGGACGAGAACCTGAGGCCGATCCTGCTCGACTGGCGCGTGCCGCAGGCGGGCCCCTTCTACCAGGCCACGGCGGCCACGCCGATGGGCATCCGGTCCCGCCGGCACCTGCTCAGCCGGGGCCGGAAGATCGTGAAGATCGAGGACGAGATCTTCGACGGCGCCTCGATCACCGACGACGAGGCGAGCGCGCTGCAGGGGGAGGGTGCACTGATGGCGTCACTCTCGGCCGAGCGCACCGGCCGGATGCACGACATCGTGGCGACGATCCAGGCCGAGCAGGATCGCATCATCCGTTCGGAGCTGCCCGGCGTGCTCGTCGTACAGGGCGGACCAGGTACGGGCAAGACCGCTGTGGCGCTGCACCGGGCGGCCTACCTGCTGTATTCGTTTCGCGATCGGCTGCGCTCCTCCGGAGTGCTCGTGGTCGGTCCGTCGCGCGCGTTCCTGCAGTACATCGAGGCGGTGCTGCCGAGCCTCGGCGAGACCGGAGTCGTGCTCGCGAGCGTGGGCCAGCTCTACCCGGGAGTCGACGCGACGGTCGAAGATGCGCCCGAGGTCGCGAGGGTCAAGGGCGCCACCGAGATGGCGTCGCTGATCGAGCGTGCCATCCGCTCCCGCCAGCAGGTGCCCAATGAGGCGCAGGTTCTCGACGTGAACGGCGAGTCGCTCACCCTCGAGCCGCACGTGATCGCCACGGCCATCACCCGGGCGAACGAGAGTCGGAAGCCGTACAACGAGGCGCGGGTCACTTTCGTCAAGACGGCTCTGAACGACATGACCCGATCCCTCGCCGCGCAGCTGCGTTCGCACGGCAACACCGTCGACGAGGACGACTACGGGATGCTCCGCGAAGACCTCCGTTCGGCGTACGACGTGCGTGTGGCGCTGAACACGGCGTGGATTCCGCTCACCCCGCAGAAGCTCCTGCAGGATCTCTATGCGCGCCCGCAGTGGCTAGCCGGCCTCACCCCGAACTGGAGTCCCGAGAAGCGCGCGCTCCTCCGCCGGGGCCGCGACGCCCCGTTCACGGTCTCCGATGTGCCGCTGCTCGACGAGGCAGCGGAGCACCTGGGTGAACACAACGACCGGAATGCCGCCGTCGACCGCGAGGCCAAGAAGCAGCGGAAGCGCGATGTCGAGAACGCCGAGAACGCCATCCGGAACATGGATGTCGAAGGGCTCGTGCACGCCGAAGATCTGGCCGACACCTTCGCCGAGCAGGCGTCGCGGGCGACCACGGCCGAGCGGGCTGCGGCCGACCGCACCTGGACCTACGGTCACATCGTGGTCGACGAGGCGCAGGAGCTCTCGCCGATGCAGTGGCGCCTCCTCCGGCGCCGCGGGCCGCTCCGCTCGTTCACGATCGTCGGCGACATCGCCCAGGCCAGCGCGGCATCGAGCGCGCGCAGCTGGAGCGAGGCCGTCGCGCCGCTCGTCGGCCGCACGAAGCAGGGCGAGGGCTGGCGGCTCGAGGAGTTGACGGTGAACTACCGGACCCCCACCCAGATCGCCGAGGCCGCCCAGGAGATGGCCGAGCGTCGGGGCCTGCCCGTGACCCGCTCGACGTCGGTGCGGGAGAGCGAGTGGCCGATCACGACGGTGCGCTCGACTCTCGAAGCGGTGCTGGCGGACCGACGGATCGCGTCCCTCGGAACGACCGGTGTCATCGTGCTGCCCGACCTGCTGCAGAGCACGTTCGACACGCTCAGCGCGGCCCTCCCCGGCGAGGTGGGTCTCGGGGCGGCCGGGCTCACCCGTCAGGTCGCGGTGATGACCCCGCAGGAGGCGAAGGGGCTGGAGTTCGACTCGGTGGTGATCGTGGATCCCGAGCGCATCCTCACCGACATCCCGCGCGGTGCGTCGGCGCTCTACGTGGCGATGACCCGGCCGACGCAGCGGCTGACCTTCGTGGTCGAAGCTGACGTGGTTGGATAGAGCTATGACAGATCTCAACACCAAGCCAGAACTCGACGCCCCCGACGGCCCCGCCCCCGAGGGTCTCGAAATCCTCGACATCGTCGAAGGCGACGGCCCCGAAGCCACCGCCGGTTCGACCGTCGATGTGCACTACCTCGGCGTCGACTACGAATCCGGCGACGAGTTCGACTCGTCGTGGAGCCGTGGTACCTCGATCAACTTCCCGCTCCGTCAGCTGATCGCGGGCTGGCAGCAGGGCATCCCCGGCATGAAGGTCGGCGGTCGCCGCAAGCTCACCGTTCCGCCCGCACTGGCCTACGGTGCTGCGGGTGGCGGTCACGCGCTCTCCGGCCGCACCCTCATCTTCGTCATCGACCTCAAGGGCGTCAGCTAGGCACCCTCCACATCTTCAACGTCAGGCTCGCCGCCACCGGGCCGTCCACAGGACCCCGGGCGGCGAGCCTCTTTTCATGGTGGTAGCGCACCATCAGCTCAGGGGGTCTGCGCCTCGGGGGGTCTGCGACTCAGGGGGTCGGTGCCAGGGCGTCGTACTGGCGGAACCGCTTGTTGCCCCGCACGATCGCCAGAACCAGCACGACGATGAAGACGCCGCCCATCAGCGGGGGGATCCACAGGAAGGCGAACGCCGACAGGATGCCGATGTAGGCATCGCCGAGGCGCGGGCCGCCGGTGACGACCACCATGAAGACGCCCTGGATGCGTCCCCGCATTCCGTCGGGCACGGCCGCCTGGAGGATCGTGTTGCGGAAGATCGCGCTCACATTGTCGGCGGCTCCCGATCCGGCGAGCATGACGGCAGCGACGATGAGCGCCGGGATGTTCGCATCGGTGATCGACTCGGTGATGCCGTGGAGGCCTGTTCCCGACGACACCAGCAGCACCAGGCCGAACCCGGCTATGAACAGGCCGTAGACCGTGATGGCGCTGCCGACCGCGCGGCCCTGCCAGCGAACGTGCCCGAGGCGACCCGAGAGGATGCTGCTGAAGAGTGCCCCGATCGCCGCAGCCGCGGTGAGGATGCCCACGGTGATCGCCCCGCCGCCGAGCAGCACGGCGCCGACCGCCGGGAACAGCACCCGGGGCTGGCCGAAGGTCATCGCGATGATGTCCAGGATGAACGTCATGCGCACGTTCGGCGCGCTCTTCAGAAAGCGCATGCCGTCCACCAGCGACGCGAACCCGGGCCGCTTCAGGTCGCCCTCCGGCACGATCTTCGGCAGCGAGACGATGCCTGAGAAGGCGGCCACGAAGAGCACGACGTCGACGGTGTAGGTCCACTGGAATCCGACCGTCGCCACCAGCACACCGGCCAGCGCGGGGCCGATGGTGATCTGGGCCCCGACGCTGATGCCGTTCAGAGCCGATGCTGCCGGCAGCAGTTCCTTCGGCAGGAGGCGCGGCACGATCGACTGGCGGGTGGAGCCGATCACGACGGCAGCGACCGCGATGACCGTGGCGAGCAGGTAGAACGGCCAGACCACATCGATCCGCAGCCACGCGAGGGAGGCCAGCACGGCGGTCGACGCCCAGGCGACGACACCGGCGACCAGAGCGACCAGTCGACGGTCGAACGAATCGGCGAGGATGCCGCCGTAGAGTCCGAAGACGATCATCGGCAGCAGCGCGATGATGCCCACCAGCGACACGGCGAACGTCGACTGGGTGAGGTCGTAGATGTGCAGGCCCACCGCGACGATGGTCATCTGGCCGCCGATGCCCGAGATGGCGGCGCCACCCCAGAGCCTCGCGAAGGCGGGACTCCGCTTCAGGGGGGTGAGGTCGACGAACCGGCTGCGCGTGGGTGGCGCGGGTGTCGAAGAACCGGGTGAGGGCGCGGCTGCGGGTCTCCCCGGGACCTCGCTCACAGGTCGAGGCGCTTCTGCACCGGGCCCGGGACGAGATCCAGGAACTCAGGGTGTGTGCGGATGTAGCCGGCGATCTCTCCGCGGAACCACGCCTCGTACCGCTGAGAGCCGGGGTTGTCGCGAACCTCCACGCTGTCTCCCGTGGGCTGGGTCATGAGGCGTCCGACCGGCCGCCGGCCAGGTCGGGGTGGTGGATCGCCGCGACATCCGGATGTGCGCGGAGCCTCGACTTCAGGGCGTTCTCGCCGTAGGTGTTGTAGATCGGGTTCCGGGGGTCGAGGGTCACCCCCGCGGCATCCCGCGCCAGCTCGGGCGGAAGCGGGAGAGCGGGCACCTTCGCATCCAGCGCGGGGCTGTAGAAGAACGGGATCGAGATGCGGTCATCACCGATCCGGGGTGAGATGACCCGGTGCACGGTGGCCTTGAGGTAGCCGTCGGTCGCGACTTCGAGCAACTCGCCGATGTTGACGACGAACGTTCCGGGCAGCGGGGGAGCGTCGATCCACTCGCCGTCCTTCTCGACCTGGAGGCCCCCTTTGCCGTCTTCGACGAAGAGCAGGGTGAGTACGCCGGAGTCCTTGTGCGCACCCACGCCCTGCTGGGGTTCGGGGTCGCTCTTGCCGGGGTAGCGAACGATCTTGATCAGCGGGAAGGGCTTGTCGGCGAAGGCCTCGTCGAAGACATCGGCGGGGGAGCCGAGCGAGACCGCCCACGCGCGCATCAGGGTGAGGGCCACCTCGGAAAGGGCCTCACGCCACTCACTCATCACCTCGCGGAGCTCGGGCAGGGCGGCCGGCCACTGGTTCGGGCCCTCCAGTCGCCAGTAGTCGGCGACACCGTCGGAACGGTCCACGGGCTCGCGTTCTGCGCCGATGTCGATCTGTTCGCGCCAGTCGACCTTTCCCTGGGTCAGTTCGCCGCCGACGCGGGTGTAGCCGCGGAACTGCGCGCTCTGCAGGTTCTCGATCGCCAGCTTGTCGGCCTCGGGAAGCGCGAAGAACTCTCTGGCCGTTCCGATCACCCTGTCGATGAGAGGTTGCGGAACCCCGTGGCCGGTGAGGTAGAAGAAGCCGAATTCGTGGGTCGCCTGACGGAGTTCGGAGCGGAATGCCTCGGCTTCGGTGTCGCCCCGGTCGAGCCGGGAGAGATCGAGGACCGGCAGACGGAGGTCGCTGCCAGCCGCGAGGGACGTAGTGATTGCCATGGATCAACGATAACGTCGGGGGACCGACCCCCATCCCCGCGGAGAGAAATATGACGCTTCGAGAACAATCGTGACGCTCGCTGATGACGTGGCACCCGGTCTGACCGGGATCGAACAGTTGAAGGCCCTCATCGATGCCGGTACGCAGCCCAACATCGGCCGCACGATGAACTTCGACCTCATCGAGGTCGGCGAGGGCACGGCCGTCTTCACGGGCACACCGACCGCCGACGTCTACAACCCGATCGGTTCCGTGCACGGCGGTTACGCGGCGGCGCTGCTCGACTCGGCGTGCGGCTGCGCCGTGCACTCCCTGCTGAGAGCGGACCAGGCGTACACCACGCTCGAACTGAAGGTGTCGTACCTTCGCGGCATGACGGTCGACACAGGCGAGGTGCGCGCAACGGGCCGGGTGATCAAGATGGGTGGCCGGGCCGCGTTCACCGAGGCGACGCTGACGGATGCCCAGGGGCGCCTGCTCGCGACAGCGACGTCGACGCTGCTGGTCATCCAGCGATGACGGGCGGCACTGCGCAGCGTCCCTCCGCAGAGTCTCTACGCAGCGGCTGACCGGATGCCGGGTTACGCCTTCGACGCGTTCCAGTCGTCGGCGCGTTCGACGTATCCGCTCAGGATCTCGATGAAGTCGGCGTCGGGAACGTGGTTCGGGTTGACGTCGTATTTGTCGAGCTCGCGCTGCAGGCGCTCGATCTCCGAGTCGATCTCGAGAACGGCCAGGGCGTTCGACTGCGCGTTGTCGAGGTTGACCAGCATGTCGAGGGATTTCTCGATATCGCTGCGTCCCCCGAATTCGTAGTTGCTCATGGCCCGAGTTTAGGGCGTCGGGGATCGTAGGCTGGTGATGATGAGTGACAGCGACCCCGCGCCCGGTGATTACGAGCTCCCCTATGACAGCGATGTCGAGGTCGACGACATCGAGACCGGGTCGCTCGAAGCTGTGGCGAGCTCTCGACCGGTGCACCTCCGCCCGATCTTCCTTCTGATCGTCGGTGTGGGCGGTGCCGCTGGAACGCTCGCGCGCTACACGCTGCAGCAGATGGTCGAACCGGTGGGCGGTGTGCCGGTCATCACGCTGGTGATCAACGCGGTCGGCGCCTTCCTGCTCGGCCTGCTGCTCGAGAACCTCGTGCGCCGGGGCGAGGACAGGGGCCGCCGCCGGGTGCTCCGGCTGCTGCTCGGAACCGGTGCTCTCGGCGGCTTCACCACCTACAGCGCACTCTCCGTCGACACCCTCACGCTCCTCCATGAGGGAAGGGTCGGCCTCGCCCTTCTGTACGCCATGGGCACCCTTGTGGCTGGCGTGGCGGCGAGCATCCTCGGAATCGCTGTCGGTATCCGGGCGAACCGGCGGGCGGATCGCCGTGCCACGGGTTCGGACAGTACAGGGGGTAAGCGCTGATGGCGGCACTTCTCCTCACCGTTCTGGTGGCTGTCTCCGGAGGCCTCGGGGCGATCATCCGCTTCGTCGTGGATGGGGTCGTCCGGTCCCGTCTCGGATCGCGATACCCTTTCGGTACGACGGTCATCAACCTCAGCGGAGCGATGCTCCTCGGCTTCGTCACGTCGTTGGCGCTCGGCCAGGTTCTGTCGAATGACTGGCGGCTGATGCTCGGAACGGGTCTGCTCGGCGGTTACACCACGTTCAGCACAGCGAGTTTCGAGACGGTCCGGCTTCTGCAGGCCGGCCGCTACGGAGCAGCCCTCTGCAATGGCGTCGGGATGCTCGTGGTCTCCGTGCTGCTGGCCGGTGCCGGATTCTGGCTCGGAACCCTCATCGCCGGTTCATAGCGGCTGCCCGGGCAATTCGGTGCTAAACTCGCAAGGTTGCCGTCGAACGGCCGCGGATCAAGAGAGCCCACACAATCTGTGATGGGCGCCGCGCAATGAGAGAAAAGGGGTCATCTATGCCACTTACGCCAGATGCCAAGAAAGCCATCATCGACGAGTACGCCACCCACCCAGGTGACACCGGTTCTCCCGAGGTGCAGGTCGCAATGCTGACCACTCGCATCCTCGATCTCACGGAGCACCTCAAGTTTCACAAGCACGACCACCACTCACGTCGCGGCCTGTTGCTGCTGGTCGGTCAGCGTCGCCGACTCCTCGGCTACCTGCAGAGCGTCGACATCGAGCGTTACCGTTCGCTGATCGCGCGTCTGGGCCTTCGCCGATAGATTGCGTCTGATTCAGACCGTTTCTTGGCGGATGGGCCGTTCCTCCTGCGGGAGGAGCGGCCCATTTCCATACCTCCCATGAAACGTAGACGACTTCCCCTCTGGCGCTGGGATCCCTTCCTCGCGGCGCTCGTTCTGGTGCTCTCGCTGGTCGCGGCGCTGTTCCAGCGGCTCGATCTCCCCGTCGTCAGCCCCCTCGCCCTCACCGTCCTCCTTCTCGCTGCGGTGGCCGCGGCTGTGCTGCTGGTGCTTCCGCTGTTCGTGCGGTCTCTCCGGCGCGACGGTGAAGGTTCGCTCGTGCTCACCGATCAGCTGAGGCTGGTTCCCCTGCCCGGAACGCAGACGTTCCCCGTCATCGACGGCCATCGGCACAGGGCCAGCGTCGAGGCGACGGTCGCCCGTGCCGGCACTGAGGTCATCGCGGTGCTGGTCCCGGGCGCGACAGCCTGGCTCGGGCGCGACATCCGGGTGGCCGTCGACGCCGTCGCTTCTGGCAAGGTGTACCGGGTCGGTTACCTGCCGAAGGAGATCGACCAGCAGATCGACTCGGCCCTCCGGCCCCTGGCGGCCCGCGGGGTGTACCGCACGGTGGAGCTCACGATCCGCGAGGTTCCTGTCGCGGTCCGTGTCTCACCGTTCAGCACCCGCGATACGCCAATCGAGCCCCGCAGGAGGAACTACCGGCTCGATGTGCGACTGGGCTCTGCCCTGAGTATCCTGCCCGAGTCGGACGCGGGCTCCGAGGCATAGGTCCTTCCTTCTGAGGGGAGGCGAGTCCAGCTCAGCGCGCCTGCGCCCTGCCGAAGTACTCGCCGCTGCTCGTGAGCCCGGCGCGCACTCCGGAGTCGCCGAGTTGCAGGTCGAGCGCGACCCAGGTGGTGAGACCGCTCGGATCGGGCTGTCGACCCAGGTAGCGGTTGTACATCGCCGCCACGCGCTTGCTGATGGTCTCGGTCGAGTCCCAGAACTGCGCGGTGACCCATGCCCGGCCCTGCTGGCGGGTGAGACCCGCCCAGAAGGCGTACTCCGATGCCCCGCCATCGCGCTCGAGCAGCGTGTTGTAGAGCGCCTTGGCGAAACTCGTGTCGGTGCCGCCATGCCGCTGGTAGTACTCGTCTGAGGCGTAGAACGATGTCTCGATGTCATCGGTCGTGATGACCCCGGCCTGCATCGCCCGCAGCCAGTTCTGGCGGCCGCTCTCCTCTGCCTGACGGCCGAGGATGTCCTTGTAGGCGGCATCGATCCGCTTCAGGCGGTACTCGTCGCTGTCGACGAAGCTGGCGGCGATGCTGGACCGGGGTGAGCCTGTGGCGAGGAACCCCTCCCAGAAATTGATGTCCGCCGCGCTCGGGAACCGATCGAGGTAGTCCTGGTAGAGCGCAGAGATGTAGTTGGCGTCGAGGGACGGCCCGCCGGTGGGGGTCTGACCGTTCGAGGCGAACAGGTGCAGCTGGGAGTAGTCGCCGTTGAACAGGTCCTGGTCGCCGGGGAATGTGCCGGCGCTGGCGTACTGCCAGATCGAGTAGTCCGACCATCCGGCGGGGAGGGTGCCGGCGCCGTCCGAGATGTTCTCGGGCCAGCGCGCAATGAACAGCGGATTCGCACCGAACGATGACGAGTTGCCGGTGCAGAGCTTCCACCAGTTCGTCGTGGTGTAGATCGCGGGGAGCACGCCCGTCCGCGCGAGCACCGTGTTCGAGAACTCGCGGATCCACGCCACCGTGACAGCCTGGCTCAGCCCGTAGCAGCTGTTCGTGTGGTCTGACCCGGTATAGGGGTCGTACTCGATGTCGAGCAGCGGCGGCAGCGTGCGCCCGTCAGGGCTCCACCGGCCGCCGTGGTCGACAAACCAGTTGGCCTGGACGGCACCTGTCGACTCGAAGGGATTCGCGAAGTGGTACGCACCGCGCACCATCCCGACGCCGGTCGCTCCCGACCACTGGCCCGCGAAGTGACTCGATGCGTAGTCGTTGCTCTCGGTGGTCTTGATGTAGGCGAATCGCGCGCCATTCGACCACGCGGTGTTCCAGTCGACGCTCTCCTGCCAGCCGCTCACATCCATGCCGAGCACGTGCGTGCCCGTTGCCGATGCCGCCGTGCGTGCCTCCGTCGCGACCTGCGGCCCGAGTGACGGGTCGCCCGGCTCCTCAGCGTCGAGTGTTGCACCCATCACATGGTCGTGCGCAGCATTCTGCTGCTCGAGCGAGGGCGCGCCATCCGGAGCCGACTCGGCATGGGCCACGGGCACACCGAGGAGCAGGAGGGCGACGGTGGCCAGTGCAATACCCGTGCGGGAGAGAGGTGACATCTGCTCAGTTTAGCACAACTACTCCCCGGGCGCGCCGCTAGGCGCATTCGGACCCCGGGAGTAGACTGGAGGTGCTACAAACGGAGCAGCCAGGTACGGAACTGGTCACCGGTGGTGGTATCCCGAGGGTGGAGCCGCCCGCTCGGTGTATTTCTACTGTTGGCCAGTCGTCAATCGCTCCTGAGGCATGCCGAGGCATGCCCTGCTCCGAGGAGGATCGTCATCCATACGGGATGACGACGTTCTGAGCGCCGGTATGGCGCGGAACGCAGTGCACTACTAATGAGTCAAAGGAGAGAACCCCCATATGGAGGGTCCAGAAATCACATTCGCCGAAGCCGTGCTCGACAACGGTTCGTACGGCACCCGCACGATCCGCTTCGAGACCGGCCGCCTTGCGCAGCAGGCGCAGGGAGCAGTCGCTGCCTACCTCGACGAGGAAACCATGCTGTTGAGCGCCACGAGCGTCTCGAAGCACCCGAAGGACAACTTCGACTTCTTCCCGCTGACCATCGACGTCGAAGAGCGTTCGTATGCAGCCGGCAAGATCCCCGGCTCGTTCTTCCGCCGTGAAGGCCGCCCCTCGACAGAGGCCATCCTGGTCTGTCGCCTGATCGACCGGCCCCTTCGCCCGTCGTTCGTCACCGGCCTCCGCAACGAGGTGCAGGTCGTCATCACCGTGCTGTCGATCGCCCCGGGCGAGTTCTACGACGCACTGGCCATCAACGCGGCATCCGCGTCGAGCCAGATCTCGGGCGTTCCGTTCTCGGGCCCGATCGGTGCGGTGCGCCTCGCGCTCATCGGCACGCAGTGGGTCGCCTTCCCGACCGCAGCCCAGCTCGTCGACGCCGTCTTCGACATCGTCGTGGCCGGCCGGGTCGTCACCGACAGGAACGGCAACGAAGACGTCGCGATCATGATGGTCGAAGCCGAAGCCACCGAGCACGCGTGGGGCCTCATCCAGGCCGGCGCCACCAAGCCCGACGAGGCTGTCGTCAGCCAGGGCCTCGAGGCGTCGAAGCCGTTCATCAAGCAGCTCGTCGCCGCCCAGGCCGCCATGGCCTCGCAGAGCGCCAAGGCCATCGTCGAGTACCCGGTGTTCCTGCCGTACTCGAAGGAGTCCTACGACACCGTTGCGGGCCTCGCCTACGACGAACTCGTCAACATCTACCAGATCGCCGACAAGATCGAGCGCCAGGATGCGGATGACGCACTCAAGGCCCGCGTCAAGTCGACCATATCCGAGCAGGTCGAAGCCGGATCCGTTCCGGCCGTCGTGCTCGCCGAGTTCTCGGCCGCCTACAAGGCTGTCACGAAGGTCGTCGTGCGCGGCCGTATCCTCCGCGACGGAATCCGCATCGACGGCCGTGGCCTCAGCGACATCCGTCCGCTGGACGCCGAGGTCGAGGTCATTCCCCGCGTGCACGGTTCGGCGATCTTCCAGCGCGGCGAGACCCAGATCCTGGGTGTCACCACGCTGAACATGCTGAAGATGGAGCAGCAGATCGATTCGCTGAGCCCTGTCACCAAGAAGCGCTACATGCATCACTACAACTTCCCGCCCTACTCGACCGGTGAGACCGGCCGCGTGGGTACCCCGAAGCGTCGCGAGATCGGGCACGGCTTCCTCGCCGAGCGCGCCCTCGTGCCGGTGCTGCCCTCGCGCGAGGAGTTCCCCTACGCCATCCGCCAGGTCTCCGAGGCTCTCGGTTCCAACGGTTCGACGTCGATGGGTTCCGTCTGCGCCTCCACCCTGTCGCTGCTGAACGCCGGTGTGCCGCTTCGCGCACCCGTCGCCGGCATCGCCATGGGTCTCGTCTCCGACGAGGTCGACGGCGAGACGCGCTACGCGGCCCTCACCGACATCCTCGGCGCCGAAGACGCGCTCGGCGACATGGACTTCAAGGTCGCCGGTACGAGTGAGTTCATCACGGCTATCCAGCTCGACACGAAGCTCGACGGTATCCCCACCTCGGTGCTCGATGGCGCGCTCGGCCAGGCCAAGGCGGCCCGCACGGCGATCCTCGAGGTGCTGAACGCGGCGATCTCCACGCCCGACGAGATGGCCCCGACCGCGCCCCGCGTGATCTCGGTCCAGATCCCGGTCGACAAGATCGGTGAGCTGATCGGCCCGAAGGGCAAGACGATCAACCAGATCCAGGACGACACCGGAGCCGACATCTCGATCGAGGACGACGGCACCGTCTACATCGGCGCGGTCGACGGCCCGTCGGCCGAGGCGGCGCGCGCGGCGGTCAACGCCATCGCGAACCCCCTCAACCCCGAGGTCGGCGAGCGGTTCCTCGGAACCGTCGTGAAGATCGCGACGTTCGGTGCGTTCGTCTCGCTCATGCCCGGCAAGGACGGCCTGCTGCACATCAGCGAGGTCCGGAAGCTCGCCGGTGGCAAGCGTGTCGAGAACGTCGAAGACGTGCTCGGCGTCGGCCAGAAGATCCAGGTCGAGATCACCAAGATCGACGACCGCGGAAAGCTGTCGCTCGCCCCGGTGATCGATGAGGCCGCGCTCGAGGACAACCTCGTGGCCGTCGCCGCCGACACCGAGGGTTCCGCTGCCCACAGCGAGGGCCCCTCGGCTCCCGCCGAAGGCTAGCCACACCCGTTCCTCCCGGATGCCCGTCAGAACCTGCTCACACCGAGCGGTTCTGGCGGGCATCCGTCGTTCCGCTTCTACCACGCGGAATCAGGTGGGACGAGCATCCGGAAACCTCTTGCCGAGAGGGCCCGCAGGGGCGGATGATCGCAGCAGAGAGAAGGCACACCATGAGTCGCACTGCGCTGTCCACCACGTCTGTCCAGTTCGCCGAGTTCGGGGGAGTGGAGGTGCTCGAGTTCGTCGACGTGCGGATGCCGGAGCCCGGCCCCGGCGAGGTGCTCGTCGAAGTGCTCGCCGCGGGCATCAACCACATCGAGGCCTACATCCGCCAGGGGCAGTTCGCCGATCGGATCGAGACCTCGCGCCACCAGACCCAGGGCAGTGACTTCGCCGGGATCGTCATCGCTGTGGGCAACGGGGTGACCCAGTTCAAGCGGAACGCCGAGGTGCTCGGTCACGCCCGGATGTCGTCGCACGCGTACCACATCGTGGTGAAGGCGACGAGCCTCGTGGCGAAGCCGAAGCAGCTTCCGTGGGAGGTTGCCGGGTCGCTCTTCCTGGCCGGGCTCGCCGCCCACGACCTCGTCGACCAGGTGCGTGTCGGCCAGGGCGACACCGTCGTGGTCTCAGCGGCGGCCGGAGGGGTGGGCAGCATCGAGATCCAGCTCGCGAAGCTCCGGGGCGCGACCGTCATCGGCACCTGCGGCGAACGGAACTTCGACTACCTGCGCCAGCTCGGCATCAAGCCGGTCGTCTATGGAGACGGGATCATCGAGCGCATCGAGAAGCTGGCACCCGACGGTGTCGACGCCTACATCGACAACTTCGGCCAGAACGGTGCGGCCCTCGCCGAAGAGCTCGGTGTCGACCCGAAGCGCTTCAGCTCCACTGAGCACCGTCGCGACCTGGAACTCGAGACCATCTGCCCCGACGAAGCGACCGAGAAGCACAACACCGACGTGCTCACGAAACTCGCCCAGCTCGCCGCAGACAGGCAGGTTTCGGTGCTGATCTCGGGGTACTACCCCTTCGGTTTCGTGCGCGACGCGTTCGACGATCTCGAGAAGCGCCACGCCCGGGGAAAGATCGTGCTGGGAATGAAGCCGGCTCACGGCCAGACCGTGATGAAGGCCCGTGACGTCTCGGATGCCCGCGACTGAGGTTCGCGCGTGACGACCAGCGCTCGGCCACCCGGCCGTCGTCTGCGGCACATCCTCCCGGTCTTCCGGGGTGTCATCGGCTAGGGTTGGTCTCGATGAACGGTGCTGTTGCTCTTCCCCTCGACCTGCCCGAGTTGTCCCTCACCGCTTCCGGTGACGCCCTTGTGAGGCGTTCCGTGCTGCCGAGCGGCATCCGGATCCTGAGCGAACGTGTTCCCGGTGCCCGGAGCGCCACGATCGGCTTCTGGGTGGCGGTCGGATCCCGCGACGAGCTCGGCGCCGTCGCGGCCGTCCCGTCGCGGTTCGGCTCGACCCACTTCCTCGAGCACCTGCTCTTCAAGGGCACCCCGTCGCGGACGGCGCTCGACATCGCCGTCTCGTTCGACCAGGTCGGCGGTGAGCACAACGCCCTCACCGGCAAGGAGTACACCTGCTACTACGCGAAGGTGCAGGATCGGGATCTCCCGATGGCCGTCGACGTGCTCGCTGACATGTTCACTTCGTCGCTGCTCGACGAGGTCGAGTTCGACAACGAACGCGGAGTCATCCTCGAAGAACTCGCGATGGCGGATGACGACCCCAACGACGTCGTGGGAGAGCGCCTGTTCGAGGCCGTGCTCGGCGATCATCCGCTGGGCCGGCCGATCGGCGGAACGGGCGACACCATCCGTGCGGTCACCCGTGACGCCGTCTGGGAGCACTACCTCGCGAACTACCGTCCGAACGACCTCGTGGTGACGGTTGCGGGCGCGGTCGACCACGATGAGCTCGTCGCCCGCGTGCAGCAGGCCGTCGCCGCTGCCGGCTGGGATCTCGCCGGCTCCGCGCGCCCCGTCGAGCGACGCACTGGCGACTCTGTCGTGCTCACCCGCGGCTCGGCGCTCTCGATCACCACCCGGCCCAACGAGCAGGCCGTCGTCATGCTCGGCTACCCGGGCCTGGTGGCGACGGATGACCGGCGCTCGACCCTGAGCGTGCTGAACGCCGTCTTCGGCGGCGGCATGTCGTCCCGGCTCTTCCAGGAGGTGCGGGAGAAACGCGGCCTCGCCTACTCGGTCTATTCCTACGCCGCCGGCTACTCCGACGCAGGGTTGTTCGGCATGTACGCCGGATGCTCGCCGAAGAACGCGGCCCAGGTGAGCGAACTGCTGCTCGAGGAATTCGGAAAGCTCGCAGCCGCTGGCATCACGGCAGACGAACTGACCCGCGCCAAGGGCCAGCTCTCGGGCTCGGCGGCCCTCTCGCTCGAAGACAGCGACACCCGCATGTCACGTCTCGGCCGCTCGGAGATCACCACGGGAGAGTTCGCCGACCTCGACGAGGGCCTCCGACGACTCGACGCGGTGACGCTGGATGACGTGCAGCAACTCGCGGCCGAGCTCCGTTCGCGGCCGTTGTCCATCGCCGCGGTCGGTGCCCTCGAGGCGGGCGCATTCGACGGGGTGGTGCAACAGTGACGATGGGCCATGTGCTGTATCTGGTGAGGCACGGTGAGCAGGTCGATGCAGAGTACGGCGTCGCCGACGGCCCGCTCTCGCCGCGCGGTGAGCGCCAGGCGCGCCTGCTGGCCGACCGTCTGGGTGGTGTGCCCTTCAAGAGCGTCTGGCACTCGCCCCTGCAGCGGGCTGAGGAGACGGCTGCCATCATGGCACGCCAGCTTCCCGCGCTCGATCCGAAACCCACGCCCCTGCTGTTCGACTGTGTGCCCACCGAGTACTCACCCGAGATGCCGAAGGCGTTCGAACCGTTCTTCAACTCGGTGACCGAGGAGGAGGTCGACGCCGGACGGGCGCAGATGTCCGACGCCGTGGCCGAGTTCCTCACGCCATCGCGGGAGACCACCCACGACCTGCTCATCACCCACAACTTCGTCATCGGCTGGTTCGTGCGTGAGGCGCTGAGCGCGCCGGGTTGGCGCTGGGTCGGGGTCAACCAGGCGAACTGCGGGCTCACGATCATCCGGTACCGGAGCGGGCGGATGCCCGAGCTGGTCACCCACAACGATCTCGGCCACCTTCCCGTGGAACTCCGCACAGGCCTCGCCGACCAGCAGCCGTACTAGCGGCGCGCGCGTCCCACACTCCCACGCTTCCGGACAGCCGTCAGGCCAGCGCTTTGCGGTACCAGTTCGTCGCATTCGGGTTGTCGTTGTAGGCCGGGATGTTCTCGTAGCCGCGCCGCGTGTAGAGCTTCGCCGCGCCCAGGAGGCTCGCATTCGTGTCGAGCACGACGGCTGCCGCGCCGAGGCTCTTCGCCCGGTCTTCGAGGTGCTGCATCAGGATGCCCGCCCAGCCCTGCCCGCGCGCTGGAGGTTCGAGCCACACGTGTTTCACCTCGAAGGTGGGGGTCTCGTCGTCAGGAGTGTCCAGGCGCCGGATGCCGCCGCAGCCGAGCGGCACGTCAGCGTAACCCGGCCGCACCACCTCGCCCCGCAGCACCACGTCGCCCCGCAGCACCACGAAGACGCCGTGCGGGGGCACGAACCGGGTCGGGTCGGGGAACGTCACCCGGTACGTGCCGAGTTCGGGCGGAAAGCCATCAGCACGGGAGGCGAAGTAGTGCCCGAGCAGCAGCTGGGCATCCGGATCGGTGACCGTGGTTTCGACGAGGCGCACAGGGAAAGCCTACGCGCGCTTGGTAGATTGTCCCTATGAGTACCAAGGTGGCCATCGTCGGCGCGTCGGGCAAGATGGGGCGCCTGGCGCACGAACTGCTGACGCGCGAATCCGGTGCCGCAGCCGAGTTCGAGATCGTCGCCGAGCTGGGCTCGAAGGATGCCCTCGACGGGATGATCGGGGCCGACGTCGTGCTCGATGTCACGGTGCCGGCCGCGAGCCAGGCCGTGGTCGACTTCGCCGTCTCGCACGGCATCAACGTTCTGGTCGGCACCTCCGGGTGGTCGGGCGATCGCATCCTCGCCCTCGAGCACCGTGTGGCGGCGACGCCTGGCACCGGAGTGGTCATCGTGCCGAACTTCTCGCTCGGCTCGGTTCTCGCCACAGCCTTCGCGGCCATGGCGGCGCAGTTCTTCGATTCCATCGAGATCGTCGAGGCGCACGGCGCCACCAAGGTGGACTCTCCCTCGGGCACCGCCGTGCGCACCGCCGAACTCATCGCCGCGGCACGAAGCGGGGTCGGCCCGGTCTCCGCTCCGCACACCGACCAGCGGGCGAGAGGCCAGCAGGTGGCGAGCGTTCCCGTGCACAGCCTCCGGATGCAGGGAGTCGTCGCGAAGCAGTCCGTGATCTTCGGCGGCGTGGGCGAGGTGCTGACCCTCAGCCACGAGACCCTGTCGTCGACGTCGTACGAGGCGGGAATCCTGCTCGGCCTCCGGGCCGCTACCACGGCGACGGGGGTCGTCGTGGGGCTCGACAGGCTGCTCGACCTCAACCGTCTCCTCCGCGCCGCAGCCGCGCCCGACGACGGCTGGGTGCCCGAGCCGGAGCGGGTCTCGGGCCAGGCGGCACGGGCGACCACCGCATGAAGGGCCGGATCGCGGCCCTGGTGATGGCCCTGCTGCTCGTGATGTACATCGCGCTGATGTTCCAGCACGCCCTGCTTTTCATCGGCACGGGTGACCCGGCCGGCATCGGCATCGGCATCGGTGTGGCCCTGCTGGTTCTGCCGGTGGTGGGTGCCTGGGCTCTCTACCGCGAGCTGCTCTTCGGATTCCGCACCCAGAAGCTCGTCGGCATCCTGCGGAACAACGACGACCTGCCGGTGGATGACCTGCCGAAGCGCCCGAGCGGACGCCCGTACCGCGCCGACGCCGACGCCGAGTTCGAGCTCTACCGTGCGGAGGTCGAATCTGCGCCCGAGAGCTGGAAGGCATGGTTCCGGCTGGGTCTCGCCTACGACGCGAGCGGTGACCGCAAGCGGGCGCGGAAGGCGCTCCGGCAGGCGATCGCGTTCTACCAGGTGCAGCCGAACGCCGCATAGGCGCGGCCGCCCGCCGGGCTCAGCCGGCCAGCGCCTTCGCCACCGTCTCACCGAGGTCGGTGTCGGTGAAGGCGAAACCGTCGGAGACGATCAGTTCCGACGACTCGTTCTGATCGCTCAGGATGAGCTCCCTGCCTGCATCGGCCAGGATGCCCTTTATCGCCCACGCCGGCGCGGGCAGCCAGTACGGCCGGTGCACCTGCTCGGCGATCGTCCTCATGACCTCGGCTGCGGTCGCCGGCTGGGGCGCGGCGAGATTCACCGGTCCGCTCAGGGTGGAGTCGAGCAGGTGGCGAATGCCGGCGGCTTCGTCGTGCAGGCTGATCCAGGGCCAGTGCTGGGTTCCCGATCCGAGCGGCCCTGCACCGCCGAGGCGGGCGATGAGCTTCAGCGTGTTCGTCAGTCCGCCGGCTCCGAGCACAACGCCCGTGCGGAAGTTCACCACGCGCGTGACAGGTGCGGCAACCTGGGAGGCACGTTCCCAGGCATCGACGACCTTCGGCAGGAACCCCGATCCGATCGGGCTCTGCTCGGTGAGCACCTCGCCGGGACGGTCGCCGTAGTACCCCACAGCCGACCCGCTGAGGAACACCGTCGGCGGCTTCTCGGCCCGGGTGATCGCAGTGGCGAGCGTTGAGGTGGCGTTGACCCGGGATTCGAGGATGACGCGCTTGTACGCCAGCGTCCACGGGAGACGGGAGATGGATGCGCCCGACAGGTTGATCACCGCGTCGGCGCGTTCGACGGCCTCGGGGTTCAGCCAGAGCGCATCCGGGTCCCACATGCGTTCGTCGGCGTTCCGAGTCGGGTGCCGCACAAGCCGCACCACCTCGTGCCCGCTCTGGCGGAGCTGCCTGGTGAGCTCGGTGCCGATGAACCCCGACCCACCGGAGATGAGGATGTCCATGTGTCACGGCCTTCCGGTTCGGTCTCTACAGACTACATTCAGAAAGGCCCAGCACACTGGGCGTCGGCGTCCCCACCGGGGCTGCGGGGGGCTGGAAACACAGATCGAGGTTGCTGCATGGGTTCTTTCGGGAGCGCAAGCATCGTCGACGGACCCGTGGTGTGGGTGCTCTACGCGGTCGCTCTGCTGCTGGCACTGGTGCTGGTGGTTGCGCGGCCGAACGCGACCTGGATCCGCGGTCGCTGGGTCACCGTCTGCCTCATCGTGATGGTCGTGGGCGCTGTGGCAGGGGCCCTCCTCACCTGGTTCACGGATGACGTGCTGAACCTCTTCGGCGTGTCGTTCTCCCTCGTCACCCGTGCCTGGATCGCGGCTGCGGTTGCCGGTGTCGCGCTCGGGCTCTGTTCCGTGGTGGCCGGGCGCCTCCGCCGAAAACTGCTCGGCGCTCTTGGCGCGGTCGTGTTTCTCGCTGCGGGTGCGATGAGTGTCAACATCGACATCGGAACGTATCCCACGATCCAGTCCCTGGCCGGCGTGAGCCCCTACGACGCGTCGTCCCTTCCGGTGCTGGGGGAGGCCGTCGCCTTCGCCGACCCGCTGTACACCAGCTGGCAGCCACCAGCTGACCTCCCGGCCGCAGGCTCGACCTCCAGCGTGCGGATCCCCGGCACCGTCTCGGGATTCCACGCCCGCGACGGCCTCGTCTACCTGCCACCCGCTGCACTCGTGGCGCATCCGCCGGCGCTTCCTGTCGTCATCGCCCTCTCGGGCCAACCGGGCGCCCCGGCCGATCCGCTGGTCTCCGGTCACCTCACGGAGTCGCTCGACGCGTTCGCGAAAACGCACAACGGTCTCGCCCCGATCGTGGTGAGCCCCGACCAGCTCGGCGCCCCCGAGAACAATCCGATGTGCGTCGACGGTGCCCTCGGAAACGCGGCCACCTACCTGAGTGTCGACGTGGTGGCCTGGATCACCGCACACCTGCCCGCCAGCGCCGCACCGGAGACGTGGGCGATCGCCGGCTTCTCCGAAGGGGGAACCTGCGCGATCCAGCTGGGAGCCGAGCATCCGGAGCTCTTCGGTGCCCTCCTCGACATCTCCGGCGAACTGGTACCCACCAACGGGAGCACGCCGCAGGAGACCATCGACTCCGGGTTCGCCGGGAGCGTGTCGGCCTACACAGCTGCCCAGCCCCTGACTATTCTTCGGGAACACACACCGTACACCGGGAGTTACGCGGTCTTCGCCGTCGGCGAGAACGACCCGGAGTTCCTCGCCACCCAGCTCACCGTCGCCGCCGCGGCCCAGGCGGCCGGGATGACCACCACCTCGTTCGTGGCACCGGGGAGCGGCCACGACTACACGACAGCCACGTATTCCTTCGCCCGCGGCGTCGGCCTGCTGGCGTCGCACTGGGGGCTCGCCCCGTGACGCTTCGGCCCTGGCTCGCCTCGGTCGCGCGGTGGGCCCAGTCGATCCCGTTCACCTGGGTGATCGCGGGAGTCGCGATCGTGGTGGGCATCCTGCAGATGGTGTTCCGGGCCTCTCTCGGGCGTCTCTTCGAGAGCCTCCTCTCGTTGAGTTTCGACCAGGTCGTCAGCCAGCACCACTGGTTCGCGGGGATCACGAGCGTGCTCTTCGCCGCGCGGGCCCTGCACATCGTCGTGCTGGTGCCGATCATCCTCATCGTGCTCGGCGCGGCAGAACGACTGCTCGGCACCTGGCGCACCGTCGTGGTCTATCTGACCGTGGCCGTTGTGGCGAGCGCCCTCGGCCTGGCTCTACAGGGCCTCGGCATCTGGCTGCAGGTGATCGCGGCCGAGCAGGTGCGCTCGATGGCCACGATCGATCCGCTGATCCCGGTGGTGGGAGCGATCCTGGCGGCCAGCGCCTTCGCCGGCCCTCTGCTGCGGCGCCGTATCCGGGTTCTCGGCTTCGCAGCGCTTCTGATGTTCGTGCTCTACTCCGGGTTGCCCTCCGACCTCTACCGACTTCTGGCGGCCGTGGTCGGTCTGCTGTTCGGCATGTTCCTCCGGCGACGACGGGATGGCCCGGCGGCCCGCCGCGTCACCCGCAGCAGCCACCGCGAGCTCCGTTCGCTCCTTGCGTCCCTCGTGGCGATCACGGCCGTCGGCCCCCTCATCACCATCGTCTCGCCGAACGGTTTCGGACCGTTGCAGCCCCTCGGCCTGCTGTTTCGGGACACCCTGTCGAACCAGGCCGACATCGCGTCTGCCTGTGTGTCCGGGCAGTACAGCGAGCTGTGCTCCGACGCGGTCGCTGCGGCGCGGCTCGACGGGGTCGGCCCCGTGCTCGTCACCCTCCTCCCGCTCGTCGTGCTCCTCGTCTCGGCGCTCGGGATCGTGCGTGGCCGGCGGGTCGCACTCTGGCTCGCCGTCGCCGTCAACCTCTTCTTTGCCGTACTCGGCCTCACCTACTACGGGGTGTTCCCCGCGATCGGTGCGAACACGTTCTTCGATCTCTCGAACGGCCAGTTCGACCAGCACAGCATCTCTGTGGTCATCTCCATCGTGCTGCCGCTTCTCATCGCCGGGCTGCTGGTGTCGAGCCTCCGCATCTTCCCGAGCGAGTTCTCGGCCGGGGCGACACCGCGTTTCTTCGTGGTCGTGTCGGTCGCCCTCGGAGTGGTCGCTGCCGTGTACCTCTCCCTGGCCTGGCTGCTCCGGGCCGACTTCACCCCGGTCGTCTCGCTCGGCGACCTCGCGGTCGACTTGCCCGAGCGGTTCATGCCGGTCGGATTCCTCACCCTCGAGCGCGCGGATGTGTTCCCGTCGAGCGACGCGACACGGCTTCTCTACGAATGGGTCGGACCCGCCTTCTGGATCGTCGTCGTCATCGCGGCCCTGCTGTCGATCAGCCGGTTGAAGCTCGGTTCTGAGGCGAATGCGAGTGCGCGCATCCGTTCGCTCCTGTACTCCGGGGCGACCGGTTCCCTGTCGTGGATGGCCACCTGGAGCGGGCACCACTACTGGTTCGGTGGCCCGGAGCAGGGTGCACCGGCGGTGGCCTACCGGGTGATCAACGGCATCGCCATCGCGACCGGTGAGCCGCTCTGTGCTCCGGATGATCGGGCGGGGGCTCTGGCGGACTTCGCCCGGTTCGCGACCGACCACGGCTGGACCCCGGTCTTCTACGCGGTGTCGGGCGAACTCGCGCCCGAATTCCGGCAGATGCACTGGTCGCTCATGCAGATCGCGGAAGAGGCGGTCGTCGAGGTGGCCTCGTTCAGCCTCGAGGGAAAGAAGATGCAGGGCATCCGTACCGCCATCAACAAGGCCGTGAAGCTCGGGATCACGGCCGAGTGGACGTCGTTCGCCAAGCTCAGTGCCTCCCAGGTCGCCCAGGTGCGGGACATCTCCGAACTCTGGGTGGCCGAGAAGGACCTGCCCGAGATGGGATTCACCCTCGGAGGCCTCGACGAACTGACCGATCCGGATGTGCGGCTGATGCTGGCCGTCGACACCGACGGTGCCGTGCTGGGCGTGACCAGCTGGCTGCCGAGCTACCGTGCCGGCACGGTGTGCGGGTGGACGCTCGACTTCATGCGGCGCCGGCCCGACTCCGTGAACGGGGTGATGGAGTTCCTGATCGCTGAGACCATTCTCGGGGCGAAGGCGGGCGGCCTCGACTTCGTCAGTCTCTCCGCGGCGCCGCTCGCCCAGGGTGCTCCGGATGACGCGGCGAACCCGGCCCGCCAGGAGAACGCGACCCAGGCCCTGTTGAGCGTTCTCGGCCGGGCCCTCGAACCGGTCTACGGATTCCAGTCGCTGCTGTCGTTCAAACAGAAGTTCAAGCCGGCACGGGTGCCCCTGTATCTCGCCTACGCCGACCCGCTCGCCCTGCCCGTCGTCGGCGTGAGTCTGGCGAGGGCCTATGTGCCGACGTTCTCTGCCCGGCACGCGTTCGGCTTCCTCACCCGCAGTTGATAGTGCTAGCCTCAGAGCGTGTCTTTCGGTCTCCTGCTTCTTAGCTGCCGCGACGGGTCTTAACCAGGCCCTCCCCGTCGCGGAGTCCGGCGTGTGTGTTTCGCCCCCGGCCAGACCCCTCGAAGACTGCAGGAGAGACTCATGAAGAACACCCAGAACGCGTCGGCGATGCCGATCCACAAGTACCGCCCGTACAACGAGACGTTCGCCGTCGAGCTGCCCGATCGCACGTGGCCGACCAAGACGATCACCGAGGCGCCTCGCTGGTGCGCCGTCGATCTCCGGGACGGCAACCAGGCCCTCATCGATCCGATGAACCCCGAGCGCAAGCGCATCATGTTCGACCTGCTCGTGCGCATGGGCTACAAGGAGATCGAGATCGGTTTCCCGAGCGCCAGCCAGACCGACTTCGACTTCGTGCGCAGCCTGATCGATGAGAACGCCATTCCCGACGACGTCACGATCCAGGTGCTCACCCAGGCGCGTGAGAGCCTCATCTCCCGTACCTTCGAGTCGCTGGAGGGTGCGAAGCAGGCGATCGTGCACCTCTACAACTCCACGAGCATCCTGCAGCGCGACGTCGTGTTCCGGAGCGACCGCCAGGGCATCGTCGACCTGGCCCTAGAGGGCGCTCGCCTCTGCAGGCAGTACGAGGCGACCATCCCGGGCACGACGATCTACTACGAATACAGCCCCGAGAGCTACACGGGCACGGAGCTCGACTTCGCCCTCGAGATCACGAACCAGGTCATCGAGGTGTTCGAGCCGACCGAGGAACGGAAGGTCATCGTCAACCTGCCGGCCACGGTCGAGATGTCGACGCCCAACGTCTACGCCGATTCGATCGAATGGATGTCGCGGCGCCTCGTGCATCGTTCGAACGTCATCCTCTCGCTGCACCCGCACAACGATCGCGGCACCGCCGTCGCCGCCGCGGAACTCGGCTACCTGGCCGGCGCCGACCGCATCGAGGGCTGCCTCTTCGGCAACGGGGAGCGCACCGGCAACGTCGACCTCGTCGCGCTCGGTATCAACATGTTCACCCAGGGCATCGATCCGCAGATCGACTTCAGCGACCTCGACGGAGTGCGCCGCACGGTGGAGTACTGCAACCAGCTGAAGGTGGCCGAGCGTCATCCGTGGGCCGGCGACCTCGTCTACACCGCGTTCAGCGGCTCCCACCAGGATGCGATCAAGAAGGGCTTCGAGGCCATGGAGGCCGATGCGGCCTCGAAGGGTGTGGAGGTCGACTCGCTGCTCTGGGCGGTGCCCTACCTGCCGGTCGACCCGAAGGATCTCGGCCGCTCGTACGAAGCGGTCATCCGGGTCAACTCGCAGTCGGGCAAGGGCGGCGTGGCCTACCTGCTGAAGAACGACCACAAGCTCGACCTGCCGCGGCGCCTCCAGATCGAGTTCAGCGGCGTCGTGCAGGCAAAGACGGATGCCGACGGCGGCGAGGTCACGAGCGACCAGATCTGGGACATCTTCCAGGACGAGTACCTGCCCGCACCCTCGTCCCGCGTCGAAGACAAGTGGGGTCGTTTCGAGCTCACGCGAACGAGCACGTCGAGCGATCTGAGCGGCCAGACCTCGCTCTCCGTCGACCTGCGGGTCGGCGAGGAGGTTCGAGGCGTCGTCGGTTCCGGCAACGGCCCGATCGCCGCCTTCCTCGACGTTCTCGCCCAGGAGGGCGTGGAGGTACGTGTCTTCGACTACGTGGAGCACGCACTCAGCGCCGGCGGTGACGCCCTCGCGGCGGCCTACGTCGAGTGCCAGGTCGAGGGCATCACGTTCTGGGGTGTCGGGATCGATGCCGACATCTCCACGGCATCGCTGAAGGCGGTCGTCAGTGCAGTGAACCGCGCGATCCGGGTCACCGGGCATGACCGGCAGTTGGCTACGGCGTAGCACGACCCTGAGGGGCGCCTCCCACCACTGTCAGCCGCAGGGCTGATAATTGGCAGGTGCCCCTCTACCGTGATGAAGTCGTCGTGCTCCGCACCCACAAGCTGGGTGAAGCCGACCGCATCGTCACGATGCTCTCGCGCCAGCACGGCAAGATCCGTGCGGTGGCGAAGGGGGTGCGACGCACCGCGTCGAAGTTCGGTGCCCGGCTCGAACCGTTCATGGTCGCCGACGTGCAGTTCTTCGAGGGCCGTACGCTCGACACGATCACCCAGGCGGTGACGATCGCCTCCTACGGTGCCGAGATCGCTTCCGACTACGGCAGTTACACGGCCGCCAGTGCGATGGTCGAGACGGCCGACAAACTCACTGATGCCGACGCGACCCAGCAGCAGTACCTGCTGCTCGTCGGCGCCCTCCGGTCGCTCTCGCGGGGCGAGCACGGCTCGAGCCTCACCCTGGACTCCTACCTGCTCCGCGCCCTCTCGATGGCAGGCTGGGCACCGAGCTTCTTCGACTGCGCCGTCTCGGGAGCCCCCGGCCCGCACTCGGCGTTCGTGGTGCAGCTCGGCGGCGTCGTGAGTGACGAACTCGCACCTCCCGGCACTCCCCGGCTCGACGGTTCGACGCTGGAACTGCTGAGCGCGCTGCTCTCCGGCGACTGGATGCTCGCCGATGCCGCCGCAGACCGGGTGAAGTCCCAGGCCAGCGGCATCGTCGCGGCCTACGCCCAGTGGCACCTCGAACGGGGCCTTCGCTCCCTCCAGCACGTCGACCGCTCGAACGAACCGGTGAAGACGCTCCGGGATGCGCAACTGGCCCGTCACGCGGCATCCTCGTTCCCCGGCCTCCCCACCCTGCCCTCCCTGACATCCTCACCGAAAGCCCCGACCGCATGAGCCGAGTAGGCAAGACCTCACCGCTGGCCGCCGAGTTCAAGCCGCTCGACTACACCGGGCTGTATCCGCCCGAGATCCCGGTGTCGCAGGTGCCGAAGCACGTTGCGATCGTCATGGACGGCAACGGTCGCTGGGCCAACTCCCGCGGACTCACCCGGGTCGAAGGGCACAAGGCCGGAGAGGCAGCGCTGCTCGACGTCGTCGCGGGCGCCATCCAGATCGGTGTGAAGCATCTCAGCGTGTACGCGTTCTCGACCGAGAACTGGAAGCGCTCACCCGACGAGGTGCGGTTTCTGATGGGTTTCAACCGGGAGGTGCTGCACCGTCGCCGGGACCAGTTGAACGAGTGGGGGGTGCGGGTGCGCTGGGCGGGTCGCCGCCCCCGGCTCTGGGCCTCCGTGATCAACGAGCTGCAGTTCGCCGAGCAGCTCACGGCCGGCAACTCGACGCTGACGCTCACCATGTGCGTGAACTACGGCGGGCGCAACGAGCTCACGGATGCCGTGCAGCAGATCGCCGCGGAGGTCGCTGCCGGGCGGCTGAAGCCGTCGGGCATCTCCGAGAAGCTCATCCAGAAGCACCTGTACGTGCCCGACCTGCCCGACGTCGACCTGTTCGTGCGGAGCTCCGGCGAGCAGCGAACGAGCAACTTCATGCTGTGGCAGTCGGCGTACGCAGAGATGGTCTTCCTCGACCGGCTCTGGCCCGACTTCACGCGCGCAGACCTCTGGCAGGCGATCGAGCACTACACCGGCCGCGCCCGCCGCTTCGGCGGCGCCGTCGACACCCCCGCCGGCCTCTGACCGACTGACGTTTCGGCGGACTGTCGATCAGGCGCGGGGCTTGAGGGGGTCTGTGATGTCGGCGACCGTGGCGCCGAGGGCGGCCAGCAGGGCGTCGGCCTCGGCGAAGAGGGAGTGGCCGTGCTCACCGGCGCCCAGCGCGATGCGTTTGCCGGTCATCCGTTCGTCGGCGTACACCGGCAGGGCCGTCGTGCTGCCGAGGGGCGTGATGGTGCCGCGCTCGTAGCCGGTGGCCTCAAGGGCTGCCTCGGGGGAGGGCAGCGAGAGCTTGTTGACTCCCACCAGCGTGCGGAGCTTCGACCAGCTGATCTGCCTGTCGCCCGGAACAAGTGCGAACAGGTAGTCGCCGTCGTGCCGCTTCACCACGAGCGACTTGACGATGTCGGAGGGGTCGAGCCCGAGCAGTGCGGCGGCTTCGTCGAGACTGCCGGCGGCGGGTCGCTCGACGATCTCGACTGCGAGGCCGTACCGGTGGGCATCCTGCTCCACCCGCTGGCGCCCGGTGGGCGGATGGAGCTCTTCGGGCGGGTTCGTCACATCGTTCATGTCTTCATCCAACCGCGCATCGGGGAATAGCCTTCCCACCCGGCCCGTTGGGTTCCATATGAGCGACTCTCGGACAACCGCCCCCATCAAGATCGACGTGTGGAGCGACATCGCCTGCCCGTGGTGCTACATCGGCAAGCGGAAGCTCGAGAGCGGCATCGCTTCGTATCGTGCAGCGGCCGGGGCCGAGGCATCCGACATCGAGGTCGAGTACCACTCCTTCGAACTGTCACCCGACACGCCCGTCGACTTCCAGGGCAGCGAGACCGAGTTCCTCGCTTCTCACAAGGGCATCGGCCCTGCGCAGGCTGCCGAGATGCTGGAGCGGGTGACCGGCATCGCCACCGACGTGGGGCTGCACTACGACTACGACGCACTCCAGCACACCAACACGGTCAAGGCCCACCAGCTGATCCACTACGCGAAGGCGCACGGCCTGCAGCTCGAAGCGAAGGAACGCCTGCTGAAGGCGTACTTCGAAGAGGGGCGGCACGTGGGGCGCGACGAGGATCTGGCCGACTTGGCCGCCGAGATCGGGCTCGATCGTGAGGACGCCCTACGCTCGCTCCGTGAGAACGAGTACCTCGCCGGGGTGAAGGCCGACCAGGCGCAGGCCGTCGCCTACGGCATCCAGGGTGTGCCGTTCTTCGTGTTCGATGAGCAGTACGGAGTCTCCGGGGCACAGGATGCGGCGACGTTCAGCGAATTGCTGACGCAGCTGACCGAGGAGCGGAAGGCAGTGGCATCGTGACCGGGAACGGCGTTCCGGCCGGTGCGGTGAAGATCCTCTCCCCGGTGACGTCCCTACTGGGTGGGGTCACTCCCGCGGGCATGGTCTGCAGCGTCGACGGGGTGTGCGCGCCGGCGGATGCGAACAGCTCCTCCACACCGGAGCAGAACTGACACTTCTCCACAGTCGCACCCTGGACGGCGTCGCCCCTTCGAAACTCTGGGAGAATTGACGAGATGTCCGCACCAACAACCACCACCGCCCCCGGGCGGAGACTCTCCATCGGCCCGATCGCCCTCGACGTGCCGGTCGTTCTCGCGCCCATGGCGGGAATCACGAACACCGCCTACCGCCGGCTCTGCCGGGAATACGGCGCCGGGCTGTACGTCAGCGAGATGATCACGTCGCGCGCTCTCGTCGAACGCACCCCCGAGTCGATGCGCCTCATCACGCACCATCCCTCCGAGACGACTCGGTCGATCCAGCTCTATGGCGTCGACCCGAAGGTGATGCGTGAGGCCGTCACCATGCTGGTCGCCGAAGACCGTGCCGACCACATCGACATGAACTTCGGATGCCCCGTGCCCAAGGTCACCCGGCGAGGCGGTGGCTCGGCGCTGCCGTGGAAGAGCGATCTCTTCCGCTCGATCGTCGAAGCCGCGGTCGACGCGGCCGGCGACATCCCGGTGACGGTGAAGATGCGGAAGGGCATCGACGACACCCACCTCACCTACCTCGAAGCCGCGCGTGCCGCTGAGGGTGCCGGTGTCGCATCCATCGCCCTGCACGCCCGCACGGCTGCCGACTTCTACTCGGGCCAGGCTGACTGGTCGGCCATCGCGAAGCTCAAGCAGACCATCACGAGTGTGCCGGTGCTCGGCAACGGAGACATCTGGTCGGCCGACGACGCGCTCCGTATGGTCGACGAGACCGGCTGCGACGGCGTGGTCGTCGGCCGCGGATGTCTCGGTCGGCCGTGGCTCTTCGGCGACCTCGCAGCGGCCTTCCGTGCGCGTAACGGCGAGATCTCCGAGGCGGAGGCCATCGCGGCCCGTGCCCACCCGCCCCTCGGCCAAGTCGCTCTGGCGCTCCGCCGTCACACGGTGCTGCTCACCGAGTTCTACGACAGCGAGGAGCACGCCTGCCGCGACATCCGCAAGCATGTCGCCTGGTACTTCAAGGGCTACCCGGTGGGGCACGAAATCAGAACGTCGCTCGCGATGGTCACCTCGCTCGCCGAGATGGACGACCTGCTGGCGATGCTCGACCCCGATCTGCCGTATCCGGGTGTCGACGCTGAGGGCCCGCGGGGCCGGGCCGGCCGGCCGAAGAAGCCGACCCTGCCCGACGGCTGGCTCGCCTCCCGCACGCTCGACAGCCCGGGCCTCCGCCAACTCGCCGGCGCGGAGCTGGAGCACAGCGGTGGCTGACGCCCGCGTGATGTCGGTCGAACCCCCGAGCGGGTACGGCATCGTCGACACCGAGCGCCCGCTTCCCGAAGAGCACTACAGCCGCCGGAGCGACTTCGCCCGGGATCGCGCTCGCCTGCTGCACTCAGGGGCTCTCCGTCGTCTCGCCGCGAAGACCCAGGTGCTGAGCCCGGCGGCCGACCTCGACTTCGCGCGCAACCGGCTCACGCACTCCCTCGAGGTGGCGCAGGTGGGGCGAGAACTCGCCTCGAGCCTCGGGCTCGATCCCGACGTGGTCGACACCGCGTGCCTCGCCCACGACCTCGGTCACCCTCCGTTCGGCCACAACGGGGAGCGTGCGCTCTCCGAGTGGGCAGCCGACATCGGCGGGTTCGAGGGCAACGCGCAGAGCCTCCGCATCCTGACCAGGCTCGAACCGAAGGTGTTCGGGCAGGGAGGCGAGACCTTCGGGCTGAACCTGACCCGCGCGAGCCTCGATGCGAGCTGCAAGTACCCGTGGTCGGCCGACGAAGCGGTGACCGACGCGAGCGGGCGGCAGAAGTTCGGCGTCTACAGCGACGACGTGCCCGTCTTCACCTGGTTGAGGCAGGGCGCGCGCGCCGGGGTGCTCTGCGTCGAGGCCCAGGTCATGGATCTCTCCGACGACATCGCCTACTCGGTGCACGACTTCGAGGATGCGGTGCTGAACGGCTACGTCGACGTGCCGGCTCTCGGCAGCCGGGTCGACCACGATGCCCTCGTCACGAGCATGCACTCCTGGGTGGGCGGGTCGTTCAGTCACGCCGAACTCATCGCGGCCTTCGACCGGCTCGACTCCCTCGACATCTGGATGGACGACTGGAACGGCAGCCGCGTAGCCCAGGCCCGGCTCAAGAACCTGACAAGCCAGCTGATCGGGCGGTTCGCGGGTTCCGCCACGCAGGCCACTCGCGAGGCGTATCCCGCGGCGAGCCTCATCCGCTACAGCGCCAACGTGGTGGTTCCCCGTTCCGTCGCGGCGGAGATCGCGGTTCTGAAGGGCATCGTGGCAGCCTTCGTGATGTCGAGCACCAAGCGGAAGCCCATCTACCGGGCACAGCGGGCGCTGCTCGTCGACCTGGCGGAGACCCTGATGGCGTCGGGGGAGCAGCATCTCGAGCCGCCCTTCGCCGCGGACTGGGCCGCCGCCGGGTCCGATGCCGAGCGCAAGCGTGTCGTCGTCGACCAGGTCGCGAGCCTCACCGACCAGTCCGCTCTCACCTGGCACACCCGGCTCACCGCGGTCACCCCGATCCCCGAGAAGGCGTGACACCATGGCCGGGCTGATCAGGCGCGCCGACATCGACGAGGTGCGATCGCGCATCAACATCGCCGACGTGGTGGGCGAATTCGTCACACTGAAGAGCGCGGGTGTCGGGTCGATGAAGGGTCTCTGCCCCTTCCACGACGAGCGTTCACCGAGCTTCCACGTACGGCCGCAGGTGGGCTACTACAAGTGCTTCGGCTGCGGTGAGGGCGGAGACGTCTTCACCTTCCTGCAGAAGATCGACCACGTCACGTTCAGTGAAGCCGTCGAGCGGCTCGCTGCCGGCATCGGGTTCGAGTTGCACTATGAAGACGGCGGCTCCGCCAGCGACCACACCAACCGGGCCAGGCTGCTTGCGGCGAATGAGGCGGCGAGGGAGTGGTTCACCGAACAGCTCGTCACGGAGGGCGCCGACATCGGCCGGCGGTTCCTCGGGGAACGCGGGTTCGACGCTGCCGCTGCCGAACGCTTCGGTGTCGGGTACGCCCCTCAGGGCTGGGACAACCTCGGCAAACACCTCCGTTCCCGCGGCTACACCGCCGAGGAACTCTCGCTCGCCGGTCTCACCAGCTCGGGCGACCGTGGGTGCTACGATCGTTTCCGCGGCCGGCTGGTGTGGCCGATCCGCGACCAGACCGGCCAGACCGTCGGCTTCGGCGCCCGGCGGCTGTACGACGACGACAAGGGCCCCAAATACCTCAACACCCCCGAGACGCCGGTCTACCACAAGTCACAGGTGCTCTACGGTCTGGATCTGGCCAAGCGCGACATCTCCCGCGCGCGGCAGGTCGTGGTGGTCGAGGGCTACACCGACGTCATGGCCTGCCATCTCGCCGGGGTGACGACCGCGGTGGCCACCTGCGGAACGGCCTTCGGTGTCGAACACATCAAGATCATCCGGCGCATCCTGGGCGACGACACCGTCGGGCTCGGCGAAGTGGTCTTCACCTTCGACCCCGACGCCGCAGGGCAGAAGGCAGCACTCCGCGCCTTCAGCGAGGAGCAGCGTTTCGAGGCGCAGACCTACGTGGCCGTGGCGCCCGACGGGCTCGACCCCTGCGATCTCCGCCTGGGCCGCGGAGATGACGCGGTGCGAAGGCTCATCACGTCGAAGAAGCCCATGTTCGAGTTCGCGATCAGGCAGAAGCTGTCGAACTACGACCTCAACACGGTCGAGGGCCGGGCGGCCGGCCTCCGGGATGCGGCACCGATCGTCTCCGACATCCGTGACCCCGCGCTCCGGCCGGGCTACACGCGGGAGCTCGCCGGGATGCTCGGGGTGGACCTCGCGGAGGTCAAGAGTGCCGTGGAGAGTGCCCGGCGCCGTGAGGCAGGGTCGCAGGGCGGACAACCGCAACAGGGTCGTCGGCCTGAACAGAGGCAGCAGCAACCCCAGCAGCAGCAACCCCAGCAGCAACGATCCCAGCCGCAGCAGCAATCTCCTCAGGTGGCCGGTCGGCAGGAGCTCGGTCAGCGGTCCCAGCAGCCCCAGCAGGAAGCGCCTCCGGTGCAACAGGTGTCGCTCACCCAGCTTCCCAGCACGACGGCTGTGCGTCTCGAACGCGATGCCCTGATGGCGATGCTGCAGTACCCGAAGGTCGTGGGCCGTGAACTGCTGGCCCGGGCATCCGTCGTCGGCTTCAGCGACCAGTCGCTCGCGGCCGTGCGGAGTGCGATCGCGGCATCCATCGACGACTACGAACGGCCCGACTGGGTCGCCACCATCGTGGAAAGCGTCGGGGCGCCCTACGTCACGCTCGTCGAGCAGCTCGCCGTCGCTCCGGTTCCGGAGCGGCCGGAGCGTGAACTCGACGTCTATCTCCGGCGCGTCACCTCCTCGCTCATCGAACGACACCTCGTGCGGCGAAAAGAAGAGGTACTCGGGCGGCTGCAGCGCACGGAGCAGTCCGTCGACCCCGACGCGTATCGATCCTTGCAGCGCGAACTGATGCAACTGGAAGCGGAGCGGCGCGCCATCCACGCAGACTGACGCTCCTTCGAGGCAGAACAGTTAAGCTCGCAGTCATGAGTGAGCCCGTTCTGCTCGCGTCCGATGTGACGATCGAGTACCCCGCCCACAGCGTCAGCGCTGTCCACACCGCCGTTCGCGGAGTCAGTCTCCGCATCGAACCCGGTGAGATCATCGGGCTGGTCGGGTCGAGCGGGTCGGGCAAGTCCACTTTCGGCCTCGTCGCGTCGGGGCTGGCCGGAGCCAAGTCGCGGGCCGTCAACCCCCGGGTGACCGGCGGGGAGTTCCGGGTTCTCGGATTCGACCTCCGCAAGGGCGTGCGCGGTCGCAAGTTCAATCGGCTGACCTTCGGCGTCGGTTATCTTCCGCAGAGCTCGGGCAACGACTTCGCTCCCAACCTGACCGTCGCCGAGCTCGTTGCCGAGCCGATCTTCTCCCGCGACAAACGTTTTGACGAGAAGTCCGCCAGCCTGAAGGTCGCGACGCTTCTGGATGCCCTGCTGCTGCCGAACGGAACAGCCCGGAAGCTCCCGCACGAGCTGTCGAACGGCCAACGCCAGCGCGTCGCGATCGCGCGTTCGCTCATCCTGGATCCCGTGTTCCTCGTGGCCGACGAGCCCACGGCGGGTGTGGATGTCTCGATCCGGGGCCCCATCATCGACGTGATCGTCGCCATGCAGCGGGAGCGCGGCGCGACCGCCCTGATCGTGAGCCATGACCTGGAGGTGCTGCGGCGATCGGTGGACAGGATCGTCGTGCTGCACGAAGGCGTGGTCGTCGGCGTCGGTACCATGGACGAGGTGCTCTCCGATCCGAGGCATCCGTACGTCGCCAGCCTGGCGAAGACAATGGGTACGACGGAACGCTAGGCGCCCGCCGGATCCGCCCGAAAGGCCTCCATGAGCACCTCCCGTTACGACCAGCCCGACGTCGCAGGGCCGAACGCCGGCCAGCACCGTGCTGTGCTCTCCGTCGATGTCGTGCCCGTGAGCACCGAGCTCCGGCCCATCCCGGGGCCCATCGCGATCCTCCCGAAGCCCGGTGCCCTCTTCGTCGACGCCGTGACCGCCGCCGGGGGAGAGGTGAGCGAGCTCTCCGAGGCCACCCGCGGCATCGTCTGGCTCACCTCCAGCTCGGCGAACGATCTCGGGGCGGCCCTCGATGCGAACCCCCAGGTGCAGTGGGTGCAGCTTCCGTGGGCTGGAGTCGACGCGTTCGCCGATGTTCTGAAGAGCCACAACCGGCCGCACCTGCTCTGGACGAGCGCCAAAGGCGCCTACGCCCAGCCTGTCGCCGAGCACGCGCTGATGCTCGCACTGGCGCTCATGCGCCGCATTCCCGAGCGGGTGCGCGCGACATCCTGGGGCGAGTCCACGGGGGACTCGCTGTACGGCCGCCACGTCGTCATCATCGGTGCGGGTGGTATCGCCGTCGAGATGCTCCGCCTCCTCGCGCCGTTCGACGTCACGACCACGGTCGTGCGTCGGAGCGCCGATCCACTGCCCGGAGCCGATCGCACCGTGGCTTCGGATGCCCTCGATGAGGTGCTCGCCGAAGCAGACGTGGTGTTCGTGGCCGCCGCCATGACGTCGGGCACCCGGCACCTGATCGGGGAGCGACAGCTCACTCTGATGAAGAAGACCGCGTATCTCGTCAACATCGCCCGCGGCGGCCTCATCGACACGGACGCGCTGGTCGCTGCCCTCGAATCCGGCGAGATCGCCGGCGCGGGCGTCGACGTCACCGACCCAGAGCCGCTGCCCGACGGCCACCCGCTCTGGTCGGCGTCGAACGTGATCGTCACGCCGCACAGCGCGGACACCCCCGAGATGACCGCTCCGCTCCTCGCGGCGCGGCTGGAACAGAATGTGGCGGCGTTCCTCGGTGACGGCAGATTCGCCGGGGTCGTGGATCCGGAGGCCGGCTACTAGGTCACCAGCCGGATGCCCGCCGCCACCAGCGCCGCCACGGCGACGACGACGATGAAGGGCACCTTCAGGGCGTAGAGGCCAGCGGCTGCGAGGATGGCCGGCACACGAGCATCCAGAACCAACGACTGCCCCTGGCCGAGCGTCTGCACAGCAATCAGACCCGCCAGGAGCGCAACGGTGAGCAGATTGGCCACACGGGCTGGCGTCGGTCGTGTGAGGAGCGCCGGCGGGATCACGTAGCCGGTGAGCTTGAGAGCGAAACACGCGATCGACGCGAGAATGAGGATCTGCCAGAGCGTCACGCGAGCGGGGCTCCTTCTGTGTCTCGTGTAGTGCGTGGGCCCAGCCAGTCGGTCAGCCCGAAGACGACCGCGACGGTCGCCGCGACGATCACCGGGACCCCTGGGGCGACCACCGGTGTCAGGAGTGCCGCGGCGACGGCGGCGACCACGGCGACGGCCTGGGCTTGGAGGTGTTTCAGGCGGGGCCAGAGCAGCCCGAGGAAGGCCGCAGCCGCGGCGGCATCCAGCCCGTAGGCGCTGACGTCACCGATCAGGTTACCGATGAGAGCGCCCACGAGAGTGGTGAGATTCCAGCCGACGAAGACGAGGAGCCCCGTCAGCCAGAACCCGATGCGTTGCGCGGCCGGCGTCGACTGGGCGGTCGAAACGGCCACGGACTCATCGATCGTCAGGTGGGCGGCTGCAATTCGTTTCATCCAACCCGATCCGACCACGGGCGACATTCGCAGCGCATAGATGACGTTGCGCGAGCCGAGCAGGGCTGCGCTGGCGATGGCCGAAGGTCCGGCGGCGACACCTCCCGACGCGATGACGCCGACGAGGGCGAACTGCGAGCCGCCTGTGAACATTACGAGGCTCAGGAAACAGGTCTGCCAGACATCGAGGCCGGCGGCGGTGGCCAGCGCTCCGAACGAGATTCCGTAGGCGGCCGTGGCGAGACCGACGGCGAGGCTGGCGCGTGCGGCGCCGCTCGTCTCGGGGGTCGGAGTCATTGCTTCATTGTCGCCGAAAACTTTCAGGAACTGTTTTTGCTTCGGCTGCAGCTTGTCGCAGTCTTATTGAGGGAATGTCAGTGGTTGGTGTTTGACTGTTTGTATGAACCAGCCAGCCGCCTCCTCCTTTGACATCGCTTCGGTGATGCATGGTTTGGTGGATGCGCTGCAGGGGTTGGGCGTGCTGCCTGGGTCTGGGGTTGGGGCTGCCGCGCCCTGCGGGCTTGCCGACGACGACGTCATGGCCGCGACTGCGGAGGTCGAGTCACTAGGCCGGATCGTGGATGGCTTGCGTGTGCGGATGGCGGGGGAGGTGGCGGCTTTGTCTGCTGCCGAACACGGCGATGAGGGGTTGTCGAAGTCTCACGGGTTCCGGTCAGTGCAACTGTTTCTGGAGTCGGTGACGCAGGCGTCGAAGCGGACGGTTCAGGATCGCCTTCGGCTCGCCACCCGCACGCATACGAC
>NZ_NBXA01000021.1 GCF_003399625.1 Subtercola boreus | reverse complement strand
GGTTTGGGTATTCGGTTCGGGAGGTCGATGATCTTGCGATTCGGTACCGGGAGCACCTCGACCCTGACGGTACGGAACCCCGGGACGCGGACCTGTTCGAACGCCGCTTCCTGACGTTGACGCCGCATTGTTCGGGGATGACCCGTGTCACGGGGATGCTGACAGGCTCGATGGCCGGGGTCATCGGCGCCGCCCTGGAACCGTTCACCTCCCCCCGGATCGTGTCCTTCCAACCCGACGCCCCGGAGCCGCTTGCTTCGGATACGTCCGATGGCAGCGCACAGGCTGACGCGACTACCGCGGATGTGCGGAGTGCGGGTCAGAAGCGCGCCGACGGCCTGGTGCAGCTGATCGAGCTGGGGGCGAAGGACCCAGCCGTGCCACGGCTGAATGGTGCGGCTCCGACCGTGAACCTGCACGCCACCCTCGAGGATGTGACCTCGGGGCGGGGTGTGGGGTGGATCGATGGGCTCACGGAACCCGTCCCGTACAGCACCGTTGAGACGCTCCTGTGTCATGGGGACGTCATCACGACCCTGTTCGGTGAGCACGGGCAGGTCCTCCAGCACGGCAAGACCCGGCGCCTGTTCACCACCGCACAGAACCGGGCATTGGCCGCACGCGACGGCGGGTGTGTCTGGCCAGGCTGCAACGCACCACCGTCTTGGTGCGAGTCGCATCATGTCGACGGGTGGCTATCCCCAGCGCATCCGGGCGGGCTGACGGACCTCGACAACGGGGCTCTGCTCTGCCACTTCCACCACTCGAACGTGCACAAAACACGCTGGAAACTGACCATCCGAAATGGCACCCCCCACGTCATCCCACCCGCAACACTCGACTGGAACCAGACACCCAGACCCTGCCAACAGAACAGGGCCAGACAAGAGAGAGCCAGGCAAGACAGGGCACAAAAAAGGCCACCCGGGGTGGAGCCCTGAGTGGCCTTTCGCTCCCCGACTTGGACTCGAACCAAGAACCTGCCGGTTAACAGCCGGCTGCTCTGCCAATTGAGCTATCGAGGAATGCTGAAACAGCTTAGTCACGTTATCACGAAACCGTTGGAGTGCTTTTCAGATGGAATCAACCGAAGCGCACTGCCGAAACGCAGCAGGGAAAAGCATACCGCACTGGTGGCGAGACGACGATTCGAGGCCGACGCCAGGAGGGGAGAAGCGCGAGTGCGGCCGCTCAGGCTCCGCCGTCGAATGTGTCGACCCCGGGCATCCACTGCTGTCCGGGGCTTCCCCAGCTGCGTTTGCGCGCGATTTTCGAAGCCGCCTTGGCATACGAGAACTCCAGCCGGTCGACATACAGATATCCGTCGAGGTGGTCGTATTCGTGCTGGAAGATGCGCGCGAGCCAACCAGTGGCACTGACTTCGAAGGGTTCGCCGTCGACGGTGTAGGCCCGCAGGAGCGCATCGGTCGACCTCACCAGAGGGAACCGCTCGCCGGGAAACGAGAGGCAACCCTCCGCGTCGAGGTCTTCGTGCGCCTCCTCCACGGGCGGGGGACTGATCAGCAGCACCGGGTTCACCGCAGCACCCGAATGCAGCACGTCGTCGGTGTCCGTGTACTCGTAGACGAACAGGCGGAGCGCCACACCGACCTGCGGTGCTGCCAAACCGACACCAGGCGCGGCGTGCATGGTCTCGACCATGTCTGCGACGAGGCGATGAAGCTCGTCATCGAACGCTGTGACGGGCAGGGCGGGGGAGTGGAGTACGGGATCGCCGAAGATCCGAATGGGAAGAACAGCCATGTCGCCAAGCCTATCCGCGCAGAAACCGCGATACTGTCGAACGGTGCCTCCCGAACTCGAAGCTGTGACCGAGCTCGCCCCGAACCTCTTCCAGTCCGTGGGGATCCCCATCGCCCTGATCGGCGCTGTCTTCCTCTCGTTCGGTGCGCAGTTCCAGCACAGGGGGGTCGCGAAGGTCGAGGCCGCCAGCCGCGAGGTCAGCGGTGGCCTGGATGTGCGCCAGCTCCTGGCGCTCCTCGGTCGTCCGTCCTGGGTACTCGGCACTCTCATGCTGGGCCTCGCAATCGTGTTCCAGCTCACGAGCCTGAACTTCGCGCCGATCATCGTGGTGCAGCCGCTCGGCGCGGTGGCTCTTGTCATCACCTCGGTCCTGAACGCCCGAATCAGCCGCACGAAGCTCAACCGGGCATCCGTTGTCTCCATCGTCATGTGCGTCGGCGGGGTCGCGATCTTCGTGCTCATCGCTGCCTTCACCGCCGTCGACAAGCCGATCGACGACGCGCAGCTGGTGACGATCGTCATCATCCTGGCTGTTGTGCTCGCGGCCTTCATCACCCTGTTCGTTCTGTTCAGGGAGCGGATGCGCGCCGTCTCGTACATCCTCGGCGCCGGCGTGCTCTACGGGTTCGTCGCCACGCTCGCGAAGGTCGTCATCAGCCGGCTCCAGCAGGGCGACTTCGAGTGGCTGACGTTCGTCTGTCTGGTGGGGCTGCTGGCATCCGCAGCCTTCGGCGGGTATTTCGTACAGACGGCCTACGCCTCCGGCCCGCCCGACCTCGTCATCGCCGGACTGACCGTGATCGACCCGCTGGTGGCCGTCGGTATCGGCATCATCGTGCTCGGAGAAGCATCCCTCGCTCCGCCCCTGGCCCTGGTCGGCTTCGTGCTGTCCGGCGTCCTCGCAATCGTCGGAGTGTTCGGCCTTGCGCGGTACCACCCCCAAACCGGTGTGAAGTCCGTCACGAATCACTCCACACAGTCCGTTCACTAGGGTAGATTCACCCCCACAGCGAAACAATCCTCGGATGCTCGACCTCCTCGTCCCGAATCAGAAAGTTCTCACTTGTCAGTTTCTTCCGGCACAAACCCTGCTTCAGCAGACGCAGCCCCCGCGAAGCCCTTGAAAGTCATCATCGGTGCCGACACTTTCTCGCCGAACGTGAACGGCAGTGCGCGATTCTCGCAGCGTCTGGCATCCGGATTGGCTGCACGCGGGCACGAGGTTCATGTCGTCGCGCCCTCGGCCTCCCGCAAGCACGGCACCTGGACCGAGTCCTACGACGGCCAGAACATCACGGTGCATCGCCTCCGGAGCTTCCGCTGGTACCCGCATGACTGGCTGCGCTTTGCCGAACCGTGGTTCATCAACAAGAACAGCGACCGCATCCTGGCCGAGGTCGACCCTGACGTCGTGCACTTCCAGTCGCACATCATCGTCGGCCGCGGCCTGTCGATTGCTGCGCGCAAGCGCGGCAACGTGCGCGTGATCGGCACGAATCACTTCATGCCCGAGAACCTGCTCGAGTTCACCCTGCTGCCGAAGTCGTGGCAGGAGAAGGCCGTCGGCATGGCCTGGAAGGCTGCCAAGCGCACTTTCGGCCGCGCCGACGTCGTGACCACGCCGACCCAGAAGGCCGCGGAATTCCTTGAGAAGTCGACGGGGCTCGACGGAGTGCTCGCGATCTCCTGCGGCATCGACGCCGACAACTACACCCCGAGTTTCGAGCGTCGCACGGCCAACCGGATCCTGTTCGTGGGCCGCGTCACGGGCGAGAAGCAGATCGATGTGCTCATCAAGGCTGTCAGCCTGGTGCCCTCCGATCTCGACGTTCAGCTCGACATCGTGGGTGGCGGCGACCTGCTGAAGCACCTCGAGAACGTGTCGAAGACCCTGGGGGTGGGCGACCGGGTGCACTTCAGCGGCTACGTGACCGAAGACGAACTGCGCGAGGCGTACACGAATGCCACCATCTTCGGCATGCCGTCGATCGCCGAACTTCAGAGCATCGCGACCATGGAGGCGATGGCCTCGGGCCTGCCCGTCGTCGCCGCCAATGCGATGGCGCTCCCGCACCTGGTGAAGGACGGCGTGAACGGCTACCTCTTCGCGCCCGGCGACGCCCAGCAGATGGCAGACCGGATCGAATCGCTCCTCCGCCTGCCGCAGGACGAACTCGACGCCTTCAAGAACGCCTCTCTGAAGCTCATCGAGAAGCACGACCTGGTACGCACGATCGTGACGTTCGAGCGCCTCTACCGCGGCGAGAGCACAGTGGATGTTGCGGCCATCGACGAGATCATGGCGGCCGAGTCGCTCAACACATCGTCGATCCGTATCGTCGATGTGACGCCCGAGCAGTCCGACGCAGCGCACTGAGCGACGGCTCCCCCTGCCATGTCGGCAGTGTGAAAGTAGGGCGTGCGGGACTTGAACCCGCGACCGACGGATTATGAGTCCGCTGCTCTAACCAGCTGAGCTAACGCCCCGTGCGCGGAGGGCCATGGCTCTCGTTGCTCCTTCACGATACAGCGTCCGGAGCGGATGCCGGTGCAGCGCCGCCTCACGGGGCCTGTGGTGACGGCTGAGACTTCGGCAATAGCATTCTGAATTCCTTTGTTGACGCGGCTGCGGTGTGCCGTTATCGTTTTCACGGCCCGCTTTCCATGGGTCTTAGGGGACAGCATCACCGGGCGCGCACCTTCGGGCGGCGTGCCTCAGAATTGGGATAGACGCATGCCAGCACCTTCATCGGTGGACACATCTTCCTCGCAACCGGTCGACAGACACCTCACCAAGGACATTGCGGTTCGGGGCGGCGTCATGCGCGTGGGGGAGTGGTCTCCGGCGTCCCTGCAGACGGCGGGTTCCGCGTCGGCGCCCGTCGTGCTGGCGCTCCACTCGCTCGCCGGAGCGCATCTCTCCTGGGCATGGCTGGCCGATCAGCTTCCGGAAGCCCGGATCGTGGCCCCCGACCTCCGCGGTCGTGGCCTGAGCGCCGATCTCCCGGGCCCGTACGGCATCGATGCACACATCGACGACGTGCTGTGCGTCGCGGATGCCCTGCAGCTGTCGGAGGTCACGCTCATCGGTCACTCCCTCGGTGCCTTCGTGGCTCTGGGTGTCGCCGCGGCCCGACCGGGGATGATCGTGCAGGTCGTGCTCGTCGACGGCGGGCTCCCGCTCACGGTACCGCTCTCCCTGCATACTGACGATCTGGTCGAGCTGGTCTGCGGACGGCCGAAGTCCCGGGTCGACTTCGCCTTCAGCAGTCGTGCCTCCCACCGGCGCTTCTGGCAACTGCACCCTGCTCTCGCGAAGGTCTGGTCACCCCGTTCCGAGGAGTACGCCGACTATCTCGTCGATGAGGTGATCGCGAAGGACGCGAGCATCGAGTTCCGGCCGATCGCGTGCTCCGAGGCGATCGACGTGGATACCCGCGAACTCAGCGGCACCGTGACCATTCGTCGGCGGCTGAAGGAGGCACCCGGCCCTCTTCTCCTTCTGACGGCAGCGCGCGATCTCTCGAACCACGTGCCCGGCATCTACGCACCCCGGGAAGTCGAACTGACGACCGCCGACGTGTCGCACCTTCTCATTCGCGAGGTGAGGGAGGTCAACCACTACACGATCGTCGAGAGTGTTCGCGGAGCTTCAGCGATCGCCCGGTTCGTGCGGGAGGGTCTGCAGGCGAAACGGATCTGAACGAGCGTCAGCTCGGCTGGTGAGGTCGTCGTCCTCGCCGTGGCCGTTCGCTCGAGAGCGGGTGCGGTTGGATGTCTCCCCTGTCGATCGAGGCGCACAGGTCGTCGAGCCAGCTCAACGCCGCCGATGAGAGCAGCTGGTCGGCCTTCCCGGCTACCCGCGCGACTCCGTCGCCTCCGGAGCCCGTACCGAGCTCAGAGCCTCGCTGCAAAGCGCCCCAGGCTGCGGTGTAGTCGACGATCAACGGCCCCGGATCGACGCCCGGGAGTGTGGCGACGAGAAGAATGTGCTCAACCATCTCGGCCCAGTCGGGCTTTCCGGGCCCGCAGGTGGCGATCCACTGGCGAGCCTCTGCGAGGCCAGCCGGGGAGAGCGAGTAGCGCGGAAGCTGGGCCTCGTCATCCCGTGCCACCGGGTGGACGAGCCCGGCGTCCGTCAGGCGGTTCAGGGTCGAATAGATCTGGCCGACGTTGATTCTCTGTGCGCGGGCCGTGCGCATTTCGAGCTCCGTGTGGAGCTGGAGTCCGTACGCTGGCCCGAGTGTCAGGATTGCGAGGATGCCGGACCGCACAGACACGGAGAACTCCCCTTCATCGCTGACGGCCGGCCACAGGTGCGCCCGTCTAATTATCTACCGAGTATACGATCGGCGAATCACAGCCTTGTGATTCGCCCGGCCAGTCGTGCATACTGGGACGAGTGCACGGCCGGGAGGTCGAGCCACAACTGAACACGCAGGTCACCGTTCAGGGTCTCTTGGCCCGAGCATCCATTCACAGGTCGTTGGGGAAGACGTACCTCACGAATGGAGATGAAGATGGTGGCATCAGTCGCACGCGGAGTGATTTACGTTCACTCCGCTCCCCGCGCGCTCTGCCCTCACGTCGAGTGGGCCGCAGGTCGCGCCATTGGTCGTGCCGTGAACTTCGAGTGGATCGAGCAGCCCGTGCTTCGCGGTTCGCAGCGTTCGGAGTTCTACTGGGAGGGTGCCGCAGGCACCGGCGCCGCCATAGCGTCGGCCCTCCGCGGCTGGGAACACCTCCGCTACGAAGTCACCGAGGATCCCGCTCCCGGTCGCGACGGCGGGCGTTGGATGCACACGCCCGACCTCGGCATCTACTTCGCCCAGACCGACAGCGCCGGTAACACGGTCATCCCTGAAGACCGCGTGCGTGCGGCGATGGAGACGGCCGGCACCAATGCGCTCGAACTGCACCGCGAGCTGCGACTGGCCCTCGGCCAGGCCTGGGACGACGAACTGGAGCCGTTCCGTTACGCGAGCGATTTCGCCCCGGTGGTCTGGTTGCACTCAGTCGGCTAGCGGCGCTAGAGCGTCTTGAAGGCCGCCACAGCGTTGTGGCCGCCGAAGCCGAACGAGTTGCTGATTGCCAGCAGGTCTCCCTCGGGCAGGGCACGGGGCTCTGTCACGACGTCGAGGAGGATCGCCGGATCCTGTTCGGTGAGGTTGATGGTCGGCGGGGCCAGGCGCTCCTGCAGGGCTTTGACGACGAAGATCGCCTCGATCGCTCCCGCGCCGCCCAGCAGGTGGCCCGTCGAGGCCTTGGTCGCCGAGACGGGAATGCCTTCGACCGCTTCGCCGAACACCCGTCGGAGGGCGTTGTACTCGGCGATGTCGCCGACCGGCGTACTCGTCGCGTGGGCATTGATGTGGCCGACGTCGCTGAGCGAGAAGCCCGCATTCTCGACAGCGGCCTTCATGGCGCGCGCCGCGGCCGAACCCTCGGGGTCGGGTGCTGTGATGTGGTATGCGTCGCTGGTGACGGAGCCACCGAGCAGTTCTGCGTAGATCTTCGCTCCGCGGGCGACAGCGTGGTCATAGGTCTCGAGAACGACGGCTGCGGCGCCCTCGCCGAGAACGAATCCGTCACGGGTGACGTCGTACGGGCGGGAGGCGGTGGCCGGGTCATCCATGCGCTTCGAGAGGGCCTGCATGGCGGCGAATGAGGCGATGGGCAGGGGGTGGATGCACGCTTCTGAGCCGCCCGCGATGATCACGTCGGCGAGGCCGGCCTGGAGGTGGTCGTAGGCGTTTGCGATCGACTCGGTGCTCGAAGCGCACGCGGAGACGTCGGTGCGGCTGAACGCGCGCGCTCCGATATCCATGCTGATCGCCGCGGCCGCACCGTTCGCCATGAGCATCGGCACGGTCATCGGCAGCACGCGGCGGGGTCCACGCTCACGCAGGGTGTCCCACGCGTCGAGGAGGGTCCAGAGGCCACCGATTCCGGTCGCCCAGTTCACTCCGAGGCGTTCGGGCTCCACACCGGGCGAACCGGCGTCGGCCCAGGCTTCGCGGGCAGCGGTCAGTGCGAACTGGCTGTTGGGGTCGAGGCGCTTCGTCTCCTGGCGCGAGAGTACGTCGACCGAGGGCACCACGACCTGGGCGGCCATGGTGATCGGAACGTCCCACTTCTGAACCCAGTCCTGTTCGAGCGCACGGTTGCCGGAGACGCCGCCCAGGAGGGCCTGCCAGCTCTCTTCGGCGGTTCCGCCCAGGGGAGTGGTCGCACCGATTCCCGTGACAACGATTCTTTTGCTCATGCGAGGAACTTTCTGTGGTTCAGGAGATCAGTGGTGCAGGAGACCGGGGGCGCGGACGGCGACCCCGGTCATCCGGAAGCGAACGGGAAGCGGTTACGCCTGTGCGTTCGTGATGAAGGTGACGGCGTCGCCGACGGTCTTCAGGTTCTTGACCTCTTCGTCGGGGATCTTGACGTCGAACTTCTCTTCGGCGTTGACCACGATGGTCATCATCGAGATGGAGTCGATGTCGAGGTCGTCGGTGAACGACTTGTCGAGCTCCACCGTGTCAGCCGCGATTCCGGTTTCGTCGTTGATGAGCTCGGCGAGGCCGGCGAGAACTTCTTCGGTGGACAATGCCATTGTTTTTTCTCCTTGGGTGGTGCCCCTGGAAGGCGGGGATGCTCTCTCCAGTGAGGCGGTGTCGTTTGAGGCGACATTCAGTTTAGGTCAGGCTGGGCGTGTTCCCCGGCAGAACGACCACCTGCGCGCCGAAAACGAGCCCCGCGCCGAAACCGATCTGCAGGGCCAGCCCGCCGGCGGCTTCGGGATGCTCGGTGAGCAGGCGGTGCGCAGCAAGGGGGATCGACGCGGCAGAGGTGTTTCCTGTTGTGACGATGTCTCGCGCGATCAGCACGCTCGCGGGCAGCTTCAGCACCTTGGCGAACTCGTCGACGATTCTCATGTTCGCCTGGTGCGGGATGAACGCGGTGAGCTCGTCGGCAGTGATTCCCGCGGCATCCAGTGCCTGCTGCGCAACCTTCGCCATCTCCCACACCGCCCAGCGGAACACGGTCTGGCCGTCCTGGCGCATGGTGGGCCATTCGTTGTCGCCGGCGCGGAAGCCCGTGTACGTGCCGTCCATGCCGACGGCACCCCACTTCGACCCGTCCGAGCCGAGGATCGACTTCGAGATGCCGGGGAAGTCACTCGGCCCGACGACTGCGGCTCCCGCGCCGTCGCCGAGCAGGAAGGAGATGGAGCGGTCGGTGGGGCTGACGAAGTCGGAGAGCTTCTCGGCGCCGATGACCAGCACGTAGTCGGCCACGCCCACGCGCACGAGCGAGTCGGCCTGGGCGATGGCGTACGCATATCCTGCGCAGGCCGCCTCGATGTCATAGGCGGCGGCGGTGCCGGCCCCCACGCGGTGCGCGACGAGCGAGGAGACCGAGGGGGTGACGACGGGATTGCTGACGGTCGCCACGATGACGGCACCGATCTGGTCGGCCCGGATGCCCGACCGCTCGATCGCCTCGAGGCCCGCCTCGACTGCGAGATCCACGGCCGTCACCTCTTTGGGCGCACGGCGACGTTCGACGATGCCGGTGCGCTGCCGGATCCACTCGTCTGAGGAGTCGATCGCCTCGATGAGCTGGTCGTTTCCGACCACCAGGCTGCCGCGTGCGGCACCGAACGAGAGGATGCGGGTGAATTCGTGGCCGGTTGCCTGCTTCAGGCGCGGAGTCGTCATGAGGAGGCCTCCGAGCCGGCCTGGGCCGAGGTGAGGAGTGCAATCGCTGCCGGCAGGTCGTCGGGAGTCTTCACGGCGACAGACGGCACGCCCTTCAGCCCTCGCTTCGCCAGGCCGACGAGGGCCCCGGCGGGAGCGACCTCGATGATGCCGGTGACGCCCGCATCCTGGAACGAGGCCATGGTGCGATCCCAGCGGACGGGCGAGGAGACCTGGCCCACGAGCAGGTCGAGGAATGCGTCACCCGTGTCGACGACGCCGCCGTCCCGGTTGGTCCAGATGGTCAGCGACGGATGGGCCGGGGTGAGCGTGGCCGCAACCTCGGTGAGGCGCTCCACCGCGGGCTGCATGTAGCGGGTGTGGAAGGCGCCTGCGACCTGGAGCGGGATGACCCGGGCACCGCGCGGAGCGAGCGTGGCGAGTTCGGCCAGCCTGTCGAGCGCGCCGGCGACCACGATCTGGCCGCCCCCGTTGAAGTTCGCCGGCTGCAGGTCGAGCGTCTCGAGAACGGTGAGCAGTTCTGCCTCGTCGCCGCCGACGACGGCACTCATGCCGGTGGGAGCCAGTGCTGCCGCCCCTGCCATGGCCGAGCCGCGTTCGCACACGAACGTCATGGCCTCGCTTTCGGTGAGGATGCCCGCAGCCTGGGCGGCCGTGATCTCGCCGACGGAATGGCCGGCAACACCGCCGACAGCCGAGCGGCGGCCGTCGGCCAGGAGCGCCCCCAGAGCGAGAAGACCGGCCGCGACGATGAGGGGCTGGGCGATGCGGGTGTCACGGATGGTGTCGGCGTCGCTCTCGGTGCCGTACGTCAGCAGGTCGAGGCCTGCGAGTTCGGAGAGTGTGCCGAGGTGGTCGGCGAAGGCCGGCTCAGCCACCCAGGGCGCGAGGAAGCCGGGAGTCTGGGAGCCCTGTCCGGGGCAGACGATGACGATCATGGGTTCAGTCTTTCAAGGATGTGGAGCGGAGTGATGTGAGAAAGCGATCAAAGATTCGCGGAAAGGCTGTAGGAAGCCTCTCGCTGAGACGGAATCAGCGCCTCCGGACGGAGGGCTCGGGTTCGTTCATCGACCCGAGAATGAGCGCGGACTGCAGGATGAGGGCCTCCCGGGCACCCGTGGCGTCCCAGCCGATGACCTGCGAGACGCGCTTCAGCCGGTAGCGCACCGTGTTCGGGTGCACGAAGAGTTCGCGGGCGGTGCCTTCCAGAGAGCGCCCGTTGTCGAGATAGCACCAGAGCGTGGTCATCAGCTCCGGGCTCTGGTCCTGGAGGGGCCGGTACACCCGGTTCACCAGGGTCGAGCGCGCGAGAGGATCACCGGCAAGGGCCCGCTCGGGCAGCAGGTCGTCAGCGTAGACGGGGCGGGGGGCGTTCCGCCAGGACTTCGCAACAGCGAATCCGGCCAGAGCCGCCTTGGCACTCCGCGACGCCTCCACGAGGCTCGGAACCTCGTGCCCGAGCACGAGATGGCCCGGGCCGAACCCCGGTTCGAGCGCACGGGCGATGTCCATGAACGAGAGCGTCGGGGCCACCGCGGCGCCCGGGAGGGGCTCGTCAGCCGACCCGACGGCGGGTTGCGAACGACCGATGACCAGCACGAGCCGGCCGCCCTGCACCCCGATCAGCACATCAGCCGAGAGATGCCGGGCGGTGCGCCGCAATTGGTCGACGTCGAGCATCCGGGGCGTCGTGCCGACCAGCACGCTGACCTCACCGTGCCCGTGCCAGCCGAGCGCGGCGATCCGGCTCGGCAGTTCGTCGTCGTATTCACCCGAGAGGATGGAGTCGACGACAAGGGCTTCGAGCCGGGCATCCCAGAGTCCGCGTGCTTCGGCGGCCCGGGCATAGACGTCGGCCGAAGCGAAGGCGATCTCCCGCGAATAGAGCAGGATCGCCTCACGGAGGGACTGGTCGCCGTTCGCGATGCGTTCCTCCACCACCTCGACGACGACACGGATCAGCTGCAGCGTCTGCTGCAGGCTCACCGAGCGGAGCAGCTCCCGGGGGGCCGAACCGAAGACGTCGGAGGCAATCCACGTGGTCGTGGTGGGGTCGTCGTACCAGGTGATGAACGACTTGATACCAGCCTGCGCAACCAGCCCGACGGCCGAGCGCCTCCCCGGCGGCATGTCGCCATACCAGGGAAGCGTCTCGTCGAGCTTCTTGATCGTCGCCGTCGACAGCTCGCCTGACACCGTGCGGAGCCAGGCGAGCGTCTGTTCTTTCGTGCGGGCCATCGTGAGTCAGCCGTGCGCCTCAGCGTGCGCCGGTCAGCTCTCGCCGCCCGCCGACCCTGACGTTCCGGCCGACACGTCGTGCAGCCGGTACTTGTCGATCGCCCACTGCGGGGCGTTCGGGTCGACCTCGTTACGAGCGGCGAGCTGTTCGAGCACACGCACCACGACCGACGGGCCGTCGATCTTGAAGAACCGGCGGGCGGCGGGGCGCGTGTCGCTGAAGCCGAAGTCGTCGGCCCCGAGCGTCGCGTAGTCGCCGGGCACGAACTGCCGGATCTGGTCGGGGATCGCGTGCATGTAGTCGCTCACCGCCACGAACGGCCCCGCGGCACCCGAGAGCTTGTCGGTCAGATAGGGCACGCGCGGCTGCTCGCTCGGGTTCAGGAAATTGTGCTCCTCAGCCCTGAGGCCGTCGCGGCGGAGCTCGGTCCAGCTCGTGACCGACCAGACGTCTGCGGAGACTCCCCAGTCGTCGGCGAGCAGTTGCTGGGCCTCGAGCGCCCACGGCACACCGACACCCGACGCGAGCACGTTGGCCCGGGGGCCCCCGTCGACCCAGCCGGACTTCAGGTGGTGGATGCCCTTGACGATGCCCTCGACGTCGACGTTCTCCGGCTCGGCCGGCATCACCATCGGCTCGTTATAGAGGGTGATGTAGTACATGACGTTCGGGTCGGTGTGGGTTCCGCCGTACATCCGCTCGAGTCCGGCGCGCACGATGTGGCCGATCTCATAACCGTAGGCGGGGTCGTACGACACCACGGCCGGGTTGGTCGAGGCGAGCAGGTGGCTGTGGCCATCCGCGTGCTGCAGGCCCTCACCGGTGAGCGTGGTGCGACCGGCGGTGGCGCCCATCACGAAGCCCCGTGCCATCTGGTCGCCAGCGGCCCAGAGGGCGTCGCCGGTGCGCTGGAAGCCGAACATCGAGTAGAAGACGTAGACCGGGATGAGCGGCTCACCCTGCGTCGAATACGAGGTGCCAGCCGCGGTGAAGGCCGCCAGGGCGCCCGCCTCGTTGATGCCGACGTGCACGATCTGGCCCTGCGGGCTCTCCTTGTAGGCGAGCAGCAGGTCGCGGTCGACCGACGTGTAGTGCTGGCCGTTCGGGTTGTAGATCTTCGCGCTCGGGAAGAACGCATCCATACCGAAGGTGCGGGCCTCGTCGGGGATGACCGGCACGACGCGGTTGCCGAAGTCCTTCGACCTCGTCATCTCCTTCAGCAGGCGGACGAACGCCATGGTGGTGGCGATCTCCTGCGTTCCGGAGCCCTTCTTCATGATCGCGTAGGCCGAATCCTCGGGCAGTGTGATCGCAGTGTGCTTCGTGCGGCGCTCGGGCAGGTAGCCGCCGAGCGCGCGACGCCGCTCGTGCATGTACTCGATCGCCTCGTCGCCCTCGCCGGGGTTGTAGTACGGCGGGAGGTACGGGTTCTCCTCGAGCTTGGCGTTCGTGATCGGGATGTGCATCTCGTCACGGAACTGCTTGAGGTTGTCGAGCGTCATCTTCTTCATCTGGTGGGTCGCATTGCGGCCCTCGAAGCTCTTGCCGAGGCCGTAGCCCTTGATGGTGTGGGCCAGGATGACCGTGGGCTGGCCCTTGTGCTCACTCGCCGCCTTGAAGGCTGCGTACACCTTGCGGTAGTCGTGGCCGCCGCGCTTCAGGCCCCAGACCTGGTCGTCGCTGTAGTCCTCGATGAGCTTCAGGGCACGCGGGTCGCGGCCGAAGAAGTTGTCGCGCACGTACCCGCCGTCTTCGGTCTTGTATGTCTGGAAGTCGCCATCCGGAGTCGTGTTCATCAGGTTGAGCAGGGCGCCCTCGGTGTCGTTCGCGAGCAGCGAGTCCCATTCGCGGCCCCAGATGACCTTGATGACGTTCCAGCCGGCCCCGCGGAAGAAGCTCTCGAGCTCCTGGATGATCTTGCCGTTGCCGCGCACCGGGCCGTCGAGCCGCTGGAGGTTGCAGTTGATCACGAAGTTCAGGTTGTCGAGGCCCTCGTTGGCTGCCACCTGCAGCTGGCCGCGGCTCTCGACCTCGTCCATCTCGCCGTCTCCGAGGAACGCCCAGACCTGCTGGTCGCTGGCATCCTTGATGCCGCGGTTGGTGAGGTACTTGTTCGACTGGGCCTGGTAGATCGCGTTGATGGGGCCGAGGCCCATCGAGACGGTGGGGAACTGCCAGAACTCGGGCATGAGGCGCGGATGCGGGTAGGAGCTGAGGCCGCCGCCGGCGTGAGACTTCTCCTGGCGGAAACCGTCGAGCCGGTTCTCGTCGAGCCGGCCCTCGAGGAAGGCGCGGGCGTAGGTTCCGGGGGAGGCGTGGCCCTGGATGAAGACCTGGTCGCCACCGCCCGGGTGATCCTGGCCGCGGAAGAAGTGGTTGAAACCGACTTCGTAGAGGCTGGCGCTCGACGCGTAGGTCGAGATGTGGCCGCCGACCGCGATGCCGGGGCGCTGTGCACGGTGCACCAGCATGGCCGCGTTCCAGCGGATCCAGGCACGGTAGCGGCGTTCGATGTCCTCGTTGCCCGGGAACTCCGGTTCGTTCTCGGAGGCGATCGTGTTGATGTAGTCGGTGGTCGGAACCATCGGAACGCCGAGGTGCAACTCCTTGCTGCGCTTCAGCAGGCTGAGCATGATCTCCCTCGCCCGGCCGTGGCCGCGAGCGGCGACCAGAGCGTCAAGGGATTCGGACCATTCGGCGGTTTCATCGGGATCTGCATCGATGTTGGTCACCGAATACGGGTCTTGATCGTTGACAGTCAACGTCAACCTCTCTCTTCTGGGTTGTAGAGATCATTCATGGCTGGGGTCTCCGGTTCACGGAATCCACACCGCCCTCAAGCCTAGTGAATCCGAGTCGGCCGAGACGCCCTCGCGGAGGGGTTGTCTGCTGATTGGAGGAATAGACTGGATGATTGGGTCTGGCGGGCAAATTACCTGCCACCGGAAGGATCGCCGTCATGGCACTCGAAAACGACACATTCGCCCCCGACTTCGAACTCTCGAACCAGTTCGGCGAGAAGGTGCGTCTGAGCCAGTTCCGCGGCATCAAGCCCGTGGTGATCGTCTTCTTCCCGCTCGCCTACTCCGGCGTCTGCACCAGCGAGCTCTGCACGCTGGAGGACAACATCGCGATGTTCCGCGACAACAGCGTCGAACTCCTCGGCATCTCGGTCGACTCGAAGTCGGCCCTCCGCGCATGGAGCGAGGAGAAGGGCTTCGACTTCAACCTCCTGGCCGACTTCTGGCCGCACGGTGAGGTCGCCAAGGAATACGGGGTCTTCCTCGACGGCAAGGGGTTCTCGAACCGGGCGACGTTCGTGATCGACACGCACGGCATCATCCGTGCCAGCTTCATCACGGCGCCGGGCGAGGCGCGTTCCATCGAGGCCTATCGCGCCGCCCTGCAGGAGCTCGAGCCCGCCGGAGTGTAGGCTCTTTGCTGCCTGTAAAATTCTCCGCTGCCTGTAGAATTTTGGCACCAAGCGCCTTTAGCTCAGCTGGTAGAGCGCCACGTTTACACCGTGGATGTCATCGGTTCGATCCCGGTAGGGCGCACTTCGTTTCTTCTTCGGCTGCCGTCGAGCGCCCGCAGTACGCGTTCCAGGGGTCCCTGGCCGAACAGGGGCCGCCAGAGGGTCGCGAAGACCAGGCTCGCGAGCGTGAGCACCAGCCACGCCAGCTGGTTCTTCACCGGCTGGCCGGGGTCGAGCCAGTAGCGGAACGACAGCACCAGCACGTGGCCCGTGTAGATCGTGAGGGGCATCATCCCCACCGAGGCGAGCGGGTACAGGATGCCGCGGACGATCCGGTTCGTGCTGACGAGGCAGAGCCCGCCGACGAGCGCTGCAGCCACTCCGACGGCGGAGATGTGCAGCACCAGCTCGGCGGGGAACGTCTTCGGAGTCACCGCGTACTTCTGCACCAGCTGCCCGGCCACCCCCACGGCGAGGCCGCAGCCGAGCATCCAGAGCTGCGTGCGCCTCTTCGCGATGTCGAGCCGGGCCAGCACATACCCGACGGCGAGGAACGCGATCCAGATGAGGAGCGGATAGCTCCCGTCGACGAACCAGTCGAGGGGCTGGGTGAAGATGCTGCCGGGGATCCTCAGGTGCGGATCCCAGCCCGCGCCCGCGAGGTCGAGGGCGACGCCGATCGGCAGCGCGACGGCGGCGCCGCCCACCAGCCAGCGTGTCGGAATCCTCAGCAGCGGCAGGAAGAACAGAAAGAGCAGCCCCCAGGTGTCGAGCACGATCGACACGCCGCTGTACATGGTCTGGAGGAACAGGCCGAGGGCGATGAGTGCGACTCCGCGCACGGCCACCGTCTGGCGGATGCGGCGGCTGTCGTAGCCGGGCCGTCCCGTGAGGCTCTGCACGAAGAGGGCGAGCGAGAGGCCGCCCACCACGGCGAAGAGGGTGCGCGGCCGTTCACCACCCGCGAGCCCCTGGAGCACCGAGGAGAAGAGGCCGGGGGAGTCCGGCCAGGTGTGGGCCACGAACATACCGAGCACGGCGACGGCACGCGCGACGTCGAGGCCGGTGAGTCGTACGGAGCGATCTGCCATGGTGTGCGTCCCCCCGGGTTGCGTGAGACGACGATACCCCACCGGCCGGAAGGAGGGTCGCGGTCGCGGTGGCGGGCTGGGAGCGTCGGTGGTGTGGGCCAGACTGGGACGCATGTACGAACTGTTCGAGACGCTGCGGCGAAGCCCCGACATCGAAGCACCGAACCTGTTCGCGAGCGATGCGAGCGACCGGCTGGTGCTCGACGAGGCGGCGGGGATGCTCGCCGCGAGCAGCGCCGGCGAGGTGGTCGTCATCGGCGACCGGTACGGGGCGCTCACGCTGGGGGCCGCCGCCGAATTCGGGCTGGCGGGCATCCGCACCCACCAGGACAGGCTGGTGGGGGAGCAGGCGCTGGCCCGCAACGCCGAAGCCGCCGGGTTGGCCGACCGGTATCTTCCGCTTCCCCTGACAGAGGAGCTCCTCTCGGGCGCACGCGTGGTGCTTCTTCAGCTGCCGCGCGGTCTTGCCGAGCTCGACGAGCTCGCCGACGCCATCGCGCGGTACGCCCATCCGGAGGTCGTGGTGTTCGGCGGTGGCCGCATCAAGCACCTCACCCATGCCATGAACGACACCCTCGCGGTGCACTTCTCCGAGGTGCATGCCTCGCTCGCCCGGCAGAAGTCACGGGTGCTCGTCGCTCGCGGCGCGCGTCGGCCGGTGGATGCCCTGCCGTATCCGAAGCGCGAGCACAACGCCGAGCTCGGCCTCACCGTCGCCGCCCACGGAGGTGTGTTCGCCGGCGTGGGTCTCGACATCGGTACGCGGTTCGTGCTGGAGTTCCTCGAGCGGGCTGTCGGCGAGGTGACCGCTGCTCTGCCGACGGAGCGTTCCCTCACCGCCATCGACCTCGGGTGCGGCACGGGAATCATCGCGGCCGTCCTGGCGAGACGCTTCCCGTCGCTCACGGTGATCGCCAGCGACCAGTCCGCGGCGGCGTGCTCCTCCGCCAGCGAGACGATGGCTGCCAACGGGCTCGCCGGGGTGCAGGTGGTGCGTGACGCCGGGCTTGCGCTGCAACCGGATGCGTCGGCAGACCTGATCGTCTGCAATCCGCCCTTCCATGTGGGGAGTTCAGTACACACCGGGGTGGCTCTCGCCCTCTTCCGTGACGCGGGGCGGGTGCTCCGGCCGGGCGGACTGCTGCTCACCGTGTTCAATTCGTCCCTCGCCTACCAGCCCGATCTTCGCCGCCTGGTCGGCCCGACGCGGGTGTGGGGACAGAACACGAAGTTCTCGGTCACCGCCTCCACCCGATCTGCCGTCAGCCGGGCAAGCAATCAGTTCTGAACTTATATCTGGTGATTATCAGTGTTATGCTTATTTCATGAGCGATGCGAAGGTGGCGGTGATCCTGGATCTGGTCGACTCCCGGCAGATCGCCGACCGGGCCGCCGCCCAGAAGCTGCTCGAACGAGCCTTCGCTGTCGTGAATGACGCGGTGGATCATCTGGAGCCGTTCGCCGCGACCGTCGGCGACGAGTTCCAGGCGGTCTACTCCACGCTGGCCGATGCGCTCGAGGCGACACTGCTGGCGAGACTCTCGATGCCGGAGGGGCTCGATGCTCGGGTGGGCATCGGGTGCGGCAAGATCCGCTCCGTCGGTACGGGGATGACCGGCGTGCTCCAGGACGGCTCGGCCTGGTGGGCGGCGCGGAGCGCGATCGACGAGGCGCATCTCCGGGCCGACACCCGTGTGCCGACGCTCCGCAGCTGGTACCAGGGCAAGGGCGAGCCGCTGTTCGCCGACGCCGCCGTCAATGCGTACCTGCTCGGGCGGGACTACATCGTCGGCGGAATGAGCGCCCGCGAGAGGCGACTCGCTCTCGGGAGGTGGCTCGGCAACTCCCAGTCGGTGCTGGCCGAGAAGGAGGGTGTCTCGCAGTCGGCCGTGTCGCAGTCTCTGAGGCGCGCTGGCGTCACGGCTCTCCAAGCAGGAATCGTTGCGCTGCGAGAGGCGGGTGGAGAATGCTGACGGCCGTGCTGCTCGCCGCAATCGGGTCGGCCGACCTGTGGCGGAGCCTGTTCCGGGGCCGACGGGTCGGCCGGATTTCCGCCGGGCTGCTGGCGTCGATCGGCGCGAGCTGGGTGCTGCTCGCCGTGCTGGTCACCACCGGGCTCGGCGTGCCGCTCGGGTGGGTGGCGCTTTGCCTCCTGGCAGCGGGGGGATGGCTCGCGCTCACGACCTCGGACGAACATTCGACGGGGCGTGCCGGTCGCGCGGCGGTCGCCGTGCTCATCGCGCTGGTGGTCATCCTGCTGCTGGCCGACCGGACGGGGCTCACGCTCTCCGGCTACCTGGTCGACGGACAGCGGGATGCGGCAACCGCCGCCCTCCGCGACGCGCCGCTGCCCCAGATCGCGCTGTTCTTCGGCGTGGGGCTGTTCCTCGCCGAGAGTGCGAACATCGTGGTGCGGATCGCCCTGCACCCCCGGAGCCGGGTGTCGGCTGCGACGATGCCGGTCGATGTCGATGCTGGCCTGCACGACGATTCTTCCCACAACGATTCTTCCCACAACGATGCTTCCCAGGACAGTTCTGCCCGCGACGAGGATCTCACCCGCACCGACCTCACCCGCACCGACCTCAAGGGTGGCCGCCTCATCGGGCCGCTCGAGCGACTGCTCATCGTTGCCATCGTGCTGGCCGGTCTTGCCCCCATCGCGGCTGCGCTGGTCGCGGCGAAAGGCATCGTGCGGTTCCCGGAGATCGCCCAGGATGCCCGGGGCGGCGACAGTCTGTCGGGAACCAAGGCCGAGTACTTCCTGGTCGGCAGCCTGGTCAGCTGGGCCACTGCTGCCGGCGCCATCGCACTCCTGGTCGCTGCCCGCTGACCATCAGTCTGCACCTGATATTCGACGAATATAAGCCCCGCTCTTCAGCACCGAACCATCCCTGAGGGTAAAGGAATTCGACAGAACAGGGGTCGGCCCTAGAATCGGTGACGTGGAATCCTCAGCTCCCCGCTTCACCCTCCGGCAGGCCAACGACGTCATCGAAGGCCTCTGGCCGCTGGGGAACGCCGAGAGCTGGGATGCGCCCGGCCTGTTGTCCGGCTCGCCGGACGCCGTGGTGACGAGCATCCACCTCGCCGTCGATGCCGTCTCCGAGACGGTCGACGAGGCGCTCGAGCTGGGCGCCGACCTGCTGCTCGTGCACCACCCGCTTCTGCTCCGAGGCGTCACATCGGTCGCCGAGACGACGTACAAGGGATCGCTTCTGGCTCGACTCATCCGTGGCGGATGCGCACTCGTCGCCGCCCACACGAACGCGGACATCGTCGAGAACGGCGTCTCCGACGTCATCGCCAACAGGCTCGGGCTCACGGGTGCCGCGCCCATCGTGCCGGCGAGCGGTGCGTCAGCCGTGCCGGATACGGGCATCGGCCGCGTCGGTGACCTCGCCGGGCCCACCAGTCTCGGGCACCTCGCGCTGAAGCTCGCGGAACTGCTGCCCGCCACGGCGACAGGCATCCGCGTCGCCGGAGCGTACGATCATCCGGTGACGCGCGTCGCTCTCTGCGGGGGAGCAGGCGATTCGCTGCTCGGGGAACCGGCCGTTCGCACGGCGGATGTCTACATCACCTCGGATCTCCGGCACCATCCGGCATCGGAGGCGCGGGAACAGGCCGCCCTCGGAACAGGCCCTGCGCTCATCGACGTGTCACACTGGGCGAGCGAGTGGTTGTGGCTCGACGTCGCCGCGGCCGAGTTGCGCGCGGCCCTGCCGGGCGTCACCGTCACCGTGAGCGAGCTCCGCACAGACCCGTGGGACTTCGTCGTGACGCAGTAGGCCTGCCCGGCATCCGCAGGTCGCATCAGCCCGCACATTCCAGACAGAACTCCAGACAGAACTCCATACAGAACCGAAGGATCCCCTCATGAAAGCACCTGTCTCAGAGCAACGGTCGCTGCTCGACCTGCAGGCGGCCGACACGCGCCTCAGCCAGCTCGGGCACCAGGCGAAGACCCTCCCGGAGCTGAAGCGGCTCGCCGAACTGAAAGACCAGATCGGAACCGTGTCGCACCGGCTCTCCTCGGTTCGCGGTGAACTCGAAGACGCCGAACTGGAGATCTCGCGGGTCGAGTCCGACGTCGCCGTCGTGACCACACGCATGGAGCGCGACCGCACCCGCCTGCAGACGAGCACCTCCACGAAAGACATCCAGGGCCTCGAGCACGAGATCGCCTCCCTGCTGAAGCGCCGGAGCGACCTGGAGGACATCGAGCTCGCCGTGATGGAGCGGATCGACGAGATCAACGCTCGCCTCGCTGTGGTCACGGAGGAGATGGGTGCCCTGACGGCCGAGCAGGATGAGCTCCGAACGCATCGCGACGGCTCCCTCCTGACGCTCGACTCGGAGCGGAAGGGCGTGCAACTGAACCGCGACCTCATCGCGGGGGCGATCGGCGACGAACTCCTGGCCCTCTACGACCGGCAGCGGGCGCGCTACGGAATCGGCGCTGCCCTCCTCACCCGCGGCGTCTCGATGGGCAGCAATGTGAAGCTGCACGAGAGCGACCTCGCCAGGATCCGCCTCGCAGCCCCGGATGACGTGGTGCTCGACCCCGACAGCAGCTGCATCCTCGTGCGCACGGAGGAGTCCGGCCTCTGACACTGCTCCGTTCGCTGGCCCGGTAGACTGGGGCCCGCGAAAGGGTCGACAAGACGGTCGCGTCGGCTCGATCATCCGTTCTGCGGATGGGCAGCCGCCGAGGAACGTCCGGGCTCCGCAGAGCAGGGCGGTGGGTAACACCCACCCGGGGCAACCCGAGAGAACAGTGCCACAGAGAACAGACCGCCACGGGCGCCGCTTGCGGGGTTCGGGGTAAGGGTGAAACGGTGGTGTAAGAGACCACCAGCGGCCATGGTGACATGGCAGGCTCGGTAAACCTCGCCCGGAGCAAGGTCAGACAGAAGGCGATACGGCTGCTCGCCGTGCCTTCGGGTAGACCGCTGGAGGCGTGCGGCAACGTACGTCGTAGATAGATGGCCGTCCATGGGCGCGCGGGCTTCGGCACGCACGCCCAAGACAGAACCCGGCGTACTAGTCGGCCCTTTCGCTTTCGCCCGGCTCGCCGACGAGCTGGTTCGCATTCGGCAGCACCTTCGGCTCGAGGGCGAGGCTCGCCGCGCCGAGGATGCCCGCGTTGTTGCGGAGCGTCGCGGGGACCATCGGCGTGTTGATCGAGATCTTCGGCAGGAACTCCTGGTAGCTCTTCGACACACCGCCGCCGACGATGATCAGATCGGGCCAGAGCAGCTTCTCGAGTTCCGCGTAGTAGGTCTGCAGGCGTGCTGCCCACTGCACCCAGTTGAGGTCGTCGCGCTCCTTGGCTGCAAAGGACGCCTTGTGCTCGTAGTCGCCACCGTCGATCTGGATGTGCCCGAGCTCAGCGTTCGGAATGAGCACACCGTTGTAGATGATGGCCGTGCCGATTCCGGTGCCGAGCGTCGTCATGATGATCAGGCCGTTCTTGCCCTTGGCTGCGCCGTAGCGCACCTCGGCGTAGCCCGCGGCGTCGGCGTCGTTCACGAACGTGATGTCCCGCTTCAGCGCGTCTTCGAAGAGCTTCTCCGCCTCGAGCCCGATCCACTTCTTCGACACGTTCGCGGCCGACATGGTCTTGCCGTTCTGCACCACCGCGGGGAAGTCGATGCCGATGGGGGCGTCGTCGGGAGCATCCGTCAGCTGTGCGAGCAGTTTCTCGACGGTGCCGACGACATCCTTCGGCTTGCCGCCCTCGGGGGTGTCGAGCTTGATGCGGTCGCTCAGCAGCTCGCCGGACGAGGTGTCGACGATCGCACCCTTGATGCCCGTCCCGCCGATGTCGATGCCGATGGCTATCGAAGAGTCCGTGCTGCCAGTCATCGTGTTCCCTCGTTCTCTGTCTCGGCCGTGAGACGCGGCCGGCGGTTCTATTCTGCCGTGTCGGCGATGGTCAGGACTTCGGCGCCGCGCTCGGTCACCACAAGTGTGTGTTCGAACTGCGCGCTGAACGAGTGGTCGCGGGTGGCGACCGTCCAGCCGTCGGGCCAGAGCTCGTTGTCCTGGGAGCCGAGCGTGAGCATCGGCTCGATGGTGAAGACCATGCCGACCTGGATCTCGTCGTCGAACCGGGGTGCCGAATCGTAGTGCGGGATGATCAGCCCCGAGTGGAACTGTTCGCCGACGCCGTGCCCCGTGTAGTCGCGCACGACCCCGTAGCCGAATCTCTTGGCGTAGGACTCGATGGCGCGGCCGATGACGTTCACCTGCCGGCCGGGTGCCACGGCCTTGATTCCGCGGTTCATGGCTTCGCGGGTGCGCTCCACGAGCTGGCGCACGTCTTCGGCGGGCTGCCCCGCGAAGAAGGTGGCGTTCGTGTCGCCGTGCATGCCGTTCCTGTAGGCGGTGATGTCGATGTTCACGATGTCGCCGTCCTCCAGCACGGTGCTGTCGGGAATGCCGTGGCAGACGACCTCGTTCACGCTCGTGCAGAGCGACTTGGGGTAACCGCGGTAACCGAGCGTGGACGGATAGGCACCGTGCTCGACGAGGTAGGCGTGGCCGAGGGCATCCAACTCGTCCGTCGTGACGCCGGGCGCGACATGGGCTCCGACGTGTGCGAGAGCATTCGCGGCGATACGCGAGGATTCCCGGATGCCCAGCAGACGTTCGCCCGTGTAGACGTCGCTGCCGCCGCCCTCGTCAGGCTCCTGGCGACCGACATACTCGGGTCGTCCTATGGCTGCGGGGACGGTGCGGAGAGGGGAGATCCGGCCCGGGGTGAGGTGGCCGGCGGAGTCCTTGGGCATAGGATCTATCGTAGTTCACGACCCCTTGGAGCACTCATGTCAGGCGATCCCTCGAAGCAGTACTGGTACAACACCAACACCGGTGACGTGGAGTTCGGTTACGTCTCACCCGCTCCCGACCGGGTCGGCCCGTTCGAGACGAAGGAAGAGGCCGAGCACGCCCTCGAGACGCTCCGCGCGAATTCGGCCAAGTGGGCCGAGGAGGACGCCGCGAACGACTGACTCCGTCTTCGCCGCCTGCACTGAGTGCGGTCAGCCCTCGTACTCGTGCTCCGGGGCCGGGTAGGCGCCGGAGGCGACATCGGCGCGAAACGCGGTGACGGCCTCCGTCAGCACCTGGGTGAGGTTCGCGTACTGCTTAACGAAGCGGGGGGTGCGGCCCTGGGAGAAGCCCGCGAAGTCGGTCCAGACGAGCAGTTGGCCGTCGGTGTCCGGGCCCGCACCGACACTGATGGTCGGGATACGGAGTTCCTTCGTGATGCGGCCGGCGATGTCGCTCGGAACCATCTCGAGCACAACGGAGAAGGCCCCCGCGTCCTCCACGGCGTGGGCATCGGCGACGAGCGCTTCGGCGCCCTCGCCCCGGCCCTGGATGATGTGCCCGCCGAGGCCGTGCTCACTCTGCGGGGTGAAGCCGATGTGTCCCATCACGGGGATTCCGGCATCCACGATGCGGCGGATCTGCGCTGCGCTCCGCACGCCGCCCTCGAGCTTCACAGCGTGCGCATTCGACTCCTTCATGAATCGCACGGCGGTGTGCAGAGCATCGTCGGGGCCGCCTTCATAGGAACCGAACGGCATGTCTGCAATCACCAGGGCGCGCTTGGAGGCGCCGGCGACGGCCCGCGTCAGGGGAATGAGCTGGTCGACCGTCACCGAGAGCGTGGTCTCGTTGCCGAAGACGTTGTTCCCCGCTGAGTCGCCGACCAGCAGGAAGTCGATGTCGGCGGCGTCGAAGATCGCGGCTGAGAGCTGGTCGTAGGAGGTGAGCCCCACGATCGGGACGCCGTTCTCCTTCGCGTTCTGGAAGTGCCGGGTGCGTACGCGCTTGCGGGGGGACTGCTCCGTCATGCCCTCAGTCTACCGAGGGCAGTCTCACGAGACGGCGGTCGGGCGATAGGTGATCGGTAGGCGACGGTCGCGCCCGAAGGCGGTGCGGGAGATCTTCGTGCCGATCGCGCTCTGGCGACGCTTCCACTCGGAGTGGTCGACGAGACCGATGATCCGATCGACGGTCTCCGCCTCGAAACCGCGGGCGACCAATTCGTCACGGCCGAAGCCGCCGTTGATGTAGTCCTCCAGGAGGGCGTCCAGGATCTCGTACTCGGGCAGCGAGTCCTGGTCGGTCTGGTCGGGCCGGAGTTCGGCCGACGGGGGCTTCGAGATCGAGTTCTCGGGTATCGGCGGTGTCTCGCCGCGCCGCGCTGCAAAGGAGTTGCGCCAGCGAGCCAACTCCCAGACCAGCATCTTCGGAACGTCCTTCAGGGGCGCGAAACCGCCGACCGAGTCGCCGTAGATGGTCGAATAGCCCACCGCGAGCTCGCTCCTGTTGCCCGTCGTGAGAACGAGGTGGCCCAGCTGGTTCGAGAGCCCCATGAGGATGATGCCCCGGATGCGCGCCTGCAGGTTCTCGGCCGCGACACCGTCGAGCGCGAGCTGGGTCTCGATGGGCTGCACGAGATCGGCGATCGCCTGGGTCTCGTAGTGCACGCCGATCCGCTCTGCGAGATCGTCGGCGTCGGAGCGCGAGTGATCGCTCGACCAGCGACTGGGCATCGACACGCCGTACACGTTGGTGGCCCCGATGGCGTCGGCGGCGAGCACGGCGCAGACGGCCGAGTCGATGCCTCCGGAGAGCCCGAGGACGACCGAGCGGAACCGGTTTTTCCGCACGTAGTCGCCGAGGCCCAGCACGAGCGCGTTCCAGACCTGCTCGAGTTCGTCGGGCACGACGGCGATGTCGGAGGTGAGGGCGGTCTGCGGCGAGGAGGAGCCGGTGGCAGGCAGCGAGAGCGTCACGCGCGCGACATCCGGGGGCAGATCATCCAGCGTCGCCGCCTCGGGGTCGATGTCGACCACGAGCAGGTGCGGCTGGAACTGGGGTGCGCGCGCCAGGATCTCACCGCTGGGGGAGACCACCACGCTGTCGCCGTCGAAGAGCAGGTCGTCCTGGCCGCCCACGATGTTCACGTAGGCGACGATGGTGTCGTTCTCCTTTGCACGCCGCACCACGAGCGGCAGTCGCACCTCGTTCTTGTCGCGCTCATAGGGTGAGGCGTTGATGACGAGCAGCACCCCGGCGTCGGCAGAGGCGACGCGGTTCACCGGCCCGCCGTCACGCCAGAGGTCTTCGCAGATGATGAGCGCGACGTCGACTCCGCGCATCCGGAGCACGAGGAGTTCGTCTCCGGCGATGAAGATCCGGTACTCATCGAACACCGAGTAGTTCGGCAGGTGATGCTTGGCGTAGCGGGCCTTGATCTCACCGTTCTGGATGATCGAGGCCACGTTCTGGGCGATCGCCGTCGGCGCATTCGTGGTCGTGAAGGCGCGGGGCTCGAACGGCCCGTCGGGGTGCCCCACCACGACCACGATGTCGCCGAGGCCGGACTCGGCGAGCTCCGTCGCCAGCGCGGCGACGCGGGCGCGGCAGGCGGCCAGGAACGACGGCCGGGAGGCGAGGTCTTCGATGGGGTAGCCCGAGAGGGCCATCTCCCCGAACGCGACGAGGTCGGCGCCCGCGTCCCGGGCGCGGCGGACGGCGGCGACGATCTCGGCGGAGTTGCCTTCGAGGTCTCCGACAATGGGGTTGGTTTGGGCCAGCGCTAAGCGAAGTCTCGGCATAGCCACTAGCCTAATAGCGGCAGAACCACGTGCCGGAAAGAGGTAACAACCGTCGATGGATAAGCAGCGCGACTTCGTTCTTCGTACCATTGAAGAACGCGGTGTCAAGTTCGTTCGGCTGTGGTTCACCGACGTGGTCGGCACCCTCAAATCCGTGGCCATCGCGCCCGCAGAGGTCGAGGGGGCCTTTGCCGAGGGGCTCGGTTTCGACGGCAGTGCCATCGAGGGCCTGACCCGCTCGTTCGAGGCGGACGTGCTCGCGCATCCCGATCCCACCACCTTCCAGATCCTGCCGTGGCGAGGCGAGGTCGACCCGACCGCGCGCATGTTCTGCGACATCACGACGCCCGACGGGCAGCCCGCCGTGGCAGATCCTCGCAATGTGCTGAAGCGCACCCTCGCGAAGGCCGGGGATCGAGGATTCTCGTTCTACACGCACCCCGAGATCGAGTTCTACCTGCTGAAGTCGTCGAAGTACGGCCCCGACGGCCCCGAGCCCGTCGACAAGGCGGGGTACTTCGACAACGTCCCGGGTGGGACGGCCCACGACTTCCGTCGCCGGTCGGTGCGGATGCTCGAAGACCTCGGCATCTCGGTGGAGTTCAGCCACCACGAGGCGGGCCCCGGCCAGAACGAGATCGACCTCCGCTACGCCGACGCTCTCACGACGGCCGACAACATCATGACCTTCCGCACCGTCGTGAAGGAGGTGGCGATCGAGCAGGGCGTCTATGCGACCTTCATGCCGAAGCCGCTCTCCGGGCATCCTGGATCGGGCATGCACACGCACATGTCGCTCTTCGAGGGCGACTCGAACGCGTTCTTCGAGGCCGGGGCCGAGTACCAGCTGTCGAAGATCGGCCGCCAGTTCATCGCAGGGCTGCTGAAGCATGCCCCCGAGATCACGGCTGTGACGAACCAGTTCGTGAACTCCTACAAGCGGCTCTGGGGCGGCGACGAGGCGCCGAGCTTCGTCTGCTGGGGCCACAACAACCGTTCTGCGCTGGTGCGGGTTCCGCTCTACAAGCCGAACAAGGGGCAGTCGTCCCGCGTCGAGTACCGGGCGATCGACTCCGCCGCGAACCCGTACCTCGCATACTCGCTGCTGCTCGCTGCCGGGCTCAAGGGCATCGAGGAGGGCTATGAGCTGCCCGCCGAGGCCGAGGACAACGTCTGGAGCCTCAGCGACACGGAGCGCCGCGCGCTCGGCTACAACGCTCTGCCCGCGAGCCTCGACCAGGCCATCGGCGAGATGGAGAAGTCGGAGCTGGTGGCGGAGACCCTCGGCGAGCACGTCTTCAACTACGTGCTTCTGAACAAGCGCCAGGAATGGGCCGCCTACCGCGACCAGGTCACGCCGTTCGAATTGCAGAGCAACCTGGAGATGCTGTAGCGAGGCCCCGATGGCACGCATTCAGGGCCCGCTGAGCCTCACCGAACTGGCCAGGGTCGGCTTCTCAGAACTCTCGGCGGCGACGCGGGATCTGGAACTGGCGAGCGAACTGGGCTCGGTCGGCATCGATGATCTGCTCGCGTCGCTCCGGCTGACGGCCGACCCCGACCAGGCACTGACCTACCTCGTGAGGCTGTTGCGCCTGACTGCGACGCCCGTGGTGTCGTTGCTCGCTGAGGAACCGACGCGCACCCGCTTGCTGCGGATCGTCGGTGCGTCAGCCGGGTTCGGCGACTTCTTCCTCCGGCACCCCGAGGAACTCGGAGCGCTGGCTGAACGCATCTCGCGCCTGCCGACGGCCGACGAGCTCCAGGAAGACCTCCTGAACTCCGTCGCTGCCGCCGACGGCTTCGCTACGGTGCAGGGCGGCGGCAGTTCGGGCGACGGCGATTGGACCCTCCTCCGCATCCGGTACCGCCGCGTGCTTGCGCAGATCACCGCCTACGACCTCGAGCAGTCCGACCCCGTGGCGGGCGTCGGCGCGATCGCCCACACCCTCGCCGATCTGGCGGCCGCCGCGCTCGACGCCTCACTGGCGTGTGCGCGCAGCCGGGCATCCACCCGGGGCCGGAGCCGATGGGTGTTCGGGCACGACGAGGTCGCTCTGACGAAGCTGGCGATCATCGGCATGGGCAAGTCGGGGGCCCAGGAACTCAACTACGTGAGCGACGTCGACGTGATCTTCGTCGGCGAGGGTGACGAGGATGCGGGGCTCAGCACCGGCAGGGCGATCGACATCGCGACCGCCCTGGCCATGATGACCATGCACGGCATCATGGAGACCACCATGGAGCCGCCGCTCTGGGAGGTCGACCCGAACCTCCGTCCGGAGGGCAAGGCCGGCGCTCTGGTGCGCTCGCTCGAATCGCACCTCGCCTACTACGAGCGCTGGGCGAAGAGCTGGGAGTTCCAGGCACTCCTGAAGGCCCGGCCGCTGGCGGGGGATCGCCCGCTCGGTGCCCGGTACGTCGAGGCGGTCGCCCCCAAGGTCTGGACGAGCGCGTCGCGGGAGGGGTTCGTCGAGTCGGTACAGAAGATGCGGCAGCGGGTCACCGACCACATCCCGGCAGACGAGGTCGACTACCAGCTGAAGCTCGGCCCCGGGGGGCTGAGGGACATCGAGTTCACCGTGCAGCTGCTGCAACTCGTGCACGGGCAGAACGATCCGCTGGTGCGCCAGGCCGGTACCCTCGCCGCTCTGCCCGCGCTGGCAGACCAGGGGTACATCGGGCGGGTCGAAGCGCACGAGTTCGCCCACGACTACCGGGTGCTCCGCCTGATGGAGCACCGGCTGCAGTTGCGGCGGCTGAGTCGCACGCATCTCGTTCCGCGCGACGAGTTCGGCCAGCGGGTTCTGGCGCGGGCGACCGAGCTCGCGACCAGCGCACCGGCGCTGCTCGAGATCTGGAACGCGATCAAGGTGCGGGTGCGCACACTCCACGAGCGGCTGTTCTACCGTCCGTTGCTCGCCGCCGTCGCAGCGCTCGGGCCCGACGAGATCAGCCTCACCAGCGAGCAGGCCACCGCGCGCCTCGCCGCGATCGGCTTCCGTGACCCGAAGGGCGCGCTCGGGCACATCCGGGCGATGACAGCCGGCATGTCGAGGCGCGCCGCCATCCAGCGCCACCTGCTGCCCGTGATGCTGCAGTGGTTCGCGAACGGGGCAGACCCCGACTACGGCCTGCTTGCCTTCCGGCGGCTGAGCGACACACTGGGTGAGACCTACTGGTTCCTGCGGATGCTGCGGGACTCCTCGGGCGCCGCAGCACGCCTCACGCAGGTACTCTCCGGCTCCCGGTTCGCAGCCGAGCTGCTCGAACGCATCCCCGAGGCCGCAGCCTGGCTGGAGAACGACCACGAACTCCGGCCCCGGCCGTTCGACGTGCTCACCGGCGAGACCGACGCGATCATCGCGCGCCACGACACCCCCGACGCCGTTGCCGCGGCGCTCCGGTCGGCCCGCCGGCGGGAGGTGCTGCGGCTCGCCTGCGCAGCGATCCTCGGGCTGGTGACGGTAGAGGAGCTCGCCAAAGGCTTGACGGACATCACCACCGTGTTCCTCCAGGGGACGCTGAACGCGATCCGAGGCTCCGCTGCCCTGGCACGCGGTGACGGCATCGAGTTCGCGGTGATCGGCATGGGGCGCTACGGCGGACGCGAGATCGGTTTCGGATCGGACACTGACGTGATGTACGTCTACCGCGCCGTCTCCGTCGACGCCGAAACAGCCCAGTCGGTCGCACGCTTCATCGTGAACGAACTGGTGCGCCTCACCGAGGACCACCGTCTCCCGCTCGAACTCGACATCGACCTCCGCCCCGAGGGCAAGAACGGGATCGTCGTGCGCTCGCTCGACAGCTACCGCGCCTACTACAAGCGCTGGTCCCTGACCTGGGAGGCACAGGCGCTGCTTCGCGCCAGGGGAGTCGCGGGCGACGTGTCCCTGATGCGCGCCTTCGAGGCGGTCGCCGACGAGGTGCGCTACCCGCGCGCCATCGAGGAGAACGCGGTGCGCGAGGTCAAACGCATCAAGGCGCGGGTGGAGAAGGAACGACTGCCGCAGGGAGCGGACCCCGCCCGCCACCTGAAACTCGGCCGGGGATCGCTGAGCGATGTCGAATGGTATGTGCAGCTGCTCCAGCTCGAGCACGGGGCCGAGCATCCGGAGTTCCAGACCACGTCGACCCTCGATGCGCTCGATGCCGAGGTCAGAGCCGGGTACGTGAACGAGGAGGATGCCGCAAGACTCCGGGAGGCGTGGATCTTCGCCTCACGGGCCCGCTCGGCGATGACGCTGTGGATCAACCGCACGGTCGACGTGCTTCCCTCCGACCGCCGGCAGCTCGAGGGTGTCGCCCGGCTCCTGGAGTACCCGCCCGGCTCAGCGACGGCGCTCGAGGAGGACTATCTGGCCGTGACCCGCCGCTCCCGGGCGGTCTTCGAGCGGGACTTCTACGGCGTTCAGTAGGCTGCGGTGTGCTGACGCACTCGACCTCGAGTTCCTGTCGCGGGTCACGCTGGCACAGAACCTGCAGTGATTCCAGCGAACTTCGGTGCGAGGAGCAAACGGTCGTCTCCACGGCTCCGAACAAATCATCTGTGAAAGCGTCCAGACTCCTGAAATCCCACCGCCGTGCCCAGAGACTCGTGAAGAGCGAGGCAGAGGCGGCAGCGGAGCGGGAGGTGGAGCAGGGGCTCCGCGAACTCGGCCGGATGCGCCGTCACGGTTCGATCTCCGAGTCGGAGTTCGTCTCTCGCCGGAGCGCGCTCCTGCTGCCGGTGATCGAGCGGCCTGTCCTCGGCTAGAGCAGGCTCGTCGCCCGGACTCGCAGCCCGGACACGCAGAAGCGGGGCCGCCCCTTCCCGAAGGAAGAGCGGCCCCGCTCGGTCTGCAGAGGGGTGACTACACGCCGTAGTAGAGCTCGAACTCGAACGGGTGCGGACGCTGGGCGATCGGCTTGATCTCGTTCTCCCGCTTGTACTCGATCCAGGTCTCGATCAGGTCCTGCGTGAAGACGCCGCCCTTGGTCAGGAACTCGTTGTCGGCTTCGAGAGCCAGCAGGGCCTCACCGAGCGACGCGGGAACCTGGGGGATGTTCTTGGCCTCTTCGGGCGGAAGCTCGTAGAGGTCCTTGTCGACCGGCTCGTGCGGCTCGATGCGGTTCTGGATGCCGTCGAGGCCGGCCATGAGCTGCGCGGCGAACGCGAGGTAGGGGTTGCCCGAGGCATCCGGAGCCCGGAACTCGATGCGCTTCGCCTTCGGGTTCGTGCCGGTGATCGGGATGCGGATCGACGCCGAACGGTTGCCGGCCGAGTAGACCAGGTTCACCGGAGCTTCGAAGCCCGGAACCAGGCGGTGGTACGAGTTGACGGTCGGGTTGGTGAAGGCGAGCACAGCGGGAGCGTGCTTCAGGAGCCCGCCGATGTACCAGCGGGCGATGTCGCTGAGCCCGCCGTAGCCGGCCTCGTCGTAGAACAGCGGGGTGCCGTCGTTCCAAAGCGACTGGTGGGTGTGCATGCCCGATCCGTTGTCGCCGAAGAGCGGCTTCGGCATGAAGGTCGCCGTCTTGCCCCACTGGGCCGCCGTGTTCTTCACGATGTACTTGAACTTGAGGATGTCGTCGGCCGCGTGCACCATGGTGTCGAAACGGTAGTTGATCTCGCCCTGGCCGGCGGTGCCCACTTCGTGGTGCGCACGCTCGAGGATGAGGCCGGAGTCGATCAGCTTCAGCGAGATGTCGTCGCGGAGATCAGCGTGCTGGTCGACCGGGCTGACAGGGAAGTATCCGCCCTTGAAGGGGGTCTTGTTGGCGAGGTTGCCGCCCTCTTCCTCGCGGCCCGAGTTCCAGGCGCCTTCACTGGAGTCGACGGAGTAGAAGCTCTTGTTCTGCTTCACTTCGTAGCGCACGTCGTCGAAGATATAGAACTCGGCCTCGGGGGCGAAGAACGCGGTGTCGGCGATGCCGGTCGAGGCGAGGTACTTCTCGGCCTTCTTGGCGACCTGGCGCGGGTCGCGGGAGTAGATCTCACCGTTCCGCGGGTTGTAGATGTCGAAGATCACGATCAGGGTGCGCTCGACGCGGAACGGATCGATGTAGGCGGTCGAGACATCCGGGATGAGCTGCATGTCGGATTCGTGGATCGACGCGAACCCACGGATCGACGAGCCGTCGAACATCTGGCCGACGGAGAAGAAGTCCTCGTCAACTGTCGAAGCGGGAATGTTGAAGTGCTGCTGCACACCGGGAAGGTCGGTGAAGCGGATATCAAGGAACTTGACGTCGGTGTCCTTGATGAACTTGAGCACCTCGGAAGAATCACTGAACATTTGAGAGACTCCAAATGGCTTGGTACTGAATGGCTTGGATGTGCTCAGTTGTGAACACAACTTCCGTCAGGGTATCGCGAAGCCATTACTCCGCCGTGTCACGATTGTTTCGGGCATGTTACGTGCAGGCTCGTCAAAGAGAGGTGTCCTAGACTCGCACGCGTGTCGAACGTAAAGCCCCCGTCCCGCTGGTCTGGCGCTGCACCGAGCAAGTGGCCCGGTGAGCGACTGGGTTTCCCTGATGAGGGTCGTGGCTCTGTCGGCCGACCGGGGCGGCGCATCTTCGCGCTCCTGATCGACTGGGCAGCCTGTTTCGTGGTGTACGCCGCTTTCTTCTTCCAGAATCCCTGGGCTTCGACCATCATCTTCATGATCGAGCAGATCGTGCTGATCGTGTTCACGGGCGGCGGATTCGGCCACCTCATCCTCGGCCTCCGCGTGGTGAAGGTCGACGGCACCTACGCGGGATGGTGGCGCCCGATCATCCGCACCGCCCTGCTCGTGCTCACGATTCCCGCGCTGATCTGGGATTCAGACCAGCGCGGGCTCCATGATGTGTTCGCGGGAACGGTGTTGGTGCGCCGGTAGCGGCGCCGGGCATCCGGATGCCCGCTCCGACGGTCTACAGGATGAAGAGCATCTCCTGGTAGGTCGGCAGGGCCCAGAGGTCGTCGGCGACGATCTCCTCGAGCGTGTCCGCCGCGGCGCGCACCGCCGACATGGCGGGCAGCAGGGCGTTCCGGGCGTGCTCGGCCTCGGCCAGCGCTTCGTGGTGACCGTCGTCGTCGAGCGCGTCCTTCAACACGACGAGTGCTGCCCGGAGCTCTGCGAGAGGCGCTGAGACCACATCCAGCGTCGAGGTGTCGGTCTCGACCCCTGCGGCTTTGAGGGCGCCGATGTTCAGGGCGAGTTCGGTCTGGTGGCGAACGGCCGCCGGCAGCACGACAGTGGTCCCGAGCTCCAGCGTCAGGCGCGCCTCGACACCGATTGTGAGCGTGTACTGCTCGAGTCCGATCTCGTACCGGCTGTGCATCTCGCGGTGGTTGAAGACCTTGTACTTCTCGAAGAGTTCCATCGCCGGCTCGGTGATCAGCTCGGGCAGGGCATCCAGCGTCGTCTTCAGGTTCGCGAGCCCGCGCTTCTCTGCTTCGATCGGCCACGCATCGGCGTACCCGTCACCGTTGAAGACCACAGAGCCGTGTTCGTTGATGATCTCGGTGAGGAGGGTCTGAACGGCCTGGTCGAAGTCGGTGCCCTCGGCCACGGCAGCCTCGAGGTACGTCGCCATGTAGTCGAGCGAGTCGGCCATGATCGTGTTGATGGTCGTCATGGGCCCCGCGACCGACTGCATCGAACCGGGAGCACGGAACTCGAACCGGTTGCCGGTGAAGGCGAACGGGCTGGTGCGGTTGCGGTCCCCGGGATCGGTCGGCAGCACCGGCAGCGTGTCGACACCGATCACCATCTTCCCCTTGCCCTTCGAGCTCGTGGCCGGGCCCTTCGCGATCTGCTCGAACACGTCGGCCAGCTGGTCGCCGAGGAAGATCGAGATGATCGCCGGGGGAGCCTCGTTCGCGCCGAGACGGTGGTCGTTGGTCGCGCTGGCGACGGATGCCCGGAGGAGCCCCGCATACGTGTGCACGGCACGGATGACGCCCGCACAGAAGACCAGGAACTGCGCATTCTCGTGCGGGGTGTCGCCGGGCACGAACACGCTGCCGACCTGGGAGTTGCCGAGGCTGAAGTTCACGTGCTTACCCGATCCGTTGACGCCCTGGAAAGGCTTCTCGTGGAACAGGCACTCCATGCCGTGCTTCTTGGCGATCGTCTTGAACGTCGTCATCAGCAGCTGCTGGTGGTCGGCCGCGAGGTTGGCCTTCTCGAACATCGGGGCGATCTCGAACTGGCCGGGGGCGACCTCGTTGTGGCGGGTCTTCGCGGGGATACCGAGCTTGAAGAGTTCGCGCTCGGTGTCCATCATGAAACCAAGCACGCGCTCCGGGATCGCGCCGAAGTAGTGGTCGTCGAATTCCTGGCCCTTGGGCGGCTTCGCACCGAACAGCGTGCGGCCGGCGTTCAGCAGGTCGGGGCGGGCGAGGAAGAAGTGCCGGTCGACGAGGAAGTACTCCTGCTCGGGGCCGCAGTACGACACCACGTGTTCGGGATCCGTGTGTCCGAAGAGGGTCAGGATGCGCTCGGCGTGGGTTCCCATCGCCTGCTGCGAGCGGAGCAGCGGCGTCTTGTGGTCGAGGGCCTCGCCGGTCATCGACACGAAGACGGTCGGGATGCACAGGGTGTTGCCGTTCGGGTTCTCGAGCACGTAGGCGGGGCTCGTGACATCCCAGCCGGTGTAGCCGCGGGCCTCGAATGTGTTGCGGAGTCCGCCGTTCGGGAAGCTGGACGCGTCGGGCTCACCCTGGGTGAGTGTCTTGCCCGCGAACTCGGCGAGGGCCGTGCCATCGCCGATCGGTTCGAAGAAGCTGTCGTGCTTCTCGGCGGTGAGACCGGTCAGAGGGTAGAAGACGTGCGCATAGTGGGTGGCACCCTTCTCGAGCGCCCAGTCCTTCATCGCACTGGCCACGGCGTCGGCGACAGCCGGATCGAGCATTGCTCCGTGCTCGATCGTCGCGGTGACCGACTTGTAGACCGACTTCGGCAGGCGCTTCTGCATGACGACCTGGTTGAAGACGTTCTCGCCGAAGACCTCGCCGGGAGCCTCCGAGTCGATGAAACTGACCGCGGGAGGCACGTAGGCCTCGACGTCGCGAATGGCCTGCTGCCTGGCCTTGTTGCTCATGATTGCCCCTTGCGTGCGCGGACACGATCCGCACGTCGGCGGTATCCGGTGGGGTAAATCTAGAGAGCTGTTGAGTCCGGGTTGTTTCGGATGCGTGACGGTCTGTAACGGATCGCTACGGTCAGCGGCCGCGCTGCGGGCGGGCCTTCATCGGGTCGACACCCTTCGGGATCGGCAGGTTGCCCGAGCCGAGGGAGGTGAGCCTGTTGCTGACGGCGAGCACCTCGGGCTTGGTGAGGTTCGGCTTGATGCGGTTCAGCTTTGCGGGCACCTTGTGCAGGGGGATCGCGTCGTCGTCGGGCCCGACGTAGAGGAAGGTGACCGGAACGTTCGGCAGAACGCGCAGCACCTTGCGGCGCTCCTCCTCGAGCATGCGGGTGGTGCGGGACTTCGGTCCCTCGCTGATGAGCACGACACCGCCCCGGCCGACCGCACGGTAGACCGCGTCCTGCGTCTTGCCGTTGACGGCCACGGGCATCTCGCTGCCCCGCCAGCTGCGCTTCAGCGAGCTGCGGAGCACGGCGCCGACAGCGCCCGGCTGGCCGGCGATCTGGCCATAGGCGGCCGCTTCGGCCCGTCGACCGAGCACGATGAGCGCGATCAGCACGCCGGCGAGAACCCCGGCGACGATCCACATGGCGATCACGAAGCCGTTGCCGTCGCTGAGCAACAGGGCGAGAACGAGGCCGACGACCACCGGCACGAGGATGCTCAGCGCCAGCAGCAGGACGATGTTCTTGTCGTACCGGCGGGTCATCTGGAAGACCTGCCACATCTGCTTGAGGCGGCCGTCCTCCTTCGGCTTCTTGGGAGCCTTCGGGGCTTTGTCTTTGCTTCGTGCCATACCCCCATGGTACCGAGTCGGAACGTCGACGGATGCTCGGAAGGCCGCATCCGCTCGTCCACTTGTGGCGCTGTGGGCGAACTGTCCACAGATGCGGGTTCTGGATGCCCGGGTGCCGCTGTCTGGCGGCAGGCTCGTGTTCCATGCACCGAACACTCTCCGCGTCCCGCACACCCTCCGCGTCCCGCACCCCCTCCACGTCACGGATGACGCTCGCCACCCTGTTGGCCGAGCGCCCGCTTGCCGCGGGGGAGGCCGTCACCGTGCTCGTGCCTCTGCTGCACACCCTTGACGACCTGCACTCACTCGACTGCACTCACGGTCGGGTCTCGATCGAGACGGTGCTGTTCGACGACACGGGACGAGCAACCTTCGATGGCTGGGACGACTGCGTTGAGCACAGGCGAGGTGATGTTCTGGCACCGTCCTTCCGGGCGGCCATGGTCGATGACTGCCGGCGGTTCGTCGAGCTCGTGCGTCAGGTGGTGCCCGTCGGTTCGTCGGGTGCTGGCGGCGCGTTAGGTGCCGGCGGTGCGGGTGGTGGAGGCGGTGCGGGTGGTGGCGGCGGTGCGGGCGCGCTCCCGTTCCTCGTCGAGGCGTTGTCCAGGCTGGAGCACGGGCGACGGGAACCGTTCGTGCGGGAGTGCGAGGAGTGGTTGTTCGCGCTGGGCGTGCCGTTGCCGGTGCCAGTACCGGGGGAGGGCAGGGGTCTCGCCGAAGAGGAGTACGACTGGGGTTCGGAGAGTGCCGGCGCGCTTGCCAGCGTGCAGGCTGAGGTCGATGCGGTGGCCCGCGACGACGCGGAGGCGGATCGTCTTCGGGCGCGCATGAGGTCCGGGCTGACGGGGGCGATCACCTGGCTGCGCCAGCGAGGCGGCTCCGCGGGGGCGTGGGTGGGCGCGCGGGAGAGGGGCCGGCGGGTCCGGCTGCGTACTGTGGCAGTGGCCATCACGGTCTGCGCACTGGCCGTCGTCGGTGCGCTGGTCACCCTGCCGGTCGGCGGTGCTGGAGGCCGCGGAGCGGAATCGCCCGCGGCACCCACCTCCGCAGCACCCGGATCTGCTGCACCCACCTCCGCGACACCCGGATCTGCTGCACCCACCTCCGCGACACCCGGATCTGCTGCACCCACCTCCGCGACACCCGGATCTGCTGCACCCGCAACCGCTGCACCCGCAACCGCTTCACCCTCGGTGGCGGCCACGATCTCTGCGGCGGAATCGGCGGCCGTGGTGGCCGCGGACCCCGTCGCGGCGGCAAGCGCCCTTCTCGATCTCCGGGCCCGCTGCCTGGCGGCGAGATCAGAGACCTGTCTCCGTGGCGCCGAACAGGCAGCTTCGGCTGTACTGCAGGCGGACGCGGCGTCGGTCGCCGACGCGTTGTCCGCGGTCCCGCCGGGTGTCGGCGGAACTCTGGCGCCCGGCGTCGGCAGGACTGTGGCGCCTGGCATGCTCCGGCTGGTGCAGACCGCGGGGGCCTCGGCGCTCGTGGAGGTGGTGGAGGCTGATCCACAACGAGAACCGGCCTCGCTCCTTCTGGTGAAGGGCGAGGCCGGTTGGCGTCTTCGGGAGTTGTTCGGTGACTGGGCGTAGGCCCGGTTCCGGATTCCTCCTAGATTCCGAGCACAGCTTCGAAGTTGCCGTCTTCGAGGCGGTTCTTGACCGCGACGAGGAACCGGGCGGCGTCTGCGCCATCGACGATGCGGTGGTCGTAGCTGAGCGCGAGGTAGACCGTCGAACGGATCGCGATCGCGTCGCTTCCGTCGACCGTGACGACGACGGGCTTCTTCGCGACGATGCCGGTGCCGAGGATGGCCACCTGGGGGAGGAAGACGATCGGGGTGTCGAAGAGCGCGCCACGCGAACCGGTGTTCGTGAGCGTGAACGTGCCGCCACCGAGCTCGTCGGGCTTCAGTTTGTTGTCGCGCGTGCGGGCAGCGAGGTCGGCGATCTCCTTGGCGAGCCCGGAAAGATCGAGCTCGCCGGCGTTCCGCACCACGGGGGTGAGCAGACCGCGCTCGGTGTCGACTGCGATGCTGATGTTCTCGTGGTCGGGGTACACGATCGAGTCGCCGTCGATCGTGGCGTTGATGATCGGGTACGCCTTCAGCGCCTCAGCGGCGGCGAGGGCGAAGAACGGCAGGAACGAGAGCTTCGTACCGGTCTTCTCGGCGAACTGGCCCTTGACGCGGTCGCGGAAGGCCGCGACCTTCGTCACGTCGACCTCGACCACCGAAGTGAGCTGGGCGCTGGTCTGCATCGAGATGACGGCGCGCTCGGCGACCACCTTGCGGAGACGAGACATCTTGACGGTCGATCCGCGGAGCGGAGACGTCTCGAGTGCTACCGGTGCCTGCGCGGCGGCGGGCGCCGAGGCCGGAGTTGCCGATGCCTTCGCGTCGACAGCAGCCAGCACGTCCTCCTTGCGGATACGTCCGCCGACACCGGAGCCGGTGACCGTCGAGAGGTCGATGCTGTTGTCGTTGGCGAGCTTCCGGACGAGCGGGGTCACGTAACCGGCGTTGCTGCCGGTGGAGTCGGCGGCCGGGGTGGCTGCCGGTGCCGGAGCGGCTGCCGGAGCAGGTGTCGCGGCGGCGGCGGGCGCGGCCGCGACGGGTGCAGGCGGGGCCGCGACGGCGGGTGCGGGCGGGGCTGCCGGTGCGGGGGCTGCGGCGGCGGGAGCTGGTTCGGGAGCGGGGGCAGGAGCTGGTGCCTGGGCCTCGGTCGGAGCGTCCACGGACGGAACCTCGGCTGCGGGAGCTTCCGCTGCGGGAGCTTCCGCTGCGGGAGCCTCTGCGGCCGGTGCCGGTGCGGCCTCTGGAGCAGGTTCAGCGGCGGGGGCCTCAGGCTCGGCGGCAGCCGAGCCCGATCCGTCGCCGATCGTGACCAGCGGGGTGCCGACCTCGACGGTCTCGTCCTCCTGCACCAGGATCTGCTCGATGACACCTGAGATGGGAGAGGGGATCTCCGTGTCGACCTTGTCGGTGGACACCTCGAGTAGGGGCTCGTCGACTTCGACGTGGTCGCCCACGTTCTTGAGCCAGCGGGTGACCGTTCCCTCGGTCACACTCTCGCCGAGTGCCGGAAGGTTGACGGATTCGCTCATCGGTAGGTCTCCTCTTCGCAGAAGGTTTCAGTTCTGCGTGTTCAGTGTGTCAGTTCGTACAGTCACTCGGTACGAGTTTAGGCGGGCGGCCCTCTCGCGGGGTGCTGCTGCACGGCCCGGTTGCGCTGGGCGCGTGCAATGCCCGCCGCCGCAGGAGCGACGGCGGGCAGGGGTGCTACATCGCGTGAAGCGGTTTGCCGGCGAGCGCGAGGTGCGCTTCACCGAGTGCTTCGTTCTGCGTGGGGTGCGCGTGCACGAGCGACGCGACGTCTTCGGGGTAGGCCTCCCAGTTGACGATGAGCTGGCCCTCGCCGATGAGCTCGCCGACGCGGGCGCCGATCATGTGGATGCCGACGACCGGGCCGTCGTTCACCCGCACGACCTTCACCGAACCGGCGGTGCCGATGATGTGGCTCTTGCCGTTGCCGGCGAGGTTGTAGTCGTACGACGAGACCTTGTCGGCACCGAACTTCTCGGCGGCCTTCGCCTCGGTGTAGCCCACGGAGGCGACCTCGGGGTCGGAGTAGGTGACCTTCGGGATGTTCACGTCGTCGACGACCTGCGGCTTGAGGCCCGCGATCTCCTCGGCGACGAAGATGCCCTGCTGGAATCCGCGGTGCGCGAGCTGGAGACCGGGAACGATGTCGCCGACAGCGTAGACGCCCTCGAGGTTCGTCTGCAGCCGCTCGTTCGTGATGACGAACCCGCGGTCGATGGTGACGCCCGCCTCTTCGAAGCCGAGCCCCGCCGTCGACGGACCACGGCCGACGGCCACCAGCAAGAGGTCGGCCTCGACGGTGGTGCCGTTCTCGAGGGTCACGACCACGCCCTGGTCGTTCTGCGTGACGCTCTGGAAACGGATGCCCAGGGAGAACTCGATGCCGCGCTTGCGGTAGGCCCGCTCGAACTGCTTGGAGACCGACTCCTCTTCGTTGGGAACGAGGTGCGGGAGAGCTTCGATGATCGACACCTCGGCACCGAACGACTTCCACACGCTGGCGAACTCGACCCCGATGACACCGCCACCCAGGATCGCGACCTTCTTGGGGATGTAGTCGAGCGCGAGTGCGGTCTCGCTCGTGATGACGCGGCCACCGATCTCGAGGCCCGGGAGCGTGCGTGAGTACGACCCCGTGGCGAGGATCATGTTCTTGCCGGTGTAGAGGTCGTCTCCGACCTGCACCGTCTTGGGGGCGACGAGCTTGCCCTCACCGCGGACGACAGTGATCTTCCGCGCCTTGATGAGGCCCTCGAGCCCCTTGAACTTGCTGGTGACGATGCCCTCGCGGTATGCGGTGACCGCAGCGATGTCGACACCGTTGAACGTCGTGTTCACGCCGTACTTGGCGGATTCACGCGAGACATCCGCGACCTCGGCAGAGTGCAGCAGCGCTTTGGTGGGGATGCACCCGCGGTGAAGGCACGTGCCGCCGAGTTTGTCCTTCTCGACCAGCGCGACGGTGAAGCCGAGCTGCACGGCGCGGAGGGCGGCAGCGTAGCCACCACTCCCGCCGCCGAGGACGACGATGTCAAAATTGGTTTCCGACACTTGAGAGACTCCCTTATGCATCGAGCTTGGTGACTGCACCCGCGCCTCGGCAGGTGTCTTGACGGCGAGTTGTTTTTTCGCCCAACTGAGCCTACTACGCTCCCTCGGTGCTCATCCTTTCGGCCAGGTCGATCAGCGTGCGGACGGTCACGCCGGTCGGCCCCTTGCCGGTGAAACCGTAACCCTCGCCGCCGTTCAGCGCGGGGCCCGCGATGTCGAGGTGCGTCCACGGGATCGGACCGCTGCCATCGGCCTTCTGCCCGACGAACTCCCGCAGGAAGATCGCCGCGATGAGCATCCCACCCGCCGTGTTGCCCGGCTTGATGTTCTGCAGGTCGGCGATGTCCGAGTTCAGCAGCGGCCGGAGCTCCGCGGGCATCGGCATGTGCCAGAGCGTCTCTGCGGTGGATGTCGCCGACGCGAGTACTGACGCGACGAGATCGTTCTCGCCCATGACTCCGACATACCGGTTGCCGAGCGCCGTGACCTGCGCGCCGGTCAGTGTCGCCACATCGATGATCGCGTCAGGGTGCTCCTCGCTCGCCGCGACCAGGCCGTCGGCCAGCACGAGGCGCCCCTCCGCGTCGGTGTTCAGCACCTCGACGGTCTTGCCGCCGTGGATCTTCAGCACGTCACCGGGGCGGATCGCCGAACCCGAGGGCATGTTCTCGGCAAGACACAGCCACGCCGTGATGCGGACGGGCAGGTCGAGAGCGGCGGCGGCGAGAGCCACAGCGAGAACGGTCGCGGCTCCCGTCATGTCGTCCTTCATGCCGATCATCGAGGCCGGGGGCTTCAGCGAGAGTCCGCCGGAGTCGAACGTGATGCCCTTGCCGACGAGCGCGAGGTGCCGGGATGCACCGCTCGGCTGGTACGAGACCCTGACGAGTCGCGGGCCGCGCGTGGAGCCCTGCCCCACACCGACGATCCCGCCGAAGCCCTCGGCTTCGAGCGCAGGCACGTCCCACACCTTCAGGTCGACCGGAAGTTCACCCGCAGCCCGCCGGGCCTCCTCGACGAAGGACTCGGGATAGAGGTCGAGCGGGGGAGCGTTCACGAGGTCCCGCACCAGGGCGACGGCGCGGGCCGTCTCACGGGCCGGAACCACGGCCGACTCGGCGCCCTCGAACGCGGTCGCGAGCACCAGGCTGCTGGCCGCCCGGGAGCGGCCCTCCATCGTCGAGAACCGGTACTCGGTGTAGTCGTAGGCGCCCATGGCCGCGCCTTCGAGGATCGCCCGGGCATCCGCCACCGAGGTGACGGGAAGGCCGAGCGCGACGGTGTCGAAGCCCCGCACGCGACGGGTGGCGGCCCCGGCGGCGTACCGCAGGGCATCCGGCGTTGCATCGGACGCGCCGAGCCCCACCAGGATCACGACAGGGGACTGGATGCCCGCGATGGGCCCGACCCGCTGCACCTCATCCTTCTTGCCGCCGAACCCGAGGCCCTCGAACATGCCCTCGAGGGCGGATCGCGCCTCGCCCGGCAGGCCCTCACCGCCCAGGATGACCACGCGGTCATCCACCTTCGAGACAGCGAGGACGAGGGCATCCGCAGCGAACTCTGCGGCGGACTGTGACGTGACGGAAATATCGTAGAGGCTCATGCGCTTAACCCTATCTACGCCGATGTGTCACCACGGCGCCTGCGTTCGCCACGGGCGGACCGTTCCCAGCGGGTGCCGGGCGGTGACCGGATTAGAGTGGGTACATGAAGGATCCGACTGAGTTGTTCGAGCTGGCAGACGAGGTCGACCTGATTCCAGAGGGGTTGCCACTCGTGGCCGCGCTGACCGGTTTCACCGACGCGGGGGCCGCGGTGAGCCAGTTCGGCGACTACGTGCTCGACACCCTGAACAACCGCGTGGTCGCCGAGTTCGACCCCGACATCCTGCTGGACTACCGTGCCCGCCGGCCCATCGTGGACTTCGACCAGGACCACCTGAGCGACTACCAGCCGCAGACCCTCCGGCTCTATCTCGTCAGCGACGAGCTGGGCCAGCAGTTCCTCTTCCTGAACGGATTCGAGCCCGACTTCCGCTGGGAGCAGTTCACCGCGGCGATCGTGCACCTGGTCGACCGGTTCCAGGCGAAGACCACGACCTGGGTGCACGCGATCCCGATGCCCGTGCCGCACACCCGAGCCATCGGAGTGACGGTGAGCGGCAACCGGGTCGAACTGACCGATGCCCTGTCGGTGTGGCGGCCGCACACCCAGGTTCCGGCGAACGTGCTGCACCTGGCCGAGTACCGGCTGCAGCAGCTGGGACACCCGGTGGCAGGATTCGTGCTGCTCATCCCGCACTACCTCGCCGACACCGAGTACCCCCTCGCTGCGGTCTCGTCTCTCGAGAGCATCAGCGCGGCGACCGGGCTCATCTTCCCGACCGACAGGCTGCGGGAAGAGGGGCGTGAGTTCCTCACGAAGATCGACCAGCAGGTGAAGGCGAACGCCGAACTCGAGAAGCTGGTCGGCACGCTCGAGGAACGACACGACAGCTACATGCAGAATGCCGGCGTGCGTTCGCCGCTGACCGACGAAGACGGCGAGCTTCCCTCCGCCGACGAGATCGCAGCGGAACTCGAGAACTTCCTGGCGATCAAACGCCGCGGTGACGACTCGGGACCCGGTTTCGGCGGACTGTAGGGCACCTCTCACCATCGGTAAACTTGACCGGTGAACTCAAAACGGTCGTGGTTCGTCTTCGGGATCGCCGCCCTGGCCTACGTGTCGGCGGTGCTCCAGCGGACCACGCTCGGGGTGGCGGGCGTCTCCGCCGCTGAACGCTTCGATACGTCGGCCGCGATCCTGTCGAGCCTGGCCGTCGTGCAGCTGATCGTCTACGCGGCGCTCCAGATCCCGAACGGCATCCTGATCGACCGGGTCGGACCGAAAGCACTGATCGTGGTGGGAACCGCCGTGATGGTTGTCGGCCAGCTGACCCTCGCCTTCTCGACAGACGTCGGCACGGCGATCCTCGGCCGGATCCTCGTCGGTGCAGGAGACTCGGCTGTCTTCATCTCGGTCATCAGGCTGGTGAACTCGTGGTTCTCGGGTCGGATCGTGCCGCAGCTGTCCCAGTGGATGGGTAACCTCGGAGCGATCGGCCAGATCCTCTCGGCCGTGCCGTTCGCCATCGTGCTGCACGCCGCCGGCTGGACGACCGCCTTTGCTTCCGCGGCGGCCGTCGGTGTGCTGGCGTTCATCCTCGGTGTCATCGTGCTCGCCGACCGTCCGGCCGATGCCGTGGTCGGCACCCAGCCGACCCTTCGCGACGTGCTGTCCCGGCTCGGCCCGACTCTCCGCCGGCCCGGAACGCAGCTCGGGTTCTGGTCGCACTTCGTCACGCAGTCCTCGGGCACGGTGTTCACGATCTTCTGGGGCTTCCCCTTCATGGTGTCGGCCCTCGGCTACAGCCCCGGGCTGGCGTCGGGCCTCCTCGTCGTGATCGTGCTGGTGGGTCTGGTGTCGGGCCCGATCCTGGGTGTGCTGACGGCAAGGTTCCCGATGCGGCGCTCGAACCTGGTGATCGGGATCGTGGTGATGCTGGCTGTCGTCTGGACGGCCGTGCTCCTCTGGCCCGTCGCCCCGCCGCTCTGGCTGATGGTGGTGCTCGTCGTGTCGATGGGGGCCGGTGGGCCCGGATCCCTCATCGGGTTCGACTTCGCCCGCACCTTCAACCCGCCGCACACGCTCGGGTCGGCGAACGGCGTGGTGAACGTCGGCGGGTTCACGGCGAGCTTCGTGATGCTCTTTCTCATCGGAGTCATCCTGGATGCCCTGCACACCGCGGGATTCAGTGCGGATCTCTACGACGTGAACGCCTTCCGGATCGCGTTCGCGGTGCAGTACGTCATCATCGGGATCGGAGTGCTGTTCCTCCTCAACGCCCGTCGGCGGGCCCGCCTGCAGCTGGAGGAAGACGAGGGAATATCGGTGGGGCCGCTCTGGGTTGCACTCTCTGCGGCCTGGGCCCGAAAGCGGACTTGACAAAAGCGCCACCTGTCAGCCAAGGTTCGCAATCCGTGCAATAATTGTAGACAGAGACCCGTTCTTGTGTTGGGGTGGTCCGCATGTCGGCCACACAGAGTCCCAGCACTTGACATGGGTCTTAGTAATGTCAAAAAACAACTCTGGGTGACAGTGGCGCGGGGGCGCAGATCTCTTACGTCCCATCGCAACCTCTTCCCGTGTGAAAGGTGATCCATATGGCCACCACGAAGGCTCCTGCGGCAAAAGCCGCCGCCACGAAGACCTCCACTGCCGCGAAGGCGGCAGTCAAGACCCCCGCCAAGACGGCGGCTCCGAAAGCCACGAAGACAGCTGCCAAGGGCAGGGCGACGGCCAGCAAGGCGAAGTCCGATCCCGACTCCGAAGAAGAGGATGCGGTCGACGCCGGCGAGCTCGAGACTGACGCCACTGACGACGCCGTTGTGGTCGTAGCCGAGGGCGAGGCTGCCGTCGACGGTGATGCCGCTGCAACGGGCGACGACGACTCCGACGACGACAGCCCCAAGAGCGCGGCGACCGAGGCCCTGCCGACCGGTGCGCTCGTACTGTCGCTCGTCGACGACGACGACGACGTGCCCGTGTACTCGAGCGCCATCACAGGCGCGACGGCCGACCCCGTCAAGGACTACCTGAAGCAGATCGGTAAGGTCGCCCTGCTGAACGCGGCCGAAGAGGTCGAGCTCGCGATGCGCATCGAGGCGGGCCTGTTCGCCGAAGACAAGCTGGCGAACTCCGAGGGTCTCAGCCCGTCCGCCAAGCGCGAGCTGCAGTGGGTCGCGAAAGACGGACAGCGAGCGAAGAGCCACCTGCTCGGCGCCAACCTCCGTCTCGTGGTCTCGCTCGCCAAGCGCTACACCGGCCGCGGAATGCAGTTCCTCGACCTCATCCAGGAGGGAAACCTGGGCCTCATCCGTGCCGTCGAGAAGTTCGACTACACCAAGGGCTTCAAGTTCTCGACGTATGCGACCTGGTGGATCCGCCAGGCCATCACCCGCGCCATGGCCGACCAGGCCCGCACCATCCGTATTCCGGTGCACATGGTCGAGGTCATCAACAAGCTCGCCCGCGTGCAGCGCCAGATGCTCCAGGACCTGGGCCGCGAGCCCACGCCCGAGGAGCTCAGCCGCGAGCTCGACATGACGCCCGAGAAGGTCGTCGAGGTTCAGAAGTACGGCCGCGAGCCGATCTCGCTGCACACGCCTCTGGGTGAAGACGGCGACAGCGAGTTCGGTGACCTCATCGAGGACACCGAAGCGGTCGTCCCCGCCGACGCCGTGGGCTTCACGATGCTGCAGAAGCAGCTCGAGTCGCTGCTCGACTCCCTGTCCGAGCGTGAAGCGGGCGTCATCCGCATGCGCTTCGGCCTGGGGGACGGCATGCCGAAGACTCTCGACCAGATCGGCGACACGTTCGGTGTGACGCGTGAGCGCATCCGCCAGATCGAGTCGAAGACCATGGCCAAGCTCCGTCACCCGTCGCGGTCGCAGTCCCTGCGCGACTACCTCGAGTAGACCGGTGGGAGTTCGCACCAGCGCGGCCGTCGCAGTCGGCCGCGCTGTACGGGTTGCCGCACGGCTGCGCGGCGGCGGATCTGCTATCCCCGGTACAGTCGCGCTCCGCATCGCGCCGCGCTTCCTCGAAGACACCATCGCTGCTATCCCGCGCGGAGTCGTCGCGGTGTCGGGCTCGAACGGCAAGTCGACCACCACGAACATGCTGGCGGCGATCCTCCGGGAGCACGGCCTGACGGTGTTCACGAACCCGTCCGGCGGAAACCTGCCGCAGGGCATCGCCTCGTCTGTACTCTCGCAGGTGGCTCTGAACGGGCGCCTCGACGCCGACATCGCGATCCTCGAAGTCGACGAGGGGTATGGGCCAAAACTTGCGAAGCTGCTGAAGCCGCGCACTGTGCTGCTGCTGAACATCCAGATCGACCAGTTGAACCGCTACCACGAGCCCGACCGGGTCGTGCGGATGCTCGAACAGGTCGCCATGACGGCCACCACCTCGCTCATCCTGAACCGTGACGACAACCATCTCGTCGACATGGACAAGCGCATTCCGGGCAGCAGGGACGTCGCCTTCTTCGGTGCCTCTGCCGAGCTCATCTCCGGAGCGGTCCATGGCGTGGCCTCCGCCGATCGTTTCGGCGACGCCCACGCGGCCGCCGGTACGCGCGAAGCCGCCGTGACCGTCACCGCGCTCGGCGACTCGAGTGCGACCCTCAGCATCGACGGTCAGCAGATCGACGTGCGGCTCCCCGCGCGTGGCCTGCACTACGCTCTGGATGCCGCGGGCGCAGCCGCCACGGCCCGCTCCGTGCTCGGTGCCGACTTCCGTGCCGAGAAGGTCACCTCGGCCCTCGGCGGGCTCACGACGGTCTACGGTCGCGGCGAGCTCCTGGAGGTCGACGGCGAGAGCATCGAGATCATCATGATGAAGAACCCCGCCAGCCTCCAGCTGAACCTCGACTCGCTCGAGACCCAGCCTGAGCAGGTCTTCATGGCGATCGACGAGGGCACCCCCGATCCGTCGTGGATCTACGACATCGACCTGTCGAGCCTGTCGCATGTCGACGTGATCACGGGGTCGAAGGCCTGGCAGTTCGCGGTGCGCCTCGGGTATGCCGGCATCCCGGTCGGAACGGTCGATCTCGATGTGCGCGCGGCCGTGAAGCAGTTCCTCGCGTTGCCGCGCCCCGCGAGCGGCCGGAAGACGATGATCCTGAACTACGAACAGATGATGGGGATCCGCAAGATCCTCGGCTTCAAGGAGCTGGAAGGCGGTGGGCAGGCATGACGGATCTGAATATCCTGCATCTGTTCCCGCGCACCCTCGGGATGAACGGGGAGAACGGCAACGTCGACATCCTCGTCCACCGTGCCGAGGCCCGCGGTCTCAGCGTGAACGTGAAGCGCTACGAAGACGGCGATTCTCTGCCCGCTGCGGTGGACCTGGTGTTCATCGGAAGCGGCCCCGTCTCGGCACAACTCCAGACGCACCCGTACCTGAGCGTGGTCGCGCCTCCGCTTCGCGCGCTGGCCGCCCACGATGTGCCCTTCCTCGCGGTCGGCGCCGGCTTCCAGCTGCTCGGTGAGACGGTGACGCTCGCCGACGGTACGGTGCTCGCCGGTGCCGGGGTCTACCCGGTCACGACCACGGTCGCGGGAGAGCGCGTGGTGGGCGACTTCGTCGTCTCGTCGCCTGTGCTCGGCACGCTCGTCGGGTTCGAGAACCGTGGATCGTACGTCGACATCCGGGACGCGGCGCCGATCGGCCACGTCGTCTACGGCCGGGGCAACGTCGCGGCGACAGGGCCGGGAGCCTCTGCGGGTGCCGCAGCCGTCGCGGCCTCGGGTGCGACGGCCGAGGGCACCGTGCGGGTGGCACCAGATGATCGGGTCGAGGGGTACTGGGTCGGCAACCTGGTGGGAACCCACCTGCACGGCCCGGTTCTTGCGAACAACCCCGCCCTCGCGGACTGGCTGCTCACGGCGGCGCTGGCGCGTCGCGGCGAGACCCTGCCCGCCGCGCCGCCCTCGCTCGCCGAGATCGACCGCCGCGCATCCAAGGCGCGCGACACCATCGCCGCGGCCCCCCTCAGCGAATAGGTGAGCGCGGCGGGCGGCCTGAACGGCCGCTCGCTCCCAGCGCGGCACGCCTCGCCTGTTCGTCGAGTCGGGAGTCCCAGTCGTTCTGACGCGAGCGAAGCGACGGGAACTCCCGAGTCGAGGGGCTACTACGTGTCGATGCGGTCCTTCGACATGGTGTCGCTGCCCGCGATGATGAACTCCTTGCGGGGGGCCACGTCGTCGCCCATGAGCAGCTCGAAGGTACGCTCGGCGGCGGCGGCATCATCCACCCGCACCCGGCGGAGCATGCGGTGCGCCTTGTCCATCGTGGTGAGCGCGAGCTGGTCGGCGTCCATCTCGCCGAGGCCTTTATAGCGCTGGATGGGGTCCTGGTACTTCTTGTTCGTCTTCTTCAAGCCCGCCAGCACGCCGTTCAGTTCAGCCTCGGAATACGTGTAGATCGTCTCGTTCGGCTTGGTTCCGGGGTTCATCACGACCACACGATGCAGCGGCGGTACCGCGGCGAACACGCGTCCGGCGTCGATCATCGGCCGCATGTACCGGAAGAACAGGGTCAGCAGCAGGGTGCGGATGTGCGCTCCGTCGACATCCGCGTCGCTCATCAGGATGATCTTGCCGTAGCGCGCGGCAGAGAGGTCGAACGTGCGGCCGGATCCTGCGCCGATCACCTGGATCATCGAGGCGCACTCGGCGTTCGAGAGCATGTCGCTCACGGAGGCCTTCTGGACGTTCAGGATCTTGCCCCGGATCGGCAGCAGCGCCTGGAATTCGCTGTTGCGGGCCTGCTTGGCCGTACCGAGGGCGGAGTCGCCCTCCACGATGAACAGTTCGCTGCCCGTCACGTCGCTCGAGCGGCAGTCGACCAGTTTGGCGGGGAGAGACGAGCTCTCGAGCGCGTTCTTGCGGCGCTGTGTCTCCTTGTGGGCCCGGGCGGAGATGCGCGACTTCATCTCGGCGACGACCTTGTCGAGCACCAGGGCGGTCTGCGTCTTGTCGTCGCGCTTCGTCGAAGAGAACCGTTCGGTGAGCGTCCTGGTCACCACAGAGGTGACGATCGCCCGCACAGCGGGCGTGCCGAGGATTTCCTTCGTCTGCCCCTCGAACTGCGGCTCGGGCAGGCGCACGGTGAGCACCGCGGTGAGCCCGGCGAGCACGTCCTCCTTGTCGAGCTTGTCGTTGCCGACCTTCAGCCGACGCGCATTGTCCTCGACGGTCTTGCGGAGAAAGCGCAGCAGCCCCGCCTCGAATCCGGCGAGGTGCGTGCCGCCCTTCGGCGTGGAGATGATGTTGACGAAGGTCTTGAGTTCGGTCTCGTAGCCGGTTCCCCAGCGGAGGGCGATGTCCACCGCGCAGTCGCGCGTGAGTTCGGTGGGCACCATCGCCCCGGCGTCGCTCAGCACCGGCACGGTCTCGGTGAAGGTGCCGGCCCCTTCGAGACGCCAGGTGTCGGTCAGCGGGGCATCCGGAGCCAGGAAGTCGACGAACTCGGCCAAGCCACCGTCGTACTTGAACGACTCGTGGAGGGGCACTTCGCCGCGGTTGTCGGTGATGTCGAGAGCCAGGCCCGACACCAGGAAGGCCGTCTGCCGGGCCCGGTCGATGAGCTCCGAGGTCTGGAACTCTGTCGATTCGGTGAAGATCTGGGGGTCGGCCCAGTACCGGATGCGCGTGCCTGTGACACCGCGCTTCACCTTGCCCACCACCCGCAGCTCGCTCTGGTTCTCGAAGGGTGTGAAGGGAGAACGCGGAGAGGGAGTCGCCGGATCGGCGTCGGCGAAGTTGCCCGGCTCGCCTCGATGGAAGGACATCGCGAACGTCTTGCCGTCGCGATCCACTTCCACGTCGAGCCGCTCGCTCAGCGCGTTCACCACCGAGGCGCCCACGCCGTGCAGGCCTCCGGATGCGGCGTACGATCCCGACCCGAACTTTCCGCCGGCGTGGAGCTTCGTGAACACCACTTCGACACCGCTGAGGCCCGTGCGGGGCTCGATGTCGACCGGGATGCCGCGGGCCCGGTCACGCACCTCCACGCTGTTGTCGGCGTGGAGGGTGATGGAGATCTCGTTGCCGTGGCCGCCGAGCGCCTCGTCGACTGAGTTGTCGATGATCTCCCACAGGCAGTGCATCAGACCCTTGGGTCCGGTCGAGCCGATGTACATTCCGGGGCGTTTCCGCACCGCCTCGAGACCCTCCAGTACCGACAGGTGCCTGGCCGAGTAATCGGACGATGCCAAAGGAGCTCCTAGCTGAGACGTGACTGAAGATGACGGCAAGGGGGGCGCGGAGCCCGTCCCAACGATTTAGCCTAGTGAGATCATCCATCATCCACCGCGATGACACTCGCTCCAGAGGGCTCGGCTACGCGCAGAGCGAAACACAGGCGAATGTAACATCGTGGGAACATACTCATGCTTGTATGGGTTCTACAGATTGTCTGAGGTAACAACCCGTGAGGAGCCAGAAGATGCAATCAATTGCAACAGAGACCAACGTGGTGGGCGATCTGCAGGCGAGCCGCCAGCTGACCGGAGCAGACCGTTGCGACAGCTGCGGTGCACAGGCTTACATCCGTGTCGAGATGAACAGCGGCGACCTGCTGTTCTGCGCGCACCACGGCCGTGAGGTGCACGCCAAGCTGTTCCCGATCGCCAAGAGCTGGCACGACGAGTCCGACCGACTGCTCGAGCAGCGCTAGGCTCCACCGCCTCCCCGAACGCAAGCGGCCCCTTCGTCCACCGGACGAGGGGGCCTCTTCTTCGTGCCCGCTCCGGTCAGGGAAGGGTGGCGGCGGAGCCGACCGAGTCGACCGGGGCTGCCAGCGGAGTGCCGGAGGCGTCACGCTTCGCGCCCGCGTCGGGCAGGGTACGCACGGCACCGTCTGCCGAGACCGCCAGGGCAGGCGCCGATCCCACCCAGGCGAGCTGCAGGGCGTCTTCGCCGCGGAGGAAGCGGTGTGCGCGCACTCCGCCCGTGGCGCGGCCCTTCGGCGGGAACTCTCCGAACTCCGAGACCTTCGCCGAGCCCGCGTCGGTGCCGGGCAGGGTGCCGGAACTCGAGGCCACTGTCACAACCACGATCCGGGGGGCGGATGCCTCGGCCAGCTCACCCTCGATGGGATCGTCGCCATTCGCAGCCGTGGCGGGCGGTGACGAATCGACGGCGCTGAAGGCGATCACGGTCGCACCCGCGCCGAGGCTGATGCCGGCCATCCCGCCGGCGAGCCGGCCCTGGGGGCGCACGGCGGCCGCTCCAAAATGCAGCAGCTGGGCATCCGACGCCACGAAGACGAGGTTCGCCGCCTCGGGGGCCTGCTCGGCGCCGACAACCTCGTCGCCCTGCTTGAGCGTGATGAGTTCGAAATCGGGCTTGTTCGGCCAGTCGCCCGGGGTGACGCGCTTCACTGTGCCGAGCTTGGTGCCGAGGGCGATGGGTACCTCTGAGGTGAGCGAGACGAGGGCGAGAACCCGTTCGCCGCGCCCGAGGGTGAGGTAGTCGGCGATCCGCACCCCTGCGCCGAGCTGCACCGAGTTGGCCGGGGCGACGGGCAGGTCGAGCACGCTCATCCGGAGCACGCGGCCGAGGGTTGTGACGGCGCCGATCTCGGTGCGCGTCGTCGTGTCGACGACCGACCGCACGGCGTCGTGCTTGCTGCGCCGCGGGGGGGCACCGGAAGGGCGCGTGGAGGATGCCGCTGCCGGGCCGTCAGCACCGTCGCTGTCGCCACCGCCCGAGATGACCTCGGCCGCCGTGGGCAGGTCGACCCGCATGGTGCGCCCCGTCGTCGACAGGAACACGCGGCACGGCACATCCGCCAGCTCGAGCGACACCTGCGCCCTGCGGGCAGCGGCCGTCGAGGCGGGCGCTGCCCGCGCCTCGGTCAGGAGGGTGCGGCGGGGGGTTCCGAGGGCATCGGCGACCTCATCCAACTCCTCGGAGACGGTCTGGCGAATGAGAGCCTTGCTGGCCAGCAACGCCTCCAGATGCTCGATCTCCTTCAGCAGTTGATCGCGTTCGGTCTCGAGCTCGATGCGCGAGAAGCGGGTCAGCCGGCGGAGCCGCAGCTCGAGGATGTAGTCGGCCTGCAGCTGGTCGAGGTCGAACACATCGATGAGCCGCGTGCGGGCCTGATCGGTGTCGTCCGAGTTGCGGATGACCTGGATCACCTCATCGATGTCGAGGATGGCGATCAACAGCCCGAGCAGCAGGTGCAGACGCTCGCGGCGCTTCCTCAGCCGATACCGGGTGCGGCGCGTCGTGACCTCGATGCGGTGGTCGACGTAGACCTGCAGCAGCTGCTTCAACCCGAGCGTCTGCGGGCTGCCGTTCACCAGGGCCACGTTGTTGATGTTGAACGAGTCCTCGAGCGGGGTCTGGCGGTAGAGCTGCTCGAGAACGGCCTCCGGGCTGAACCCCGTCTTGATGCCGATCACGAGCCGCAGCCCGTTCACGCGGTCGGTCAGGTCGGTGACATCCGAGATGCCCTGCAGCTTCTTCGAGTTCACGCCGTCCTTGATCTTCGAGATGACCTTCTCGGCTCCCACGAGATAGGGGAGCTCGGTCACGACGAGGCCGACCTTTCGCGCAGTGAGGGTCTCGACACTGACCTTGGCGCGGGTCTTGAAGGCGCCGCGGCCGGTGGCGTAGGCGTCGCGGATGCCCGCCAGACCCACGATCGTGCCGCCGCCCGGCAGGTCGGGGCCCGGGATGAACTGCATCAGGTCATCCACACTCGCGTCGGGATGGGTGATGAGGTAGCGCGCCCCGGCGATAACCTCGATGAGGTTGTGCGGGGCCATGTTCGTGGCCATGCCGACGGCGATCCCGCTCGCCCCGTTCACCAGCAGGTTCGGGTATGCGGCGGGCAGCACATCCGGCTGCACCTCGGTGTTGTCGTAGTTGGGGATGAAGTCGACGACGTCTTCGTCGAGGCCGTCGGTCATGAAGAGTGCGGCGGGCGCCGGGCGGGCCTCGGTGTACCGGGATGCTGCGGGGCCGTCGTCGAGCGACCCGAAGTTGCCGTGGCCGTCGACCAGCGGCAGGCGGAGCGTCCAGCTCTGGGCGAGGCGCACCAGAGCGTCGTAGATGGAAGCGTCGCCGTGCGGGTGGAGCTTGCCCATCACGTCGCCGACCACCCGGGCCGACTTCACGTGCCCACGGTCGGGACGCAGTCCCATCACGCTCATCTGGTAGATGATGCGGCGCTGCACCGGCTTCAGCCCGTCCCGGGCATCCGGGAGCGCCCGCGAGTAGATGACCGAATAGGCGTATTCGAGAAAGGACCCCTGCATCTCACTCGACACATCGATGTCCTCGATGTTCTCGACGATGTCGGGCGCGGGCTCGGGTGTTCTCGGCGTCATTTGCCCCCCATGATACCGGCTCGGCCGGCTCGGGCCGGGTACCGCCGGGTACGTGTCCCGGCGGGGGTCGACCTGTCAGACTGGAGGGGATGACCGCACCGCTTCCCACCCTCTCTCCCGACGTGCCGCACCTCGTCGACGTGCTGCCCAGCTGTCTCCAGGCGTTCGACGGCCAGCCCAACGTGCTCGAGCTCCCTCGCGCCGAACGGATCGTCGTGGTGCTGGTCGATGGGCTCGGGGTCTCCTCCCTCCGGGCGCGGGCCGGGCATGCGCGTCACCTCATGGCGGCGCTCACGAAGAAGGCGAAGCTCGCAAGCGGGTTTCCCACCACGACGGCCGCCGCACTCGCCTCCCTGACGACGGGTACGTCGCCCGGCACGAACGGGATGGTCGGCTACACCGCTCTCGTTCCCGGGCACGACGTGGTGCTCAACCAGCTGAGCGGCTGGAATGCGCAGATGAAGCCTCTCGAATGGCAGGCGCAGCCGACCCTGTTCGAGCGGGCGAGTGCAGCCGGCATCGGATGCTCGGCCATCGGTGCGCCCCGCTACGAGTCGAGCGGCTTCAGCGAGGCAGTGTTGCGCGGCGCGCGCTACATCGCCGGGAAGAGCATCGCCGACCGCTTCGCCGCAGCGCGCACGGCACTCGACGCCGGTGGGCGCCAGCTCGTGTACCTCTACGTTCCCGAACTCGACATGGCGTCTCACGCGCACGGTTGGCAGTCCGCGCAGTTCATCACCGCCCTCGAAGCCGTCGACGCAGGCATGGCCGGGTTTGCCGGCACACTGCGAGCGGGCGAGGGGATGCTGCTGACCGCCGACCACGGAATGGTGGATGTCCCCACCACCTCCCACGTGCTCTTCGACACCGTGCCGGCCCTCGTCGACGGCGTGCGTCACGTGGCCGGCGACCCGCGCTGCCTGCAACTGCACCTCGAGCCCGGGTTGCCGGCGGGAGCGGCGGATGCCCTCGCCGCGGCCTGGCGCGCGGTCGAGGGGTCGCGGGCTTGGGTGGCGACCAGAGACGAAGCGATCGACGCCGGATGGTTCGGTGAGGTTCTGCCGGGCATCCGGAACCGCATCGGCGACGTGCTCGTGGCGGCGCGGAAGAACATCGCCTACTACGACTCCAGGCGCACGCCCCCGGCGAAGCGCTCGATGATCGGGCAGCACGGCTCGTGGAGCGACGATGAGCTCTACGTGCCGCTGCTGCGCTTCGGGGCGTTCGCGGCCTGACCCGCTCAGTTCGCGGGCAGGAACATGCAGTCGTCGAAGGCGACGTTGTTGGCGACGTTGCCTGTCTGGTGGGCCGTCCATGGCGCCGACAGTCCCAGATCGATGGTCTCTCCATCCATGAAGCTCTGCACCTTCTCCCCGGTATGCACCAGCTCGATCTCGTGCCCGACCAGCAGGGGAGTCAATTCGAGCAGGTAGCCCGATCGTTTAAGGTTTCCCGACACCCAGCGATGCGGCACGGTGTCATGGGCGCTGGGGTCGGCGATGGTAGTACCGGCTAGGCGCTTGCCGTCGCGCGCGAGATTGTCGACGAGTTGGAAGGTGGTGGTAGCCGAAGCTGGATCAGCATGGTCTTGGAGGACGATCCTCCTCGGATACTGGAAGGCGGCGTACGGGCATCGACGGCCAACGGATATTGCACCGGGGCACTGAGAACCCCGCCCTTCGCCGCGTCGGTCCTGATCGGGTCGAAGGCGTAGGTAATGGTCGAGGGCTCGGCTGCCGGCAGCACGCTGACAGGATCAGAACAGCGTGAGGAGGAGCACTGTGGCGGCGATCAGACCAACAAAGAGGATGAAAACCCTTTCGTTGTTTCGACTGCCGAATGAAGTTCAGGACATTTCTCCGGGTGGGTTTCACGAGCGCTCGCCTAGTTTGCTGGCAGGAACATGCAGGGGTCAAAGGCGCGCGAGTCATAGGCATTCTCTGTCTGGTGGGCTGACCAAGGCGCCATAACGAGGCCTACGGTGGCGATCGGTGCCATCACGGAATCGACATTTTCGGTCTGATGATCCAGCCCGAGAACGTGGCCGATCTCGTGTCCGACCACGGCCGGGGTGAGAAGGTTTGGATTCGTGGTCAGCCTGATTTCGCCTGACTTCCAACGAACATCGGAGCCTGAGCGGTCCCACTCATTGCCGTGGGTGATCCCTAGAGCGGGGTCATCGTCCGCCCCGTGCAGACTGGGAACCAGTTTGAAGAGAATGCTGGGCGGAACGGTGGAAGCCGGGTCGAGAGCGACCATCTGCTGGGGGTATTGGAATGCCGCGTCCTGTGCATCAATGGCGAGTGGATACTGCACCACAGCGCTCAGAATCACGGCCTTTGCCCAGTCGGGCACGCTCGGGTCGAACGCATACGTCAAGACGGAATAGCTGGGCGGACCCCACCCCTTACCCTCCTTCCGCTCCGCTGGACTCGTCGTTCGTGAGCGCACCTTGCAGCCCTCGTTCGCCGGACGAATACCCCGGAGAATCAGAGATTGCGCTTTGACGTTGGCCATTTCAAGGCGGAACACCGCTTTTTCGTCTTCTGAGATGGCCCTTCCGGTGGCTACTGCATCCTTGAACTTCTGCAGCGCGTCGAGAGCGTTGAAGGCGCTCAGATCGAACAGTGACCGTACGTCGAGCCTCCAGCTGGGCTCAGTCGGCGACTCGACAATAGTCATCTTGTCGGGACCGATCTTAATGGCCAGAACGGTCTTCCACTCACCGCCGATACAGGCCTGTGTCTCGAGGTAGTCGGTCGTGCCTGCTGTGTTCACTCTCTGCGGATGGCCCGCATCCGAGCATGCTTCTGCGTGGGCGACGGGGCTGCTGGCCGGTAGGACGACCGTGGTGACGAGGAGCGCGAAGACGACAGCGCCGAGCGTTCTGGTTCGGATGCGGTTGCTGGTCGACATGTCATTTCTCCAGGACGTGGATGGTCACGGTTGCGGCGGCGGATCGGGAGCCCTCAGCCCAGCCGGTTCCGCGAAGCAGATATTTGAAGGTCACATCGCCGACATAGTGCGCGTCTGGAGTGAACATGAAGGCGCCTGTGGAATCGTCCATTGCCAGCTTCCCGTGCAGGGGAGCGTTCCCCTCCTGAATGGGCCACGTACCTGCGGGACCGGTCAGGACATCGTTGGCGAGCACCCCCTGGGGAGCCGGCACGGTGAGCGACTGGCCCTTCGCGACGGAGTACTCGTCGTTCTTCGGGGTCGCGGCCGCGTTCACCGTGACGGGGATCAGCACGGATTCGCTCGAACGCAGAGCGCCGTCGAGGGTTGTGACTCTCACCGTGTCCGTTCCAGTGAAGGTGGCGTTCGCTGTGTAGGTGATGATCCCGGTGGCGTTGATGCTGGCTGAGCCGTGGGCGGCACCGACGGCGACCGTGGCTTTCGCCGAGGTGCACTGGGCACCCTTCAGTGCCGTAGCAACACCTGTCACGACGACCAGCGGGTCGCTCGGCAGGGTGCAGACGGGCTTCGCCGGAGCGAGCTTCGTTTCGGCCCGACTCGCTGTGCCCACACCGTTCACGGTGGCGTTGACAGCACTGACCTGCGCGGTGGCGAGCGCGTTCGTGTTCTTCAGGTGCAGCGAGAACACGGCAGAGTCGCCGGCGTTCATGAGCGTTGTGCGGTAGGTCAGGGTGTTGGGCGCATCGGATGCCGCTCGAGTCCAGTAGGTGGGGATGCTCGATTCCGACTCGAGCGACAGCTGATCCAGATCGAGCACGACTTCGGCCGAACCCGCCGAGGTCGCCGTCACGCTGAGTCCGTAGACGATGCCAGAAGCACCGGGTACGACTGGCGAGGGACTCAGGAAGCTGGTTGCAGTGACTGGCGCAGGCGCGTACGCCAGAGTGGGCTGTGCCTTGCCGCGCGTCTCGTAGTGCACCTCGGAGTTGAGTTGGGATGCGAGCTGGTTCCGGAGGTTCGCGGGAAGGTCGAGGTGAGGGTTGAAGGCATTGGCCGCCACAGTGAAGGTGCGGATGGGGTTGCTGTGTTCGTCCGGTACACCGCCGTCCACGTAGTTCGGTAGCTTCTCCAGAGGGAGAAAGTAAGGAGGGCCGCTGTCCTGGATCACTGTCAGATCCTTCACACCGCGGAGGTCCCCCGCCTCGGAGGAGAACGCGATCTGGCTCCCGTTCGACGTGGCCGGAGTCTTGCCGTCGGCGATGGAGTCACCACCGCCGGTGCTGGAATCGCGGAGGAAGAGGTCCATCGTGTTGCCGAATGTCTGGTTGTCACGCTTCAGCGAGATCGGTTGCACGGAGGCGGGGCGGCCGTCTGCGGTGAGCCTCACCTGGAACACGTCGAGAGCGTTGTTGTTGTCCTGGAAGGTCTGGCAGCTCATGCAGTCTCCGTGGATCTCGACGAGCGGATTCATGGAGGTCAGTACTGCGCTCTGACCGTCACTGGCCAGGGACACTCGGGTTGTCGAGACCCACGGCTCGAACCACCGCCGGGAGCGCATCATCGAGGGTTTGCCGCCCTTCGAGTCCGCGAGGTCTGCACGCGGTTCGTCGACCATGACGACCGAGATGCGGTGGGTGGTCCCGGTGGAGAGGGTGCGCACGTAGGCATCTGTCATGTGGTTGGCCGTCTTGGGTACCTCCGTGGTACCGATGAGGTTGGTTGCGCCCGAGATGAAGGCGACCTTGTCGCCGTCTGCGGAGATCGACGGGAGGTACGAATCCTCGTCTGTCTGAGTGGGCTTGTCAGGGGCGTCGGATGCCGCGGTGCTCACGAGCGCGGTCGTGCCCGTCTGGGCATCCCACCGGTAGACGTGACTGCGCGGCTTCTGGACGTCGGCGGGTGCCGGGGTGGCCGGAGCGGGCGGAGAAGACGGAGTGGGTGTCGAGGTGGCGGTCGCCGTCGGTGCCGCAGTCGGGGTGGGCGTGGATGTCGGAGCAGGGGCCGGCGCCGGCGCAACGACCTGCGGCACACCAAGGTTCGTCGCGACTGAGGTGAAGGCGACGAACCGACCGTCGGCCGAGAGCACCGCGCCGTAGCTGGCGCCGTTGACGGGAGTCGGATGGCCCAGAGAATCCACTCCTCCGGTGACGCCCGTGATGTCGCCGCTGCCGCGGTTCCATGACTCGATCGCCGCGAAGTCGCGGGTCACCGCGCCCCTGTTGCTCATGCCGGGCTGGCTCGAGGTGAACACGACGCGACTGCCGTCGGCTGAGATCATGGCGTCGGTGCTGTCGCCCTCCTGGCCGGGTGCGACCGAACCGCGTGGCGCCGATACGAGCGTCGTGGTGCCGGCGGAGAGGTCTCTCAGCGCGATCTGGATGCAGCCTGAACATCCGGGATCCTCTGCGAAGAGGCCGGTATCGGTCGTCTCGAAGGCGATCAGGTTTCCGTCGGACGAGATCGAGGGGTTGTAGGAGGATCCGAAGGGTGCGTCGGTACGCACGCGCTGGGAGACGAGAACAAGGCTGCCATCTGCGACCGTGCGGCGGTAGACATGGCGCTGGTGGCCGGTGGCGTCGGTGGTCAGCTGCTCATCTGATTCGAAGACCGTGTACACACCGTCACCGGAGAACGACTGGTTCATGCCGACAGCCGTGAGTGCCGGGCCACCGTACTCCCAGACCGCGGAGGGGAGTCCGTAGAAGAAGGCTGGCGGGGGTGAAGCGGCGGCGGGGGAACTCAGGACGCCCACACCGAGCAGGGCGACACCCACTGTCGCCAGGGTCTGGTGGATTCTCACGCGCATGCTCCTCATCGTCGGCAGGACTGCCATGAGGAGAGAGTCGGAGAACCCCCGTCCATTACTCGAAAGTGCGAAATCCGCTCAGAAGTGGCGGCGGAGGCGGGTGCGGCTTGCGCCTCCCGTCAACTGAGGTCGTCGTCGCTGCGGGCGCCGAAGACGATCTCGTCCCAGCTGGGCATCGAAGCACGGCTCTTGCGCCTGGCAGGAGCGGCGCCACGCTGCTTGGAGGTCGACTGGGTCTCCTCCGGCCCCGCCAGCGGAACGTCGGCGGAGGTGGATGACTCGGGCTCGACTTCTGGCGCCGAGGCATCTTCTGCGGATCCGGGCTTCAGGTGGGCCACGGGACGGGTGTCGCCCTGCGCACCGGGGGAGTGTGAGCCCGAGGAGTTCAGACCCGACGAACCTCTCGTGAACATGCCTGCATGGGCGTGCTGGGAGGGATGCTCCGACCGCGAGTCGTCGAACGAATCGAGATCGTCACCGTCACCCTCGCTGAGGAAGGACGCCGACTCCCGTTCGCCGCGTCGACGCCTGAGCGCCTCGAGGAGGTCGGCGGTCTCGTTGTGCGCGGCGGGGGCCGGGTTCACCCGGTTCACCGCGGCCGCCGCGGCCCGCGCGGACGATTCCTGCCCCGTGCGCGAGGAGGGGCGTGCGAAAGGGGTGGGCTGGGTCAGGACGGGCGGAGCGGCGGGACCGCTGCGGATGAGCTCTACGTGCCGCTGCTGCGCTTCGGGGCGTTCGCTGGCGCGTGACAGTGTGACGGTGTGACCGTATGCACGAGGAGCAGGTGATCCACCCGGCGTGACGCTCGAGCAGTCAGGACTGCCAGCGCTGTTCGCCGTCGACAGACTCCGGCGTCGGTCGGAGGCCGAGGTGGCGGGCGACAGCCTGCGAGGCGGCGTGGTCGGGATGGATGTGCGCGACGAAGGTGGTCGCACCCACGCTCTCTGTGAGCAATTCCACCACCGCCCCCGCAGCCTCGCTGGCGAAGCCCTGGCCCTGGTGCGCTGGCGCGACCACCCACGCCACCTCGGCAGAGAGTGCTGGCTCGCTCATCACGGTCGCCTGCACGAAACCGAGGGCTGGGCCATCAAGGCGGCACACGATCCAGTTCAGCCACTGCTCACGGCCGTCGGGCGACAGGCCCACGACCTGGCGTTCGTAGCGCGATCTCAGCTGCTGGATGCTCGGCGGCTCGCCCCCGGTGAAGCCGTAGAGCGAAGGGTCTGCCAGCACGTCGACCATCTGTTCCGCATCGGCAACCCGGAGCGGCCGGAGGATCAACCGTGCGGTGACCAGGCGCACGGCAGGCACAACTCAGCTCAGGTCGTCGTCGCTTCGCGCTCCGAACACGATCTCGTCCCAGCTCGGCATGGAGGCGCGTGCCTTCCGGCGAGGCTGGGAGCCCGTCTGTCGCTGCCTGCCCGCTGTTGCCTCCGTCGGTTCGAGACCCGCGAGCGGCGTGTCTGAGGCATCCTGGGCTGACTGCTCGGTGGTGTCTGCGTCATCGAGGGACGACGTCGCATCGCTCTCGACGGCCGGCGTGAGGTGCGCCACCGGGCGGCTGTCGCGGCCGAGACCGGAGGACCCGCGGGTGAACATGCCGGCGTGCGCGTGCTGGGAGGGGTGGTCGGCGCGGCCGTCGTCATAGCTGTCGAGGTCCTCGCCGTCGTCGGTGAACGAAGCAGATTCACGCTCGCCCCGTCGGCGGCGGAGCGCCTCAAGCAGATCGGCCGTCTCGTTGTGGGCGGCTGCCGGCGGGGTGGCGCGATTGACGGCGGCTGCTGCGGCACGCGCAGACGACTCCTGGTCGGTGCGGGATGCCGGACGAGCGAAGGGAGTCGGATCGACGATCACCGGGGGAGCGGTGGGGCCGCGACCCGGCTCGCGCGTGGTCTGCTCAGCCGATTCTGCCGGCGACACGGGAGCCGAGCGAGCGACCGAACCCCAGATGGAGCGCGCGGCCGGGCTCTCGGTGCGCTCTGCCGCCGGGGGAGCTGCGGGGCGGGCGTCCGGTTGGGCAGCCTCGTCGTCGGAGTCCGAGGCGTCGTCGGCGAAGCGGCCCTGGCTGCCCAGGTCGTGGTCGCTCCGGTCGACGCCGAACGCGGCATCCAACTCGTCGAGGCCGAGTCCGGCGTTCGCTGTGCGTCCGGAAGCATCGGTGCGCTGGATGCCCGGGCCTGCGGGCGTCGTCTCGACGCCGTTCAGGTCGACGGCGCGAAGGCGCGGGATCAGCCCGTCGGAGAGCTCTCCGTGCTGGGAGAGGGTGATCGCCCCCGAGTTGAGCGGCGTGAGGGAGTGCCTCTTCGGCTCGTACTGCCAGCGCGCATCATGCTCGATCTCGCTCGCCGCGAAGGTGAGCTTGACGATCCAGCCCGATTCCTCCTTCCAGCTCGCCCAGCGGAGGTCCGTGGCGCCGAGTCCTGCCAGGCGCTCCTCGATGATCTCGCCGAACGTCGACGACTGCTCGTCGCTGAGGGGGTCGCCGCGAAGCGGGTCGTTCGAGGAGGCGACCTTCACGGCGACCTTCAGGGCCGACGACACGATGTGCAGCCGCTCGGCCACCACCGGGCCCTCGAAGCGCTCGACGTATTCGAGCGAGGCTCCAGTTGCCCGGGCGACATCCTCGGCACTCATGCCCGCCCGGATCTGCGACTGGATCTCGCGCGGCGACACCTTCACGCCGGTGGTCGCGGCCGAGGTGCTCTGGCGGAGCCGTGACTGGAGCACTTCGTCGATGGCCACGCGGTAACGCTCGCCGGTCTCCGAGGAGACGAGGAGCGCCCCGTTCTCGATGCCGATGACTGTGAGATCTTGCATGGTTTCTGGCCCCGTCTTGGTCTGGAGTTCCCTGCAAGGATGCCACGACAAACCCCCGGATCCCGGGAATGTTCGGGGCGTGCCGTAAGTTGCTACGGGCATAGGAGATAGTGGTCGCCGAGGCGGTTTGCTATTCCTACTTGAATGATGCAAACTAACGCCGCCGATTTTGTTTCAGCTGGCGTATGAGAAGTGGATAAGCATGGCAACCGATTACGACGCTCCGCGCAAGACCGACGACGATTCCGACTCGATTGAGGCGTTGAAGGAGCGGGTCCCCGACAAGATGTCCGGGGTCGTAGACGTTGACGACGCCGACAACCCCGGTGGCTTCGAACTGCCCGGCGCAGATCTCTCAGACCTCGATCTCGACGTGGTGGTGCTCCCACCGCAGGCAGACGAGTTCACCTGTGTGAGCTGCTTCCTGGTGAAGCACCGTTCGCAGATCGATCACCAGACGAAGCTCGGGCCCGTCTGCATCGAATGCGAGATGTAAAAAACCAGACGTCTACGACGTGCGCTCGTGGTCAGCCTTCTCGAGGGCGGCCACGAGCTCTTTTGGATTACGGGTCGAGATGAGCCAGTAGGGCACGGGGTCTTCCGGATCGAGGATGCTCACCTTGACGACAGGCTGGATCCAGCCCCGGATGCACAGCCACGCCCGCGCGTCGAGCCGCTGCCCCCGGGCCATCGTGGCCGCAGCTCCGGTCATCGCCTCGGGCTCACCGACGAGCGACAGGGGAATGCGTGCCTTGCCGGCCACGAGCATCCCGCGCTCCACACTGATCACGGGTGAGAGAACGAACAGAACGAGCACGCTTCCGCCGTACAGAACGATGGCGCAGATGATTCCGGCCAGCATGTTGATCGGCGCGAAGACCAGGATGCTCGCAGGGATGAGCAGAATCAGGTAGAGGTAGATCCGCCCGCTGGGGCTGAGTCTCTCGCGATACGTCGACATGACCCTATTCGATCAGATATTCCCCGGAGCAAACTGCACTACCCTCGACTCGTGACTGAATCCGTCGAAGTTCTCATCAAGGCTGAGCACATTCCCAGCTACGCCCACCCGGGCGACGCGGGTGCCGACCTCCACTCGACCGAAGCACTGACGCTGGCTCCCGGCGAGCGCCGTACCGTCGGCACAGGCGTATCCCTCGCGCTCCCCGACGGTTACGCGGCCTTCGTCGTTCCGCGGAGCGGACTCGCCAGCAAGCACGGAATCACCATCGTGAACTCGCCCGGAACCGTCGATGCCGGCTACCGGGGCGAGATCCGGGTGGCACTTCTCAACACGGACACCTCTGTGGCGTACGATATCGCCGTCGGGGAGAGGATCGCCCAGCTCATCGTCATGCCGGTGACGCGAGCCGTCTTCATTCCCGTCGAACACCTCCCGGGCAGCGCCCGCGGAGCCGGCGGCTTCGGCTCGACCGGCACCACCACCCTCCCCTCAGGAAGCTGATTGAACGTGTCAGACAACGCAGAGAGCACCACCCCGGCAGGCAAGCGCGGAAGGGGAAAACGCTCCCGGTCGACCGCGGTCGAGTTGGCCGGCGAGGAGTCCACCGAGCTCGAACCGGGTACGGCAGACGCCGACCAGGTCGCTGTCAACGGCGGGGACTCGGATGTCGCCACCGCGCAACCCGTCGACGCGAAGTCGGCCCCGGAGAACCGTGCAACCGACGGCCCCTTCGACTCCGACGAAGCCAATCCGGCGAGGCCCTACGTCGACCTCGGCGGCGTGAAGATCCTTCCGCGTGAGGGCCTGCAGCTGCGACTCGAGGTCGAGGAGGGCACACAGCGGGTCGTCGCCGTCGGTCTGGACTTCGCCGGCTCCACCCTGCAGGTGCAGGCATTCGCCGCTCCGCGCTCGACGGGGCTGTGGAACGACATCCGGGCCCAGATCCGCGACCAGATCACCGGACAGGGCGGAACGCTCGTCGAGCAGGTGGGCGTCTTCGGGCCCGAACTCATCGCCGAGGTGCCCGCTCCGGGTCCCGACGGCACGCCGGTACTGCGCCTCGCGCGTTTTGTGGGTGTCGACGGTCCGCGCTGGTTCCTTCGCGGGGTCATCGCGGGCGACGCCATGCAGAACGAGGCATCACGGGCTGCGGTCGAGGAACTCTTCCGCAGCGTCGTCGTGGTGCGTGGCAACTCGCCGATGCCGCCCCGCGATCTCATCCCGCTGACCATCCCCAAGTCGAGCGCAGCGATCTGAGCCACCGGATGCCCGAGACCCCCGGTTCCCCCGAGACACCCGATTCACTGGCCGCCCGGGAGCCAGCCGAGCGCACGGCCTCGTTCTCCGATGCCTTCGCCGCTGCCGCCCGGCGCTCGGGTATCGGCCAGGTCGCGCCCGGCGAGACGCCGACCGCGCAGTCCCTTGTGCGCGCCATCGGGGGTGTCCGTGGCCTCGTCGAGTCGATCCTCCCGGGGCTCGCCTTCCTCGTCATCTACACCGTCACGAAAGACCTGACGCCGAGCGTGGTTGCTCCGCTCGTGGTCTCGGCCGTGTTCATCGTGGTGCGCCTCGCCACGCGGAGCCCCGTGATGCCGGCCGTCGCCGGGCTCGTCGGTGTGGCGATCTCCGCCGCTCTCGCGCTCTTCACCGGGCGGGCCGAAGACAACTTCCTGCCCGGGCTCATCATCAACGCCGTCTCGATCGTGGTGCTGCTGGTGTCGATCATCGTGCGCTGGCCGCTCATCGGGCTGATCGTCGGTGTGCTGACCGGCGACATGACGGGGTGGCGATCCGACCCGGCGAAGTTCCGCGTGGTGCTGATCGCCTCCTGGTGCTGGGTCGGGCTGTTCGCCCTCCGCCTGGGCGTCGAGGGGCCGCTGTATCTCGCGAGCCAGGCCGCGGCGCTCGCCTCGGTGAAGCTGCTGCTCGGGGTTCCGCTCTACGCGGCGATGCTCTGGGTGACCTGGTTGCTCGTGCGCGCTGCCTTCGGGCACCAGAAGAGCGACGCAGCGCCCGCCGAGCGCCCGTAGCGGCCACGACGACGAGCGCGGGATGACCCAGGACAAGGTGGCGACCGATCCCGGCCTGTCCCGTGCCGAAGTCGAGGAGCGGATCGCCGCGGGGCAGGTGAACGTCACCCGCACCCCGACCTCCCGGCCGGTCGCGAGCATCCTGGCCGAGAACGTCTTCACGCTGTTCAACGGCATCCTCACCGTCTGTTTCATCGTGGTCTGCCTCCTGGGAGATCTCCGTGACGGGTTCTTCTTCGGAGTCGTCGTCTTCAACGCGGCCATCGGGATCGTGCAGGAACTGCGCGCCAAGCGCGCCCTCGACCGCCTCGCCCTGCTCGCCTCGCCCGAGACGGCGGTGCGCCGGGGCGGTGAGCTGGTGGTCATCCCGCCGGAACAGGTGGTGCTCGGTGACCTGGTGATCGCGCGACCGGGCGACCAGATCACGGCGGACTGCGTGGTCGAGGCGACGACGGCTCTCTTCCTCGACGAGTCGATGTTGACGGGGGAGTCCGACCCCATTCTGAAGAAGGCCGGCAACACCCTGATGTCGGGGTCGCTGGTGTCCTCCGGCACGGGCGAGGCCCGCGTCGTCGCTGTCGGCGCCGACTCCTACGCGAGCAGGCTGACGGCCGAGATCAAGCGCCACAGTTTGGTGCACTCCGAGCTGCGGGCCGCCACGAACCGCATCCTCGTCTACCTGTCGTGGATCCTCATTCCCCTCATCGTCATCATCCTGCTGGGCCGGATCGGCGCCTACGGCGGGTTCGCCGCACTGTTCGACCCGAACGACCAGAGCTACCGCCAGGCGCTGATCGATGCGGTCGCGAGCGTGGTCGGCATCATCCCCGAGGGCCTGGTGCTGCTCACCAGCCTCGCCTTCGGGGTGGCCGCCATCCAACTCACCCGCCAGCGGGTGCTGGTGCAGGAACTTGCGGCTGTCGAGGTGCTGGCCCGCGTCGACGTGCTCTGCCTCGACAAGACCGGCACCCTGACCACCGGGGCCATCGGGTTCCACGGCCTGCAGCAACTGCCCGGCCGCGACGACGACCTTGCCGCGGCCACCCGCGCGCTGGCCGCGCTGTCGACGGATGACGCGGGCAACGCCACCTCACGGGCCCTCGCCAACCGTTTCGATCTCGGCGGTGCGGTCGTGGGAGAACGGCTCGCGTTCAGTTCGCTCCGCGGTTTCAGCGCGGTCAGCCTGACCCGTGGCGATGTTCCCACCACGTGGCTGCTCGGGGCTCCGGAGCGTCTGCTGGCCGGGCATCCGGAATACCTCGCCGAGGCGCACGCCATCGCGGCGACGGGGCGTCGCACGCTCGCCCTGTCTCAGACGACGGATGCACCCTCGAGCCTGCTCGACGATCCTGCTCTGCTCCAGCGGGCCGAACCCGCGTGCTTCGTGATCCTGGAGGAGACCCTCCGCCCGGAGGCACCCGGCACGCTCGGCTATTTCGCCGACGAGGGTGTGCGGGTGATCATCCTCTCCGGCGACAATCCGCACACCGTCGGATCGATCGCGCGCCAGCTGGGTCTCGGCGATGCGGCGGTGGACGCCAGCACCCTCGTCACAGACGAGGAACTGGCGGATGCCCTGGCCGCCGGCAGCGTGTTCGGCCGTGTCGCCCCCGAGCAGAAGCGCCGCATCGTGAAGACGCTCCAGGCCGAGGGCCGCTCGGTCGCGATGACCGGTGACGGCGTGAACGACGCGATGGCCATCAAAGACGCCGATCTCGGCATCGCAATGGGCAACGCCACGCCGGCGACCCGGGCCGTGTCGCGGCTGGTGCTGCTCGACAGCCGGTTCGACCGCCTGCCGGAGGTGCTCATGCTGGGGCGGCGGGTCATCGCGAACGTCGAGCGAGTGTCGAACCTGTTCCTCTCGAAGACGGTCTACGGCATCGTGCTGGCTCTCGTGACGGCGGCCGCGGCCTGGGAGTACCCGTTCCTGCCGCGCCAGCTGACCCTGGTGTCGACGCTGGCGATCGGGATCCCGTCGTTCTTCCTCGCTCTCGCCCCCAACCGGCGGCGCTACCGTTCGGGGGTGCTGCCGAGGGTGCTGAAGTTCTCCCTGCCCACAGGGCTGATCGCCGCGGCGACGTGCCTGGTCGCGTATGCGCCGCTCCGGGTGGCGCTGCCCCAGTCCGACGCGCGGAGTCTCACGACGATCGCCCTGTTCATGGTGTCGCTCTGGATCGTGTCGGTGCTCGCCAGGCCCCTGTCGAGGCCCCGGGTGATCCTCGTCGCTTCGGTGAGCGCGGCGTTCGTGCTGTCGTTCGTGGTGCCCTTCACGCGGGACTTCTTCATGCTGTCGTTCACGCTGTCCCCGTGGCTGGCCTACGTTGCCGCGATCGGTGCCCTCGGGGCATCCGGGATCGAGCTCTACTACCGGTTCGCAAAACGCAGGGGCCTCGTCGTCGACCGGGCCTGATCCAGGTGGTAAAGTTATCTCGACGTCAAGATACTTTGGTAAGGGGACCCTTGCTAGCCACTGTTGTCCCAGACGAACAAGATTGACGTAGTCAGCGAAGGAGAAGACGCCGTGTCTGCAGTAAACAGTTTTGGGTCGAAAGACACCCTCACCGTGGGAGACAAGGGGTACGAGGTCTACCGCCTCGACACCGTTCCCGGGTTCGAGAAACTCCCGTTCAGCCTGAAGATCCTGCTCGAGAACCTGCTGCGCACCGAAGACGGTGCGAACATCACGGCAGAGCACATCAAGGCCCTCGGCTCCTGGCAGCCCACCGCCGAGCCCGATACGGAGATCCAGTTCACGCCCGCACGCGTCGTGATGCAGGACTTCACCGGCGTTCCCTGCATCGTCGACCTCGCCACCATGCGCGAGGCCGTCGGCGAGCTGGGCGGCGACCCCACCAAGATCAACCCGCTCGCACCGGCAGAGCTCGTCATCGACCACTCGGTCATCGCCGACCTGTTCGGCAGCGAGAACGCGCTCGAGCGTAACGTCGACATCGAATACGAACGGAACGGCGAGCGCTACCAGTTTCTTCGCTGGGGCCAGACGGCGTTCGACGACTTCAAGGTGGTGCCGCCGGGAACCGGCATCGTGCACCAGGTGAACATCGAATACCTCGCGCGCGTCATCTTCACCAGAGCTGTTGTTGATTCTGAAGGAGCGAGCGTACTCCGCGCCTACCCCGACACCTGCGTCGGCACCGACTCGCACACCACAATGGTCAACGGCCTGGGCGTGCTCGGCTGGGGCGTCGGCGGCATCGAGGCCGAGGCGGCCATGCTCGGCCAGCCCGTCTCCATGCTCATCCCGAAGGTCGTGGGCTTCAAGCTCTCCGGCACCATCCCGGCCGGCGTCACCGCGACCGACGTGGTGCTGACCATCACGCAGATGGTGCGAAAGCACGGCGTCGTCGGCAAGTTCGTCGAGTTCTACGGAGAGGGCGTCACCGCCGTCCCGCTCGCGAACCGGGCCACCATCGGCAACATGAGCCCTGAGTTCGGCTCGACGGCCGCCATGTTCCCGATCGACGACGTGACGCTCGACTACCTGCGCCTCACCGGCCGGAGCGACGAGCAGGTCGCCCTGGTGGAGGCCTACGCCAAGCTCCAGCACCTCTGGCACGACGCATCCGTCGAGCCCTCGTTCAGCGAGTACCTCGAACTCGACCTGTCGACGGTCGTGCCGTCGATCGCCGGGCCGAAGCGGCCCCAGGACCGGGTCGAACTGAGTAATGCCAAGTCGCAGTTCGAGCTCGACCTGAACGACTACGCCACCCAGGACCTGTCGCGTGTCGACGCGGGCCTCGAGGAGACCTTCCCCGCCTCCGACCCGCCCAGCTTCACGCCGCAGGATTCGGATCGCGCCCATGAGCTGGCCCACAGCCATGTCTCGCACGCTCCCGGCAGCGTCTCGAAGCCGACGGCCGTCCACACCTCGGCCGGCGACTACACGCTCGATCACGGTGCGGTTGCGGTCGCCGCGATCACCTCGTGCACCAACACGTCGAACCCCTCCGTCATGCTCGCGGCCGGCCTTTTGGCCCGCAACGCCGTGAAGAAGGGCCTGAAGTCGAAGCCGTGGGTCAAGACGACCCTCGCGCCCGGCTCGAAGGTCGTCACCGACTACTACGAGAAGGCCGGCCTCACGGGCGACCTCGAAGCCCTCGGCTTCTACACCGTCGGCTACGGCTGCACCGTCTGCATCGGCAACACCGGTCCGCTCATCGAGGAGGTCACCGACGCGATCAACAAGAACGACCTCGCCGTGACCGCCGTGCTCTCGGGCAACCGCAACTTCGAGGGTCGCATCAGCCCCGACGTCAAGATGAACTACCTGGCCTCACCGCCCCTGGTCATCGCCTACGCCCTCGCCGGGTCGATGAACTTCGACTTCGAGGTCGACCCGCTCGGCCAGGACACCGAGGGCAACGACGTGTTCCTGAAGGACATCTGGCCCGACGCGGCCGAGGTGCAGGAGACGATCGACACCTCGATCAACACCGGGATGTTCACGCACGAGTACTCGAGTGTGTTCGACGGTGACGAGCGCTGGCGTTCGCTGCCCACCCCGACCGGTCCGACCTTCGAGTGGGCTGCCGAGTCGACCTACGTGCGGAAGCCCCCGTACTTCGACGGCATGACCATCGAGACGACTCCGGTCTCCTCGATCGTCGATGCCCGGGTGCTCGCCAAGCTCGGCGACTCCGTCACCACCGACCACATCAGCCCGGCCGGCAACATCAAGGCCGACAGCCCGGCCGGCAAGTACCTCGACGAGCACGGCGTCGACCGCAAGGACTACAACTCCTACGGCTCGCGCCGCGGCAACCACGAGATCATGATCCGTGGCACGTTCGCGAACATCCGCCTGCGGAACCAGCTCCTCGACAACGTGGAGGGCGGCTACACCCGCGACTTCACACAGCCGGATGCCCCGCAGGCGTTCATCTACGACGCGTCGCAGAACTACCAGGACGCCGGCACTCCGCTCGTCATCCTGGGCGGCAAGGAGTACGGATCGGGTTCCTCGCGCGACTGGGCCGCGAAAGGTACCTCGCTGCTGGGCGTGAAGGCCGTCATCGTCGAGAGCTTCGAGCGCATCCACCGCTCGAACCTGATCGGCATGGGCGTGCTGCCCCTGCAGTTCCCGGCCGGCGAGAGCTGGGCGTCGCTCGGTCTCGACGGCACGGAGGTCATCAGCATCTCCGGTGTCGAGGAGCTCAACGAGGGTCGCACCCCGAAGACGCTCCATGTCACCGCGGTGCCGTCGGCGAACTCGCCGGCGGGTAAGGCTCCTGTGGAGTTCGACGCGGTGCTCCGTATCGACACTCCCGGTGAGGCCGACTACTACCGGAACGGCGGCATCCTGCAGTACGTGCTCCGTTCGCTGGTCACTGCGGCCTAGGAACACGCTCGGCGCTTCGGCCGGAATGGCCCTCTCCCTCGTGGAGGGGGCCATTCCGCTGTCTCCGCGCGTCACACTCTGCGGGTGAGGGGGCGGATGCGCCTCCGCGCCGACAGTGTCGCCGCCAGACCGAGGATCGCAGCAGCGGCAGCAGCCGCCAGGATGGACCATCCCGAGGCCAGACCGGAGCCTGTCGACGCCAGGTGACGCGCATCCGCTCCGGTGCCCACCCCAGGGCGGTTCGGGATGCCGATGCCTGTGCCGATGCCTGTGCCGGTGCCACCGCCTGCCGTACCGGCGCCGGCAGTGCCGGCGCCGCCGCCGGGTGCGAGCGGGTCGATCGGCGGCGTGGGCGGTGTGGTCGGTGGCGCCGGGGCGGGCTGCACGACGAGCGTGAGGGTGGCCGAGGCAACCGGGTCGACACCGTTCGAGGCCGTCACTGTGAACGGAACAGGCGAGACGGGCAGCGAGGTCGGTGTGCCACTGATGGTGCCCGTTCCACTGCCGGCTGCCGCGGCGAAAGCGAGGCCGGGAGGAAGGGCGCCCGTGAGCGCCAGGGTCGGCGACGGTGTGCCGGTGGTCGTGATGGTGAACGAGTACGGCTCGCCGATGATGGCAGCGGGCGGCGTACCGCTGGTGATGGTCGGGCTGGTCTGTCGGCTGATCACCGAGAGCCTGTTTTTGCCGTAATCGGCCACGATGGCTGAGCCGAGCGTCGGGTCGACGACGATCTGCCGGGCATCCGACCCGACGGCGACCGTCTGGGTGAGGGCCGACTCGCCCTCGATCACCGACACGTTCTGCGAGGTGTTGTTCACGACGTAGGCCGTGTGGGTGGCACTGTCGACGGCGAGGGAGTCGGGGTCCGCGTTGACGCTCACCGTCCGCAGCACGGCTCTGGCCCGGATCTCGGTGACGTTCGTCGACTGCGCGTTCAGCACGTAGGCCGTGTGGGTCACAGGATCGACGGCGACGGCACGGGGATCGGCCCCGACCGGGACCGTCGTCGTCAGGATGCTCGTGCCCTCGATCACCGAGACGTTCTGCGAGGTGTTGTTCACGACATAGGCGGTGTGGGTGGTGCTGTCGACAGCGATCGCATCCGGGTCGGTATTCACGCTCACGGTGCGCACCACGGCGTTGCCGACGATCTCGGAGACGTTGGTCGAGAGTGTGTTCACGACGTAGGCGGTGTGCGTCGCGGTGTCGACGGCAACGGCCACGGGGAGGGTGCCCACGGGAACGGTGGTCGCCGCGAACGCACCCGGCGTCGTCTCCCGGATGATCGAGACGCTGTTGCTCAGACGGTTGCCGACATACGCGGTTCCCGTCGTGTCGTCGATGGCGACCGAGGTGGGCGCGGTGCCGACTCCGACGGTTCCGACGACCGTGTCGGCGCGGATCACCGTCACGTTGCTCGACCCGGCGTTCGTGACGTACGCCGTATGGGTGGTGCTGTCGACGGCGACAGCCGTCGCATCCGCCCCGATACTGAGCGCACGCACGAAGACACCCCCTCGGAAGACCGTCACCGTCGACCCGGCGCTGTTCACGGCGTAGAGAGTGTGGTCGATCGTGTCGACCGCCACGGCGAGAGGCGCGTTCACGGTGAGCGTCGAGGTCACCCGGTAGACCGTGGTCGCGGCGAGGGCAAGGGCGGGTATTCCGGCCAGGGTGAGGGGAAGGAGCGCGACGAGCGCACCGAGGGGGACGAGGGGGGAGTGGGGGGCCTGGTGCGTTCGCAGCATGGTGACCACCATAGATGACTTTTCGTCATGAAGTGTGAAAGATTGGAGCAGAAGATCCTGTGGTGGATATTCTTTGTGACAGATGAGAGACTGTCACCATTCGGGGGGACGATGGGGCCGACGCGCGCCCCTCCCAACCGGAATGGACACTCGTGAAGCCGCTCACCCGTCGACTCGCTGCGGTCCTCGTCGGCACCGCCATCCTGGCGCTGACGGGCATCGCTGCCGCTGGCCCGGCCGACGCCACGGCACCGGTTGTGGTCACCGCCGCCCTCGGATCCGCCGCCAAGCCCGTCGCCGCAGTGTCTGATGCCGCAGGCAGTGTCTACGTGCTGAACGAGGGCGACGCCACCGTCTCGAAGATCACTCCGGGCGGCGCTCTCACCAGGGTCTTCGCGGCACTCGGCACCGCCGCCAGTCCGCAGGCGATGACGATCGACCCGAAGGGGTATCTCTTCGTGGCCTGCGCGGGAACCGATTCGGTCACCCGCATCTCGCCGACAGGCACCGTCATCGCCTACTGGGCGTACGACGGTGTCGGGTCGATGCCCCGGGGAATCACCTCCGACGCCTCGGGCTCCGTCTTCGTGTCGAACTGGGGTACCTCGACCATCACCAGGATCGAGGCGACAGGCCGGGTGGTGCCGGTCTTCGCACGCCTCGACTCCGCCGACCGGCCACTCGGTCTCGCGACCGATGCAGCAGGGAACCTCTACGTGGCCGAGACGCAGACCGATCGCATCTCGAAGGTGTCCGCGTCAGGCGCGGTGCGGGAGGCGTTCGCTGTTCTGCCGAAGGGTCCGGGCGCCCCCACGGGGCCCGTCGCGGTGGCCGTCGATCCCTGGGGAACGGTCTACGTCGCATCCACTCGCGGTCTCTCGACGTTCGCCACCGACGGTTCTGTGCTCAAGGCAGAGGTCACCCTGCCGGCCGGCCCGCATCACCCGACAGGCGTACTCCTCGACGCGTTCGGCGATGCCTTCGTGCCCGACGAGCTCAGCGGCGGGGTGACGGTTGTCGACGCAGCCGGCGGCGCCGCGACATCCATCGCCGACTTCGGTCACGGTTCGATCGTCCGGGCCGTCGCCCTCGCGGGCAGCGGGTTCTTCGCGGCCGATTACGGCTCCGGTGCCATCGTGCGCGTCGAGCTGTCTCCCACGCTGGCCTCAGCGCCCCTGGCGACGACGATTCGCCGGGGTGTGGAAACGGCACTGGATGTCACCGCCACCGGTCTCGCACCGAGAGTCCTCGCCAGTGTCGGAGTTCTGCCACCCGGCCTCATCCTCGACGAGTCGACCGGGCGGATCTCCGGAACCCCGACCACGCCGGGCACATACGCCTTCGATCTCGTCGCGGTGAACCACTGGGGAGCGACGCCGGCACAGCACGAGGTGCTGGCCGTGACGGGCTGACCCCGATTCACGCTGTCAAGCGTGCGCCAGCCTTCAAGGGTTCTCATGAAGCACTTATAGACTCAGGGGTGCCCTCTTCCGGGCGACGAGAACTCGAAAGGTGGCATCAGGTGACACTTCTCGACAAGATCCACGGCCCGCGCGACCTCGACGCGCTGACGTCGGAGCAGCTGGTGCAGCTCGCCGCCGAGGTGCGGGACTTCCTCATCGCCGAGGTGTCGAAGACCGGCGGCCACCTCGGGCCGAACCTCGGCGTGGTCGAGCTGACCATCGCCATCCACCGGGTCTTCGACTCGCCGCGCGACGCAATCGTGTTCGACACCGGCCACCAGTCCTACGTCCACAAGCTCCTCACCGGTCGCCAGGACTTCAGCCGCCTGCGCGAGAAGGGCGGCCTCGCCGGCTACCCGCAGCGCTCGGAGAGCGAGCACGACGTCGTCGAGAGCTCGCACGCCTCCAGCTCGCTGAGCTGGGCCGACGGCATCTCCCGCGCCTTCACCATGACCGGCCAGGCCGACAGGCACGTCGTGGCCGTGGTGGGCGACGGCGCCCTCACCGGCGGCATGACGTGGGAGGCGCTCAACAACATCAGCGACGACAACGACCGCAACCTGGTCATCGTGGTGAACGACAACGGTCGCTCCTATGCCCCGACGATCGGCGGCATGGCGCGCTACCTCAACGGCGTCCGCACGAAGGCCGGCTACCAGGATCTGCACCACTCGAGCGAGCGGCTGTTCAGTCACTTCGGTGCGGCCGGCCGGGCCATCTACCGCGGCGCGCGCGGCGGGATGCACGGCTTCCTCTCCCGTCTCACGAACAACGAATCGCTCTACTCCAACCTCGAGATCAAGTACCTAGGGCCGATCGACGGCCACGACCTCAGCGCCATGGAGGAGGCCCTCCACCAGGCCAAGGAGTACCACGGCCCGGTCATCGTGCACGCCATCACCGAGAAGGGACGCGGCTACCTGCCCGCCCGGAACGACGAGGCCGACCAGTTCCACGCCGTCGGGCAGATCGACCCCGAGACGGGCGAGCCCATCGGGGGCGCGTCGAGCGGCCCGTCGTGGACGAGCGTCTTCTCGGCCGAGATCGCCACGCTCGCGGCATCCAACGACCGCATCGTGGGCATCACCGCCGCGATGCTCCGCCCCACGGGCCTGCACACGATGGCCGAACGCTTTCCGAAGCGGGTGCTCGACGTGGGAATCGCCGAGCAGCACGCCGTGACGAGTGCCGCCGGCCTCGCCTTCGGTGGCCTGCACCCCGTGGTGGCCCTCTACGCGACCTTCATCAACCGCGCCTTCGACCAGGTGCTGATGGACGTCGGCCTGCACAAGGCCGGTGTCACGTTCGTGCTCGATCGCGCCGGTGTGACGGGCCCCGACGGTCCGAGTCACCACGGGATGTGGGATCTCGCGATCCTGCAGGTCGTGCCGCACATCCGTCTGGCCGCGCCCCGCGACGCCGAGCGTCTGCGTGAGGAGCTCGCCGAGGCGATCGCTGTGGATGACGCCCCCACCGTCGTTCGCTTCCCGAAGGGTGCGGCGAGTGCGACCATCGACTCTGTCGAGCGCCTCTCCGACGGAGTGGATGTTCTCCGGCACGCTTCCCAGAAGGATGTGCTCATCGTCACCGTCGGTCCGTTCGCGGCCATGGGCCTCGAGGTCGCGGAGCGGCTCGCGGCACAGGGCATCGGGGCGACGGTCATCGATCCGCGCTGGGTCGTTCCCGTCGCCCAGAGCCTCATCGACCTCGCCGCGGAGCACCGCCTCGTGGTGACCATCGAGGACGGCGTGCGCGTCGGGGGAGTCGGCACCCGCATCCGGCAGGACCTCCGTGCGGCCGGCGTCGACACGGCGCTCACCGAGTTGGGGCTGCCCGACGAGTTCCTCGACCACGCCTCACGCTCCGAGATCCTCGAACGGGTGGGTCTCACACCCCAGCACATCGCGCGCGACATCGTGGCGCAGGTCATCGGCAGCAAGATCCCGCACGCCCGCGCCCTGCCCGACGATGCGGACTCGTCCCGCCAGCTCGACTCCCACTAGCCGTCTCGCGAAAGGCCCCGCCGGGCATCCGGAAGTGGATGACCGACGGGGCCTTTCGCCGTGTGGGAGGCCCCGCGCTACGCGACGCCCGCGATGCGGGGGTGGTGGAACGTGTCGCCGAAGACGCGCTCCGAGGCACCGACACGGTCGAGGTACGGCGTCACTCCGCCCATCTGGAACGGCCAGCCGGCACCGAGGATCATGCAGAGGTCGATGTCCTCTGCCGCGTGCACCACGTCGTCTTCGAGCATGCGGTGGATCTCGTCGGCCAGGCCGTCCTCGACGCGCCGCAGGATCTCCTCACCGGTCATGGGCGACGTTCCACCCGACACGATCTTCTCCGCGGTCCTGTCGAAGCCCTTGACCCTGCCCTTGGCGTCGCGCTCGAAGATCTTCCCGTGCTCGGCGAGCCGGTGCAGGTTGGTGCTCTCGAAGAACCGGTCGGGGAAGGCCGCGTGGTGCGTGTCGAGCACGTGCGCGCCGACCTTCAGCCCCACGAGCTCGAGCAGCTCGAACGAGGACATCGGCAGCCCGAAGGGATCCAGAGCCGTGTTGACGACCTCGAACGGGGTTCCGGTGTCGACGGCGTGCATCGCCTCACCGAGCAGCTTCGCCAGGATGCGGTTCACGACGAACCCGGGGGTGTCGCGCGTGATCACCGCGTTCTTGCGGAGCAGAGCGGCCGTCACCATCGCGGTCGACAGCGTCGCCTCATCGGTCTGCGGCGTGTTCACGACCTCCACCAGCGGCATCACGGCCACCGGGTTGAAGAAGTGGAAGCCCACGACGCGCTCCGGATGCGCCAGCTTCGCCGAGATGGCCTCGACCGAGAGCGACGAGGTGTTGGTGGCCAGCACGGCGGTCGCGGAGATGTACTGCTCGATGTCGGCGAAGACGTCCTGCTTCACCCCGAGCTCCTCGAAGACAGCCTCGATCACCCAGTCCGCGTCGGCGAAGTCGGCCTTGTCGGTCGTGCCCGAGATGAGGTGGTTGAGGCGGTTGGCTTCGTCGGGGGAGATGCGCTTCTTCGACAGAAGCGTGCCGATCTCCCCGCGGATGTAGGAGAGCCCCTTGTCGACCCGCGCCTGGTCGAGGTCGGTGATGACGACGGGCACCTGCAGACGGCGCACAAAGAGCAGCGCGAACTGCGAGGCCATGAGACCTGCTCCGATGACGCCGACCTTGGTGACCTTCTTGGCGAGTGCCTTGTCGGGGGCCCCTGCCGGCTTCTTCGCGCGCTTCTGCACGAGGTTGAACGCGTAGATGCTCGCGCGGAACTGGTCCCCGGCCACGAGATCGGCCAGCGCCTCGTCCTCCCTGGCGAACGCTTCCTCGCGGGTGCCCGACTTGGCAGCCTTGAGCAGGTCCAGCGCAGCGTACGGCGAACGGGCCACCGTACCGATACGGCCTTCGAGCATCTTGCGCGCGATGCCGATCGCGGCATCCCACTTCACAAGGCGCTCAACGCGCCCCGGTTCGTTGGCGCGCTTGACGGTGATCCGGCCGGTGAGCACGCCGTCGGCCCAGACCAGCGACTCCTCGAGGAAGTTCGCCGAGCCGAAGATCGCGTCTGCCATGCCAAGGTCGAAGACATCCTGCCCCTTGAGGGTGCGGTTGTTCTTCAGGGGGTTCTCGACGATGACCTTCAGGGCGTTCTCGATGCCGATCAGGTTCGGCAGCAGGTAGGCGCCTCCCCAGCCCGGGATGATGCCGAGGAAGACCTCGGGCAGGGCTGCGGCGGCAATACCGGAGTCGACGGTGCGGTAGTCGCCGTTCAGGCCGATCTCCACCCCGCCGCCGAGCGCGAGCCCGTTGATGAACGTGAACGAGGGCACACCCACCGAGCCGAGCTTCGACAGCATGAAGTGCCCGAGCTGGGCCATTTTGAGGGCGAGGTCACGGGAGGACACCTCGCCGACCTTGCTGAGATCCGCGCCGGCGGCGAGGATGAACGGCTTGCCCGTCACGCCTACGGCATGGATCTCCCCGGCGGCTGCACGGGCGGCGAGGGCATCCAGAGCGGTGCCGTACTCGAGCAGGGTCACCGGCCCGAGAGTGGACGGGCGCGTGTGGTCCCGCCCGTTGTCGAGCGTCAGTAGGGCGAGGACCTTGCCGCTCGGGAGCGGGATGTCGCGCACGTACGAGTGCGTGACGACCTCGTCGGCGGAGAATTCGAGCAGGTCGGTGAAATCGATGTCAGCGTAGTTCGTCATGTGAGGATCGCCGCGTCAGCGCGACTTCTTCGCCTTCCGGTCGTAGTTCGGGTTCTCCCAGATGACGGTGCCGCCCTGGCCGAGGCCGACGCACATCGCCGTGATTCCGTAGCGCACCTCGGGGTGTTCCGAGAACTGGCGGGCCAGCTGGTTCATCAGGCGGACGCCCGAGGAGGCGAGCGGATGCCCGATGGCGATGGCCCCGCCGTACTCGTTCACGCGCGGATCGTCGTCGTCGATGCCGAAGTGGTCGAGGAAGGACAGCACCTGGATGGCGAAGGCCTCGTTGAGCTCGAAGAGCCCGATGTCGGTGATCGCCAGGCCGGCCTTCTTCAGCGCCTTCTCAGTGGAGGGCACCGGGCCGATGCCCATGATCTCGGGCTCGACGCCGGCGAAGGCGAAGCTCACCATGCGCATCTTGGTGGTCAGGCCGAGTTCCTTCGCGACGGCGCCGCTCGCGAGCAGGCTCGCCGTCGCACCGTCGTTCAGGCCGGACGAGTTGCCCGCTGTGACGCGGCCGTGCGGCCGGAAGGGTGTGCGAAGGCCCGCGAGACCCTCCATGGTCGTCTCAGGGCGGGGCGCCTCATCCCTCGTGGCCAGCCCCCAGCCGCTCTCGCTCCGGGTGGCGACCGGAATCAGGTCGGGCTGGATCTTGTTCGCCTCGTAGGCGGCGGCGACCTTCTGCTGGCTGCGGAGCGCGTAGCGGTCGGAGCGCTCCTTGGTGAGCGCCGGGAAGCGGTCGTGGATGCGCTCGGCGGTCATGCCCATGTTGAGAGCTTCTGCGCCCACGAGCTTCTCCGAGAGGAACCGTGGATTCGGGTCGGCCCCGAAGCCCATCGGGTGGCGGCCCATGTGCTCGACGCCCCCCGCGATCACGAGGTCGTAGGCGCCGAAACCGATGCCGCTGCCGAGGGTCGTGACCGACGTCATGGCGCCGGCGCACATCCGGTCGATCGCGAAGCCGGGAACCGACTTCGGCAGCCCGGCGAGGAGGGCAGCCGTGCGGCCGAGGGTCAGGCCCTGGTCGCCCTGCTGGGTCGTGGCCGCGATGGCGACCTCGTCAATGCGGTCGTGCGGCACGTTCGGGTTTCTCTCGAGGAGGCCCAGCATCGCCTTGACGACGAGGTCGTCGGCCCGCGTGTTCCAGTACATTCCTTTTTCGCCGGCACGCCCGAAGGGGGTGCGGACTCCATCAACAAAGACGACTTCAGATATTTCGGCCACTGTGCCTCATGCCTTTCATGGATTCGCGTGGTTCCCACCCTACGCACCCACATTTTCGCCCTGAAATCGGTTGTTGCTTCCTACGATCCGCTCTCAGCGTCGTCGAGAAGCGTTTGGTGGGCTTCTACAAAGGCTTGGGCGATTGGCTGTGCGGTTAGCTCAATCTGCCACGGCCTCGCACCAGCCTTCTGAAGCGCTTCGCCGATGGTCTCCGGGGTGATGGGCGCCGGGGGAGTCCACGCTGTGCGGCGCAGGTACTCCGGGGTGAGCAGGTTCTCGAGCGGGATGTTCTGCTGTTCACCGAGTTCGACGAGAACCTGTCGCGCCGCCTTGAGCCGGGCATCTGCCTCGGGGTTCCGATCGGACCAGCTGCGAGGTGGGGGCAGCGTGTCGCCGTTCCGGGCAATCTGCGGCGGCTCGGTGGATGCCCGCCCCGCCTCGACGGCATTCCACCACCGATCGAGCTCCGACCGAGATGCCCGGCCGGTGAAGTCCCGCATCGAGGCAAGGTCGCGCTTGGTGGCGGGGAGCGCACGAGCTGCGGCCGTGAGGGAGAGATCGGGCACGAGCCGTCCCGGCGACACGTCGAGTTCCTGGGCGAGCGCGTCGCGGGCGAGCCAGAGCTCACGGGCAGCCGAGAGGTTCTTCGCCCCGCGGAGCGAGTGCACGCCCGAGAGCCGACGCCACGGCTCCGCTGCCGGCGGCTTCGCCTCCTTGTCGAGCGTCGCCTGGAACTCCTGCGCGGCGATGTCGGTCTTCCGCTGTTCGCCCAGCATGCCCACCATCACGTCGCGCACATCGATCAGCAATTCCACGTCGAGGGCAGCGTATTCGAGCCAGGTCGCGGGCAGGGGCCGCGTCGACCAGTCGGCCGCGGAGTGCTCCTTGGCGAGATGGATGCCCAGCAGCTCCTCGACGACGGTACCGAGCCCCACCCGGGGGAGCCCGAGGAGTCTCGCGGCGAGCTCGGTGTCGAAGATGCGGGTGGGTTCGAGGCCCACCTCACGGAGGCAGGCCAGGTCCTGGCTGGCTGCGTGAAGGATCCACTCCTCGCCCGCGATCAGCTCGGAGAGCTCGGTGAACGAGCCGATCGGCGGCGGATCGAAGAGGAACGTGCCGGCCCCGCGACGGTAGAGCTGGATGAGGTAGGCGCGCTGGGAGTACTTGAAGCCGGATGCCCGTTCCGCATCGATCGCGAGCGGGCCCGTTCCGGCGGCGATCTGTTCAACAGCGTCGAGGTAGGCCTCACGCGTGTCGATGACCGTGCGACCGGCGGCAGGTGCGGCGTCGGCGGGAGCGGGAGTCGAAGCAGGCTCAGCCACGCGCCTGGCGCCTCGCCTGGAGCAGGCTCACCCCTTCGGGAACGGGCGGGAGGCCGGCCAGCATGCAGAGCAGCTCGCCCCACCCTTCGACGTGCGCCTTCATCTGTTCGTCTCCTGGAGTCCACGATGCCCGCAGTTCGATCTGGGCACCGTCGCCCTGCTTGGCGAGCTCCCCGAACCCCGACGAGATGATCTTCGTCGCCGTTCCGGAGGCATGGGAATAGTCTGCACCCTTTGTGTCGAGAGCATCGATCAACCACGACCACGTGACGTCGGCCAGGAACGGGTCGAGCCCGATCTCGGTCTCGAGCGGTGCCTGCACGAAGCAGACCACGCGGAACGCCCCGCCCCAGGCCTCGGGTTCCTCCGGGTCGTGCAACAGGATGAAGCGGCCCGTGCCCAGGTCGCTGTCGGAGCCGTGGCGCGGCGATCCGTCGGCACGCCTCACGTCGGCGCTGAGGGCGAGGGAGTACGGGGCCAGGTTGGCGGGTGAGGCGATCTCGCTCACGACGAGTTCTGGCCGGGTGACCGCCTGGCGGAGTGAGCCGAGAGCCGCAGTGAAAGCCGCCGGCAGAGCAGGGCTGAAGGGAGAATCGGACACGACGCCAGACTAGAGTTTTTTTGTGTGTCCGCTGGGAGGCACGCCGTCGGCGTCCTGCCCCGGGGCGGGTACGTGAAAGGCTGGTCCGATGTCAGACGAACACGCTCCGATCGGGGCAGACGCCGGCCGAGCCGTTCCCGCCTGGGCGGTCACAGCCATCGCGGTCGGCTCCGTCGCGACTCTCGCCGCGGCAGGCCTCGCCTTCGTGACCGCCAAGTTCTCGCGGTCGGTCGTCATCCCGACCGATTCCGCCGTCGAGGATCTGCGCATCCACGCCGTCGACCTCGACGCCCGCACGGTGACCCTCGGCGTCTCAGCCGACTCGCTGGTGCCCGGCCGCTACAGCCTCTGGTTCGCGAACGGCCGAGGGCACGCCCGCGTCGGCGACATCGTGAGCGTGGGCGGTGGCCGCGTCATCCGGAGCCTCGAACGCATCGACCACGGCACGCTGCAGGATGCCCGCTGGGGCCGCCTCGGCAGCTGGTACTACCTCGACCCGAGGGAACTCGGGCTGGGCGTCGAAGACGTCGTCGTCGAGACGGAGCTCGGCCCGGCTCCGGCCTGGGTCGTGCGGGCCGATCCAGAGGCGCCCGGCGCGAGACCGGGCCGCTGGGTCATCGCCGTGCACGGCCGCGGAGTGCGGCGCGCCGAGACGATCCGCGCCCTGCCGCTGCTGCACGAACTCGGCTTCACCACGCTGCAGGTCTCCTACCGCAACGACGGTGAGGCACCGCGGAGCTCCGACGGACGCTATGCGCTCGGCGACACCGAGTGGCACGACGTGGAGGCGGGCATCCGGAACGCCGTGGATCACGGGGCGACGAGCATCGTGCTCTTCGGCTGGTCGATGGGCGGGGCGACCGTGTTGCAGGCGGCGACGCGGTCGGAGTTCCGAGATCGCATCACCGCGGTCATCCTCGACTCGCCGGTCGTCGCGTGGAGCGACACGATCGTGTTCCAGGGGCACCTCAATCACCTGCCCGAGCCGGTCTCCCAGGCGGTGATGGCCACAATCGGCAACGCTGTCGGCAAGGTGGTCACCGGTCAGCAGCAGCCGATCGACTTCAAGCGGCTCGACTTCGTGGCGCGTGCCTCGGAGATCTCGTTCCCCGTGCTCATCCTGCACAGCGACGACGACGGTTTCGTGCCCTCCACCGCATCCCGAAAGCTCGCCGAAGCGCGCCCCGACCTCGTGACGCTGGTGCCGTTCTCGATCGCGAAACACGTGCGCCTCTGGAACTACGACCCGGTCCGTTACACGGCCGCCATCCGTGACTGGATCACGTCCCGCGCGCTCTAACCCAGCCCGCGGCCACGCCCCCGCCCCCGCCCCTGCCCCCGCCCCGACCGAACGCCCCGCGCGCGCAATCGAGTGGGCAGTTCCGGCCCTGTTCCGCCGCCTTCAGGGCCCGAACTGCCCACTCGATTGCTGGGCGATGCCGGGGGGTGAGGGGGTCCGGGGGTCAGGATGTCGCGTGCATCCGTTCGCGCACCTGGCGCTTGGTGCGGCCGAGCATCGCGGTCATGCCCCGCACGCGGAGGGGTGAGACGGCCTCCATCAGGCCGATCATCTGCGGGAAGTCGTCGGGCACGGCCAGAACCTCGCCGGCGGTCATGCCGGCGAGGCCCTGCGCGAGGATCGACGCGAAACCGCGCGTGGTGGGCGACTCCTTCGGAGCTGTGGCGTGCAGGTGCACCACGTCGGCGTCGTCGACCTCTACGATGATGAACACCGGCGACTGGCACTCCTCGACACGCTCGAAGAGATCTGGATGCTCGGCGTAGCGTTCGGGAAGCTCGGGCAGCTCGTTCGAGAACTCGAGCAGCAGCTGCAGCCGCTCCTTGAGCGTCAGCGCGAGGAAGTCGTCCCGGATCTCCGCGAGCGATTCCGGCAGTTCGACAGTGCTCACGCCGTCGGAACCTCGCCGCGCTCAGCGCCCTTCACGATCGGCACCCGCACGGCGGAGCCCCACTCGGTCCACGAGCCGTCGTAGTTGCGCACGCCCTCGAAACCCAGCAGGTGCGTCAGGACGAACCAGGTGTGGCTCGACCGCTCGCCGATGCGGCAGTAGGCGATCACGTCGTCGTCGTCGGTCAGGCCGAGTCCTTCCCGGTAGATCTCGTTCAGGTCGGCCAGCGGCTTGAACGTGCCGTCTTCGGCCGCGGCCTTCGCCCACGGCACGTTGTGCGCGCTCGGGATGTGTCCGGCCCGGAGCGCGCCCTCGTCGGGATAGGCCGGGGCGGTGGTGCGCTCACCGCTGTACTCCTCGGGGGAACGCACGTCGATCAGCTTGCCGCCCATGTCGAGGTGGTCGAGCACGTCATCCTTGAACGCACGGATCTCCACGTCGCTCCGCTCTGAGACCGGGTACTCGCGGGGGATGATCGGGGGCTCGTCGGTTGTCGTCTCGCGGCCCTCGGCGATCCACTTGTCGCGGCCGCCGTCGAGCAGGCGCACGTCTTCGTGGCCGAAGAGGCTGAACACCCAGAGCGTGTAGGCCGCCCACCAGTTGCTCTTGTCGCCGTAGATGACCACGGTCGAGTTGCGGTCGATGCCGCGGGAGCCGACGAGCTCGGCGAACTGCTCACCGAAGATGTAGTCGCGGGTGACGGGGTCGTTGAGGTCGGTGTGCCAGTCGATCTTGACCGAACCGGGGATATGGCCTGTCTCATACAGCAGCACGTCTTCATCGCTCTCGACGACCACCAGGTCGAGGTCGCCCAGGTGTTCGGCGAGCCACTCGGTGCTGACCAGACGGTCGGGGTGGGCGTACTCGGCGAACTTCGGTGTGTTGTCGGTTTCGACAGCCATGGTGATACCTCCAGTAGCGGCCGTGCGGCCGGGCGTTCCTCATTGCGCTTTAATACTCAGTGATGACAACTGACAGCGGCAGTACAAGTATTCCTTTGCACCTCGTCGACCTCCGACCGACACTGAGCGGTGCGGAGATGGCGGCGGTGCTCGTGCCGCCCCGCCAGTTTGACACGGCATCCTTCGAGTCCTATCGGCCCGACCGGGATTACCCCTCCCAGGGCGAGACCCTGCACCGGATGCGCGACTTCGCCGCCTCGTGGGCCCCGGCCAGGGGCGGGGGATTCTTCTCCCGTGCGAAGAAGCTGCCCGCGGCAAAACCCGGCATCTACCTCGACGGCGGGTTCGGCGTGGGCAAGACCCACCTGCTCGCCGCCCTCTGGCATGCAGCCCCGGGGCCGAAGTACTTCGGCACGTTCATCGAGTTCACCGCGCTCGTGGGCGCGCTCGGCTACCTCGAGACCGTGAACCTGTTGAAGGGCGCCAAACTCATCGCCATCGACGAGTTCGAGCTCGACGACCCGGGCGACACGATGATGATGACACGGTTGCTGGGCGACCTCGTCGCCACGGGTACGAAGATCGCCGCGACATCCAACACGCCGCCGAACGCGCTGGGGGAGGGCCGGTTCGCGGCCCAGGACTTCCTCCGCGAGATCCAGGCCCTCGCCGACCGGTTCGAGATCATCCGCATCGACGGCACCGACTACCGCCGCCGCGACATCGAGGGGCACGCGAAGACGTACACCGCCGAACAGCTGGAGGCCGAGATCGACCGCCTGGCCGCCGCCGGTGAGACGTTCACCGCCGACAGCTTCCGGGAGGTGATCCAGTTCCTCGGGTCGCTGCACCCGTCGAAGTACGTCAAGCTGCTCGATTCACTCGATGCGCTGGTGCTGACCGACGTCGTGGAGCTCACGAACCAGACCGACGCCCTCCGCTTCGTGGCGTTCATCGACCGGGTGTACGACGCGCAGCTGCCCATCCTGGCGTCCGGGGTGCCGCTCGACAGTGTCTTCGCGGGAGACATGATGAACGGGGGATACCGCAAGAAGTATCTGCGATCCGTGTCCCGGCTGATCGCCTCGACCCAGCGCTAACACCTTTCGGGCGAGCCCCCAAACGGGGGCCACAGACCTCAATCGAACTTTCGGCTCCGCGAAACACAGTTGTTACAAAGGGCAGAAGCGCGTTACGTCCGCGAAACATAGTTTCACCTCAGCCGAAACGTCCACCCGCGATGCTGTTGGGCGTAGCCGAGGCAATCGCAGACCCGACAGTGGGGGCATCTGTGCACCGGTGCAACAACTCGGTTCGAGAGAGGTAACTTTTCGATGGATCCCACAATTGGAGACCTGACCACCACGGTCAACGCGCTCTGGCTACTTGTAGCAGCAGCGCTCGTTCTGATCATGACTCCCGGCGTAGCATTCTTCTACGGCGGCATGGTCAAGGCCAAGAGCGTTGTCAGCATGATGATGATGAGCTTCGGGGCCATGGGCCTCGTCGGTGTGCTCTGGGTGCTCTACGGCTACGGCTTCGCCTTCGGCACCTCGGTGGGCGACACCTCGAACGACCTCATCAAGGGCGTTCTCGGCAACCCGAGCGGCCAGTTCCTGCTCGGCGACCTGGTCTCCGCACCCGACGGATCGGGCCCGAACCTCTACGGCCTGGCCTTCGCGGGCTTCCAGGCGACCTTCGCCATCATCACCGTCGCCCTGATCTCGGGCGCCATCGCCGACCGTGCAAAGTTCGGCTCCTGGATGCTGTTCGCCTTCCTCTGGGTGACCATCGTCTACTTCCCGGTCGCGCACTGGGTCTTCAACTTCACCCTCACCGACGGCAAGACGTCCGACGGCGGCTGGATCGTCTTCGGCCTCGGCGTGAACGACTTCGCCGGTGGTACGGCGGTGCACATCAATGCCGGTGCCGCAGGTCTCGCTCTCGCTCTCGTTCTCGGCAAGCGCATCGGGTTCCAGAAGGGCATCCAGAAGCCTCACAACGTGCCTCTGACGCTCCTCGGCGCCGCGCTGCTGTGGTTCGGCTGGTTCGGCTTCAACGCCGGTTCAGAAGCCGGTGTCGACGGAACGGCCGCCCTGGCCTGGATCAACACCCTCGCCGCTCCCGCCGCCGCCATTCTCGGCTGGCTGATCGTCGAGAAGATCAAGGACGGCAAGCCGACCTCGATCGGTGCGGCATCCGGTGCCGTCTCGGGCCTCGTCGCCATCACCCCGGCCTGCAACATCCTGACGCCCGGCTGGGGCATGGTGCTCGGTCTCATCACCGGTGCGGTCTGCTGCCTGGCCATCGAGCTGAAGTTCAAGCTCGGCTTCGACGACTCGCTCGACGTCGTGGGCATCCACCTCGTCGGCGGCATCATCGGAACGCTCTACATCGGCATCTTCGGTACCGGCATCGGCCTGATCGACCGGATCGCCAACGGCGACGCCATGCCGCTCAGCCAGCTGGGCGCCCAGGCACTCGGTGCCGGCGCTGTGCTTGTCTTCTCGTTCGTCATCGCCTGGCTCCTCGGAACGGCGATCCAGAAGACCATCGGCTTCCGCATCAGCACGGAAGACGAAGTCGCCGGCGTCGACACGGTCGTTCACGGCGAAGAGAGCTACGCGCTCGATCCCGCCTGATCCGCCGCCTGCACCACAGGCTCTGCACACCGGCCGGGCGTCACTCCTTCGGGAGGGGCGCCCGGCTTCTGCGTCTCAGGCCGCGCTCTTCAGCAGGTCGTCGCGCACCTTCTTGCGGAGCACCTTGCCGATGAGCGAGGTCGGCAGCTCATCCACCACCACGACGCGCCTCGGCACCTTGTAGGCGGTCAGCGCCTCACGGCAGAAATCGCGGATCGCCTTCTCGTCGAGAGTCGCACCCGGGTTCAGCACGACGGCGGCGACCACATCCTCGCCGCCGTTCGCGCCGGGCAGGCCGACCACGGCGGCATCCTTCACGCTCCGGTGCTGGCGGAGCGCATCCTCGACCTCGCTCGGGGAGACGTTGAAGCCGCCCGTGATGATGAGTTCCTTGATGCGGTCGACCACGGTCACGAAGCCGTCGGCGTCGATCGAGACGATGTCGCCGGTGCGGAACCAGCCATCATCCAACAACACCTCACGCGTCTGGTCGGGCTTCTGCCAGTAGCCCTGGAACACCTGCGGACCCCGGATGAGCAACTCCCCGGGCTCGCCGGTCGGCCGTTCGCTCGTCACATCGTCGGGGTCGACGACCTTCACGTCGGTACTCGGGAACGGCACACCGATGGTTCCGGCTCGCCTGCTCGGCCCCACGGGGTTGCCGAGCGCCACGGGGGAGGTCTCGGTGAGTCCGTAGCCCTCCACGAGGAGCCCACCCGTCACGCGCTCCCAGAGCTCGACCGTCGGCGTGGGCAGGTTCATGGCCCCCGAGATGGCGAACCTGATGCCCGACAGATCGGTTCCGCGCATCTCGGCCGCCTCGGCGAGCCGTTTGTAGATCGGAGGCACGGCGGGCAGGAAGGTCGGTGGATGCTTTTTCGCCGCGTCGAGCACCAGGTCGACGTCGAAGCGGGGGAGCAGTACGAGCCGCGCCCCGGCGCTCATCGCGAACGTGAGGCAGAGCGTCAGCCCGTAGGCGTGGAACATCGGCAGCACCCCGTAGACGACCTCGCGGCCCTCCTCGAGCCCCGGCAGCCAGGCTCGGCCCTGCAGGGCGTTCGCGTGCAGGTTGAAGTGGGTCAGCATCGCACCCTTCGGTGTTCCCGTGGTGCCGCTGGTGTACTGCAGGAGGGCGATGTCGTCGACGCCGGGGCGCGGGTGGGACTTCCGGATGCGCCGGCTCTCGAGCAGGGACTCCCAGTCGATGGTGCGGCGCACCTTCGCGTGCAGGGCACTCCGGGCATCCCGAGCCTTCTTCAGAGGCAGCCGCAGGGCGATCCGCGTGTGCAGGGGCATCGCGTGGGTCAGGTCGACCGAGACGATGTGCTCGAACGCCACGTCGTCGGGCATCTTCTGGATGGTGTCCACCACCTTGTCCCAGGCGATGACGACGGTCGCGCCGTGATCCTCGAACTGGTGGCGGAGCTCCCGCGGGGTGTAGAGCGGATTGTGCTCGATCACGATGGCGCCGAGCCGCAGCACGGCGTAGAACGCGGCGATGTGCTGGGGGCAGTTCGGCAGCACGAGCGCCACCCGGTCGCCCTTCCCGACACCGAGCCGGCGAAGGCCCTCGGCCGCCCGGTCGATCTGGTTGCCGAGCTCACGGTAGGAGGTCTCTGCCCCGAAGAACACCAGGGCCGGCTTCTTCGCAAACCGTTTCACCGACGCCTCGATGAGATCGACGAGCGAACCCGTCGGCAGATCGATCTCGTGCGGAACACCCTCTGCGTAGCTGCTCAGCCAGGGCCTGGCGGTGTCACTCGTCATCGTCGTGCTGCCTTTCCTCGGCCTCGTCGCCTCCCTCATTATGTTGCCTTAGCACGACCCGTGAATCACCGCCAAGACCTTTACCGACCTTCGGAGAGGTCAATAAGCTCTGCTCACGGAGTGCCGGAGAGAACCGGCACCGAATGAGAGACGGAGCAGAAGACATGGGACTTCTTGACAACGCCAAAGAGGCAGCAGAAGCAGCAGGCGAGAAGCTGAGCCGCACATTCGAGGACACCAAGGGCCGTGTCTCCGACAAGGTCGACGAGGCCAAGGCAGACGCCGAGGTGAAGAAGGCGGAGCAGAACCGCGATGCCACCGAGGCGAAGAACGACTTCAAAGAGAACCTGCGCGACTGATCCCTGCGACTCGCGGATCCCGGGCCCTGGCGCTGCACTTTCGTGCGGTGTCAAGGCCCTCGCCGTTACTGGGCCGGTGTCGGTGGGCTGATTTACTCTGGCGTACATGAGCGACACGAACAGCACAGACGACAACACCGAACCCGTGACCGAATCGACCGAGGCGACTGGGCAGACTGAGCGGACTGAGCCGACCGGCGACACGCTCGGCGGCGACCGCCCCGATCCCAGCACGAGCGCCAGCAAAGACCCGAGCGACTGGGTCACCGGCGACGAGCCAATGACCGGTCCGCAGCGGAGCTACCTCGACACCCTGGCGCACGAGGCGGGCGAGACGCTCTCTGCCGACCTCACCAAGGCCGAAGCCTCCGAGCAGATCGACCGGTTGCAGCAGGAGACGGGCCGCGGGCAGGCCTGACCCGTCGGGAGGGCACGCTCACGTAGATTGGTGTCCGTGCCCTCCTTCACCCACTTCCTCGGAACGGTTCTGCGGTCGATCGCCTCCGGGCTGGCTCCGCAGAAGTCCTCGCCGCGCGGGCTCGTGCCGCGCGGCACGAGCCCGCGCGGCACAGCCTCTCGGCCCGCACCATCGTCTTCTGATGCCACTCGCACGGTCGAGATCGACTCCCGCACCCTGGGTCACCAGAGGCTCGCCTACGCCCCGCACCCCGATGCGCGGCCCGACCCGGGCGAGGTCGTCTGGACCTGGGTGCCGTACGAGGAGAACGACGGCCGCGGCAAGGATCGCCCCGTGCTGGTTCTTGCGCGGCTGAGTGCGACGACGGTGCTGGGCATCCAACTCACCAGCAAGGCGCACCCCGACGACCGGGGGGCTCTGGAGCTCGGCCCCGGCCCCTGGGACCCTTCGGGCCGGGCATCCTGGGTGCGCCTCGACCGGCTGTTCCGGGTCACCGATGCCGGCATGCGCCGGGAGGGCGCGGCCCTGGATGCCCCGGCCTATGCCCGCGTTGCGAAGGCCCTCCAGCAGCGCTACCGCTTCTGACCCGCCCCCGCGCGCGCCGCGCCGTCCCCGTAGAGGTCAGAGCTCGGGCGTGATCTCGCCGAGCATGCCGTAGTGCGCATCGACGAGCGGGATGCTCCGCCAGCGGTCGAAGGCGCCGCAGGGGTGACTGATGCCGAACCGCAGCACCGTGCCCATGGGCACGGTGGACTCCGCCGGTACGCGCAGGTAGGCGTGGTGGTCGTTCACCGCCGTCACCGTCCATCCTGCGGTGTTGAGCGGAACGCCCCCCTCCGGGTCCGCTACTCCCAGCACCACCGGCAGAGTGTCGTCGGTGGGCGCCTCGCGGCGGCCGAAGCCGACGATCACGAGCCCCGGCTCGGGCGCTGACAGAACACTCGCCAGCAGCTCGAAGGCGGGCTCGAACGCGGCGACGGGCGTGACGGCGGCGGCATCAGTTTCGGGCGATCCGGCCGTCCCTGCCGGCCGTGCAACCTCCCGCGGGCTGTCACCCAGCGGCGATGTGCGCGCGTACACGCCGTGGTCGTGCGTCAGGTAGCAGCCGCTCCGGAGCACCGGCAGAATCTCGAAGTCGAAGTTCTGCGGCCCGAGCTCGGCCGCCACGAGGTCGAAGTACGAACTCCCGCCCGCCGTGACCACCGGCGTGCCGGCGAAGAGCCCCTCGCCGTGAAAGTACGTGGCGAGGCGCCGGATGCCCGCCAGCAGTGCGGGCGCTGCATCCGGGAACACGTTCTCGCCCCGAGGCATCAGCCCCTCGTAGCCCGCGACGCCCGCGAGCTCCAGCCGGGTCGACGCCGCTACCCTGTGGCCGATGTGGCGCGCATCCGATTCGCTCCGGGCACCTGTGCGGCCGCCCTGATACCCCAGCTCGACCAGCACCCGGAGCTTCTTCGCGGGGGAGAGCATTTCCAGAGCGTGTTCCAGTAAGTCGAGGCCGGCCAGGCTGTCCACGTAGCAGAGGTACTCGGTGGCGGAATCAGCAGCGAGGAACGTCGACGCGACGAACTCGATGGCGCGAGCATCCACCAGCACGTTCGCGTGCAGGATGCGCGGCGAGCCGAAAGCAACGAGGGTTCGCACCTGCGACGTCGTGGCGGCAGTGAGCCCCCAGGCGCCTGCAGCAAGCTGGCGGTCGCAGAGATCCTTCGAGAGATGCGTCTTGGCGTGTGGGGCGAGGAGCATGCCGGCCTGTTCGCAGAAGGCACTCATCAGAGCGAGATTGTGCTCGATGGCGGCTTCGTGCAGCACCATGCGGGGCAGATCATCGACGGTCATCAGGGTGTCTCCCGGAGCTCTCGGCATGAACGAACAACACCCCCGACACTCGCGCCGGGCGGCGGAATGTCGGGGGTGTGGTGGTGGGCGATACCGGACTCGAACCGATGACCTCTTCGGTGTGAACGAAGCGCGCTACCAACTGCGCCAATCGCCCGAGAACTGCCCAGGGTGACCGTGGTCTCCCCATCTCGTGCTCGTCGATCTTAGCCGACGACGGGCTCCGAACGCACATCGAGCGAGTGTGACGACACGCGCTCCGGCCGGTTTTGTTTTGTGCCGGGGCTTCCGGTAGAGTCTTCCGAGCACGCAGTAATGCAGGCAAAGCAACAAACCGAGCAGTCGTAGAAATGCGGATGTGGCGCAGTGGTAGCGCACAACCTTGCCAAGGTTGGGGTCGCGAGTTCGAATCTCGTCATCCGCTCGAGTGTAGATGTACCGTTGGGGAAACCCTCCACATGGTGGCGTGGCCGAGAGGCGAGGCAGCGGCCTGCAAAGCCGTCCACACGGGTTCAAATCCCGTCGCCACCTCGCTCAAATTGTCTTCGATGTCCTCGCCGTCGGAAACATGCAGCACGAAGTCGCGAGGAAAGTAAATTGGGCGGTTGGCGCAGCGGTAGCGCGCTTCCCTGACACGGAAGAGGTCGCTGGTTCGATCCCAGTACCGCCCACAGAAGAATGGCCCCGAATTCGTTCGGGGCCATTTCTGTTTCCCGCACCTGTGTTTCCCGCACCTCTGTCCTGCATCGGTCGTCGACCTGTGCGGACCGGCGGTCGGCGTGTTAGCGTCGCTGGATCCGGCAGCGCCGCCGGCCACGGAAGCGAGAGACCATGCCAGACCTGAACGTCGTTGCCATTCTGAAGGCGAAGCCGGGCTCCGAACAGATCGTCGGAGACGCTCTCCGCGGTCTGGTCGAACCGACCCGCGCAGAGGAAGGCTGTCTCAGTTACGAACTGTTCGTCTCGGCGGCGAGCCCCACCACCTTCATCACCATCGAGAAGTGGCGTTCCCAGAACGACCTCGACGGGCACATGAAGACCCCGCACATCGCGGAGGCGCTCGGCACCGCGGGGGAGCACCTCGCAGAGGCCCCGGACATCAACCCGCTCATTTCCGCCTGAATCCGGCCGGCCCTCGTTACCGCACGATGAGCCAGCCGCGCGACTGGAAGATGTGCCCCGCCGAGGGGAGGTCCTGCGTCAATGCGCCCGGGAGTACTGCGACAGCAGCATGCTGCCGGAGAGGAGCAGGTGGTCGAGCCGCATGGGGCGGAGGGGGAGCGCGCCGCCGGCGTGCGTGATACGCGGGCCGGCACCACCCTCGAGGGCGGGCGAGGTGGTGAGGCAGAGACTGTCGAGGGCGTCGGCCGCGAGGAGGGAACCGAGCAGTGAAGGGCCACCCTCGCAGTGGATCTGCCGCAGCCCCCGAGAGGTGAGCGTGTCGAGCATCGTGGGGATGTCGAGCGTTGACGAGCCGCAGTCGACGACGTCCGCAACGGCGGCGAGGGAGGCGCGCGCGGCAGCAGGCGCCGAAGAGACCGTCAGCACGAGGGGCCGCACGGGCGCCTTCGCAAAGACGTCGCTGGCGGGGTCGAGGTCGAGGCGCCCCGACACGAGGGCGAACACCGGATGCTCGGGGTGGCCGTTCGCTACACGCCAGGCCGCGGCATCCGGTGCCAGGCGCATCGCGCCGTAGCCCTCGGAGCGCACCGTGCCGGCACCCACCAGCACCACGTCGGCGAGCCGCCGCAGCAGGTCGAAGACGCGCTTGTCAGCCGGGCCGCCAAGCCCTCCCGAGAGCCCCGAGGCGGTTGCCGAGCCGTCGATGCTCGAGACGAAATTCGCCCGCACGAGCCGCTCTCCCCGCGACGCTGGCGCATACAGGGTCAGCAGCTGGTCGTCGGTCAGGGCCGCAGGTGAGGCGCCGGTGGGGTACAGCTGCAGGATGTCGTCGGTCATCGGTCGCCTTCCTGGTGTGCCGGGTCAGAGGTTGTGGCGGGGAGCGAGGGGCTGTCGCCAGCCGAGGATGGCTTCGAGCATCCGCATCGCCTCGACCGACGCACGCACGTCGTGCATCCGCACGATGCGGGCGCCGAGCAGCACGCTGGCCGAGGCGGCGGCGAGCGACCCTGCGAGACGTTCCGGTTTCGGCAGGTCGAGCGTCTCGCCGATGAAGTCCTTGTTCGAGACCGCGGCCAGTACCGGATAGCCGAGGGCGGCGATCTCGGGCAGGCGGCGCGTCAGCTCGAGGGTGTGGAAGGTGTTCTTGTTGAGGTCGTGACCCGGGTCGACGATGATGCGGGACGACGGCACGCCGCGAGAGAGCGCCAGTTCCACCCGTGACAGCAGAAAGTCCCGGACCTCACCCGCCACGTCGGCATACTGCGGCGTCGGGAACGGCTTCCGCGGCTCGGCGCGCGAATGCGTGATGACGAGGGTCGCTTCGCTGTCTGCCACCACATCGGCCAGCCGGGGGTCGTGGATGCCCGTCGTGTCGTTGATCACGGATGCCCCCGCCGCGATCGCCGCCACCGCGACCTCCGGGCGGAAGGTGTCGACGGAGATCACCACGTCTGACGAAGCGGCGAGCGCATCGATGACGGGGATCACCCGTGCGGCCTCCTCTGCCGCCGGCAGTTCGGGGCCGGGCGCGAAAGGCACGCCCCCGATGTCGACCCAGTCGGCGCCCTCGGCCGCGGCGCGCATCGCCGCTGCCACCGCCTGGTCGAGCGCAAACGTACGCCCCTGGTCGTAGAACGAGTCAGGTGTGCGGTTGACAATGGCCATGACCGCGATCTGCCTCGAGAAGTCGAAGCGGCGGCTGCCGATCATCCTCACCGGCTCAGTGATGGGCGGCAGGCAGAGGCCCGAGGGAGCGGTCATGGCTTTATCTTCGCAGCACTAAAGTTGAGGTCACGCCCGTTCACGCCAGGACACGAGTACCACCGCCACACCCGAGGAGCCCCAGTACGTGAGTGACATCATCCAGGTCGAGAACACCAGCACCGGCTTCGAACTGTTCACCGAGCGAACGATCGTGGCCATGAAGGTGAACGGCGAACTGCGTGACCTTGCGGCGACTGCAGCGCCCGGCGACTACGTCGAAGGAGTGGAGATCTCGTCGCCCGACGGCCTGAACATCCTGCGGCACTCCGCCACCCACGTGATGGCACAGGCCGTGCAGTCGGTGAATCCCGAGGCGAAGCTCGGCATCGGGCCGCCCGTCACCGACGGTTTCTACTACGACTTCGACGTGGCGACGGCGTTCACGCCCGACGACCTGAAGACCCTCGAAAAGGCGATGGAACGCATCATCCGCCAGGGCCAGCGCTTCATGCGCCGGGTCGTCACCGAAGAAGAGGCTCGTGCGGAGCTGGCGAATGAACCGTACAAGCTCGAACTGATCGGCATCAAGGGCGGTTCCGCCGCCGAAGACGAGTCGGTCGAGGTGGGCGGCGCCGAGCTGACCATCTACGACAATGTCGACCCGAAGACCGGCGAAACGATCTGGAGCGACCTCTGCCGCGGCCCGCACCTGCCGAACACCCGCATGATCGGCAACGGATTCGCGCTCACCCGCCTGGCCGCCGCCTACTGGCGCGGTTCGGAGAAGAACCCGCAGCTGCAGCGCATCTACGGCACCGCGTGGCCCTCCAAAGACGAGCTGCGTGCCCACCAGGCCCGGCTCGAGGAGGCTGCGAAGCGCGACCACCGCCGTATCGGTGCCGAACTCGACCTCTTCTCCTTCCCCGAGGAGATCGGATCGGGTCTCGCGGTGTTCCACCCGAAGGGCGGCATCATCCGCCAGGAGCTCGAGAACTACTCCCGGCAGCGCCACATCGCGGCCGGGTACGACTTCGTCAACACCCCGCACATCACCAAGGCGAACCTGTTTATGACCAGCGGCCACCTGCAGTGGTACGCCGACGGCATGTTCCCGCCCATGCACCTCGATGAGGAGCGCGACGCAGAGGGCAACATCACCCGGCAGGGCCAGGACTACTACCTGAAGCCGATGAACTGCCCCTACCACAACCTCATCTTCCGGGCGCGGGGTCGGAGCTACCGGGAGCTCCCGCTCCGCATGTTCGAGTTCGGTTCGGTGTACCGCTACGAGAAAAGCGGAACCCTGCAGGGGCTCACCCGTGTGCGCGGCATGACGCAGGATGACGCACACATCTATGTGACCCCCGAGCTGGTGAAGACCGAACTGACAACCACCCTGCAGTTCGTGCTCGACCTGCTGAAGGACTACGGGCTCGATGACTTCTACCTCGAGCTGTCGACCCGCGACGCCACCAACCCGAAGTTCATCGGGGCGGACGACCTCTGGGAGAGCGCGACGGAGACCCTCCGCGAGGTCGCGGTCGAGTCCGGCCTCGAGCTGGTGCCCGACCCGGGTGGGGCAGCGTTCTACGGCCCGAAGATCTCGGTGCAGGCGCGTGACGCGATCGGCCGCACCTGGCAGATGTCGACGATCCAGCTCGACTTCAACCAGCCCGAGCGGTTCGAACTCGAATACACGGCGAGCGACGGAACCCGCCAGCAGCCGATCATGATCCACCGCGCCCTGTTCGGTTCGATCGAGCGCTTCTTCGCAATCCTCACCGAGCACTACGCCGGGGCGTTCCCGGTCTGGCTCTCGCCGGTGCAGGTGGTGGGCATCCCGATCGCCGAGCAGTACGAGGAGTACCTGGGCGAGGTCATCCAGCAGCTGAAGCTGAAGGGTGTGCGGGCGGAACTCGACCGTTCGGACGACCGCATGCAGAAGAAGATCCGCACACACACGAAGGAGAAGGTGCCCTTCCTCCTGATCGTCGGTGAGGATGACCGGGCGGGCGGCACCGTGAGCTTCCGCTTCCGCGATGGCAGCCAGGAGAACGCTGTGCCGATCGCCGATGCGGTCGACCGCATCGTGGCCGCGATCGAGAACAAGGTGCAGGTCAGCACAGCGGGGGAGGCGTGATGCCGGGCGGCGACGACATGCCCGTCGATTTCGACGGTGTGGAGATCACCGATTCGAGCACCATGGCTGGAGTGCCTGACGAATTCCAGCGGCTCTGGACCCCGCACCGCATGGTTTACATCCAGAACGGCACCCAGCCGGGAGAGGCGGAGTGCCCGTTCTGCATCGCTCCGACTCTGGACGACGAACAGTCCCTGATCGTCGCCAGGGGTGTCCATGCCTACGTGCTGCTGAACCTGTTCCCCTACAACAGTGGTCATCTGCTCGTCTGCCCGTACCGCCACATCCCGCTCTACGACGAGGCGACCCCCGAAGAGACAGCCGAGATCGCGAGCCTCACCCAGACCGCCATGCGGGTGCTCCGCACGGTCTCGCGGTGCGATGGCTACAACCTCGGCATGAACCAGGGCCGGATCGCGGGAGCGGGCATCGCAGACCACCTGCACCAGCACATCGTTCCGCGTTGGGCAACCGACGCGAACTTCTTCCCCATCATCGCCAAGACCAAGGCACTTCCCCAGCTTCTCGGTGAGGTGCGCGCAGCAGTCGCTGCCGCGTGGCCTGTCGCCTGAACAACTTCCCAATTCTACTCTGCGTAGAACTCGAGTGACACCCGCCGAACGAAGCGTTCGCGCCCGAATAGAATAGATCCACTATGACAGACACACCCTCGTCCTCCGTCGGCAGCGATCGCGTCAAGCGCGGGCTCGCAGAGATGCTGAAAGGCGGCGTCATCATGGACGTCGTGAACGCCGACCAGGCCCGCATCGCTGAAGATGCCGGTGCCGTGGCCGTGATGGCGCTCGAGCGAGTGCCCGCCGACATCCGTTCGCAGGGTGGTGTCGCACGCACCAGCGACCCCGACCTCATCGAGGGCATCCAGAAGGCTGTGTCGATCCCGGTGATGGCAAAGGCCCGGATCGGCCACTTCGTCGAGGCGCAGATGCTGCAGGCGCTCGACGTCGACTACATCGACGAGTCCGAGGTGCTCTCGCCCGCCGACTACGTGAACCACATCGACAAGTGGAACTTCACGATCCCGTTCGTCTGCGGCGCGACCAACCTCGGCGAGGCGCTCCGCCGCATCAACGAGGGTGCGGCCATGATCCGGTCGAAGGGTGAGGCCGGCACGGGCGACGTGTCGGAGGCCACCAAGCACATCCGCAAGATCCTCGGCGAGGTCCGCGCGCTCACTGCGCTCGCTCCCGACGAGCTCTACGTTGCCGCGAAGGAACTGCAGGCGCCCTACGCCCTCGTTGCGGAGATCGCGTCGACGGGCAAGCTGCCGGTCGTGCTGTTCACGGCCGGCGGAGTCGCCACACCTGCGGATGCGGCCATGATGATGCAGCTCGGTGCCGACGGTGTGTTCGTCGGCTCCGGCGTCTTTAAGTCCGGGGACCCGGCGAAGCGTGCCGCCGCGATCGTCAAGGCGACGACGTTCTATGACGACCCCCAGGTCATCCTCGATGCCTCCCGCGGCCTCGGCGAGGCCATGGTCGGCATCAATGTGTCGGACATCCCCGCGCCCCATCGCCTCGCGGACCGTGGCTGGTAGCCCGGTCGGAGTCCTCGCCCTTCAGGGCGACTACCGGGAGCACGTCGGAGTGCTGGAGTCCTTCGGGGCGGAGGTCATCACGGTTCGCCGCCCCGAGGAACTCGGCCGCGTCGCGGGCCTGGTGATTCCGGGCGGCGAATCGAGTGTGATGGACAAACTGTCGAGGATGTTCGGCCTCGCCGATCCCCTCAAGCAGGCGATCGCAGCCGGGCTTCCGGTCTACGGCACCTGCGCCGGACTGATCATGCTCGCCGATCGCATCACCGACAAGATCGCCGGGCAAGAGAGTCTCGGCGGCCTCGACATCACTGTTCGCCGGAATGCCTTCGGGCGCCAGCGGGAGTCGTTCGAGGCGGAGGTCGCCGTTCCCGAGCTCGGCGAAACGCCGGTGCACGCCGTCTTCATCCGGGCCCCCGTCGTCGAAGAGGTGGGGGAGAAGGTGTCCGTTCTCGGTGCCCTCGCCGACGGACGGGTGATCGCCGTCGAACAGGGAAACCTGCTCGGCACCTCGTTCCATCCCGAGATGACGGACGACTATCGTTTCCATCGCCGTTTCTACGACCGAGTGCTCGCGACGCGGTTCGTTTAGACTGGGTGAGAATTTTTTAGGAGAACACTGTGTCAGGACATTCCAAGTGGGCGACCACCAAGCACCAGAAGGCGATCACCGACTCGCGTCGGGCCAAGTCGTTCGCGAAGCTGATCAAGAACATCGAGGTCGCTGCGAAGCTCGGCGGCGCAGACCTCTCGGGTAACCCCACCCTCGTCGACGCCATCCAGAAGGCGAAGAAGACTTCTGTGCCGAAGGATCTCATCGACCGGGCCGTCAAGCGCGGCGCGGGCATCGGCAGCGAGGCCGTCGACTACCAGACGATCATCTACGAGGGCTACGGCCCCAACGGCGTCGCCATGCTCATCGAGTGCCTCACCGAGAACAAGAACCGGGCGGCCGCAGATGTGCGCACGGTGATGTCCCGGAACGGCGGCACGATGGGCGACCCGGGCAGCGTGGCCTACAACTTCCACCGCAAGGGCGTCATCACCGTGGCCCACACCGACGGGCTGAGCGAAGACGACGTGCTCGTCGCCGTGATGGATGCCGGCGCCGAAGAGGTCACCGACCACGGGCAGTCCTACGAGGTGCTCACCGAGGCCTCCGACCTGGTTGCGAACCGCACCGCCCTGCAGGAGGCCGGCATCGACTACGAATCCGCTGATGTGGAGTTCGTGCCCAGCCTGAAGATCGAGGTCGATGCCGACACGGCACGAAAGGTGTTCCGCCTCATCGACGCGCTGGAAGACAATGATGACGTGCAGAACGTCTACAGCAACTTCGACCTGACCAGCGAGGTTCGTGCCGAGCTCGAGAACGACTAGCGGCCGACGGCCGTGCGGATCCTCGGGATCGACCCCGGCCTGACCCGTTGCGGTGTGGGGATTGTCGATGTGTCCGAGAGCCGGCGTGCGACGCTCGTGCACGTCACGGTCATCCGCACGGCACCCGGCACCCTCCACGAGAGCCGGCTGTTGTCGATCAGTACCGTACTCGACGAACTGCTCGACGAATACCGGCCCGCCAGGGTGGCTCTCGAGCGGGTCTTCGCCGACACCAACGTCAGCACGGTCATGGGCACGGCGCAGGTGAGCGGCATCGCCATGGTAGCCGCTGCCCGCCGCGGGCTACCCGTCGGCATGCACACTCCGACCGAGGTGAAGGCGGCGGTCACGGGCTACGGCCAGGCCGACAAGAAGCAGGTCGGCACGATGGTCGCGAAGATCCTGCGACTCGAAGCCGTGCCGAAGCCAGCGGATGCTGCGGACGCCCTCGCCCTCGCCATCTGCCACGCGTGGCGCTCCCCCCTCGGAGCCCTGGCTGCCGGCGCAGCCCCCGCCGCCGGTGACCTGCACGGCGGCGCCTCGCCACGCTCGGCTGCCGGCACCGGGGGAGTGCGTGCGCTCACCGGCGCGCAGGCGGCCTGGTTCGCCGCCGAACAGGCCGCGAAGGCCGCCAGCCCCGAGAGGCGCGGCCTCCGCCGCTGAGCGCCTACTCTCGAGCGTCGCACTCGCGAGTGTCGCATTCCCGAGTGTCGCACGTTCGAAGGTGTGTACGAGTAATAGGCTGGCGTCGTGATATCCAGTCTTCGTGGCACCGTGCTCCAGGCGGTCGGCTCCTCTCTCGTGATCGAGGTCGGCGGGGTCGGCTTCGCCGTGCAGGTGACGCCCAGCCATGCCCTCACCCTGCGGTCCGGTCAGGAGGCTCTCGTTCTCACCACCCTGATCGTGCGGGAGGACTCACTCTCGCTCTTCGGTTTCGCCGATGCTGAGTCGCTGGAGATCTTCTCGCTCCTGGTCGGGGTGACCGGTGTCGGCCCGAAATCCGCTCTCGGCGTGCTCGCTGCTCTGACCGCCTCCGAGATCGTGCGAGCGGTGACCCACGACGACGATGCGGTCTTCCGACGCGTGTCCGGCATCGGTCCAAAGACGGCGAAACTCATCGTCGTCTCGCTCACCGGCAAGGTCGCCGGTCTCGGCGCTGTTCCGGCTGCCGGACAGGCTCCGACCTTCGTCGGCACCACCTCGATCCACGACGACGTGCTGGTCGCGCTCGTCGGGTTGGGCTGGAATGAACGCAATGCCTCCGAGGCCCTCGACAGGGTGGTCTCCGTGGCGAACGACGACGTCGACACCATGAGCGTGCAGTCGCTCCTGCGACTCGCCCTCACCGAACTCGGGCCCCGCCAGGGCTCGGCCGGTCCCCGATGAGCGCCGAGGGAATGGCAGCCGGCGAGGTGTTGCAGCCCGAACTGGGTTCCGAGGCGGAGGTGGCCTTCGAGGGTGCGCTCCGCCCGAAGAGCCTGGCCGAATTCGTGGGGCAACAGCGGGTGCGCGGGCAGCTCCAGTTGCTGCTGGATGCCGCGACCATCCAGAACCGCACCCCTGACCACATCCTGCTGGCCGGGCCGCCCGGCCTCGGCAAGACGACACTCGCGATGATCGTCGCCCACGAGAGCGGGCGCCCCCTCCGCATGTCGAGCGGACCTGCCATCCAGCACGCGGGCGATCTCGCCGCGGTGCTGTCGTCGCTCGTGCCGGGTGAGGTGCTCTTCGTCGACGAGATCCACCGCATGGCGCGCTCGGCTGAGGAGCTGCTCTACCTCGCGATGGAGGACTTCCGCATCGACATCATGGTGGGCAAAGGGGCGGGGGCGACATCCATCCCCCTCGATCTCGCACCGTTCACCCTCGTGGGGGCGACGACGCGTTCGGGACTGCTGCCGAACCCGCTCCGCGACCGGTTCGGATTCACCGCACACCTCGAGTTCTACGACCCCGAGGAACTGGTGCACGTGCTCCGCCGTGCCGCGGTGATGCTCGAACTCTCGATCGAGGAGTCCGCGCTGATCGAGATCGCCGGCCGGTCACGGGGAACACCCCGGATCGCGAACCGGCTGCTCCGCCGGGTGCGGGACTACGCGCTCGTTCACGGGGGAGAGGCTACTCGTGCCGTCGTGCGCTCGGCGCTCGAACTGTACGACGTCGACGAGCGGGGGCTCGACCGACTCGACCGTGCCGTGATGATGATCCTCCTCACCCGGTTCAACGGTGGCCCGGTGGGCCTCAACACGCTCGCAGTGAGCGTGGGTGAGGAGTCGGAGACCATCGAATCGGTCGTCGAACCGTTCCTGGTGCGGATCGGACTCATCGTGCGGACGCCCCGCGGACGAATGGCGACGCGCGAGGGATGGCAGCACTTCGGGCTCGAACCCCAGGCCGTTCCCGGCCAGCAGAACAGCACCCCCGGGGCCCGCGCCCAGCCGCTGTTCGGGGATGAACTATAATTCAAGCTGGCGTTCAGCCCCGATCAGTACACTGGGGACGTCAATCCCCCCACTTCTTGGAAGGCTCTCCCCTCTACATGGATCCGTTGAATCTGGTCATCCTGGCCGTTCTGGCCGTTCTCATCATCTTCATGGTGCGAAACAGTCGCAAGCGCAAGCGTGAGACCGAAGAGCTGGCGCAGAAGATCACCGAGGGCGCCTACGTGATGACCAACTTCGGCGTCTACGGCACGATCCTCTCGATCGACGCGGAGAACAACCAGATCTTCCTCGAGTCCACGCCCGGCACCGTGCTGAAGGTGCACCGCCAGACCGTCACCCGCGTCGTTCCCACCGAAGATGCTGTTGCGATCGACGATGTCGAGACCTCAGGCGAACAGGGCGAGCCCGAGTTCGGCGAGCGTGTCGCTCCATCGCTCGAGAAGACGACCACCGATGAGGGTACGATCCTGAACGGTGTTCCTTTCGACGAGCACGGCAACCCGCGTAAGTCGGCTGAGTAACAACCCCAACCGTTCACGAGTTCGCGGCAGCGGTCTGCGCGGGCGACAGGTCTTTGCGGCGCGCATGCCGTAGGCTCTAGCGTCGGCAGCACTCTGCCGCGGGGGCGTTATAGAAAGCTGAGTTTCGCAGGTGGCAAAATCAACTGCCGTCAAGAGGGCCAGACGCACACTGGTGTGGCTCCTTGTCATCTTCATCGCCCTTGCCGGCGTCAACACCGCTGGTGCCATCTGGGGCGGTGGAACATTCACTCCGAAGCTCGCACTCGACCTCGAGGGCGGAACCGAGATCATCCTCGCCCCGAAGACCGGCGGCGCGGCCGTCTCCGACGAGCAGGTCTCGCAGGCCGTGGCGATCATACGGCAGCGTGTCGATGCAAGTGGTGTGTCCGAGGCCCAGATCTCCACCCAGGGCGGCCAGAACATCGTCGTGTCGATCCCCGGCACGCCCGACGACGCCACTCTCGCTCGCATCGAGGCCTCGGCGAAGCTCGACTTCCGCGCAGTTCTCGTCTCGACGACCGCCGACGTGCCGACGACCACCCCGACACCGGGTCTGGATGCCACGCCCACCGTTGCTCCGACCAACGCCAGTGACCTGAACTACATCACGCCGGCCCTCGAGGACCAGTTCCTCAACATCGACTGCACCTCGACTGCCGCGACGGATGCCGGTCAGGCTCCAGCCGACCAGCCCCTCGTCGCCTGTGGCGAAGACGGCGCGAAGTACATCCTCGGCCCGGTCGAGGTGGCCGGAGACACGATCTCCAACGCGACGAGCGGAGTCGCCCAGACCAGCTCCGGAGCCTCCACCGGCCAGTACGTCGTCAACATCTTCTTCAACGAGCAGGGCACGAGTGAATTCGCGTCGGTGACCACGCGGCTCTCGGGCCTCACCGGCGCCCAGAACCAGTTCGCCATCGTTCTCGACGGCAAGGTCATCTCAGCCCCCCGTACCCTCGCGGTGATCACCAACGGCCAGCCGCAGATCTCCGGCAACTTCGACGCCGCGTCGTCGAAGACGCTGGCCGACCAGCTGAAGTTCGGCGCATTGCCCATCAGCTTCGTCGTGCAGAGCCAGAACACGATCTCGGCGACCCTCGGATCCACCCAGCTCATCAGCGGCCTGATCGCGGGTCTGATCGGCCTCATCCTCGTGGTGCTCTACTCGATCGCCCAGTACCGCGTGCTCGGTGCCGTGACGATCGCATCGCTCGTCGTCGCTGCGGCAGCGACCTACCTGGTCGTCGACCTGCTCTCCTGGCGCGCCGGATACCGCCTCTCACTCGCGGGCGTCGCGGGTCTCATCGTGGCCATCGGTATCACTGCGGACTCCTTCATCGTCTACTTCGAACGAATACGTGACGAACTGCGTGATGGCAGAGGTCTCGAATCCTCCGTGCAGGCCGGCTGGAAGCGCGCCATCCGCACGATCTTCGCCTCCGACCTCATCAACCTCATGGCGGCCGTCGTGCTCTACATCGTTGCCGTGGGCAGTGTGAAGGGCTTCGCCCTCACGCTCGGCCTCACGACGATCATCGACATCGTGGTGGTGATGATGTTCACTCACCCGGTGATGACGCTCCTGGCGGAGCTGCCGTACTTCCGCGACGGCCACAAGACGAGCGGACTCGATCCGCGTCAGCTCGGAGCCGTCTACCGGGGCCGCGCACAGTTCAAGACGCCCACGGCAGCCGTTCCGCGCTCGAAGCAGGAGTCGGCCGGCCGCGAGGCCGCACGGCGCCAGACCATCGCCGAACGCCGCGCCGCGGGGGCATCGACTCTCGTTATCGATCCACCCGCCGAGACAGAAACGCCCACCCGAAGCAAGGGAAAAGACAGCTGATGGCCTCGTTCAGTGATCTCGGAAACGATCTGTACACCGGCAAGCGTTCGTTCAACATTGTCGGTCGACGCAAGCTCTGGTATGCGATCGCCGGTCTTCTCATCCTCGTCTCTGTGGTCGGGCCCTTCCTCCGTGGTGGGTTCGTCTTCGGGATCGAGTTCAGCGGCGGTTCGCAGTTCTCGATCTCGCAGGTGTCGAACGCCTCGCAGCAGGCCGGTATCGATGCGGTGAAGTCCGTCGACCCCGCCGTCGTACCGCTGGTCTCCACCCTCGGCCAGAGTGGTATCCGCATCCAGACCGACCAGCTCGACGACGCCGAGAGCAACCAGGTGCGCGACGCCCTCGCCGCGGCGTACAACGTGCAGCCCTCCGACGTGACGATCAACTTCATCGGCCCGACCTGGGGCGCCGACATCACCGGCCAGGCAATTCGGGGCCTGCTGATCTTCATCGTGCTCGCCGCCGTCTTCATGGCGATCTACTTCCGAACCTGGAAGATCGCCGTCTCGGCGATGGTGGCGCTGCTCCACGACCTCGTGATCACTGCAGGCATCTACGGCATCACCGGGTTCGAGATCACTCCTGCGGCCGTGATCGGCTTCCTGACCATCCTCGGATACTCGCTCTACGACACCGTGGTGGTGTTCGACAAGATCCGGGAGAACACGGTCGAATGGGGCGACAAGGCGACGCGCACCTTCGGTGAGACGGTGAACCTTGCGGTGAACCAGACCCTGGTGCGCTCGATCAACACGTCCGTCGTTGCGATGCTGCCTGTCGCCTCCATCCTGGTCATCGGAGCCTTCGTGCTGGGCGCCGGAACCCTCCGGGACATCTCGCTCGCGCTCCTGATCGGGATCTTCGTCGGAACCTACTCGACGATCTTCATCGCGTCGCCGCTCTACGCCCAGCTGCGGCAGAACGAACCCAAGGTGAAGAAGATCGACCAACGGGTGCTCTCCCAGCGAGCCAACCGTGAGAAGCCGGCCGAGACCCGGGCTTCGGCGGAGCAGCTCAAGGCTTAGTGGGATAATGGTCGTGGAGGCCCTCTCATGACCGAAACCACTGCACCGACAAACGCGTCGCTGCGGCGGCTCGTTCCGCGCCTGTTCTCCCGCGCCCAGCCCGCGGGTGCGGTCGACACACTGATCCGCACGGTTCGGGCGAATCATCCGAAGGCCGACCTCAGCATCATCGAGCGGGCCTACACGGTTGCCGAGCGGGCCCACGACGGGCAGAAGCGCCGAAGCGGCGAACCGTACATCACTCACCCGGTCGCCGTGGCGCAGATCCTGGCAGAGCTCGGCATCGGCACGAAGACCATCGCAGCGGCGCTCCTGCATGACACCGTCGAAGACACCGAGTACTCGCTCGACGAGTTGCGAGCCGAGTTCGGTGACGAAGTGGCCATGCTCGTCGACGGTGTGACGAAGCTCGACAAGGTCACGTACGGCGAGAGCGCCCAGGCCGAGACGGTGCGGAAGATGATCGTCGCGATGTCGAAGGACATCCGCGTGCTGATCATCAAGCTCGCCGATCGCCTCCACAACGCGCGCACCTGGGGTTTCGTGTCCCCGGAGTCCTCGACGCGGAAGGCGCAGGAGACCCTGGAGATCTACGCCCCCCTCGCACATCGGCTGGGTATCCAGGCGATCAAGTGGGAGCTCGAAGACCTCTCGTTCGCGGTGCTCTCGCCGAAGCTCTACGTGGAGATCGAGAACCTCGTGAGGCAGCGCACGCCGCAGCGCGAGGAGTACGTGCAGCAGGTCATCGACATGGTCAGCGACGACCTCAAGACGTCGAAGATCCGCGGCAAGGTGGCCGGGCGACCCAAGCAGTACTACTCGATCTACCAGAAGATGATCGTTCGCGGCCGCGAGTTCGACGAGATCTACGACCTGGTGGGCATCCGGGTCCTGGTGAACTCGGTTCGGGACTGCTACGCGGTGCTCGGATCGATCCATGCCCGCTGGACCCCGATGCCGGGCCGTTTCAAGGACTACATCGCCACACCGAAGTTCAACCTCTACCAGTCGCTCCACACCACAGTGGTGGGCCCGGGCGGCAGGGCTGTCGAGATCCAGATCCGCACCAACGAGATGCACCAACGGGCAGAGTTCGGTGTCGCCGCGCACTGGAAGTACAAAGAGCGGATGAACGCCGGCCGTGCCGGAACCGCCGAGGACCGGGGCGACACCGACATGGCGTGGCTCGCCCGCATCTCCGACTGGCAGGCCGAGACGGTCGACCCGGGGGAATTCCTCGACTCGCTGCGCTTCGAGATCGGCGCCAAGGAGGTCTACGTCTTCACGCCGAAGGGTCGTGTCATCGGTCTTCCGGCCGGAGCGACACCGGTCGACTTCGCCTACGCGGTGCACACAGAGGTGGGCCACCGCACGATGGGCGCCAAGGTCAACGGGCGGCTGGTGCCCCTCGAGAGCACGCTCACCACGGGTGACGTGGTCGAGGTGTTCACATCGAAGAATCCGGACTCGGGTCCGAGCCAGGACTGGCTCTCGTTCGTGCAGAGCCCCCGCGCCCGCAACAAGATCCGCCAGTGGTTCACAAAGGAACGCCGCGACGAGGCCGTCGAGCAGGGCCGGGACTCGATCGCCCGCGCCATGCGCAAGCAGAATCTCCCACTGCAGAAGCTGATGAGCCAGGACTCGTTCTCCGAGGTCGCATCGCAGCTCAGCTACAACAACGTCGAGGCGCTGTACGCCGCGATCGGCGAGGGACACGTCTCCACCCAGTCGGTGATCGAGAAGGTGCTGCAGTCGCTCCAGACCGAGGTCGAGAGTGATGACAGTGAGATCGACGTCGGAGTGGGGAGGCGACCGCGGTCGACCCACAGCGAGTCCGGCGTGCTGGTTCGAGGCGCTCCCGACATCCTCGTCAAACTCGCGAAGTGCTGCACCCCGGTGCCGGGCGATGAGATCGTCGGCTTCGTGACCCGCGGCGCGGGCGTGTCTGTGCACCAGTCCGACTGCCACAACGTGAAGTCGTTGCTGATGGAGCCGGAGCGGATGATAGAGGTCGACTGGGCCCCATCGTCGAAGAGCGTGTTCCTCGTGCAGATCCAAGTCGAGGCGCTCGACCGTTCGGGCCTGCTGTCGGACGTCACCCGCGTGCTCTCCGAACACCACGTCAACATCCTCTCGGCCACGGTGAGCACGTCGAGAGACCGCCTCGCTATCAGTAGGTTCGTGTTCGAGATGGGAGACACCACCCATCTCGATCGGGTTCTGAACGCCGTTCGTCGGATCGACGCCGTCTATGACGTCTACCGGGTCAGCGGGGGCTGAGCACAGCACCGAAGGCCTCATGGAGCCGAACGCTTGCACGAGTCTTGTTCGGCATGTTGCGGCATCGTTCCAGGCGTTCGAGGCACTCGTCGAGGGTGGCGCCCGATGCTTCGAGGAGCAACCTGAGCCGACCACCCTGGACGTCGTCGACCGTGGCCTGGGCCCGTGCCAGGTCGATGGCCGTTCGGATCATGGACGTCAGGGCGATGCCTGCGACCATCACGACATCATCCGGCTCGAGGACGACCTCGCGCACCTGCAGCCGCACCGAACCCGGAGCCCGTCGGCCGACCCCCGCGCGCACGCACGCCTGATGACGCGCCGGCGGGAACGGCCGGAACCCGTAGACCCAGAGGGCACTCTGTCGTTCGACGATGGCCGTCTTCGGCAGGAGGGGTACCAGTGCCCGGAGCCGGAGGGCGACCGTTCCCGGGCAGTCCAGCGGCGCGAAGCCGGAATCGACGGGTGTCAGCTCGCCGTCGAGACGAGCCGCGCTGAGTTCAGCGAGGCCGAACGTAGCGGTGGGGAACAGGAGGTCGGGAAGGAGTCGGGGCATGTCTCCATGGTGCCCCTCCCGGGCGCCGGCTCCGGTTCCAGAACACGGATCTGTGGAGAACCCCGTGACCGACAGGACTGTGGAGGACCGGCGTCGGAGGACTGAGCTGTGGAGGACCGGGCGACGGAGGACTGAGCTGTGGAGGACCAGCCGGTGGATCAGCCCAGGGCGTCGAGCCAGACCTTCCGGGCATCCAGAGCCTCTTGCAGCTCGGCCACCTTCGCGGCGTTGCCGGCAGCCTTCGCCGCATCTATCTCGGCCTGCAGCTTGGCGATCGCGTCGGTCAGCTGGCCGGCCAGACCCTCGGCACGGGCCTTCTTCTCAGGGTTGTTCTTCTGCCAGAAGTCGTCATCGAGCTTGCGAACGGCAGCCTCGACCTTGCGGAGGCGTTCGTCGACGGCCTTGACCGAATCGCGGGGAACCTTGCCGATCTCGTCCCACCGGCGCTGGATCGAGGTGAGGCGCTCACGCGCAACGGCCCGGTCGGTCTCGGTGAGCAGAGGTTCGGCCTCCGTCAGCAGTTCGAGTTTCAGCGTGAGGTTGCCGGCGAACTCCTCGTCGTCTTTTGCAACGATCTCGGTGCGGGCAGCGTAGATGAGGTCACCGGCCGCCTTGAACTTCTCCCAGAGGGTGTCGTCGACGCGCTTGCCCGCACGCCCCGCGTTCTTCCATTCCGTGAGGAGGTCGCGATAGGCGTTCACGCCGTCGGCGCCCTGGGGAATGAGCGCCTCAGCGCGCTCGACCAGCTGTTGCTTCTTCGCACGGGCATCACGGTGGGTGCTGTCGAGCTCTGCGAAGAACGCCTTGCGGTGGCCCTCGACGATGGTGCGGGCATCCCGGAATCGCTTCCACAGCTCGCCCGCTTCGGTGCGGGGCAGACGCGGTCCGTCCTGCTGGTGCTTCTGCCAGCGCGCGAACATGTCGTCGAGGCGGGCCGTGACCTGCTTCCACTGTGCCTTCGCGGGGTCTTCGGCCGCGAGTGCCTCGACCTCTTCGACGATGGCGGTTCGCTCGGCGATCGCGTCGGTGAGCTGGGCCTTCGACTCTTCGTTCTGCTTCTCGGTGAGCGACGACACGACCTCGGTGAGGGCATCCACCCGGCGCTTCAGCGACGCGAGGTCACCGATCGCGTTCGCGGTCTCGATGGCCTTCGACAGTGACGAGACAGCCTTGCTGACGTCGGAGGCCGACGCTCCGCGTTTGACCCGCTGCTCGAGCAGCGTCACCTGGCCGGCGAGATCGGTGTACTTGCGCTCGAAATAGGCGAGCGCCTCCTCGGGCGAACCGTCGGGAAACTGGCCGACGACCCGTTCTCCTTCAGGCTCGCGAAGGTAGACCGTTCCGGTTTCATCGACACGGCCCCAGGGCTGTTGGTCACTACTCATCACGAAATTCACCCTACTGCACGGTGACGTTCGTGATGGTGGCAGGAACAGCGGGGGTCTCCGTGCCGCTCGTGACGCCGGCGGCGATGACTCCGCTCTGGAGCTGGTCGAGTCCGCTGGTGACCTGGCCGAGCACGGTGTAGCCGCCCGCGGTGTCGGAGGGGATGGTGGAGTCGGCATAGACGATGAAGAACTGGCTGCCGTTGCTGTAGCCGTTGTCGCCCTGTCGCGCCATGGCGAGCGTGCCTGCCGGGTAGACGTTGTCGGCCGGAGCATTCTCCACCGGGCCGTACGAGTAGCCGGGACCACCCGTTCCGTCGCCCTTCGGGTCACCGCACTGCAACACGAAGATGCCCGTCGTCGTCAGACGATGGCAGGTGAGCCCGGTGTAGAACCCGGCCTGGACCAGGGAGATGAACGACGAGACGGCCTGGGGGGCTGCCACACCGTCCAGGCCGATGGCCAGGGGGATGTCGTTGATCGTGAGGGTGCCTGTCCAGTCCCGGCCCTCGGCCACGGATTTCGGCGGCACATCGCCGGTGTTCTCGGTGGAACTCGGCGTCGCCGAGGGTGAGGCTGTCGGTTCGGCAGTGGCGGATGCGGACGGCGACGGCTGGGGTGTACCCGGGCCACCGGAGAAGTAGAAGACCTGCACGACGATGGCGACGATGACCACGACGAGCACGACGATCACCGAGACGAGGTTGTCACGCTTCCGACGGGTCACCTGCGACGCGTGCACCCTCTGTCGTGCCTGGTAGTTGCGGAGTCGCTGCTTGGACTCGCGTGCTTCACGATCAGAATTGCTCGGTGCCACGAATCCTCCGTCAACGACTGTTCCGGCGCTGACAAGCGACGGACCCCCCGAGAACTTTACGGTGAATCCGGCCCTCAGCTCAAAAGCTCCCTGCGGAGCAGCCCGTGCAGTCCCTGCGCAGCAGCCCTGTCGGTGGGTCGGGCTACCCTGAAGCCATGGTCTCGACACAGCAGGGGCTCCATTCGGGAGCCGTCCCTCTCGCGGTGCGAATGCGCCCGCGAAGCCTCGACGAAGTGGCCGGCCAGAAGCACCTCCTCCGCCCGGGTTCGCCGCTGGTGAACCTCGCCTCCGACTCCGGCGGTGCCCAGGGATCGGTGTCGATCATCCTCTGGGGGCCGCCCGGCACGGGCAAGACCACCCTGGCGCAGGCCATCGCGCACAGTTCCAACCGCAAGTTCGTCGAGTTGTCGGCGGTGACGGCTGGGGTGCGGGACGTGCGCCAGGTGATGGAGGAGGCCTTCACCAGCCGCGACCTCTACGGAGTGTCGACCGTGCTCTTCCTCGACGAGATCCACCGTTTCACCAAGGCCCAGCAGGATGCTCTGCTTCCCGGAGTCGAGAACGGCTGGGTCATCCTGGTGGCCGCAACGACCGAGAACCCGTCGTTCTCTGTCATCTCACCCCTGCTCTCCCGCTCCCTCCTGCTCACCCTCGAGCCGCTGAGCGACGACGACCTCGGCCTGCTGGTCGACCGTGCGGTGGTGGATGCCCGGGGCCTGGCCGGGCGCGTCACGCTGACGCCCGAGGGCCGGGCCACGATCATCCGCCTCGCGTCGGGAGACGCCCGGCGGGCACTGACGGCGCTGGAGGCCGCGGGCACCAGTGCGCTGGCCGGTGGCGATGCCGACCCGGTTCCCCAGATCACCGACGAGACCGTGGCCCAGGCCGTGGACCGCGCGCTCCTTCGGTACGACCGCAACGGCGATGAGCACTACGACGTGATCAGTGCGTTCATCAAGTCGGTGCGAGGGTCGGATGTCGATGCGGCGATCCACTACCTGGCGCGCATGATCGAGGCGGGTGAGGATCCGCGATTCATTGCCCGCCGCATCATCATCTCCGCGGCCGAAGACATCGGTATGGCCGATCCGCAGGCGCTCGTCATCGCGACCGCAGCCGCCGATGCCGTGCAGTTCATCGGCATGCCGGAGGGGCGCATCCCGCTGGCCGAGGCGGTCGTGTACCTGGCGACGGCGCCCAAGTCGAACGCGTCGTACCTCGCCATCGACAAGGCGATAGCCGACGTGCGCGCCGGAAAGATCGGGCGTGTTCCGAAGCCGCTCCGGGATGCGCACTATCCGGGTGCGAAACGGCTCGGTCACGGCAAGGGCTACGCATACCCGCACGACAGCGATCTCGGCGTGGTGGCGCAGCAGTACCTGCCCGATGAACTGAAGAGCACGGAGTACTACCGGCCGACCGAGCACGGTAACGAGCGGGACGTCGCAGCACGGCTGGAGAAGATCCGCAGGATCACGCGGGGTTGAGCCGTGGTTCGGGTGTCTCCTGTGGTAATCTTCTCGAGGCCTACTTTTGGGTGTCTTTAGCGCGGCTGCGAGAGACCCCGATCAGGAACGATGAATTCTGTAGCCGAATCATCCGGCCCATCCCTCGATTTCCGTGAGTACCCATGTATTCACGGGTCATACCTTTCACCACTTTATTTGAAGGATGTTTGTGTCTACCAAGTCACGTACCCGCAGCAAGACCCGCCTTTCCCGGGCCCTCGGCATTCCGCTGACCCCGAAGGCCGCCAAGTACCTGGAGAAGCGTCCCTACGCTCCGGGTGAGCACGGCCGCACCAAGCGCAAGACCGACTCCGACTACGCGGTGCGCCTCCGCGAGAAGCAGCGCCTGCGTGCCCAGTACGGCATCCGCGAGGCCCAGCTCAAGATCGCCTTCCAGGAGGCCCGTCGCGGCAGCGGCCTGACCGGTGAGAACCTGGTCGAGCTGCTCGAGATGCGTCTCGACGCTCTCGTACTCCGTGCCGGTTTCGCCCGCACGACCGCACAGGCCCGCCAGCTGATCGTGCACCGCCACATCCTCGTCGACGGCGCCCGGGTTGACCGCCCGTCGTTCCGCGTCAAGCCGGGACAGATGATCCACGTGCACGCCCGTTCAGAGGCCCTGCCTCCGTTCCAGGTCGCAGCTGCCGGTGGCCACGTCGACGTTCTGCCCAAGGTTCCGGGCTACCTGTCGGTCGAGATCGACAAGCTCCAGGCCCGTCTCGAGCGTCGCCCGCGTCGCGCCGAGGTTCCCGTGACCTGTGAAGTGCAGCTGGTCGTCGAGTACTACGCGGCTCGCTAGTTCCCTCGTTCGTTACAGATACGCTTAGGGCGGTCCACCTCAGGGTGGGCCGCCTTTTTCGTATCCTGCCCAGCTGACCTGCTGGTGCACACCGAGTTGTAAGGAGTGTCCACATGTCTGGTGGAGACATCGCCGGGCTGATCGCCGCGGGAGTTTTTGCGGTGCTGGTCGTGTTCCTCGCTCTTCCGCTCATCAAGCTCGGCAAGGTGTTCGACGAGACCACTCTGGCGATCAGGGATGTCAGCAAGGGGATCACGCCGATCCTCGAGGAGACGACGGTCACGGTGCAGGAAGCGAACAAGCAGCTGGCACGGGTCGACTCGATCACATCGAACGTCGCAGAGGTGACCGGCAACGTGAACTCGCTGGTCGCGCTCTTCGCCGCCTCCGTCGGAGGCCCCCTCATCAAGATCGCCGGATTCAGCGCCGCGGTGCGTGCGGCCATCCGGGGCGGCCGCGAGCTTGCGGATGACTCCTCGTCCACACAGGCGAAGTCGAAGAAGAAATCCACCGGTCGCCGCGCCCGTAAATCGGACTACTGAGAGCCACTAAACTGGCCGGAGTTCGAAAACCAACCCCCAAGAAGGAGCCCGCCTTGAAGAAAGTCCTGTGGTTTGCAGCCGGAATCACCGTCGGTGTCGTGGCAGCCCACCAGCTCAACCAGACGGCCCAGGGCAAGAGGTTCTTCGCCGAGCTGGACGCCAAGATCAAGGACTTCTCCGAGGCGCTGGCCGACGGTTACCACGAGCGTGAGAACGAACTGCGTTCCGCCATCGGTGACGCGGGCGACGCCGTGAAGAAGGCTGCACAGAAGTAGTGCAGACCGCAGACATCCGCCGTCGCTGGCTCGAGTTCTTCGGCGACCGCGGCCACACCGTCGTTCCCTCCGCGTCCCTGGTGAGCGACGATCCCACTCTCCTGTTCACCGTCGCGGGGATGGTTCCGTTCATCCCGTACATGTCGGGGCTCGTGCCGGCGCCGTTCCCGCGCGCGACGAGTGTGCAGAAGTGCATCCGTACCCTCGACATCGAAGAGGTCGGCAAGACGACCCGGCACGGCACGTTCTTCCAGATGAACGGCAACTTCTCGTTCGGCGACTACTTCAAGGAGACCGCCATCGAATACGCCTGGGAGCTGCTGACCTCGAGCGAGGCCGACGGCGGGCTCGGGTTCGCCGAGAAGGACCTCTGGGTCACCGTCTACGAAGACGACGATGAGGCGATCGGCATGTGGAAGAAGACGGCCGGCCTTCCCGACCATCGCATCCAGCGCCTCGGCAAAGAAGACAACTACTGGTCCACAGGCCAGCCGGGGCCGGCCGGACCCTGCTCGGAGATCTACTTCGACCGAGGGCCCGCCTATGGCGCAGAGGGTGGGCCGATCGCCGATGAGAACCGCTACATCGAGATCTGGAACCTCGTGTTCATGCAGTACCTCATCGGGAACGTGAAGTCCAAGGTCGACTTCGACATCCTGGGCGAATTGCCCCGCAAGAACATCGACACGGGGATGGGCCTCGAGCGAGTGGCGTTCATCAAGCAGAACGTCGAGAACCTCTACGAGATCGACCAGGTGAGGCCGGTGCTCGACCGGGCCGCCGAACTCTCCGGTCGCCGCTACGGCGCCGACCACGAAGACGACGTGCGCATGCGGGTCGTTGCAGACCACGTGCGCTCGGCGCTGATGCTGATGTCAGACGGCGTGACCCCGTCGAACGAGGGGCGTGGCTACGTGCTCCGGCGCCTGCTCCGGCGCACCGTTCGCAGCATGCGTCTGCTGGGCGTCGACCGGTCGACGTTCCCCGAGCTCTTCCCCGCCTCGCGCGACGCGATGTCGACCGCCTATCCGGAGGTCTCGGCGGACTACGAGCGCATCTCCCGCACGGCCTACGCAGAAGAGGAGGCCTTCCTCCGCACGCTCACCGGCGGCATGACCATCCTCGATCTCGCTGTTCTGAAGACGAAGGAGAAGGGCGCCCCGGCTCTCGCCGGCGACACGGCCTTCCAGCTGCACGACACCTACGGTTTCCCCATCGACCTGACGGTGGAGATCGCTGAGGAGGCCGGCCTCTCTGTCGATCGCACGGCCTTCGAACGCCTGATGACCGAGCAGAAGCAGCGGGCGAAGGCCGACGCGAAGTCTAAGAAGCTCGGCAACGCCGACCTCAGCGCCTTCGCTGCCTTCCGGGCACAGGGTGAGACCGTCTTCACCGGCTACACCGAGCTGGAGACCGAGTCGCGGGTGCTCGGCCTGATCATCGACGCCCAGTCGGTGAACACCGCGGTGTCGGGAGAGCTCGTCGAGGTCATCCTGGCCGAGACGAGCCTCTACGCCGAATCGGGCGGCCAGGAAGCAGACTCCGGAACCATCGTCGGCGACGGCTTCGTTCTCGAGGTGCTGGATGTGCAGAAGCCCGTGAAGGGCCTCATCAGCCACCGTTCCCGGGTCGTGAGTGGGCAGGTCGCCGTGGGCGACATTGCACGCAGCGTGGTCGACAGCGACTGGCGGAAGGGTGCGACGCAGGCGCACTCGGCCACCCACATCGTGCATGCGGCACTGCGGGAGATCCTCGGATCGACCGCTCACCAGTCAGGGTCGTACAACAAGGCCGGGTATCTCCGCCTCGACTTCACCTGGAGCCAGCCGCTCTCGGCCGCGACGAAGTCGGAGATCGAGGAGATCTCGAACACGGCCGTCCGGGCGGATTTCGGCGTGGTCACCCGCGAGATGGCCGTCGACGACGCAAAGGCGCTCGGCGCCATGGCCCTGTTCGGTGAGAAGTACGGTGACGTCGTGCGGATGGTCGAGATCGGCGGCCCGTGGTCGAGAGAACTCTGCGGCGGCACCCACGTCGTGCACACCTCGGAGATCGGGCTCATCAACCTGCTGGGCGAATCGTCCATCGGCTCGACGAACCGCCGGGTGGAATCCCTCGTCGGTGCCGACGCGTTCCGGGAGTTCGCCACCGAGCGGGCGATCGTGTCGCAGTTGACGTCGTCGCTGAAGGCACCCCGCGACGAGCTCACGAACCGCATCGCCGATCTCGTGGCCAACCTCAAGTCGGCCGAGAAGAAGATCGCCGCCTACGAGACGAGCGCACTGTCGTCACGGGTGCCCGCCCTGGTGGACTCCGCCGAACGGCTCGGTACCGTCTCCCTCGTCAGTGCGAACGTCGGGGAGCTCCGTTCGAGCGACGACCTGCGGATGCTCGTCACGGCTGTTCGCGAACGGCTCGGCAGCGCGCCCGGCGTGGTCGCACTGGCCGCCAGCGTCGCTGAGAAGCCGGTGGTCATCGCCGCGACGAACGATGCTGCACGCGCCGTCTCTCTTCGTGCCGGCGCCCTGGCCAAGCTCGCCGCAGGCGTGCTCGGCGGCGGAGGCGGCGGCAAGGACGACCTCGCGCAGGGCGGTGGAACGAATGTCTCGGCCATCGACGATGCCCTGACTGCGATTCGTTCCGCCGTGGTCGACGGGCGAGCGTGACTCCTCCCGTGGGCCGGCTCCAGCGGGTGCGGGCGGCGGCGTTCCTGCCGTCGCCCGGGGGTCTCTCGTGAGGCAGGGAGTACGAGTCGGCATCGACGTCGGCAAGGCCAGGGTCGGCGTTGCGCGATCCGACCTGCACGGCATCCTCGCGACCCCGGTCGAGACGGTGGCACGTTCGAGTTCCGGCAGAGCGGACATCGAGCGGATCCTCGCCATCGCCACGGAGATCGACGCCACCGAGTTCATCGTGGGGTTACCGCTCTCGATGTCGGGTGGCCGTACGCCGTCCACCGATGATGCCTCCGCGTTTGCACTGGAGCTCGCCCGGGCGGCCTCACATCCGGTTCGGATGATCGACGAACGCCTGACGACTGTTTCAGCCCAAGCTGCTCTTCACCGCTCGGGCAAGAACACGAAGAACTCACGCCCAGTGATCGATCAAGTAGCCGCCGTTATACTTCTGCAACATGCCCTCGACGTCGAGCGCTCCACGGGTAACCTCCCAGGGCTCCCGGTCGACCCGAACCAAGGACCACACAGTGACTGACCCCCAGCCACCCGAGAACCACCCCTTCGCCGAATTCTTTCGAGAGTCGCCTCCGAGCGACAGTCGGCGGGGGGCGCGACGGGAACACCAGCAGACCAGTAGGGCGAGTCGCCCCGGCGGGCCTCGCCGACGGCGTCCTGCCCGCGTGATCGTCACTGTCGTCGTCACGCTGGTGCTGGTGGGCGGCCTGGCCGCTGCGGCCAGCGCGGTCATCCCGCCGCTGGTTCCGGGAATCCAGAAGATCTTCGGCGGTTCGAGTACTGCAGCCGACTTCACCGGCACGGGAACAGGGGAGAAGGTCGACTTCGTCATCAACTCCGGCGATGACGGCTCGATGATCGGCGACAATCTGGCTGCCCAGGGAATCGTCGGGTCATCGGCGATCTTCTACAAGCTCCTCCTCACCCAGCCCGACGTGGTCTTCCAGCCCGGCACCTACACGCTCTCGAAACAGATGAGCGCGCAGTCCGCGCTGACGGCGCTCGAAGACCCGGCGAACCACGTGACCAACCAGGTGGTCATCCCTGAGGGCACGCTCGCGGCCGAGGTGCTCACGACCCTCTCCACCGACACGGGAGTGCCGCTCACCGATCTTCAGGCGGAGGCCGCCAACTTCACCCAGTTCGGCATCGACGCGTCGGCGCCGAACATCGAGGGGTACCTCTTCCCGGCGACGTACACGTTCGAGCCGAACACGTCCGCGAAGGATCTGCTGAAGACGATGGTCGATCGCACCTTCCAGTCCCTCGATACCGCCGGTGTGCCGGTGGCCGACCGGGAGAAGGTGCTGACGCTGGCCTCGGTCATCCAGAAGGAGGCCCGGCTGGAGCCGGACTTCTACAAGGTCTCGCGGGTGTTCACGAACCGCATCGCCGACGACATGCCACTCCAGTCGGACGCGACGGTGGCCTACGGCACCGGCGAGAAGCGTGTGGACACGACGGATGCCGAACGGAACGACGAGTCGAACCCGTACAACACCTACGTGCACACCGGGCTCCCGGTCGGCCCCATCTCGAATCCCGGGGACACCGCCATCGACGCGGCCATGCACCCCGCCGACGGCACGTGGCTCTACTTCGTCACCATCAATCTCGACACCGGTGAGACCGTGTTCTCCACCTCCTACGACGATCACCTGAAGGCCGTCGCCCAGTACCAGGCCTGGTCGGCAGCCAACCCCGGCGCGGGGGGATGACCGGGCAGGGGCGACCCCGCCTCGCCGTTCTCGGTTCGCCCATCGCGCACTCCCAGTCGCCGGCCCTGCACGCGGCGGCCTACCGGGTGCTCGGTTTCGACGCGGAATACGGATCTGCCGAAGTGGAATCGGGGGGGCTCCGAGCCTTCGTCGACAGCCTTTCGCCCGTCTGGCGCGGGCTCTCGCTGACGATGCCGCTCAAGGAGGAGGTGCTCCCGCTGCTCGACTCGGCAGACAGACTGACCACGCTGGCGCAGGCGACCAACACCGTGCTGTTCACCGATCACGCCGGCAGCCGGAGGATCGACGGGTTCAATACGGATGTCGCCGGCATCGTCAACGCCTTGGCCGACGGGGGAGTGCGCGACGCCCGGGACGTGCTGTTACTGGGGGCCGGAGCCACGGCTCGCTCCGCCGTCGTCGCTGCCGCGAGCCTCGGCGCCCAGCACATCACCGTCGCCGTGCGGAACGCCGCCCGCGCCGAGTCCGTCGTGCAGACGGCCCACGAATCCGGGGTGGCCACCACGATCATCCCGCTCTCCGAGGGGCTCGCCCGAACAAGCGCTGCAGTCGCCATCAGCACTCTGCCCGGAGGCGCGCTGACCTCGGTCGACGTCGCCCGCGTGATGCCCGAAGCAGGGTCGGTGCTGCTCGATGTCGCCTACGCGCCCTGGCCCAGCCTCCTCGGCCGGCAGTGGGCGGCCGGCGGCGGCGAGGTCGTCTCCGGTCTCCGGATGCTGGTGCACCAGGCCCTCGCGCAGGTGCGCGTCTTCGTCGGAGGCGACCCCGAGCTTGTACTCGAGAACGAGCCGGCCGTACTCGCCGCGATGTTCGAGGCTGTGGGCCTGCCCGCCTGACCGCGACGCGGCGACCGAAATCCTGTGGGAGGATTTCAGCATGCTCCGTTGGCTCACAGCCGGAGAATCCCACGGCCCCGAACTCATCGCCATCCTTGAGGGTCTGCCGTCTGGAATCCCCGTTTCCGTCGAAAACATCCAAACCGATCTGGCGCGCCGGAAACTCGGCTACGGCCGGGGTGCGCGCATGAAGTTCGAACAGGACGAGGTGTCGCTCTCGGGCGGCATCGTGCACGGATTCACCCTCGGCAGCCCCGTCGCCATCCGGGTCGGCAACACCGAGTGGCCGAAGTGGACAGAGGTGATGGGAGCAGCACCCCTCGACGGCGAGGCGAAGTCGACGGGCCGCGGAGCCCCGCTCACCCGCCCCCGGCCCGGCCACGCCGACCTCGTCGGCATGCAGAAGTACGGGTTCGAGGAGGCCCGCCCGATCCTCGAGCGCGCAAGCGCCCGCGAGACCGCCGCCCGGGTAGCCCTCGGTGCCGTGGCCCGCAGCTTCCTCGCCGAGCTGGGGATCACCCTGGTCAGCCACACCCTCTCGATCGGGCCGGTGCGGGTGCCCGAAGGCTCGCGCCTGCCACGGCCGAGCGATGTCGACACGCTCGACGCCGATCCACTCCGCTGCTTCGACCCGGACACCTCCGCCCTGATGGTGGCCGAGGTCGACGACGCCCACAAGGAGGGCGACACCCTCGGCGGTGTCGTCGAGGTTCTGGCCTACGGACTGCCGCCCGGGCTCGGCTCCCACGTGCACTGGGACAGGCGGCTCGACTCGCAGCTCGCCGCTGCGCTGATGGGCATCCAGGCCATCAAGGGTGTCGAGGTGGGTGACGGGTTCCTCACGACGACCCGCCGCGGCTCCCAGGCGCACGACGAACTCTTCGAGGTCGACGGCGAGATCGGCCGCTCCAGCGACAGGGCCGGCGGCACAGAGGGCGGTATGAGCACCGGTACCGTGTTGCGCGTGCGCGCCGGTATGAAGCCCATCGCGACCGTGCCGCACTCCCTCCGCACGGTGGATGTCGCCACCGGCGAAGCGGCAGCGGCGAACCACCAGCGCTCCGACGTGTGTGCGGTTCCGGCGGCCGGTGTCGTGGCGGAGGCGATGGTCGCGCTCGTGCTCGCGAATGCGGTTCAGGAGAAGTTCGGCGGCGATTCGGTGCGGGAGACGAAGCGGAACCTGGATGGCTACCTCGCGGCGATCCCCGCGGCGCTCCGAAGCGGGCACGAGGCGGTCGAGGCGCCGGTGCGAAGCGATGAGACCCCCGCGGTGCGAAACGACGGCACGAGCAGAGCGCCGGTGCGGGACGGATTCGATGTGGGCCTGCCAGCCAAAGAGCCCGCGCCCGAAGGCCCCACGCACGACGGCCCAGCGGGCATCCGGTGACCGTCGTCATCATCGGCCCGCCGGCCGCCGGGAAGACCCGCATCGGCCGCCGTGTCGCAAAGCTGCTCGAGATGACGTTCACCGACACCGACAAGCAGATCCAGGCCCAGCACGGGCCGATCGCAGCGATCTTCGAGACCGAGGGCGAGCCGCGGTTCCGCGAGATCGAACGGGCGGAGGTCGTGCAGGCGCTGAAAGGCGGCGGCATCGTCTCGTTCGGTGGCGGAGCCGTGCTGAACCCTGCCACCCAGCACGATCTCGACGGCTGCCTCGTTGTACTCTTCACCTGCACCGCCGAGGCCGTCGAAGCGCGGCTCGGCAACTCCAAGCGCCCCCTCGTTCCCGACGTGGCAGCCTGGCAGAAGGTGGTGGATGCCCGGCGGGAGCTCTACGACGAACTCGCCGACTTCACCGTCGACACCTCGCACCACCGGGCCGACGACATCGCCGAAGACGTCGCCGCCTGGATCCGCACCCGACTGGGAGAGCACGTATGAGCACCGAGACCAACACAGACAGAGACAACACAGACAGAGACGCCCCCACCACCATCACCGTTCCGGGCGACCAGCCCTACGACGTGATCGTCGGGCGCGGGGTTCTCGCAGGGCTCGGAGCGTCGCTCGCGCCCGGTGTGCGGAAGATCCTCATCGTGCATGCACCGCAACTGGCGGACTGGGCCGGGGTGCTTCGCGATGGGCTGAAGACCGACTTCGAGGTGCTGCTCGCCGAGATTCCCGACGGCGAGGGCGCCAAACGGGTCGAGGTCGCGTCGTTCCTCTGGCAGATCCTCGGGCAGGCCGACTTCACGCGCTCCGACGCCATCGTGGGCTTCGGTGGGGGAGCGACCACCGACCTCGCGGGCTTCGTCGCCGCGACGTGGCTGCGCGGAGTGCAGCTCATCCAGGCTCCCACGACCCTCCTCGGAATGGTCGATGCGGCCCTCGGCGGCAAGACCGGCATCAACACCGCTGAGGGCAAGAACCTCGTCGGCGCCTTCTACGCTCCGACAGCCGTGCTCGCCGATCTCGACACGCTGGCCAGCCTGCCGCGGAACGATCTGCTCGCCGGATTCGCCGAGGTCGCCAAGGCCGGCTTCATCGCCGAGCCGGAGATCCTCGACATCATCGAACGCGATGTGGATGTCGCCACCGACCCGGCCTCGCCCGAATTCCGCCGGCTCGTCGAGCTCGCCATCGGACTGAAGGCCAGGGTCGTCGGCGAAGACTTCAGGGAGTCGGGCCTCCGCGAGATCCTCAACTACGGCCACACCCTCGGTCACGCGATCGAGCACACCGAGCGCTACCAGTGGCGGCACGGGGCCGCAGTCGCCGTCGGCATGGTCTTCGCCGCCGAGCTCGGGCGGCTCACCGGCTCGCTCTCCGACGAGGCGGTCGACCGTCACCGCCGCGTGCTCGAACTGCTGACGCTGCCGACCAGTTACCCGGTCGGCCGCTGGAACACCCTGCTCGCGGCGATGCAGCGCGACAAGAAGGCGCGCGGCAGCATGCTGCGGTTCATCGTGCTCGACGACATCGCGAAACCGACCGTGTTGCAGGGTCCGGAGACGGCGCTGCTGTTCGCCGCGTACCAGGAGATCGGGTCATGACCCGGGTGCTCGTGCTGAACGGTCCAAACCTCGGCAGGCTCGGCAGCCGCGAGCCCGACGTCTACGGCCACCAGGATCTGGATGCCCTCCGGCAGTTGCTCCTGACCAACGCCCCCGAGGGGTACGACGTCGAGGTGCGCCAGACCGACGACGAATCGGAGCTGATCGGCTGGCTGCACTCTGCGGTGGATGAGCGCACCCCCGTCATCCTGAACCCCGCCGCCTTCACGCACTACTCCTACGGGCTCCGGGACGCGGCCGCACTCGTGACCCGAGCGGGCCTGGCGCTGATCGAGGTGCACATCTCGAACCCGCACGCGCGTGAGACGTTCCGGCACACCAGCGTCATCTCCGCTGTGGCGACCGGTGTCATCGCGGGATTCGGCTTCGACGGCTACCGGCTGGCCCTCGAACAGCTCTCCCGCATCTCGACTACACTGTGATGTCGGGCCGGACGGGCCCGCTTCAGTGTTCCACCCGCAACTTCCCAACCGAATGGATCCACCTCTCCCATGGCTTCGACAAGCGACATCCGTAACGGCGTAGTGATGAAGATCGACGGCCAGCTCTGGGCTGTCATCGAGTTCCAGCACGTCAAGCCCGGCAAGGGTGGCGCGTTCGTGCGCACCAAGATCAAGAACGTGCTCTCGGGCAAGGTCGTCGACCGCACCTTCAACGCGGGTGCCAAGATCGAGACGGCCAACGTGGACCGCCGCGACTACACCTACTCCTACAACGACGGCCAGGACTTCGTGTTCATGGACAACGACACCTACGAGCAGCTCAGCGTGACCGACAAGGTCGTCGGCGATGCGAAGAACTACATGCTCGAGAACCAGCCGGTGACCATCGCGCTGCATGAAGACGCGCCGCTCTACGTCGAGCTGCCGGCATCCGTGATCCTCGAGATCACCTACACCGAGCCGGGCCTCCAGGGCGACCGCTCGACCGGCGGCACGAAGCCCGCGACCGTCGAGACCGGGCACGAGATCCAGGTTCCGCTGTTCCTCGAGCAGGGCACCAAGGTCAAGGTCGACACCCGCACGGGCGACTACCTCGGCCGCGTCAGCGACTAGGGCTGCTGTTCTGTGAGTGCGCGCACGAAGGCCCGTAAGCGGGCGCTCGACATCCTGTACGCGGCGGATGTCCGCCAGATCTCCATCAACGAGTCGCTCGCGGCAGAGGCTGCGCGCGCGCTGACCGAACCCGCGCGGGAGGCCTCGTGGGAGTATGCGCGTGAGATCGTCGACGGTTTCGTGTCGCACGGCTACGAGATCGACGAGCTGATCGAGACCTACGCCGTCGGCTGGACCCTCGGCCGCATGCCGCACATCGACCGCGCACTCCTCCGCATCGGCATCTGGGAGATCCTCTACAACGATGGCGTTCCGGATGCCGTGGCCATCGCCGAGGCGGTCGAGGCGGCCCAGTCGATGTCGACCGACGACTCGGCCGGCTTCATCAACGGCATCCTGGCGAAGATCGCCCAGACCAAGGGCGTCGCCCACTAGCCTTCACGGCAGTATGACTGACGACCGTGGCCGTCGGCAATCCCGATTTCGACCCGGCCCCGACGGCAGCCCGACATTACGGAATGCCCACAGCCCATCCTCGCCGTATATCGCCGAGGTTTGACCTCGGGCATTCCGTAGTTGCGTGATGGATCTGCTCGCCGAGCTCGCTTTCCGCTGAGAACGCTCGGTTTTTTTCATCCGCATATTCTTGTGTTCGTCGCTGGCGATGCAACAGCTGCCCGCGCCGAGATGGCGGTTCCGCCGATCCACAGGGGCTGGACGCCCGGAGGCGGGGGACCTGCTCGACCGGCACCGGGTGCAGACCAATTTCCGTACCGTGGGTCGCGGGTGAATGTAGCTTCTCGATGACCGGCACCCGTTTCAGCGACGCCGTCATCCTCGTGACATGAACTACGGCGGCGAATACGTCGTTCCCCGGTGACGCGGGGCTGTATTCTAGCGACCTCGAGCGAGAGTCTCCCGATCTCGGTGTGGCCCGGGGCCCCGCGGCTCGGAGAGCCCGGCGGCCCGGCGAGGCGGGCTGGTATGGTGGAGGAACACGACAACCTTTAAGAGCCGTACTGTGAGACGGAGAAGGGAGTCCGACATGGCGCGCACTGTGCTGTCTCAGGCTGACATTTCGCGGGCGCTGACCCGCATCTCGCACGAGATCCTGGAGTCGAACCGGGGGGCCGACGGTCTCGTGATCCTCGGTGTTCCGACGCGCGGCGTCTTTCTCGCCCGGCGGATCGCCGAGATCATCCAGCGCATCGAACAGGGCGCTCCGGCGTCGCTGGTGGGCGCGCTCGACGCCACGATGTACCGCGACGATCTCGGCCGGAACATCACCCGCACCCCGCAGCCGACGGACATTCCGGCCGGGGGAGTCGACGGCAAGACCGTCGTGCTGGTGGATGACGTGCTGTACTCGGGTCGCACCATCCGCGCTGCGCTGGATGCGCTGAGCGACATCGGACGGCCGAAGGTCGTGCGGCTCGCGGTGCTGGTCGACCGAGGACACCGGGAGCTTCCGATCCGGGCCGACTTCGTGGGCAAGAACCTGCCGACGTCGACCGATGAGCGTATCAACGTGCGACTCCTGGAGGTCGACGAGGTCGAAGAGGTGAGCATCGAGGGCCCGCGCGACTCTGGGGCTGCGACATCCGGAACCACCGCAGCCCCGCGCGTCTTCCACGACCCCTTCGACGAGGGCAGCAACGAGCCCGACGGCGGCACCCGATGAGGCACCTTCTCTCGACGAAGACCCTAAGCCGTGACGAGGCGCTGCAGATCCTCGACGTCGCCGAGGACATGGCCGCCGTCAACGACCGGGAGGTCAAGAAGCTCCCGACGCTTCGCGGCAAGACCGTCGTCAACCTCTTCTTCGAGGACTCGACCCGCACCCGCATCTCGTTCGAGGCCGCAGCGAAGCGCCTCTCCGCCGACGTGATCAACTTCAGCGCCAAGGGCTCGAGCGTGTCGAAGGGTGAGAGCCTGAAGGACACCGCCCAGACGCTCGCGGCGATGGGTGCCGACGGGGTCGTCATCCGCCACCATGCAAGCGGCGCGCCGCTGGTGCTTGCCGAGAGCGACTGGATCGACGCGCCCATCGTGAATGCGGGCGACGGAACCCACGAGCATCCGACCCAGGCCCTCCTCGACGCATTCACGATGCGGCGCCGCCTCTTCGGCGCAGCGAGCCGCGGACGCGACCTGGACGGTGTGAGCGTGGTGATCGTCGGCGACATCCTGCACTCCCGCGTCGCCCGGTCGAACCTCTGGCTGCTCGAGACCCTGGGGGCGCACGTGACCTTCGTCGCCCCGGCCACGCTCGTGCCGTTCGGTGCCGAAAAGCAGTGGCCCGCCACGATCAGCTACGACTTCGACCAGACCATCCGCCAGGCCCAGCCCGATGTGGTGATGATGCTCCGCATCCAGAGCGAGCGGATGAACGCGGCGTTCTTCCCCAACGCCCGGGAGTACGCCCGCGAGTGGGGCCTCGACGATGCGCGCCTCGCCACGCTCCGCCCGGATACGATTGTGATGCACCCGGGCCCGATGAACCGGGGCCTCGAGATCTCCGCGGCAGCGGCGGACTCGGCCCAGTCCACCGTGCTGGAGCAGGTCACGAACGGGGTGTCGATCCGCATGGCGGTGCTCTACCTGCTGATGTCCGGCCAACCCGAAGCTGCCGAACGAGAGGCCGCCGAATGAAAGGCACACACGTGGGCAACCCGAGTCACCTCATCGTCGGAGCCACCCTTCCGTCTGGAGAGCGAACCGACCTGCTGGTGCGGGATGGCCGGCTCTTCCGTGTCGGCCCGGGCACCGATGACGCCTCGACGCGAGACGCGATCCGGATCGACGCCGACGGCCTCGTCGCTCTTCCGGGCCTCGTCGACCTGCACACGCACCTCCGGGAGCCCGGCTTCGAACAGAGCGAAACGGTTCTCACCGGAACGCGCGCCGCGGCGGCCGGCGGATTCACCGCCGTGTTCCCGATGGCGAACACCCTCCCCGTCTCCGACACCGCTGGCGTCGTCGAGCAGGTCATGACCCTGGGCGACGACGCGGGGTACGCCACGGTGCGCCCGATCGGCGCCGTGACGGTGGGGCTTGCCGGCGAACGACTGAGTGAGATCGGCGCCATGGCCCACTCGAAGGCCCGGGTGCGGGTCTTCTCCGACGACGGCAAATGTGTACACGACTCCCTGCTGATGCGTCGCGCGCTCGAATACGTGAAGACATTCGATGGCGTCGTCGCCCAGCATGCGCAGGATCCGCGGCTCACCGAGAACGCGCAGATGAACGAGGGCGCCCTCTCCAGCGAGCTCGGGCTGAAGGGCTGGCCGGCCGTCGCCGAGGAGTCGATCATCGCCCGGGATGTGCTGCTCGCTGAGCATGTCGGTGCACGCCTGCACGTCTGCCACGTGTCGACGGCCGGGTCGGTCGACGTCATCCGCTGGGCCAAGGAGCGGGGCATCGTCGTGACCGCCGAGGCGACACCGCACCACCTCCTGCTGACCGAAGACCTGATCCGGAGCTACGACGCCCGGTACAAGGTGAACCCGCCGCTCCGCCGCGACGAAGACGTGCTCGCTCTCCGGGCCGGGCTGGCCGACGGCACGATCGACATCATCGCCACCGACCACGCCCCGCACCCGACGGAGTCGAAGGAGGCGGAGTGGGATGCCGCGAGCTTCGGCATGGTCGGCCTCGAGTCCGCGCTGAGCGTCTCGCAGACGGCGCTCGTCGACACCGGCCTCCTGGGCTGGGACGACATCGCCCGGGTGCTCTCCCGCACGCCGGCCGGGATCGGCCGGCTGACAGACCACAGCCACGACTTCGAGAACGGCGCTCCCGCCAACTTCACCCTGCACGACCCGACGTCAACAAGCGTCTTCGACCTGTCCCGCCTGGCGGGCAAGAGCCACAACTCTCCGTTCCTCGGGCGCACCCTCTCGGGCCGGGTGCAGCACACCTTCCACCACGGGTATCCGACGGTGCAGGGCACCCGGGTGCTCGAGAGCGACATCGTCGCGGCATCCGCAGCGACCCAGAAAGCAGGTCCAGCACTGTGAACACCCTCGTTCTCGCCATTCCGGTGATCGCCCTCCTCGTCGTTCTCTACCTCGCCATGGCACTCGGCTGGCGTGCCCGCAAGCGCCGGCAGGCGGGCTTCGCGGCTGCGGCCACGACTCCGGAGGATTCCGGCGCCCTCCTGTTCGAGGCCGCAATGCTCTACGTAGCGACGACCCCCGCGGCCAAGCCACTCGAACGGCTCGTGCTGCCGGGGCTCGCCTTCCGCGGCCGCGGCACGTTCATCGTCTGGGAGAAGGGCGTCACCCTCTCCATCGACGGTGAGCGCGACATCTACGTGCCGTATGGCAATATCCGTTCCATTGGAACCTCGACCTTCACGATCGACCGCGTCGTCGAGACGGGCGGCCTCGTTCGCCTCGACTGGACGACCCCTCTGGTCGGCGATGAGAAGGCCCGCACCGCCGCCGCGACCGCCGGCGCGACGAGCACAGAGAAGAAGGACATCCTCGCCAGAGCCGCGGCCGGTGACCGCCCCTCGAACGCCGACATCGAGTCGTACGTGCGCATCCTCGACCAGGTCGACAGCGTGCGTGTTCTCGACACCGTTCAGTCGCGCCTCACCTTCACCAGCAGCACAGACACAGACACCACAGACACCCCGAAACAGGAAGGCCAGGTCGCGTGATCGTCACCGAACCGGCAGTATTCGTTCTCGAAGACGGCAACCGCTACACCGGACGGGCCTACGGCGCCCGCGGGCGTACCTTCGGTGAGGCCGTCTTCGCCACCGGCATGACCGGCTACCAGGAGACCCTGACCGACCCGTCGTACGCCGGCCAGATCGTCATGATGACGGCCCCGCACATCGGCAACACCGGCACCAACGACGAAGACCTCGAGTCCGCCCGCATCTGGGTCTCCGGCTTCGTCGTGCGGGACCCCTCCCGCATCGTGTCGAACTTCCGCGCGACAAGGGCGCTCGACGACGACCTCGTGCGCGATGAGGTCGTGGGCATCAGCGGTATCGACACGCGAGCCGTCACCCGCCACATCCGTTCGGCCGGGGCCATGCGCGCCGGCATCTTCTCGGGGCCCGACTTCGAGCTGTCACCGGATGCCCAGCTGAAGCTCGTGCGGGAGGGCGCCGAGATGGCGGGCCAGAACCTCTCGAAGCGTGTCTCGACCGCCGAGCGTTACACGGTTCCCGCGGTGGGCGAACGGATCGGGTCTGTCGCCGTGCTCGACCTCGGCGTCAAGAAGTCGACGCTGAACTACCTCGCCGACCGCGGTTTCGACGTGGAGGTGCTGCCCGAGTCGATCTCGTCGGCCGAAGTGCTGGCGCTTTCGCCCAGCGCGCTGTTCTACTCGAACGGGCCCGGTGACCCCGAGGCATCCGAGGGTCATGTCGAGGTGCTCCGCGACGTGCTGCGCGCCGGTGTGCCGTACTTCGGAATCTGCTTCGGCAACCAGCTGCTCGGCCGGGCCCTCGGCTTCGGCACCTACAAGCTGCCGTTCGGCCACCGCGGGATCAACCAGCCGGTGCTCGACCGCACCACCGGTCGCGTCGAGATCACGAGCCAGAACCACGGCTTCGCGGTCGATGCACCGAGGGAGGGCGTCACCCAGAGCCCCGAGGGCTTCGGCCGGGTCGAGGTGAGCCACATCAGCCTGAACGATGACGTGGTGGAGGGCATCCGGTGCCTCGACATCAAGGCGTTCAGCGTGCAGTACCACCCGGAGGCGGCGGCGGGGCCGCACGATTCGATGTACCTGTTCGACCGGTTCAGAGAGATGGTGCTCACAGGCTCCCTCGACACCGCCGAGATCACGAAGGAAGGCAACTGATGCCCAAGAGAGAAGACATCACGAGCGTCCTGGTCATCGGATCGGGACCCATCGTCATCGGCCAGGCGTGCGAGTTCGACTACTCGGGCACGCAGGCCTGCCGGGTGCTCCGCGAGGAGGGCGTGCGCGTCATCCTGGTGAACTCGAACCCCGCCACGATCATGACCGACCCCGATTTCGCCGATGCGACCTACGTCGAGCCGATCACCTGGCAGGTCATCGAGAGCATCATCAAGAAGGAGAAGCCCGACGCCATCCTGCCGACCCTCGGCGGCCAGACGGCCCTGAATGCGGCGATCGACCTGCACAAGCACGGCATCCTCGAGAAGTACGACGTCGAGCTGATCGGCGCGAACTTCGAGGCGATCAACAAGGGCGAGGATCGCCAGATCTTCAAGGAACTGGTGCTCGAGTGCGGCGCGGATGTCGCACGCTCGTTCATCGCGCACACCGTCGAGGAGGCCGTCGAGTACGCACTCGACCTCGGCTACCCGCTGGTGGTGCGCCCCTCGTTCACGATGGGCGGACTCGGATCGGGTTTTGCGTACACAGAGGCAGAGCTCCGTCGCATCGTCGGTGACGGCCTCCACCAGAGCCCGACCACCGAGGTACTGCTCGAGGAGTCGATCCTCGGCTGGAAGGAGTACGAGCTCGAACTGATGCGCGACACGGCCGACAACACCGTGGTCGTGTGTTCGATCGAGAACGTGGATCCGGTCGGGGTGCACACCGGCGACTCGATCACCGTCGCGCCCGCCCTCACGCTGACCGACCGCGAGTACCAGAACCTCCGGAACATCGGCATCGACATCATCCGCGCCGTCGGGGTGGACACGGGTGGCTGCAACATCCAGTTCGCCATCGACCCGGCCAACGGGCGCGTGATCGTCATCGAGATGAACCCGCGCGTGTCGCGGTCGTCGGCGCTGGCCTCGAAGGCCACCGGCTTCCCGATCGCGAAGATCGCGGCCAAGCTCGCGATCGGCTACCGGCTCGACGAGATCCCGAACGACATCACCAAGGTCACGCCGGCCTCGTTCGAGCCGACGCTCGACTATGTCGTCGTGAAGGTGCCGCGCTTCGCCTTCGAGAAGTTCCCGGCAGCAGACGCCACGCTGACGACCACCATGAAGTCGGTCGGCGAGGCGATGGCCATCGGTCGCAACTACTCCACCGCCCTGCAGAAGGCGCTCCGGTCGCTCGAGAAGCGCGGCTCGTCGTTCCACTGGGACGGACCCGTCTCGGCGCTGCCATCGAAGGAGGAGCTGCTGGCGATCGCTGCGGTTCCGACCGACGGCCGCATCGTGACCGTGCAGCAGGCGCTTCGCGCGGGCGCGACCCTCGAGGAGGTCTTCGAGGCCACCAAGATCGACCCGTGGTTCATCGACCAGATCGTGCTGATCAACGAGGTGGCCGACACCATCGCCGCTGCGCCCCTGGCGGATGAGGCGACACTGCGGCTCGCGAAGGACCACGGCTTCTCCGATGTGCAGATCTCGGCCCTCCGGGGAGTCTCCGAGGAGGAGATCCAGGGCATCCGCTACGGCCTCGGTGTGCGCCCGGTCTACAAGACGGTCGACACCTGTGCGGGGGAGTTCCCCGCCCTCACGCCGTACCACTACTCGTCGTACGATTCCGAGACCGAGGTCACGCCATCGGATCGCCGCAAGGTCGTCATCCTGGGCTCCGGCCCGAACCGCATCGGGCAGGGTGTCGAGTTCGACTACTCCTGCGTGCACGCGTCGTTCGCTCTCTCGGATGCCGGCTACGAGACGATCATGATCAACTGCAACCCGGAGACCGTGTCGACCGACTACGACACCAGCGACCGGCTCTACTTCGAGCCGCTGACGCTCGAAGACGTGCTGGAGGTCATCCACGCCGAGCAGCAGAGCGGCGAACTCGTCGGCGTTGTGGTGCAGCTCGGCGGCCAGACCGCCCTCGGGCTCGCGAAGGGTCTGAAGGCCGCAGGCGTTCCGATCGTCGGCACCACTCCCGAGGCGATCGACCTCGCCGAGGAGCGTGGGCTCTTCGCCGGGATTCTGGATGCCGCGGGCCTTCTTGCTCCAAAGAACGGCACCGCCTACGACTACGACTCGGCCGTCACCGTGGCCGAGGAGATCGGCTACCCGGTGCTGGTGCGTCCGTCGTACGTGCTCGGCGGCCGGGGCATGGAGATCGTCTACGACAGCCCCTCGCTCGAGGACTACTTCGAGCGGGTCGCCGGCCAGGGAATCGTCGGCCCGTCGCATCCGCTGCTCGTCGACCGCTTCCTCGACGATGCGATCGAGATCGACGTCGACGCGCTCTACGACGGCGACGAGCTCTACATCGGCGGCATCATGGAGCATATCGAGGAGGCCGGCATCCACTCCGGCGACTCGTCGTGCACCCTGCCGCCGGTCACCCTCGGCCAGGACGTCATCGCCCGGGTCAAGATCGCCACACTGGGCATCGCGTCGGGCATCGGCGTGCGCGGACTGCTCAACGTGCAGTTCGCGGTGGGCGCGGGCATCCTCTACGTGCTCGAGGCGAACCCCCGGGCATCCAGAACCGTCCCGTTCGTGTCGAAGGCGCTCGGCATCCCCCTCGCCAAGGCGGCGTCGCGCATCATGGTCGGCGACTCGATCGCCCAGCTGAAGGCCGAGGGAATGCTGCCGGTCATCGACGGGTCGATCGTGCCGTTCGATGCTCCGGTCTCGGTGAAGGAGGCCGTGCTGCCGTTCAAGCGGTTCCGCACCAAGGAGGGCCTGGTCGTCGACTCGGTGCTCGGGCCGGAGATGCGCTCGACAGGCGAGGTCATGGGCATCGACCGCGACTTCCCGCGGGCGTTCGCGAAGAGCCAGGAGGCCGCGTACGGCGGGCTGCCGCTCTCGGGATCAGTGTTCGTGTCGGTCAGTGACCGGGACAAGCGCGCGATCGTGCTGCCGGTGCTGCGGTTGCAGCAGCTCGGATTCGAGATCCTCGCCACGGCCGGAACCGCGGAGGTACTGAACCGCAACGGCATCAAGGCGCGTATCGTTCGGAAGTATTCGCAGGGCGCAGACGCGTCGACGTCGGAGCCGACCATCGTCGATCTGATCAACCGCAACGAGGTCGACATCGTGATCAACACGCCCTCGGGGCGGTCGGCGCGGGCCGACGGGTACGAGATCCGGGCGGCGGCGGTGGCGGCCGACAAGCCGCTGTTCACTACGATCGCGCAGCTCGGTGCCGCGGTGGCATCGTTCGACGGGATGAAGGACGGCTTCACGGTGACGAGCCTGCAGGAGTACGCGTGGGAGCGCGCCGAGGCCCTCGAACGGGCCGAGGTGCTCGCCCTGGCGAACGCGGCGCTGTGACGGAGGGCGTGGTGCCGAGCGGCCGAGCGCCGTTCGGCGAGCGGCTGGCCGGCGTCTTCGAGACGTTCGGTCAGCTCTCGGTGGGTATCGACCCGCACGACTATCTGCTCGATGCGTGGGGGCTTCCGCGTTCGGCATCGGGTGTGCGCGAGTTCGGACTCCGAGTGGTGGATGCCGCGGCCGGCCGGGTGGGCATCCTGAAGCCGCAGGTGGCCTTCTTCGAGCTCTACGGATCGGCCGGCTTCAGCGCCCTCGAAGACGTGCTCGCTGCCGCCCGCGCGGCCGGACTGCTGGTGATCGCCGACGCCAAGCGGGGTGACATCGGCACCAGTGCGGCGGCGTACGGTCGTGCCTGGCTCGAGCCGGGATCACCGCTCGAGGCCGATGCGGTGACGCTCACGGCCTACGCCGGTGTCGGGTCGCTGCTGCCGGTCTTCGAGTTGGCCGAGCAGGCCGGCAAGGGCGCGTTCGTGCTGAGCGCGACATCCAACCCCGAGTCGTTCGCGCTGCAGACCGCGCGCGCCAGCTGGGGAGGAGAGGACCTCTCGCTCTCAGGGCTCGTTGCGGGCGAAGTCTCCACCTTCAACCGTTCGGCGACGCCCGGGCCCGGCGGCGTGCGTGCCGCTGTCGGTAACATCGGACTCGTGCTTGGAGCGACAAAGAACCTGACCGACTACGGAATCGACCGCGATGCCCTCGCGGAGGGTCCCGCGACGCCGGTGCTCGCGCCCGGATTCGGCTTCCAGGGGGCGACCTTCGGAGACGTGCGTCCCGTCTTCGGCGCGCTCACGGCGACGACGGTGGTCGCGGTCTCACGCTCCGTGCTCGCTGCCGGAGCGTCTGGGCTCGCCTCGAGCATCCAGAACCAGGCGATCGAGCTCAACGACGCTCTGGCGGCCACGCGATGAGGCCCCCCGAGGTCGACAGGGTCGCCGCCTCCCGGGCAGCTGTCGCGGCCCGGCGCGCACGGGCCGACGTGAAGAAGAACGTCGTGATCGGCGTGCGGAGTCCCGAAGACGTCGTGCGGGCCGGCCTCGCCGAGCCGGCGGGAGCCGAAGGCAGCCTGCGGGTGCGCGACCTGCTGCTGAGCATCCCGGGTCTCGGGCCGGTACGCAGCGACCGGATGCTCGAGAAGCTGGCGATCTCGCCGTCGAAGCGGGTGGGCGGCCTCGGCCGGCACCAGCAGGAGCGGCTGCTCGACTCCCTCAGTGCGCGTGCTGGCGGCTCGGCGACGGCGCGCCCGGGCGGCGGCCCAGGCGACGGGTCCCAGCTGGTCGTGCTCGCCGGTCCCACAGCGGTCGGCAAGGGAACGGTCTCCACGTACATCCGCGAGAACTACCCCGAGGTGAAGCTCTCGGTGTCGGCCACGACCCGCGCGCCCCGCCCCGGTGAGATCGACGGGATCAGCTACTTCTTCGTCACCGACGCGGAGTTCGACCGGATGGTCGCCGAGGGCGAGTTCCTCGAGTGGGCGACCGTGCACAACTCGTCGCGCTACGGCACCCCCCGGGGCCCTGTGCAGGAGGCGCTCGACGCCGGTCGCAGCGTTCTGCTGGAGATCGACATCCAGGGTGCACGGCAGGTTCGGGCATCCGCACCGGAGGCGGTACTGGTGTTCCTGCTCCCGCCCACCTGGGATGAACTCGTGCGCCGGCTGATCGGTCGAGGAACCGAATCGAGCGAGGAACAGGCCCGCCGTCTGGCTACTGCGAAGGTCGAGCTGCGAGCCCAGAACGAGTTCGATTTCCGTGTCGTGAACAACAAGGTCGAAGATGCGGCCCGCGAGGTCGTAGACTTGATGAATATTTCCGCACGGCCTGCCACGGCCTGATGCACGTTCTGAAGGCCCCTTTCACGACCTCGGCCTTCCCCTTCGAATCAAGGAGTACCCCCATGCCAGCCAAGCCCCTCGGCATCATCGACCCGCCCATCGACGAGCTGCTCTCGAAGGTCGACTCCAAGTACGCCCTCGTGATCTTCGCCTCCAAGCGTGCGCGCCAGATCAACGACTACTACGCCGACCTGCACGAAGGCAGCCTCTTCGACAACGTCGGCCCGCTGGTCGACTCCGGCATCGACGACAAGCCGCTCTCGATCGCCCTGCACGAGATCAACGAGGACAAGCTCACCGTCAAAGCCAATGCTCCGATCCCTGAATAGGGATCGGACGAGGAACGCTCCGGTCCCGGAGTAATCCTGTTTCGTCACGGAAGGCTCGCTGTCACCTCGACTGCGGGCCTTTCTTTTTCCCTCGCCCGCTTTCGACCTGCCAGAGTAGAGCCATGAACATCGTCGTCGGAATCACCGGGGGAATCGCCGCCTACAAGGCGGTCGGGGTCGTCCGCGGCTTCGTTCTCGCGGGCCACAGCGTGCAGGTCATCGCCACGGAGCACGCCCTGCGCTTCGTCGGCAAGCCGACGCTCGAGGCGATCTCCCGCAACACCGTGCACACCGACCTCTACGAGGGTGTCGCCGAAGTGCGCCACGTGGCGCTCGGGCAGGCCGCTGATCTCATCGTGATCGCCCCCACCACGGCCAACACCCTTGCGAAGCTCGCGGCCGGGCTCGCGGACGACCTGCTCGGCAACACGGTGCTCGCATCGACTGCGCCTGTGCTCCTGGCTCCTGCCATGCACACCGAGATGTGGCAGAACGCTGCGACCGTCGCCAACACGGCACTGCTCCGCTCTCGCGGGTACCGGTTCATCGGGCCAGCGGTGGGTCAGCTGACCGGCACCGACTCGGGGCCCGGGCGGATGCCGGAGCCCGACGAGATCGTCGCCGCGGGCCTGGCGCTGCTGCCCTCGGGCGCGCAGGCTCCGGATGCCGCAGCGCCAGCCCCGGGCGAGGCAGACCTCACGGGCCTCCGCATCCTCATCTCCGCCGGCGGAACACGCGAGCCGCTCGATCCCGTGCGCTTCCTCGGCAACCGCTCGAGTGGCAAGCAGGGTGTGGCCCTTGCCGAAGCCGCGCTCGGCCGGGGCGCCTCCGTCACTCTCGTCGCCGCTCACCTGGAGGTACCGGTGCCTGCCGGAGTCGAGAGCCATGCCGTCGAGACGGCAGAGCAGTTGCGCACGGAGATGAACGCCCTGCTCGGCGGGGCCGACATCGTGATCATGGCTGCAGCCGTCGCCGACTACCGCCCTCGCGAGGTGGCGGAGGGCAAGATCAAGAAGGACACCGTGGGCGACGTCCTCACCCTGGAGCTCGTGAAGAATCCCGACATCCTTGCTGAGCTGGCAGCGAGCCGCGCACCCGGGCAGCTCGTCGTCGGCTTCGCCGCCGAGACCGCTGCCAGCCGCGACGAACTCCTCGAACTCGGCCGCACGAAGGCCGCCCGCAAGCGCGCGGACTATCTTGTCGTCAACAGGGTGGGTTGGACAGAGGGTTTTGCCACAGACGGCAACACCGTCGTGGTGCTCGACGGGGCCGGGCATATAGTGATCGAGGCCACCGGCTCGAAGTTGTCAGTGGCACACAGCATTCTGAATGTGCTGGCAGAAGCCGGCCGTTCGAACCACCAGGAGCACAATGACTAGTCTTCGCCTGTTCACGTCAGAGTCGGTCACCGAGGGCCACCCCGACAAGATCTGCGACCAGATCTCCGACAGCATCCTCGATGCTCTCCTCACCGTCGACCCGAAGAGCCGCGTCGCCGTCGAGACGCTGGTGACCACCGGGCTCGTGCACGTCGCGGGCGAGGTCACGACCGAGGGCTACGTCGACATCCCCACGATCATCCGGGAGCGGGTGAACGCCATCGGCTACACCTCCTCCGACATCGGGTTCGACGGCAACAGCTGCGGCGTCTCCGTGTCGATCGGTGCGCAGTCGCCCGACATCGCGCAGGGCGTCAACAACGCGTGGGAGACCCGCCAGGCTGCGAGCGTCTCAGGGGGTCACGACGACGACCCGTTCGACCGGCAGGGCGCAGGCGACCAGGGCATCATGTTCGGCTTCGCGACCACCGAGACCCCGCAGCTCATGCCGCTTCCGATCTGGCTCGCCCACCGGCTCTCCGAGCGGCTCGCCGAGGTACGGAAGACCGGGCAGCTCGACTACCTCCGGCCCGACGGCAAGACCCAGGTGACCATCGGCTACGACGGCCTCACTCCGCGCACGGTCGAGACCGTCGTGCTCTCCACCCAGCACACGCCGAGTGTGACGAGCGAACAGCTCGCACACGACGTGGAGGAGCTGGTCATCCGTCCCGTTCTCGCCGACGCACCGCTCGACTCCCAGGCGGCGGCCCTGCTGATCAACCCCACCGGCCGGTTCGAGATCGGCGGGCCGCAGGGCGATGCCGGTGTCACCGGGCGGAAGATCATCGTCGACACCTACGGCGGAGCGAGCCGTCACGGCGGCGGTGCCTTCAGCGGCAAAGACCCGTCGAAGGTCGACCGTTCCGCCGCGTACGCCATGCGCTGGGTCGCGAAGAACGCGGTCTCGGCCGGGTTCGCCGACAAGCTCGAGGTGCAGATCGCCTACGCGATCGGCAAGGCGGCACCGGTGGGTCTCTACGTCGAGACGTTCGGCACGAACCACATTCCCGACGAGCGCATCATCGACGCCATCAGGCAGGTCTTCGACCTGCGGCCGGCCGCGATCATCCGCGACCTCGACCTCCTTCGCCCGATCTACGCCCAGACGGCCACCTACGGCCACTTCGGCCGGGAGCTCCCCGACTTCACCTGGGAGCGCCTCGACCGCGTGGGCGATCTGCAGGCCGCAGCAGGCTTGTGAGCCCTGACGGCGACGCTCCCGCCGCTGAGGAGGGTGCCGCAGGGCAAGGCGTCGCAGACGTGCACGGCTCCGCCCGCGCTCCCACCTGGGTCGCCCGGGTGATGCTGGAGTCCCCGCTTCCGCAACTCGACCGATTGTTCGACTACCGCATCCCCGAGGCCCTGCTGTCGGATGCCCAGCCGGGCGTGCGGGTGAAGGTGCCGCTCCGCTCGGCCGGGCGGGTGTCGCGCGCCTACATCGTCGAGGTGACGAACCACGCCGACTACGTGGGCACCCTCAGCGACATCGAGGAGGTCGTGTCGCCGGTCGCCGTGCTCACCCCCGATGTGTGGCAGCTCGCCCGGCGGGTGGCCACACGCGCCGCGGGAAATGCGAGCGACGTCGTGCGGATCGCCGTGCCGCCGCGAACCGTGCGCGTCGAGAAGGCGTGGGCGGCGAAGCAGGCGGCAGCAGCCGCAACGACGGCGGGCGCAGCTGCGGCCCCCGTGGCGGCCGCAGCGTCAGCAGCAGCAGCCAATGATGCAGCCGCACCGGCAGGGGTGACCCCGGCCATCGCCGGATACGGCGACGGTGTCGTCGAGGGCGCGCTCCGCGCGCGGGCGCGCCTCGCCATCACGGCGGTGCCCACCGTTCGGCAGACTCCCGGCGGGGAGTGGGTGGGCGCCTGGGCCGAGACGATGGCCGCCATGGCCGCATTCACGCTCGGGCTCGGCCGGTCATCCATCCTGGTGGTACCCGACTACCGCGACCAGGAACAGCTCGCCACCGCCCTCCGCGGTGCAGGTGTGCCGGTCGATCTGGTCTCGCCGCTCGACGCCCACCAGACCAATCCCGAGCGCTACGGGCACTTCCTCGAGTGCCTGGAAGCCGTTCCGCGCGTCATCATCGGCACCCGCTCGGCGATCTATGCCCCCGCTCACGATCTCGGCCTGATCGCCCTCTGGGACGAAGCCGATCCGCTGCACGACGAACCGCTCAGCCCCTACGTCTCCTCCCGCGACACGGCGCTCGTCCGCCAGGAGTTGAGCGGCGCGGCCCTGGCCTTCGTCTCCCACTCGCGCAGTTCGGAGGTCGAACGGCTGGTCGAACTCGGGTTCCTCCGCGACGTGGCGCAGAGCCCCCGGTTCCTGCCGAACGTGGTCCCGACCTCCGCTCAATCGTCGAACGACAGGCTCGCCCAGTCCGCCCGCATTCCCTCGAGCGCCTGGAATGCTGTGCGGAAGGCCCTCGAGACCGGGCCCGTGCTCGTGCAGGTCGCCCGCCCCGGCTACGCTCCCGTGCTCGCCTGCGCGAGCTGCACCAACCCCGCGCACTGCCTCGTCTGCGAGGGCCCGCTCCGCCAGGCCTCCCGCAGCTCTCCGCCCTCCTGTGCCTGGTGCGGCGCCATTGCCGCCCAGTGGCAGTGCAGACACTGCGAGGGCACAACCTTTCGTCTCGTCGGCCAGGGCAGCACCCGCACCGCCGAAGAGCTCGGCCGCGCCTTCCCCGCAACTCGGATCATCGTCTCCGACGGATCCCGATCGCTCGGCGATGTGGGGTCGGCCCCAGCCCTCGTGATCGCGACCCGCGGCGCAGAACCCGTGGCCGCCGGTGGGTACCACGCCGTGCTGCTGCTCGACGGAGAACGGATGCTCGCACGCGAGTCGCTCACAGTGGGGGAGGACTGCCTCCGATGGTGGTCGAACGCCATCGCCCTCGCCGCGCCCCGCGCCCCGGCCATCATCGTGGGCGTCGGAGGAGACCTCGCCCGAACGTTGGTCACCTGGCAGCATGCGCGCTTCGCCAGTGCAGAACTCGCCGACCGGAGGCGACTGCGTTTCCCCCCGGCGGTGCGGATCGCCACCGTGCGCGGAACCCCGGAGGCCGTCGCTAAGGCTGTTCAGGAGCTCCACGATTCGGTCCAGGGCGAAGACAGCGCGAAGATAGATGTGCTCGGACCGGTTCCCGACGAGACCGACGACTTCGTGCGGTCCATCGTGCGGTTCGACTATGCGGTGGGGGCGAACGTCGCCTCCACGCTCAGGGCCGCTGTCATCAAGAACGCCACCAGCCGGCGGAAGATCCCCGGCAAACCCGCCAACTACCGCCCCCCGCCCACCCTGCGGGTGCGGTTCGACGACCTGGAGATCCTCGATTGAGACTTGTCTTCGCCGGAACCCCTGAGGTTGCCAACCCCACCCTCCGCCGGCTGGCCGCCGAACACGAGGTCGTCGCCGTCATCACCCGGCTGGATGCCCCGCAGGGCCGGAAGCGCGTGCTCACCCCGTCACCCGTGGCCGCCGTGGCCGAGGAGCTCGGCATCCCTGTCATCAAGGCGAACCGGCTCGACGACGAGGTGACCACTCGCGTTGAGGCGCTCGACGCCGAACTCGGAGTGATCGTCGCCTACGGCGGCTTCGTGCGGGAACCCCTGCTCAGCACACCCCGCCTCGGCTGGATCAACCTGCACTTCTCCCTCCTGCCTCGCTGGCGCGGGGCGGCGCCTGTGCAGCACGCCATCATCGCGGGCGACGCCGTCACCGGGGCATCCGTGTTCCAGCTCGTGCCGGGAATGGATGCAGGCCCCGTGTTCCAGACACTCCGCACGCCGATCGGCGCCCACCAGAGCGCCGGCAGCCTGCTCGGTTCGCTGGCCGACGATGGCGCCGGGCTCGTCTCCGAGGTCGTGCGCGGACTCGTCGACGGCACCGCGGTCTCAGCGGAGCAACAGGGCGAGCCGACCCTGGCTCCGAAACTCGGTATCGAGGATGCCCGGCTCGACTGGACGCTGGGTTCCGCCGAGATCTACCAGCGCCTCCGCGGTGTCACGCCAGAGCCCGGAGCCTTCACGACGGTCGCGGGTGAGCGCTTCAAGATCCTGGAGGCGGAACCCGCGCGGGATGCACCTCAACTGCCGCCCGGGCGCATCCGGCTCGACGGGCGCACACCGGTCATCGGCACGGCCGACACGCCGCTCCGCCTGGTGCGTGTGCAACCATCGGGGAAGAAGCCGATGGCGGCCGCGGACTGGTGGCGCGGTGCGCAGGCCGGTGGCGGGCAGGCTGGCGGCGGGCAGGCTGGCGGCGGGCAGGCCAGCAACGCAGCAGGATCGACGATCGAGATGGTGGCGGAATGAGCGGCACGAATGACGGCGGCACAGGCGGCACCGGCGGCACCGGTGGTACGGGCGAGACCCCGGGCGACCGGCCGAAGCACGGCCGCCGGGGCGCCAACCAGGGGCGGAGTTCCAGTCCGGGCCGGGGCAGCTCGGGTCGAGACAGTACTGGCAGCGACAGCGCCGGCCGCGACACACCCAGCCGCGATCGCGGCCGCGGCCACGGGGCCGGGCGCGACCGCTCCGGCACCGCTCCAGGCCCCCGCGAACGCACGCAGAGCGCCACCGCCGTGCAGCCGGCCCGGCGGATCGCCTTCGAGGTGATCCGGGCGGTGCGGGAGGACGACGCCTACGCCAACCTGCTGCTGCCCACCAAGCTCGCCCGCGCGAAACTCAGCACCGCCGATGCCGGTCTGGCCACAGAACTGACCTACGGAACGCTCCGCCTCCGCGGGTACTACGACCGTGTCATCGAGCTTGCGGCCAACCGCCGGATCGACGAGATCGACGGCCCGCTCGTCGATGTGCTCGAACTCGCCGCGCACCAGCTGCTGTCGCTCCGCGTCGCGAGTCACGCCGCCGTCAACGAGGCCGTGGAACTCGCCCGTGTCGTGGCGTCCCGGTCCTCGACCGGTTTCGTCAACGGCGTGCTCCGTACGATCACCCGTTCGACGCCCGAACAGTGGCAGGACAGGGTGCTGGCGAGCGCCCAGGGTGAAGACGGTCGCCTCGAGGTGTTGTACTCGCATCCGTCCTGGATCGTCCGTGCCTTCCGCCGGGCTCTTCTGACCGACGGTGCAAACGCCGACGAGGCAGAAGTCGACCTTGTCGCCCTCCTCGAAGCCGACAACGAACCCGCACGGCTCGGCCTGGTCGCCCTGCCGGGGCTGGCGAACCGCGACCAGATCGCCGTCGACGGGCATCCTGCGCCCTACTCGCCGTTCGGCTTCATCACCGACTCGGGCGATCCGCGGGACATCCCCGAAGTCACGGCAGGCACCGTCCGCGTGCAGGACGAGGGATCACAGCTCGCTGCGCTCGCCCTCACCCGGGCACGGCCGATCGCGACAGGCGAACGGTGGCTCGACCTCTGTGCCGGCCCCGGCGGCAAGTCCGCCGTGCTGGCGGCAGAGGCGCGGGAGGGCGGCGCGGTCCTCACCGCGAACGAACCCGTGCCCGCCCGGGCCGAACTCGTGCGGAACGCCCTTGCGGCCTTCCCCGACCCGCCGGTCGTCTGGGAACTCGACGGCACCATCGTCGGCGCATCGAACCCCGGTGAGTTCGACCGCATCCTCGTCGACGCCCCCTGCACCGGCCTCGGGGCCCTCCGGCGTCGGCCGGAGGCACGCTGGCGCAAAACCCCGAAAGACGTCGCCGAACTCGTCGTTCTGCAGTCGAAGCTCATCGACTCGGCCGTCGCAGCCCTGAAGCCCGGCGGCATCCTCGCCTACGTCACCTGCTCGCCGCATGTCGCCGAGACGCGCGGGCAGGCGACGGATGCCCTGAAGCGCCACAGCGGAGCACTGGAGCCCCTCGGCACCCAGGCCACGCTCCAGTCGTTCGCAGACACGCCGCTGGCGCTCGGCTCCGACGAGACGCAGGCTCAACTCTGGCCGCACGTGCACGGCACCGATGCGATGTTCATCGCCCTGTTCCGAAAGCTCTGACCGGTTCGGTCCTGCGGTATGGTCGGGTCCCATGAAGACACGACAGAAGCTCATGAACTCACGGTGGGCTGTGCGGGCCCGATGGGCTGTACCTGCCTGGTGGGCACGATGAATGACGTGCCGGTGTGGCTGGCCGCCCTGACCTCCGTCGGCGCGCTCGTCGCGGCGGTCTTCGCCGGTGTGGCGGCTTGGCGCGTCGCCCGGATCGAGCAGCAGCGGGACCGTCGGGCGCAAGCAGTCGCCGTCTCCGCGTGGGCCTCCCAACACACCGCCGACGGTCGCGGAACGGTCGGCATCCATCTCCTGAACACGTCAGGCGCGCCCGTCACCGACGTCGTCGTCTCCTTCGTCGACGCCGATGGGTCGCCCTACGCACCCCTCCGCCTCAGGATCCTCCCGCCGGGTTCGTACTTCGTGCAGCAGAAGAGGTCGTCACCGTACAAGTGGGGGTTCCCCGAGCCGGCTGCAGATTCGCTCGTGGCTATCATGAAGAGCGGCACCTGGCGGGTGGACTCGCTCGGCTTCGTCGACCAGGGTCACGTGGGGTGGCTGCGCGGCTCGTCCGGAGCACTCCGCGAAGCCCCCGCCCCGATGCCTGATCGGGCGGTGCCGGTCAACTAGGGTGGGAGGCGTGCCCGTGAGAATCGACCCCAGTATCCTTGCCGCCGACTTCGCCAACCTGCAGGCCGAGATCGACCGCGTCTCCACTGCCGACATGATCCACGTCGACGTGATGGACAACCATTTCGTGCCGAACCTCACCCTCGGCCTTCCGGTCGTCGAGAGCCTGCAGAAGGTCTCGCCGCTGCCTCTCGACCTGCATCTCATGATCACGGATGCCGACCACTGGGCACCCGTCTATGCCGAGACCGGTGTGTTCTCGGTCACGTTCCACGCCGAGGCTGCGGTGGATGCCGTGGCCACCGCCCGGCGTCTCCGGCAGATCGGCGCCCGAGCCGGTCTCGCCGTGAAGCCGGGCACGAGCATCGCGCCCTACCTCGAGTTGCTGGCCGAATTCGACATGCTGCTCATCATGACGGTCGAGCCCGGCTTCGGCGGACAGTCCTTCATGGCCGACACGATGCCGAAGCTCGCCGCCGCTCGCGAGGCCGTGGCGAAGACCGGCCTCGACGTGTGGCTCCAGGTCGACGGGGGTATCAGCGAGACGACCATCGAGATCGCCGCGGCGGCCGGTGCCGACACGTTCGTCGCCGGTTCCAGCGTCTTCGGTGCCGAGAACGCGGCGGCCCAGATCGGGCTGTTGCGTGAGCTGGCCGTGAGGCACTCGCACTGACGCACGCGGCAACCGTGACGCACCCGGTAACCCTGAACCACCCGGTAACCTAGAACACGTGAAGACCTTCGACTCCCTGTTCGAGGAGCTGCAGCAGAAGCAGCAGCTCCGCCCCGAGGGCTCCGGCACCGTGCGCGAGCTCGACGCCGGCGTGCATGCCATCGGCAAGAAGATCGTCGAAGAGGCCGCAGAGGTGTGGATGGCAGCCGAATTCCAGAGCCTCGACGAGACGGCCGAGGAGATCTCACAGCTGCTCTACCATCTGCAGGTGATGATGCTGGCGAAGGGCCTCAGCCCCGCCGACGTGTACAAGCACCTGTAAGAGCACCACACCCCCCACTTTCCACGAAAGATCACCATGCTGAAAATCGCGGTACCCAACAAGGGTTCGCTGTCGGAGACCGCTGCCCAGATGCTCGCAGAGGCCGGCTACCACGGCCGCCGCGACCCCCGTGAGCTGGTCACCCAGGATCCACGCAACAACGTCGAGTTCTTCTACCTCCGCCCGCGGGACATCGCTACCTACGTCGGCTCGGGCGCGCTCGACGTCGGCATCACGGGTCGCGACCTGCTGCTCGACTCCGAATCGCCGGCCGCAGAGGTCGCCGAGCTGAACTTCGGCGAGTCGACCTTCCGCTTCGCCGCACCCGGCGGTCAGTTCGACAGTCTCGACCAGCTGCAGGGCCGCCGCGTCGCCACCAGCTACCCGGGCCTCGTCGGTGCCTTCCTCGCGAAGACGAACGTCACGGCGACCCTCGTCAAGCTCGACGGCGCCGTCGAATCGGCGGTGCGCCTCGGCGTCGCGGATGCTGTCGCCGACGTCGTCTCGACCGGCAGCACGCTCCGGAAGGCCGGGCTCGAGATCTTCGGCCCGGTCATCCTGCAGTCGACGGCCGTGCTCATCTCCTCCGGGGTGGAGAACCCCGGCGCCGACACGCTGCTCCGGCGCCTGCAGGGTGTTCTCGTCGCTCGCCAGTACGTGCTGATGGACTACGACGTGCCCCGCGTGCACCTCGACGCCGCCACGGCGGTCACCCCCGGCATCGAGTCGCCGACCATCTCCCCGCTCGCCGACCCCGACTGGGTCGCTGTTCGCGCGATGGTTCCGCGAACGGAGATGAACCTGGTGATGGACTCCCTCTGGGAGGTCGGTGCCCGCGCCATCCTGGTGAGCCCGATCCACGCCGCGAGGCTCTGACCGTGTCGCTCACACGCCGCGAGGCTCTGACCATGTCGCTCACACGCCGCGAGGCTCGATCATGACGCTCGCCGTGCGCGTCATCCCGTGCCTCGACGTTGCCGCCGGCCGGGTCGTCAAGGGTGTCAACTTCGAGAACCTCCGCGACGCGGGCGATCCCGTCGAACTCGCGCGCCTCTACAGCGCGCAGGGAGCGGATGAGATCACCTTTCTCGACGTGACCGCGACGGTCGACGAACGCGAGACGACCTACGACATCGTGCGCCAGACCGCCGAGCAGGTCTTCATCCCGCTGACCGTCGGCGGGGGAGTGCGGAGCGCCGAAGACGTCGCCCGGCTGCTCGCGAGCGGAGCCGACAAGGTGGGCGTGAACAGCGCCGCGATCGCCCGGCCCGAGCTGCTCGGCGAGATCGCCGACCGCTTCGGCGCACAGGTGCTCGTTCTCTCGCTCGACGTCAAACGCTCCTCCAGAACAGACTCGGGTTTCGTCGTCACGACACACGGCGGCCGCCGCGAGACCGAACTGGATGCCCTGGCCTGGGCCGCGCGCGCCATCGAACTCGGTGCGGGCGAACTGCTCGTCAACTCCATCGACGCCGACGGCACGAAAGACGGCTACGACCTCGAGCTGATCCGTCTGATGAAGTCCATGAGCAGCGTGCCGGTCATCGCCTCGGGAGGCGCAGGCAAGCTCGGCGACTTCCCCGAGGCGGTCGGAGCGGGCGCCGATGCGGTGCTCGCGGCATCCGTGTTCCACAACCGTGAACTGACCATCGGCGACGTCAAAGAGGCGCTGGCCGAGAGCGGAGTGACCGTCCGATGAGCGAGAACACCCAGCGGAACGACAGCATCCAGGAGCTGCCTGTCGACGTGGAGGCGGTGATCGCCCGAGCGAGGTTCGACGCGCAGGGACTCCTGCCGGCCGTCATCCAGCAGTTCGACACTCTCGAAGTGCTCATGCTCGGGTACATGGATGCCGAAGCCCTCCGCCGCACGTACACCAGCGGCCGCGTGAGCTTCTGGTCGCGGTCCCGCCAGGAGTACTGGCGAAAGGGCGACACCTCCGGCCACGCCCAGTACGTGCGGAGCGCCGCGCTCGACTGCGATGGGGATACGATTCTGGTGACGGTCGACCAGATCGGCGTCGCGTGCCACACCGGCACCCGCACGTGTTTCGACGGCGACCCGCTCGCTCCGGTGCAGGGTGCACCGCACGCTACCGAGGGATGATGGTGATGGCTGAGACTCCCACGGTGTCGAGTGTGCCGACGTCCACGACGCCGACGTCCACCACGGCCGCCTCCACAACGGCGACCTCCACCACACGGGCAGAGTTCGACACACTGCTCCCGACGCACCGCGTGCTGCCGGTCATCCGCACCCTCTTCGCCGACGGCGAGACCCCGGTGGGCATCTACCGGAAGCTCAGCGACAACCGGCCGGGCACGTTCCTGCTCGAGTCGGCGGCCCAGGGCGGTGTCTGGTCGCGCTTCTCCTTCATCGGTGTGTCGAGCTACGGCGTGCTGAGCGCCGACGGCGACCGCGCGGTCTGGATGGGGTCGGGCCTGAGCGCCGCGCGCGCGTTCCCCCAGGGCATGCCCGCCGGCCCCCTCGAGGCCCTCGCCGAGCTCTACGAGGAATGGAAGACCCCGGTCATCCCCGGGCACCCGCCCCTCACCGGCGGACTCGTCGGCTTCATCGGCTGGGAGACGATCCGCCAGATCGAGCATCTGCCGAACCGGCCGCCCGCTGACTTCAGCATGCCGAGCCAGGCCCTCTCGTTCGTCTCCGACCTGATCGCCGTCGATCACCTCCTCGGCACGGTCACCCTCGTCTCGACCGTGCTCGCCGACGGTTTCGCCCCGGCCGGCTCGGGTTCCGGTTCCCGCCGGCGCCAGGCGGCCGAGGCGGAGAGACTCAGCGCCGACGAGCTGTGGCGAGACGCCCAGACCCGCCTCGACTCGATGCAGCGCCGGCTCGCCAAACCGGCGGAGGCCTGGCTCGCCGAGGCCGACTTCGGCCTGGCCGCGGCTCCGGATGCCCGAACCACGCGCGACGAATTCCTGGCATCGATCGACATCGCCAAGCAGCACATCCGCGACGGTGACGTGTTCCAGGTCGTGATCGCGCAGCGGTTCGACCTCGAATGCGTGGCCGAACCGATCGACGTCTACCGGGTGCTCCGCACCCTGAACCCGAGCCCGTACCTCTACCTGCTGAACCTCGAGTCGCCGGCCCGCGAGCCCTACGCGATCGTGGGCTCGAGCCCCGAGGCGCTCGTGAAGGTGGCCGGTGGAACGGCGTTCACCCACCCGATCGCCGGCTCCCGGCCACGCGGCCGAACGGTCGAGGCCGATCTCGAACTCGAGACCGACCTGCTGGCCGATCCGAAGGAGCGCGCAGAGCACCTGATGCTCGTCGACCTGGCGCGGAACGACCTTCTGAAGGTCTGCGAGGCCGGATCCGTCGAGGTCACCGAGTTCATGCGCATCGAGCGGTTCAGCCACATCATGCACATCGTGTCGTCTGTCGAGGGCACGTTGGCCGACGATGTCACGGCGATCGATGTGTTCCGGGCGACGTTCCCCGCCGGCACCCTCTCCGGCGCTCCGAAGCCGCGGGCCCTGCAGATCATCGACGACCTCGAGCCCGCCCAGCGGGGGGTCTACGGGGGAGTGGTGGGGTACTTCGACTTCGCCGGAGACGCCGACCTCGCCATCGCCATCCGCACGGCGGTCATCTCCGATGGGGTCGCGCGCGTACAGGCCGGCGGCGGTCTCGTCGCAGACTCCGACCCGGACTCGGAGTTCGCCGAGTCGCAGAACAAAGCGGCCGCACCCCTGCGAGCTGTGGCGATCGCGAACGCGATGACGAGGGTCGGATGACCGGCGGAACAGCTGCGCCGGAGCCGGTGCCGAGCGCGACAGAACTCACGGCAGCCAGGGCCCGCCGGCTGAAGTCGTACACCATCCTGGCCGTCATCCTCTGGAGCGGGCTCGTCTTCCTGGCCTGGTCGCAGCCGTGGTTCAGCCTGCACGCCCAAGGGCGCGCAGGCGACACCGTGACGGTCACCGTGCAGGGCGCCGTCGCGGCTCCCGCGCTCTCCGCCCTCGCCCTCGCGGGGCTGGCGCTGTCGGCCGCCCTCGCCATCGCCGGCCGGGTGATCCGTGTGGTGCTCGGCGTGCTGGAGTTCGTGCTCGGAGCCTCGATCACCGTGTCGTCGGTCTCCGCGCTGGTGGATCCGGTTCAGTCGGGCCAGTCGGCCATCACGACGGCCACGGGCGTTGCCGGAACCTCCTCCATCGGCCAGATCGCCACCTCTGCCGGAACGGAGCTGTGGCCCTTCCTGGCCGTGGTCAGCGGTGTGCTGATGGCCCTGACGGGCATCCTCATCGTGGTGTCGATGCGGCGCTGGCCGGCCTCCGGCCGCAAGTACCAGCCGGTGACGTTCGCTGCCGCCGACGGGCGGACGTCGGGCAATCCCGTCGACCTGGTCGTCGAGAGCCCCGCCGAGCCGGTGAAGCCGGTCGCCAGAGACGTCAACACGACGCGCACCGCCGCAGTCGACAGCTGGGACAGCCTGACGCGCGGCCAGGACCCGACGGACTGACCTGAAACGGCGGCACCCGAGCGACATGCGCCCGTCCGTCAAGCCACCACCCGGCACCAGCCGCACCGACCGGCACCGGATACACTGGATGCCGACCCGCGAACACGAATTACAAGGAGCAAGGAGCAAGATGAGCATCGAGTCAGAAGAACCGGGCCACGGCAGTTCGACGGCATCGTGGACTGCAGTCGTCATCATGCTGGTGGCCTTCGCCATCGGCACGACCGCCTTCTTCTTCAGCATCGTGTGGCTCGTCTGGGCATCGGCAGCGCTCGTCATCGTGGGTCTCCTGGTGGGCTACGGCCTCGCCCGGGCCGGTTACGGTGTCGGCGGCATCAAATCTGCTGCCAGGGGGCACTGACCTCCCGTGCTCTCCTCCCTCACCGCCGGGGCTGCCGAAGATGCAGCAGCGCGGCTCGAACTCGTCCCCTTCGATGAGGTCGAGCGCCGGGCTCACGCTGCCCCGGCCGCGCTCGACGCCCTGGCCTTCCTCGCCCCGGCCGAACGTGTCAAGATCATCGCCGAAGTGAAGCGTTCGAGCCCTTCCCGGGGTGCCCTCGCCGCCATCACCGATCCCGCAGCCCTGGCCTCCACCTACCAGTCGGCGGGTGCCAGCACCGTCAGCGTGCTCACGGAGGGTCGCAAGTTCAAGGGAACGCTCGAAGACCTTGAACTCGTGCGAGAGGCGATCTCGATCCCGGTTCTCCGGAAGGACTTCATCACCCTCGACTACCAGGTCTACGAGGCGCGTGCCGCCGGCGCCGACCTGGTGCTGCTGATCGTCGCCGCGCTCGACCAGGGACAGCTCGAGCACCTTCAGGAGCTCATCCAATCCCTCGGCATGACGGCCCTCGTCGAGACGCACTCCGCCGACGAGGTGGAGCGGGCGCTCGATGTGGGCGCATCCCTCATCGGGGTGAATGCCCGCAACCTGTCGACATTCGAACTCGACCCCGACCTGTTCGGCACGCTCGCCGACCGCATTCCGGCCGGCATCATCCGTGTGGCTGAATCCGCTGTCAAAACGGCTGCGGATGTCAGCCACTACCGCGCGAGCGGTGCTGACGTGGTCCTCGTGGGCGAAGCACTCGTCACCGGCGATCCCGCACGCACGCTCGAAGAATTCCTGGGAGTCTCATGACCACGCACCTCCGCGACGAGCAGGGGCCGTTCTTCGGCGAGTTCGGCGGGAGGTTCATGCCCGAGTCGCTGATCGCCGCCCTCGACGAGATCGCCGCCGCCTACGACGAAGCCAAGAACGACCCGGCCTTCGCCGCCGAGCTCACGGAGCTCCACCGGAGCTACACCGGTCGGCCGTCGATCCTCACCGAGGCACCGCGCTTCGCCCGGCATGCCGGGGATGCCCGCATCATCCTGAAGCGCGAAGACCTGAACCACACGGGCTCGCACAAGATCAACAACGTGCTCGGCCAGGCCCTTCTCGCCAGACGCCTCGGCAAGACGCGGCTCATCGCCGAGACCGGCGCCGGCCAGCACGGTGTGGCCACGGCGACCGCGGCCGCCCTGATGGGCATGAGCTGTGTCGTCTACATGGGCGAGGTCGACACCGAGCGCCAGGCCCTGAACGTGGCCCGCATGCGGCTGCTCGGGGCAGAAGTCGTCCCCGTCACCACGGGCACGCGCACGCTGAAGGATGCCCTCAATGAGGCCTTCCGCGACTGGGTCGCCAACGTGGAGGACACCCACTACGTGCTCGGCACGGTCGCCGGTCCCCATCCGTTCCCCGTGATGGTTCGCGACTTCCACAAGATCATCGGCGAGGAGGCGCGCCAGCAGGTGCTCGACCTCACCGGCGCACTGCCCGATGCCGTGATCGCGTGCGTCGGCGGCGGCTCGAACGCCATCGGGATCTTCCACGCCTTCCTCGACGATCCCGACGTCACCCTGATCGGGTACGAGGCGGCAGGCGACGGCGTCGACACCCTCCGCCACGCGGCGACCATCACGATGGGTCGCCCCGGGGTGCTGCACGGCTCCCGCAGCATGATGCTGCAAGACGAGGATGGCCAGACCTCGGATTCGCACTCCATCTCCGCCGGCCTCGACTACCCGGGCGTCGGCCCGGAGCACGCCTGGCTCGCCTCGATCGGCCGCGCCCAGTACCTGCCGATCACCGACAAGGAGGCCATGGCCGCCTTCCGGCTGCTCTGCGAGACCGAGGGCATCATCCCGGCCATCGAGTCGGCCCACGCTCTCGCCGGCGCCCTCACCCTCGGTCGTGAGCTCGGCCCCGACAAGGTCATCCTCATCAACCTCAGCGGTCGGGGCGACAAAGACGTGGAGACGGCGGCGCGCTACTTCGGTGTTCTCGACGAGGTCGCCCTCGTCGCCACCGAGCTCGAGGCGAGCTCGCTCGAAGCCGGCGAACTGGCCAGCGATGCGCTGACTGACGAGCTCCACGCCGGATCCGGGGAAGCGGCCGAGCTTGCTTCCGGTCGAGGGGTGCAGCTGTGAGCGACACCACGATCGTCTCTCCCGTCGGCACCCGCATCGCCCAGGCGAAGCACGACCGGGCCGGTGCTCTGATCGGCTACCTGCCCGTCGGCTTCCCGACTCTCGAAGGGAGTATCGACGCGGCCGTCGCGCTCGTCGAGAACGGCGTCGATGTGCTGGAACTCGGTCTGCCCTACACCGATCCGGTGATGGACGGCCCGGTCATCCAGAAGGCGACGCAGACCGCCCTCGAGAACGGCTTCCGCCTGCGCGACGCCTTCACGGCCGTCGAGGCGATCCGTTCGCGAGTGGATGCTCCCATCCTGCTCATGACGTACTGGAATCCCGTGGTGCAGTACGGCGTCGACCGGTTCGCAGACGACCTCGTCTCCGCGGGCGGCGCGGGCCTGATCACGCCCGACCTCACGGTCGACTCGGGTGCGCCGTGGCTTGCCGCAAGCGACCGCACGGGCCTCGACCGGGTGTTCCTGGCAGCGCCCACGTCCACCGGGGAGCGCCTCGAACTGGCCGTCACCAACAGCCGCGGCTTCGTCTATGTGGTGTCGACGATGGGCGTCACCGGCGCCCGGAACGACGTGGATGCCTCGGCGCGAACGCTCGTCGACCGGCTGCGGGCCGTCGGCTCCACCAGCGCCTGCGTCGGCATCGGCATCTCGACGGGGGAGCAGGTCGCCGAGGTACTCGAATACGCCGACGGTGCCATCGTCGGTTCGGCCCTCGTGCGTGCGCTCAGCGAAGACGGGGTGCAGGGAGCTGCGAAGGTGGCGGCATCCCTCGCCGTCGGCACACGGCGCTGACCCTCTGCACGGAGCGGCCCGTTCCCGAGAGACCCGCCGGACTCTGAGAGGCCCGCCAGACTCTGAGAGACCGGGCAGACAGCAGGCCCCTGTCACGCGCCCCCTCACGACGCACCCTAGAATTGGGCTTGCCGATTGCCGTCTTCGCCTTCGGTTCCCGCATGGAAGGTCTACCACCAGGTGTTTCTGCCGCAGAGCATTCCCAGCCCGTCGATCAACTCGCTTGACATCACCGGGTGGATTCGCACGTTGGGCCTCGCCCTGCCCGAGAACTGGAACCTGAGCATCCGCATCTATGCCCTGTGCATCCTGCTCGGCATCGTGATCGCGACGATCATGACGTCGCGCCGGCTCACGAAGCGGGGGGCGGAGCCTGGCATCGTGCTCGACATCATCCTCTGGGCGGTTCCGCTCGGAATCATCGGATCCCGTGTCTTCCACGTTCTGACGCACCCCGGCGACTACTTCTACCCGGGTGCCGACCTGTTGAAGACCCTCTACATCTGGGAGGGCGGCATCGCCATCTACGGCGGTCTGCTCGGTGGTGCTCTCGGTGCCTACATCGGTTGCCGCCTCACGGGCATCCGCCTGTGGACGTTCGGTGACGCCCTGGCCCCCGGCCTCCTGCTGGCCCAGGCCTTCGGCCGCTTCGGCAACTACTTCAACCAGGAGCTGTTCGGCTACCCGACGGACGGCTGGTGGGGACTCGAGATCGCTTCCCCCAACCCCGCCATCCCGATCGGCCTCGAGCCCGGCACACTCTTCCAGCCCACCTTCGCCTACGAGGTCATCTGGGATGTCGTCGGCGTCATCGTGCTCCTGGCGCTCTCGAGCCGCCTGAAGCTCCAGTGGGGCAAGGTCTTCGGGGCCTACCTGATCTGGTACGGCGCCGGCCGGAGCGTCTTCGAGACGATCCGCATCGACCCCAGCGAGATCTTCTTCGGTGTGCGTACGAACGTGTGGGCCTCGTGGATCTCCATCGCGATCGGCCTGATCCTCATCATCGTGCAGACGAAGCGTCACCCCGGTCTGGAACGCGGGCCGTACCGATCGGGAATTGCGTGGTCACCGGCGAACGCTGAGGTAGACTCGGTCGACAGGTACACAGACGAAGAACTCCGTGGCGACGACGCCTCTGGTGAGTCTGTGGCAGACGCACCTCTCGAACCGAAGGCCACAAGCACACTCGGAAAGAAGCCAGTCTCGAAATAGCACGGCCACTCACGAGCTGCAGTCACACACCACTGCACTCATCACCATCGCACTTCTCCACTCGGGCCGCCGGCGTCCCAATTCAGTACAACCCGGTTGTCACAGTTCCGGGGGGATGGATTCCTATGGTTGAGCACAGCATCTCGCCCAGCTTCAGCATGAACCCGAACGCTCAGGGTATGTATGACCCCGCGAACGAGAAGGACGCGTGTGGCCTGGCCATGGTCGCGACCCTTCGCGGCACGGCCGGTCATGACATCATCGACACGGCTCTGGATGCCCTGCGGCACCTCGAGCACCGGGGCGCCGTCGGTTCAGACGCCGGCACGGGCGACGGTGCCGGCATCCTGACCCAGATCCCCGACGAGTTCCTGCGCGCCGTCGCGGGCTTCGAGCTCCCGGCGGTCGGGCACTATGCCGTGGGCAACGCCTTCCTCCCGCTCGACCACGACGAGCGGGAGACCGTGATCGCCCGCCTTGCGGAGATCGCCGACGAGGAGGGCCTCACGGTTCTCGGCTGGCGCGACGTTCCGGTGCGCCCCGACGAACTCGGCCGGCTGGCCCGCGAGGCCATGCCCGCGATCCGGCAGTTGTTCGTCACCGCGAAGCACCACGACGCCTCGGGCGACACCCCCTCGGGCATCCACCTCGACAGGCTCACCTACCGGCTCCGCAAGCGCGTCGAGCACGAGCACGAGGTGTACTTCATGTCGCTCTCGGCCCGCACGCTGACCTACAAGGGCATGGTCACGACGCTGCAGCTCGAACCGTTCTACCCCGACCTCAGCGACGAGCGCTTCGCGTCGAAACTGGCGCTGGTGCACTCGCGCTACTCCACCAACACGTTCCCGTCGTGGCCGCTCGCGCAGCCGCTTCGCATGATGGCGCACAACGGCGAAATCAACACTGTGCAGGGAAACCGCAACTGGATGCGCGCCCGCCAGTCGCAGCTGAAGAGCGAGCTGCTCGGCGACATGCAGCCGCTGCTGCCCATCGTCACCCCCGGCGCGAGTGACTCCGCCTCCTTCGACGAGGTCGTCGAGCTGCTGACCCTCGCCGGTCGCCCGCTGCCGCACGCCATCATGATGATGGTGCCGGAGGCGTGGGAGAACAACGCCGACTTCGATCCCGAGCGCCGTTCGTTCTACGAGTTCCACTCCATGCTGATGGAGCCGTGGGACGGCCCCGCAGCACTCGTCTTCACCGACGGCGACCTCGTCGGTGCGACCCTCGACCGCAACGGCCTCCGCCCGGGGCGCTACCTGATCACCGACGACGGCCTCGTCGTGCTCGCGAGCGAGATCGGTGTGCTCGACGTCGACCCGGCCCGTGTGGTGCGGAAGGGCCGGCTCCGTCCCGGCAAGATGTTCCTCGTCGACACCGAGGCCGGTCGCCTGATCGAAGACGATGAGATCAAGTCCGACCTCGCTGCATCCGAGCCCTGGGCCGAATGGCTCGAGAAGGGCCGCATCAACCTCCGTGACCTGCCGGAGCGTGAGCACATCGTGCACACCCCCGCGTCGGTCACGCGCCGCCAGCGCACCTTCGGTTTCACCGAGGAGGAGATCCGTATCCTCCTCACGCCGATGGCGAAGAACGGTGCGGAGCCGCTCGGTGCCATGGGCTCCGACACGCCGATCGCCGTGCTGTCGAAGCGCCCGCGACTGCTGTTCGACTACTTCACGCAGCAGTTCGCACAGGTGACGAACCCGCCGCTCGACTCGATCCGCGAAGAGGTCGTCACTTCGCTCCGCCTCGGGCTCGGCCCCGAGCGAAACCTGCTCGACGCGACACCCGGCCACACCGGCCAGGTCATCCTCGACTTCCCGGTGATCGACAACGACGAGCTGGCGAAGATCCAGCACATCGACCCCACGTCCGGCAGTTCCACCACCACGACCATCCGCGGCCTCTACCGGGTCGAGAACGGTCCCTCTGCGATGCAGGAGCGCATCGCAGAGATGTGCGCGGAGGCCGACGAGGCCATCGCCAACGGGGCGCTCTTCATCGTGCTCTCCGACCGCGACTCGAACAAGGAGTACGCGCCCGTTCCGTCGCTGCTGATGCTCTCCGGGGTGCACCACCACCTCATCCGTCGCGAGACGCGCATGAAGGTCGGCATCATCGTCGAGGCCGGTGACGTGCGCGAGGTGCATCACGTCGCGCTGCTGATCGGCTACGGCGCCTCGGCGATCAACCCCTACCTCGCCATGGAGACCTGCGAGAACCTGGTGCGAAGCGGAATGATCACCGGCATCACGCCGGAGAAGGCTGTGAAGAACGTCATCAAGGCGCTCGGCAAGGGCGTTCTGAAGATCATGTCCAAGATGGGCATCTCGACGGTCTCGTCCTACGCCGGCGCCCAGGCGTTCGAAGCCGTCGGCCTCGACCAGGGCTTCGTCTCCGAGTACTTCACGGGAACATCCTCGAAGCTCGGCGGCATCGGAATCGACGTCATCGCGGCCGAGAGCGCCAGCCGGCACCGGGCGGCCTTCCCCGAAGACGGCGCCATCACCGTGCACGAACCGCTCGCTGTGGGCGGGGAGTACCAGTGGCGCCGCGAGGGCCCGCCGCACCTGTTCAACCCCGACACCGTCTTCAGGCTGCAGCACTCCACGCGGGCACGCCGGTACGACATCTTCCGGGAGTACACAAAACTCGTCGACGACCAGGCCGCCGAACTCATGACCCTCCGCGGTCTCTTCAAGCTGAAGACGGATGCCCGGCCAGCGGTGCCGCTCGACGAGGTCGAGTCGGTCGAATCGATCGTCAAGCGTTTCTCCACGGGAGCGATGAGCTACGGTTCCATCTCCGAGGAGGCGCACACCACGCTCGCCGTCGCGATGAACCGGCTCGGCGGCAAGTCGAACACCGGTGAGGGCGGCGAGGACACCGATCGTCTCCTCGATCCCGAACGCCGCAGCGCCATCAAGCAGGTGGCATCAGGCCGGTTCGGCGTCACCAGCATGTACCTCACGCATGCCACCGACATCCAGATCAAGATGGCCCAGGGCGCGAAGCCCGGCGAGGGCGGCCAGCTGCCCCCGACCAAGGTCTACCCGTGGATCGCGCGCACCCGTCACGCAACGGCGGGCGTCGGTCTCATCTCGCCGCCCCCGCACCACGACATCTACTCGATCGAAGACCTCAAGCAGCTGATCTTCGACCTGAAGCGGGCGAACCCCGAGGCCCGCGTGCACGTGAAGCTCGTGAGCCAGAACGGCATCGGGGCGGTTGCCGCCGGTGTCACGAAGGCCCTGGCCGACGTGGTGCTGGTCTCCGGACACGACGGCGGAACGGGCGCCAGCCCGCTCAACTCGCTGAAGCACGCCGGAACCCCCTGGGAGCTCGGCCTCGCCGAGACCCAGCAGACCCTGATGCTGAACGGGATGCGCGACCGCGTGGTCGTGCAGGTCGACGGCCAGATGAAGACCGGCCGCGACGTCATCGTCGGTGCGCTGCTGGGAGCCGAGGAGTTCGGTTTCGCCACCGCACCGCTCGTGGTGTCCGGCTGCGTCATGATGCGCGTCTGCCACCTCGACACCTGCCCGGTGGGCGTCGCGACACAGAACCCCGAGCTCCGCGCGCGCTTCACCGGCAAGCCCGAGTTCGTGGTGAACTTCTTCGAATTCCTGGCGCAGGAGGTACGCGAGTACCTCGCCGAGCTCGGTTTCCGCTCCCTCGAGGAGGCCATCGGCCACCACGAGCTCCTGAACGTCGACCACGCCGTCGACCACTGGAAGGCCGACGGCCTCGATCTCAGCCCGATCCTCATCGGCCCCGAGTTCGGTGACGACGAACCCCGCGTGAACCACCGGCAGCAGGAGCACGACCTCGACAAGCACTTCGACAACCGTCTCATCCGGGACTCAGCCGAGGCCCTCGAGTTCGGTGAACCCGTCGTCATCAGCCTGCCGATCCGCAACACCGAACGAGCGGTCGGCACGATGCTCGGCCACGAGGTCACGGTGCGACACGGCGAAGACGGGCTCCCCGACGACACCATCCAGATCACCCTCACGGGCTCCGCCGGCCAGTCGCTCGGCGCGTTCATGCCGCGGGGCATCACGCTGCGCCTGGAAGGCGACTCGAACGACTACGTGGGCAAGGGTCTCTCGGGCGGCCGCGTCATCGTGCGCCCCAACCGGGCCGCCACCTTCGCTGCCGAGCAGAACGTCATCGCCGGCAACGTGATCGGATACGGTGCGACGAGCGGCAGCATGTTCATCCGCGGCATCGTCGGTGAGCGCTTCCTGGTGCGGAACTCGGGTGCTACGGCCGTCGCCGAGGGCGTGGGCGACCACGCTCTCGAATACATGACGGGTGGCATCGCCCTCATCCTCGGCGAGACAGGGCGAAACCTCGGAGCGGGTATGTCGGGCGGCACCGCCTATGTGTACAAGCTCCGTTCCGAACTCGTCAACACCGACTCGCTCGGCTCGGGCGAGCTGCAGCTGTCGGCGCTCGACGAGAACGACACCGCGCTCGTACGCTCCCTGCTCGTCGAGCACGAGTCGGAGACCGGGTCGGCCGTCGCCTCAGCGATGCTGGCCGACTTCGACACGACTGTCCGTGATTTTGTGAAGGTGCTCCCGCGCGACTACGCGGCTGTGCTTGCGACCCGCCAGAGCGCCGTCGACGAGGGTCTCGACCCCGACGGCGACGTGGTCTGGGAGAGAATTCTGGAGGTTACCGGTGGCTGATCCCAAGGGATTCCTGAAGGTCACGGAGCGCGAAGTCCCCAAACGGCGCCCCGTTCCCATCCGCCTGATGGACTGGAAAGAGGTCTATGAGGCCGCCGATCCGTCGGAGACCCGCCGCCAGGCCGGGCGCTGCATGGACTGCGGCATTCCGTTCTGCCACCACGGCTGCCCGCTCGGCAACCTCATTCCCGAGTGGAACGACCTGACGTGGCGCGGCGAGGGTCGCCAGGCGATCGAGCGCCTGCACGCCACGAACAACTTCCCCGAGTTCACCGGTCGACTCTGCCCGGCGCCCTGTGAGAGCTCCTGCGTGCTCGGCATCAACCAGCCCGCGGTGACCATCAAACAGGTCGAGGTCTCGATCATCGACCAGGCCTTCGCCAACGGCTGGGTCACCCCGCACCCGCCGGAGCGCCTCACCGGAAAGACGGTGGCGGTCGTCGGATCGGGCCCTGCGGGCCTCGCGGCGGCGCAGCAGCTGACCCGGGCCGGCCACACCGTGGCGGTGTACGAACGCGACGACCGCATCGGCGGACTGCTGCGATACGGCATCCCGGACTTCAAAATGGAGAAGAAGCACCTCGAGGCGCGCCTGACGCAGATGATGGCCGAGGGCACCCGCTTCCGTGCCGGCATCAACATCGGGGTCGACATCACCTGGGCCGACCTCCGCTCACGCTACGACTCGGTGATCATCTGCACCGGCGCGACCGTTCCCCGGGATCTCCCGATCCCCGGCCGCGACCTCGAAGGCGTGCACTTCGCCATGGAATACCTCGTGCAGGGCAACAAGGTCGGCGCCGGCGACACCGTGCACGACCAGATCACCGCAGAGGGCAAGCACGTCGTGGTTCTGGGCGGCGGCGACACCGGCGCAGACTGTATCGGCACCGCGCACCGCCAGCAGGCGATCTCGGTGACGAACCTCGCCATCGGGCAGCAGCCGCCGGCCGAGCGTCCCGAGGAGCAGCCGTGGCCGATGGTCGCGAACCTCTTCGAGGTGTCCAGTGCCCACGAGGAGGGCGGAGAGCGCGTCTACCTCGCCTCCACCGTCGAGTTCCTGTCGAACGAATCCGGTGAGGTGCGCGCCATCCGTGTCGCCGAGACCGAGTACCTCGACGGTCGCCGGGTGCCGAAGGCCGGCACCGAACGCGAGATCCCGGCCGACCTCGTGCTGTTGGCGCTCGGCTTCACCGGCCCCGAAGACCAGAGCCTCACCCACCAGGTGGGCGCGGCCTTCGACAGGCGCGGCAATGTCGAACGCGGTGACGACTACGAGACGAGCATCCCGGGCGTCTTCGTCGCCGGCGACGCGGGTCGCGGCCAGTCGCTGATCGTCTGGGCCATTGCCGAGGGTCGTGCAGCAGCCGCAGCCGTCGACAAGTATCTCGAAGGCGCCACCGAACTGCCATTCCCCGTTTCCCCGCGCGACCGTGCAATCACGGTCTAGAGCGCGCAGACTTACCCGTACCCCATCGATGCGCCCACGCGCAGAAACACGGAGCAACTCACACATATGAGACGCGCTAAAATCGTCGCCACCCTCGGGCCGGCAACGTCGTCGTACGAAAACCTCAGGGCGATCATCGATGCCGGTGTCGATGTCTGCCGCATGAACCTCAGCCACGGAACCTACGATGTGCACGAGGCCATCTACGCCACCGTGCGGAAGGCCGCCGAAGACTCCGGCCGCGCCGTCGCCGTGCTGGTCGACCTGCAGGGCCCGAAGATCCGCCTCGGCAAGTTCGAGGCAGGTCCCTACTATCTCGAGCAGGGCGACATCTTCAAGATCACCACCGAAGATGTGCTCGGCACCCGCGAGCTCTCGGGCACGACCTTCAAGGGCCTGCCTCAGGATGTCGCCCCCGGCGACTTCCTCCTCATCGACGACGGCAAAGTCAAGGTGCGTGTCGTCGAGACCGACGGCGTCGTCGTCACCACCGAGGTCATTGTGGCCGGCAACGTGTCGAACAACAAGGGCATCAACCTGCCCGGTGTTGCCGTGAACGTTCCCGCTCTGTCCGAGAAGGACGAGGCGGATCTCCGCTGGGGCCTCAAGCTCGGTGCGGACATGATCGCGCTGTCATTCGTGCGCGACGCCGCCGACATCTCGCGCGTGCACGAGATCATGGCCGAAGAGGGCCGCCGCATCCCGGTCTGCGCGAAGATCGAGAAGCCCCAGGCCGTCGACAACCTAGAAGAGATCATCGACGCCTTCGACAGCATCATGGTCGCCCGCGGCGACCTCGGAGTGGAGCTTCCCCTCGAAGCCGTGCCGATCGTGCAGAAGCGTGCCGTCGAACTCTCCCGCCGCATGGCCAAGCCCGTCATCGTGGCGACGCAGATGCTCGAATCGATGATCTCCTCACCGATTCCGACCCGCGCAGAGACCTCGGATGTCGCAAACGCCGTACTCGACGGGGCCGACGCCGTCATGCTCTCCGGTGAGACGAGCGTGGGGGAGTACCCCGTCATCACGGTGCAGACCATGGCCCGCATCGTGGAATCCACCGAGGTCCACGGCCTGGAGCGCATCCCCGCCCTCGGCACGAAGCCCCGCACCCAGGCCGGCGCCATCACTCTCGCGGCCTCGGAGGTCGCCGACTTCGTGGGCGCCAAGTACCTCGTCGTCTTCACGGAGTCGGGCGACTCGGTGCGACGGATGACGCGACTGCGGTCGAGCATCCCGATCATCGGTCTCACACCGGAGCCGGGCATCCGCAACCGCATGGCTCTCTCCTGGGGCGTCGAGTCGTACCTCGTCGACCGCGTGAAGCACACCGACCAGCTGATGGTGCAGGTCGATGACGTGCTGCTGGGTGAGAACCTGGCCGCCCTCGGCGACAGGGTCGTGGTGATCTCCGGATCCCCTCCCGGAAAGGCCGGTACCACCAACGACATGCGCGTGCACATCGTCGGTGAGGGCCACAACCCGCAGAAGCCCGACCCGGAGGAGCTCGACCACTAAGAGGAGCTCCGCGCTCTGCCCTCACAGAAATGCCCCGGACTGCCGGGGCATTTCTGTGTCGTACCGGTGGTGGTCTTGCGGCGCGTCGCTACGCGCCGCGCACGCGCCTGGCATTCGGGGTGCACCTTGGCGTACCAGTCCGTCAAGCCACCTTTGTCGCCACGATCCGGCTTAGACGAGTGAAGGGGCAGGCCATTCGGCCTGCCCCTTCACTCGTCGTACCGGTGGTGGGACTCGAACCCACACGTCTTGCGACAACGCATTTTGAGTGCGCCGCGTCTACCATTCCGCCACACCGGCTCGCATCAACACCGTTCAGAATACCGTAGGGTTATCTCTGTGACCGACCAATCTGCCTCCACCCCCGCACCCCGACGGGTGGTCGTCGCTGAAGACGAATCCCTGATCCGACTCGACATCGTGGAGATCCTCCGCGACGCCGGGTTCGAGGTCGTCGGCGAGGCCGGCGACGGCGAGACCGCTGTGGCACTCGCCACCGAGCTCCGGCCCGACCTCGTCATCATGGACGTCAAGATGCCGCTCCTCGACGGCATCTCCGCCGCCGAGCGCCTCAGCAAGGGTCACATCGCCCCGGTTGTGCTGCTCACGGCCTTCAGCCAGAAGGAGCTCGTCGAGCGCGCCACCGAAGCTGGCGCCCTCGCCTACGTCGTCAAGCCGTTCACTCCGAACGACCTTCTCCCGGCCATCGAGATCGCCCTCTCGCGCTACGCCCAGATCATCACGCTCGAGGCAGAGGTCGCCGACCTCGTCGAGCGGTTCGAGACCCGCAAGCTCGTCGACCGGGCCAAGGGCCTGCTGAACGAGAAGATGGGGCTCACCGAGCCCGAGGCGTTCCGCTGGATCCAGAAGGCCTCGATGGATCGCCGGCTCACCATGCACGATGTCGCGCAGGCGATCATCGAGCAGCTGAGCGCCAAGAAGTAGGCGGCATCATCAACGAAGCCGACGCATTCGCTCTGGGCAGCGGCGCCCTGGCCGAGCGCATGGGTATCGTCTTCAGCCAGTTGACGGCTGAGCACTCGGTCGCGACGATGCCTGTCGAAGGCAACACCCAACCCTTCGGTGTGGTTCACGGCGGTGCCTATGTCGTCCTCGCCGAGAGCCTCGGCTCTGGTGCCGCGAACCTCCATGCGGGCGAGGGCCGCGTTGCCATGGGCATCGAAGTCAACGCGAGTCACACCGGTTCCACGGCATCCGGAACCGTCACCGGCGTGTGCACCGCGATCAAGCTGGGTCGCACTCTGACCGTGCACGAGATCGCGATTTCGGACGACGCCGGCCGCCGCCTGTCGACGGTCCGCATCACGAACCTGCTGCGGGACGCCTAGCCCGAGCCTGCCTCCAGCGCCTCCGGATGCTGTCGGTGGGCTTTAGTAGGCTTGCCCTGTGCCCGACAACGAACAGCCCACCCTCCTTCTCATCGACGGCCACTCGCTGGCCTTCCGGGCGTTCTACGCGCTGCCGGTCGACAGTTTCCAGACCCGCGACGGGCAGCACACGAACGCCATCCACGGCTTCCTGTCGATGCTCCTCAACCTGCTGAAGAACGAGAAGCCCACCCACCTCGCCGTCGCCTTCGACATCTCGCGGCACTCCTTCCGAACAACCGAGTATCCCGAATACAAGGGCACCCGCGGTGAGACTCCGCCAGAGTTCATGGGCCAGGTCCCCCTGCTCAAAGACGCCCTTCACGCGATGAACATCGTCACCCTCGAGAAGGAGAACTACGAGGCCGACGACATCCTCGCGACCCTGTCGGTGCAGGGCGCCGAACAGGGCTTCCGTGTGCTTGTGGTCTCGGGCGACCGCGACACGATCCAGCTCGTGAACGACAATGTCACACTGCTCTATCCGTCCAGGCAGGGCGTCACCGACCTCACCCGGTACGACCGCGACAAGGTGTTCGAGCGCTACGGCATCGAGCCGCACCAGTATCCCGAGATCGCCGCGCTCGTGGGCGAGACGAGCGACAATCTGCCGGGCATCCCGAAGGTCGGCGAGAAGACCGCGGTGAAGTGGCTGAACCAGTTCGGCAGCCTCGAGGAGATCCTGCGGCGTTCCGACGAGATCGGCGGCAAGGTCGGCGAGAGTCTTCGCGAATTCCAGGAGAACGCTGTGCGGAACCGCCGGCTCAACCGCCTGCTGACAGATGTCGAGCTCGAGGCCGGACCGGCCGACTTCGATCGGCGGCCGGTCGACGAGCAGGGGGTGCGCGACCTGTTCGAGCGGCTCGAGTTCCGCACCCTCCTCGAGCGGGTCTTCAAGCTCGACGGCCTCGATGCCGCTTCGGGCGGAAACGGCGGCGCGGGCGGTTCCGGCGGCTCTGGATCGGGTGAGGGCGGGGTCGACCCCAAGGCCATCGTGGCGCCGGTGCCGAGCACCCTGCTCGACGAGGAACTCGCCGCGTGGCTCGCCCGGGTCACCGCCGCCGAACCGTTCGGGCTCGCCCTGTCGACCGAACTGCTCGACGGTCGGCCCATCGGTTTCGGCCTGGCCGCCTCCGACTCTGCCGTCTTCCTGCCGTGGATCCCCGACAGCCGCGACTATCTGCCCTTCGAGAACTGGCTGGCCTCGGATTCTCCCAAGATCCTGCACGGAGCGAAACACCAGCTCAAGGCCCTCCTGACCGCGGGCCTGACGGTCTCCGGTGTGACCTTCGACACGTCGATCGCTGCCTGGTTGCTGAAATCCGACGGCACTCCGCCCACGCTGGCCGACCTGGTCGACCGGATGCTCGCCGAGACCCTTCCCTCGCCCGACCCCAACCAACTGGTGCCCGACGACGACTCGGTGATCGGCCCGGCCGTGCAGGCCTGGTTCATCGGGCGGGTCGCCCGCGTGCTCGACGGCAAGCTCGATGCGGGCTCGCGCTCGGTGCTCGAGACCATCGAGATGCCCGTTCTGGCTGTGCTCGCGCAAATGGAGCTCGACGGTGTCGCCGTGAGCCACCCCCAGCTCTCGGAGCTCTCGGCCGAGCTGACCGCACGCTCGACCGATCTCGCCACACAGGCCTTCGCGATCATCGAACGGGAGATCAACCTCGGTTCGCCGAAACAGATCCAGGAGGTGCTCTTCGACCAGCTGGGCATGCCGAAGACCCGGGCCACCAAGACCGGCTACTCGACAGACGCGGTCTCGCTCGCCGATCTCCAGGCCAGCTCGCCGCACCCGTTCCTCGACCTCCTCCTCTCGCACCGCGACGCCACGAAGCTCAACCAGATCGTCGAGACACTCGACAAGTCGATCGCGCCCGACCGCCGCATCCACACCACGTATGTGCAGACCGGTTCGTCGACCGGGCGCATCTCGTCGACCGACCCCAACCTGCAGAACATCCCGGTGCGAACAGAGGAGGGTCGCCGCATCCGCAAGGCCTTCATGGTCGGCGAGTCGTACGAGACCCTGCTCACCACCGACTACTCGCAGATCGAGATGCGCATCATGGCGCACCTCTCGGAAGACGCGGGGCTCATCGCCGCCTTCCAGTCGGGCGAAGACCTGCACCGCTTCGTCGGCGCGCGCATCTTCGGGGTGGAGCCCGCCGACGTGACTCCCGCCATGCGCTCGAAGGTGAAGGCCATGTCCTATGGGCTCGCCTATGGCCTGTCGGCGTTCGGCCTCTCGAAGCAGCTCCGTATCCCCACAGCCGAGGCGAAGCAGCTGATGACCGACTACTTCGAGCGTTTCGGTGCGGTGCGCGACTACCTGCGGAACGTGGTCGTCCAGGCCCGCGAAGACGGCTACACCGAGACCATCTTCGGGCGCCGGCGCATGTTCCCCGACCTGAACAGCGGCAACCGGGTGCTGCGCGACAATGCGGAACGTGCCGCGCTGAACGCCCCGATCCAGGGCACGGCGGCCGACATCCTGAAGATCGCGATGGTGAACATCTCACTCGACCTCGCAGCGCAGGGCCTCCAGTCGCGCATGCTGCTGCAGGTGCACGATGAGCTGGTGTTCGACGTGTATCCGGGGGAGTGGGATGCGCTGGCGGCCGTCGTGACGTCGCGCATGTCGACTGCGGCCACCCTCAAGGTGCCGCTCGACGTGCAGCTGGGTCGCGGGCAGAACTGGAACGAGGCTGCCCACTAGAGGCACCCCGTCGGGCGCGGCACGTGCGGGCGGGCAGAGGCGGGCGCGAGGTCGGGGTCGGGTCAGCGGAAGTCGCGGGAGCGGGTGGGCGCGCCGAGCGGCAGCAGCTCGATGCGGTCGGCCACGAGGTTGACGATGCCGTCTTCGGTGCGCTCGAGGATGCCGCGCACCACCATCGCCGGAGCCTCCCGGGCGACCCGGCGGTAGCGGCTCCAGACTCCCACGCTGCAGATCACGTTCAGGATGCCCGTCTCATCCTCGAGGTTCACGAAGGTGATACCACTGGCGGTCGCCGGACGCTGCCGGTGCGTCACGACCCCACCGACCTCGATGCGGCGCCCGTTCTCGCACGTCTGCAGCTTCTCGATCGAGAGGGCGCCCCGGTCATCCAGCCAGTCCCGGGAGTGCGCGACCGGATGGTCGTCGGGCGAGATGCCGGTGCTCCAGAGGTCGTAGACCACCTGTTCGGTCGGACTCAACATCGGCAGCAGCGGCGGTTGCACGCTCACGTGGGTGCCCTGGAGGAACTCGGGGCGGTCCTGGGCGGCATTGCCGGCCTCCCAGAGCGCCTCGCGCCGGGTCAGGTCGAGACTGGTGAAAGCTCCGGCGGAGGCCAGCGCCTCCATCTGCGCGGTGTTGAGGTCGTTGCGCCGGGCGACGTCGGCCATGTCCCGGTAGGGGCCGCCGCGATCGCGCTCCGCCACGATGCGTTCCGCGAGCTTCGCACCGATCGACGTGATCTCGGCAAGCCCGAGCCGCACAACGAGGTTGCCGTCACGACGGTGCTCCCGGTAGTCGGCCGGAACCGACCGGTCGAACACCTCGGTCGGCAGATGGCCGGCCGTGTGCAGGCAGGCGTCCATGCCTGTGGCGGCGGTGAGTCGACCTGCCCCGGCGCCACCATCAGCCGCCGTTCGGCCACCCGCAGCCGTTCGGCCACCCGCAGCCGTTCGGCCACCCGCCTCCGTTCGGCCACCCGCACCCGCCGTTCGGCCACCCGCCGCCGCGCTCGGCTCGAGCCCCGCCATCACCCCGGAGCACTGGATGTCGGGGCGATGCACCACGACACCGTGCCGCCGGGCATCCGCCACCAGCGTCTGCGGAGAGTAGAACCCCATCGGCTGGGCCCGCAGCAGCGACGCGAGGAAGGCTGCCGGATAGTGCAGCTTGAACCAGGAACTCGCATACACCAGCAGCGCGAAGCTGTTCGAGTGGCTCTCGGCGAAACCGAAGCTCGCGAACGCTTCGATCTTCTGGTAGATCTGCTCCGCGACATCCGGAGCTATGCCGTTCGAGGCCATGCCGGCGAACAGCTTCGTCTTCAGCGACGAGATCTTCTCGATGCCGCGCTTCGAGCCCATCGCCCGCCGCAGCAGGTCGGCGTCTTCGGGTGAGCAGTTGCCGACCGCCTGCGCCACCTGCATCAGCTGTTCTTGGAAGAGTGGCACCCCGAGCGTTCGTTCGAGAGGTTCTTCGAGCAGCGGGTGCAGATAGGTGACGGGCTCCTGCTTCAGCTTGCGGCGGATGTACGGATGCACGGCCCCACCCTGGATGGGCCCGGGCCGGATGAGCGCGATCTCCACCACGAGGTCGTAGAACCGGCGTGGCTGGAGCCTGGGCAGCGTACCCATCTGAGCGCGGCTCTCGACCTGGAACACACCGATCGAGTCGGCGCGGCAGAGCATGTCGTAGACGCCCTGCTCCTCCTTCGGGATGCTCTGCAGGCTCCACGCCTCACCAAGGTGCTCGCGCGCCAGATCGAGCGAGTGCTGCAGTGCCGACAGCATGCCGAGCCCGAGCAGGTCGAACTTGACGAGACCCATCCACGCGCAGTCGTCCTTGTCCCACTGCAGAACGGTGCGCCCATCCATCCGGCCGTTCTCGATCGGGCAGACCTCACCGACGGGCCGGTCGGTGAGCACCATTCCTCCCGAATGGATGCCCATGTGCCGCGGGAACTTCAGCACCTGCTCAGCCAGGTCGATCACATCGGCCGGAATGTCATGGTCTTCGCTCGCCACCTTCGACCCCCAGCGCTCGATCTGCTTCGACCAGGCATCCTGCTGACCGGGGCTGTGTCCGAGTGCCTTCGCCATGTCGCGCACCGCGAACTTCGGCCGATAGGTGATCACGTTCGCGACCTGGGCAGCGTTCCGGCGACCGTACTTGCGATACACGTACTGGATGACCTCCTCCCGACGATCGGAGTCGAAATCCACATCGATGTCGGGTTCTTCATCACGCATGCTCGACAGGAACCGTTCGAACGGCAACTTGTAGAAGATCGAGTCGACCGCTGTGATGTCGAGGATGAAACACACCGCCGAGTTCGCGGCCGAGCCCCGACCCTGGCAGAGGATGCCCAGCCGCCGGGCCTCGTGCACGATGTCGCGCACGATCAGGAAGTACCCCGGAAAGTCCTTCTGCTCGATCACCGCGAGTTCGCTCTGGATGCGCTTCAGATCGTCGTCGGTCGCATGGGGGTAGTGCGTGGGCATCGCCTCGTCGACCAGTTGGCGGAGGTACGACATGGGGGTGTGCCCCTCTGGCACCTCCTGCCGGGGCAGCTTCGGCTTGGCCGTGCGCAACTGGAACGACAGATCGTCGGCGATCTCGACCGTGCGTTCGACGGCACCCGGGTATCTCGCGAAACGCGCAGCCATCTCGGCACCCGAGCGCAGATGCGAGCCCGCGGATGCCGGCAGCCACCCCTCGAGGTCGTCGAGGCTGCGGCGTGCCCTGACGGCGGCCAGCGCCTGCCCGAGCGGGAACTGTTTGGGCGTGGCGTAGTGCACATTGCCGGTTGCGACCGTGTCGACACGGTGCTTCGCGGCCAACTCGGCGAGGGCGTCGTTCGCGTCGCTGTCGAGTGGATTGCCGTGGTCGAAGAGTTCGACCAGCACGTTCTGCCGCCCGAACAGGGCGACGAGACGGTCGAGCTCACGGGAAGCCCCGGGTAGTCCGTCGGAGGCGAGCGCCTGCCGTACCGCTCCCTTGCGGCAACCCGTCAACACCAGCCACGCGGAGTCGCCGGAACCGTCGCCGAAGGCAGAACCCCCGCCGAACCCGGAGCCGCCACTGACCGTGGAACCGGACCCGGAACCCCAGCCCGCCGCCTCGCTCCCGTCGGCCCCGCTCCCGCCGCGGGACTGGTCGGCCAACTGCTCGAGGTCGTAGCGCGGTCGCCCCTTCTCGGCACCGACGGCGAGCTGGCCTGTCGTGATCGCACCGGAGAGCCTGTGGTATCCCTCCTGCTTGCGGGCGAGCACCACGAGGTGGGTTCCCTCGGGGTCGGCCATCCCGTTCTGCGGCTTGCTCAGCCCGAGGGAGAGTTCCGCGCCGAAGACCGTCGAGACGCCCGGGTAGGCCTCCGCAGCCTCGGCCAGGTGCACGACCCCGTAGAAACCGTCGTGGTCGGTGAGGGCGAGCCCGTGCATCCGGAGCCGCGCAGCTTCTTCGAGGAGTTCCTCGGGAGAGGAGGCTCCGTCGAGAAAACTGAAGTTGGAGTGGGCATGCAGTTCGGCGTAGCCGACCAGGGGCCCATCGTCGAACTCGAGTTCTGGCTTCGGCGGGAGGGTCGGCGGAACGTACGGCATACGCTTCCGCGAGAACGCCGGTCCGTCGCCACCGTCTTTGCTCTCGTCGGCCCCGGGTCGGCGCACATCGGAGAGACGCCGCTCGAGCTCGGACCAGGGAATCGGCGGATTATTGAACCCCATCAGCACTCACCGCCCGACGGCGCCAGAGACTCAGTCATAACGAGCCTCCGCCCACCAGCCGTGGTCGTGCAAGGCCAGGAGCCATGCGGTTCCTTCGGCGTCGACGACTTGGAAACGGTGGAACGACCGGGCCACCGCCTGGTCCCACCACCGCTCGTGCACCGGCCACGGCCCCGTCCAGGCGGCCAGGGGCTGCGGCTGCGATGGCTGTCGCGACGGCGATGCCGATGCAGATCGCCCTTCGGTATCAGTCAGTTGGAACAGCGCAGGAATACCGCTCAACGCGCCCCGCTCGCTCACCTCGATGGGGCCGCCTTCGCGGGTCAGCACGGTCACGCCCCGTGGCTTCTCGAACACCGTCGACGGCGCGGGCAGGGGTACGCTCCCCGGCCAGGGCTTCGCACCGTCACCACTGCCAGTCGCCCGCGGGTCACCCCACGGGATCATGACCTGCCGCTCGGAGACACCGCGCCCCCCGGCAATGACCGCCGTCGTCACAGCACCGTGCCCCAGCAGGCTCTGCACCCTCGAAAGCCCGTGGTGCACACGGTCGTCGGGCGCACTGCCCCAGAGCCCCGTCTCGTAGTTGCCGATCGAGTCGAGGCTCTCCGGCAGCACTCGCACCTTCATGATCGCCGAGGTCAGCGCGCCGGCGCCTGCACCTGTTCGCCCCTGCACCTGCCAGCGGATACGGTCGAGCACATCGTTGGCGCTGAACCACCGGGGATGACCCCACCCGCGATCATGCACCACCCCGTTGTCGGTGTGGAGTTCGACCCGGATGCTCGTGCAGACCAGCAGCGCACGGGTGAGTTCGTCGACGAACCGCTCTGCAGCGGTTCGCACGGCGAAGGTGATCTGGTCGACCCGGTCGAGGGGAGGCTCGAAGACGACCTCGATGTCCCGCAGCTGTGGGGGGAGCCGGGGAACGACCCGCCGGGCATCCCGGCCGCTCGCCATGGTGTGCGCGTGCACACCCGCCTCACCGAACCGCGCCCGCACATCGCGAAAGTCGAGCGCGGCAAAGGCGCCGAGCGTCGAGAGCCCCAGGCGTCGCAGCAGAATTGCCAGCTGGGGGTCGCCGATGGCGTCGATCGGATGTTCGGCAAGGAACTCCGGCGAACCTCCGGGTTCCACGATGCGGATGCCCTGCTCACCGGGCATCCGGGCAAGCTGCTCGGCGGCGAACCTGCCGTCGGCGATGGCGATACGGGCATTCTCAGCGCCCAATCCGACCAGAGTGGTGAGCAGCACCCCGGCAGCTCCCCGCTCGCTGCCGTAGTACCGGCTCGGGCCCTTGGCAACGAGCGCACACATACCCGGACGGAGCACCTGCACCCCCGGCATAAGCTCCTCTATGGCTGCCACCACCACCTCGAAACTCCGGTGATCAAGCGCAGGGTCGTAGTCGAAGGTCATCAGGTCGACGCAGGCTGCCTGTGCCTCCCGCACGCGCTGCCCCCGCCGTACGCCGTCGGCCCTGGCACGCGGGGAACACGCGAACACGAGGCCGTGGTCGATCAGCGCGATCGGCTCATCGAGCGACAGCTCTTCGGACTGGGCGACGGCCCGCACCGGCCAGTCCGGGCACCACACCACGATGGTGCGCACAGCAGTCGTCATGGTCAACTCGCCAACTCCCGCACCGCGGGGAAGGCCGGCCAGGCACCCCGAGCGGCATCCGCACTCCGACCAGCATCCGCACTTAGCACCGCCTCAACGCCCCGCGCTGTGTCAACGCCCCGCACCGTGTCTGCACCCCGAACCTGCTCCGAGGCATCCGGCAGCCACAGCCGGGCGCTGCGCTTCTGGCCCATGAAGCCCCGGCCGACGGCGCTCACCGTCACCCGGCGGCTCGCAAGGTGCCCGAAGCCCTGGCCGATGCCCTCCCAGCTGCTCTCGGTGACGCGAAGCGTGGCTTCGCTCTGCGGCCAGCCGCCCAGCACGATCATCGTGGCCTCACGCTGCCGGATTCGCGCCGCGAGCCGCGCCGCCAGCGCATCGCCGAGCCTCGGGGGAGCGATGGTGACGACCACGGTGACCACGTCGATGACGGCTGACACCACGGCCAGCCACTGCTCACCGGGGTGCGGGACGAAGACGAGCCGGTCGAGGTCGATTCCGGAGCGACTGGCCGCCTCTGCACCGAAGTCGGGCAACCCGATGACGCCGCACCACGCCCCGGCAGCCGACGGCCCCGCCATCATTGCCATCACCAGGGAGTGCGAGCCCTCGACCGAGTACGCCGCGCCGGCCTTCAGCGCCCCACCGGGCAGCAACGGCGCCAGCGCCGGTGAGGTCTGCAGGCTGCGGGTCTCGAGTTTCGTGACCTGCATCTGGCGGATCCGCTCCTGCAGCTCGCGCACCGAAGGCGCCGCGGGGGCGGCTTCGGCGAGGAGGACGGCAGGGTCTGGCATCTCCCAATATTCGAACATATGTTCGAATAAGTCAACCCGGAAGGAGCCGTCGTGAAGAACCCCTGATCACTTCAGCAGGTCGCGTCCCCGTTCATCGGAGAGTACCTCCAGCGGGCGTTCGAATCACCGGTTAGAGCCACTCCTCGAGCTGGGACGCGGTCATGTTCACCGCAGAAAGAACTCTGTGAGCGTCGCTCTGTCATCGGAATCCTGCTGGTCAGCCATACGAGCAGTACAACCCGCCGAGCGTGCAATCTCAACGGGTTGTGCATCGTTCGCTCGCCTGCGTAGCGTCAAGGTATGACATTCGAGAGCGAAGACCACCGTACCCGCCATGCCGAGGAGGATGCCGCGAAGCACCACTCCAGCCACGGGATCTCCGAGCGCGACCAGGCCGCCCTCGACCGGGTGGGCACCGCGCAGAGCGAGAACGACACCGAGGCACTGCAGAACGAACCCATTGCCGACAGCGACGCGGTCGACGATGACACCGATCTCGCCGACATCAACGTGTTGCCGGGCACCGGCGGCCCCGACGACGACGGGGATGTCGAAGTCGACCCTGCAGAGCTGAACCTCAGCGGAGACTCGATCCCCGGGCACCCGAAGCCCGCCTCGCACCCCCACTGAAGGGGATTCCACTCCTCCACAGATAGGTCCATCAGCGACTTCTCCACAGATGTGACCATCCTGCGGGCGCCCTCGGATGCGAGGCATAGTCTGAATGGATGACCGATAGAACTCCGACCGGCACCCCTGCCGCGACATCCGAACCCCGTACCCCCACCGCCGTCGATGCCATCGCCGAGCGCTGGGTCGACACCCTGGTGCAGCTCGAACCGGCCATCGGCACCTACATCGGCCGGAACGACGTCAACGACCGTTACGGCGACTACTCCCCGGAGGGACACGAGCGCTACGTCGCTGAGGTGCGGCGCACGCTGGCCGAACTCGAAGCCGCGCGGCCGGCTGACGAGGTCGACGAGGTCACCCTCTCCGACCTCGGCAGCGAACTGCGCCTCACCCTCGAGAGCTCTGAGGCCAAGCTCCACCTCCGCGACCTCAACGTGATCGAGTCGCCGTCGCAGCAGATCCGTGAGGTCTACGACCTCATGCCCACAGAGACCGTCGACGACTGGGAGATCGTCAGCCACCGCATGTCGGGGGTGGGTGCCGCGATCGACGGCTACATCGAGACCCTGCGGCAGGGCATCCGCGAAGGCGTCGTGCCGGCCCGCCGCCAGGTGCGCGAGGTGCTGCTGCAGGTCACCAAGAACGTGGGCGAGAGCGGGTTCTTCGCAGACCTCGCCCGGTCCGCCTCGAACCCGGATCTCGCTGCTCCCGAGCTCGGGCGACCCGAGGCTCCGGATGCTCTTCCCGACTCACTCGCCAGGCAGCTCCGGCACGGGGCAGGCGTCGCCTCCGCGGCCTACGAGCGGTTGGCAGACTTCCTGAGCGGAGAACTCGTGCCAGCGGCATCCACAACCGACGCGGTGGGCCGCGAGATCTATGCCCTCGAATCGCGCAAGTTCCTCGGCGCAAGCGTCGACCTCGACGAGACCTACGAATGGGGCGTCGCGGAACTCGCCCGCATGGTCAGCGAGCAGGAGTCGATCGCGAACGAGATCCTTCCGGGCGCATCGGTGCACGAGGCGATCGCCCACCTCGATGCAGACCCCTCGCACAAGCTCTTCGGCACGGTCGCCCTCCAGCAGTGGATGCAGGAGACGAGCAACAGGGCGATCGCCGACCTGTCAGGCAGCCAGTTCGACATCCCCGCCGAGATCGCCACGATCGAGTGCATGATCGCGCCCACCAACGAGGGAGGCATCTACTACACCGGTCCGACCGACGACTTCTCGCGCCCGGGCCGCATGTGGTGGTCGGTACCCGAGGGCGTCACCGAGTTCGACACCTGGCGGGAGCTGACCACGGTCTACCACGAGGGAGTTCCCGGCCACCACCTGCAGATCGGCCAGGCCGTCTACAACCGGTCGAAGCTGAACACCTGGCGGCGCCAGCTCGCCGGTACGTCCGGCCACGCAGAGGGCTGGGCCCTCTACGCCGAGCGGCTCATGCAGGAGCTCGGCTACCTCGACCGGCCCGCCGACCGGCTCGGAATGCTCGACGGCCAGCGGATGCGCGCGGCCCGTGTTGTGCTCGACATCGGCGTGCACCTCGGCAAGCCCCGCCTCGACGGCACCGGAGTGTGGGACGCGGAGTACGCCCTCCAGTTCATGCGCGAGAACGTCAACATGAACGACGGATTCATCCGCTTCGAGGTCAACCGCTACCTCGGCTGGCCGGGGCAGGCACCCTCCTACAAGGTGGGGCAGCGCATCTGGGAGCAGCTGCGTGACGACTACCGTGCCCGACAGGGATCCGCGTTCGACATCCGGGAGTTCCACCGCCGCGCCCTTGACCTCGGCGGCGTGCGGCTCGACACACTCGCGTCCTCGATGGAGCGCTGAACCGGCTGAACCGGCTGAACCGGCGGTGCGGGGCAGGTTGCTCGCACCTCTTTCGCGGGGCTAAGATTACATGGCGCAATTTGCGTCGATCACTCATCTGCCGTGCGGCGAAACACTACCTCGAACACGAGGCAGTTTCCTGCTGCCCGGCCCGATATATGTCCATACTGGAGCAACTACTACATGACAATCGTAACGACCGACAGGGCACCCAAGCAGGTCGCCGTCAACGACATCGGGTCTGCTGAAGACTTTCTTGCCGCGGTCGAGAAGACACTGAAGTTCTTCAACGACGGAGACCTCATCGAAGGCACCGTTGTAAAGATTGACCGCGACGAGGTTCTCCTCGACGTCGGTTACAAGACAGAGGGCGTCATTCCCTCTCGCGAACTTTCCATCAAGCACGACGTCGACCCGACAGAGGTCGTCCAGGTCGGCGACCTGGTCGAGGCCCTTGTTCTTCAGAAAGAAGACAAAGAAGGCCGCCTCATCCTGTCGAAGAAGCGTGCGCAGTACGAGCGTGCGTGGGGCGACGTCGAGAAGATCAAGGATGCCGACGGTGTTGTCACCGGTTCGGTCATCGAGGTCGTCAAGGGTGGCCTCATCGTCGACATCGGTCTCCGTGGCTTCCTGCCGGCCTCGCTCATCGAGCTCCGCCGCGTTCGTGACCTCACGCCGTACCTCGGCCAGGAGATCGAAGCGAAGATCCTCGAGCTCGACAAGAACCGCAACAACGTCGTCCTGTCGCGCCGCGCGCTGCTCGAGCAGACGCAGTCGGAGAGCCGCACCACGTTCCTGAACAACCTCCAGAAGGGACAGGTCCGCAAGGGCGTCGTCTCGTCGATCGTCAACTTCGGTGCGTTCGTCGACCTGGGCGGCGTCGACGGTCTGGTTCACGTCTCCGAGCTCAGCTGGAAGCACATCGAGCACGCCTCCGAGGTCGTCGAGGTGGGCCAGGAGGTCACCGTCGAGATCCTCGAGGTCGACCTCGAGCGCGAGCGCGTCTCCCTGTCGCTCAAAGCGACGCAGGAAGACCCGTGGCAGGTCTTCGCCCGCACCCACGCCATCGGCCAGGTTGCACCGGGCAAGGTCACGAAGCTCGTCCCCTTCGGCGCGTTCGTTCGCGTCGCAGAGGGCATCGAGGGCCTCGTGCACATCTCCGAGCTGTCGGGCAAGCACGTCGAACTCGCCGAGCAGGTTGTCTCGGTCGGCGACGACGTGTTCGTCAAGGTCATCGACATCGACCTTGAGCGTCGCCGCATCTCGCTGAGCCTCAAGCAGGCCAACGAGGGTGTCGACCCCGAGGGCACCGAGTTCGACCCGGCACTGTACGGAATGCTCACCGAGTACGACGACCAGGGGAACTACAAGTACCCCGAGGGCTTCGACCCGGAGACCAACGAGTGGCGCGAAGGCTTCGAGACCCAGCGCGAGAAGTGGGAGCAGGACTACGCTGCAGCCCAGGCTCGCTGGGAAGCCCATAAGAAGCAGGTTGCGACCTCCAACGAGGAGACCCCGCTCAATGAGGTCAGCGGCGGCGCTTCCGCTGGTTCGTCGTTCTCGAGCGAGTCGACCGGAGCCGGCACCCTCGCCGACGACGAGACCCTCGCGGCGCTTCGCGAGAAGCTCAGCTCCAACAACTAGTCACACCGTTTCACCACGAGAGGCCGTTCTCCTTCGGGAGGGCGGCCTCTCGCCATTCCCGGCAGACGCAACGCCCCTGATGGCCGCCGACGCCTTCGCTAATATGAAGACGTGCATCTCGTAGCCCTCACCGGCGGCATCGCCTCCGGAAAGTCCACCGTCTCCGCCCGCCTCGCCGAGCTCGGGGCCGTCATCGTCGATGCGGACAAGCTCGCCCGCGAGGTCGTCGAACCGGGAACGGATGCTCTGCAGAAGATCAGTGACACGTTCGGAGCCGACCTCATTGGGCCCGACGGTTGCCTCGATCGTCCGGCTCTCGGCAAGCGCGTATTCGGCCAGCCCGAGCAGCTGCAGAAGCTGAACGCCATCACGCATCCGGCTGTGCATCGCCTTGGCCTCGAGCGCATCACCGCTGCCGGGGAAGCCGATCCGGGGGCCATCGTCGTCTACGACGTACCGCTCCTCCTCGAGGCGAGCAAGCGACCCTACGATTTCGACTTCGTCGTCGTGGTGAGCGCCAAAGAGGAGACGCGCGTGAAGCGGCTCGTCGAGCTTCGAGGGATGTCCGAGGTGGATGCCCGGTCGCGGGTAGGCTCACAGGCCACGGAAGCCGAGCGCCTGGCGATCGCCGATGCCGTCATCGACACCAACGGCACCCTCGACGAGACGATCGCTCAGGCGGATGCCGTCTGGCAGACCGTCAGGGCGTTGCCCGGGATCGGCGCGCGCAGCGCGACGGCATCCGGAGCCGGCGCCTAACCGAACAGCTGGGCGGCCTCGTCGTAGCGCGACTGCGGAACCGTCTTCAGTTTGCCGAGGGCCTCCTCGAAGCCCACGTTGACGATCTCGGTGCCGCGGAGAGCGACCATCTGGCCCCAGTTGCCGGCCTGCACCGAATCGCTGGCGGCCATGCCGAGCCGGGTCGCGAGAACGCGGTCGAAAGCGCTCGGTACTCCACCGCGCTGGATGTGCCCGAGAGTGGTTGCACGGGTCTCGATGCCCGTCATCTCCTCGATCATCGGGGCGAGGCGTTCCCCGATCCCGCCGAGGCGGGGGCGGCCGAATGCATCGAGTCCGCGCTCGGAGTGGGGGTCATCCGTCGTGCCGGGGATGAACCCTTCGGCAACGACGACGAGCGGAGAACGCCCGCGGGCATTGGCGCTCTCGACCCAGCCGCGCACCTCCTCCATGGTGGTCTTCTGCTCGGGGATGAGGATGGCGTGGGCGCCGGCCGCCATGCCGGAGTGCAGTGCAATCCATCCGACGTGTCGGCCCATGACCTCTGCGACCATGCAGCGGCTGTGCGAGTCCCCGGTGGTGCGGAGCCGGTCCATCGCGTCGGTCGCGATCTGCACGGCGGTGTCGAAGCCGAAGGTGTAGTCGGTGGCATCGAGGTCGTTGTCGATGGTCTTCGGCACTCCGACGATCCTGAGTCCGGCATCCGTGAGCCGCTTGGCTGCTGCGAGCGTGCCTTCGCCGCCGATGGCGATGATGGCGTCGATGCCCTCACGCTCCATGTTCGCCTGGATGCGCTCGGGGCCACCGTCTCCCTCGAAGGGGTTCGTGCGGGACGTGCCGAGGATGGTGCCGCCCTCTTTGGCGATGCCGCGCACGTTCGCACGGCCGAGCTCGATCAGGTCGGACTTGACGACACCGCGCCAGCCGCCGCGGAAGCCGACGAACTCCTGGTCGTTGATCTCGGTGCCTTTCAGCACGATGCCGCGGATGACCGCGTTCAGGCCCGGGCAGTCTCCACCACTGGTCAGAATTCCAATTCGCATGGCTATACCCTATGGCTTTCCCGCACAGCGTAATCGACGGGCGATCGGGGCCGGAGGGGAGCCGGTGTCAGTGGCCCTTCGTAAACTTGGACCATGGAACCCACTCGCTCTGTCCGCCCCTTCGAAGTCATCAGCGACTACACGCCGAGCGGCGACCAGCCGACCGCGATTGCCGAACTGACGGCCCGTATCAATGCCGGCGAGACAGATGTGGTGCTTCTCGGCGCGACCGGTACCGGCAAGTCGGCAACGACGGCCTGGCTCATCGAGGCGGTGCAGCGGCCGACGCTCGTGCTGGCCCACAACAAGACCCTGGCGGCGCAGCTGGCGAACGAGTTCCGTGAGCTGATGCCGAACAACGCTGTCGAGTACTTCGTGTCGTACTACGACTACTACCAGCCGGAGGCCTACGTTCCGCAGACCGACACCTTCATCGAGAAGGACAGCTCGATCAACTCGGAGGTCGAGCGGCTGCGGCACTCGACGACCAATTCGCTTCTCAGCCGACGCGACGTCATCGTGGTTTCCACCGTCTCCTGCATCTACGGCCTCGGCCAGCCCGAGCAGTACATGAACGCCATGATGGCACTGCAGGTCGGCATGAAGCTCGACCGGGACTGGCTGATCCGCAAATTCATCTCCATGCAGTACCAGCGGAACGACATCGACTTCTCCCGGGGCAACTTCCGGGTCCGGGGCGACACCATCGAGATCATCCCGATGTATGAAGAGCTCGCGATCCGTGTCGAGATGTTCGGTGACGAGATCGAGGCGCTCTACCAACTGCACCCGCTCACCGGCGACGTCGTCCGGAAGATGGACTCGGTCTCGGTGTTCCCGGGATCGCACTACGTCGCCGACACCGATGTGATGCACCGCGCCATCGGCACCATCCAGGAGGAGCTGGCCGACAGGCTGAAGCAGCTCGAACGCGAGGGCAAGCTGCTCGAGGCCCAGCGGCTCCGGATGCGCACCACCTTCGACCTCGAGATGATGCAGCAGATCGGTTTCACCTCGGGCATCGAGAACTACTCCCGCCACATCGACGGCCGGAACCCCGGCGAGGCGCCGCACTGCCTGCTCGACTACTTTCCCGACGACTTCCTCGTGGTCATCGATGAGTCACACGTCACGGTTCCGCAGATCGGGGCGATGTACGAGGGCGACTCCTCTCGGAAGCGCACGCTGGTCGAGCACGGCTTCCGGCTCCCGAGCGCCCTCGACAACCGGCCGCTCCGCTGGAACGAGTTCAACGACAGGGTCGGCCAGAAGGTCTACCTCTCGGCGACGCCCGGCAAATACGAGATGGGCATCGCCGACGGGGTGGTCGAGCAGATCATCCGGCCGACCGGCCTGATCGACCCCGAGATCATCGTGAAGCCCTCCAAGGGGCAGATCGACGACCTGCTCGAGGAGATCCGCATCCGCGTGGCGAAAGACGAGCGCATCCTCGTCACCACCCTGACGAAGAAGATGGCCGAGGAGCTCACCGATTTCATGGGGGAGCACGGAGTGCGTGTGCGTTACCTGCATTCGGATGTCGACACGCTCCGCCGTGTCGAACTGCTCACCGAGCTGCGCGCCGGCGTCTACGACGTGCTGGTCGGTATCAACCTGCTTCGGGAGGGTCTTGACCTTCCCGAAGTGTCACTGGTGGCGATTCTGGATGCCGACAAGGAGGGGTTCCTCAGGTCGTCGACGTCTCTCATCCAGACCATCGGCCGAGCGGCGCGGAACGTGTCGGGCCAGGTGCACATGTACGCGGACGTCATGACGGATTCGATGGCCCGCGCGATCGAGGAGACCACGCGGCGACGCGAGAAGCAGGTGGCCTACAACCTCGAGCGCGGTGTAGACCCTCAGCCGCTCCGCAAGAAGATCAACGACATCACCGAGATGCTCGCGCGGGAGGGTGCCGACACGGCCGAACTCCTCGCCGGTCGCGGCGGCAGGAAGAAGAGCCCGACACCGAACCTCCGTCGCGAGGGCATCGCGGCCGCTGGAGCAAACGAGCTCGAAGGTCTGATCGCCGATCTCAACGACCAGATGATGACAGCGGCGGCCGAGCTGAAGTTCGAGCTGGCTGCGCGGCTCCGCGACGAACTCGGTGATCTGAAACGCGAACTCCGCCAGATGGAGAAGGCAGGCCATATCTGAGCTATACTCATGAAATCTGCGTCCACTCCAGATTCACAGCACAACATGAGCAAGGTTTCAAAGCATCTGGCCTCTGCGCTCTGGTAGCGAATCACTCAGGTGAGTACTCATGAGGTATGCCAGAACTGCATTCTGAAGCCGCCCGCATCTTCGGCGATCGCGTGCGATCGTCCCGCCTCCACCTCGGGGTGAGTCAGGAGCACGTCGCCGAGCTGGCAGAGATGCACGTCACGAACGTCGGCAAGATCGAGCGAGGCCAGACGAATCCGAGCCTCTCGACCATCGTCGCGCTGGCGGGTGCTCTGAGTGCGGATCCGGGATCGTGGCTCACGGGTATCCGCCCGGAGATGGTGCCCGGGCGCTCGCACACACTGACGGCGGCTGAGTTCATCCGTGAGCGCACCCAACGCGGCTAGAGCGACGGCCGCAGGTGTGCTGCACCGGACAGCGGGCGCGAGCCGTGCACGGTTGGTGTTCGCGGGCGCCGTGAGTGCACGGTTGGCGTTCGCGGGCGGTGACGGTGTCGACCTGATCGCGGGGCACGGTCACGAGCCTCCCCTGCGGTGCGCCCCCGCGATCAGATCGGTTCCGCTGCAGTTTGGCGCTTCCGCGGGTGCGCGCGCAGGCGCGGAAGCGACAAACATGCGCGGAACCACAGGGAGAGCGCGAAGCGTGGGGCGGGGGAGCGTGGGGCGGGGGAGCGTGCGGCGGGGGAGCGTGGGGCGGGGGAGCGGGGCGCGGGGGCGCGCGCCGGGCGCCGCAACCGGCTCCGCTCTCAGCGTAGAACGGGAGGCCTGCGCACCCCGCGGGAGGGAGTGTCAGTGGCAGACCATAGACTTCTAGGGTGTCAATTACCAAGGTGGATTCCGCCGGAAAACTGAGTGTACGCGGTGCCCGCGTGCACAATCTTCGAGACGTCGATCTCGACATCCCACGCGATTCACTCGTCGTCTTCACGGGCCTCTCCGGCTCCGGAAAGTCGAGTCTCGCCTTCGACACGATCTTCGCCGAGGGCCAGCGACGCTACGTCGAGAGCCTCTCCGCATACGCGCGCCAGTTCCTCGGGCAGGTCGACCGCCCCGACGTGGACTTCATCGAGGGGCTCAGCCCCGCGGTGAGCATCGACCAGAAGTCGACGAACCGCAACCCACGGTCGACGGTCGGCACCATCACCGAGATCTACGATTACATGCGGCTCCTCTGGGCTCGCATCGGCATCGCCCACTGCCCCGTCTGCGGCGAGGTCATCTCCGCCCAGACGGTGCAGCAGATCGCCGACCAGCTGATGGAGCTCGAGGCGGGCATCCGGTACCAGATCGTCAGCCCGGTCGTCTCGCAGAAGAAGGGTGAGTTCGTCGACCTCTTCAAGGAGCTGGCAGCCGGTGGGTACTCTCGCGCCGTGGTCGACGGTGACACCATCCAGCTCACCGAGCCACCGAAGCTCAAGAAGCAGTTCAAGCACGACATCTCGGTGGTCGTCGACCGCCTGGTGGCCGGCCCCGACATCCTCGGCCGGCTGACCGATTCGCTCGAGACCGCCCTGCGGCTCACCGACGGCATCGTGCAGGTCAACTACGTCGACGCCGACGGCCCGGATGCCTGGCAGACGTTCAGCGAGAAGCTGAGCTGCCCGAACCAGCACCCGATCCAGCTCACCGAGATCGAGCCGCGCACCTTCTCGTTCAACGCTCCCTTCGGCGCCTGCCCCGAGTGCTCGGGCCTCGGCACGCGCATGTCTGTCGACGCAGACCTCCTGCTCGGCGATCCGGAGCTCAGCATCAACGAGGGTGTGCTCGTCCCGTGGTCGACGCAGGGCAAGGGCCTTTACAACTACTACGACAAGCTGCTTCAGGGCCTCGCGCGCGACCTGGACTTCGAACTCAGCACTCCTTGGAACGAGCTGAGCAAGACGGTGCAGGAGGCCGTGCTCCGCGGAGACAACTTCGAGGTGCGGGTGAAGTGGAAGAACCGCTTCGGCCGCGAGATGAGCTACACCTCCGGCTTCGAGGGCGTGGTGCCCTACATCGAACGCCAGTACCTGCAGGCCGAGACCGACAACCAGCGGGCCCGCTGGTCGGAGTACCTCCGCGAGGTGGCCTGCCCGGTCTGCAACGGCAAGCGACTGAAGCCCGAGGTGCTCGCTGTTCTCGTAAACGGGCACAGCATCGCCGACGTCACCGACATCAGCCTCTCCGACGCGCAGTCCTTCATGGACGAACTGACCCTCACCGACCGTGAGGCGCACATCGCCGCGCAGGTGCTCCGCGAGATCCGGCTCCGGCTCGACTTCCTCATCCAGGTCGGGCTGAACTACCTGAATCTCGCCCGAGCCGCCGCCTCCCTGAGCGGTGGCGAGGCCCAGCGCATCCGTCTCGCGACGCAGATCGGATCGGGTCTCACGGGAGTGCTCTACGTGCTCGACGAACCGAGCATCGGCCTGCACCAGCGCGACAACCGTCGTCTCATCGAGACCCTCGTCAAGCTGAAGAACCTCGGCAACACGCTGATCGTCGTCGAGCACGACGAAGACACGATCCGCACCGCGGACTGGGTGGTCGACATCGGCCCCGGTGCGGGCGTCAACGGCGGCAGGGTCGTGCACTCGGGCTCCTATGAGGGCCTGCTCGCGAACACCGAGAGCCTCACGGGCGACTATCTCTCCGGCCGCAAGTCGATCGACATCCCCGACCGGCGACGCCCACTCGACCCGAGCCGCGAGATCGTCGTCGTCGGTGCCGAAGCGAACAACCTCAAGAACGTGACGGTCAGCTTCCCTCTCGGTACTTTCATCGCCGTCACCGGTGTGAGCGGCTCCGGCAAGTCGTCGCTGGTCAACGACATCCTCTACCGGGTGCTCGCCAACAAGCTGAACGGTGCGCGGAAGCTCCCGGGCAAGCACAAGCGGGTCACGGGTCTCGAGAACCTCGACAAGGTCGTGCACGTCGACCAGAACCCGATCGGCCGCACCCCACGGTCGAACCCGGCGACCTACACAGGGGTCTTCGACCGCATCCGTACGCTCTTCTCCGAGACGATCGAGGCGAAGACCCGCGGCTACCAGCCCGGCCGGTTCAGCTTCAACGTCAAGGGCGGCCGGTGCGAGGCGTGCTCCGGCGACGGCACGATCAAGATCGAGATGAACTTCCTGCCCGACGTCTACGTGGCGTGCGAGGTCTGCGGGGGAGCGCGCTACAACCGCGACACCCTCCTCGTGCACTACAAGGGCAAGAACATCGCCGAGGTCCTGGAGATGCCGATCGCGGAGGCGGCCGAGTTCTTCGAGCCGATCGGCGCGATCCACCGGTTCCTCAAGACGCTCGTCGAGGTCGGCCTCGGTTACGTGCGTCTCGGCCAGAGCGCCACGACCCTCTCGGGCGGCGAGGCACAGCGCGTCAAGCTCGCGACCGAGTTGCAGAAGCGCTCCAACGGCCGCTCGGTGTACGTGCTCGACGAGCCGACCACCGGTTTGCACTTCGAAGACGTGCGAAAGCTCCTGCTGGTGCTGAACGGGCTCGTCGACAAGGGCAACACCGTCATCGTGATCGAGCACAATCTCGATGTCATCAAGAGTGCGGACTGGCTCATCGATCTGGGTCCCGAGGGTGGCTCGGGCGGTGGCAAGGTGCTCGCCACCGGCACGCCGGAGCAGCTCGCGCGGGTCAAGAAGAGCTTCACCGGTTTCTTCCTGAAAGAGATCCTGGATGCGGAGGAAGGCACGCGGCGAAAGGCGTCATGACCGACACCGTCAGCTACCGGCCCAAGGCGGGGGAGATCCCGACCCAGCCCGGCGTCTACCGTTTCCGCGATGCGAACCAGCGCGTGCTCTACGTCGGCAAGGCGCAGAACCTCCGTGCCCGGCTGAGCAACTACTTCGGGCCGCTCCGGAGCCTGCATGAGCGCACCCGGCGGATGGTCACGACGGCGTCGAGCGTCGAGTGGACCGTCGTCGGCACCGACATCGAAGCCCTGCAACTCGAGTACACGTGGATCAAGGAGTTCGATCCGCCCTTCAACGTGAAGTTCCGCGACGACAAGAGCTACCCATTCATGGCGATCACGCTCGGCGACGAAGCTCCGCGGGTGATGGTCACGCGCAACCAGAAGATCAAGGGCGCCAAGTATTTCGGTCCGTACCCGAAGATCTGGGCCGTTCACGACACGATCGACCTGATGATCAAGGCCTTCCCCATCAGAACCTGCTCCGATTCGAGCTACAAGAAAGCCATGCAGAGCGGCCGGCCGTGCTTCCCCGGCCAGATCGGGCGTTGCGGCGGGCCGTGTTCGGGCAAAGTCACAATCGAGGAGCACCGCGAGCTCGTCAGCGACTTCATTGCTTTCATGAACGGGCATGACAAACGCTTCGTCACCGAGACGACGAAGCGGATGCGCGAGGCCTCCGAGAGCCAGGAGTACGAGAAGGCGGCGCGGTACCGCGACCAGTTGCACGCGCTCGACGCTGTGCTCGAGAAGAGCACCGTCGTGCTCGCCGACAGCGTCGACACCGATCTCTTCGGCATCGAGCACGACGAGCTGGCGGCGGCGGTGCAGCAGTTCATCGTGCGCGGCGGGCGCATCCGCGGCGTGCGGGCATGGATGGTCGACAAGGAGCTCGACCTGACCACCGGCGAACTCGTCGACTCGATCCTGCAGACCGCCTACGAGGGCCAGGTCCCACCGCGCGAGATCATCGTGCCCGACCTCCCCGACGACGCCGCAGAACTCGAGCAGTGGCTCTCCGAGCGCCGCGGAACATCCAAAGTCGCTCTGAAGACGGCCCAGCGCGGCGAGAAGGCCGCCCTCATGCAGACGGCCACCCTCAATGCGAAGAACGCCCTGATGCTCTACAAGATGCGCCGCAGCACCGACTTCGTGGCGCGCACAGAGGCTCTCACCGACATCCAGAACGGGCTCGGGATGCCGGATGCCCCCTTGCGCATGGAGTGCTTCGACGTGTCGCACCTCGGCGGCACGAACGTGGTCGCGTCGATGGTCGTCTTCGAAGACGGACTCGCCCGCAAAGACCAGTACCGCCGGTTCTCCATTCCCGAGACCACCGACGACACCGACTCGATCTACCAGGTGATCACCCGACGCCTCGCCTACCTCGAGGAGGGCTCCGAACGGAGCGAGTCCGACAGCGCCACCAAGAAGTTCTCCTACCCGCCCAACCTTCTGATCGTCGACGGTGGCCAGCCCCAGGTGCAGGCGGCGGCCCGAGCGCTGAAGGAATCCGGTGTGCAGGGGATCTTCCTCGCCGGCCTCGCCAAGCGACTCGAGGAGATCTGGCTTCCCGACGACGACTTCCCGGTGATCCTCCCGCGTGGCAGCGAGGCGCTGTTCCTGCTGCAGCGCATCCGCGACGAGGCCCACCGTTTCGCCATCACGCACCAGCGTGCACGGCGGAAGCGCGACATCACGAGTGTGCTCTCCGAGATTCCCGGCCTGGGTCCCGCGCGGGTGAAGACCCTCCTGAAGGAATTCGGCTCTGTCTCGAAGCTCCGGCAGGCGACGCCCGAGGAGATCGCCGAAGTGAAGGGTGTCGGCGAACAGCTGGCGACGACCATCCACCGGCAGCTGCGGGTCTGATGCGAGGGATGCCGCGGGCTGCCCTGCTCCCCGGCCCGCTAGGCTGAACGCATGACACCCGACACTGCTGGCCAGCAGGAAGTGCTCATTGTGACCGGGATGTCGGGCGCAGGCCGGTCGACGGTGGCGAATGCCCTCGAGGATCTCGGCTGGTACGTCGTCGACAACCTCCCCCCGCAGATGCTCCGGCCGATGGTCGATCTCGCCGAGCATGCCGGGTCGACCCTCCCGCGGATCGCGGCCGTAGTTGACGTGCGCGGGCGCGACTTCTTCACCGACCTGCAGGACATCATCCAGGCCCTCCGGAGTGGCGTCACCGTGCGCGTGGTCTTCCTCGAGGCGACGGATGCGACCCTCGTCCGTCGATTCGAGCAGGTGAGGCGCCCGCACCCGCTGCAGGGCAACGGCACCCTGCTCGACGGAATCGGGGCGGAGCGGGCCCGGATGACCGCCATCCGTGAGTCGAGCGACATCATCATCGACACGTCGGATCTGAACGTGCACCAGCTGGCCAATGCAGTTCAGGAGCGCTTCTCTGCCGTCGACACGGCCGGCGTTCAGGTCACGATCATGAGTTTCGGCTTCAAGTACGGCGCCCCGGCCGATGCCGACGCCATGGCCGACTGCCGCTTCATCCCGAACCCGTTCTGGATTCCGGAGCTCAAAGACAGGACCGGCCTCGATCCTGAGGTGAGCGACTACGTGCTCGAGCAGGAGGGTGCACTGGATTTCATCGAGAACTACGCCCGGGCCCTCGCTCCCGTGCTCGCCGGGTACCAGCGTGAGAACAAACGCCACGCCACAATTGCCATAGGCTGCACGGGCGGCAAACACCGCTCAGTCGCCGTGGCCCGAAGGCTGGCAGACCTGATCAGCACCAACCCCGGCGTCGTGGTGAGTGTCAAGCATCGCGACCTGGGTCGCGAATAACTGCAGCGACACCACGCCCCACGAGGGTCACGGTGACGCTGGCGAAGGAGATGGAAGAGATTGGCTCTCACCGCCGATGTCAAGAACGAACTGACCGATGTTGTCGTCACCAGAACGTCGGCCCGTGCCGCTGAACTCGCGACCATCCTGCGATTCGCTGGAGGCCTCCACCTGATCTCGGGGCGTATCGCCATCGAATCCGAACTCGACACCCCGGAACTCGTCAAGCGGGTCCGCAAAGACCTGGCCGAGCTCTACGGCGTGCGCGGCGAGGTGCAGCTCGTTCCGGCCTCCGGTGTGCGGCGCGGCAGCTACTACCTCGTGCGCGTGCTCGAGGGGGGCGAGACCCTCGCCCGCCAGACGGGGCTTCTGGATGCCCGCCGCCGCCCCATCCGCGGGCTCCCGAACCGCCTCACCACCGGCTCCGTCGACGAACTCGGGGCCGTCTGGCGGGGTGCGTTCCTCGCCCAGGGCTCCCTCACCGACCCCGGCCGCTCTGCGGCTCTCGAGGTCATCTGCCCGGGCAACGAGGCGGCGATGGCCCTGGTCGGCGCCGCGGCGCGGCTGCATGTGGCTGCCAAGGCCCGCGAGGTGCGCGGGGTCCACCGCGTGGTCATCCGCGACGGGGAGGCCATCGCCTCGATGCTCGCGCTCATGGGCGCGAAGCAGTCGGTGGCCCGCTGGGAGGAGATGCGCCAGCGACGGGAAGTCAGGGCGACCGCGAACCGGCTGGTGAACTTCGACGACGCGAACCTCCGTCGATCGGCCCAGGCTGCCGTGGCGGCGTGCTCCCGGGTGGAGCGGGCGCTCGAGATCATCGGCGACGAGGTTCCGGAGCACCTGCGCTACGCGGGCGCACTCCGATTGAACTTCCGGGATGCCAGCCTCGACGAGCTCGGACACCACGCCGAACCGCCCATGACCAAAGACGCCATCGCCGGGCGCATCAGGCGGCTGCTGGCGATGGCGGACAAGAAGGCGCTCGACCTGGGGATCCCCGGCACGGACGCGAACCTGCCGCCCGACCTCGACGACTGAACCATTCAATAGACTGTTACAAACGAGTACAAGGAGAAAAACATGGCTGAATACACCCTTCCAGACCTTCCCTACGACTACGCAGCACTCGAGCCGCACATCAGTGCGACCATCATGCAGCTGCACCACGACAAGCACCACGCGACCTACGTCGCCGGCGCGAACACGGCCAACGCCGCCCTCGCCAAAGCCCGCGACTCCGGCAACCTCGGCGCCGTCAACAAGCTCGAGAAAGACCTGGCTTTCAACCTCGGCGGCCACGTCAACCACTCCATCTTCTGGACGAACCTGACTCCCGACACCTCGGAGCCCACCGGCGCACTCGCCGAGGCCATCGGTTCCGACTTCGGTGACCTCGAGAAGTTCAAGGCCCACTTCACCGCGACCGCGCTCGGCGTGCAGGGTTCGGGTTGGTCGGTTCTCGCCTACGACGTGCTGGGCCAGAAGCTCAGCATCTTCCAGCTGTTCGACCAGCAGGGCAACGTGCCCTTCGGCCTCGTGCCGCTGCTCATGCTCGACGTCTGGGAGCACGCCTACTACATCGACTACAAGAACGTGCGCGCCGACTACATCAAGGCGTTCTGGAACATCGTGAACTGGGAGAACGTGGCCGCCCGCTACGCAGCCGCAACCGAGAAGACGAACGGCCTGCTGGTACTGTCATAGCGACGCTGTGAGCGGGCCCTCCACGGGGGGCCCGCCACCCTTTCTCCACCGGTAACACCTGTACGAAAACATCATCCAGCCCCGCGGGGCCACACTCACAGGAGCACTACGTGTCCGTAAAGATCGGCATCAACGGCTTCGGCCGCATTGGCCGTAACTACTTCCGAGCAGCCCTCGCCAAGGGCAGCGACATCGAGATCGTCGCCGTGAACGACCTGACCGACAACAAGGCTCTCGCCCACCTCCTCAAATACGACTCCATCAACGGCCGCCTCGACGCGACCGTCGAGCTCGACGGTGACAACATCATCGTGAACGGCAAGCCGATCCTGGTTCTCGCCGAGCGCGATCCCGCCAACCTGCCGTGGGGCGAGCTGGGTGTCGACATCGTCATCGAGTCCACCGGCCGGTTCACCAAGTCGTCGGATGCCCGCAAGCACATCGAGGGTGGCGCCAAGAAGGTCATCGTCTCGGCTCCCGCCACCGGCGACGACGTCGCCACGCTGGTGCTCGGCGTCAACGAGGGAACGTACGACCCCTCGATCCACGACATCATCTCGAACGCCTCCTGCACCACGAACTGCCTCGCGCCCCTCGCCAAGGTCTTCATGGAGAACTTCGGCATCGAGCGTGGCCTGATGACCACCGTGCACGCCTACACCGCCGACCAGAACCTGCAGGACGGCCCGCACAGCGACCTCCGCCGTGCACGTGCAGCGGCTGTCAACATCATCCCGACCTCGACCGGTGCCGCCAAGGCGCTCGGCCTCGTCATCCCCGAGCTCGTCGGCAAGCTCGACGGTTACGCACTCCGCGTTCCGGTTCCGACCGGCTCGATCACCGACCTCACGGTCGAGGCGACCAAGCCCGTCACTGTGGCCGAGGTCAACGCCGCGTACAAGGCTGCCGCCGAGGGACCGCTGAAGGGCATCCTGAAGTACACCGAGGACGAGATCGTCTCCAGCGACATCGTCGGCGACCCGCACTCGTCGATCTTCGATGCCGGCCTGACCAAGGTCATCGGCAACCAGGTCAAGGTGGCTTCGTGGTACGACAACGAGTGGGGCTACTCCAACCGTCTCGTCGACATCACCGAGTTCGTCGCCGGCAAGCTGTAGAGAATACCGAGAAGTGACGATACGTACGCTTGAGTCCCTCGGGTCGCTCGATGGCAAGACAGTCATCATCCGCTGCGACCTGAACGTGCCGTTGAAAGACGGCACCATCACCGACGACGGGCGTATCCGCGCGTCACTTCCCACGCTCCGGGCACTCGCCTCTCAGGGCGCCAAGGTGGTTATTGTGAGCCACCTCGGGCGCCCTGAGGGCAGGCCCGAAGCGAAGTACAGCCTGGCGCCTGTCGCGGCACGGCTCTCCGAGCTCCTCGAGGAGCCGGTCGCCTTCGCCGTCGACACCGTCGGCCAGGCGGCTCAGGATGCCGTTGCCGCCCTTTCCGGCGACGGGCACTTCCTCTTGCTCGAGAACCTCCGATTCAATGCGGGAGAGACCTCGAAGGACGACGCCGAGCGTCGTGCTTTCGCCTCCCAGCTCGCCGCCTTCGCCGATGTCTTCGTGTCCGACGGCTTCGGCGTGGTGCACCGCAAGCAGGCGAGCGTCTACGAACTCGCCGAACTGCTGCCGAGCGCTGCGGGCCTCCTGATCGAGACCGAGCTCGATGTGCTCGAGAAGCTCACCGAGAAGCCCACCCGCCCCTATGCGGTCGTGCTCGGTGGCTCGAAGGTCTCCGACAAGCTCGGGGTCATCGGCCACCTGCTGCCGAAGGTCGACTCGCTGCTGATCGGCGGGGGCATGCTCTTCACGTTCCTGGCGGCCCAGGGCTACCAGGTGGGCGCCAGCCTGCTCGAGAAGGACCAGATCGACACCGTGAAGGGCTATCTCGACAAGGCGGCCGAGCTCGGGGTGAAGATCGTCCTTCCGACCGACGTCGTCGTGGCGTCGAAGTTCGGTGCAGATGCCGAGCACACCGTCACCAGCGCGCAGACCATCGAGGAGACCCCGTTCGGTGAAAGCGGGCTCGGCCTCGACATCGGTCCGGAGACTGCTGCAGCCTTCGCCGACATCATCGAGTCCTCGCACACCGTCTTCTGGAACGGCCCGATGGGCGTCTTCGAACTCGCCCCGTTCGCCGAGGGCACCCGATCCATTGCCGCCGCACTGACAAAGGTCGACGGCCTCGGCGTGGTCGGCGGTGGCGATTCCGCAGCGGCCGTTCGCGCGCTCGGTTTCACCGACGACCAATTCGGTCACATCTCCACGGGCGGGGGAGCGAGCCTCGAATTCCTCGAGGGCAAGCGCCTGCCCGGCCTCGACGTTCTTGGATGGACAGCATGACAACCCGCACCCCCCTCATCGCCGGCAACTGGAAGATGAACCTCGACCACCTGCAGTCGATAGCGTTTGTGCAGAAGCTCGCTTGGAGCCTGAAGGACGCATCGCACAGCTTCGACGACGTCGAGGTCGCGATCTTCCCGCCGTTCACCGATCTGCGTTCGGTGCAGACACTCGTCTCGGCCGACAAGCTCGAACTGGCCTACGGTGCGCAGGATGTCTCGGCGCACGACTCCGGTGCATACACCGGTGAGATCTCGGGCGCCTTCCTCTCCAAGCTCGAATGCGGCTACGTCATCATCGGTCACTCCGAACGCCGTACCCTGCACAACGAGTCCGACGAGGAGATCGGCGCCAAGGTCGCCGCTGCCCTGAAGCACGGGGTCGTTCCCGTTCTCTGCGTCGGCGAGACCGCCGAGGACCTCGAGAAGTTCGGACCGAGCGCCGTTCCCGTCGCCCAGCTGAAGGCAGCCCTTGCGGGTGTGGCGTCCGACGCGAACATCGTCGTCGCCTACGAGCCCGTCTGGGCCATCGGCTCCGGCCAGGCGGCAACACCGGACCAGGCCGAACAGGTCTGTGCGGCCCTCCGGGCCGAGCTCACCGAGACCCTCAGCGCCGACACCGCCGCCGCAACGCGCATCCTCTACGGCGGTTCGGTCAAATCGGGCAACATTGCCGGCTTCATGCGTGAGCCCAATGTCGACGGCGCCCTGGTCGGCGGCGCGAGCCTCGATCTCGACGAGTTCAGTGCCATCGTGCGCTACAAGAAGCACGTCGGAGTCTGAGCCTCCAGCGCGCCCTTCAGGCGCCGCGATCGAATTCGTCGAACCAAGGTATACTTGCCTTGGTCTAGCGGGGGGCTGATCGTCTCCCGTCGTGTGTGAAAGGTAACCGTTGCAAATCCTCCAGGTCGTCTTGCAGGTTCTGCTCGGCATAACCAGTCTGCTTCTGACACTTCTGATCCTGCTCCACCGCGGTCGCGGTGGTGGGCTCTCAGACATGTTCGGTGGTGGTGTCACCTCGAACCTCGGTGCATCCGGTGTCGCAGAGCGAAACCTCAACCGCATCACCGTCATTCTCGGTGTGATCTGGGTCGCGAGCATCATCGTCCTGGGTCTCATCACCAAGTTCGATTCCGGAAACTAGGGGACATTCCATGGCATCAGGCGGAAGCGCCATCAGGGGTTCGCGCGTCGGCGCAGGGCCCATGGGCGAACAGGATCGGGGCTACCACGCCGATCGCATCAAGGTCTCCTACTGGGACGCACTCGGCAACGAGACCGTGCGCTACTTCGCGGCGAGCCTGCCGATCGAGGAGATCCCCGAGACGATCGACTCTCCCCAGTCGGGCCTTCCGGCAGGCCGAGACCAGCTGAACCCACCCTTGGTGGCAAAGCTCGAGCCCTACAAGACGCACCTCGCCTACGTGAAGGAGCGTCGTACCGAAGAAGAGGCAGCCCAGCTCCTCGAAGACGCTCTCGCCCAGCTGCGTGCGCGCCGCGGCACGGCGGCACCCAGCACGAAGTAGCGTCACGCGCCACGCATAACGAATGAAGAAGGGCCGGAGAGATGATCTCCGGCCCTTCTTCGTTGTGTCAGTGGCCAGTGGGAGTGTGGCCCAGCGGGAGTGTGGCTCCGTAGGAGCGCCGGCTCAGTAGGAGGGAGCGATGAGGTTCTCGGGAACCTCGGCCGCAGCATCCTGATCGACGAAGAAGACGGTGCGCTTGCGGCCCTCGGCGCCTGCGGCCGGCACCTCTTCAATGGATGCCCCGGCCAGCGCCAGACCGAGAGGCGACGCCTTGTCGGAGCCCGCCATGACCAGCCAGATCCGGTCGGCCGACTGGATGACCGGAAGAGTCAGGCTCAACCGGAGAGGCGGCGGCTTGGGGGAGTTCAGCACCGGGATGACGGTCTTCTCGGTCTCGGTGATGCCGGGGAGCCCGGGGAAGAGCGAGGCGATGTGCCCGTCGGGGCCGACCCCGAGGAACATGATGTCGAAGCGCGGGTACCGCGCGCCATCCGGAGCCGCGGCCTCGAGTTCGGCAGCGTACGACGCCGCAGCCTCGTCGATGTCGGTGATCTCGTCCGACGAGGCGAAGGCGTGGACCTTCGCCTCGTCGACAGGGACGTGGTCGAGCAACGCCTCACGAGCCTGCCCGTCATTGCGGTCGGCGCTTCCCGCCTCAACGAAACGTTCGTCGCCCCACCAGAAGCTGATGCGCTTCCAGTCCACATTGTTCTGGGCCGGGGAGTTTCGGATCGCGGCCAGGACGGCCGTGTTCACGCTCCCGCCGCTCAGCACCACGTGGGCTTCGTCGTTCTCATCGAGTATGTCGATGATCTTCGTGATGAAGCGAGCGGCGACCGCCCCGGCCAGAGAATCCTTGTCTGGGTGCACCAGTACGCGGCGATCGGTTGTCATAGTTTTCAGCCCTAATAACTACTTATGAACGGCTGCGAAGGCCGACATCGGTCGATTCGAACAACTCAGCAAGACCCACCGAGATGACTTCACCATACAGGTCGTCGGGGTCGAGGCGGCGCAGCTCCTCGGCCAGGCAGTCGCGGAGGTTGCGACGGGGCAGCGCGAGGTCGTGGGTCGGCTGGTTCGGCTGCACGAGGGTCGCCACATTCGGGATCTCGCGAGCGAGCTCGATGACGCCGGACTCACGCACGAGCTTCACGCTGTGGATGCCGCTGGACCCGTTGGCACGCTTGGTGAGCCCATAGGTCACCGGCACTTCGAGCTGATGCCCGAGCCACGCAGCGAGCAGCAGCGTCGACGGGGAGTCGGACGCGCCCTGGACCTCGACAGAGAGAACCGGTTCGAAAGGCGGCTGGTCGAGAACCGCGGCGAGCTGGGCCCGCCAGAGCGTGAGGCGAGTCCATGCGAAGTCGGTGTCGCCGGGTGCATACGTCTCGGAGAGCCGGATGAGGGACTCCACCGGGTTCGGGTGGTTGGAGGCATCCGTGATGCGACGCTGCGCAATGCGCCCGAGGCTCGACGTCGACGCCTTGTCGGGCGACTCGCCGGGCCACCAGACGACGACGGGAGCGTCGGGCAGGAGGAGGCCCGTCACGAGCCCCTCCTCGTCGGATGCCGCAGCGCCGTAGGCCTTCAGCAGCACCACCTCGCTCGCGCCGGCATCGCCGCCCACCCGGATCTGAGCGTCGAGCCGGGCACCGCGTCCGCTCCGGGCGGCGTCGATGTCGGTATCGGTGGAGACAACGATCACGCGCATCGGATGCTCGCGCGAGGCGTCGTTGGCGGCCTCGATGGCCTCCTCTTCGTGCCCGAGGCTCGTGCGGATGACCAGCGTCAGAACCCGTCCGAGGGCGACAGCGCCGCCCTCTTCACGGATCTTGACGAGTGCTTTCGAGATCTTGCTGGTGTTGGTGTCGGGAAAGTCGACGATCATGGGCGTCTCCAGGTTCTTCCGTCGCGGGCTAGTAGTTCATCGGCCGAATCGGGGCCCCAGGTGCCGGGCCGGTACTGGTCGGGCTGGCCCTGCGTTGCCCAGTACTCCTCGATCGGGTCGAGGATCTTCCACGAGAGCTCCACCTCCTGGTGGCGCGGGAAGAGGGGCGGGTCACCGAGCAGCACGTCGAGGATGAGACGTTCGTATGCCTCAGGCGAGGCCTCGGTGAAGGCGTGGCCGTAGCCGAAGTCCATCGTCACGTCGCGCACCTGCACTCCAGCACCCGGAACCTTCGATCCGAACCGGATGGTCACACCCTCGTCGGGCTGCACACGGATCACCAAGGCGTTCGAGCCGAGCTCAGACGTCTGGCTCTCGGCGAACAGATGCTGGGGCGCCCGCTTGAACACGACAGCGATCTCGGTGACCCGGCGGCCGAGGCGCTTGCCCGCCCGCAGGTAGAACGGCACGCCATCCCACCGGCGGGTCGCGATGTCTATGCGCACAGCGGCATATGTCTCGGTGGTCGACTCGGGGTTCATGCCGTCTTCCTCGAGGAAGCCGGGAACATACTCGCCGCCCTGCCAACCGCTGGAGTACTGGCCGCGTGCGGTCGAGTGGGAGAGGTCCTTCGGCAGCTTGACGGCCGCCAGCACCTTCTCCTTCTCGGCGCGCAGGTCTGCGGCGTTGAACGAGATCGGCTCTTCCATCGCGGTGAGCGCCATCAGCTGGAGCAGGTGGTTCTGGATCACGTCGCGTGCGGCGCCGATTCCGTCGTAGTAGCCCGCGCGGCCGCCCACACCGATGTCCTCGGCCATGGTGATCTGCACGTGGTCGACGTAGTTGCCGTTCCAGATGGGTTCGTAGAGCTGGTTGGCAAAACGGAGGGCCAGGATGTTCTGCACCGTCTCCTTGCCGAGGTAGTGGTCGATGCGGAAGACGTCATCCGGCGCGAACACCGACTCGACGACATCATTGAGTTCGCGGGCCGTCTTCAGGTCGCTGCCGAAGGGCTTCTCGATGACGACACGGCGCCACTGGCCGGGCTCCGGTCGGGCGAGGCCCGAACGACGGAGCTGCTCGGTGACCAGCGGGAATGCCTTGGGCGGGATCGACAGGTAGAACGCGTGGTTGCCCATCGTGCCGCGGTTCGCGTCGAGTTCGTCGATGACCTCCTTGAGGTGCTCGAACGCCGAGTCGTCGTCGAATTCCCCCGACACGAACCGGATGCCCTCGGAGAGCTGGCGCCAGACATCTTCATCGAACGGCGTGCGGGCGTACTCCTTGACCGAGTCGTGCACGACCCGCTCGAAGTCTTGGTCCTCCCAGTCACGGCGTGCGAACCCGACGAGCGAGAAGCCCGGCGGAAGGAGACCTCTGCTGGCGAGGTCGTAGACCGCCGGCATGAGTTTCTTCCGTGACAGGTCGCCTGTCACACCGAAGATCACCAGGGCGCTCGGCCCTGCGATCCGGTTCAGACGGCGATCCGTCGAAAGCCTCAGCGGATTGAAATCCGGTGTGATCTCTACCGGTGGCATCGTGCTCCTTGCGTGTGCTGTGGTGTGGGGGAAGGGAGAGAAGGCCCGGCGCACCCAGGGGTCGCGCCGGGCCGGGTTGCCTGGCTGTGGAGGTTCTATCCGACGGCGTCGAACAGGTGCGAGACGCCCGCCGACGGGGAGGTCAGGTTCAGACGGAGCACCGGTCGACCGAGCTGCTCGAGCACACTGGCGTCGCCCGCCGCCTGCGCCTGGATCAGCTGGCCGAACGTGAACGGCCGATCCGGCACGGCGAGATCCTCCGCAGCGTTCTCCGTGATCTGGAGGAACGCGCCGATCAGAGGCCCACCCTTCTGGAACTGTCCGGTCGAGTGCAGGAACCGCGGGCCCCAACCGAACGTGACCGGGCGGTCGATCGTCGCCGCCACGGCGTCCCGGAGCTCGGCCAGCCGGGGAAGCGACAGCCGGTCGACATAGGCCTGGATGGCCACGTAGCCGTCGGCCGGTGTCTCGGCGAGCAGACCGGCGAGTGCGGCGGCGACGGTGTCGACGCCTCCGATCACCGAAGCCGTGCCCCGCACTTCGATACCCGCGTCGACGAAGGCCGGAGCCTCCGGCGTGGGCTGGGCATCCAGCAAGCCCCGTGTCGCGACTTTCGCCGATTCCACATCGGGCTGGTCGAACGGGTTGATCCCGAGCAGCCGTCCCGCGACAGCGACGGCATACTCCCAGGTCAGCAGCAGTCCGCCGAGGGAGCCGCTGACGAGGATCTCGCCGTCGTGACGGTGCCCCCTCGAGGGAATGAGGTGGAACTGGTCGGCATCCTTCACCAGACGGACGATCTGGAGATCATCCAGACCCTCCTTCAGCTCGGGTGCGCCCGTGCCTAGCACGACGGGAAGCAGGCCCGTACCGATCTTGCCCGTCGATTCGGCGATGAGCTGCTCGGCCCAGTCCGCGAAACCGACGATGTGGGTGCCGTCGGAGACGATCCCCAGCTTGTTCTTCAGGGGTGAGGTGCCAGCGATAGCCGCACCGAGGATGAGCCCCGGGTTGTCGACGTCGTCATTCGCGAGGTAGAGCTCGATCGCCTCTGCCTCGTCGAGCAGCTCAGAGATGTTGGCACCCGCGAGGCCCGACGGCACCAGCCCGAAGGCGGTGAGCGCCGAATACCGGCCTCCCACATTCGGGTCGGCCGTGAACACGCGGTAGCCCGCCTCCCGCGCCGACACCTCGAGCGGCGAGCCCGGGTCGGTCACGACGACGATGCGCCCCGCCGGGTCGATCCCTGCGTCGCGGAAGGCCTTCTCGTACACCCGTCGCTGGCTGTCGGTCTCGACAGTCGAACCGGATTTCGACGAGACGACCAGTGCGGTCGCCTCGAGCCGGTTGCGAAGGGCCGCCACGACCTGCGTCGGTGCAGTGGAGTCGAGAACAGTGAGCTCGACACCGGCCGTACGCGTGATCACTTCGGGAGCAAGGGAGGATCCACCCATGCCGGCGAGCACGATGTGGTCGATCCCCTGCGCGAGCAGCTCACTGCGGAGCGCCTCGATCTCGGCGACAAGCGGACGGGAGACCGAGACGGCCTCCGTCCAACCGAGCCGCCGGGACGCCTCGGCCTCCGCCTCGGGGCCCCAGAGCGCCGGGTCGAGACCCGTGATGCTCGAGGCGACGAGGTCGTCGACCAGCTGGGGAACATGGGTCTCGACCGCTACGGCCGCCGGTCCACTGACGTGGATCCGTACGCTCACTTCGCGGCGTCCAGCGCCGTCTGGACGGTCTCGAGCAGTTCGTTCCACGACACGATGAACTTCTCGACACCCTCCTTCTCGAGGAGCTCGGTGACCTCTGCATACGAGATCCCCTGGGCGGCAACGGCGTCGAGCACCTTGTTCGCGGCGGCGTAGCTGCCGGCAATGGTGTTGCCCGCGATGACGCCGTGGTCGAAGGTCGCGTCGAGCGTCTTCTCGGGCATGGTGTTGACGACCTCGGGTGCGGCGAGTTCCACCACGTAGGTGGTGTCGAGCACGTCGGGGTCCTTCACACCGGTGGAGGCCCAGAGGGGGCGCTGCTTGTTCGCGCCGGCTTCGAGCAGCACCTTCGCGCGCTCGGTCGAGAATGCCTGCTCGTAGACCTCGTAGGCGAGCTGGGCGTTCGCGACGCCCGCCTTGCTCTTCAGTGCGAGGGCGTCATCGGTGCCGATGGCGACCAGGCGCTTGTCGATCTCGGTGTCGACGCGCGACACGAAGAAGGAGGCGACCGAGTGCAGCTTCGAGAGGTCGAGGCCCGCGGCCTGGGCCTGCTCGAGTCCGGCGAGGTACGCGTTGATGACGTCGCGGTAGCGCTCGAGGCTGAAGATCAGCGTCACATTCACGCTGATGCCGGCCGCGATCGTCGCAGTGATCGCTTCGAGACCCTCGATCGTTGCGGGGATCTTGATGAGCACGTTCTCTCTGTCGACCTTGTCGAACAGCTCTTTCGCCTGCTTGATCGTCGCCGCAGCGTCGTTCGCGAAGCCGGGCTCGACCTCGATCGAGACGCGACCGTCGAAACCGTTCGTGGAGTCGTAGATCGGTCGGAAGATGTCGCAGCCCTGCGCGACGTCGCTCGTGGTGATCTCGAACACGGCGTCGGTGACGTTCGTGCCCTTCGCCGCGAGCTCGCGCACCTGCTCGTCGTACGCCTCGCCCTTGGCCAGGGCTGAAGCGAAGATCGACGGGTTGGTGGTGACACCGACGACGTTCTTCTCGGCGATGAGCTTCTGCAGGTTGTCGGTCTTCAGGCGCTCGCGCGAGAGGTCGTCGAGCCAGATGCTGACACCGACAGCGGAGAGCTGTGCGGTGGGAGTGGATGTCTGTGTATCAGTCATGCGTGTTGTCTCCTTGGAACGAGTGAGAGTGAAGGGAAGCGGACTACTTGAGGCCGGCGATCGAGACCTTGGCGGCCTCGATTGCTGCGCCGGTGGTCATGCCGAACTCGCGGAAGAGGGTCTTGTAGTCGGCGGATGCTCCGAAGTGCTCGATCGAGACGCTCCTGCCGGCGTCGCCGACGTAGCCGCGCCAGGTGAGCGCGAGGCCGGCCTCGATCGACACGCGCGCCTTGACCGCCGCGGGGAGGACCGACTCGCGGTACTCGGCGCTCTGCTCCTCGAACCACTCGAGGCACGGGGCGGAGACGACGCGGGCGTTGATGCCGTCGGCCTTCAGGAGCTCGCGCGCCTCGACGGCGATCTGCACCTCTGAACCGGTCGCGATGAAGATCACGTCGGGGGTGCCGTTCGGCGCCTCGGCGAGGATGTACGCACCCTGGGCGGTGTACTTCGCCGACGCGAACGTCTCACCGGATGCCTCGCCCTCGCCACGCTCGTACACAGGGATGTTCTGGCGGGTCAGCGCGAGGCCGGCCGGGCCCTTCCGGCGCTCGAGGATGGTCTTCCACGCGTAGGCGACCTCGTTCGCATCCCCGGGGCGGACGACATCCAGACCCGGGATCGCGCGAAGCGTCGAGAGCTGCTCGATCGGCTGGTGGGTGGGGCCGTCTTCGCCGAGCGCCACGGAGTCGTGGGTCCAGACATAGATCGCCGGTGACTTCATGAGGGCGGCAAGACGCACCGCGGGGCGCATGTAGTCGGAGAAGATCAGGAAGGTTCCACCGAACGGGCGGGTGTTGCCGTGCAGCACGATGCCGTTCAGGATCGAGCCCATGGCGTGCTCGCGGATGCCGAAGTGCAGCACGCGACCGTATTTGTTGCCCGTCCACTCGTGAGTGGAGTGCTCAGCGGGAACGAAGGACGCGCCGGACTCGATGGTCGTGTTGTTCGACTCGGCGAGGTCGGCGGAGCCGCCCCAGAACTCGGGCATGATCTCGGCGATGGCGTTGATGACCTTGCCGGACGACGCACGGGTCGACACCTCCTTGCCCGCTTCGAACACGGGGAGGGCTGCTTCGAGGCCCTCGGGGACCTCACCGGACAGGACGCGGTCGAGCAGCACCTTCTTCTCGGGGTTGGCCTCGGCCCAGGCGTCGAAACCGACCTGCCATTCCTCGTGGGCTGCGGTTCCGCGGGTCAGTGCTTCGCGGGTGTGGCCGATGACCTCGTCGGAGACAGCGAAGGTCTCCTCGGGGTTGAAGCCGAGCACCTCCTTGAGCCCGGCGAGTTCTTCTGCGCCGAGAGCCGATCCGTGGATCTTGCCGGTGTTCTGCTTCTTCGGGCTCGGGAACCCGATGATGGTCTTCAGGATGATCAGGCTGGGCTTGCTCGTCTCGGCCTTGGCGGCCTCGATGGCCTCGCTCAGAGCCTCAACGTCTTCGACGTAGACGCCGGTCTTCTTCCAGTCGACGACCTGCACGTGCCAGTGCAGCGCCTCGAACCGGGCGTGCACGTCTTCGGTGAAGGCGATGTTGGTGTCGTCCTCGATCGAGATCTGGTTCGAGTCGTAGAACGCAATCAGGTTGCCGAGCTGCTGGTGGCCGGCGAGCGAGGATGCCTCGTTGGTGACGCCCTCCTCCATGTCGCCGTCGCCGGCGATGGTGTACACGAAGTGGTCGAACGGGCTGGTTCCGGGTGCGGCATCCGGATCGAACAGGCCGCGCTCGAAGCGCGAGGCGTAGGCGAATCCGACAGCGGAAGCGAGGCCCTGGCCGAGCGGGCCAGTGGTGATCTCGACGCCGTCGGTGTGGCCGTACTCGGGGTGACCGGGCGTCAGCGAGCCCCAGGTGCGGAGCTTCTTCAGGTCGTCGAGCTCGAGGCCGTAGCCGCCCAGGTAGAGCTGGATGTAGAGCGTCAGTGAGCTGTGGCCCACCGAGAGGATGAACCGGTCGCGGCCGATCCACTCGTTGTCGTTGGGGTCGCGGCGCATCTCCTTCTGGAACAGGAGGTAGGCGAGCGGCGCAAGGCTGATGGCGGTACCCGGATGACCGTTCCCGACCTTCTCGACGGCGTCAGCAGCGAGAACTTTCGCTGTGCTAACGGCCTTGTCGTCAATTGAATCCCACTGCAGTGATGCCACGAGGTTTAGAGCCCTTCTTCGGTTGCCGACGCGGTAGGACCCCGGACACCATTGAGCCGCAGGTGATTCCCACCTCGTGTCCAGTATAGAGATTCGGTGGGTGCCGCCGCCCGCCCGTGCCGACTTCTACGCGCCGTAAACTATGCTGGGTTCTGGTATGTCGAACCCAGTTAGAGGAGCAATGGACGTTGCTGTAGAAGGCCGAGTCGAGCGCCCGCGTATTTCCGCGGGGCAGAAGGCCAGGGCATACGTCGCGTTGACGAAACCGCGCGTCATGGAGCTGTTGCTCGTGACGACCGTGCCGGTGATGATCCTGGCGCAGGGCGGCATCCCGAGCCTCTGGCTGGTGGTCGCCACGCTCATCGGAGGTGCGCTCAGCGCCGGCGGTGCGGGTGCCTTCAACTGCTATGTCGACCGCGACATCGACCGGGTCATGAATCGCACGCAGGGGCGGCCGCTCGTCACGGGCGAGCTGACGGATCGCCAGGCGCTCGTCTTCGCCTGGGTTCTCGCGATCGTCTCCACCCTGTGGTTCGGGCTGCTCGTCAACTGGTTCACCGCTCTTCTGTCGGTCATCGCGATCTTCCTCTACGCAGTGGTCTACACGATCATCCTGAAGCGCCACACCTCGCAGAACATCATCTGGGGCGGTACGGCGGGCTGCATGCCGGTCCTGATCGGCTGGGCGGCTGTCACCGATTCGCTCGACTGGCCCGCATGGATCCTTTTCGGCGTGATCTTCCTCTGGACGCCGCCGCACTACTGGCCCCTGTCGATGCGCTACCGCGAGGACTACAAGTCGGTCGGCGTGCCGATGCTCGCGGTGATCCGCGGACAGTCGGTCGTCGGGCTGCAGACCATCCTCTACGCGTGGGCCACGGTGATGTGCTCACTGCTGCTCATCCCGGTCGCCTCGATGGGAATCGTCTACACGGTGTCGGCTCTCGCCTCGGGTGGCTGGTTCATCTATGAGACGCACCGCCTTTACAGCACGGCCATCCGACACGGTTCGGTGAAGCCCATGCGTGTCTTCCACGCGTCGATCACGTACCTCACGATCCTCTTCCTCGCGATCGCGATCGACCCCCTGGTGCGCATCTTCCCCTTCACCTTCTAGCCTTCCCGCCGCTGCTGCGTAGCAGGCGGTAGAGGAACCCACCACTCTGTGGGGACAACTCGCGCGCCATGCTCTGGGCGTCAGCCGTCACCGCCTCCGTCAACGCGCTCTCGACGCTCCCTATCGCGGAGTGCGTATTCTGCGAGAACCACCCGACGAGAACGAAACCGATCTGGCGGCAGTTACGCGATCGAGCCGGAACTACAGCCCACGACTGCGGCCGAACGAGATGTTCTGGGGCGAGACCGCTGCCGCGCTCTGGGACTGTCCTCTCCCTCACAGGCAGCAACTCGAAAAAATTCACGTCGCCGTGTTGGCGCCGTTGAATGCGACCCGAGAGGCCAACGTCGTCGGGCACCAGACGACACTCCGTGACGCGCAACTACCGGAGCCGGAGGTCAACCCCGAGATTCTGGATGTTCGTGGAAGGCGTATCGGCAGGGTCCACCGTGCGTCGAGTGGCGGACGCCCTCTCGGGCGAGTTGTGACACCCCCCCGCCCCCCGTCGACTTTCCCGTTTGTGCGGCTATTCGGCGAAGTCGGCGCGCAAACGGGAAAGTCGACACACACGGGGGGGGGGGGGGGGAGGGGGGGGGGGGGGGGGGGGGGCGGGGGGGGGGGGGGGGGGGGGGGGGGGGGGGGGGGGGGGGGGGGGCTAGCGGAAGTTGACGAACTGCACCGCGACCTCGAGGTCGGCGTTCTTCAGCAGCGCCATCACGCCCTGCAGGTCGTCACGGCTCTTCGACGAGACGCGCAGCTCGTCACCCTGGATCTGGCTCTTGACCGTCTTCGGCGACTCGTCGCGGATCAGCTTCGAGATCTTCTTCGCCGCCTCCTGCTCGATGCCGTTCTTCAGCTCGGCCTCGAGCCGGTACTCCTTGCCGCTCGGGTACGGCTCGCCGGCATCCAGGCTCCGCAGGCTGATGCCGCGCTTGATGAGCTTCGCCTCGAACACCTCGAGGATGGCCTTGACCCGCTCCTCGGAGTTCGCCTTCATGAGGATCTTCTCGCCGCTGTAGTCGATCGAGGCGCCGATGCCCTTGAAGTCGTAGCGCGACTCGACCTCCTTCTGTGCCTGGTGCAGAGCGTTGTCGGCCTCCATCTTGTCGACCTTGCTCACGATGTCAAAACTTGAATCAGCCATGTTGCGATTCTACCGGCGACAGCCCTGTCGGGCATCCTCCAAGGCTCTGTCGCTAGGGTCGGACGGTGGCAGAACGGCGAACGACGGGTGGGCGGTCCGGACGCGGGGGCGCTCGGGGATCGGAGGCGGCGGCCCAGCGACGACGCGCAGCACGGCGTCGTACGCGAACGTCGCAGGCGGGCATCCGGAGCCGCCGTCGGGTGCGAACCACCCTTGTGATCGCGGGCGCCTCCGTCGGGGTGCTCGCCGTGCTGGTGGCCGGGGTCTTCGCCGCGGGGCCGCTCGGTGACGCGATCCGGCAGGCGGTGGTCTCCGCCGAGGGCGGTACGGCTCCGGATGCCCAGACCGATGTGGAGCTTCCGCCGCTGTCGACCGCGGTCGCCGCCCTGCCGGATGCTGCGGGCGCGTCGGGCTCGCTTCCGGGCCTCGCGGGCAACACGGATGTCGCGTGGGCGACGCGCATGGCGGATGCGACGAACGTGAGCGTGCGCGCCATCCAGTCGTACGCCGGTGTCGCCCTGGCGAAGCAGGCCGAGAATCCGGGCTGTCACCTCGGCTGGAACACGCTGGCGGCGGTCGGCTCGGTCGAGAGCGGAAACGGCACGCACGGCGGGAGCAGCATCGCCGCCGACGGGCAGGTGTCGCCGCCGATCTACGGCATCGCGCTCGACGGCGTCGGCGTGACGAACATTCCCGACAGCGACGGCGGTGCCATAGACGGCGACCCGAGCATCGACCGGGCCGCCGGCCCGATGCAGCTCATCCCTGAGGCGTGGCGGAATTGGGGCACCGACGGCAGCGGTGACGGCGTCGCCGATCCGCAGAACTTCGACGACTCGGTGCTCGCCACCGCGAACTATCTCTGCCACGCGGGCGGCGACCTCTCGACGCTTGCCGGCTGGGAGCGCGCCATCGCGGCCTACAACGACGCCACGCCCTACGCGCTGAAGGTCTCGTCGGCCGCCGTCACCTTCGCGGCCACCGCGGCCCGCGCGGATGCCGCGGGCTGACGCCCCCGGGCTGGCCGAAACACCGAAATCTGTCGGTATCAGGCGGTCAGAGCGACAATTTTCGGGGTTTCGATGAGGTGCGGGGCAGGCGACGCAGTCAGCGCGCGGGCGGCGGAGCCGTCGAGGTGCGCACGATGAGCTCCACGGGGAGCGGGATGTTCGTGGGGGTCGGGTCGCGGCGGCCCGGGTGGAGCTGGTCCATGAGGATCTCGACCGCGTGCGCGCCCTGCCGCTCGGGGAACTGCGCGAGGGTCGTCAGGCCGAAGAAGCCCGAGTGCTCGTGGCCGTCGATGCCGATGATCGACACATCGCCGGGCACGCTCAGCCCGAGGTCGCGGGCGGCGAGGATCGACCCCATCGCCATCTCGTCCGACGCCGCGAAGAGGGCGGTCGGCCGCGCCGCCGGGTCGCCGAGAAGAGCGGTCGCGGCCTGGTAGCCACCCCGGATGGTGAAGTCCGCCGGGAGGAAGAAGCGCGGCGACGGCTCGATTCCGGCCGTGCGCAACGCGCGCTCGTACCCCGCCCGGCGGTTCGTCGGAAGGTGGAAGTCGAGTTCGAAGCCCGACTCGCCCCCGATCATCCCGATGCGCCGGTGCCCGAGGCCGAGCAGGTGCTCCGTGGCAAGGAGGGCCACGCCGACGTCGTCGATGCTGAGCGTCTGCACTCCGGCCAGCGGGCCGCCGATGCCCACGATCGGCTTCTTCAGATCGAGCAGGGACTGCAGTTCGCCCGAGGTGAGTTCGATGGTGAGGGCGAGCACGGCATCCACCCGCTTGCGCAGCAGGAAGTGCTCGAACACGCTCCGTCGTTCGTCGTCGCCGCCCGTCAGGCCGTAGAGGGTGAGGTCGTAGCCGTTCTTCAGCAGTGCGGAGCCCGCGCCTTCGAGAACCGAGGAGTAGAACCAGCGGCTGATGAACGGGACCACGACTCCCACGTTCTTCGTGCGCCCACTCGCGAGACTCGATGCGGGAGAGGAGACGACGTAGCCGAGCGAACTGGCCGCCTCGTGCACTCGCACCCGCGTGGACGGTGAGACGTGTCCGTTGCCGCTCAACGCGCGGGAAACAGTTGCTGTGGATACGCCAGCGAGCGCGGCGACAGCATCGATTCCTGGCATAGCGTCCTCGCTCGTGAGCGCTCCGAGTGAGCGCGCAGGGATGTGAGAAGAGTTTAGCGACCGCTGGCCGGGCCGGTGCGCACTGAGGAACTCTGCGGGGATTCGATACGGATTCGGTATCTTCGTCGGCACGGATGCCCGCCGATTTCGCCCACGCCCGTTCAGTGAGTATTCTTGTCCGAGCGCCTTCGGTTGTGTTGTACGACGTGGTCGGGTGCGCCTCGGCAAGTTACCCTAGCGGCCAAAGGGATCTGACTGTAAATCAGACGGCTGAGCCTTCGGGGGTTCGAATCCCTCACTTGCCACCCCAGTAAAACAAAGGGCTCCACGCATCTCGCGGGAGCCCTTTACTGTTTCTCAGACCGGTTGTGTGTGCAATGTGTGTGCACGGGCCTTCTTCGGCGGCAGCATCGACTCCGCCGCGTCTGCCGCTGCTCGGTTGGCGTCGGATAGGAGGTGGCTGTAGAGGTCGCTCGTAATCGCGATTGTCGAGTGCCCCAAGCGCTTGCTCACGATGGCGATATCGACGCCGCCGGACAGCAGGAGAGAGGCGTGCTCGTGCCGGAGGTCGTGCAATCGCATGTGCGGCAGCCCCGACCGCTCGACGAGTGTCTCGAACGTGCGGGAGATATGCGCAGGTCGCAGCGGCCGCCCATTCTCATAGGTGAACACGTGCCCGCTCGACTCGTAGGCCACCCCCCAGGCCTCGCGCTCAGCGTCCTGCCGGATCTTCCACGCGATGAGCGCACCGATGGCCTCGCTGCCGAGAGAAACGCGCCGGTCCTGCCCTGAGTCCGTCTTGACGGCGCCCTCGAGCACGGCACCACCGAGCTGCACGCGTTGCTGCCTCACGGTCAGCTCACGTTTGGTCAGATCGACGTCGACCCAGCGGAGCCCGGCGAGCTCGCCGCGGCGGAGTCCCGTGAAGATGGCCAGCTCAAAGACTGGCGCCAGACGTGACTCAGAGGTCTGGTCGAGAAACTCTCTCACCTGCTCAGGCTCCCAGATCCTCGTCTTCGCCTTGCTCGTCGCCGGCAGGGCGATCTTCGTGGCAGGGTTCGTGTCGATGAGGTCGAGCCGCTCAGCTGAGGTCAATGCGCTACGGATCACGGCGTGAATACGCCGGACCGTGGTCGCCCCCCGGCCGTCGGCTGTCAGCTGTCGAATGAACGCGTCGACATGGTGCTTCCGCACCTCTGCGAGCTTCAGCGCGCCTAGCGCGGGGACGATGTCCATCTCGACATAGCGGCGGTACATTCGGACTGTCGAAGGGCGCATGCCATCGAGAATGCTCCTTTCGAGCCATGCCGGCATGTAAGCCGCGACGCTCAGCTTTCGGTCGCCTCGGTACTTGCCAGTCGCCACCTGGTCGATGGCCTTCGCGCGCTCCTGCTGCGCCTCCCGCTTCGTGCTGAAGCCCATGCGCCGGATCTGCTGCCGCTTCCCGGTCCCGGGCGCGACCCCGGCAGAGGTAGCGAATCCCCACGACCCGTGCTTGGAATCTCGCAACAGGATGGGGCAGGTAGCGGTTTTCTGAACGGCCGTGGGTCGCTCGGGGAGAAGCGCGAAGAGCTTCCCCTCCCCGGTCCGACAACCGCACCGGCGATACACATCGTTGCTCACTGGTCAGCCCCGTCTTCCGTCACGAGCACGGCAATGTTGTGCTGCCTTTCCCGCCGAAGGACTGAGTACTTCCCCAGATACTTGTATGAGAAGTCGTCACCCTGCCATACGTCCTCGACAGCGCGATTCACGCATCCATGCGGGTCGCCCTCCATCAGGTAGACGCGGCTGTATCCGGTCGGTTCGATCTGGCGGAACACATACCCTCGATCAGCTCGGATGTTGGAGGAATCGACGCGCAAGGCCGCACCGAGCATTGCATCTTCGAGGGCGTCCGCACGAGCGAGCATGGCGGCAGCGTCCGATCGAAGATCACTGATGAGCTTCTCGGCGTCTGAGGGAGTCTGGTTCGCTACAATCACAGTGTTCATTTCGTTCCTATCTGGGTGAAATTGAGCAGTTGCCCTCGACCTGTTGACGCAGGCTCGGGGGCCTTTTTCGTTATTCCTCGTTCGCCGAAGTGCGCCTCGAATTGCGAATGAACTCTTGGACATCCTCTTCGGTGTATCGAATGACGCGAGGCGTCAGCCGGACGAAGGCGGGCCCCGTTCCTTTCGAGCGCATATTTGCGAGTGTGCCTTCGGTGAGGCCAGTTATTTCGCTCACCTGAGCCGCCGTGAGTAGTGGTTCCATGTGGCTTCCAATGATTGCAGATGATCAACTGTGATTATCTAAGCACACTCCGTGTCCGCTCGGTGTCCATTACGGTCCCATGTTTTCAGCGCGATCGGTCTGCATTCCGCGGTCTTGTGTCAGATCTGACACCAAGAGTCCGAATTGGCTGGATCGGGCCGTGTCCAGCGTGTGTCCTTGAAGGGTTCCAAGAGGAGGACACGATGAGCCTGATCGAAGAAGTGCGCGCCATGAGCGCCCTGCCGCGCCCTGAGTCGGCTCGTCGGATCCGTGAAGCTGCCGGCGTCTCGCAGAGCCGACTCGGCCAGGAACTCGGGGTCACGAAGAAGACCGTCTCACGCTGGGAGAACGGTCTACGCGCTCCGCGGGGACCTAATCGCATCGCCTATGCGGCTCTTCTCGCCAACCTGGTCGAGGTTGCCTGATGGCCGCCGTCGAGATCCCCGCCGTACTCGGGGGTCGTCTGACTGTGCCCCTCTGGCCAGAGACGGGAACTCTCCTCGGTCTCTCCAAGAATTCGACGTACGCCGCAGCGAAGGCCGGGGAGATCCCGACCCTTCGCGCAGGCGGACGTTACCTGGTTCCGGTTGCGAAGCTGCTCGAGCTGGTGGGCATTGAGGCTGAGTCGCCGGAAAATGAAGGGGGCTGTTCGGACTCCTGCCCCGGGCAGCCCCTTCGAATCGTCGCCTGATGCCGTGGTTCAAAGTCGATGACGGTCTCGCGTCCAAGATTGAGACGACTCGCATACCCCGGGCCGCTCGCCCTGCTGCAATGGGCCTCTGGGTGCTGGCCGGGTCGTGGTGTGCACAGCAACTGACAGACGGACACTTCCCCACACACATGCTGGACGAGCTCGCAGGCACCCAAGAGAGCGCGGACTGGCTCGTCGCCGCCGGCTACTGGGAAGCACTTGCGGACGGCTGGCAGTTCGTGGCTTGGGAAGGTCAGCAGCCACTCCGAGCAGCAACACTTGAGAGTCGTCGCAAGAACACTGAGAAGGTCGCCAACTGGAGAAACAAACAGGTTGGTAACCCGGTTACCAATGCAGGCACCAACCCGAAGGAAACCCTGCCCCCGTCCCGAACCCGTACCCGACCCAACCAAGTACAGAAAGACTCTGTTCAACGAGTTGAACGTGTCGGGCATGTGTATTCGGTCGAGTTTGAGTCCTTCTGGGAGGTCTACCCAAGGCATCAGGCGAAGCGGGATGCAGAGAAAGCTTTCGAGAAGGTTCAGCGGACGACGGAACTCGACGTCATCTTGGCTGGAGCGAGAAGCTAGGCGCTGATGAGCGCGGGTGCCGACAGGAACAAGATCAAGCTGGCCGGCGGGTGGTTGCTCGGTGAACGGTGGAACGACGACCCGCAGCCTATGGCGGAAGCAAAGCCGACGAAGGCAGATCGAGCGCGAACCGTCATTGAGATGGGCGTGAGACTGCAGGCCGAGCAAGACGACTTCAGTGGCCCTGACGGGTGGCAGGAGATCGAATCCGGGGGATGCGTCAACGGTGGTCTTCACAAGCGGGACGCGGCCGGATGGTGCATGCTCTGCACCGATTTCGTGCCAGCCCTGGCCGATATCCCGAAAGCGAGCAACTTCTAATGCGCGCGATCGATATCGGCGCCAGGTGTGAGGCCCACGTCGGGGAGGTGTACCCGCCCCGATGCGCGGAGTGCGCCGCAGCGGCCTCGGTGTCTCCTCTTGCGGGGATCCTGGCCACTCACCACTGGGACTGCGTCGCGGGCCTCCACAAGCTCGACGCCGCCGGATGGTGCGTTCTCTGCGGTGGGAGGGCGAACGCATGATCATCGAAGACGCGGACGGCATCTACGTCGTGGATGACGCGCAGCTCGCGGCGGACGTCGAGCGGCTGTTCGTCGGCATGGCGTCACCGGCCGTCTTCAACGTCGACAGACTCCGGGAGTTCGCAGCTGCGACCGGCTCCAGCTCTTACGTCCACCTGGTGCTCGTCGGCATCACCCACCGATGGGCTGACTGGTTCGTCATCGAGTGCCCAGACGAGCAGCTCACTAACCAATCCCAGCGGCTTCAGGCCTTCGCTATGACCTGTCGACTCATCCGCATGCAACGAGACAGCCCGCCCACCTGAACCCCAAGTATTCGGATTCACCACCACGAAGGAGCGCCACCATGGACGCTGGAAAGATCGTCTACACGATCCTCATGCAAGGCGCGGCCGTTTTCAAACGAGACGCCGCAGACGCTGAGACGGCTGTCAGAAGGCTCGGCGACACGTCCCAGACCTCAACGGGCAGAGTCGCCGGAGCCGGAACAGCTGTCGACGGGCTCAGCGCTGCAGCTGGTCGCTCGCGCGCCCCGCTCGAGACTGCCGCGCAGGCGGAGACGAGACTCGGCAGGGAGGCTGAGCAAGCCGCGGAGAAGACGAAGAAGGCCGCCCAGGTCGTTGGGACCGCGGCACTTGGGATCGGTGCAGCACTCGGCGCAGCCTCTGTCGCGGCTATCAAGACATTCGCGGACTTCGATTCCGCCGTCTCGGAGGTCGGAGCGTCCACCCAGGCATCGAAGAGCGAGCTTCTGGCGCTGTCCGACGCGGCGCTCGACGCCGGCGCAAAGACATCCTTCTCCGCCACCGAGGCGGCGAACGCTGAGGATGAACTCGCCAAGGCGGGACTCTCGGTCGCCGACATCCTCAACGGAGGCCTGACGGGCTCCCTGGCCCTCGCAGCAGCTGGCACGCTCGACGTCGCCAAGGCCGGCAGCATTGCCGCGACGACCTTGAAGCAGTTCAACCTCACCGGCGCGGACACCGGCCATGTCGCGGATCTCCTCGCCGCGGGTGCAGGCAAGGCTCAGGGATCTGTGGAGGATCTCGGCGAGGGCCTCAAGTACGCGGGACCGGTCGCATCAAGCCTCGGCGTTTCTCTGGAAGAGACGGTGGGAACTCTTGCACTGTTCGCCTCGTACGGGCGACTCGCGGGCGAGGGTGGCACTGACCTGAGAGGCGTGCTCGGCTCGCTGCTCTCGCCCTCGAAGCAGGCCCAAGTGACCATGGAGGAATACGGGGTCTCGCTGTTCGACGCGAACGAGAAGTTCATCGGCGTGGCGGGCACGGCGCAGGAGCTCAAGGATGCCTTCGGGGATCTGACGGACCAGGAGCGGGAGCAGGCGCTCGGCCGGATCTTTGGCAACGAGCAGATCACCGCCGCGAAGAACCTGATGAAGGGCGGCGCGGCCGCAGTCGCAGAGTCGACCGCGGCGGTCACTGCCCTGGGGTACGCCACCGACGTTGCGGCGCAGAAGCAGGACAATCTTTCTTCCGATGTCGAGAAGCTCGGCGGGTCACTCGACACCGCACTGATCAAGACTGGATCCGGCGCCAACAACGTGCTGCGCGACATGACGCAACTCGTCACCGGCCTCATCGACTTCTACTCCGGGCTCCCGGCCCCAATCCAACAGGCAACACTCGTCATCGGTGTCGGGACCGCGGCGATCCTCCTCCTCGGCGGAACAGCGCTCCTCGCCATCCCGAAGATCGTCGAGTTCCGTCTCGCGGTCGCCACGCTCACGAAGGCGATGCCAGGACTCACGAAGGGCGCCCGAGGTGTTGCGGGATTCCTGTCGGGCCCGTGGGGCGCTGCACTCCTCGTGGCCGGCGCGGCGCTGGCCATCCTGCACAACGAGATCGAGAAGGGAGTACCGACGCAGGAGAAGCTGACGAACTCCCTGAAGACCTCTGCGAACGCCGTCGAATTGCTTCGGGCAGCGTCGCAGCGATCGGACACGGAACGGACGATCTGGGGCGACTACGCCGACTCGCTGAAGGACCTCCCGGGACTGCTCGACAAGGTCTCGAACGACGGGGTCGCCGACTGGCTCACCCTCACGTTGAACCAGCAGGGCGCCGTCGACTCACTCCACCGAGTCGGGGAAGCGCTCGGCACCATGGCGGAGACCGACCTCCCCTCAGCGGCACGATCGTTCAAGAACCTCTCGGACGAGAACCACCTGAACGCGGAGCAGCAGCAGAAGCTCCTCGACGCCATGCCGGCGTACCGTGACGCGCTCACGAAGCAGGCGACCGCGCTCGGGCTCGGCGCAGACAACACAACCCTCCTGAAGCTCGCAACCGAAGGTGTGCCACCCGCGCTGGCGAAGACGAAGGCTGCGATCGAGGAGCAGGTGAAGGCCACCGAGGCGGAGCAGAAGGCGCTCGAGGACTGGCTGAAGATGATCTCGGAATCTGATGCCGCGTTCATCGATCTCGGCGGCGCGTACGACACGATCGTGCAGAAGAACCAGGACCTCGCCCAGTCGACAGCCGATGCGACGGAAAGCTCAGAAGACAGCTGGCAGGACTACTACGACGGCGTGACCGTGAACGTCGACGGGTACCTCGAAGACCTCCAGAAGCAGGTGGACGCTCAGAACAACTGGGAACGGAACATGCTTCTCCTCTCGGGGAAGGTCACGCAGGGCACCCTCGACCAGCTCGCGCAGCTCGGCCCTGAGGGCGCCCCGCTCGTCGCCCAGCTGGTGAACGCTTCGGGAGACGAGCTCGCGAAGCTCGACGCGGTTGTCGCTGAGAAGGTCGGCCAGTCCGTGGGCACTTTCGCGAACACCCTCTCCACCTCGGCCCCGGTCATCGCAGCGGCAGCCGCTCAGCTCGGGCAGGGCGCCGCGGACGAGATCGCGACGAAGCTCGCCAACGGCACCGCGACCGTCGAGCAGATCATCGCGGACTACAAGCTGAAGGTCGAGGGCTTCAACCCGGTCGTGAACGTCGAAACGGCAACGGCCGCGGAGAAGATCAACAGTTTGCTGAACCTGTTTCGAACCGCGAACAACCAGCAGGTGAGCGCCCCGGTCGGTGTCGGTGTTCTGCAGCCGCAGTTCCAAGCAAACGGCGGCCGGATCGACTTCTTCGCCAACGGGGGAGCGACTGAGAAGCACGTCGCCCAGTACGCGAAGGCCGGCGACATGCGGGTCTGGGCGGAGCCGGAGACCGGTGGCGAGTACTACGTCCCCATGGCCGAGTCGAAGCGGGCGCGGTCCCTCCAGATCGCCGCGGCGATGGTCGCAGAGATGGGCTACCAGATGATCCCGGCCGGCGCGCAGCGGTTCGCTGACGGCGGCTTCACGGGCGCTCCAGCGAAGTCCGGCGGGCTCACCTGGACGGGAGACATCGTGCTCCAACTGCCGCCCGGGATCGACGGCCCGTCCATTTCAAAGCTCGTCCGCGCTGAAGTGAACCAGATCGTCCGCGAGACCAGATAGTCACCTTTCAACTACTGCAACAGGAAGAGAGAACAACATGCCCGAACCAATCCGCTTGCTCGAAAAGTCAGACCCAAACGGACCTTCATCTCGCGCGCTAGAGGACGGACCTCCAGCCGGTCGGCTCTGGATCGTGGTTGCTGACGACGAAGGCAACCTCTACCGGATGCCTTCACGAACAGGTCCCCGACCGAACCTCCATATCGAATGGAGCGACGACCCCGAGACGCGCGGCAACATCAAGCGGATTGCAGATGAGGACCTGCCAATCACTCTCTGATCTCTCAGCACACACGATGCGCCACCCAAACCCACCAGAGAAACGAGAACCATGATCACCGCAACACTCGCCGGCCGTAACCTCGAGCTCACCCTCGACAACATCGACCAGCCGTTCATCATCAAGCCCCTACCCGGCCGGATGGGGAAGCAGGTCACAGACCACTACCTCCGCATCACGGCACGCGCGATCCCCGCCGACGGGATGGAAGATCTCCTCCGCATCTGCGTCGACGGTGGGCGGTGGCACGAAGACAAAACACTCGTGCCGCTGCCCGAGGCGCACCGCACGAACTACCTCCGCTGCGAGGACGAGCTCTCCACCGCTGAGGCGCAAGATGTGCTCCTCCCGGCGCTGCTGTGGCAGACCGTGCTGGGCATGGATGGAGTCACCACGTATGTCGACGGTGGGGGAGGGATGGCCGGCGGCGTCGCAGCGCTCCGGCTGCTCGTGACAACCCTCGGCATCTCACCGCATGCCGTCTCGCCTCGCATGGAGGAGCTCATCGAAGCCGCCGCCGGCGGGACCGAGACGACCGCCTGACCCCACGATCTCCGGACGCTGCAGGGCCGCCGGATCCGCAGCACCCAACCACTCAAACAGAAAGGCTCCACCGTGAGCGACCAGAACATTGAAACCGACCTGACACCCGAAGATGCCGAGAAGGCTGTCGAGGCGCTGGAGAAGGCGGTGATCGACGGCGAGGACGTGACCGTCACCCAGCTCACCGAAGCCCGCGAACGGCTCTCTTGGGCGAAGCTGCGCCGCCAGGGCGCGGAGAGAAAAGCAGAGACGCAGAAGGCGCGCGACGCCGAGCTGCTGCGAGGAAAGACAAAGCGGGAGGTCGCGGACCTGTTCAACAGCGGAGGGTTTTTCGACCCGGTCGATGCGTACGACGAAGCGGTGGCAGCGCTCGAGCGACTGGGCCAGGTCATCGAGAGCAACAAGGCGCTGCTGAACGTCGCGTCGACGGAGTTCTCACGCGGGGGAGTTCCGGCACGATCCAACTGGGGGGAGGGCACGGAGCCGGAGCACTTCGACCGGGCGAACTTCGCGGTCATGGCCCAAGGCAACGAGACCATGAGCATCACGGTCGACGGGGTGCAGTATGGCCAGGAGCACGAAGGGCTTTGGGTGCGTGCGGCCGTGCAGGCTGTCGCGCAGAGCCGGGGTGGTCTTCCTCTGCCGTACGGCTCGAACCTTCAGGAGATTGTCCGGGGTGATCTGCCCGCCACGCTGCGGGTTGCGCTGAGCGAGCGCGTCGCGCGATGACGGCCGCTCGCTTGACGGAGGAGCAGAAGGCCGAGATCGCTGCAGCGGAGGATGCTCGCGCTGAGTTCGAGGCGCGGCGTGACGCTGCGCAGGCGGAACAGGACGCATCGCACGATCGAGTGCACGCAATCGTCACCACCCGCCGGCAGCGGCTCCGTGACGAGCAGTTCTGACCGTGGCTGACCCGACGCTCACAGAGCGCCTCAGGGCCGCGCAGGAGTCAGGCGACCTTACGCCTGTCTTCAGCCATCCCGAGCCGCCCACCACCCCCACGCCGCTCCAGCGGTTGTAATCGTTCCATCCCCTCGCGTGCTCGGTGTGCATCGCGCCGAGCACGCCCCCAACACCTTCAGAGCTGATCAAGTCCGGCCAGGTAGACCACGAACTGAGCACGCGAGGCCGCGAGGTCCGCATGGTGCAGCTCCGGCGAGTCCTCGAAAGCCAAGTCCGCGGCCACCCATTCGGGTCGGCATCATCGAAGTACTACGGGTAGGAGAAGCAGCAGATGGGCGAAGGAATCATCCCGGCGGAGGGCGAACGTGCTCGGGCGAAGCAGCGGGAGATACTCGCGATCGATGAGTCTTACGCCGAGCAGTGGCTAAACACCATGCGCGCGCTCCTCGCCCGGGATCTCGGCGACGTCGATTTCACCACCGCCCGTATGGAAGCCCTGAAGCTGTGGACGCGGCAGAGGAAGCTCGCCCAGCACAACGTCCATTATCGGTACAACTTGCAACGCCGGCGGCCGGGGCTCGTCGAGCGCGAGATCAGGACCACCCTCGACCTTGAGGTACTTCGAGCGAAGATCGAGCGGCAGCGGGCAAAGCTCCACGCGACGCACCCCGAGCTCGCTCCAGTCGTCGAGCAGCCGGCCGCCGCCGTGGAAACACCAGCAACGCCCGCGCCGTCAGACGCGCTACCGCAGGCTGCACCGGTGTACCGCGCTTCAGCAGTCGACCGCGGCCTACTCGACCTCGATGACAAGACCATGCGCATCATCCGCCAAGGCGTCGGCAACCTGGACCTCCGCACAGCGACCGACGAGCAGCTCCTGCAGGCGTTCAGGTCCCGGGGTGTGCCAATGAGCCAGGCGCTGCCGTTCATCGCCATGCTCAATGCTCGGATCTGAACTACACGCGCAACACGTGCACGCGCTGGGTCAGCAGTTCATCGGTGCACCGTCGCGAAATGTGAACTACACGCGCAACGCGCCTGCGCGCGATTTCGCAGGCGAACGTTCGCCACACACGTCGTTGTGAACTACACGCGCATAGCGCCTTGCGCGCGGCAGCCAGTTTGACCGGTCAAATGTCAGCTGATGTGAGGTGTTCCTTTGCTCAATCGGACAATTGCTGCGTGGACGTCGTCTGCGTCGGTGGCGGCTGGTAAACATGTAGGTGACGGTTGTTCGACGCGGGGGACGTTTTGTGCGCTGTTGAGGGGCTGCACGTTTTCTCTGTGTTTTGTCAATAGCGCAACGTTCGTTGTGAGGAAGGATCCGCGCGTGTTAAGTTATGACAGAACACTCTGAACGTCAGCTACTCGAAGGCGTGGACAGTGTTCTCGCCATTGTTCAACTCTCCGGAAGGTGTGATGCATGGGACTACATCGACGGCTTGGCAGACCAGGCAAAGGCACATTTTCAGAGGTATTTCGAGTACCTCGCTGAGGGAAAGCACATCAGGTCGCCTGAAAAAATGCGACATCTCGCCACTGACTCAATGGGCAACGAAGTCCACGAATTGAAGGTTCACCTCAACGGTGGGTCGCGGGTCTACGTCGTCAAGCATGGCGACCGATGGTTCGCAACACACGGCTCTAGGAAGCCGAAAGACAGTCGCGTCCCCACAGAGATTGGGGTTGCGTGGGCAGTCTTCTATGAATGGTATGACAGAGAAAAATAGGGGGTCCGAAATGGCACTGTTCCCAGTCCATGACGACAAATACGCAGCAATTTACGCCGCCGAATCAGCGATGGTCGATGCAAGCGAGCTCATCGCGGAGGCTCTTCAGAACAAGGAGATCTCCCGCTCGGATCTTGCCCAGATGCTCGGGGTGAGCCGAAGCGAGATCACCGCACGCTTGCAAGGAGAGCGCAATATCACTGTTCGCAAGCTGGCGGAGACCCTGCATGCACTTGGTGAGCGGCTTGAACTTCGGTTGGCGCCGAAGACGGTCGAGGATTCGAGGGATGCCTACTTGGTATGGCAGCACCGAACGAAGCGTCGGCCAGGTCGGGTCGTAGCTGCCGCTTCAGGTTGCTCGCACTCGGTCCGGCAGGCGGAAAAGTTTCGCACCAATCTCATGACGCGGCCAGCGTGACCAAGTTAGGTCGGCAGTTCCTGTTGGAGGATCTTCAAGTGCTCGCCGTTGAGGCTGATTCGGATCCAGTCGGGGAAGAAAATGAACATATCGACTGGTTCGTCAGCTTCGCGCCCGAGCGCGAAGAAAGAAGCAATGCTCGAGTCGTCATCGGGACTTTGCACGCGGCGATCGCGGACTGTCGTGCGTACGTGACGGTCGGTTCGATGTTCTTCGACTCCTCATCGGAGGACGTCCAAGATGACCTGACTAAGTTGCCTAAACTGATTGCCGAGTCATCGGCTCTTGAAACCTTGTATGACTATGCCCGGACCAACCTTGGTGCGCTGTTCGGAATGCTTGGAATCTACGCGCCGATACCGAGGAAGAGCCCTGACCCAGAGGTCAGCCCGTTCAACTCTGATGACGAAGACGAAGAGTCTCCGGACGTCGAGGTCATCGCGGTGGCGTCCCAGGTAGAGGCTTGACCACTGAGACTTCTAAAGGCACCGCCGATGTCGCGGGCGGAGTTCGAGACAGCTCTCAATGACGCGCACCGCGGCGTGGTCATCTCCGACAGAGGAGGGACTCCCGCACTAGCTGCAGCCGTCGACGCGGTTCTCTGGTCTGAGCCTGATGCTGAGGCGAAGATCCTAACTGCTCGCCAGAGCCTGAGACTCCGCGCGTGATTCTGCCGGGCGTGGACCCAGAGACCTCAACGGATCAGCAAATCGTCGACGCCTATCTCCGAGACGGCTGGGCTGAGGATGAAGCGCAGAACCGTCTCTGGATACTCAGGACGGGTGGGGCAACCCCGGACGCCCCGCTGGACTGAGACGGCGTCCGGGCGGCTGGTCAACGGTGCCAGTCGGTTTTACCCGCGGCCGGCGCGAAGTGGCGGGCAAGGTCAACGATCGATTCGGAGAAAGTCGATTCGCCTTCATTGATGCGGCTGAGGTGCTGACTGACCGAGAGGATCGCGAGCACGTTTGCCCGCGCGATTTTCTGTTCAACGGTCTGAGTGTCTCGCTCTGGGGGTAGAGCGTCGTATGCGATGTCGAAGAGGTCCATGCTGTGTCCTGACGTGATGGCTCGGCGCGGGTCGCTGAGCTTCCCCGAACCTACGGTGACCCACTGACATGACTCGTGGTAGACGGCTGGCCTGGCGGAGCGCTACGGTCGCGGCATGGATGATCGCGCATGCATGGTGGATACGTGCGACCAGCCGCCCGCCGAGGAGTTGACGGTCGAGTCCTCTGGCCTCCTGCTGGTCTACGCGGTGTGCCCTGCCCACCTAGTAGCGATCCGCGCCGGCGCGATGATCGCGCAAGCACCTGAGTCAAACCGCGGCTTCATCGGCCTGGCCTAGCGACCGAAGGTGCGCGACTCGATGAACCTGAGCAGCTCGGGCGCCGCCGACTCGGATCATCGAAGCACCATAACAGCGGAAATCCTTACAAGATAGGGCGATCGGGAACAGGGTGGCGCTCAACTCAGTTGGGCAACGGTGGCGCTACAATCGCCGTGGGCCCCGAATCGTCACCGAGGTCCATCTCGCTCACACCCGGAGGAGGGCGGACAACATGACCAACATCCATGACGTCGCTGCATATGTCCTGCGGGAACGGGGTCAGATGACAGCGATGAAGCTCGAGAAGCTCGTCTACTACGCCAAGGCGTGGCATCTTGTTTGGGACGAGCAAGCGTTGTTCCCGGAGCGCATAGAAGCCTGGGCCAATGGTCCGGTTGCGCCCGACCTGTACAGGGTGCATAAGGGACAATTCAACGTAGCAACGTGGCCGAAGGGCGATCCCGACGTTCTCGGCCCTTCTGAGCGCGGCAGCGTCGATGCAGTGTTGCGCTTCTACGGGCCAAAGCCCGCCTTCGAATTGAGTGACATGACGCACTCAGAGGGGCCCTGGCGCGAAGCGCGAAAAGGTGTGCCCGCCGGAGAGCGGAGCGACATCGAAATCAGCGAAGCATCCATGTACGAGTACTACGACGGACTCGTAGGCATTGGCGAAGAGTAAGCCAAGGAGCAAGGTCCCGGTCTCATCGACAGCGCCATCTGTGGAGAAGGTGGTCTTCGACGCTTCTTCCCGGTTGGGAAAGGTCCCTGCCGCTGGCGCGAACTCTGACGATCAGCACCTGCGGTTCCGTTTCGACGAAGTCGACGAGCATCACTGGCAGTTGCACAACATCACAAAGACGGACCATATCCGCTTGATCAAACGCCTCAAGCACTTCGAGAAGCTCACCCTTCAGCAGGCGCGGGCTACGAAGGTGCTCGGCGATTACGACATGGCTGACTGCCCGAATAAGAACGCCACAGCAGTGCTCGAAAATCAGTACGACGGGCAAGACAGCCTCGCCAAGCTGGTCATCGAGCCCTCAGGCAGCTTGCGCCTTTTCGGAATCAGGCGGGGACACGAAATACACATTGTCTGGTGGGATCCGAACCACGAAGTCTGGCCTGAAGGAAAAACGCGTCGCTAGCGGTCCGGCTCTGGCTCCGGATTGGCCCGCGGATAAGATCGGGCTTCGATAAATTTGAGCAGCTCAGGCGCTGAGATCCGCTGCTTCGTGCGACTATGCCCCAGTTCGACGACTGCCAGCTCGCCAGCTTTGATCCGGTCGTACACGTAGTCAGTTGACGTCTCGAGCTGCTCGGCGGCGGACGCGACAGAGTAGAGCCTGATTGGGCTGTAGTCGCTCATGGGCGGGCCACCGGCTGCCGTAGTTCGAGCCCGCAGCTGCGCTCTGACCTCTTCAGCGATTGCGCGTCGGATGGCTTGAGTGAGTGAGTCCATCCCCTCATGTTGTCGGACTCTGTGTGTGCAGCTGTGTGTGCAATCTGTGAGGGAACGGATGGGAACCGTTGAGAAGGTGGTCCGCCCGGCGCTGGATTTTCCCCGTATTTCCGGGCTGTAGGGGAACGGATGGGAACCGTTGGGACAGTGGCCAATTTACTGTAAATCAGACGGCTGAGCCTTCGGGGGTTCGAATCCCTCACTTGCCACCGAGAGAAGCATCGAGAGAAGCCCCGTGATCCCTGTGGTCCGGGGCTTCTTCGCGGTTCACGGCATTCACCGACCGGTCCCGGATAGGGTCGGCTGGAACCCTGTTTCTGCCGACTGAACGAGGACCTCATGCCAGACACCTCCGCGCACTACGACGTTGCTGTCATCGGGGCAGGGCCGGCCGGCACGGCGGCAGCACTCCGGGCCGCTGAACTCGGCGCCCGGGTCGTCGTTCTGGAGGCTGCGCGCGTCGGCGGAACATGCGTGAACACGGGCTGTGTGCCGACACGTGTGCTGGCGAAGACGGCGCGGCTGATCCGGGAGACCCGTCACGCCGACGTCTACGGCGTCGAGGTGAGGGAGCCCGTGATCGACTGGCGGTCGACCGTCGCGCGCGTCGCCGAACGTGTCGACAGGGTGCGCTCCATCAAGCGCGAGGCCGAGCGTTTCGCGGCCGCCGGGATCGACCTCGTGCACGAAGGTCGAGCGCGCTTCGTCGACGACTCGACGCTCGTTCTCGACAGTGGGCGGCGCATCACGGCGACGTCGATCCTGATCTGCGTCGGTGGGCACTCACGGCGGCTCCCGATCGCGGGCAACGAACTCGCCACGGTGCCCGAGGAGGTGTTGACCCTGCCCGACCTGCCGAGGCGGGTCGCCGTCATCGGTGCGGGAAACACGGGGGCGCAGCTCGTCACGGTCTTCAACTCCTTCGGGTCGGAGGTGACCCTGCTCGACGTCGCGCCGCGGGTGCTGATGGCGTCGGACGCGTCGATCTCGGATGTCGTCGCAGCCTCCTTCGCCGAGCAGGGCGTCGACGTGCGAACCGGGATCGATGGCGTCGACAGTCTCGCCCGCACGGCAGAGGGCGCCATCGCGCTCACCTGGCGGGAAGGCGGCCAGACAGCGACGAGGGATGTCGATGTGGTGATCATGGCCACGGGCTGGCCGGCCGACGTCGAAGACCTGGGTCTCGAGAACGCGGGGATCGAGGTGGTGCGGTCCGCCATTCCCGCCGACCAGTACTTCCGCACCGTCGTTCCGCATGTCTTCGCTGTGGGCGACGCGAACGGGCGGGACATGCTCGTTCAGGCCGCGCAGTTCGAGGGTGAGGCCGCGGCGGAGAACGCAGTTCTCGGAGCCAACCGCCGCACCCCCCACCACCTGCTCCCGGCTGGTGGTTTCACCGACCCCGACTACGCCGGAGTCGGGCTCACCGAGGCCGTGGCCCGGGACCGTGACCCCAGCTGCGTCGTGGCCACGGTGCCCTACTCCCTTGTCGACCGTGCGGTGATCGACGACCGCGAGACCGGCTTCCTGAAACTCATCGCGGACCGCCGCCGCGAACTCATCCTCGGTGCCCACGCGGTGGGTGAGAATGCGATCGAGGTGATCCAGTCGGTCACCACGGCCATGGCCGCCGGAGTGGATGTCTCGACCCTCGCAAACGTGCGGTTCGCCTATCCCACCTACAGTGCCGTGATCGGCATGGCGGCCCGGGCCCTCCTCGCCGAGGACCGAGAGGACTGACGGCGTGTTCGGGTGTCGACTCGCACCATGACATCTGTCATGGCGGGCCGTGACATCAGAGCACTTCTGTCAGTCTTCGGCGTGCGGTGTGCTTGAAGGACATTGCTGCGGACTCCGATCCGCCCCTGCCCGAGACGAGAACCCCATGCGGAAACCCCTCAAGATCACCCTGTTGACGATGGGAGTCATTGTGGCGCTCCCTGTTCTCCTGGTCACCACCACCTCTATCGTCAACGTCGTCGCGACGACGTCGGATCTGGCTGCCATCGCCCCCTACGGCGAGCTGGTCCCCGTCGACGGCAGGCAGATGAACATCGTCGACAGCGGCGCGGGAGCGGAGACGATCGTTCTCCTACCGGGTCTCGGAACCGCTGCTCCGGCACTCGACTTCCAGCCGCTCATCTCGGAGCTCGAGAAGAGCTACCGGGTGATCGCCGTGGAGCCGTTCGGCACCGGACTGAGTGACCAGACCGACGTGCCCCGCACGGCAGAGAACATCTCCCGGGAAGTGCATGAGGCTCTGCAGTACCTCGGCGTCGACCGTTATGTGCTCATGGGTCACTCGATCGCCGGCATCTACGCCCTCCGATACAGCACGAGCTACGCGAACGAGCTCGTCGCGTTCGTCGGAATCGACAGCAGCGTGCCCGATCAGCCCGGCTGGGACGAACCGGTCCAGACCGACGGGCTCGTCGCACTCCGCGACCTCGGCATCCTGCGCGCGCTGTCCGCGATCTCCGGTGACACGTACGACGGGATGCCGTACGACGAACACACGAAGGAGCAGATGCGGCTTCTGACCACGAGGAACTCGACAGAGCCGACCCTGCTCGACGAAGCTGACCGGGCTCCCGCCAATTTCGCGTCCGTCAGCGGTGCCACGTTCCCCCCGACCCTTCCCGTGCTGCTGTTCGTCGCCGCAGACGACCGTGACGTCGCCAGCTGGGTCCCGTTGCACGAGCGCCAAGCGGGAAGCGTGGAGCTCGGCGAGGTCATCTCCGTCGACGGCGAGCACTACCTGCACCACACACAGTCCGGCCTGCTCGCACAGGACACCGCGGCGTTCCTGGAAACACTCCCGGTACGCTGACAACCATGACGGAGGTGCGGGCGGGCAGACCTCGGGCTGCGGCGGACCTGCGGCGCATGCGGGGCTCGACAGCGGTCACGCTCTGGGTGCTCGTCCTCATCGGCGGCTTCCTGCAGATCGTGCTCGGGGTCGACGGGGAGCCTGGACTGCGGATGGGCGTGCTGATCGTCACGTCGATCGTCTCCTGCGTCCTGGCCCTCGCCGTCGTGCCGCTCCTGCTGCGAGCATCCGACGGGGCGTCTGCGCGTCACCCGCTGGTCATCGCGTTGCTTGTCGTGGCCGGCCTGGCCTGGGGCATCGCGCTTCTCCCTCCGTTCGCCGGATGGAGGTGGGGCTTCCTCTTCGCGCTCGGAGGTGGGATGCTCGGCTGTCTCGTGTCCCGCTGGTGGAGTGCCGTCGTTCTCGCCGCGGTGCTGGGGTCGATCGCCGTCGGCTTCCTGTCGGCCCCGACGGGGTCGTCGGGCTCTGCGGGCGGGCCGACAACACCGGGCGAGGGGAGTGACGTGGTCATCGTCGGAACGCTCGCCCTCGTGACCGTCATGCCGCTCAGTGCCGTCTGGGTTCTCCGTGTGGTGCTCCGCCTCGAGGATGCCCGACAGACCGCCTCCGAACTCGCCGTCGCAACGGAAAGACTCCGATTCGCCACCGATCTGCACGATATCCAGGGCCATCACCTGCAGGTGATCGCCCTGAAAGGTGAGCTCGCAGAGCGCCGACTCTTCGCCGACCAACCCGAGCTCGCTGCACAGGAACTCGCAGACATCCGCCGGATCGCGCAGACGGCGCTCGATGACACCCGGGCGGTCGTGAACGATTACCGCACCGTCACGGTGGCCGTCGAAGCCCGCAACGCGGCGGCCGTGCTGCGCTCGGCAGGAATCGACTGCGAAGCGCGAATCGATGTGCCCGAGCTTCCTGTTCAGATCGGCGCGGTCTTCGCTCTGGCTATCCGGGAAGCCGCCACGAACATCCTCCGACACAGCAGAGCGACAGAGGCGTCCCTCGATCTCGTGCGGTCGGGGTCTGACGAATACCGGTTGACCGTCTCGAACAACGGCTCCGGCGCGCTCCGCACGGGAGGGACGGGGCTCCGGGGGATCACCGAACGTGTCGCGGTCTGGGGTGGCACGGTGGAGACCAGACGGCGCGGCGACACGTTCACCCTGGTCATCCGGATCCCCCGGGCGTCGGGCCAGCACCCCGTGGAGGCCGACAGTTGATCCGGATCGTGATCGCCGACGACGAAGAACTCATTCGCGGTGCGCTCGTGGCGCTCCTTTCTCTCGAGACGGACATCGAGGTGGTCGCCGACGTGAGCGACGGCCGCGCCGCTGTCGCCGCGGCGACGACACACCGGCCCGAAGTGGTTCTGCTCGACCTGGAGATGCCGCATCTCGACGGAATCGACGCCGCAGAGCAACTGGGTTCGACCACGGCGTGCAGGACCATCATCGTCACCCGCCATGCGCGGCCGGGCACGTTGAAACGCGCCCTGGCCGCTCAGGTCAGCGGTTTCGTGCCGAAATCGACTCCCGCTTCGAAACTCGCCTCCATCATCCGGTCCGTCGCTTCCGGCGAACGCTACATCGACGTGCAGCTTGCGGCCGCAGCGCTCATGGAGGCAGAGAGCCCCCTGACCGATCGCGAGACCGACGTGCTCCGCCTCACCCGAGCCGGTCTTTCCACCAAGGACATAGCGAGAACCCTCACCCTCGCCCACGGAACAGTCCGCAACCATCTCTCCTCGGCGATGGCGAAACTGCACTCCGAATCACGCATCACCGCTGCGACCGTCGCCCACGACAACGGCTGGATCTGACCCCCACACCGCGGAGGGCGTCGGCGGCTGGCGGCGTGCTGCCTCGGGGGAGGGCCCCCGCACGCAGTCGAGCATCAGGAGGTGTAGTAGCCGGCTTCGAGGTCGTCGAGCAGGGTCGGGCCGGTCGGCTCCCAGCCGACGAGCTGGCGGGTGACCGTGTTGGCCGCGGGCTGGTCGCCGCCGAGCAGGGTACCGAACACGCCCAACTGTTCAGGGTCGACCGCTGCAGCAGGCAGCCCCGTCTTCTGCGAGATGACCTCGGCGACGTCGCGCATCGGCACCCCCTCCTCGCCGACGGCGTGCAGCACCGCCCCGGCGGGTGCCTTCCCGAGCGCCAGGAAGAAGAGCCGCCCGGCGTCGCCGATGTGCACAGCCGGCCAGCGGTTCGACCCGTCGCCGACGTACGCTGCCGTGCCCAGCTGACGGTCGAGCCCGACCAGCGCGGCGATCAGGCCGTTGCGGTCTCCTTCGCCGTGGACGGTTCGGGGCATGCGCACGAGAGCCGAGCGGATGCCGTTCTGAGAGAGCGCCAGGACCGCGTCGGCGGTCTTCGCCCGTGCGCCGGCGGGCCCGGCGGGGTCGAGGTGATCGGCCTCGGTCGCGAGGCGTCCTTCGAGAATCGGTGTTCCGGATGCCGCGATGACGGCCTTGCCGCTTCCTGCGAGGGCGGAGTCGAGTTTGGCGATGAGCCGCAGCTCGTTCTCGACGGTCTCATCGAACGCCGCGAAGTCGAGCGTGAAGGCGAGGTGCGCGGTCGCGTCGGCTTTCGCGGCTTCCGACACGATCAGGTCGTGGTCGTCCATGTCGCCGAGTACGGCGCTGGCGCCGAGTGCCCGGATCTTCCCGGCTGAGGCTTCTGATCGGGCTAGACCGGTCACGGTGTGGCCGGCAGCCACGAGTTCGCGGGTCAGTGCGGTGCCGATCCAGCCTGACGCGCCGGTGATGAAGACGTGCATGGTGTTCTCCCTCTGTTACGTGACTGAGTAACATCACCCTACATCTGATGTGACTGAGTTGCATCAGGTATGATGTGGGCATGGGTCGATGGGAACCGGATGCCCGGGGACGGCTTCTGCGCGCCGCCCTGGAGCTCTTCGCCGAGCACGGTTACGAGGCGACGACGACGGCGCAGATCGCGGACCGTGCGGGGCTCACGAAGACGACCCTCTTCCGCCTCTTCGCCGACAAACGGGAGATCGTGTTCCAGGGGCAGGGCGAACTCCTCGCCCTCGTCACGCGGGGTGTCGATGAAGCACTCAACGACGCGAGCGCGTGGGATCGCATGGTCAACGGCGTACTCGTCCTGTCCGGCGCCCACGCTCACGAGCACCGCACGACGGGGCGGATCCTGGATCCGATCCTCGCCCGAAGCCCCGAACTGAACGAGCGGGCCGTCTTCAAGCGCTCCGCAATCACCTCGGCGCTCGAGGGGTCTCTCATCGGTCACGGGATCGACCGGTGGCAGGCGGGGGCATTGGCCGACCTCGGTATCAGGGCCTACTACAGCGGTTACGACCTCTGGGTGGCGGTCGACGACTCATCGACACTGGCCGACCATGTTCTCGCCCAGATCACTGTGCTGCGGGGTGCGGCGGCGCAGGCGCTCGAAGCCGCCGCTCCGCAACCCCACCCCGCAGGCGTTCGCTCAGCCGACGGGTAGCGGCCACCCGGTGTACCCCTCGGCGAGGTAGGCGCGGCCGGACTCCGACGAGACGACCGAGTGCAGTTCGCCCAGCTGGCGGCGGCGGTCGAAGTCGCTGGCGTCGAGGGCGACGTGCAGCATGCTCGTCATCCACCAGGAGTAGTGCTGGGCCTTCCAGATGCGGTCGAGGGCACGCTCGGCGTAGCCGTCGATGAGCCGTTCATCGCCCGAGACGAGCAGTGCGCGGAGGGCGTCGGCAAGCAGCACGACGTCGGCGATCGCGAGGTTCATCCCCTTCGCGCCGGTGGGCGGCACGGTGTGCGCGGCGTCGCCGACGAGGGCGACGCGATCGCGACGGAGTTCGTGGGCGACGAAGCTCCGGAACCGAAGAACGTCGCGTTGGATGATCGGCCCCTCCGTGAGCGTCGTGCCGGGCACGCGCACCTGCAGGGCTTCCCAGATCTCCGCGTCGCCGAGCGTCGCGGGGTCGGTCGCCGGATCGCACTGGAAGTACATGCGCTGCACGTCGGGGCTCCGCTGGCTGATCAGGGCGAAGCCGTGCTCCGAGTTGCTGTAGATGAGTTCGTCTGAGCTCGGGGGGGCCTCGCAGAGGATCCCGAACCAGGCGAACGGATACTCGCGGAAGTAGCCGCCCCCGCGCGAGCCGGTCACGAATGGGCGCACCACGCTCCGCGACCCGTCGGCCCCGACCACGAAGTCGGCCTCGATCCGGAGCGGTGAGCCGTCGGCGTCGAGAGCGAGCACCGCCGGATGCCCGGAGCCGTCATCCTCCACCCCCTCGACGGTCACCCCGAGACGCAGATCCTGTGCCGCTCCGAGCCGAAGAGCCAGCAGATCCTTGAGCACCTCGTGCTGCGGGTAGAGCCAGACGCTCCGGCCCACGAGCGCCGGGAAGTCGATGCGGTGACCCTCGCCGCCGAAGTGCAGCTCGATGCCGTCGTGGCGGTGGCCGACGGTGTCGACGCGGGTGTCGGGGTCGATGGCGCGGAGGAGGTCGGCCGTGTTCTGCTCCAGGATGCCGGCGCGGATGGTGGACTCGATCTGTTCCCTCGACCGGGAGTCGACGACGATCGACTCGATGCCGGCGTCGGCGAGGAGGTGGGAGAGGATGAGGCCGGCCGGCCCGGCCCCGACGATCGCGACACGGGTGCGGACGGTGGTGGTCATGGCGTCTCCTTCGACGGGGGGTGCTGTGGCGGTGGTGCCATTGTGCGATCGATCGGTGGCCGCCGGTCGGTATCTTCCCGATGATCGGGAATTCCTGTCAGGAGTGGTAGCCGAGTGAGCGGGCGATGTCGGCCGACGCTCGGTGCAGTTCGAGCACGGCGAAATCTGTCTCTGCATCGCGTGGCAGCACCACGGAGAGCGCCGCGATGACCCGCCCCGTCTCGTCGCGCACCGGTGCGGCGATGCCGGTGGAGACCTCCTCGATGTAACCCGGGGCGATCGCGTGCCCGAGCTTTCGCACTTCGGCGAGCTTCCGGCGCACCGCATCGGGGTCGGAGAGGGTCGCACGGGTGAGCGGCGCGAGCCGGGAGGAGAGCACCCGTTCCTGCAGGTCGGGCGGCCCGAAAGCCAGCAGCACGAGGCCCGAACTCGAGGCGTGGAGCGGCAGGCGCCCAGCCACGCGCGTGATGTTCGAGCCCGACTCGGGGCTCGACAGGCGCTCGAGGAAGAGCGCCTCATCCTGCTCCAGGATGGCGAGCTGGGTGTGCTCCCGCACCCGCGACTGCACCCGCTCCATGAAGGGCATGGCCGCCTGCCGCAGCCGGAGGGCCTGCGACGAGCGGGTCGACAGTTCCCACAGCCGCATCCCGATCCGAACCCGTCGCTCCTCGTCGCGTTCGAGCAGGCCGGTGGTGACGAGTTCGTTCACGATGCGGTGGGCGGTCGAGCTCGGGAGGCCGGAGCGGCGACCGATCTCCGTGGCGGTCTGCACAGTGCGCGTCGGCGTGAAGGTGTCGAGGATGCGCACCAGACGCTCGGTCGCAGAGTCGCCGGTGGGGGAGTTGGCCATGCTCCATGCTGCCACGGATCGCTCCACCCTCCCATTCATCGGGAGTGCCTCGCTCTCGGGGGGCGCGGTGTCCGACAATGGATGCACGCCGTTCCGCCCCGTCGAAGGAGACACCGTGACAGCAGAAGCCATCGCCCCTCCCGTGAACTCGCTGGCCGCCCCCGACCGGGCATCCCAGCGTGAGATCACCGCCGAGATCGGGGAACTGCACGCCGCCCTCGAGCAACGGGAGCGCTCCGGTGAGGCGATCCCGTCGACGGTCATCGACTTTCCGGCGTACCGGTCGAGCATCCTGCGGCACCCCACCAAGAACCTCAAGCTGGTCGACCCCGAGACGGTCGAACTGCTCTCGCCGGCGTTCGGGCAGCGCGACGTAGGCGCTGTCGAGAGCGATCTCACGATCCAGCACGCGGGCGAACCGCTGGGTGAGCGGCTGACCGTGCGCGGCCGACTCACCGATTCCTGGGGGCGGCCGGTGCCGAACCAGCTGATCGAGATCTGGCAGGCGAATTCGGCCGGCCGCTACATCCACCAGCGAGACCAGCACCCGGCGCCGCTCGATCCGAACTTCACGGGTGCGGGGCGGGCGATCACAGACGACGCGGGGGAGTATGCGTTCACGACCATCAAGCCCGGCCCCTATCCGTGGAAGAACCACGTCAACGCCTGGCGTCCCGCGCACATCCACTTCTCGGTGTTCGGCAGCTCGTTCACACAGCGGCTGGTGACGCAGATGTACTTTCCGGGGGATCCGCTGTTCGCGCTCGACCCGATCTTCAACACCATCTGGCGGCAGAAGGACCGGGACGCGCTGATCGGCGTCTACGACCACGACCTCACCTCCGAGGAGTGGGCGACCGGGTACCGTTTCGACATCGTCGTCGACGGGCCGGATGCCACGTGGTTCGAGAACGAGGGAGAGTGACGATGACTGTTCCCCCGCGCACCCACCGGGCGACCCCGGGCCAGACGGTCGGCCCGTTCTTCGCCTACGGCGTGGAGTTCGACCGGATGCACCAGGTGGTCGATCCCTACGCTCCCGGCGCCGTGCTGCTCGGCGGCACGATCCGTGACGGGGCGGGCGCACCCGTGCCCGATGCCTTCGTGGAGATCTTCGGCGCCGACTCCGATGGCCGGGTGCCCCAGGCGAGGGGCGCGTTCCGGCGCGACGACCACACGTTCACGGGTTTCGGCCGGGCGTTCACGAACGAGGACGGGCGCTACGAGTTCTTCACCCGCAACCCCGGAGCGCCGATCGGCCGCGCGGCGTTCTTCGCGGCGATCGTCTACGCTCGCGGACTGCCCGACCGGTTGCACACCCGCATCTACCTGCCGGATGATTCGGCCGCGCTCGCCGCTGATACCTTCCTCAGCTCGCTCGTACCTGAAGAGCGCGCTACGCTCGTGGCCACGCGAACACCGGAGGGCCATTTGAGTCACGACATCAGCCTGCAGGGCGAGAGGGAGACGGTGTTCCTTGCCTTCTGACGCGCCGGTTCCGGGTGCGTTCGACCGGGGGCTGCTGGCTCCGGTCGCCGTGGGGCAGGACGCGCTCGTCTCCGATGAGGCGGTGCTCGGTGCGCTGGTGGGGGCCGAGCTGGGGCTGGTGCGGGCGTGGGCTGCGGTGGGGGCGCTGCCCCGGGCCGACGCTGACGAGATGGGGGCGGCGTGGGGCGGGCATCCGGATGCCCGGGCGGCGCGCTCCCGGGCTGCCGGCATCGACGCGGCCGAGCTGGCCGAAGCCGCCGTCGCCGGGGGCAATCCGGTGATACCGCTCGTGGGGCTGCTGAAGCAGACCCTGCCCGAACGGCTCCGGCCGTGGGTGCACCGCGGTGCCACCAGCCAGGACATCCTCGACACCGCGCTGATGCTCGTCGCCCGCGACGCCGTCGACGCCGTGCTCGCCTCGCTGGCCGAGGCCGAGCAGCACCTCGCCGCCTTCGCGGCCGAACACCGGGACACGGTGGCGGCGGCACGCACCCTCGCCCAGCACGCGGTGCCGACCACGGTCGGGCTGCGTGCGGCCGGCTGGCTGTCGGGCCTCGGCCGCGCATCCACCCGCCTGAGGCAGCTGACCCTGCCCGCCCAGCTCGGCGGGGCGGCGGGAACGCGCGCCTCCTTCCGAGAACTCGGGGGCGACGCTGCAGCCGCGCTGCCCGCCCACTACGCCGAGGCGCTGGGCCTTGATGATGCCGGCATGGTCTGGCACACCAGCCGCTGGCCGGTCACCGAGCTGGCCGACGCCCTCGTTCAGGCGACCGACGCGCTCGGCAAGCTGGCCGGCGACGTGGTGACCCTCTCGCGCACGGAGATCGGCGAGCTCAGCGCGGGCGAGGGAGGTGGCTCGTCGGCGATGCCGCAGAAGAACAACCCCGTGGCGGCCGTGCTCATCCGTTCGGCGGCTCTTCGCGCTCCGCAGCTCGCCGCGACCCTCCACCTGTGCGCGGCGCTGGCCGAAGACGAGCGGCCCGCAGGGGCGTGGCACGCCGAATGGCCGACCCTCCGCGAGCTGCTGCGGCTCACGCTCGGGGCGAGTGCCCACGCCGCGGTGCTCAGTGCGGCGCTCCGGGTCGACCTGGCGGCGGTGGCCCGCAACCTTGCTCTCACCCACGGCCTCATCCTCGCCGAGCGTCTCTCGATCGTGCTGACGCCGGTGATCGGAGCCGATCGGGTCGCGGGCCTGGTGGCGGCCGCGGGGGCCGGCGGCGACGTGGCCGGGTTGCTCCGGGACATGCCCGAGACGGCCGGCCTCGACATCGACGGGCTGCTCGACCCCGCAGGCTACACCGGAGACGCGGCAGTTGCTGTCGAACGGATGATCGGAGAGGAACACCCATGAGCATCCCCACCCTGGCCCTCAGGGAGTTCGGCGGCGAGCGAGGCGGCGAGCCCGGGCGGCCGCTTCTGGTGCTCGGGCCCTCGCTCGGTACCTCGAGCATCCTCTGGGAGTCGTGCGCTCCGCTCTTCGGAGAACGGTACCGGGTGCTCGCCTGGGACCTGCCGGGTCACGGCCGAGCGCCCGCCGCGACCGGGCCGTTCACCGTGGCTGAGCTCGCCGACGCCCTCGCCGCAACGGTCGCTGCTGTCACAGACGAGCCCTTCTTCTACGCGGGGGTCTCGCTCGGTGGTGCGACCGGCCTCGAACTGCTGCTGCGGCACGGCGCCCGGGTGCGCGCCGCCGCCATCGTGGCCTCGGGCGCGCAGCTCGGCGAGCCGGGCTCGTGGCGGGACAGGGCCGCGAAGGTGCGAGCCGAGAGCACCTCGAGCATCCTCAGCTCTTCAGCTGAGCGCTGGTTCGCTCCCGGTTCGCCGGCCGCGCATCCCGATCTCAGCGGCCGGCTCCTCCATGCCCTGCAGGACGCCGACGACGAATCGTATGCCCTCTGCTGCGAGGCGCTCGCAGCGTACGACGTGCGCGGGCAGCTCGGCGCCATCACGACACCGGTGCTGGCGCTCTGGGGCCGCCACGATGCCGTCGCGCCGGAATCGAAGGCGGCCGAGATCGCGCGAGGTGTCGCTCACGGGCAGACCGGTGTGATCGAGGGCGCCGCGCACCTGCCGCCCGCCGAACAGCCCGAGGCCACCGCGGCGGCGCTGATCGCGTTCTTCGCCAGCCACTCTGAAGGAGTCCCCTCATGACCAGGCCAGCCGGTGACGGCCTCACCGATGCGGAACGTTTCGAGCAGGGCCTGGCGGTGCGGCGCGCGGTACTCTCCGCTGAGCACGTCGAGCGCGCGACGGCAGGCATCACCCCGCTGACCGCCGACTGGCAGGACTTCATCACGCGTGTCGCCTGGGGCGACGTGTGGTCGCGGCCGGGCCTTGACCGCCGGTCGCGGTCGATCGCGGTGCTCAGCTCGCTCATCGCCCACGGTCACCAGGAGGAGCTGGCGATGCACCTGCGGGCGGCCCTCCGCAACGGCCTGACGGTCGAGGAGGTCGGGGAGGTCATCCTGCAGTCCGCCATCTACTCGGGCGTGCCCGCGGCCAACACGGCCTTCCGCATCGCGAGCGGCGTCTTCGCCGAGGACCCTCTGATGACCCCGCCTGAGGGCTGATCCGCGTCCTACACGGGGTCGCGCGCGAGCGAACTGGGATGGCACGTCTTCTTCAGACGGATGTGAGCTTACTTATGCGCATATAAGACATAAGCGTGCTACGGTTTTCTGTGTCGCACCCCCCACGCAGAAATGAGCAACGATGCTTCTCGAGAGAGACCTGATCCAGTCCGTCGGATTCCGAAACGTCTCCGAGGGTGGCCGTGTGACCGGCTTCCAGCTGAGACTCCGGATGCCCTCCTACCGAGGCATGGCGGCATCGCTCATCGACGGGGTCGCGATCAGGATCCCGGGTCTCGTCGACGTTCCCGCCGAGGTTCCGCTCTGGACGCTGGGCGGCCGGACCCACACGCTCGAGCAGCTCTGGCGAAGCGAGGGCCTCCGCTGGCAGCTCGAGGATGCCGCGGTCGTGACCGTGCCGTTCGAGGGCGGGCTGCCGCAGGGCGTGCACGAGGTGTCGATCGAGCTGCGGCTCCGCATGTCGTACGTGCCCGAGGAGCACCAGCCCTCGGTCTACCGAGTGACGAAGCACGTCACCCTGACGCCGGACGGCGGCGGCGCACCGTTCGAGTACGGCGTCTCGCTCTACAGCTTCATGACCGACTTCGGCACCGTGCTCGACCTCGAGACAGCGCTCGCCGCGGTGGCCGACGTCGGGGCGACCGGAGTCGAGATCCTCGGCGAGGGGCACGTCGCGAACTACCCCGAGCCGAGCACCGCCTGGCGCGACGAGTGGTTCCGCCTGCTCGAGAAGTACAGCCTGGCGCCGACGAACTACGGCTCATGGATCGACACCCGGCTGCACTCCAGTGGCCCGCACGCCCACGCGATGACCGCCGAGGAGGGCGCCGCGACCCTGCAGCGCGACCTCCGCCTCGCCAAGGAGCTCGGCTTCCGATTCGTGCGGCCGAAGATCGGTGTCGTGTCGGGCGACCTCATCCCCGACCCCATCTGGACGGAGTCGGTCGAACGCTCCCTCGACCTCGCGCACGAACTCGACGTGATCATCTGCCCCGAGATCCACTCGCCGACGCCGATCAGGCACCCCGTCGTCGACGACTACATCGGTCTCATCCAGCGCACCGGCACGAAGCACTTCGGGCTGCTCATCGACACCGGCATCTTCCAGGACCGGCCGATCCCCCTCGGTCCCGGTGAGACGCGCGAGACCCGCCCGGCGTTCCTCGACGGCATCGGCGTCGACCCGGCGGACTTCGCGGAGGTCGCCGAGTACGTCGTCTTCGTGCAGGCGAAGTTCCACGACATCGATGAGAACCTCCACGACCAGCAGATTCCGTGGCGGCCCGTTCTGCAGTCGCTGAAGGACTCCGGATACACCGGGTACCTGTCGAGCGAATACGAGGGCGTTCGCGAGCCCTGGCGTTCGATCGAACAGGTGCGCCGGCAGCACTCGCTCATGCGCAGCATCACCGACACCCTCGACTAGACCCGACGCCCGACCATCCCGACCACTCAGACCATCCCGACCGAACCAGGAGAACGACAATGCCCAACGGCCTCATCGACGACGCGAGCCTCCGCACGCACCCCGAGGGGTTCGCGCTCTCCCTCACGATCCCCTGGTACCGGAGCCTCTGGCTCTCATCGGTCGGGGCCCTCCGTCTGAACATCGACGGCCGCGACATCCCCGAGGCCGACCTGGGCCTCGAGCTCGACGGCACCCGGTACGCCGTCGCCGACCTCTCCGCCCAGAGCGAGGTGCTCTGGTACCTGCAACAGCACCCGCTGCTGATCGTGCGGAGCGAGCATCCACTCGCCCTCGGCGAACGACACGAGGTCACCGTCTTCGGCGAACTGCGGCTGCCGTACATGCAGATCGCCCCGGGGGAGGCCGGCGGGCCGGGGATGTACGTCCCGAACGTGGTGCGCCAGACGCTCACCCTCGAGGTGCGGGACACGGATGCTCCCCACCCCGCCCTCGTCTCCGACGTGACGCCGCCACCGCCCGCCACCGAGGCCGACCCGTTCACGCTCGGTCTCACGCTCTACTCGGCCAGCGCCGAGTTCCGGGCCGGCTGGTTCGACTTCGAGGGCCTGCTCGACCGCGTCGCCGAGCTCGGGATCGGCCCGGGCATCGAGATCGTCGCCTCGCAGGTGCTGCCCACCTACCCGGCGGTCTCCGACGAGTTCGAGCGCACCTGGCGTGCGGCCTTCGACAAGCACGGGTTCGATGAGAGCTCGTTCGGGGCGAACCTCGACATGGGCCGCCGGCGCGACCGCGACATGACGCCCGACGAGGAGTTCGCGTTCAGCGAGACGCTCTTCCGCGGGGCGAAGCGGCTCGGCTTCCCGTTGGTGCGCATCCAGAGCGCGAAGCCGGACCTCCTCCGCCGACTGCTGCCGATCGCCGAGGAACTCGAACTGAAGCTCGCCTACGAGATCCACGCGCCGATGGGGCCGAACGCGCCCGAGATCCTGAAGGTGCGGGATGTCTATGCCGAACTCGATTCGCCCCTGCTCGGCTTCGTGGCCGACTTCTCGTCGACGATGCACAGCATGTCGCCGACGCTCCTCCGGGCCGTCGAACGGGCCGGCCTCGACACCGATGCCCGCGACCGGCTGCAGGCCATCTGGGCCACCGACGCCTCGATGCGCGAGCGCCAGCAGGAGTTCATCGGCTACCTGAAGGGCCGCGACTTCGATCCCGGTCGCCTCGGATCCTTCGCACACCTGGCGTTCAACATGCACGGCCACGTCGCGCCGTCGGAATGGTCGGACATCATGCCGCAGATCATGCACGTGCACGCCAAGTTCTACGACATCGACGAGAACGGAAACGAGCCCGCGATCGACTACCCGGAGCTCGTGCGGGTGTTCGTCGAGGGCGGCTACCGCGGCTACTGGTCGAGCGAGTGGGAGGGGCACGCGTTCGCCGAGATCGGCGAGGTCGACCCCCTGCTGCTGGTGCGCCGCCAGCACGACCTCATCCGGCGCACGATGCGCTCGCTCCAGCCCGCCTGAGACGAATCCGGGGATCACTCCCCGTGATGCGCGCCCTGCTCGACGATCTGCCCGGCTTCGACGAACAGTGCGCGGAGCCACGCGTGCTCCGGGTCGGTGCTGTGCGCCGGATGCCACCACAGCGCGTTCACGAGGGGCGTCGCCTCGAACGGCAGCGCCACAGCACGCACGCCGCCCGACTTCAGAAGCAGCGGAGCCAGTGCGGACTGGATGAGCCCGACCCGGTTCGTGCCGGCGATGAAGTAGGGCATCGACAGGAAGCTCTCGACCACGACGGCGATCGTCGGCTCGACCCCGAGCTGCTGCACCTGGCGCGCGGCCGAGGTGTAGGCCGAGCGCGACTGGAAGGTCATCACCCAGGGCAGCGCGTCCATGTCGAGCATGGTCAGTTCGTCGCCGACCCGTTCGTTGTCGTCGGCGACGATGGCCATCCAGCTGTCGTGCCACAGGTCGGCGAACGGCAGGTCGGTGAGGTGGCCGTGCGGGATGACCATGCCATCGACTCCGCGCAGGCGGTTGGCCGCATCCTCCACGATCGTGGGATTGTGCAGCATGAAGCGGAACCGCACTCCCGGTGCGCGTTCGGCGGCGAGCTCGGAGACGACCTTGCCGATGGTGACGAACCCGTAGTCCGATCCGTAGATCGAGAACTCCCGCACGGACTCCGTCGGCGCCCAGGTGGCCTGGCTCTCGAACACCCGCCGGGCCGACTCGAGGGTCGTGGACGTGTGCTCGATGAGCCGGAGTGCGAGCGGGGTCAGTTCATAGGCGTTGCCGCGCCGGGCGAGGATCGGGTCGTTGAAGTGCAGCCGCAGGCGGGAGAGCGACGCGCTGAGCGCGGGCTGGCTGAGGTGCAGGCGCTCTGCTGCGCGCGTGACACTCCGCTCGGTGAGCAGCGCGTCGAGGGAGACCAGGAGGTTCAGGTCGAGACGGGAGAGCGGAGAAGGGTCAGGCACGTCGATGTGTTCCTTCGCGAGACAAGGGTTGCCGAAACTCTATCAATGACGGTGATGCGCGGCGCGGTTCCCATCGGTCTTTCAGATAGCGCGGACCCAGCGCGGGGTTATGTCGGGCATAGCAAAGACTTATGTGCATTTTCGACACATGCCTGTGATACTGAGGCAATAGCCCGGTTGCCCCGCGATCGTGCACCCGACAAAGAAGTCAGAAAGGCTCCTCATGACACAGCACCGTCGCTCTCATGCCCAACGGATCGGCCTGTTCGCCGCCCCTCTCGCCGTGGGCGCTCTTGTTCTCTCCGGCTGCTCCAGCACCTCCGGAACCAGCACCGACGGCTCCCAGTCGTTCTCCCTCTCCTACGCGGTCTCGACGGGCGTCGAGAGCCCGTTCGAGACCCTCGCCAAGGCATACATGGCGGCGACGCCCGGGGTGACCATCACCCTGAATGCGGTGCCGAACGACTCGTTCAGCCAGACCACGAGCACGCAGTTCCAGGCCGGCAACGGCTCGGACGTCATCGAGAGCCAGCCCGGCAGCGGTGCCGGCCAGCGCATCATCACGCTGGCGAAGGCCGGTTTCCTCGAGCCGCTCGACGACGGCGCGACCGCCCTCATTCCGAGCGGGAACGAGAGCCTCTTCCAGATCGACGGCAAGACCTACGGCCAGGCGCTCAGCATCTCGTTCGTCGGCAACATCCTGAACCAGACCGCCGCCACCGCCGCCGGCATCACGTCGTTCCCGACCGACTTCACGGGTGTTCTCGCCGACTGCAAGACCGTCGCCGCAAGCGGTGGCAAGTCGATGTTCGTGCTCGCCGGCGCAGCCGGACCCAACACGGGTGCAACGGCATCCTCGATCGCGGCGACCCGCGTCTACGCCGAAGACCCGACCTGGAACCAGGAGCGCACCGACAAGAAGACCACCTTCGCGGGCACCCAGGGCTGGAAGGACACCCTTCAGGCCATCATCGACATGAAAGACGCGGGCTGCTTCCAGAGCGGTGCCGAGGGTGCGGGCTTCGACGCCATCACCAACGGCATCACCACCGGCACGACACTCACCATGTTCGGGCCGAGCGGCGCGGCGGCAGACCTCGCGAAAGCCGGCGCAGGCAACACCTACACGGTCGAGGCATTCCCCCCGGCGACCTCGAGCGACAAGGCCTTCGGCCTGGCCAGCGCGAACTACTCGCTCTCGCTGAACGCGGCGTCGAAGAACAAGGATGCAGCGAAGAAGTTCCTGGACTGGATGGCAGAGCCCGCCCAGTCGAAGACCTTCGCCGATGCGCAGGGCTCGCTGCCGGTGACCGGCCTGGCCGACCTCGACCTCTCGGGCACGAACTACGCGCCTGTCTCCGAGATCGTGAAGAGCGGCTCGTACGTCGCCTTCCCGAACACCGGCTGGCCGAACTCCGCGGTCTACGATGCTCTCGGAACCGGCGTGCAGGGCCTCCTGACCGGCCAGACCACCGTCGACAGCGTGCTCGCGTCGATGGACGCCGCCTGGGACCAGTAACACCCGGGCCACGGAACACCGAAGAAGCCGCAACACGCTCGAACGACCGATGGGTAGGCAATGACTGCAACGATGCACTCAGGCACTGAAGCGAACACCGTGGCGGGGCAGCAGCACCGCACGCCGGGACCGGATCGGAAGACCCGTTCCCGGCGTGCGCGGGGGGTCGTCGGCTTCGGTCACTGGTGGTGGGCTCTCCCGGGTGTGCTCGTCGTGCTCGCCATCCACTACGTCGCCACGGGCGTGGGTGGCTTCTTCGCCTTCACCAACTGGACGGGCATCGGCTCGTTCCAGCTGGTGGGGCTGGCGAACTTCCAGAAGATCCTCGGGGATCCCTCCAAGATCCTGGCGCTCGGCAACACCCTGTTCCTGGCCTTCGGGTCGGTCGTCATCGTCAACATCGTCGGCCTCGCGATCGCGCTGGCGCTGAACCGCACGCTGAAGAGCCGCTACATCCTCCGGGTTCTGTTCTTCATGCCCGTGGTGCTCAGCCCGCTCGCCGTGTCGTACATCTGGAAGTTCATCTTCGACTTCAACGGTCCGATCAACGCGATCCTGAAGTCCGTGGGCCTCGAGTCGTGGCAGAAGAGCTGGCTCGGCGACCCGACCTTCGCCATCTGGGCGGTACTCATCGTCATCGTCTGGCAGCAGACCGGGTTTGCAATGGTCATCTACCTGGCTGGCCTCGCCGGCGTGCCGACGGAGGTCGAGGAAGCCGCCGCAATCGACGGCACCACGCTCTGGCAGCGCTTCTGGCACGTGACCCTCCCGGCCATCCGCCCGGCCGTCGCCATCTCCACCACCCTCGGAATCGTGAACGGGTTGAGGGTGTTCGACCAGATCATGGCCCTGACAAATGGTGGGCCGGCGGGCGCGACAGAGACGCTCGCGACGCAGGTCTACAAGCAGGCGTTCTCGCTGGCGAACTTCGGCTACGGCGCCGCTCTGGCCCTCATTCTCTCGGCGATCATCCTGGTGTTCGCCGTCATCCAACAGCGCGTCACGCGCGGAACGGAGAGCTGACATGTTCCGCTACACCTCCGGCAGCCTGATCCGTGAGATCGGCGTCTGGATCCTCGCGATCGTCTTCCTCCTGCCGTTCTACTTCCTGATCTCAATGGCGCTGAAGCCCGACGCGGAGGTCTACACGACGTCGTCGCTCGCCCTGCCGCTGAACCCCACGTTCAACAACTTCAGTTCCCTCTTCGTGGCCTCGGGGCAGTCGAACATCCTCCTCGGCCTGATGAACAGCATCATCATTACGGCCGGCAGCATCTTCGGCCTCATCATTCTCGGCTCGCTCACCGGGTACGTCATCGCTCGCAGCACCCGGCGCTGGGGGAAGGCCACCTACTACCTCTTTCTCATCGCCATCGTGCTGCCCGCGCAGCTCGGCGCCGTGCCGCTCTACATCGGGGCCCGTACCATCGGCCTCACCGGCTCGGTCTGGGGGATGATCTTCCTCTACACCGGCATGCTTCTGCCGCTCGCGATCTTCCTCTACGCGGGTTTCCTCCGCGGCCTCGGCACGGAGTACGAGGAGGCGGCATCGATCGACGGTGCGAGCCGCTGGCAGGTCTTCTTCCGCATCGTGTTCCCGCTGCTGGCCCCGGCCACCGGTACGGTGGCGATCCTCTGCGGCCTGATCGTCTGGAACGACTTCTTCACGGCCCTCATCTTCCTGGGCGGCTCGGCGAACCAGACGCTGCCGGTGTCGATGTACTACTTCATCGGCTCGCTGGTCTCGAAGTGGAACGTGATCTTCGCCATCGTGATCGTCTCGATGATCCCGATCCTCGCCTTCTACCTCTTCGCCCAGAAGCGCTTCATCCAGGGCTTCGCCGGCGGGTTGAAGGGCTGAGCCGATGACGTCCAACCGCGCCGCCTTCGAGATGTTCTGCGATCTGTTCTACACACAGAAGCGCGTGCGGGCGGCATTCGACTTCCTGGTCTCGCCGGACTACCTCCAACACAACCCGGGGCTGCCCGACGGGCCGGAGCCGGCGATCGTGGGCCTGACGCCCAAGTTCGACGCCTCGCCCGACTCCCGCTTCGACATCCAGCGCATCATCGTCGACGGCGATCTCGCGATGGTGCATGTGCGGGCCTCCGGGCCCGGGCGCGCCGACATGGCGGTGGCCGACATCTACCGCTTCGAGAACAGTCGGATCGTCGAGCACTGGGATGTTCTGCAGCCCGTGCCCGAATCGCCGGTCAGCGCGCATCCGATGTTCTGATCGTTCCCTTCTTCTCTGCTCGACCTCTGCGTACCCACCCACCCAAGGAGACTTCCGTGTACCAACTTGCCCCGAACATCGAGCTGCTCTTCACCGAAGAGGCCGAGTACCCTGGCCGCGTGCGGGCCGCTGCCGCAGCCGGCTTCACTGCCGTCGAGATGTGGGGCCCGACCGGGATCGATGCTCCGGCGAAGCCGAAGGACATTCCGGCGCTGAAGGCGGCGCTCGAGGAGACCGGGCTGCAGCTGACGGCCCAGCTCTCGGAGCCGCGCACCCAGTCCATGATCCCGCCGTTCGATGACAGCCCCTTCTTCAGCCACCTCGACGAGGGTGTCGCCATTGCCCAGCAACTCGGCTGCCCGCGCCTCGTGGTCGGCAGTGGAACCGGCTTCGGCGGCAGCAAGCGCCAGGTGCAGCTCGACAAGCTGATCGACATCTACACCCGGGCGATCGCGCAGATCGACGGATCGGGTATCACGCTGGTGCTCGAGGCCGTGAACGTGCGGGTCGATCATCCCGGTTCCCTGCTGGATCGCACCGCCGAGGCGGCCTACGTCGCGCGCGGCGTCGCCTCCCCGCACTTCGGAATCCTCTACGACCTCTACCACTCGACCGTCGAGGGCGAGACGGCTGCCGAGGCGCTGGCCGAGGCGGGCGACACGGTGAAGTACGTTCAGATCGCCGACGCACCGGGTCGCGGCGAGCCGGGCTCCGGTTCGATCGACTGGACCGCCCGCCTCGGCGACCTCCGGGCGTCGGGCTACGACGGACCCATCGGGCTCGAGTACTACCCCACCCAGGAGACGGTCGCCTCGACGGCGTTCATCCGCGGGCTGGCCGCGAACGCATGACCGGCCGCTTTCCGGCGTCGGTCGACGTCGCCATCGTGGGCAGCGGTCCGACCGGTGCCGCCTACGCGCGCATCCTGAGCGAATCCGCTCCCGGTGTCCGCATCGCGATGTTCGAGGCCGGGCCGATCGTCTCGGACCCGCCCGGCGCGCATGTGAAGAACATCGCGGACCCGTATGCCCGGGCGAGGGCCCAGCGCGCGTCGCAGGGCCCGAGCGCCGACGCGTCGACGATCAGTTCGCCCGGAGCAGTGACCTCGGGTCAGCGGAGCGGTCGCCCCGGCACCCACCTGCTGCAGGCCGGCTTCCAGGCCGAGGGGGAGGACGGGCTGCCCGTCGCCGCGATGTCGACCAACGTGGGTGGCATGTCCGCGCACTGGACGGGCGCCTGTCCCACCCCGCGGGGCAGCGAGCGGATCACCTTCCTCCCCGACCTCGATGAACTCCTCGGCGAGGCGGCGCGACTGCTCGGGGTCACCACGAACGCGTTCGACGGTTCGCCGTTCGCGGAGATCGTGCGCGAACGCCTCGCCGTGGTGGTCGACGAGGGCCGCGAACCGGGGGAGCGGGTGCAGCGGATGCCGCTGGCCGCCCACCGCCGCGACGACGGCAACCTCGTGTGGTCGGGCTCCGATGTGGTGCTCGGCGAGGCGGCGACGAACAACCCCGACTTCGCGCTGTACCCCGAGGCGCTCGTGACGCGGGTGCTGCTCGACGGGGGCGGGGCGGACGGTGCGGCCGGTGCGGCCGGCACGGGCGGCGCGGGTGCTGCGACCGGCCGCGCGCGCGGCGTCGCCGTGCGCGACCTCCGCACCGGCGAGACGACCGAGGTCGCTGCGAGGTTCGTGATCGTGGCGGGCGACGCTCTCCGGACGCCGCAGCTCCTCTGGGCGTCCGGAATCCGCCCGGAGGCGCTCGGGCGCTGGCTGAACGACCAGGCGCAGATCGTCTTCGCGGCGAGGCTCCGCGGTGTGGAGGGGCTCGATGCCGGGCAGGGGGCGTCGTCGACCGGACTGAGCGAATACAGCGGCGTGACGTGGGTGCCGTTCACCGACGAGCAGCCGTTCCACGGTCAGGTGATGCAACTGGATGCCTCGCCGGTGCCGCTGGCCGAAGACGATCCGGTGACGCCGGGCTCGATCGTCGGGCTCGGGTTGTTCTGCGCCAAAGACCTGCAGGCCTCCGACCGCGTGGAGTTCAGCGAGAGCGACCTCGACGACAACGGGATGCCCGCCCCGAGCATCCGGTACACCCTGACGGAGAAGGATCACGAGACCTTCGCGCGCGCCTCCGAACGCATTGTCGTGCTCGGCCGTGCCGTGGGGGAGCTCCTCAACGACCGCCCGTTCCGGTTGCCGCTCGGGTCGTCGCTGCACTACCAGGGAACGACCCGCATGGGTGTCGCCGATGACGGGGCGAGCGTCTGCGACACGAACAGTGAGGTCTGGGGGGCGCCCGGTGTGCTCGTCGCCGGAAACGGTGTCATCCCCACCTCGACGGCCTGCAACCCGACGCTGACCAGCGTGGCCCTCGCCGTTCGCGGCGCCCGCCACATCGCATCGCTACTTATGTCGTAAAGCGACATTAGTGTGTTAGAATTCAGAAGAAGACGAACAAGGAGGTTCTCATGATCCCCGATCGCATCATCGAGCAGGGCACTCTCACGGCACATGGATCGCGCAGCTCGGTCGAGGTCCGCATCCCGTGGTACCGCGCTCTGCCCGGCTCCTGCATCGCCGGCGCGAAGCTGTCGATCGACGGCATCCCGGCCGCCCCCGAGACGCTCCGCTGGGAGATGAACGGCACGGAGTTCACTTTCGAGGAGCTGCGTGACAACACCGCCGAGTGGTGGTTCCCGCTCGACTCGGCCGTGCTCTCGGGCGAAGTGCCGGTGGCTGCCGATGGTGGCGACCACACGGTCGACGTCGACCTGACGCTCTACATCCCCTACATCGTCATCTCCGACAACGAAGTGCTGCACATCGAAGAGCACGACACCAAGACCATGAAGGCTGTGAACGCATGACCGAGCCGCTCGGCACCCCGATCCAGGGCGTCACGCTCTACAGCTTCACCCGCGCATCCCACCAGCGCGAGTACGACCTCGAAGCGCTCATCCGCAAGGTCGCGGCCGAGGGCTACGGACCCGGGCTCGAGATCATCGGCTTCTCGAGCTTCCGCGGCTTTCCCGAGATCGACGACTCCTTCGCCGGCTGGTTCAAAGACCTCGTCGCCGAGACAGGTCTCGTGCAGACCTCGCTGGCCGTGAACGCTGACATCGGCATCCACCGCGACCGGCTGCTGAACCAGGACGAACTGATCGAGTACATGCGCCGCCAGATCAAGGCCGCGGCCACCCTCGGCTTCCCGATCGCCCGCGTGCAGATCTCGCTGACCCCCGACTCGATGGAACAGCTCGTTCCGATCGCCGAGGAGTACGACGTCACGCTCGCGCTCGAGGTGCACGCCGACCAGTACGCCTCGCACCCGCGCATCCTCGCCCTCAGGGACCGCTACGAGCAGGTCGGCTCGCGACACCTCGCGTTCACGATGGACTGGGGCGCGACGGTGACCGGGTTTGCGCCGTCACTGCTCGAGGCGTACCGGCGCCGCGGAGCATCCGAAGACCTGCTTGCAGCCGTCGTCGAACTCTGGAACGGCTACTACGCCGAGGGGCCGCCCGCCAACCAGCAGGTGCACGGCCAGCGTTTCGGTTCATTCATCGGCCTCGCCGCCCGGAACGGTCGACCGGAGCTCGGGATCGACTTCGCGATCAACGGCACCGGCCTCTTCGGGCCGGCACGCGTCGAGGACTGGCTCGAGATCCTGCCGTGGGTGCGTCACGTGCACGGCAAGTTCTTCGGCATCGACGAGAACCACGAGGAGCCGTCGGTTCCGGTGCGCGAGCTGGTCGCGCTGCTGGTGGAGAACGGATACAACGGCGCGATCTCGAGCGAATACGAGGGGTGGCACTGGAACCACTGGCAGAGCCCCTTCGACATCATCCGCGACGAGCAGGCCGTGCAGCGCTCGGCCGCAGCGAACGCCGGCAGCCGCATGATCACCGACCGTGCAGAGGCCGCCCGGGTGCTCGCCGCCCACTTGGCCGCACCTGTGCCCCACCTGACCTGAGAGACGCCACACCATGACTGAAGACGACGGCATCGCCGGAACGGGCATCAAGCTCGGCATCACCCTCTACTCGCTCACATCGGAGTTCGCGGCCGGGTTGTACACACCTGAGACGCTCATCAAGGCCGCGGCCGAGGAGGGACTCGGGCCGGGCGTCGAATTCAACATCGCGCAGATGCTCCGCACCTACCCCGATGTCGACGACGACTTCATCCGGCTCTGGCGGGACAGCATGGACCGCTACGGCCTCGAGCCCAGCGCCATCGGCACCAACCTCGACATGGGCCGTCGCAAGGAACGCGACATGTCGCCCGACGAGGAGCACGACTTCCTCGCCCGGCAGTTGAAGACCGCGCACCAGCTCGGCTTCAAGAAGGTGGTGATCCGTTCGCACGGCAAGGAACTGCTGCGGAGCCTCCTACCGCTGGCCGAGAAGTACGACCAGTTGCTCGGCTACGAGATCCACGCGCCGTCGGGGCCGAACAACCCGCAGGTGCTGCAGATGCGCGAGATGTACGACGAGTTGCAGAGCGAGCGCCTCGGCTTCACCGCCGACTTCTCCTCGACCATGCACAGTCTCTCGCCGACGCTCCTCCGCACCATGGGGCAGATGGGGATGCCCGAGAAGTACTTCCCCGTGATGGACGAGATCTGGCACGAACCCACCCCGATGTACGTGCGCAACCAGAAGTTCGAGGACTTCCTTGCTTCAGAGAACTTCGACGGCGCCCGGCTCGGGCCGTTCACCCGCCTCGCCTTCAATATGCACGGGCTGGTGCCGCCGGAGGAATGGCTCGACATCATGCCGCAGATCTTCCACGTGCACGCCAAGTTCTACGACATCGATGAGAACGGCGACGAGTCGGCCATGGACATCCCGCGCATCGTGGAGCAGTTCGTGAAGGGCGGTTACCAGGGCTACCTCTCGAGCGAGTGGGAGGGGCACGCGTTCAGCGACCTCGGCGAGAGCGACCCGATCGACCTGGTGAAGAAGCAGCACGCGCTGATGCGCCGCACGATCGAGAACGCTGTCGCAACAACCAGCCAGAAAGCCGAGTGAGGACACCATGGCAACCCACAATTCCCTCTTCGGAGGCGCTGACGTCACGCGGCACCCCGAGGGCATCGCCGTCTCCATCCAGCTGCCCTGGTACCGGAGCCTCTGGCTCTCGTGCGTCGACGACGTTGCCGCAACGGTCGACGGGGTCGTCATCCCGCGCGAGTCGCTGCGCTTCGAGCTCCAGGGCGCCTCGTACTCCATCGCCGAACTCCCCGAGCAGTGGGAGACGCTCTGGTTCGTCGCCGACAAGCCGCAGGTGATCATCCCGCTCGCCCGGGTTCCCGAGGCCGGCGACACCATCGACGTCGACGTCGTGCTGACCCTCCGGCTGCTCTACATGCAGATCGCCCCCATGCGCTACGTCGGCAACCGGGTCGAGGTCGAGCGCCAGGTGGTGCTGGCGTGACCCTCCGGGTGGCCATGATCGGCCACGGGTTCATGGGTGCGGCGCACTCGGTCGGCTGGCGCCAGGCGCCCGCGGCCTTCGACCTGCCCGACAGCGTCGAGATGGCAGTGCTCGTCGGCCGGAACGCAGGCTCCGTCTCAGCTGCCGCGCTGAAGTGGGGCTGGGCCGAGTCGGCCACCGACTGGCGCGCGGTCATCGCCCGGGACGACATCGACATCATCGACATCGTCACGCCCGGCGACTCCCACGCCGAGATCGCGATCGCTGCACTCGATGCAGGCAAGCATGTGCTGTGCGAGAAGCCGCTCGCGAATTCGGTCGAGGAGGCATCCGCGATGGATGCCGCGGCCCAGCTCGCGGCCGACCGGGGGGTCCGGTCGATGGTCGGTTTCACCTACCGGCGTGTTCCGGCGGTCACGCTGCTGCGGGACCTCGTGGCGTCGGGGGCGGTCGGCCGGGTGCGCCAGGTGCGTGCCGCCTACCGGCAGGACTGGCTCGTCGATGAGAACGAGCCGCTCGCCTGGCGGCTGCAGAAGGAGCATGCCGGGTCGGGGGCGCTCGGCGACATCGGGGCGCACATCATCGACATGGCGCAGTTCGTCACCGGGCTGACGGTCGACTCGGTGTCTGGTCTGGTCGAGACCCTCGTGAAGGAGCGACCGCTGCGGGTGGGTGGCGCGTCGGCCGGCTCGTCGCTCGCGGGTGCCGTCGGGGCGGGATCCCCCCTCGGAGACGTCACGGTCGACGACCTCGCCCTGTTCACCGGCCGCCTCTCCTCCGGAGCACTGGCGTCGTTCGAGGCGACCCGCTTCGCCACCGGTCGGAAGAACCAGCTCACCATCGAGGTCTCCGGCGACCGCGGCGCCCTCGCCTTCGACCTCGAAGACCTCAACAGCCTGCAGTTCCACGACCGCACGGCACCGGATGACCGGCAGGGGTTCACGCGCATCCTGGTGACCGAGCCCGTGCATCCGTATGTCTCGGGGTGGTGGCCGGCCGGCCACCTGCTCGGCTACGAACACGGTTTCTCGCACCAGGTGAAGGACTTCGTCGAGGCAGTCAGCTGGGGCCTCGACCCCGCGCCGAGTTTCGCCGACGGGCTCCGGGTGCAGCAGGTGCTCGATGCCGTCGAACAGAGCTCATCGCACGACTCGGCCTGGGTGGCCGTCAACCAACCCGCCCTTCTGACGTAGGAGAATCACCTCATGGCGCGACCGATCATCCTCTTCACCGGCCAGTGGGCCGACCTGCCCTTCGAGGAGGTGGCCCGGCTCGCCGGCGAGTGGGGCTACGACGGCCTCGAGATCGCCTGCTGGGGCGACCACCTCGACCCGTGGCGGTGGGATGACGCCGCCTACGTGCAGGGAAAGCTCGACATCCTCGAGCGCAACGGCCTGCAGGTGTTCACCATCTCGAACCACCTCACGGGCCAGGCGGTCTGCGACGATCCGATCGATCAGCGGCACCACGACATCCTGCGGGACAGGGTCTGGGGCGATGGTGATCCCGAGGGCGTCAGGCAGCGAGCGGCTGAGGAACTGAAGAACACGGCCCGCCTGGCTGCGGCGCTCGGTGTGAAGACCGTGACCGGCTTCACCGGCTCGTCGATCTGGAAGTACGTCGCCATGTTCCCGCCCGTCACCGAGCCGATGGTCGACGCCGGCTACCAGGACTTCGCCGACCGCTGGAACCCGATCCTCGACGTCTTCGACGAAGTCGGTGTGCGGTTCGCCCACGAGGTACACCCCTCGGAGATCGCCTACGACTACTGGACCACCGTGCGCACCCTCGAGGCGATCGGCCACCGCGAGGCGTTCGGCCTCAACTGGGACCCGTCGCACATGGTCTGGCAGGACATCGACCCGGTCGGCTTCCTCTGGGACTTCAAGGACCGGATCTACCACGTGCACTGCAAGGACACGAAGAAGCGTCTCGTGAACGGCCGGAACGGCCGGCTCTCGTCGCATCTCGCCTGGGCGGATCCGCGTCGGGGCTGGGACTTCATCTCGACAGGCCACGGCGACGTGCCGTGGGAGGATGCGTTCCGCATGCTGAACGCGATCGGCTACGCGGGTCCGCTCTCGGTCGAATGGGAGGACGCCGGCATGGACCGCCTCGTGGGCGCCCCCGAGGCGCTCGGCTTCGTGCGGCGGCTCTCGTCGTACGAGCCGTCGGCGGCAGCGTTCGACGCCGCCTTCCAGGCGAAGTAGCCCGCGCTCTCGGATGCTATCTTCGGTGCAGTGAGGAAGTCTCACGAGATCGGAGCAGCTGTGGCAGAGGTGGAACCTGACGGCTACGCCGAGACTCTTGCCCTGCTCAAACGGCAGGTCCATGAGGCCCGCTTCGTGGTGCAGCGAAAAGCGAATTTGGAGGTGCTCCGGCTGTATTGGCGGATCGGAGACACTATTCTCACCCGTCAGCGAACTGAGTCCTGGGGGACGGGAGTTCTGGGCAGGCTCGCCAGGGATCTGAGGGGGGAGTTTCCCTCAATGAAAGGCTTCTCTCTCGCGAATCTTGCCTACATGCGCCGCTTTGCGGAGGGGTGGACCGAAGACGCAATTCTCCAACAGCCTGTTGGAGAATTGCCGTGGGGTCATATCGTGGCGCTTCTGGACAAGCTGGATGAACTCTTGCTGCGCGACTGGTACGCAGCGAAGGATGTTCGACACGGTTGGAGTCGGGCAGTCCTCGTGCACCAGATCGCGACCCGCCTGCACGAACGAGAAGGCTCGGCGAGCAGCAATTTCGTGAACGCTCTGGCCTCACCGGATTCCGAACTTGCGCAACAGATCACCAAAGATCCCTAAGCCCTCGGTTTTCTCGCGGTCGACTCAGACGCTACCGAGCGCCAACTCGAAGACCAGCTCACCGCTCGGATTCTCGACACGCTCAAGGAACTGGGCCAGGGGTTCGCCTTCGTCGGCCGCCAGGTGCACTTCGATGTCGAAGGCGATGACTATTTCGTCGATCTGCTTTTCTTCCACGTTCAGCAATTGCGCTACGTCGTCATCGAACTCAAGACCACCAGATTCGACTCCCGCGATGCTGGACAACTCGGTTTCTATGTTGCGTTAGTGGACAACCGACTTCGAGACAAAGGTATTCACGGGCCAACGCTGGGCATCCTTCTCGTCTCGAGCAAGAACGAGACGGTTGTTCGGTACGCGCTCGGCGGAACCAATCAGCCGGTAGCTGTGTCTCGGTACGAACTCTCGGCGGCAGACGCCGCCACGCTGCCGGCAGAAGAGACCTTGGCTCAGATCGCCACGACGCGAGACGCCGACGGGGCGGGGTAGCGTCGGCGTAGGTCATCACAGGCTGTGGGAGTCTGTGGTCTCGCCCGCGCTCGGCGCTGAGCGCGGGTTGCAGGGGATGCGGGCTTGGGCGCTGACCGTCGTCGCTCGACGACTGCGACTCGGGTGGGGGCTGCCGGCGGTGGTCACCGTCATCGCGGTGCTGTCGTGCACGCTGCTCTCGGCGCTGGTGCTGATGGTGCAGAACGCGGGGCAGGTCGGCGTGCGCGCGTCGCTCGCCGGGCTCTCGGAAGCCGATTCACGCATCAGCGTCAACCTCGACCGGCCGTCGGTGACGCTGGCTGAGGCCCGCGCTGCGGTGGACGGCAGTGTTCAGGCAGCGCTCAATGGCGCGGCCACCTCCTCCCGGTCGGCGGTGGCCGTGTCGGACTTCGGCGCCGTCACCGCCTTCGACAGCGATCTGCCGGCCTACGCCTACTTCACGGCGCCCGACGAGCTGGGGTCTGTGGCGACGCTGGTGTCCGGTGCATGGCCGGTGCCCGGCGCGGCTGGGGCCAGGACCGGGCATCTCGATGCGGCCGTGCCCGAGCAGGCTGCCGCCCAGCACGGTCTTGCCGTCGGCAGTTCGTTTGCTGTGCGCACAGGGTCGACCTCTTCGGCGACGGCCGACGTGGTGGCGATCTACCGCGCAGACACAATCGCCGATCCCGCGGCGGGGCTGTGGGCAACGGACGCCCTCCAGGGCGCCGGTGATGTGCGTGACTTCCCGAGGCCCGACGTGACCTTCTTCGACCCCATCGAGGCGATCGGTCCGCTGCTGGCGACTCCGGATGCTCTGGATGCCGCCCGCGTAACGGTGCGGTCGTTCGCCCTCACCTACCGGCTCGACTTCTCGAACACCGACACGTCGTTGCTCACCGGCGTCTCAGACCGCCTGGCCGATTCCGACCTCACCACTGCGATCGGGGACTCAGCGGCCCAGGTGTCCGTCGAAACCGGCCTTCCCGCGGCCCTCGGGCAGATCTCGACGGCGCTGACGGTCACCCGGTCGACGGTCGTCATCATGGCGGTCCTGCTCACGCTGCTCGCGATCGCCGCGATCGCCGCGATCGCCGCGCTCGGCCAGGCCGCGCGCCTGTTCGCCGCATCCCGGGTCGAGGATGGCGTGCTGGCCCGGGCGCGTGGAGCGTCTGCCTGCCAGCTCTTCAGTGTGGCGAGTGTCGAGGCAGCGCTGATCGGAGTGCTTTCAGCTTTCGCCGGGCCGATCCTGGCGTTCCTCAGAGATCCCCGGGTCTGGCCCTCCGCTCCGGTCTGAGCGTTCTCCGCGCTACTCGCCCTGGTCTTCGTGGGGGTGCTGCTCGCCCCGCTTGTCGGCCCGCAACCGACGGCAGCCGATGCTCCGCGGATGAGGGCGCACCCGACCCACGCGTCGGCGTTCGCCCGCTCGCCCCGCTGACCCAACGCTCATTCAGGCACATCGCGAGGCCGTCGACCGTACAGACGTCGACCGCCGCTGAGCCTGAATCATGTACACAGGTTTTCGCGAAAGGCGGAGGGAGAGTGGGCGTCAGCCCCGCCGCCGGTTCGCCGCCACGATCGCCGTCGCCACGAGCACCCCTGCGCCGGCGGCCGCGGTCGCAGCGATGGCCAGGGCACCCGGGCTCGGTGCGCCGCCCACCGGCACCGTCGCACTTCCGACGGGAGCGGGGGAGAGGAAGCTCACCCCCGTCAGTTTTTCCGCCATCGTCCACAGGTCTGAGGCCGTCCGCAGGTTGCGTGCGGCCGGGGTGGAAAGGGCGGGGCGCGGGAACCCGCGAACCTCGCCCGGGCCACCCGGGCCGTAGTACCGGCCACCCTCCGCATCCGGCGACGTCGCCGCGAACAGCAGAGGCAACGCGCCCATCGAGGCGGACTGGCCGATGCCGGTGAGAGCCGCGATCAGTGTGCTCTGCACCGAATCGGTGTGGGTGTGCAGTTCGGTTCTCGACAGTCCGGGATGCGCCGCGAACGACCGCACGGCCGATCCGGAGGCGTTCAGCCGGCGGTGCAGTTCGTACGCGAATACCAGATCGGCCAGCTTCGACTGCCCGTACGCGGGCCAGCGGCTGTATCGGCGCTGGAGCCAGTTGGGGTCGGTGAAGTCGATCCGGCCCACGATGTGCGCGAGGCTCGACACCGAGACGACCCGCTCGGTGATCTTCGGCAGCAGAAGCCCGGTCAGGGCGAAATGGCCGAGGAAGTTCGTGCCGAACTGCGTCTCGAACCCGTCGGCGGTGCGGCCTTCCGGCGTGGCCATGACACCGGCGTTGTTGATCAGCACGTCGACGTCTTCGGTCTGCTCTGCGAACTGGCGAACGGATGCCAGGTCGGCCACATCGAGGCGCCGGACGATCACGTCACCCGGCATCTTCCTCGCGGCAGCCTCGCCCTTCTCGACGGTGCGGCAGGCCAGCACCACCCGGGCGCCGTGGTCGGCGGCGGCCGTCGCGGCCGCCTCGCCCAGCCCGCTGTTCGCCCCGGTGATCACGAAGGTCTTGCCGGCCAGGTCGGGGATGTCGGCTGCGGTCCAGGAGGATGTCATCCTTCCACCGTACGCAACTTCCCGCTCCGCGGAAGGGGCTGGCTGGGGCCTCGTGGTCATGCAACAGACAACTTGACGGTAATATGAGAGAAAGTAACTTATAAACTTATTGCACTGGATTTATAAGTGAGACCACTTTCTATAAGGCCAAAACGGACAACATGCGCCCCAGCGACTTCACCAGCTCTCGGTTCGGCGTGCTTACGACCAAGGCGCTCAGCTCGTGGCCGCATGCATACTTTCTGCCCGCGTCGTTGCCACGAGAGCTGACGCTTGAGTCTGAGACCGTCGCCGCCATGTCGCGCGCTGACCTGGCGCTCGGGCGGCTCTCGGGTCTCGCGATGGTTATCGACAATCCCGCATTACTACTTGGCCCCGCGCTGGCGCAGGAGGCGCTGGCGAGCTCGCGGATCGAGGGCACCGAAGCGTCCTTGAGCGAGGTGCTGTCGGCTGAGAACGAGGAGGTTCCCATTGAGAACGAGAACCTCCGTGAAGTGGCGAACTACCTCCGCGCAATCGAACAGGGGACTCAGCTCATCAAGACGTGGCCTCTCACAATGCGCTTCTTCTGCGCATTGCACGAGACCCTGTTGACCGATGTGCGTGGTGAAGAGAAGTCGCCGGGTGAGCTGCGGCGGTCTCCCGTATGGATCGGCTCGCCCAGTGCGCGGCCCGAGACCGCTCGCTTCATACCGCCTCACCAGGACGATCTCGGTGAGTTGCTCGCTGATTGGGAACGTTTCGTCAATGATCCGTCAAGCATGCCAACGGTACTGCGAGGGGCATTGATGCATTATCAGTTCGAAACCATTCACCCTTTTCTGGACGGCAACGGGCGTATCGGTCGGCTTCTCATCGGCTTCGAACTGATGCATGACCAGGTGCTGAGCGCGCCGATCCTCCACATTTCGGGGTACTTTGAACGTCATCGAAACGAGTACTATGACCGTCTCCAGGCGGTGCGAGAACGCGGTGAGATCGATGAATGGATCCAGTTCTTCTCCTCGGCTGTCGAGCACCAGGCCAACGAGAGCGCGGGCCGCATCCGGACTCTGCTCGAAATTCGCGAACGCTATCGGGCACAGGTTCGCGGCGACCGGTCGCAGGTCGCTGACCTCATCGACGTGTTGCTCGAGAATCCGGTCATCACCGTCAGCGCCGTCGTACGGGCACTCAGTGTCACTCAGCCGACCGGCTCAACCCTGCTTCGTCGGGCTGAGTCTCTCGGCTGGGTGCGTTCTGCCGGGCGTTGGGGGCGCGGGGGCAAGGAACGGTGGGTGGCCTCTGAGATCTGGAACGCCGTCACGCTTGTCAGCTTCGACAATCCAGCAATTTCGTAATACGACGGTACACACAGTTAGACGGTTGAGGTGAGGGCGGAGCGGGCGAGCGCCAGGTGCGCGCGGGTGATGGCTGTCGCATCCGTGTCGACGAGCCACTCGTGGCCGCCCCACTCGCTCGTGAGGGTTCCTGTGAACGGGTGGGGCGCCGAGCGGAGCAGCCGCCCGAGGTCGGCGAGCGGCGCCGAGACCCGGGCGTCGGCGTCGTCGAGATCCCAGAACTTCAGGTGGAAGGCGCCGACGAGCGGCAGGATTCCGCGGAGATCGTCGACGTGCGACCGGCCGAAGCGGATCAGCAGGTTCATGTAGAGGGTGTGCACGGATGCCGGCACCTTCCCCGAGCGGAGGAACGCCACCACGGCATCGCCCGTCTCCGGGTCGCTCCACTCCGCGCCGAGCCGGTCGAGGAGATCCGGCGGCAGACCGGCCGTGGCGAGGCGCTCGAGATAGCTGACGGGGAGGGCGGGCATGAGCAGGCTGACGTCGACGAGCACCCGCACGCGCTCGCTGCCGAGCGAGTCGATCGTCTCGAGCGCGGCCGCGACCGGCGGCGACGAGGGTGCCTGCTGGCCCTGGATCTCCTCATAGAGCGTCAGGTCGTCCTGTTCGAGCAGCGGCAGAAGATCATCCAGAAGCGGGCGCCCGGCCTGGCCGATCGGCAGCCGCACCCCGCGGGCACCGACCTGGTTCGCCGCGCGCAGCTGCGGCAGGAGAAAGGCGAGCCGCTCGGCGTGGCTGCGGGGCCGAAGGGTCGAGGCGAAGTCGTCGAGGCTGAGGCCCACTGTGCTGACCGAGCCGCCCGCAGCCGCGAGGGACTCACGGAGCGCGTCGACCTCGGCGTCGGACGGCTCGGGGAACGAGCGCCAGACGGATCCCGCCTCGAGTTCGATGGTCGAAGCGACGCCGTCGGCGACGACCGAGCGAACGATCTCGGCCGCCGGTCGGTCGGCCGCGATGATGTCGGGAGTCCAGTTGAAGGTGCTGGCGGCAAACGTCCACTCGGCGTGCTCGGGCGCGTTCACAGCGCACCCACGTCGTGCGACACGGTCGCGATCACGGCGCCGGCTCCCGCCGCGATGCCCGGCACCAGCCGTGCGGCGACGGTGAACGGGAGCGTCAGCGGCGCATCCGGTGCGCCCTGCAGGTACGGCACCATCAGGGTGAACCGCACCTCGACGTCATGTTCGCCGGGTCCCGGATGCTCGTGCCCGGCGAGCACGAGACGGTCCTGGATGAACCACCACCCGGTCTCGGCCACGAGGTCGCCGGGGGTGATCCGGCGCGTGCCGACAACGATGTCGACCACAACCGGAACGCCGTCGAGCCTCACTTCGAGACCGGCGATGCTCGAGAGGGGCATCGATCGGATCCACGGCAGGGAGAGCCGGAGTTCGAATCCGCCCGGCGTCACTGCCAGGGCGTCGGGCCGGAGCGCAGACAGGGTCATATGACCAGAACATACACGCTTATGTCGAATTCCGAAAGAAGTCGAGGAGTCAGGCTGCGGCGCGTACCCCGACGATTGTCGGCCGACCCTCGGCGAACCAGCGCGGGAACGTCGCATCGAAGAGCTGCTCGATCGCGAGCTGCGCACCGCCCCGCAGGGGCTCCTTCTCGTCGCCGACCGACCGCACCAGGCTCAGGTCGCGGGTGGCCAGCGGCAGCGACAGCTCGTACACCTTCCGCCGCACCTCGGCGAGGAAGATCTCACCCGCCGCCGACACCGAGCCCCCGATGACGATCACGTTCGGGTTGAACATGTTGACGAGCGCCGCGATCGACTCGCCGACGAGACCGGCCGAGTGGTGCACGAGCGAGATGGCGAGGGCATCCCCGTCCATCGCGGCGATGGCGATGGCCTCGGGGGTGACGGCCAGCCCATCGGCGACCTGGGCGGCGAGCATCCCGGTCGCTCCGTCTTCGATGGCCCGGTTGGCGCGGCGCACCAGCGCCCAACCGCCCGCCTCGGCTTCGAGGCAGCCCACCTTGCCGCAACGGCACGGTTCGGACGAGTCGCGCACGCGCACGTGCCCGATGTCGCCGGCGGCGCCGTTCGCCCCGCGGTGGAGTCTGCCGCGTGACAGGAGCCCAGCGCCGATACCGCTGCCCACCTTGCAGTAGATGAGGTCGATCGGTTCGTCGCGTCGACGCTGCCGCTCGGCGAGCGTCAGGAGGTTCACGTCGTTGTCGACCCAGACCGGGGCATCGAACCGCTGCTCGAAGCGGCGGCGGATGTCGAAACCGTTCCAGCCCGGCATGATGGGCGGCGCGACGGGCGATCCGCTCTCGAAGTCGACCGGACCGGGCACCCCGACGGAGACAGCCCAGACCGGCCGTTCGGGCTCGCCCGCGAGGAGTTCGTCGATCATGCCGAGCGCCGTGTCGAGGGTGGCTGCGGGTCCGCTGGCGATGTCCCATTCGCGATGGGTCTGGGAGGTCACCGTTCCGTCGAGGCTCGCGATGCCGACCCTGATGTGCAGGGCGCCGAGCGCGCACACGATGATGTGGGCCTGGTCGGAGCGGAATCTCAGCGTGCGGGGAGCACGGCCGCCCGAGGACTGCCCGAATTCGCCGTCTTCGAGAAAGCCGGCTTCGATGGCCGCGTCGACCCGTTGGGTGACGACTCCGCGGCCGAGGCCGGTGAGCCTGCCGATGTCGGGGCGCGTCACGGCTTCCTCAGTGCGCACCAGGTTGATGATGCGCAGCAGACTGGTGATCTCGTCAGTCTGTGCGCCGAAGCGCAGGGATGATTCGCGGGCCATGCTCGATTCTCACACAAGCCACGGGCACAAGTGTCGGCAACTCGCCTGCTATGGACGCAGACGGCAGAACTTAGGCATAATTGCGACAAAAAAGAGCGGGTCGCATCATGGTCTACGCGGTCGGGGTGATCGGAGCGGGCGCCGGCGTCGGTGCCCTCCATCTGCCCACCCTCGCTCTGCTCGATGATCTCTACCGGGTCGTACACCTCTCCGACACCGGCAGCGGTCGCGCCGAGGCGCTCGCCTTCCCCCTGGGCGCCCGCTGGTCGGTCGGCGAAGACGCTCTCGTCGCCGACCCCGAAGTTCAGATCGTGCTGGTCTGCAGCCCTCCCGAGCACCACGCGCGCCAGATCCTCGCCGCCGTGACGGCAGGGAAGCGGGTCGTCTTCTGCGAGAAGCCGCTCGCTCTGGAGCGGGGCGATGTCGACGCGGTGATCGAAGCCTGCCGGTCGACCGGCACCGTGCTTGTCGTCGGCACCAACCACTTCTACGACTCCTCCTGGCAGCGGGCCAAGCATCATCTCCTGGCGACGCGGTCGCCGGTGCAGACGGTGTCCGTGGTCGTGTCGCTTCCGCCGAACGCGCGCTATCACGACGCGGTCGCTGAGCTTGCCGACTTCCGGATGCCGCCGCGAGCCCGCCCCGATCCCCACGACCCCGACGTGCTCGCGACCATGGTGCGCCAACTCGTCTCCGGCCTCGCCGTGCACGATCTGCCCGCGCTGAGAGACCTCGCGCCGGACTTCGAGCAGGTGGTCTTCGCGCGCGCTGCGGCTCCGGTCGGCTACGTTCTCGCGTACCGCGCGAGCGGGGTGCTGGTGCAGCTCACCGCTCTGATGCATCCGGAGGGTGCAGAGGCGCTCTGGCGCATGACGATCGCAACAGGCAACGACCGGATCGAGGTCGAGTTCCCACCCGCGTTCGTGCACGATGGCAGTGCGACGGTCCGGGTGCGGGGGATCGACGGTCGGCGCACGACCTACTCGCGGATGCGCGACGACGGCTACCTGTCGGAGTGGCGCGCGCTGGCCGACCTCCTGGCCGGCACGGAACCGGTGGAGTACGACGAGCTCCGGGCCGATGCCCTCTACGGAATCGCGCTGGCGGATGCGGCAGCAGAACACCTCCGGTACGGAACAGGCCGATGACGACAGCAGTGTTCACCGACCATGCTCCCTATCGGAGGGCGCTCGGTGGTCTCACGGCGAGCACCGCGCGGGCAGTGGATGCCCGGGGTGCGGTCGTGGGCCTCGCGGGTGACGCGGGGTGGATGCAGCGCGTCGAAGCGGCCCGCGCGGGCGGGGCCGTCGCTGCGGTGGTCGACGACCCGGCCACCGCAGCAGACGATTCGCCGGCCCCCCTGTCGTCTTCCGCCTTCCCCGTCATCCTCGAACGCCCGCGACTGCGCCATGATCTCTGCATCGCCGCGGCTCTGGCCCGCGCGGGTGTTCCGGCGCGCGCGGTCGTCGTCGAGTGCGCCGGCAGTGAGGCGGCGAGCGCCGGCCTTCTGGGCGACGGCATCGGCTGGGCGAGGGTACTTGCGGGCGGGGAGCTCGTTCTCCGGTCGGTCGGCCGATCGGCGGGCGGGTTCGTCTGCCTCCTCGCCGGCCCGGGAGACCTCCCCGTGACGGTGGTCTTCACGTGGTCGGGGCCCCAGGACGGTGGCGGACTGCTCCGGGCCAGCGCGCTCGGCGAGACACGCAGCGAAGTGACGGTCGACCTCCTCGCCGGGGCGGTCGAGATCGACACCGTTTCGGCGGCGGGAACCTTCCGCGCACCTCCGCGGCACGAGTCGTCGAACCGCCTGGCCCTCCGCCGGGCCGTGCAGGCTGCCGGGTCGGGGGAACCTGTGGGCGACTTGTTCGACTTCCGGCACGACAGCGCGCTGGCCGACGCGATCCGGCGGGAGGTGCATCAGTTGCAGTGATCTGAAACATCGGCGATATGTGGTTCCCTGATACCCGGGCATCTCGCGAGACTGAGTGCACTGGCTGCCCCCGGGCGTTTCGCCCCTTGAAAGGATCAACGATGATCAAGCTCCTCTCCCATCTCTCCTACGTGGCGATCACGACGCCCGATGTCGAGGCATCCGTCGACTTCTACGTGAACAAGGTCGGCCTCACGGTGGTCGACCGCATCGACGGCGCCGTGTACCTCCGCTGCTGGGGTGACTACTACGCCTACAGCGTGGTCGTCGTTCCCGGCACCGAGGCGTCGCTTCAGACGATGGCGTGGCGCACCTCCAGCGCCGAAGCCCTCGACGAGGCCGCGAAGCGCATCGAGGCCGCAGGCGTCGACGGTGAATGGGTCGAGGTTCCGCAGATCGGCCGCGCCTACCGCTTCACCGGCCCCTACGGCCACAGCATGACCCTGCACTGGGATGTCACCCGGCACCACGACACCACCGGTGCCGCCTCGATCTATCCCGACCGCCCGTCCCGCCGCAGCACGGTCGCCGGCGCCCCCCGCCAACTCGACCACGTCACGGTTGCAGCGAGCGATGTCGACGGTTTCGCGAAGTGGTACAACGACGTGCTGGGCTTTCGCATCATGGCCCGCACCGTTCTCGACGAGGCCCCGATCTCGGTCTTCTCCGTGCTCACGACCAACGAGAAGAGCCACGACCTCGGCGTGGTGCTCGACGGCTCGAGCCGCGCCGGCCGGGTCAACCACTACGCGTTCTGGTCCGACACCCGGGAAGAGGTGCTGATCGCCGCCGACGTGCTGATGGAGCAGGGCTACCCGATCGAGTACGGTCCCTCGATCCACGGCATCGGCGAGCAGGTCTTCCTCTACTACCGCGAGCCTTCGGGCCTCCGTATCGAACTGAACACCGGCGGCTACCGAAACTACGTGCCCGACTGGGAGCCGAACACCTGGAAGCCCTCGCTCGGCTCGAACAACTTCTACCGCAACGGCGCGATGCCGATGTCGATGACCGAGTCGTTCCCGCCCGCCGACGGCCCGAGCGCCACCGAGGAGGGCGTGCCCGACGAGATCAAGCACGCCCTGCTGAACCCGTACGCTGAGCAGGGCAGGGGCTGACCGTGGCTCACATCGACGGACTCACGGCCCCCTATGCCCTGGCCCGCTACCGCGACGGCGAACAGGTGCGCCTCGGCCTGGTGGCGGGTGACCGGATCCGGCCGCTCAGTGCCGACGATCTCGGTGCAGCAGACCTGAACGCCTTCCTCGCAACCGCCGACTGGGCGCGCCTCGAACGTCTGGCTGCCGATGGCGACGCCGGCGGGTGGATGCCCGTGGCCGACGTCATGCTCACCGCCCCCGTCGAGCCCCGCCAGGTGCTGCAGGCCGGTGCGAACTACCGCGAGCACGTCATCCAACTGGTCGCGGCGGGCCTCACCCAGGACGGATCGCGCACCCCGGAGGAGGCCCGCGCCTTCGCGGCCGAGATGATGGACAAGCGGGCCGCCCACGGCGACCCCTACTTCTTCATCGGCCTGCCCGCCTGCGTGGTGGGCGACGACGTCGACCTCGCTCTGCCGCCCTACAGCGCGGTGCACGACTGGGAGCTGGAGCTCGCCATCGTGATCGGTGCGCCCGCCTTCCGGGTGAGCCGCGAAGAGGCACTCGCGCACGTGGCCGGCTACACGATCGTGAACGACATCACGACCCGCGACCTCGTCTTCCGCAAGGACATGAAGGAGATCGGCACCGATTGGTACCGCGCGAAGAATGCGCCGGGATTCCTGCCGACGGGGCCGTTCCTGGTGCCCGCGCAGTTCGTCGACGTCGACGCCGCGACCGTCGAGCTGAAGCTCAACGGCGAGACGAAACAGAACGGCTCGACCAGCGACCTGCTGTTCGGCGTCGCCGCGCTCATCTCCGGTGCATCGGAGACGATGCCGCTCCTGCCCGGCGACATCCTGCTCACCGGCAGCCCCGCAGGCAACGGCCAGCACTGGAAGCGGTTCCTGCAGGATGGCGACGTGATGACCGGCTCGATCACGGGCCTCGGCACGCAGACCGTGCGGTGCATCGCAGAACAGGATGCCTCGTGACGGCCCCTGCCGAGCATCCGGAGGCCCTCGACCGCTCCGACCCCGAGGCGGAGATCAACGCGCGGGCCGAGGCCTACCGCAACTGGGGCCGCTGGGGCGAGGACGACGTTCTCGGCACCCTGAACTACGTCGACGCCGCCAAGCGCCGGCAGGCCGCGGCCCTCGTCACTGACGGCACGGTCGTCTCGCTGACCCAGTCGTTCGACATGAACGGACCGCAGAAGGGCTGGCGCCGACGTACCAATCCGGTGCACACGATGCTCGACACGGGAACGGATGCCGAGCGGGGCAACCAGGGATTCCCGCACGGCATCGGGGGAGCCGACGACATCGTCGCGATGCCCCTGCAGTGCTCGACCCAGTGGGACGGCCTCGGTCACATCTTCGACCACGGTTTCGCCTGGAACGGGCGACGGGCGGGCGATGTGGTGACGAGCGACGGCGACCTGGTGACCGGCATCGAGCACGCGACCGCGGCCGGTGTCTCGCGCGGGGTGCTGCTCGACCTCGGCCGCCACCTGTTCCCCGCAACCGGCGAGCTGCCCGACGGCTATGCGATCACCGCTGCCGACCTCGACGCGTGCATCGCTTCGCAGGGTGCGACGAGTGCCGTCGGCACGGGCGACATGATCGTGGTGCGAACCGGGCAGCTGGCGCGGGCGAAGCGCGACGGCTGGGGCGACTACGCCGGAGGGCCCGCGCCCGGGCTCTCGCTCACGACGGCGGGCTGGATCCACCGCACCGAGGTCGCGGCGATCGCGACCGACACGTGGGGGTTCGAGGTGCGGCCCAACGAATTCGATGTGGCGGCGTTCCAGCCGCTGCACCAGGTGGCGATACCGAACATCGGGCTCACGATCGGGGAGCTGTGGGACCTCGACGAACTCGCTGAGTCGTGCCTCGCGCGGGGCCGGTACGAGTTCCTCCTCGTGGCTTCGCCGCTCGCGATCACCGGGGCCGTCGGTTCGCCGATCAACCCGGTCGCGATCTTCTGAACCAACCGCGAATGACGTTTCACAGAACAGAGAGGTTCTGACATGACAGCAGTGCAAAAAGTGGCCATCGCCGGGAGTGGGGCGGCCGCGCTCGCGACCGCCATCCAGCTCGCGAAGGCGGGAGTCGAGGTCGACGTCTTCGAGCTGAAGCCCGAACTCAGCACGGTCGGATCGGGCATCACGCTGCAGGGCAACGCGCTCCGTGTGTTCGATGCGCTGGGAGTCTGGTCGCGCATCCGGGAGATCGGCTACCCGTTCGACGGGCTGAGCATCCGCGCGCCCGGCCCGGGAGCGCCGGTGATCGCCGACCTGCCCGAGGTGCAGACGGGTGGCCCCGACTACCCGGCCGCGATGGGCATGTACCGGCCCGACCTCAACCGGGTGCTGCTCGAACGGGCCGAGGAGGTCGGGGTGAGCATCCACTTCGCCTCGGCGGTGACCGCTGCGGAGGCCCTCGGCGACGACGCGGTCGAGGTGTGGGTGAATGGCGAGTCGGCCGGACGCTACGACCTGCTGGTGGGAGCCGACGGTGTGCACTCCAGCGTGCGCGACCTGATCGGCATCGACACGGGTCCGGTGCGCACCGGCATGGGGATCTGGCGCGCCCAGGTGTCGCGGCCTCCCGAGGTCGAACACAGCGAGCTGTACTACGGCGGCCCGGCCTACATTGCCGGCTACACGCCCACCGGCGAGGACTCGATGTACGCCTTCCTCGTCGAGGCGTCGCACGACCGCGCCGGCATCACGAGCGGCGAGGCAGCCCGCCTCATGATCGAACAGTCGCTGGCCTACCAGGGGCCGTGGGAGTCCATCCGCCGCGATCTCGAGGGGTCGGACGCGCGGGTCAACTACACCTGGTTCACCTCCCACATCGTGCCGGACGCCTGGAACCGCGGGTGCATCGTCATCATCGGCGACGCGGCGCACAGCTGCCCGCCGACGATCGCCCAGGGTGCGGCCCAGGCCCTCGAAGACGCCTTCGTGCTGAGCGAACTCCTTGTTGCGGCCGACGTGCTCGACGAGTCGCTGTGGGAGGCGTTCCACCGGCGCCGGTTGCCGCGAGCAACGGCGGTGGTCGAGGCCTCCGTGCAGCTCGGCAGATGGCAGCTCGAACACGACAGGGACGCGGATGCCCCCGGCCTCATCTTCGGGATCGCCCGTCAGATGGCGGAACTCGCATGAGCGCCGGGAGTGCGACCGGGGACACCACCGGCAGAGTCGCCGACGTGCCAACCGGCATCACCACCGACGTGCACGCGCACGTGCTGCTCCCCTCCCTCCAGGGCGCGGTCCAGGGCCGGGCGCCCGAAGGCTTCGCCGAAGCCCAGGCGCTCGAAGTCCGGCGGAACGGGCCGGAGAGTCTCGCGGCATCCGGTGCCATGATCCGCGAGCGGTTCGGCCGGCTCACCGACCTCGGTGCGCGGCTGGCGGCGATGTATGCCCAGCGCGTCGACCGACAGTGGGTGAGCGCCTCGCCCAGCCACTTCTACCCGTGGGCCGAGGAGGGTCTGGCCGTCTGGACCGCGCTCGAGACCAACCGGCTCGTCGCCGAGCACGTTGCGGGCGCCCCCGAGCGGCTCACCGGTCTCGGGGTGGTGCCGTTGCAGCATCCGTCCCGCCTCGTGGAGTGCCTCGACGACGCCATGCTCGGCCGGGGACTCGCGGGTGTGGAGATCTCGTCGTTCGCCGGCGATGTCGAGCTGTCGGATGAGCGGCTCGAGCCGTTCTGGTCACGTGCCGAAGAGCTGGGTGCGATCATCTTCCTCCACCCGTTCGGCTGCAGTCTCGACGAGAGGCTCGACCGTTTCTACCTCTCGAACACCGTCGGCCAGCCGACCGAGAACGCTGTGGCGCTCTCGCACCTGATCTTCTCGGGGGTGCTCGACCGGCACCCGGGACTGACCATCGTGGCGGCTCACGGCGGCGGCTACCTGCCGACCGCGATCGGCCGCTCCGACCACGCCTGGCGGGTGCGCCCCGAGGCGCACGGCTGCGCCGACGAGCCGTCGAGCTACCTCAGCCGCATCTTCTTCGACACGGTGGTGCACGATCCGCGTCAGCTCCGGCACCTCGTCGAGATCGTCGGCGAGTCGCAGGTGCTGCTCGGCAGCGACTTCCCGTTCGACATGGGGCCGGAGGATCCGGTGTCATTCGTCAGATCGGCAGGTCTCGGCCATGCAGTCGAGCAGCGCATCCTGGGCGGCAACGCGGATGCCCTGCTCGGAGCGCGGGTGACGCCGTGAGGATCGCCCGCTGGTCGGTCGCCGGGCAGCCGGGTGTCGTGGGCGAGGGGTTCGTCACCGGATCGCGCGTGGTGGAGTTCCCCCGCGGGCTGACGGTGGCGGCGGTGCTCCGCGGCGGGTTGGGGCTGGCGGCGGAACTGCAGGCCGAGCTCGCTGCGCAACAGGGCGATGACGCGGGCCGGCCCCTGGCCGAGGTGCAGCTGCTGGCGCCGCTGGTGCCGGCGAGCATCCGCGACTTCGTGGCGTTCGAGGAGCACGTCGAAGGGGTCAGCGCCTCGGTCGACGGCAAGAGTGAGGTCGTAACCGAGTGGTATGAAGCACCCACCTTCTACTTCACGAACCCGCACACCGTGCTCGGGCCGGAGGCAGCCGTGAGCCCTCCGATCTGCGAACGGCTCGACTTCGAGCTCGAAGTCGCCGCGGTGATCGGCGGCGCCGGCGGCTCGAACCTCACGCCGGGCGAGGCCCACAGCGTCATCTTCGGCTACACCGTGATGAACGACTGGTCGGCGCGCGACCTGCAGTCCCGCGAGATGAAGGTGCGCCTCGGCCCCGCCAAGGGCAAGGACTTCGGCACGAGCCTCGGCCCGTGGATCGTGACGGCCGATGAGCTCGAACCGTCTCTCGACGGCGACGGGTTCCTCGCGGTGCACGCCGAGGTGCGCGTCAACGACGAACTGATCGGCGAGGATCTGGTGTCGAACATGGGCTGGCCGTTCGGCGAACTGGTGGCCTACGCGTCCCGCAACTCGCTGGTGGTGGCCGGAGACGTTCTGGGGTCGGGCACGACCGGCAACGGCGGATGCCTCGCCGAACTCTGGGGTCGACGGGGCGAGCTGACACCACCGCCGCTCGGCGAGGGCGATGTGGTGCGCATGAGCGTCGAGGGCATCGGCGAGCTGGTGTCGGTGGTCGGGCCGGCGGTGCCCGCGCCGTCTCTCTCGCGGGCCCGTGAGCGGACCCGGGCGCGCACGAGGTCTGCCGAACCGTCCGCAGAGCCGCGATGATTCAGCCGGGCCTCGCGGGCCGGATGGTCGTGGTCACCGGTGCCGCCGGGGGGCAGGGCGCCGCCGAGGCACTGCTGCTCGCGGCATCCGGAGCCCGTGTGGTCGCGGTGGATCTGCCCGACCAGGCGCCCGCGGCGTTCGCGGGCAGCGGCGTGACCTACCGCCACCTCGACGTCACCTCCGAAGCGGACTGGCAGCAGCTGGCGAATGACCTCACCACCGAGCTGCAGGGCGCCACGCTCGGCGCGCTCATCAACAATGCCGGCATCACGCACCGCGCCCGGCTCGGCGAGACCCTGCTCAGCGACTGGGAGCGTGTGCTCGCGGTGAACCTGACGGGCCCGATGCTCGGCATCCAGGCGCTCGCGCCGCTGATGGGGCCCGGGTCGTCGATCCTGAACGTCGGGTCGTCGGCCGCGCTGACGGCGCACTACACCGCGGCCTATACGGCGTCGAAGTGGGGTCTCCGCGGCCTCACCCACGTTGCGGCGGCGGAATACGGCCCCCGCGGCATCCGCGTCAACGCCGTGCATCCCGGTTTCATCGAGACCGACATGACCCGAGGCGCCCCGTCGGCGATGCGCGATGCGCAGCTCGCGCTGACCCCGCTCGAACGTCTGGGCCAGTCCGTCGAGGTGGCCGAACTCGCCGTCTTCCTCTGCTCGGATGCGGCGTCGTACATTTCGGGCGCCGAGATCCCCGTCGACGGTGGGTTCACCTCGGCCGGCGGATCGAAGTTCATGAGCGACAGCATCCGCGACGCGGCCACCAGTGCCGCTTTGCGACCTACTTTAGTTGCAATGCTACATAAGACCACATAGGATGATCTCGACGCAGGGGCTTCGCGCCCGTTCTTCGTGGTGACGATGCCTCGGGGGCACAAAGGGTCGCGTCGATGGCCCGATCTCTCGGGTGATGCGAACACCTATGGCACTCTCACCGCTCCGACTCCGCTTTCTCGTCGTCTCCCTGCTCACCGTCTCCTTCATCGGCGCCCTCGACAACACTGTCGTCTCCACCTCGCTCGCCACCATCGCGGGGGACCTCGGCGCCCTGCAGCACCTCGGCTGGGTGATCGTCGGCTACACCCTCGCGAGCACCGTCACCCTGCCGATCATCGGCAAGCTCGGCGACCTCTTCGGTCCGCGCACGGTCTTCCTGTCGTCGTTGGTCGTCTTCCTCGCGGCCTCGCTCGCCTGCGGGCTCGCGTCGAGCATGGCATGGCTCATCGTGGCGAGGGTGGTGCAGGGTATGAGTTCCGCGGGCCTGCAGCTCATGTCGCAGACCATCATCGCTCGCGTGACCTCGCCCCGCGAGCGGCCGCGCCTGATGTCGATCATCGGTGCTGCCTTCCCGATCGCGATCCTCGTCGGGCCGGTGCTCGGCGGGCTCATCGCCGACAACTGGGGCTGGCCGTGGATCTTCTGGATCAACATCCCGATCGGTATCGCGGCCTTCGCGCTCGCGGTGTTCGCCGTTCCACACATCGCGCCCGGCCTCAGGGCGCGCTTCGACTTCGCCGGTGCGGCCTCGCTCACAGTGGCACTCACCGCCCTGGTTCTCGCCGTGACCTGGATCGGAGATCCTGCTCTCGGTGCGTCGGCCGCACTGGCGTTCGCGGTCTCGGCGGTGGCCTTCTTCGTCTTCTTCGTCGTCGAGTTCCGGGTGGCGGAGCCGCTCGTGCCGCTCCGCGTCTTCGCGAACCGAACGGTCGCCGCCGGCACCGCCATCTCGGCCATCATCGGCGTGGGGCTGTTCTCGATCACCTCCTACCTGCCGACCTATTTCCAGATGACCTCTGGTCTGAGCGCGACGGAATCCGGGCTCGTGCCCCTCGCGACAGTGTTCGGGATGCTCGTCAGCAACCTGTTCACCGGCGCTCTCGCCAGCCGCACCGGCCACTACCGGCCGTTCCCGATCATCGGCACAGCGCTCGGCGCCGGCGGTCTCTTCGTGATGTCTGTACTGCCCGGCGGGGTTCCGCTCTGGGTGCCCATGGTGGTGATGGCCGTCGTGGGCGTGGGCACCGGAGCCTTCATGAGCCTGATCGTCGCGGTGGTGCAGAGCGCCGTCTCCGACCGCGAGACCGGATCCATCACCTCGACCGTCAACCTGGTGCGCCAGGTCGGCTCGACCGTCGCGACCGCGGTGATCGGCGGCGTGATCGGGTTCGGGGTCGCCGCCCTGCTGCCCGTGGGCCTCGACGCCTCCACCCTCACGCCGCACCTCGTGCAGGGGTCTTCGCCTGCCGTGCAGGCCGACGTCGCCGCCATCTACCACGATGTCTTCTCTCCGATCTTCCTCGCGCTGGCCATCACCTACGGGGTCGGTATCGTCGCCAGCGTGCTGCTGCCGAAGGGCCGTCTCTCGGCGGAGCGGGTCGCCGAACCCGAACCGCTCGCTGTCTGAATCCGAACGAACCACCCGCATGAACCCGAAGGAGCACTCATGACGCACCAGCCCACCACCACCATCGCCGTCGTCGGCAGTGGCCCGATCGGTGCCGCCTACGCGCGGGTGCTGCTCGAGAACCTGCCGGGCGCGCACGTCACCATGTTCGAGGCCGGCCCGCAGCTGAGCGCCGTTCCGGGCGAGAGTGTGCGGAACATCCCCGATCCCGACGAGAAGAAGCGCGCCCGGGAACTCTCCCAGGGCCCGCAGGCCGGCAGCCTCCGCGAGGAGCTCGGCCTCTCCCTCGCGCCGGTGGTCGAGGGCATGTTCACGGCGCGCGAGGGCACCCACCTGCTCGATTTCGGAGGCCCCGGATCGGCGCACTCCAAGACATTCCCGGCCGGAGCCGCCTCGACCAACGTGGGTGGCATGGCCGCGCACTGGACGTGCGCCACCCCGCGGCCGGCCTTCAGCGAGAAGATCCCGTTCATCGGCGACGCCGAGTGGAGCGACCTGATCGACGTCGCCGAGCAGCTCCTGCACGTGCAGAGCGCAGCGTTCGCCGATTCTGCGGTGGGGGGCGCGATCCGGAGCCTGCTCACCGACGAATTCGGGGCCGAGCTCCCCGAGGGCTACGGCCCCAGCACCCTGCCTGTCGCGGGCGACCCGCAGCCCGACGGTTCGATGCGCTGGGCCGGATCGGATGTCGTGCTCGGGGAACTCATCGAGCCGGGGTCGCCCCTCTCCCAGCGCTTCACGCTGCGCGATCTCTCGCTGGTTCGTCGCATCGACCATGACGGCACGCGGGTCACGGGTCTCACCGTCGAAGACCTCCGAACGGGCCAGACCTCGTCCTTCGAGGCGGATCTGGTCGTGGTGGCCGCAGACGCCTTCCGTTCGCCCCAGCTGCTGTGGGCATCCGGAATCCGCCCCCGCGCGCTCGGCCACTACCTCACCGAGCACCCGGTCGTCATCTCCACGGTGGCGCTCGACGCAGAGCGGATGGCACGTCTCGCCACCGAGGAGCAGCTCGACGAGGAGCTCGCCCGCCGGGCCGTCAACCCGGTCGACCCCGTGGCGGCGGTCAACCGCATCCCGTTCTCGGAGCCGGACCACCCGTTCTCGCTGCAGGTGATGTACTCGGAGACCACACCGTTCCCGATGCAGCCGGGCACGCCGTACTCGGAGAACCGCTGGGGGTACGTGAACATGGGGTACGGAATGCGCAAGCAGCCCCGCTTCGAAGACGGCGTCGCCTTCGACGACGACGAGCTCGACTACCGGGGATTTCCCAACTTGACCGTGCGCTACGCGCTGACCCCGTCGGAGGAGGCCGAGATCGCCGAGGGCACCGCACTTCTGCGGCGTGCCGGCGGGGCGCTCGGGCACTTCGTCGCCGAACCGCGGCTGCTGCCGGCCGGATCGAGCCTGCACTACATGGGGACGATGCGGATGGGTGCCACCGACGACGGTTCATCCGTGGCCGACCCGTGGTCGAGGGTCTGGGGATTCGACAACCTCGTCGTGGGGGGCAATGCGCTGATCCCGACGGCCACGGCGATGAACCCGACGCTGATGAGTGTCGCCATCGCTGTGCGCGGGGCGCGGGCGGCGGCTTCCCGGCTCGCTGCCGAGTCCGCTGGCGCAGCGGATGCCGCCGACGCCGTTGCCGGGGACGCAGTGCGGGCCTGAGGCGGCGGCGACAGTGTCCGGGGTCAGCGAGCTCCGCGCGCTGGCGGCCATCGCGCTGGCCGTCTCGTTGCCGGTCGCCTTCGTTCTGCTGGCGATCCTACGCGTGACGCGCGAGCGATCGCCGGTGCCCGGCAGGCTCTTCGCGTGGGCTGGCGGGCTGAGCCTCGCTTCGACGGCAGTACTGCTGCTTCTCGCCTGAGCCGTACGATCGGCTTCGTGGCCGTGGTCGTGGTCGTGGCCAGGCTCAGGTGGCCGCGCGAAGTCGGGTGATGCGCGAGCGAATCCGCTCGTCGAGGTCGTCGAACTCGTCAAGCACATCGGTGACGGCGTAGACGCGATCGCGCTTGCGATTCGTCACCTCGGTGATGATCCGTGACTCCTGGAGCTGCTCGATCGCCCGGTACACCGCCCGCTCTCGAAGCCCCGTATGCGCTGTCAGCTGCTCGGCCGTGAACACCGGCAGGCCCACCAGTACGTCGAGGATGCTCTCCGTGGCGCTGCCGGCGCGGAGGCCGACAACATGCCGCCACGCGTCGGAATACCTGATGAACGACCTGGCCGTTCTGCGGGCCTCACGTGCAGCGACCTCCACGCACAGGGCGACATCGGTGACGATCGCATCGGCATCGCCTCGCCGGTAGGCGGTGAGAAGTCCGAAATAGTGGTCAGTGTCGGCGGCGAGCGCCGACGCGACCGGCAGGACCGTTGCCGGAGTCACGTCGCGCCTGCGCAGCACCGCGCCGATCAGCGCGCGGCCGATCCGGCCGTTGCCGTCTGTGAACGGGTGGATGCTCTCGAACTGCGCGTGCACGATCGCGGCCTGCGCAACGGGGTCGACGTCGTCTCGGTTGGCGAACAGCAACAGGTCGGTGAGGTAGTCCGGCACGAGCTCAGGTGGCGGTGGCAGGTACAGCGCGTTGCGAGGCGAGAAGTGCGACCCGCCGATCCAGTTCTGCACGTCGCGCACTCGGCCGGCATAGCTGCGTTCGTCGGGATCATCACGCATGAGCAGCTCATGGGCGTGCAGGATCTCGTCGAGGTCGATGCTGGTCTCGGATGCGCTGATGAGTGCTGTGATGGCGCGGCCCGCAGAGACCATCGACACTGCGGAGGAGTTCTCCTTCAGGCCGCCCAGGGCGCGTGCGAACGCGGTGGTGCTGGCGTCGAGATGCTCGATGCGCGAGGAAGCGACGGACTCCATACGGATCAGAAAACCCGCGAGGGGCCCGAGAATATCGCCTGCTACGTGCTCGAGTTCCTCGGTTTCGTAGCGTGCACGGAGGATCTCACGCGGTGGTGGCGGGGGGACGTCGAGGCTGGCGATGTGGGGAGGCAGCGAGACCGTGATCTCCGAGAGGGTTCGATCGTCGCGGTTGCCGCGTCGGCTGGTGCTCCGCCATGCGACCTTCTGGTGTTCGTGCTCCGGCCAGTCGGTCATCGTGTCACTCCTGTCATCATCCGTCGTTTACCGACACTTATGGTGTTTATCTGACAATAACAGACGCTTTGCCGACATCGCGAGGCTCTTCGGCGCGGGCTGGGCTCGGGCGCAAGGGGTCGGCAGAGGGCGCTGGAAGGTCTACCGTCGAGGCTATGGAATACAGAACCCTCGGGAATTCAGGCGCGATCGTGTCGGAGCTGGCACTCGGAACGATGACCTTCGGCGCCGAGGCCGACGAAGCGACATCGCACGCGATCCTCGACACGTATGTCGAACGCGGCGGCACCTTCGTCGACACCGCAGACGTCTACAGCGCCGGAGAGTCGGAGGCGATCATCGGGCGATGGGTCGCAAAGAACCCCCAGAAGGCCGAGCAGGTGGTGTTGGCATCCAAGGGCCGGTTCCCGATGGGAGAGGGGCCGAACGATCTCGGGCTCTCGCGGCGACACCTCCGCACGGCGCTCGATGCTTCACTCACGCGGCTCGGTGTCGACCACATCGATCTCTACCAGATGCACGCGTGGGATGCCCTGACCCCGCTCGACGAGACGCTGAAGTTCCTCGACGACGCGGTCGCGGCCGGCAAGATCGGCTACTACGGATTCTCGAACTACCTCGGCTGGCAGCTCACCAAGGCCGTGCACCGTGCGGCGGCGCTCGACCTGGCGCCACCGGTCACGCTTCAGCCGCAGTACAGCCTGCTCGTGCGCGACATCGAACACGAGGTCGTGCCCGCCGCCCTCGATGCGCACATCGGGCTGCTTCCCTGGTCGCCCCTCGGCGGCGGCTGGCTGACCGGCAAGTACACCCGCGACGTTCCGCCGACCGGCGCGTCGCGTCTCGGGGAGAACCCGCAGCGCGGCATGGAGGCGTGGGAGGCGCGGAACGGCGACGAGCGCACCTGGAACATCCTCGGTGCCGTCGAGAGCATCGCGAGAAGCCACGATGCCACAGCCTCCCAGGTCGCCCTGGCGTGGCTGCTGGCGCAGCCCGCGGTCACCAGCGTGATCCTCGGGGCCCGCACGGTCGGGCAGCTTCTCGACAACCTGGGGGCATCCGCGCTGGAGCTGAGCGATGCAGAGATCACCCGGCTGTCGGATGCCAGCGCGCCGCACGTCGACGACTACCCCTACGGTGCGGCGGGTGTCGCGCAGCGAAACCGCAGCCTCCCGGGCGGGCGCTGACCCGGCGCCCGAGCGCCCCCGGGACACCCGAGGGCGACTCGCCGTGGGCGGCGCAGGCAACCCTTGGTGGATGGATCCCATCACGCTGCCTGCCCGCCATCGACGCATCAGAGTCGTCACGTCTTTCGCGGTGGCCGGGATGCTCGTGCTCGGACTCGCAGGGTGCGGTGCCGCGCCCAGCACCGCGCCGCCCGCGGACGCAGCTACGGGTACGTCCCCGGCGACGGCCAGCAGTGCCGCGCCCGACGCCATGCCGACCCCGCCGGACCAGACCGCGGCGCTCGCCGGCCTCGAGCAGAAGTTCGGCGCCCGCGTCGGCGTGAGCGCCGTCGACACGGTCACGGGGAAGCAACTCTCCTACCGCGATCGGCGGGCCGGCAGCGCTCGATGCGGCACTCCGCGACCAGGGCGACGACGTGTCCGAGGCCGTCAACTCCGAGCCGGCGCTCAACGTGATCGAACCCGGCAGCACCGACGACACCAGCACCCCGGCCGCGTTCACCGCGAACCTGTCCCGCCTCATCGCCGGCTCGTACCTGGCGATGGATGACCGCATGCTCCTCCTCGAGTGGATGACCGGCAACGCCACCGGCGACACGCTCATCCGCGCCGGCGCTCCGTCGGGCTGGAACGTGGCCGACAAGTCGGGCGGAGCCGGAGGCATCCGCAACGACATCGCCGTCGTCACCCCTCCGGGTGGGCATCCGATCGTCCTCACGATCTTCACGAACACCCTCGATCCCGACGCCGCTTACGACGACGCCCTCGTGGCCGACGTGGCCCGCGCCGTGCTCCCGGGTCTGGATTGACTCCGAACCGCGCAGAGCGTCATTAGGCTTTCGGTATGACCGACCACGCGGTGCCGAACCTGCCGTCTCGCGATTTCGATGACACCATCGCCTTCTACGGCGGTTTCGGATTCGACCTGGCGTATCGGGCTGATGACTGGCTGATTCTTCGTCGGCGGGAGCTCCAGCTGGAATTCTTTCCGTATCCGGATCTCGTGCCAGAGCAGAGTTCCTTCATGTGCAGCATCCGTGTCGACGACGCCGATCAGCTGTATCGGCAGATCAGGGACTCCGGGGTCGGTGAGAAGTCCGCCGGCAGACCGCGGTTGCATCCGGTGCGGTTGCAGCCCTGGGGGCAGCGGGCGGGATTCCTGATCGACCCCGACGGGACGCAGCTGCATCTGATCCAGAACGACGCCCCGGACACCGACGTCTCGACCTGAACGACGGGCAAAGAACACAGACCGACCCGTTGCAAGATATAATAAAACACGTCTTATATTGGTTAGGACATGTTTTAAGGAGGTCGAGCATGGCCAAACGAACAGTTCCTCTTCGCCCGCATGTACAAGACGCGCTCACCATCTGGGGGCAGCTGATTCGGCAGGGTCGAATCGACAGGGAATGGACGGCCAAGGACCTCGCCTCGCGTGCCAACCTCTCCGAACAGACGGTGCTCTCGGCCGAGTCGGGTACACGCGGTACGGCCGTCGGTACGATGATGGATCTCGCCGACCTTGTCGGCGTCCCGGTGTTCGGGTTGGACGATCGCGCAGAAATCGCCATTCGACGTCGGCGCGGCGAAGAGATGCTCGCCCTGCTCCCGACCCGCGTCCGGAAGACCCAGGTCGGAACCGACGATGACGACTTCTGACGAGCTCTACGTCTGGACCTGGCTATCGGGGCAGACCGAACCGGTGCTCGCAGGGCGCGTGAACCAGGTCGGTCCGCTCGCCACTTTCACCTACGCGATGAGGTACCGAACGCGGCCTGACGCGATCAGTCTGTTCGAGCCTGAGCTTCCTCTGCGGCCCGGCCTGCAGGACCCACTGGACGGATTGGACATCGCTGGCGTGCTCCGGGACGGGAGCCCCGATCGCTGGGGCCGTGGTGTGATCGAGAGTCGGCGACGCGCCGCTCCGAACTCGCTCAGCGCGATCGACTACATGCTGGGTTCCGGTTCGAACCGCTTCGGGGCGCTGGACTTCCAGGTCGATCGAGACGCGTACGTGCCCCGAGACGAGTCGGCGACGCTCGACGAACTGCACAGGGCGGCGATCATCCTGGGTGAACACGGCGAACTGTCGCCGTCGCTGGATGCCGCACTCCTGCATGGCACGACTCTGGGAGGCGCGCGTCCGAAGGCCACGCTCACCGACTCCGTCGGAGGGGAGTGGCTCGCAAAGTTCGCGTCGTCAGACGACCGTATCTTCTCGGTGGTGAATGCTGAAGGAGCGATGCTCGAGCTCGCCCGGGCGTGCGGGATGGACGTCCCTGAGAGCCGGGTCGTTCCGTCTCTCGGTAAGGAGGTGCTTCTCGTTCGGCGCTTCGATCGAGACGGTTCCGGTGGCAGGCGACACGCGGTGTCGGGCCTGACGATGGCCCAGACGGACGAGATGTACGCCCGGTATGTGTCGTACCCGCAGATTCTCGATGTGCTCCGCGAATACGCGAAAGATGCGACTCGGCCGGGCCCCGAGCTGTTCCGCCGTATTGCTCTGAACATCGCCATCAGCAACAACGACGACCACGCCCGGAACCACGCCGCGTTCTGGGACGGGAAGCACCTCGAACTGACTCCGGTCTACGACCTCGCGCCGGGGCAGAGGTCCGGTGACTCGTTCGATCAGGCCATGGCGTACGGCCGAGGTGATCGCGGGGCCAGGGTCTCCAACTTCACCGCGCTCGTCGGTGAGTCCGAGACCTACGGGCTGAGCGCCGCCGAGGCACGAGACGTCATCGATCGTCTCGTTTCGAGCATCGAGGAGAACTGGGATGGCGCAGCCGAGATGGCTCGGCTGAGCGCTGCAGACAAGCGGAAGCTCCGCGAGAAGCAGGTGCTGCCGAGAGCGGCCTTCTTCGGATACTCACGGGAATGGCTGTGACGGTCTGACGAGCGACGCGCACCGCGCGTAACGTTGACGGCATGATCACCCCCCGCACCGGCATCGACCTCGGCCCGCCGCCCATCGGCGCGGTGCCGCTCGAGATGCTCTGAGGCCGGCGCATGGACCTCGTCGTGTCACCCGCCCTGACGATTCCGTCGTCGGAGCTCGGCTGGCGGTTCTCCCGCTCGTCGGGCCCGGGCGGCCAGCACGTGAACACCTCCGACAGCCGGGTCGAGCTGATCTGGGACATCGCCGGTTCGACGGCTGTGTCCGAGAGCCAACGGGCGATCATCCTGTCGCGGCTCGAACGGCGTCTTGTCGCTGGCTCGCTGACCGTGATGGCTTCGGAGCGCCGGTCCCAGTTGCGGAACCGCGAGATGGCGTCGGCGAGGCTGGCGGAGATCATCGCTGCTGCGTTGGCTCCGGATGCCGCCCCCCGCCGCCCGACCAGGGCGACTCGCGGGTCGAAGCTCCGCCGGTTGAGCGCCAAGGGGCAGCGCGCCCAGACGAAGCAGCAGCGGCGGCGCCCCTCCGAGGAGTGACGGCCGGCTCCCTAGTCGTCTGCCCCGGGCTTCGCGATGAGACGTGCCTTGACGAAGATCATGCTGTCACCGATGCCTTCTGCCGCGGCCGCAGCCTTGAGCGCCGTCGCGGCGGCCGTGAGGGTCTCGGGGGTCGGCGCTCCGGCTGAGGTTCCGATGTGGGCGGTCACTGTCACGACGTCTTCCGAGCGGTTCACGTCGACAAGCACGTCTGGCGCCGGGAGGTCCAGGGCGCCGGCGATCCCCTCGGTCGCGGCGTGCAGGATCGCCTTTACCGGGAACACGGCGGTGACGCCGCTCGTTGCCGCGACGGCAGCGGTGAGGCTCTGTGCGAGATCCGAATCCGTGGTCATGGCCGGTCCTCCCGTGCGCGGTACACGTCTTCGACGGTGATGCCGATGGTGACGATCATCAGCTCCGTGTGCTCGGCGAGAGCGCGCGCGACCTCGTGCCGCAGGCGTTCGGTGACGGAGACGAGGTTGTGGCCGTATTCGGCGGCTACGGTCATCCGTACCTCCACGGGTTCGCCCGGCAGGGTGACGTCGCCGACCAGCACGGTGCGGCCGAGGATGATGCCGTCGAGGGAGTCGGCCACGTCACGGATGAGGCCCTGCACGGCAGCCTCGGTGACCGTCAACCGGATGGTCGGATCCGGGTGCCGGATCGGGATGTCGCGGCCGGCCCGCACCTCGTTCTTGATCGTGTCGAGCAGGCTGGTGATCCACAGCTCGTCGCGGTCGGGTTCGCCGGCGGCCTCGCGGGTGAGGGCCCGCCAGGACCTGTTGCGCAGGCGCGCCAGGGCGGAGAGGTACAGCAGGCAGCTGGCCGAGTTCTCGATGCTCGGGTTGTAGGGCTTCCGGCCGGCAGAGAGGTAGTCGTCGAGCTCGTCGACGGAGTGGCCGTCGATCAGCTCCTCGGCGCTCTGGCGCACGGGTGTGTCGTCGTGTTCGGTCATCGCCATGCCTCCAGTTCTGTGAGGAGGAACTTCCGGGTGCGGGCCAGAAGGCCTCGCACGGTCGCGGGGGGCAGATCGAGCGCCTCAGCGATCTCGTTGTACGTGAATCCGGCGGTCTCCCGCAGCAGCCAGCTCTGTCTCTGGACTGTGGGCAGTTTATCGAGTGCAACCCAGACGGCGTCCAGCTGGAGCCTGTTCTCGACGATACGGCTTGGATCGCTGGAGGGGGGTGCTGCGGGATCCCAGTCGGCGACATCGTCGTGTTCACGCCGCACGCGGATGCGGTCGATGGCCTTGTTCGAGACGATGCGCATGAGCCAGTTGCGCACGCGGGCAGGGTCGTCGAGATCGTCGAGGCTTCGCCATCCGGTGAGGAAGGCCTCCTGCACGACGTCGTCGGATTCGATGTCCGAACCGAGCAGTTTCGAGGCGAAGACACGCATCAGCGGCCCGTGGCGGCGGGCGAGCCATTCGAAAGCGGCGACATCGCCGTCCATCGCGCGGGAGGCGAGCGTCGCGTCGGCGGCGTTGCCCAGCCGCTCGGTGTCGTTCGTGTCGCTCACTCGCCTTGATCCGTTCCGGTTCCCGCATCTGTCACTCCGGGCGAGCCCGTGCCAGTGAATATAGCCGTATCTCCGACCGGTTGCGAAGCCCTTGCGGCGACCCTCCGACTGCGCCTGTTCGTCGCTCTGCCCCTTCTTCTGGGGGATCTGCATCACCAATCCGACACAACTATACGAACGAATATTCAGAGATCTGTGACGAATTCCTGTGTGGGCTCGTCTCAATTGTGTAGCCGACACCATCCCGAACCGGGCTGGGGCGGCATCCGAAATCCGGCCGCCTGGTCGGTTTCCCTTTGAAGAGTCCCTGGAGTTTTATCATGACGAACATCACCCCTACTTCCGTTCCGAAGAGCCCGGCGCACAGCAGCTCGTCGACGGGTAAGAACACGATCGCTGATGGTGTTGTCGAGAAGGTCGCTGGTATCGCG
>NZ_NBXA01000020.1 GCF_003399625.1 Subtercola boreus | reverse complement strand
GAGCGCGTTGACGGAGGCGGTGACGGCTGACGCCCAGAGCATGGCGCGCGAGTTGTCCCCACAGAGTGGTGGGTTCCTCTACCGCCTGCTACGCAGCAGCGGCGGGAAGGCTAGAAGGTGAAGGGGACGCGGGCAGGGCGGGCGTCGTCGGCGGCGACGGCTGCCGCGGGGGCGGGGCGGCGCTCCGCCAGGAGGGTCGCGGTCATGGCCGCGACGAGGCTCGCCGCAAGCACCATGTGCACGATCACCAGCGCGGGAGGCAGGCCGAGGCGGGACTGGGTGAGGCCCACCACGATCTGGACCAGCTCGACGACCAGCAGCGTCACGACGAAGCGGCGGGGGAGACCTCGCACCAGCGCGACGACAACCAACAGCAGGGTCACGGCGAACAACACGTACGCGGGGTAGCTGTGCAGGTGTTCCATCACGTCGGTGTTCAGGCCGTTCCGGGGCGTTGCAGCATCACCTGCGTGCGGGCCGGAGCCCGTGGTCAGGATGCCCAGGGCCACAGCAAAGCCGACGAACACCGCCGCGACGCGGGACACCGCGAGGTACCACGACGGCACCACAGAGATGAGCCCGGCCGCGGGGCCGCGGGTACCCGTGTAGACCCGGTAGACGAGCATGGTGGTCACCACGATCAACCCGAGCGACACCACGAAGTGCAACCCGACGATGTAGGGGTTCAGTCCGGTGAGAACCGTGATTCCGCCGATGACGGCCTGTAGAGGGATGGAGAGACCCTGCAGCAGGGTCAGCACGAAGAGGTCACGGCGCGTGCGCCGCATCCGGAGCACAGCGACGAAGACGAGGATGGCGATCACCACGATCACGAAGGTGAGGAGTCTGTTCGCGAACTCGATGATGCCGTGCACACCCATTTCGGGAGTGGACACGAAGGAGCCGTCGGTGCACTGGGGCCACGTCGGGCAGCCGAGGCCGGATCCGGTCAGACGCACGGCGCCGCCCGTTCCGACGAGCACGATCTGCACGACGAGCGATGCCCAGGCGAGGATGCGCACGCGCCGGTCGACAGACGTGGGAAGCCAGGCTTTCAGGCGATTCACAGAGCAGGTTCCTTCGGGGTGCAGGGGCCGATAGAGTTAGGGGGTCAAGAATCCGCGCCGCAGGCGCAACGGGCTATTCACACGAGGCGGCACCGGAGCCGGAGACACTCGCTTCATTCTAAGTACAGAGCCTCGATGTTCTACGCTTTGTGGAATTCCTTCTGACCTTGACACGTTGTACAGGAAAAGGAAGGGAGAAAGTCATGACAGACGTACTCATCGACCGCCCAGAGCTTCAGAACCTGGGGGTGTACGAGTTCGGGTGGTCCGACTCCGACGCCGCTGGCGCCATTGCCAAGCGGGGCATCTCACCCGAGGTCGTGAAGGGCATCTCCACGCTCAAGAACGAGCCGGAGTGGATGCTGAAGAACCGCCTCAAGGCTCTCGCCCTCTTCGAGAAGAAGCCGATGCCCACCTGGGGCGCCGATCTCTCCGGCATCGACTTCGACAACATCAAGTACTTCGTGCGGTCGACCGAGAAGCAGGCGACCACCTGGGACGACCTGCCCGACGACATCAAGAACACGTACGAGAAACTCGGCATCCCCGAGGCAGAGCGCCAGCGCCTCGTCTCCGGCGTCGCAGCCCAGTACGAGTCCGAGGTGGTCTACCACACCATCCGTGAAGACCTCGAGGCGCAGGGCGTCATCTTCATGGACACCGACACCGCTCTCCGTGAGCACCCCGAGTTCTTCGACGAGTACTTCGGCACGGTCATCCCGTCGGGCGACAACAAGTTCGCTGCACTGAATTCGGCGGTCTGGTCGGGTGGGTCGTTCGTGTACGTTCCGAAGAACGTGCATGTCGAGATTCCCCTGCAGGCCTACTTCCGCATCAACACCGAGAACATGGGCCAGTTCGAGCGCACGCTGATCATCGCCGACGAGGGTTCGTACGTTCACTACATCGAGGGCTGCACCGCCCCGATCTACAAGAGCGACTCCCTGCACTCGGCCGTCGTCGAGATCATCGTGAAGAAGAACGCCCGCGTTCGGTACACGACGATCCAGAACTGGTCGAACAACGTCTACAACCTCGTCACCAAGCGTGCGATCGCCCACGAGGGCGCGACCATGGAGTGGATCGACGGCAACATCGGTTCCAAGGTCACCATGAAGTACCCGTCGATCTACCTGGTCGGCGAGCACGCCAAGGGTGAGACCCTCTCCGTCGCGTTCGCCGGCCCCGGCCAGCACCAGGACGCCGGCGCGAAGATGATCCACATGGCGCCCTACACGCAGTCGTCGATCGTCTCGAAGTCGATTGCCCGCGGCGGCGGTCGTGCCGGCTACCGCGGCGAGGTGCGCGTCGCCGAGAACGCGCACCACTCGGCGAACACCGTGCGCTGCGATGCGCTGCTGGTCGACACCCGGTCGCGGAGCGACACCTACCCCGCGATCGACATCCGGGTGGATGACGTGCAGCTCGGCCACGAGGCCACCGTCTCCCGGGTGAGTGAGGAGCAGCTCTTCTACCTGATGAGCCGGGGACTTCCCGAAGACGAAGCCATGGCGATGATCGTGCGCGGGTTCATCGAACCCATCGCCCGTGAGCTCCCCATGGAGTACGCGCTCGAACTCAACAAGCTCATCGAGATGGGCATGGAAGGGTCAGTAGGTTAATGACCTCAGTTTCACCTGCTTCTACGACCGCGCCCGAAAGCGAGACCGTCACCGTGGCTCCTGCGACTCAGGCGGCTCCTGCTTCTGGCGGCCACCGCGGCGAGCCCATGGGATCGAAGTCCCACACCGACGGCGCCTGGTCCGAACGGCCCGTGCAGACGCGCTCGGAGCGGTACGCCTCGGCGAACGTCGGCGACTTCGACGAACCCACCGGCCGCGAGGTCGACTGGAAGCTCACGCCGATCAAACTGGTGCGGGACCTCATCAACGGTGAACTCGACGGCTCTCCGCTCGAGAGCCAGGTGGCCGTCGCCCAGCCCGTCGACGGCTTCTCGCTGTCCTGGATCGACCGTACTGACGAGCGCATCGGATCGGCCGGCCTTCCCGAAGACCGGGCGAGCGCCAACGCGTGGTCGCACTTCGACCAGGCGCTGGCCATCGATATCACCGGTGAGGAGCCGACGGGCGAGTTCATCGTCGCGCGCTCCGGGCTCGGCACGGTGGCCCGTGCAGCGCACACCGTCATCACGGCGGCACCGAACAGCCGCGGCATCCTCGTGCTCGAGAACTCGGGCGACGCCCGGATCGCCGAGAACGTCGAGATCGTCGTCGGGGAGGGTGCCCACGTCACGGTGGTCACCATCCAGCAGTGGAACGACTCCGCCGCGCACCTCGCGAGCCACTTCGCCCAGGTCGGCCGCGATGCGACTCTCCGTCACATCGTCGTCTCGCTCGGCGGCGGCGTCGTGCGGGTGAATCCGAGCATCCACCTCTCGTCTCCCGGCAGCAACACGGAGGCCTACGGCCTGTACTTCGCGGATGCCGGACAGCACCTCGAGCAGCAGGTCTACATCGACCATGAGGCCGAGAACTCGCGCAGCCGCGTGAAGTACAAGGGTGCTCTGCAGGGTGAGGGTGCGCACTCGGTCTGGATCGGCGACGTGCTCATCCGCCAGAGCGCCGACGGCACCGACAGCTACGAGGAGAACCGCAACCTCGTTCTCTCCGAGGGCACCCGCGCCGACTCCATCCCGAACCTCGAGATCGAGACCGGCAACATCCTGGGGGCCGGCCATGCGTCGTCCACCGGTCGCTTCGACGACGAGCAGCTCTTCTACCTGCAGTCACGCGGCATCAGCGAGGAGGAGGCGCGGCGCCTGGTCGTCCGCGGGTTCCTGGCCGAGATCATCCAGCAGATCGGCGCTCCCGCCGTCGAAGAGCGGCTCACCCTGGCCGTCGAAGCAGAACTGACGGTGACCGTCTGATGGCCGCCATCCGCATCTGTGCCGTCGACGACCTGAATGAGAACGAGGCCGTGAGAGTCGAGATCGATGGTGTCGCCATCGCACTCGTGAAGGACTCGTCGGGGGAGTGCTTCGCCATCGGCGACACCTGCACCCACGGTGACATCTCGCTTGCCGAGGGCTTCGTTGAAGCAGACACGCTCGAATGCTGGGCGCACGGCTCCAAGTTCTCCCTGCTCACCGGCAAGCCCCTGACCCTCCCGGCCTACGAGCCGGTTCCCGTCTACGAGCTCAGCATCGTCGACGGTGACGTCTATATTGATCCGACCTCTACAAAAGAAATCGAATAGCCATGTCTGTACTCGAAATCCGCGACCTGCACGTCAGCGTCGACACCGAGCAGGGTGCCAAGCAGATCCTGCGGGGCGTCAACCTCACCATCAAGCAGGGCGAGACCCACGCCATCATGGGGCCGAACGGTTCGGGCAAGTCGACGCTCGCCTATGCGATCGCAGGGCACCCGAAGTACCACGTCACCAGCGGCTCGATCGTTCTGGATGGCGAAGACCTCACTGCCGCGACCGTCGATGCCCGCGCCCGCGCCGGCGTGTTCCTCGCGATGCAGTACCCGGTCGAGATCCCGGGCGTGACGGTCACGAACTTCCTCCGCACGGCGAAGACCGCCATCGACGGTTCGGCCCCGCCCATCCGCACCTGGGTGAAAGACGTTCGCACGTCGATGGAGAACCTCCGCATGGACAAGGCGTTCGCCGAGCGCAACGTGAACGAGGGATTCTCGGGCGGCGAGAAGAAGCGCAACGAGATCCTGCAGCTCGAACTGCTGAAGCCGAAGTTCGCCGTTCTCGACGAGACCGACTCCGGCCTCGACGTCGATGCGCTGAAGATCGTGTCCGAGGGCGTGAACCGTGCGAAGGAGAACACCGACCTCGGTGTGCTGCTGATCACGCACTACAACCGCATCCTCCGCTACATCACGCCCGACTTCGTGCACGTGTTCGTGGCCGGCCAGGTCGTCGAATCCGGCGGACCCGAGCTCGCCGTGCAGCTCGAGAACGAGGGTTACGACACCTATGTCGCCGCCAGCGCTGCTGCTGCCGAAGCCATTGCCTCGGCCGAAGCTGCGCATGCTGCCGCCGGCGTTGTGGACGCACCGGCCGTGAACGCCTAGAGCATCGTAGGATTGACACATGGTCACCACTCTTGAACCCGCTAAGTTCGACCAGGTCGAAGAGGCGCTCAAAGACGTCATGGACCCGGAGCTCGGCATCAACGTCGTCGACCTCGGGCTCATCTACGACCTCGGCTGGGACACCGACAACGATGCTCTCATCATCTCGATGACCCTGACGAGCGCCGGCTGCCCGCTGACCGACGTTCTCGAAGAGCAGACCGCAGAGGCTCTGGATGGCGTGGTCGACGCGTTCCGCATCAACTGGGTGTGGATGCCGCCGTGGGGCCCCGACAAGATCACCGATGACGGCCGTGACATGATGCGCGCGCTCGGCTTCAGCATCTGACCTTCTCGGCCTCGGCGGCGGCAACATCCCGACCACCGTCATCCGGTAATGCAGCCCCGACCTGAACCACCACGGTCGGGGCTTTTTCCGTTCACGATTTATACTTGACTTTCATCCCCCCACCTCTGCCCTTCGGCGAGACATCAGAATTGGACTTCCCCCGTGCTCAGTGTGCATGACCTTGAGCTGCGCGTCGGCGCCCGCGTTCTGATGTCGGATGTGAACTTCCGTGTCTCGGCAGGGGACAAAGTCGGCCTGGTCGGCCGGAACGGTGCCGGCAAGACGACCCTTACCAAGACCCTGGCCGGCGAGCTGAAGCCTGACGGTGGCCGCATCGACTTCTCGGGCCAGATCGGCTACCTGCCGCAGGATCCCCGCTCGGGAAACCCGGAAGACCTGGCGCGCACCCGCATCCTCGACGCCCGCGACCTCGGCCAGATCGTGCTGCAGATGCAGCAGGCACAGCTCGACATGTCCTCGAGCGACCCCAAGGTCGTCGACAAGGCGATGAAGAAGTACGGCAATCTGGATGACCGCTTCAATGCCCTTGGAGGCTATTCGGCCGAGGCTGAGGCAGCATCGATCGCCTCGAACCTGAGCCTGCCCGACCACATCCTCGACCAGCCGCTCTCGACGCTCTCGGGGGGCCAGCGGCGCCGCATCGAGCTGGCGCGCATCCTGTTCTCGGGCGCAGACACGATGCTGCTCGACGAGCCCACGAACCACCTCGACGCCGATTCCGTCGTCTGGCTCCGGGAGTTCCTGAAGAACTTCCAGGGCGGCCTGATCGTGATCAGCCACGATGTGGCCCTCGTCGAGGAGACTGTGAACCGTGTCTTCTACCTCGACGGCAACCGCCAGGTCATCGACACGTACAACATGAACTGGAAGAACTACCTGCGCCAGCGCGCATCCGATGAGGAGCGCCGCAAGAAGGAGCGCGTCAACGTCGAGAAGAAGGCCGGTGTGCTGCAGATGCAGGCCGCCCGCTTCGGCGCCAAGGCCTCGAAGGCTGCCGCCGCCCACCAGATGGTGCGCCGTGCCGAGAAGATGCTGTCTGGCCTCGACGAGGTGCGCGAGGTGGAGCGCGTGGCGAAGCTGCGGTTCCCGGATCCCGTCGCGTGCGGCCGCACTCCGCTCATGGCGAGCGACCTGTCGAAGAGCTACGGTTCGCTCGAGATCTTCACCGCCGTCGACCTCGCGATCGACCGCGGCTCGAAGGTGGTCATCCTGGGCTTCAACGGTGCCGGCAAGACGACGCTGCTGCGTATCCTGGCTGGCGTCGACAAGCCCGACACCGGCCAGATCGAGCCCGGCCACGGCCTCCGGATCGGGTACTACGCCCAGGAGCACGAGACCATCGATGTGAAGCGTTCGGTGCTCTCGAACATGGTGTCGTCGTCGCCGAACCTGACCGAGATGGAGGCCAGGCGGGTGCTCGGCTCCTTCCTGTTCACGGGCGACGACGGTCACAAGCTGGCCGGCGTGCTCTCCGGTGGTGAGAAGACGCGTCTTGCCCTCGCGATGATCGTCGTCTCGGGCGCGAACGTGCTGCTGCTCGACGAGCCCACGAACAACCTCGACCCGGCCTCCCGCGAGGAGATCCTGGATGCCCTGGCCAACTACGCCGGCGCCGTGGTGCTGGTCTCCCACGACGAGGGCGCGGTCATGGCCCTCAACCCTGAGCGGGTGCTGATCCTCCCCGACGGCGTCGAGGACCACTGGAACAAGGACTACCAGGACCTCATCGAGCTCGCCTAGCCCGCCTTGTGCGAGACGCCGTCCCTTGTCGTGTACGAGATGGTGGGCATCCCTGCCGGCGCCGGCGCCTGGGCTGATGGCGTCGCCGTCGAGCCTCCGTCGTCGCTGAGTGCCGCGGGCTCATTCTCGGGCCACCAGGCCTGCCAGACTCCGTTCTCGACCGTGGCGCTCACGTCCTTACCCTCAGCCAGGTGGACGACGACCGCCACGACGTCGCTGCCCGCCACGCCTCGAAGGGCTGAGATGCGCGTACCGGCCACCTTCCCATCGACGCCGTTCCCATCGGTGACGAAAGCCTCCCCGGCGGCGGGCGGGTCGACTGTCATGGCCCCGAGGTCGGCAGACCACTGAACCCTGCCGTCCTTGAGCGTGCAGTATGCCCTGGAACCCTCGTGCGCGAGCATGAGTGTGACGAAGTCGCCTCGCGTCTCGGCGAGCACCGGACTGACCGGCGAGGTGACTCCCGCCAGGTCCTTCGAGTTGAGACAGGCCTCGACGTCGGCTGCGGATGCTGAATACGTGCCGGGCAGCGCAGACCAGCCGGCCAGGGACCCGAGAGTGGGCGGAACGGTCTCACCGACTTCCGACGGCTCCCCGGAGTCCGAGTAACCGCTGGAGGTGTGGGAGGCCCCGTCTGCCGTTCTGTACGTGATCGTGATCTCATCGCCGTAGTCGCCGAAGAGCCCACTGTGCGCCCGTGAGTCCGCGGTGATGGGCCACCACGCAGACCAGACCCCACCGGCGACAGTGGCTGTCACGTCTTTACCGGTATCAGGGTTCTGCACGTTCACTCCGGTCACGTCGGCACCGGCGCGGCCGGAGACCGTGATCATCCAATCGGCTCCCTGCATGACGCTCAGGCTGGCGTCGTCCGGGTCGGTCAGTGGATGCGCGCGGAGCCCGGCGAAGTTCGTCCAGTTCACCACCTCCCCCCCCGGCCAGCACGCAGAACGCATCCGTGGTGCCGGCATGCAGGATCAGTGAGGTGAAGTCACCGCGCCGTTCACTCGTGAGAACTGACGCCGGGTCACCGGACGTGATTCCGATTGCCGCTTCACAGGCGTCGAGGTCGGCGGCCGACACCAGCTGGGTCACCGGGCTGGCGGTCCAGCTCGACAGGGATCCGTGCGCGGGGAGAGCGTATGAAGTGAGGGGCGCCGACGCTGCCCCGGGAAGGGCGGAGATCACGATTCCGACGGTGAGCGCGCACGCCGCGGCGGCCGGCAGGCCGATGAGCCACGGGCGAGAGCTGCGGCGAGCACGGGACGGCTCCCGGGCCATCGGCTCGCTGAGTATGGACGCGAGGGTGCGCTCCCGCACAGCGGAGTCCGCCGACGAGAGGTCTGCGCGCGGCGCTGGGTCGAGGCCGCGAAGTGCTGGGGTTGACGAGTGGACCATGATGGTTCCTAACGTGCTGGTCGAGCGTGAATGAGGGGTGCGCCCGGTTCGGGCGGCAGTGTGTGGGGCGTCGATACAGAAGGCGGCTCGGGGAGATGCGGCTCGGTGGGGAGTGGCTCGGTGGGGAGTGGCTCGGTGCGGGGCGCCTCGGTGAGGAGTGCCGCCAGCCGGCGGCGGGCGCGGGTGAGACGCATCGAGTAGGTGGCGCGCGAGCATCCGAGAGCCGTCGAGGCCGCCTTCGCATCGAGGTCCTCCCAGGCGTCGAGTGCGAGCACCTCCTGGTCTGCGACGCTCAGGGCACTGAACGCCGCGGCAAGGTCGATACGACGTTCGAGATTGTCGAAACCGTCGGGATCGTGACCGACGAGCGTGTCGGCGAGGCCCGAGAGTCGAACGGCGACGGCACGCTGGCGTGCACCCGAGCGTGACGCGTTGAGCATCACATTGCGTGCCGTGTTGTAGAGCCAGGGGAGCGGCTCCCGCGGCACCGCGTGCCACTTCGACCAGGCGATGGTGAACGTCTCGCTGACGACGTCGTCGACGGTGAGCGGATGCGCCCGGCGCCGCACGAACCGAAGCACCTCGGCGTAGCTCTCCCGATACGTGGCAGTGAACGACGCCACACGCGGCTGGGTTGTCATGGGATCTCGATTCGTCGGCTCCGGATGAGCCTCAGACAGTTACTGTCCGGCGAATCTCATTCTGCAACACAGAGTCGAGAATTTGTCGTAAAACTTCTCCAGCAGGAGGTGGGGGGCTGGCTACGCTCCGGCGACGGTCAGCGACGTGGCATCCGGGACCGTGCCGAAGGGGGCCACCGCGAGCGGGAAGTCTCGTGCGGCGAGGAATTCACGGAGGAAAACCACGTGTTCGTCGCAGGCCACCCAGACCTTCACCCGGTCTTCCGTGTGGATCTTCGGGTTGCGCCAGCCGATCGACCAGGCTGCGGCAGCGCGACAGCCCGCACGAGAGCACTCCTGGGTACCGGGGTTGGCTCCCAAGGAGACGCCGCCCAGCGCGTCGAGCAGACTCACTCCGGACGGCCGCCGGTCTCCCGCCCGCCCGTGTAGAGCGGCACCTGGCCGAGCGGCACCATCTGGCCGCCCGGGGCCTGCATGGTACCGGGGGTGTTCCGGCCCGTGTTGGCGATCACCACGGCGAACCACGGCAGCACCACAGCGGCAACACCGAGCACGAGCAGCCACCAGCCCTGCACGAAGAGCAGACCGGCGAGGCAGAGCAGGCGGATGCCCATGGCCAGCGAATAGCGAATCATGCGCGCATGGCGCTCGTCCGCCGGGTTCTGGGGAAGACTCGTGACGGAGAACTGCTGCGAGTCATGCTTCATTGTGCGCCGCCTGTCGGGAAAGAGTCCACTCACTCTACGCTTCGTAGAGGCCTCTATGCTGGTACGCGGCTTTAGTTTCGATTGGCTTGACAAACACACGAAGGACACGCGATGACGACACCCAGAACCGTACTGATCACCGGCGGGAACCGGGGAATCGGGTATTCGCTCGCCGAGGAGTTCGTGGCTCAGGGACACCGCGTCGCTGTGACCGCGCGATCGGGTGAGGGCCCGGCCGGTTCGCTCACCGTTCGGGCCGACGTGACGGATGCTGCGACCATCGACGCCGCATTCACGGAGGTCGAGGCGGCACTCGGCCCCGTCGAAGTCATCGTCGCGAACGCGGGCATGACGCGCGACACGCTCCTGCTGCGGATGAGCGAGGAGGACTTCACCGACGTGATCGACACGAACCTCACGGGGGCGTTCCGAGTGGTGAAGAGGGCGTCGAAGGGGATGCTCAAGGCGAAGTTCGGGCGCATCATCCTGATCTCGAGCGTGGTGGGCCTCTACGGATCGGCCGGCCAGGTGAACTATTCCGCCTCGAAGGCGGGCCTCGTCGGGCTCGCGCGATCGGTGACGCGGGAGCTCGGTTCACGGGGCATCACGGCGAATGTCGTCGCCCCGGGGTTCATCGAGACCGAGATGACGGCCGAGCTGCCGGATGCGCTGCAGGCCGAGTACAGGAAGTCGATCCCGGCGGGCCGCTTCGCGACAGCCACGGAGGTCGCGCGCGTGGTGGCCTGGCTCGCCTCCGACGACGCCGCCTACATCTCGGGGGCGGTCATCCCCGTCGACGGCGGCCTCGGCATGGGGCACTAGCCCCACCCTGCACCCCTCCCCACTCCCACCCCCACCCATCCGAATACGGTGAGTGCGGCCGGAGGCGCTGAGTGCGGCTGCCGAGGCGGCCGCACTCAGCCGCGCGGAGCGCACTCACCGGGCGGGTTGCGGCGACGCGCGCCCCGGGCGCGGCGGCACGCCGAGGCGCGCCGCGCTAGCCGCGGAGGCCGAGCAGGGGGAGGAGCTGGGAGAGGTCGCGGGTGTCGATCGCGAGGTGCGCGGCGTCGCGCACGACCTGGCGCGCGTTGAACGCGACTGAGAGACCTGCCGAGCGCATCATGTCGAGGTCGTTGGCCCCGTCGCCCACTGCGACGGTCCGGGTGAGCGGGATGCCCGAGGCCGTCGCCCACTCGACGAGCGCCTGCGCCTTCGCCTCGGCATCGACGACCGGCCCGACCACGTTGCCCGTGAGCAGCCCGTCGACGACCTCGAGCCGGTTGGCGCGCCAGTGGTCGAGGCCGAGTGAGACGGCGACATCGTCGACGAGTTCGTGGAAGCCGCCGGACACCACCCCCACGAAGCCGCCCGCTCTGTGCAGGCCGGCGACCAGCTCGGGCACACCCTGGGTCACGCGGATGTCGGCTGCGACATCCGTGAAACACGTCACCGACAGGCCCGCGAGGGTGGAGACACGGGACCTGAGGCTCTGCTGGAAGTCGAGCTCACCGGACATCGCCCGCTCGGTGATGTGCGCGACCTCGGTGAGACTGCCGGCGCACTCCGCCAGCATCTCGATGACCTCGTTCTCGATGAGCGTCGAATCGACGTCGAGCACCACGAGGAACGAAGGGGGAGAGGGCACAGGCGAACCTGCTGCCACGTCTGACGTGACCAGCTGCTGACGGTGGGTGCGGGCATCCGGAGTCAGCAACTGGTTCGTCATGGCTCTACGCGCACTCCCTTACCGACCACGGTGATGCCCGTGTCGGTCACCGTGAAGCCACGTTCGCGGTCGCGAGCGTGGTCGATTCCGATCATGGCCCCTGCAGCGACAACCACGTTCTTGTCCAGAATAGCGCGACGGATCACGGCGTCGGGTTCGATGTGTACACGGTCGAACAACACGCTGTCCTGAACGAGGGCGCTCGATCCGATGGTCACCCAGGGCCCGAGCACGCTTCGCTCGATGCGGGCGCCCGAGATCAGGCAGCCGAGGGAGACGATCGATTCGACCGTCGTTCCGCTGTTGCCCTTGGCGTCCCGCACGAACTTCGCCGGCGGCGAATTGAGCTGCTGCGTGTAGATCGGCCACTCGCTGTTGTAGAGGTTGAAGATCGGCAGGGCCGAGATGAGGTCCTGGTGGGCGTCGTAGAACGACTCGATCGTTCCCACGTCACGCCAGTAGTACCGGTCGCGGTCGGTCGCTCCGGGAACCTCGTTGTGCGAGAGATCGTACACGCCGGCCTGGCCGCGCGACACGAAGTCGGGGATGATGTCCCCGCCCATGTCGTGGTTCGAGTCGGGCTTCTCCCCGTCGCGGATGACCGCGTCGATGAGCGCATCGGTGTTGAACACGTAGTTGCCCATCGAGGCGAGCACTTCGTGGGGGGAGTCGGCGAGACCCTGGGCCGTCTTGGGCTTCTCCAGGAATTCGCTGATCAGCGCGGGGTTGTCTGCATCCGTCTGGATGATGCCGAACTGGTCGCTCAGCTCCATCGGCTGGCGGATGGCGGCCACCGTCGCGGGCAGGCCCGAGGCGATGTGCGCCTGGATCATCTGCGCGAAGTCCATGCGGTAGACGTGGTCGGCGCCGACGACCACGACGATGTCGGGCATCTCGTCGCGGATGAGGTTGAGGCTCTGCAGGATGGCGTCGGCCGATCCGCTGAACCAGCGCTTGCCGAGTCGCTGCTGCGCGGGCACCGAGGCGACGTACGAGTCGAGCAGACCCGACAGGCGCCAGGTCTGGGACACGTGCCGGTCGAGGCTGTGGGACTTGTACTGCGTGAGCACCACGATCTTCGTGAGGCCCGAATTGATGAGGTTCGAGAGCGCGAAGTCGATGAGGCGGTAGCCCCCACCGAAGGGGACGCCGGGCTTCGCGCGGTCAGCCGTGAGAGGCATGAGTCTCTTGCCTTCGCCACCGGCTAGAACGATGCCGAAGATCTTCTTTGATGCAGCCATAGCTCGACTATAGGGCAGCACACCGACACACCATGGGCCTCGATTCACATCGCGTTATCCAGTAGGTTCTGCTTGTGCGAGTCGACGTGATTTCCCGAGAGTATCCACCCGAGGTCTATGGCGGGGCAGGTGTGCATGTAGCCGAGCTCGTGAAGGCCCTCCGCGAGAACATCGAGGTCGTGGTGAGGGCCTTCGGGCAGCCTCGCAGCGAGCCCGGCGTGTTCTCCTACCTTCCGCCCGCCGAGCTGCTGGGGGCGAACCCCACGCTCACCACGCTGGGCGTCGACCTGCAGATCGCGAATGATGTGGCAGGTGCGGATGTCGTGCACTCGCACACCTGGTATGCGAACGCCGCCGGACAGCTGGCATCCATGCTGCACGGCGTCCCGCATGTCGTCACGGCGCATTCGCTGGAGCCGCTTCGGCCATGGAAGGCCGAGCAGCTGGGAGGCGGCTACCGGCTGTCGAGCTGGATCGAGAAGAACGCGTTCGAGAGCGCGGATTCGGTGATCGCGGTGTCGAACGGCATGCGGAACGACATCCTGCGCTCCTACCCGTCCATCTCGGAAGACCGCGTGAGCGTGGTCTACAACGGCATCGACCTCGAGAAGTGGAAGCCGGTCCAGGATCGGGCGGTGCTGGAGCACTGGGGCATCGACACGTCGAGGCCATCCGTCGTCTTCGTCGGCCGCATCACCCGCCAGAAGGGCCTCCCCTACCTCCTGCGGGCGGCCCGCCAGCTGGCTCCGGATGTCCAGCTCATCCTCTGCGCAGGAGCCCCCGACACGCCCGAGATCATGGCCGAGGTGACATCGCTGGTGCAGACGCTGCAACAGGAACGCACCGGAGTGATCTGGATCCCGGAACTCCTCAGCCAGCACGACCTGTCTGCGGTGCTCTCCAGCGGAACGGTCTTCGTCTGCCCGTCGGTGTACGAGCCGCTCGGCATCGTCAACCTCGAAGCGATGGCGTGCGGACTGCCGGTCGTCGGAACGGCGACCGGCGGCATCCCGGAGGTCGTCGACGACGGGGTGACCGGCCGACTCGTACCCATCGACCAGGTGAGCGACGGAACGGGCACCCCGACCGATCCCGAGCGCTTCGTGCGCGACCTCGCCGGCACGCTCACCGAGGTGCTCGCAGATCCCGACCGGGCCCGCGTCATGGGCGCACATGGCCGGTTGCGGGCCGAGAGTACCTTCAGCTGGAAGCAGATCGCCGAAGACACCGAACGGATCTACCGCAGCCTGATCTAGTCGGCCGGTGGCTTCGGTTTGGCGCTCGGAATTGCCCGATAGAGTTGTGGTCATGCCCACAGTTCTTGACCTCGAAGACGTGTCGGTCGTTCGCAACGGAAACCGCATCCTGAGCGACATCAACTGGAAGGTCGAGGCCGACCAGCGCTGGGTCATCCTGGGTCCGAACGGCGCCGGCAAGACCACTCTGCTAAACCTCGCCTCGGCCATGGTGCACCCGTCGACGGGCACCGTGCAGATCCTCGATTCGCGCATGGGGCGTGTCGACGTGTTCGAGCTCCGGCCCCGCGTGGGCTTCGCCTCCTCGGCGATGGCCAAGCGATTCCCGCAGGACGAGACGGTGCTGAACGTGGTGCTGACGGCTGCGTACTCGGTCACCGGGCGATGGAACGAGCAGTACGACGAGATCGATCTGCGCCGTGCGCAGCGCGTGCTGGCCGAATGGCGGCTCGACCACCTCGAGGACCGGAAGTTCGGCTCGCTGAGCGACGGCGAGCAAAAACGTGTGCAGATTGCGCGCTCGGTGATGACAGACCCAGAACTGCTGCTGCTCGACGAGCCCGCGGCCTCGCTCGATCTCGGAGCCCGGGAGGAACTGCTGCAGTTGCTCGGCGGCTACGCCTCGGCCCCGGCTGCACCCGCGATCGTCATGGTGACCCACCACGTGGAGGAGATTCCGCGCGGTTTCACGCACGCGCTGCTGGTGTCTAAGGCGCAGATCGTGGCGGCGGGGCCACTGTCGGAGGCACTGACCGAGGCCAACCTCGAAGCGACCTTCGGCCTGCCGATCGTGCTGACGGAGACCGACGGACGCTACGCGGCACGCGCGGCGAGCTGATCCGGCTTTTCCGCTGCTCTTCTGGTAGACTCTCTAGCTGGCGTTAGTGCCACAATCTTTCTTCCCACCCCCCTCACGCTGACACAGCACCAAGGAATCCCTCATGAAGACCGAGACCCACCCCGACTACCTGCCTGTCGTGTTCCGCGACCTGGCTTCGGGCGCAACCTTCCTCACGCGTTCGACCGTGTCGAGCCAGAAGACGATCGAGTGGGAAGACGGCAACACGTACCCCGTCATCGACGTCGAGATCTCGAGCGAGTCGCACCCGTTCTACACGGGCAAGCAGCGCATCATGGACTCCGCCGGTCGCGTGGAGAAGTTCAACAGCCGTTACAAGGGTTTCGGCAAGTAACGCTGCACTTCTGAAGATCTGCACTCCTGGAGAGGGGCGGGTGGCCATAGGCCTCCGCCCCTCTTCTGCGTTTCGCGTCCAGGACCCGGGCGGGATCGATCTCCCGAAATCTGTCGCTTTGAGGCACTTTTGGCGAAAGTTTTCGGTGGTTCGATTCGGAGGCGCGCCGTCAGGACGAGGGGGCCGCGGTGGCCTTCGTGGTGGGGGCGGGAGTCGGGGCGCCGGAGGGCAGCGGGCTCGCGGGGACGGTCGCCGGGTAGGTTGTCGGGACACTGGTGGGCACGACCGTGACGCCACCGATCGTCGGTGTGCTGGAGCCGGCTCCCGAACCGCACGCCGCCAGAACAACCAGCAGACAGGCCGCTGAGAGGATGATCGCTGTGCGCTTCATGCGGGCGAGTATACCTCCGCGCCGCTGTCAGGCGGGGCCGCAAGGCCCACAGGCTAGCCCAGGGGCCGCAAGGCCCACAGGCTAACCCAGGGGCCGCAAGGCCCACAGGCTAACCCAGGGGCCGCAAGGCCCACAGGCTAACCCAGGGGCCGCAAGGCCCACAGGCTAGCCCAGGGGCCGCAAGGCCCACAGGCTAACCCAGGGGCCAGGCCGTGCGAGCCGTGAAGTCGGGGTCTTTGGTGCGGCGCATGTAGTCCTGGAAGCTGGTCGCCTGCTCGGCGAACCAACCGGCCTGCGAGTGGTGCAGTTGGTGCTGCGACATCTCGAGTTCGACGGCGTACCGGCTGGCGAGCGACTGCGCGACCCGGCCGGCCGCGATGGCGTCTGCCCCGGCGTCGTGGGCGTCGAGCAGTTCGACCTCGTAGAAGCTCGCAGTGGCCTCGAGCGTGCGCTTGCCCTTGCGGTAGCGGTCGAGCGCCTTGTCGATCACGAGAGGATCCACAACAGGAAGCGGCTCCCGGAGGGGAGTGATGCCGTGGCGTCGGGCCTCGCGGTCGAGGAGGGTCAGGTCGTAGGGCGCGTTGTAGATCACCAGCGAGAGGCCCTGGTCGAGGGCGGCGGTGAGAGCATCCACGATTTCGGCGACCACATCGGCTGCGGGACGCCCCTCCGCCACGGCACGCTCCGTGCTCACCCCGTGGATGGCCGCGGCACCCGCGGGGATAGGCACCCCGGGGTTCGCCATCCAGTCGATGCGCGACTCGACGTTGCCGGTGTGGTCGATGATGCTGACGTTCGCGGTGACGACGCGGCTGGTCTCGACGTCGATGCCGGTGGTCTCGAGGTCGAACACGGCGAGGCGGTGCGCCCAGGCGGGCCAGTCCGGCAGGGGAGGTGCGAGGAGTGCCGTCGCCGAATGCGAGGTGGAGGGCGGGCCGGAGGCGGCGACAGTGCCCCGGGCATCCGGAGCCGAACCCGCGTGCAGCGGAACCGCAGGACGGTCGTTCAGCGCGTGCCTGCCGTGCGGGAGCACCTCGGCCGGTTCGAGATCGAACAGAGCGAGGGGCGCCGACTGCGGAAAAGAGTTCACGATGCGAGCGTAGGGCGAACCGCCGACACTGTGCGGGAAGGGCACCGCGTGCCGCGAGGGAATCAGAACACCTCGACGCCGGCCTGGCCGATCCGCAGCCAGTAGAAGCTCTGCGTGGCCAGCGTCAACGTCACCTTTCCGTCGTCGCCGATCGTCGGGAAGGCCCCTCCGCCGAACAGGTCGTTCAGCCGCCGCCCGGCGAACTCCGGGAGGTCGAGGGTCACCGAGATGGGGTTGTGCGCGAAGCTGAAGACGCAGAGGATGCGCTCCGGCGCGTCGCCCCACTGGGTGTCCGAGCCGGCGTATGAGCGCACGAACGACAGCACCGAATCGTGATCCGCCGGCACGATCTCGAGCGAGCCGAGGCCGAAGGCGGGGTGGGCCTTCCGCACGTGGATGACGTTCCGCACCCAGTGCAGCATCGAGCGCGACTGCGCCAGCTGCGACTCGACGTTCACGAGCGTGTAGTTGTAGACGAGCGACTGCACGACCGGCAGGAACAGCTTGCCGGGGTCGGCGGTCGAGAAGCCGGCGTTCCGGTCGGGAGTCCACTGCATCGGCGTGCGAGACGAGTCGCGGTCGTTCAGCCAGATGTTGTCACCCATGCCGATCTCGTCGCCGTAGTAGAGGAACGGCGAACCCGAGAGCGAGAACAGCAGCGCGTGCGCGAGTTCGAGCTCGGCGCGCGAGTTGTCGAGCAGCGGTGCGAGGCGACGCCGGATGCCGATGTTCGCGCGCATCCGCGGGTCGTAGGCGTACCAGCCGTACATCGCCTGGCGGTACTCCTCGCTGACCATCTCGAGGGTGAGTTCGTCGTGGTTCCGGAGGAACACGCCCCAGCCGGCCCCCTCGGGGATCTCTGTGACCTCGGAGAGCACCCGGATGAGCTCCGTCGCCGTCTGCGAGCGGAGCGAATAGAAGATGCGGGGCATCACCGGGAAGTCGAATGCCATGTGGCACTCGGGATCCTCCTCGGTTCCGAAGAAGGCGGCCACCTCCCGCGGCCACTGGTTGGCCTCGGCGATCATGATGCGCCCGGGGTACTCGCGATCCACCATCTGGCGAAGCTTCGCGACGAACTCGTGCGTCTTCGGCTCGCCTTCGCCGTTGCCCTCCTCGCTCACATAGAGGTAGGGGATGGCGTCGAGCCTGAATCCGTCGACGCCGAGATCGAGCCAGAACCGCACGATCTCGAACATCGCCTCGTGCACGGCCGGGTTCTCGAAGTTGAGATCGGGCTGGTGGGAGAAGAACCGGTGCCAGAAGAACTGCCGGCGCACGGGGTCGAAGCTCCAGTTCGACTCTTCGGTGTCGACGAAGATGATCCGGACGTTCTCGTACTTCGTGTCGGTGTCGCTCCACACATAGAAGTCGCCGTAGGGCCCCTCGGGGTCGCTGCGGGACTGCTGGAACCACTCGTGCTGGTCGGAGGTGTGGTTCAGGGGCAGGTCGATCACGACCCGCATATTGCGCTCGTGCGCCTTCGTCACCAGATCTCTGAACTCGTCGATCGAGCCGAACTCGGGCAGGATCGCCCGGTAGTCGGCGATGTCGTACCCGCCGTCGCGAAGCGGTGAGTCAAAGAACGGTGGCAACCAGAGGCCGTCGATGCCGAGCCACTGCAGGTAGTCGAGCTTCGACACCAGCCCGGCGAGATCGCCCGAACCGTCTCCGTTGCCGTCGACGAACGACCGGATCATCACTTCGTAGAACACACTCCGTCGGTACCACTGCGGATCGAGCGTGAGACCTGGCAGTTGGATCGGCGCGGTGAAGCTCACGGAGAGGCCTTCCTGAAGCGAAACGGAGAGCGGAAGAGGGGCGCCTGCGGCGGGGCAGGTTGAGCCAACGCTAGTGCAGTTCTGCTGGGAGGTCGAAGCAGCGGCCCGTGGATGCTCAGCCTAGGATTGACGAGATGATTCCGCCCTCTCCCTACGCCCGCCAGCTCGACGCGATTCCGGTGACCCGGCAGAGCGTCGACATCCTCGGCGGAACCACCGAGCTCTGGAGCTACGGCCCCTCGGATACCGACGCTGTCGCCGACACCATGATCGTGATGGTGCACGGTTTCCGCGGTGACCACCACGGCCTGGAGCCCCTCGTGGCCCAGTTCCCGGAGTACCGCTCCGTGCTCGCCGACCTGCCCGGGTTCGGCATCTCGACCCCGCTCGACGCGAACGGCGCGCTCGGGGTGCGGCACGACATCCACGGCTACAGCGCGTGGCTCCGCGAGCTGGTGCAGAGGCTCGGGATCGATCGCACGACCACGCGCCTCGTCGTGCTGGGCCACTCCTTCGGCTCGATCATCGTGTCGGCTGCGCTCTCTGAGGGGCTCGAGGCCGACGACGTGGTGCTGGTCAACCCGATCGCGGCACCGGCCCTGAGCGGGCCCCGCGGCATCCTGACCCGCCTCGCGGTGTTCTACTACCGCATGGGCGCGTGGCTGCCCGAGCGGCCCGGTTTCGCGTGGCTCCGCCTTCGACTGGTCACCCGGTTCATCAGCATCACGATGGCGAAGACACGCGATGCAGGTCTCCGGCGCTGGATCCACAACCAGCACGATCAGTTCTTCGGCGCCTTCTCGAACCGCCGCGTGGTGCTCGACGCGTTCGAGGCCTCCGTGAGCAACGACGTCTCCGAGTACGCTTCGCGCATCACCCCGCCGACGCTCCTGGTGGCCTCCGACCGCGACGACATCACGCCCGTCTCGGCGCAGAAGCGGCTGGTCGAAGCGATTCCGGATGCCCGGCTCGTGGTGCTCGAGGGGGTCGGGCATCTCGTGCACTACGAGAAGCCGCGGGAGGCCGCACAGGCGATCGAGGCCTTCCTGGCGGAAGAGCGACCGGCGAAGGAGCGAGCGTGAAGATCGTCTTCGACTGCCGGTACACCCGCGTCGGGCAGCACGACGGCATCAGTCGCTATACAGCGGGGCTCGTCACGGCGTTGGCGGCGAAGCATCCGGTGACCATGCTCATCAGTGACAGACGCCAGCTCGAGCTGCTTCCCGACCTGCCGTTCGCCATGGCGAGCTCGCCGACGAGCCCGCGGGAGCTCTTCGTCGCCCGGCAGGTGAACGCGCTCGAACCCGATGTGGTGTTCACGCCGATGCAGACCATGGGCACGATGGGCCGGAAGTACCCTCTCGCCCTGACCGTGCACGACCTGATCTACTACTCGAACCCGACGCCTCCACGCGAGTTCGCCTGGCCGCTCCGGCTGCTCTGGCGGCTCTATCACACGGCATGGTGGCCGCAGCGGCTGTTGCTGAACCGAGCGGATGCGGTCGTGACGGTCTCGCACACGACCCGGGCGCTGGTCGAGCAGCACCACCTCACGTCGAAGCCGATCGTGGTGGTGAGCAACGCCGCCGACGTACTCACCGCGGACGGCGCGAAAGACGCGGCAGGCGCGGCAGAGGTGCCCGCCGGGACTGGCCCGGTCGCCCGGGCCACAGCCCGCTCGCTCCTCTACATGGGCTCGTTCATGCCCTACAAGAACGTCGAGACCCTGGTTCAGGCGATGCCCTACCTTCCCGGTTACACGCTCCACCTGCTGAGCAAGGTCCGCCCCGCCGATCGCGAGCGGTTGCAGGCGCTGGCTCCGGATGCTCTCCTCGAGTTCCACGACGGCGTCTCCGACACCGAGTACCTCGCCCTGATCGACAGCGCCACCGCGCTCGTCACCGCCTCGCTCGAGGAGGGGTTCGGCATTCCGCTGGTCGAGTCGATGGGCCGGAGCACGCCGGTCGTGGTCAGCGACATCCCGGTGTTCCGAGAGATCGGGGGAGACGCCGCCCTCTACTTCGACTCACGCGACCCGGCCGCGTTCGCTGCCGCCGTCAAGCGGCTCGAAGATCCGAAAGAGTGGTTTCGCCGCTCGTCCGCGTCGAAGGAGCGCTCGGAGACGTTCAGCTGGGAGTCGTCGGCTACGGCACTTCTGGCACTGCTTGAAGAGCTGGCTGGTTCACGGGCTCGCCGTTGAACTCGTCGAGGCGCAACTCGCCGCCCGTGTAGCTGAACGAGTGCACCGAGCCGTTCGCGATCCGTTCGTCGGCGCGAGGGCGACCGCCGCCCGTGGCGTGGCGCACGAGCGACGAGATGACACCTCCGTGGCAGACGACGACGAGCGAGCGGCCGGGATGCTGCCGGGCGATGCCGATCAGCGCGGCATGCACCCGCAGCTGCACCTCGCGGTGCGTCTCCCGCCCGGGCACCACGATGCCGACGGGAAAGCGCTCGTGGAGCTCCTGGTAGTCCATGCCCTCTGCGTCGCCGTAGCGTCGTTCCACGAGGTCGGGCTCTGAGGTCGGTTCGGGCAGCCCGAGCGCCGCCGCGATGATCTGGGCCGTTTCGCGGGCCCGCGATAGCGGGCTGGTCAGCACGGCATCCCAGCTCGTGCCGACGAGCCGGGATGCGGTCTCCACCGCCTGGGCGCGGCCCGTGTCGTTCAGCGGGATGTCCGTGTTGCCCTGGATGCGCCGTGCCAGGTTCCAGTCGGTCTGGCCGTGGCGCACAAGAGCGAGAAACGTCATGCCGTCAGGGTATCAACCGCGAGGCGAGGGCTGTCAGCGTCTCGGAGGTACCGGCATCCACCTTCACCGTCGCCCGACTGTCACCCTTGGTCACACCGCGGTTGATGATCACGATCGGCAGGCGCCGGCGGCGGGCCTGCTCCAGCAACCGGATGCCCGAGTTGACGACCAGCGACGAGCCGGCGATCACCAGGGCGTCGGATGCCCGCAGCAGGTCGCTCGCCTCGGTGAAACGCTCCTTCGGGATGAACTCGCCGAAGAACACGACGTCGGGCTTCAGCACGCCTCCGCAGACGGTGCACACCGGCACCTCGAACTCGGCCCAGTTGGCCACCTCGGCGTCGCCGTCGGGGTTCACCGTCACCGCGTCGGGCTTCGTGATCCACGGGTTCGCGGCGTCGATCGTGTCGGCAATGCTCACCCGGGCGAACATCTGGCCGCAAGTCAGGCAGCGCACCCTGTCCATCGAACCGTGGAGGTCGACGACGCGGTTCGAGCCGGCCCGAACGTGCAGCCCGTCGACGTTCTGCGTGATGATGCCGGAGACGACTCCCGCGCCCTCGAGCGTCGCCAACACCGCGTGACCGATGTTCGGCCGTGCGGCATCGAACAGCTTCCAGCCGAGATGGCTGCCGGCCCAGTACCGCTTCCGGAAGTCGGCGTTGCCGAGGAACTGGTCGAACGTCATCGGGTTGCGTTTCGGCGCGCCCTCGCCGCGGTAGTCGGGGATTCCCGAGTCGGTGCTCACGCCGGCCCCCGTCAGCACGACGAGCCGCTTGCCCGCCAACACGTCGACGACCTCGTCGAGTGCATCCGCTTCACCGGGGATGCCCGCCCGACCCTGCTCGGATTCCCTCAGAGCCATGGCCGCACCTCCTCCGCGCGGGCCACTGGTTCGGACCGCACCCCTTGAGTCTAAGAGTTCTTGTTTTCGTAAATGTTTCCGGCGACTGGCAGAGTGGTGTTCCGTGCCCCTTATTCCGCTCGATGACCTGACCGACCCGGGGCTCGCCGACTACCGCGGCCTCACCGATGTGGCGCTCCGCCGGGTGAGCGAGCCGGCCGGCGGGTTGTACATCGCCGAGTCGGCCAAGGTGATCGAACGCGCTCTTGCCGCCGGGCACGTGCCGCGATCGGTGCTGTGCGAGGAGAAGTGGGCGGCGGGCATCCAGAGCCTGGTCGCACCGGAGGTGCCGATCTATGTGGGCCCGTCGGCGCTGCTCGAGAGCCTGACCGGGTTCAACCTGCACCGGGGCGCGCTGGCGTCGATGCACCGGCCGCCGCTTCCGTCGGTGTCTTCGCTGTTGGAGGATGCCCGGCGGGTCGTCATCCTCGAGGACATCGTCGACCACACCAATGTGGGCGCGATCTTCCGCTCGGTGGCCGGGCTCGGGGCGGATGCCGTGCTCGTCACGCCGCGTTCCGCCGACCCGCTCTACCGGCGGAGCGTGCGGGTGTCGATGGGCACGGTGCTGCAGGTGCCGTGGACAAGGCTGCCGGAGTGGGATGTCGCGGGGCCGATGCTTCGGGCGGCCGGATTCCACGTTGCGGCGCTGGCGCTCAGCGACGACGCGGTGACGCTCGACGAGTTCGCGGTGTCGCCGCCTGAGCGAGTGGCGATCCTTCTGGGCACGGAGGGGGACGGGCTCTCCCACGCGGCCCTCTCCGCGGCCGACACGGTGGTCACGATCCCGATGCTCCACGGCGTGGATTCGCTGAACGTGGCGTCGGCCAGCGCGGTCGCCCTCTGGGCGCTCCGCGTGCCGTCCGCCAGCTGAGCAGGCACCCCTCAACCTTCGCGCCGAACGATAGTCGGCCGCCCGCCTTCGCCCGCAAACGACGCGGTGCGCACTCATACGCAGTGTGCGTTCGGCAGACGAGTGCGCTCAGCAGGTGTGTGCGCTCAAAGAGGACGGGACGCTCGTTGCGTCGCCTGCGAACGCAACGTGTCCCCATTCCTCTTCGACGCCCGTCTCGAGGGCGGTCGGGGCGGGGGCCGGTCAGTCGGCGCGGTGCGTCAGCACGGGGCCGGCGGCGGGCCGCTTCGCGGTGAGGCCGTCGCCCGAGGACTGATGCCGCACGCGGCGGAGCACCCAGGGCACGAAGAACTCCCGCGCCCAGACCAGGTCCTCGGCGCGGGCCTGGCGCCAGCGCCTGCCGGGCAGCGGCTCGGGGGAGTTCGGCCGGAGGTCGTTCGGCACATTGAGTGCCGCGAGCACCGTGCGCGCGATCTCGTGGTGGCCGAAGGCGTTCAGATGCAGGCGGTCAGGCGCCCACATGCCTGAGTTCTGGATCGAGCCGAGCCCCCACTGGTCAACCACGATCAGGTCGTACCTCGAGGCGATCGCGCGGATGTTCTCGTTGTAGATCGCCACCTTGCCGCGGATGCTCCGGAACACCGGAGAGAAGCCGACATCGGTTCCCGTGAAGACCACGATCGTCGCACCGCTTCTGCGGAGGCGAGCGATTCCGGCCTCGAACTGGGCGGCGATGAGATCGGGATCGGTGCCGGGGCGGATGATGTCGTTGCCACCGGCCGAGATCGTGATGAGGTCGGGTTTCAACGCCAGCGCCGGCTCCACCTGTTCGTCGAGGATCTGGCGGATGAGACGCCCCCGGATCGCAAGGTTGGCGTACGAGAACTCCCCGTCGACCTGCGCGCTCAGAACCTCGGCGACCCGGTCGGCCCAGCCCCGGTGGCCGCCCTGGCTGGCAGGCTCGGGGTCGCCGATTCCCTCGGTGAAGGAGTCGCCGAGGGCGACGTAGCGGCGCCAGGGATGCGGTTCGGTCATGGATGGTTCTCCTGTGGCAAGTTCTCCCCGTCAGCCTACGCCCGGCCGCCGGATGCCCGGCAGAGCGTCGTGGCACGGCGGGTGCGGGGGCGGGAGCGGGGCGGGGCAGGGGCGGGGTCAGGCAGCGATCGCCGCCACCGCGTCCCGCCAGAGGTGCATGCCGAAGTAACTCCGCCACGGCGCGACGCGCTCAGCGAACCTCTCGAGCTCCCGGCGCTCCGAGGGCAGGCCGAGGGCGGCAGCGCCGGCGCGCAGGGCGAGGTCGCCGTCGAGCAGGATGTCCGCAGCGCCCAAAACGCGCATCGCGACGTACCCGGCCGTCCACGGCCCGATTCCCGGCATTGCCTCGAGGCCGGCCATCAGCTCCGGCACGCTCGCACGGCGATCGACGACCAGGCTGCCGTCGGCCAGTGCCTCCGCGACGGCCAGGATCGTGCGCACCCGCTGTGCCGGACCGCGCACGACGCCGGTGCCGCCGCCGGCGATCTGGGCGGCGGTCGGGAACAGCCGCCCCACACCACCGGGCGCAACCGCAGCCAGCCCCGTGTCGAGCGGGTCACCGAGGGCCGCGGCAAGATTGCCCTGCACAGTCCGCGCCGCCTTCACCGACACCTGCTGGCAGATCAGCGTGCGGAAGAGGGTCTCGTGCGGGTCGGTCGTGCCGGGCATCCGGATGCCCGGGGCCGCCGCCAGCGACCCTGCCAGCTCGGGCACCCCGCCGAGCACGGAATCGATGGCCGGCGCGTCTGCGTCGAGGTCGTAGAGCCGCCCCACTGCGGCGGCGACCTCCGCCAGCTCCGGGTGGCCGAGCGACCCGGGGCCCGGCACTGCTTCGCCGGCGCGGAACCACACCCGCCCCGTCACCCCCGCCGGAGCGGCCCGCACGGCCACCACCGCCTGCCCGCCCGGGAGCGCCAGTGTGCGCCAGTATTCGCCCCCGACCACCGCCTCGACGCCGACGATGGCATGTGCCACGAGGAACCGGGTGACCCCGGCGTGGTCGAACGGCTGGCGTGCGGGAAGACGGAATTCGACAGGAAGCACGTCTCATTCTCCCGCTCCACGACTCCGCGCGGGCCGGATGGGCGAGCCGCGCTGTGGGAGCGGGTAGTGTGTTGGAAAGTGACTATTTCGCCTGCCCCCGCCGGACGTCCGGTCGGAACCTCCGCGGCCGAGCACCTCTCCCCGAGCTTCCCCGAACGGGCCGCCTGGGGAACTGTCGGCAAACTCCGTGCCTGGCAGTCCGAAGCCCTCACCGCCTACTTCGAGCACGAACCCCGCGACTTCCTCGCCGCCGCAACGCCGGGCGCCGGCAAGACCACGTTCGCGCTCCGGCTCGCCGCCGAACTCCTGGCCCGAAAGACCGTCGACCGCATCACGGTCGTCGCCCCCACCGAGCACCTGAAGAAGCAGTGGGCCGACGCCGCACACCGGGCGGGCATCCGGCTCGACCCCACCTTCAAGAACGCGCACGGGCGCCACGGCGCGCACTACCACGGCGTCGTCGTCACCTACGCGCAGGTCGCGACGCGGGCCGAACTCCACCGCGACCTGACTCTCAGTGGCCGCACGCTCGTGATCCTCGACGAGGTGCACCACGGCGGCGACGCACTGAGCTGGGGCGACGCCATCCGCGAGGCCTTCGAACCCGCGACACGCCGACTGAGTCTCACCGGAACCCCGTTCCGCTCCGACACGGCGCCGATCCCGTTCGTGAGCTACCTGCCCGACGAACACGGCATCCGCACCTCCCTCACCGACTACAACTACGGCTACGGCCGGGCGCTGAAGGACGGGGTCGTGCGTCCGGTGCTCTTCATGGTCTACGCCGGCCACATGCGCTGGCGCGACGGGGTGGGCGAGGAGATGGAGGCCCGCCTCGGCGAGGGCAACACGAAGGACATCACCTCTCAGGCCTGGCGCACGGCGCTCGATCCGAAGGGCGACTGGATCCCGCAGGTCCTGAAGGCCGCAGACCGTCGACTCACCGAGGTCCGGCAGTCGGTTCCGGATGCCGGGGGACTCGTCATCGCGACCGACCACTATGCCGCCCGGGCCTATGCCGACGTTCTCGGGGAGATCACCGGCCAGCCGATCACCATCGTGCTGAGCGACGAGAAGGAGGCCAGCGACCGCATCGAGGAGTTCTCGAACTCGACCCGCCGCTGGATGGTCGCCGTGCGGATGGTGTCGGAGGGTGTCGACATCCCGCGCCTCTCCGTCGGCGTCTACGCCACCAGCGCCGCCACACCGCTCTACTTCGCGCAGGCGATCGGCCGCTTCGTCAGGGCCCGGCGCCGAGGGGAGATCGCCTCCATCTTCCTGCCGAACGTTCCGAGCCTGATGGCCCTCGCCAACACGATGGAACTCGAACGCGACCACGCCCTCGATCGCCGCGAGACCGGCGACCCCGCCATCGACCTCTTCGCACCCGAAGAGGACATGATGGATGCCGCCAACCGGCAGGAGAAGGCCTCCGACGCCCTGCAGCAGGAGTTCAGCTTCGAGCCGCTCTCCTCTCACGCCACCTTCGACATGGTCGTCTACGAGGGCGACGAGTTCGGAGCCGAGGCGATCGGGGGCAGCGACGAGGAGCTCGACTTCATCGGCTTCCCGGGCCTGCTCGAACCCGAACAGGTGCGGGAGCTGCTGCAGCACCGCCAGGCGAAACAGGCCAGGCGGAAGCACGAACCGGGTTATGTCGCTCCGGCGGTCGAGTCTCCGGATGCGGCCCCCGCCGCGCCGCTCTACCGCACACTCAAGGAACAGCGGTCGCTGCTGAACAGCGTCGTCGGCATCTGGGCGAAGACCTCGGGGGAGCCGCACGGGCTGATCCACGCCGAGCTCCGCCGGGTGTGCGGCGGTCCTGCCGTCGCCCAGGCGAGCGTCACGCAGTTGCAGACCCGCATCCAGACCGTTCGCAAATGGATCGGCACACATTGACCATGACCGCACCAGCAGCCATGAATCCACCAGCAGTTGTGAAGGAGAACGCATGGAATACCTGAAACTCGGCCGAAGCGGCCTCGAGGTCTCAGCGATCACGCTCGGCTGTATGAGCTACGGCACGGCAGAGCGCGGCAACCACGACTGGACTCTCGACGAGGAGGCCAGCCGCCCGTTCATCCGGCAGGCCCTCGAAGCCGGGATCACCACGTTCGACACTGCCAACGCCTATTCCGACGGCACGAGTGAGGAGTTCGTCGGCCGCGCCCTGGCCGACTTCGCGAGCCGCGAGGAGATCGTGATCGCCACCAAGGTCTTCATGCCGATGCGCCAAACGCCGAACGGCGGTGGCCTCAGCCGCGCGCACATCATGAACCAGATCGACGCGTCGCTCCGGCGGCTCGGCACCGACTACGTCGACCTCTACCAGATCCACCGGTGGGACGACACGGTGCCCATCGAGGAGACGATGGAGGCGCTGCACGATGTGGTGAAGGCCGGCAAGGCGCGCTACATCGGGGCGTCATCCATGTTCGCGTGGCAGTTCGCGAAGGCCCAGTACACGGCCGACCTCGGCGGCTGGACCCGGTTCGTCTCGATGCAGGACCACTACAACCTCATCCAGCGCGAAGAAGAGCGCGAGATGCACCCGTTCTGCCTCGACCAGGGCGTCGGAGTGCTGCCGTGGAGCCCGTTGGCTCGCGGTCGCCTCACCCGGCCCTGGGGCGAGCAGACGGCCCGCGACGCGAGCGACAACGTGAGCGCGAGGGTCTACGCCGGCACCGAGGACGCCGACAGGCACGTCTCGGATGCCGTGGCCACCGTCGCCACGAACCGCGGGGTCTCCCGGGCGCAGGTCGCCCTCGCCTGGGTGCGGCAGCAGGCCGCCGTGACCTCGCCGATCGTCGGGGCCACCAAGACGCACCACCTCGAGGACGCGGTCGCCTCCGTCGACCTCGACCTCACCCCCGAGGAGCTCGATACCCTCGAAGCTCCCTACCAACCCCACGTACCGACAGGATTCTGAGAATATGAGTACCACCGTCAACGCCATCGCCGCACCGTCGGCCACCGGATCCCTGATCACGACCACGATCGAACGCCGCGACGTCGGCGCGAAGGATGTGCTGATCGAGATCGCCTATTCCGGCATCTGCCACTCCGACATCCACACCGTCCGGGGGGAATGGGGCAACATCCAGTACCCGCAGGTGGTGGGTCACGAGATCGTGGGCGTCGTCACCGAGATCGGTTCGGATGTCACCCTGCACAGCGTCGGCGACCGCGTCGGCGTCGGCTGCATGGTCAATTCGTGCCGCGAGTGCGAGAACTGCCTGGCCGGGGAGAACAACTACTGCCTGAAGGGCAACACGGGCACCTACGCCGCCGTCGACCGGGACGGCAGCATCACGCAGGGCGGATACTCGACCCACATCGTGGTCGTCGAGGACTTCGTGCTCCGCGTTCCCGAAGCGATTCCCTTCGAGAAGGCTGCTCCGCTGCTCTGCGCCGGCATCACGACCTACTCGCCGCTGTCGCACTGGAACGCCGGCCCCGGCAAGAAGGTGGCCGTCATCGGCATGGGCGGGCTCGGCCACATGGCCGTCAAGATCGCGCACGCAATGGGCGCAGAGGTGACCGTGCTCTCGCAGACGCTCAGCAAGAAGGAGGACGGCCTGCGACTCGGCGCCGACCACTACTACGCGACCAGCGACGAGTCGACGCTGAAGGACCTTCAGAACACCTTCGACCTGGTCATCAACACCGTCAGCGCGAAGATCGACCTCAACACCTACCTCAAGGTGCTGCGCCTGAACGGCACCTTCGTCAGCGTCGGCGCCCCGCCCGAGCCCCTGCCCATCCAGGTCTTCACCCTGTTCGGCAACCGCCGTTCGTTCGCAGGCTCGGGCATCGGCAGCATCGCCGAGACGCAGGAGATGCTCGACTTCTGCGCCGAGCACGGCATCGCACCCGAGACCGAGCTCATCGAGGCGACCGCCGACGCCGTGAACGCGGCCTACGAGCGCGTGCTGAGGTCAGACGTGCGCTACCGCTTCGTCATGGACATCAAGACGCTGGCCGACGCCACCGCGTAACCGCCACCCCCGCACGGAGTTCAGGCCGCGGGATCCACGATCACGATCGGGATCTCGCGGTCTGTTTTTGTCTGGTAGTCGGCGTAGTCCGGGTAGAGGGCGACCATCTTCTGCCAGAGCGCCGGCTTCTCCTCGGGCGTGGCCGTTCTGGCGGTGCCGCGGATGATCTCACCCTTGTTCTGCACCACGACCTCGGGATTCGCCTCGAGGTTCAGGTACCAGGCCGGATGCTTCGGGGCTCCGCCGAGCGACGCGACGAGGATCTGGCGGCCGCCGTCTTCGGCGCCGATCAGGCAGGTGCGACGCCACACGCCGCTCTTCCGGCCCTGCGTCGTGAGCAGTACAAGCGGTGCTCCGCCCTTGAAGGTCGGCTTCTCCCCATCCGTAGCAAGGTATTCGGCGATCTGCGCCGCCACCCATTCCGTGTCGTTGTCGATCGGGTTCTCAGGAGATGTTCCCGCTGTGTTGTCCGTAGTCATACCCCGAGCTTAAACAAGAATGCCCCGGCTTTCGCCAGGGCATTCCCACAATATTTATTCGCGATGAGAAGCGCACGCGCTTCTCATGCAATATCTACAGGCTGCGGATGTTCTCAGCCTGCGGGCCCTTCGGGCCCTGGGTCACATCGAACTCGACGCGCTGGTTCTCATCGAGCGACTTGTAGCCGTTCGACGCGATGGCCGAGTAGTGAGCGAAAACGTCGGGGCTGCCATCTTCGGGAGCGATGAATCCGAAGCCTTTTTCAGCGTTAAACCATTTGACGGTACCAATTGCCATGTTAAAACTCCTCCAGGAGCGTTCTCTATGAATCCGACTGCCGGATTCTGATAGCGCGGTGCCTGTCATCCATCTTTCAAGCGCAATGGGCAACGGGGCTTGGCCGCGAGCATTCAGAACTGCGAGGCACAGCAACTTCGGTTAAACACTACCCCAGATGTGAGGAAAAGAAGAACGGGATTGCGACGTGTGTCGCAATCCCGTTCTGAATCGGTGTCCGAAAGGGGACTTGAACCCCTACGCCCATAACAGGCACTAGCACCTCAAGCTAGCGCGTCTACCATTTCCGCCACCCGGACAGGTGATGTTCGTTCTTCCCGGAGGAGAACAACAAGGTAAGACGATAGCACGTCTGGAAGCACCCGAAAACGCACCTCCGCTTCCGGCCGGGCCGGTAGCGTGTTGGCATGACCTCGACGAGCGATCCGACCCTCGACCGCACCGCCCACCTCACCCGGGACCTGATCCGGTTCGACACCAGCAACTACGGCGACGGCAAGTCCAACGGCGAGACAGAGGCCGCCCACTACGTGGAGGCGGAGCTCCAGGCGCTCGGCCTGAAGCCGCAGTTGTTCGATGCCGCGCCCGGCCGAACCAGCGTGGTGGCGCGGGTGGAGGGTGCGAATCCGGATGCTCCCGCCCTCGTCGTGCACGGCCATCTCGACGTGGTTCCGGCCATCGCCGACGACTGGAGCGTCGACCCGTTCGGCGGCGAGATCAGAGACGGCATGATCTGGGGTCGTGGGGCGGTCGACATGAAGAACATGGACGCCATGATCCTGAGTTCACTCGGCGAGATCCTCGGCTCGGGCCGGCAGCCGGCGCGCGACCTCGTCATCGCCTTCTTTGCCGACGAGGAGGCCGGGGGAGTCCTCGGCTCGCACTTCATGGTCGACGAACATCCGGAGGTCTTCGAGGGTGCGACCGAGGCGATCTCCGAGGTCGGCGGCTACTCCATCGATCTCCAGGGCCAGCGCGCCTACCTCGTGCAGACCGGCGAGAAGGCCCTGATCTGGATCAAGCTCATCGCCCGCGGCCGCGCGGGCCACGGCTCTCAGATCAACTCTGAGAACGCCATCACGCGTCTGGCCGGAGCCGTGGCCCGGATCGGCAGCCAGGAGTGGCCGGTGAAACTCACGATGACCACCCGCCAGCTGCTCGACAGGGTGGCGGGCATCCTGGGGCAGGATCCGAAGCAGGTGAGTGCTGAGGAGCTGGCGATCGCCACCGGCACCGCGAGCCGCTTCATCTCGGCCACTCTCCGCGCGACCACCAACCCCACCATGCTCGATGCGGGCTACAAGGTGAACGTCATCCCCGATCTCGCCGAGGCGCGGATGGATGTGCGGGTGCTGCCGGGTGACGAGGTCGAGGTGATGGCGCGCATCCGTGAGCTCGCCGGCCCCGACGTCGAGGTCGTGGTGATGCACCAGGACATCGGCCTCGAGACGCCGTTCGAGGGAGCGCTGGTGGAGCAGATGATCGCGAGCCTCGGCCGTTTCGATCCGGGAGCCGAGGTGCTTCCCTACCTGCTCTCAGCCGGTACCGACAACAAGGCCCTCAGCATGCTCGGCATCAAGGGCTACGGCTTCGCGCCGCTCCAGCTTCCGGCCGATCTCGACTTCCCGGCGCTGTTCCATGGCGTTGACGAGCGGGTGCCGCTTGACGCACTAGTGTTTGGCACAGATGTTCTGACAGACCTGCTTCTCGGCTACTGACCCTCCGTGCGAGGCCGGGCGCCAGGACGCGGCCCTCACTACCGGAAGCGTGTGAATGGAATTCCTCCAAGCGATCATCCTCGGCCTGGTTCAGGGCCTGACGGAGTTCCTGCCGATCTCCTCCAGCGCCCACATCAAGATCGTGGGCGAGCTGATCGGGGCGGGCGGTGACCCCGGGGCGGCGTTCACGGCGATCATCCAACTCGGCACCGAAGCGGCCGTGCTGGTGTTCTTCTGGCGCGATGTCGTGCGGATCGTCACGCGCTGGGTGAAGGCGCTGTTCGGCCGAATTCCCCGGAACGATCCGGATGCCCGGATGGGCTGGCTCATCATCATCGGCAGCCTGCCGATCATCATCCTCGGCCTCATCTTCCAGAAGCAGATCGAGACCTCCCTCCGTTCGCTCTGGCTCGTGGCAGGCACCCTCATCGTCTTCGGCATCCTGCTGGGAATCGCCGATGCCGTCGGAGCCAAGAAGCGTCGCATCAAGGAGATCACCTACCCGCAGGGCGTCGTGTACGGCCTCGCCCAGTCGCTCGCCCTCATCCCGGGGGTCTCCCGCTCGGGCGGCACCATCACTGCAGGACTCCTGATGGGCTTCGAACGGAAGGCGGCCGCCCGCTACTCCTTCCTGCTCGCAATGCCGGCCGTCTTCGGCAGCGGCCTCTTCCAGCTCTACAAGAGCATCAAGGAGCCCTGCGTCGACGCGGCGGCGGGATGCACGCCCGAGATCTTCAACGGTTTCGAGACCGGCGCCGCCACCGTCGTCGCCTTCGTGGTGGGCCTCGTTGTGATCGCCTTCTTCATGAACTACATCTCCCGGCGGAGCTTCCTGCCGTTCGTGATCTACCGCATCGCGCTCGGCATCGTGCTGATCGTTCTGCTGGCCACGAACACCATCGCCGCCTGAGACTGGTCGGCAGCACGAGCACCAGAAGTTAGAGTTCAGTAGTGCACTCCTGGCCTTCTCCCGACGTTCCCGCGCTGCCCTCCCGGGGGCCGGTTCCCCGCCTGTTCAACCAGGCCAGCGGCCAGATCGAGGCGGCACCGGGCACCGACGGCACCGCCGGGCTCTACGTCTGCGGCATCACGCCCTATGACGCCACGCACCTCGGCCACGCCTCCACCTACCTGGCGTTCGACACCCTGAACCGCCTCTGGCGAGCGGCTGGCCTCACGGTGGAATACACCCAGAACGTCACCGACGTCGACGATCCCCTGCTTGAGCGGGCGACGGCCACCGGTGTCGACTGGCGGGAGCTCGCCGCGTCGCAGACCGACCTGTTCCGGGGCGACATGGAGGCGCTCCGCGTCATCCCGCCGGCCGACTACATCGCCGTCACCGAGGTGGTCGACGAGATCGGGCACGCCGTCTCAGAGCTCGTGGAGACCGGATTCGCCTATGGCGTCCCCACTCCCGACGCACTGAACGAGAACGCCCAGGACGTCTACTTCGACTCCGCCCGTGCCGCCGAGGCGACCAGCTGGTTCCTCGGCCTCGAGAGCCGCTACGACACGGCCACCATGCTCGAACTGTTCGCCGAGCGCGGGGGAGACCCCGGGCGGCCCGGCAAGCGCGACCCGCTCGATCCTCTGCTCTGGCGCGTCGCCCGCGCGGGTGAGCCCGAGTGGCCCTCCGCGGTGGGCGCCGGCCGGCCGGGCTGGCACATCGAGTGCGCCGTCATCGCGCTGAAGCACGTGGGTCAGAACTTCGCCGTGCAGGGCGGAGGAAGCGACCTGATCTTCCCGCACCACGAGTTCAGCGCCGCCCACGCGACCGCGCTGACCGGTGAGCCTTTCGCGTCGATCCACGCGCACACCGGCATGGTCGCCTACCAGGGCGAGAAGATGTCGAAATCACTCGGCAACCTGGTGCTGGTGTCGAAGCTCCGGGCTCGAGGTGTGGATGCCCGAACCATCCGGCTCGCCCTGCTGGGTCACCACTACCGGAGCGACTGGGAGTACACCGACGCCGATCTCGAGCGCGCCACGGCGAGGCTCGAGCGCTGGGTGGCTGCAGCCGCGGGTGCGGCGGCGGGTGCGGGTGCGGCGGCGGATGCGGACTCGGCGGCGGATGCGGGCTCGATGGCGGGCGAGCACGCTGCCGCCTCGACACCGGATGCCGCGGCTCTCGTCACGCGCCTGCTCGAGGCCCTCGCCGACGACCTCGACACCCCCCGGGCACTCACTCTGCTCGACGAGTGGTTCGAGACGGCGCGAGTGGTGCCCGCGGTGGTCGTCGACGCGATCGACGCCCTGCTGGGCATCCGCATCGCCGCCTGACCGGTCTCCGTCTGACCGGCCTCTCTGGCCGACGCAGCGTGGCTACGGCCGCCAGGGCTCCGCAGGGCCCGTCGCCGGGCCGTCGCCGCGCTTTCGCAGGTAGCGCTCGAACTCCTGCGCGATCGCTTCACCGCTCGCCTCGGGCGAGTCGACCGTGTCCCTGGCCTGTTCCAGCTGCCGGATGTAGGAGGCCATCTCCTCGTCCTCACCTGCGAGAGCGTTGATGCCCGACTCCCAGGCCGCCGCTTCGTCGACGAGGTCGCCGCGCGGGATGACCACGTCGATCAGTTCCTCGAGTCGGTCGATCAGTGCCAGGGTGGCCTTCGGTGAGGGCGCGTTGTGCACGTAGTGCGGCACGCTCGCCCAGAGGCTGATCGTGGGGATCCCGAGCTGCTCGGCGGCGTCGGAGAGGATCGAGAGGATGCCCACCGGGCCCTCGTAGGCGCTCCGTTCGAGGTCGAGCTCGCTCCGCACGCCGGCATTCTCGCTGGTGGAGTAGATGCTGATCGGGCGGGTGTGGGGCACGTCGGCGAGCATCGCGCCGAGAAAGACGATGCCCGAGACGCCGGAGTCCACCGCGACGTTCAGCACCTCGCTGGTGAACCGTTTCCAGTTGCGCGAGGGCTCCGTGCCGAGCAGCAGGTAGACGTTGGAGGTGTTGTTGCTGCTGACGGCGAGGCCGGCATCGGCTGCGAGCTGCTCCGCCGGTTCTGCCTTTTCGTCTGAATCTCCGGTCGTGGCGGCCGGGCCGTAGATCGTCGCGCTCGGCCAGACCAGGATGCGCTGGCCCTCGTCGTCGAACTCGCTGGTGGGCCGGTTGAACTGGTAGTCGAAGAAGTCCTCGGAGTCGATCTCGACGATCTCCGCCAGGTCGAGTTGCTCCTTCAGGCTCCGCACCGCTGCGGATGCCGCCTCGCCGGCGTCGTTCCAGCCCTCGAAGGCGACGACCATCAGACGCCCGGTCAGGAATTCTTTGCTCTCTGCCACTTAGGGGAAGTCCTCGTGTTCTGTAGATCAGGCGGGCGCACCCGCGCGGAAGCGTTCCTCAAGGATAGGCCGTCGCGCCCCGGCGGGGCTCCGTGCTCACGGTAGGCTTCGATCCCGTGACCGAACAGAATCCTGCCGCCGTTCTCTGGGACATGGACGGCACGCTCGTCGATACCGAGCCCTACTGGATGACCGCCCAGACCTCTCTCATCGAGTCCTACGGCGGCACCTGGACGCACGAGGAGGCCCTCGATCTCGTCGGCTCCGGGCTCTGGCGAACGGCCCGGACGATGCAGGCGAAGGGCGTCGACATGGGGGAGGACGCCATCGTCTCCCTGCTGAGCGAGCGCGTCATGGAGCAGATCTCCGTGGCCGTTCCGTGGCGTCCGGGTGCGAAGGAGCTGCTGTTCGATCTGCGCCGGGCGGGCGTCCCGACGGCACTGGTCACCATGTCGATCCGGCGGATGGCCGAGCACGTTCGGTCGTTCATCCCGTTCGACGCCTTCGATCTCGTGGTCTCGGGCGACGACGTCGCCAACGCGAAACCGCATCCCGAGGCCTATCTCACGGCGGCCGCGCACTTCGGCGCCGCCCCGGCGGACTGCATCGCCATCGAGGACAGCCTCGCCGGCACCGCCTCCGCGGTCGCGGCCGGTGTCGTGACGATCGGCGTCCCCCATTACCTCTCCCTCGAGAACAGTGGCGCGCACGTGCTCTGGCCGACCCTCGACGGGCGCTCGAGCGCCGACCTGGTTCGAGTTCTCACAGATTCAAGGAGTGCAGCGCGATGACCACCTCCACCACCTACAGCGGACCGTTCCGCGCCGGCGACCGGGTGCAGCTCACCGGGCCCAAGGGCCGCATGAACAGCATCAGCCTCGAAGTGGGCGCCACGTTCCACACCCACAAGGGCTGGATCGAGCACGACGATCTGATCGGGCTGCCCGACGGTTCTGTCGTGCAGAACTCGATCGGGATCGACTATCTGGCGCTTCGTCCGCTGCTCACCGACTTCGTCATGGCGATGCCGCGGGGAGCTGCGATCATCTACCCGAAGGACGCGGCGCAGATCCTCGCGCAGGCCGACATCTTCCCGGGTGCGACCGTCGTCGAGGCCGGGGTGGGTTCGGGTGCGCTCTCGCTCTGGCTGCTCCGTGCCCTCGGCCCGACCGGATTCCTCTCCTCGTTCGAACGACGCGACGAGTTCGCGGATGTCGCGCGCGCCAACGTCGCCGCCTTCACCGGAGCAGAGCCCCAGAACTGGACTGTCACCGTCGGCGACCTCACGGATGCCCTCCCGACGGTTCACGGCGACGGAACCGTCGACCGGGTGATCCTCGATATGCTCGCACCCTGGGAGTGCATCGAGGCGGTCGCCGCCGCGCTGAAGCCCGGGGGAGTCGTGCTCTGCTACGTCGCCACCGTCACGCAGCTCTCCCGGGTCACCGAGACGATCCGGAGTTCTGGCCTGTTCACGAACCCCGACCCGAGCGAGACGATGGTTCGCACCTGGCATGTCGAGGGCCTCGCTGTGCGACCGGATCACCGGATGATCGGGCACACCGGGTTCCTCGTCACCGCGCGCCGGCTCGCGCCCGGCTCCGTGCTCCCCGAACTGAAGCGCCGCGCATCCAAATCGGAGTATTCCGACGACGACGTCGAGGCCTGGACCCCCGGGGCGCTCGGCGAACGCGGAATCAGCCCGAAGAGCCTCCGCAAACGCGTGCGCCAGGCCAGCGCCAGTGCCGACGCCGCCCTGGCGCGCGAAGCTGAAAACCAGCCCGAAACCGACCCGTTAGACTGAGGCCGCTCGCGATCGTGAGCTGTTCTGTACCTGAAATGAGGATCCGTGCGTAAGACCGTCGCGCTCATCGTGGCCGCTGGCCTGCTCGTCGTCGTAGCAGGCTGCAGCTCCACGGGTGGCACTTCAGCCTCCGGATGCTCGCCCATGGCCTCCTCGGGAAGCGCCTCCAGCCTCGTCACCGCCACAGGGGACTTCGGCTCCGCGCCGAAGATCTCGTTCGGTACACCGCTCGACGCCGGCAGCACGACCGAGGTCAGCACGCTCATCCAGGGCAGTGGAACGGTCCTGCCCGAGAACGGCATCGTCTCGGGCGACTACACGCTGCTCGACGCGACCACCGGCGCCACGGTCACCGCCACCGCCTACGACGGAAAGACCGCCTCGACCTTCCCCATCTCGAGCGCCGGCATCCCGGGCATCCAGAAGGGCCTCGCCTGCGCCACGGTCGGATCGCGCGTCGCCATCACCATGCCCCCGGCCGACGGTTTCGGCACAGAGGGCAACAGCCAGGCGGGTGTCGGCGCGACCGATTCGCTGGTGATGGTCTTCGACATCACGGACGCGTTCGGCACCCGGGCCGACGGCGCCATCCAGCCCGCCCAGGCCGGTTTCCCCAGTGTCGCGCTCGCCCCCGACGGCCGCCCCGGCATCACGGTTCCCTCGGGCAGTCTGCCGACCGACCTGCGGGTCGCCGACCTGAAGAAGGGCGACGGCCCGGCCATCGCCGACGGCGACAACGTGATCGTGCAGTACACCGCGGTGGTGTGGGCCGACAAGTCGATCGCCGGTTCGACCTGGGCCGATGGCACGCCCAAGCTCGTACAGGCTTCGTCGAGTGCGCCGCTCGCGACGACCATCGTACCGTCGCTGGTCGGCCAGACGGTCGGGTCGCAGTACATCGCCGTCGTGCCGCCGGCCTCGGGCTACGGGGACACCGCGTCGACCGACGGCAAGATCCCTGCGGGTTCGACGCTGATCTACGTCGTCGACGTGCTCGGAATCCTGCCCGCCGCACCTGCCCAGTAAGTGAGTGAGCGCGGCGGCGACCCTGGACGGGCCTCCGCTTTCAGCGCGGCACGCCGCGATCGGGCTGTGGCCGCGTAAAGTTGAGACCTGATGACTGAGACCAGGGGACCCGCGCCCGTACCCGTCGAGGAGCGACTGTTCAGCCTCGTGCTGGCCCTGCTGGCGACCGAGGCGGGGCTCACCAAGAACGAGATCCTCTCCACGGTGCAGGGCTACCGCCAGCGTTACGTCTTCGCCGGCGACAACGCGAGTCTCGAGCGCCAGTTCGAGCGGGACAAAGACGACATCCGTGAACTCGGGGTGCCGCTCGAGACGATCGAGCCGCTCGACGAGTCCGGAAACAACCAGCACCTGCGCTACCTCATCCCGAAGGGCGCCTACGATCTCCCCGCAGACATCTCGTTCTCCCCGGAGGAGATCGCCCTGCTGAACCTGGCCGCGATGGCCTGGCGCGAGGGCTCCCTCTCGCGGGAGTCCCGGCATGCGCTGCTGAAGCTCCGTTCGCTCGGCGTCGAGTCGATCGAACCGGTTCTCGGCTACGCGCCGCGTATCCGCACTCGCGAGGCTGCCTTCGACCCGCTGACCGACGCGCTCGGGCGCAGGGTGCTCGTGCGCTTCGCGTACCTCAAGCCGGGCGATCTCTCCCCTCGTGAACGCACCGTCGCACCGCTTGCCCTCGTGCAGCACGAGGGCCGCTGGCACATCACCGGGATCGACCAGCAGGTCGGCGAGCCCCGCACCTTTTTGCTCTCCCGCATCGTCGGGCCGGTGACCCGCACACGCATCCCCTTCGAGAACGACGCCCGGGGCACGGCCGAGACAGCGCTCCGGCAGCTCGACGAGATCTGGGCCGCCAACACCGCCGTGGTGCGCGCGCGGCCGAACTCCGATGCCCAGACACGGCTCGTGAACCGACGGGGGAGCATCCGCAGGCCGGATGGCGACCTGACACTGCACTACACCGACCTGCACCTCCTGGCCGACGACCTCTCGGGGTTCGGGCCCGAGGTGTTCGTGGTGTCGCCCCCGGAGCTCCGCGCGGCGGTGCGCCGTCGCCTCGAACTCACCGTGGCCACCCACCAGCCGGCGCGCCAGACGGCGGAGGAGGCCGGCCGTGCCGAAACAGCCTGATTCCCCGAAACCGCCCAGGACACCCGGGTTCGTGCACGCCCAGGACAAGCTCGCGTTCCTGCTCTCCCTCGTTCCCTATCTGCTCGACAGAGACCGGGTCTCCGTTGCGGATGCCGCAGCTCACTTCCAGGTGAGCGAGGAGCAGGTGCGGGAGGCCGTCCGGCTGATCGCGGTGTCGGGGGTGCCCGGCGAGACCAGCCAGTACCAGCACGGCGACCTGTTCGACATCGCCTGGGACGACTTCGAGCAGAGCGACGAGATCCAGATCACCCACCGCGTCGCCCTCGACGATTCACCGCGTTTCTCCGCCCGCGAGGCCGCGGCCCTCATCGCCGGGCTCCAGTACCTGCAGGCGGTTCCCGAGACACTCGACAGTTCTGTGCACTCCTCGCTGATGGCGAAGCTGGCCCGCGGGTCGTCCGAGGAGCCGAGCCAGGTGGCCGTCGCGAAGTCCGAGGCGAACGCGGCGCTCGTCACCATCCGCTCGGCTGTGGCTGGAGGACTGCAGATCGAGTTCGACTACGTCGGCTCCCGGGGAGCGCGGGAGCACCGGGTCGTGGATCCCCTGCGGATCGACTCCAACAACGAGAGCTGGTACCTCCGGGGCTGGTGCCACACCCGACAGGGCATCCGTACCTTCCGGCTCGACCGGATGGCCGACCTCACGATCACGTCGAATCCGAACCTCTACCGCCCCGGCGACCTCGCCCTCAGCGAAAATCTGTTCGACGGTTCGGGGGAGACCCTCGGGGTGGTGCTGGAGGTGCATCCTGCGGCGGTCGGCCTGCTGGGGGAGTACCTCGCGGAGGGCACGCCCCAGGTCGAACGCGGCGCAGTCGTGCAGGCGACCGTGCGGGTGGCGCACATCCACGGACTGAAGCGGCTCATCGCGAGCCTCCCGGGAATCGTGCGGGTGATCGACCCCCCCGAGGCGCGGCGTGCGGTGCATGACTGGGCGGCCGAGGCCCTCGCCGCCTACGACGACTCAGGTGCCGACGAAATCAGTAGTGTTGTCCCATGACATGGTGGAGCTGGATCGTGATCTGGGCCGTGCTGGTGCTGGCGATGCTCGGCACATACGCCCTGCTGGGCTGGAGACTGTTCAAGAAGGCCAGCGTCGTGCTCGGTGAACTGAGCCAGCTCGGATCCCAGGTGGGCAGCATCCAGGACAACGTCGAGAAGCTCACTCCGGAGCCGAGCGACAACGCCATCCTGCTGGGCTATGCGGAGATGCACCACCGCCGAGATGCCCACAGGCGACGCCGTGCAGACGAAAAGGAGCTTCGCAGGGAGAAACGGCTGGAACGGGGTAAACTCCTCACAACATCCGATTACACACAAAGGACGTGGCCCCATGCTCGGTAATCTTCAGGGTTGGCATCTGATTGTCATTCTCGCCATCGTGCTGCTCCTTTTCGGTGCTCCGAAGCTCCCGGGCCTCGCTCGCAGTGTCGGCCAGTCGATGCGCATCTTCAAGAGCGAAGTCAAGACGATGAAGTCCGACGACCCGAGCGGCACCGAGGCCAAGCCGGCTTCTGCCGAGACGGCATCGAACATCGCCGAACCCGTCACGTTGAACAAGCCTGCCGACGTCACCGTGGCGAACGTCACTCCGACCGACCTCGGCTCGGACCACAACACCGCCTCCAGGTAAGTGGCCGTTCGCTCCAAGGCGGAACCTCGCCCCAAGAAGAGCGCGAACCGCGACGGGCGGATGTCGCTCGGTGAGCATCTCGTCGAGTTCCGCAAACGCATGTTCCGTGCGCTTCTCGGAGTCGCTATCGGTGCCGTGATCGGTTGGTTGCTCTCCGATCCGATCCTCCTGGCTCTCAGCGCGCCTGTCAGTGCCATCACCAGTTCCCAGGGACGTGCGGCGTCCCTGAACTTCACAGACGTCTCGCAGGCCTTCGACCTCCGCCTGCAGATCGCCATCACGGTCGGCATCGTTCTGGCGTCCCCGGTCTGGCTGTACCAGATGTGGGCGTTCCTCGTCCCCGGCCTGACCCGCCGGGAGAAGCAGTACGCCGTGGGCTTCGTGCTCACCGCCGTGCCGCTCTTCCTCGCCGGCTGCGCGGCCGGCTGGTACGTGCTGCCCCACATGGTCTCGATCCTCACCGGTTTCGCCCCCCAGGACACCACGAACATCATCAGCGCGGGAACCTACTACTCCTTCGTGCTGAAGCTGGTGGTCGCCATCGGCATCGCCTTCGTGCTGCCCGTGCTGCTCGTGCTGCTGAACTTCGCGGGCATCCTGAGCGCGAAGTCCATCCTGAAGTCCTGGCGCATCGCGATCCTCGTGATCGTGCTGTTCTGCGCGATCGCCACGCCGTCCGCCGACGTGTTCTCGATGTTCCTGCTCGCCATCCCGATGGTCGGGCTGTTCTACACAGCGGCTCTGATCGCCACGATCCACGACCGCCGGAAGGCCAGGGCCCAGGAGAAGTTCGACGCCGAACTGGTTGTGCCGTAATGACCCAGGCGCTGACTCCGGCCGAGCGCTATGCCCTCAGCCGGAACAAGGCGACGAATCCCGTGGTCGATGAGTTCCGGCAGGGGCTGAGGTTCGACCTCGACCCCTTCCAGATCGCGGCCTGCCAGCTCCTCGAGGCGGGCAACAGCGTTCTCGTCGCCGCCCCCACGGGTGCCGGCAAGACCATCGTGGCCGAATTCGCCGTCTTCATGGCGATGCAGCAGCGGCGTTCCAAGGTGTTCTACACGGCCCCGATCAAGGCGCTCAGCAACCAGAAGTTCCAGGAGTTCGTCGCCGAATACGGTCCCGACAACGTGGGACTGCTCACCGGCGACACGAACATCAATCCGACAGCTCGGATCGTGGTCATGACCACCGAAGTGCTCCGCAACATGATCTACGCCGGCTCCGACCTGCTCGCCGACCTGGCATTCGTCGTGATGGACGAGGTGCACTACCTCGCCGACAGGTTCCGCGGCGCGGTCTGGGAAGAGGTGATCATCCACCTGCCGACGTCTGTGCGGCTGGTGTCCCTCAGCGCCACCGTCTCGAACGCCGAGGAGTTCGGCGACTGGCTGCAGGCGGTGCGGGGTGACACCGAGGTCATCGTCTCAGAGGAGCGGCCCGTTCCCCTCGACCAGCACATGCTCGTGCGCCAGAAGCTGCTCGACCTGTTCGACGGCACCGGCCAGGCGACGACGAGCCGGGTGAATCCCGAGCTGATGCGCATCGCCCGGTCCACTGGTGCGCCGCAGTCGCGCAGCGGCGGCCGGCCGGGCGCCAGCGACCGCCGGAGCCGCAACTCGTCGAAGTACCGGCCGAATCACACCCAGGCCCCGCGGATGGATCGCGCGGAGTTGGCAGACCTGCTCGACGAACACAACCTGCTGCCTGCCATCTTCTTCATCTTCAGCCGGGTCGGCTGCGACCAGGCTGTCAAACAGGTGCTCCGTGCCGGCGTTCGCCTCACGACGACAGAGGAACGTGACGAGATCCGGCGCATCGTGGATGAGCGCTGCCGTACCCTCCTCGACGAGGATCTCGCGGTACTGGGTTACTGGGAGTGGCTCGAAGGCCTCGAACGGGGTGTTGCTGCCCACCACGCCGGGCTGCTGCCCGCCTTCAAGGAGGTGGTGGAGGAGCTCTTCCAGAAGAAGCTGGTGCGCGTGGTCTTCGCCACCGAGACGCTGGCACTCGGCATCAACATGCCCGCGCGCACCGTGGTGCTGGAGAGCCTCGAGAAGTTCAACGGCGAGGCACGGGTGCCGATCACGCCGGGGGAGTACACCCAGCTCACCGGGCGGGCCGGTCGCCGCGGCATCGACGTGGAGGGCCATTCGGTCATCCAGTGGCGGGACGGCATCGACCCCCAGGCTGTGGCGTCGCTCGCGTCAAGGCGGAGCTATCCCTTGAATTCGAGCTTCCGGCCGACGTACAACATGGCGGTGAACCTGATCGACCAGTTCGGCCGGGCGCGCACCCGCGACTCCCTCGAGCTCTCGTTCGCACAGTTCCAGGCCGACCGCGCCGTCGTGGACCTCGCCCGCAAGGTGCGTTCCCAGGAGGAGACGCTCGAGGGCTACGAGAAGGCGATGACCTGCCATCTCGGCGACTTCCCCGAGTACGCAGCCCTTCGCCGGGAACTGAGCGACGTCGAACGGTCGGGTGCCGGCCGGGCCGACACACAGAGCCGCGCCGAGCGCGACAGCCGCCAGAAGAAGATCACCGAACTGCGCCGGCGGATGAAGGCCCACCCTGTGCACGTCTGCCCCGAGCGGGAGCATCATGCACGCTGGGCCGAGCGCTGGTACCGCCTCAGGCGGGAGACCGACCAGCTCGTGCAGCAGATCAACACCCGAACCGGTGCGATCGCCAAGGTCTTCGACCGCATCACCGAGGTGCTGATGCAACTCGAATACCTGAAGGCCGACACCACCGGAGAGCTGACCCTCACCGACACCGGCAAGACCCTGAAGCGCATCTACGGCGAACGTGACCTGCTGGTGGCGGAGTGCATCCGGCAGGGCGCGTGGGCGAACCTCGACCCGGCGGGGCTCGCCGCCATGGCGTGCTCCCTGATCTACGAGCCGCGTCGCGACGAGAGCGAACTCCCCGAGCGGTTCCTGCCGCGCGGGGCCTTCCGTGGTGCGCTCGAGAAGACGCAGGCGATCTGGGACGATCTGCAGCAGCTCGAGACGAGACACCGTCTGCCGGGATCCGCACCGATCTCCGTCGGGCTCGCGAAGCCGATGAACGAGTGGGCCCGCGGGGCGAGCCTCGACACCGTGCTCTTCGATGCCGACCTCGCCGCCGGAGACTTCGTGCGCTGGACGAAGCAGACGATCGACCTGCTCGACCAGCTGCAGAACCAGTACGACCCCAAGGTGGCGACGACCGCCCGGCTGGCCCTCGACCTGGTGAAGCGCGGGATCGTCGCGTACTCCTCGGTGGCATGATGACCTCTGTTCTCGCCCGCAACCCGACCCCTCGTCCGGGCTCCGCCAGCGACGGATCGGATGCGCCGCACAGCGCGTCGCTGCTCCGGCCCGAGCGACTTCCGTTCGCCGACCGGCTGCGCTCCGGGATCGTGCAACCTGTGCTGCCGCTCTGGCTCGCCTGCCTCGTCGCGCTCGGCGGCGGGCTGAGCCTGATGACCGGCTTCCCCGGTGCGGATGTCTGGCCGATGACCTTCGTCGGTGTCGCCGCGATCCTGGTGAGCCTCATCGGGCAGCGCTGGAACCGCGCCCTACTCGTCGGGCTGGTGGGCGGCGTCACCTTCTGGTGTGCCCACATTTCCTGGCTGACGCTCTACCTCGGGCCGGTGCCGTGGCTCGCCCTGGCCATACTGGAGGCGATCTTCTTCGCCATCGGGGCAGTCGCGATCGCCTTCGTCTACCGTTTCGCCGGTGCGGTCTGGCCGACACGCCTCGGCCGGCTGGGCATCCTGCCCGTCGTCGTCTCCGGACTGTGGACCGCACGGGAGGCGATCACGGCAGTCGCGCCCGAGGGCGGCTTCTCCTGGGGCCGCGTGGCGTTCTCGCAGTCGACCAGCCCGTTCTCGCATCTGGTCGCCTTTGTCGGCGTCTCGGGGCTCAGCTTCCTCCTGGTCTGGCTTGTGGCGTTCGTCATCCAGCTCTGCCGGGAGGTGAGCCTTCGCGTCGTCACACGCTTCGCGCTCGGAATCCTGGCTGTGGGACTGCTGCTCGTGGTTCCGGCCTGGCCGGCGCCGACGTCGGGAACGACACGCATCGCCGCTGTTCAGGGCAACACGAAGTCGGGGCTCCTGGATCGGGTCGAAGCGGGCGACAACCTGAACGCGCACATCACGGAGACGCTGAAGCTCGAAGGCGACGCTGTCGACATGGTGGTCTGGCCCGAGAATGCGTCGGATGTCGACCCCGAGGCATCCAGAGCCGCAGCGGCCGACCTCGACTTCATCAGCGGCATCATGAAGGCGCCTCTCGTGGTCGGCACGATCGCCGAACGTGACGGAAAGTTCTACAACACGTCTCTGCTCTGGGAGAACGGTTCGGTCGCCGACTTCTACGACAAGCGGCACCCGGTTCCGTTTGCAGAGTACATGCCGGCCCGGCCGTTCTTCCGGGCCCTGGTGCCCGATCTCGTCGACCTCGTCACCCGCGACTACCAGGTGGGCACAACCGACACCGTGATGAACGTAAACGGTGTGGTCGCGGGGATCTCGATCTGCTTCGACATCACCGATGACAGCGCCGTGCAGGCGATGGTGGATGACGGGGCCCAGGTCATCCTGGCGCAGACCAACAATGCGGACTTCGGCCAGACCGACGAGAACCTGCAGCAGCTGGCCATCGCACGGCTCCGCGCGATCGAGACCGGGCGGAGCGTCGTCAACATCTCCACCGTCGGCCACAGCGCGATCATCGCCCCCGACGGCTCGACGCTCGACGCGATCGCGCCGTACGCGCCCGGCGCCATGGTCGACGACGTTCCCCTCTCGACCACCACCACCCCGGCCAGCCTCACCGGCCGCGGCCTCGAGTGGCTCGTCTCGGGACTCGGCCTCGCCGGCCTCGCCCTGGCCCTCGTCGCGGCCGCCCGCGCCCGCCGCCGCCCCCCGCTCCCTCGTTAACGATCGAAACCCCGAAAACTGTCGGTAATCGGAACGGATTACGACAGTTTTCGGGGTTTCGATCGAGCTGGTGGTCAGGCGCCGATCTTGTGCTGGCCGCGCCGGGCCCGCAGGTAGTCGAGCCGCTCCTGCAGGAGCTCTTCGAGCTCGGGGCGGGTGCGGCGCTCGAGCAGCATGTCCCAGTGGCTGCGGGGCACCTTGGCCTCGGCCCGGTCGAGCACGACAGGCTCGGAACCGATCATCAGCACCGCCTCGTTGCTGCAGAACTTGCACTCCCAGGTCTCGGGCGCTTCTGCTTCGGCTGAGAAGACCATCTCGGTCTCCTTGCCGCACGTGCTGCACAGGTATGTGTGTGTCATGCGCGGAGAGAAAACGACTCCCTCTTCACTCTGGAGGCTTTGGCCCCCGAGTCTCATTCCGCGCAAGCTGCGATCTGCCATTGTGTGGTCTCCTCCCGCTTCGCTTACCTAGGTATAAACCCGTTGCCGCACTCGAACATTCGTGGCGGTGGCTATTCCCAGAACACTCCCAGATATTTGGATCGAGTGCCTGCCCTTGACTTTGTCTTCGTAGTCAGCGGAGATTCGGCTTGGTCCGAGCCACCACTTCGAGTGCCAGATCGACGCGGTCCGTGACGAGCCCGTCGACTCCGACGGCCAGCAGCTCGACCATCCTCCGGGGATCGTTGATGGTCCAGACGTGCATCTCCACACCAGCGGAATGGATGAGCGAGAGCATCCGCCGCGTCGGCACACGGAGTCCCAGGGCGGTCTCCGGCACCTGCACGGCGTCGACGTTCCGCAGCAGCCAGCGCACGACGGGCGCCAGCCCCAGCGTTCCAGCCACGAGCACCAGCAGGAAGGTCCGGGCCGATGCCGACGTGGCGACTGCGGCCCCCGACGTTCCGGCCGCAGCACGGATGGCGGCTCTCCGCCGGGCGTCCGAGAACGACGTGAGCAGCACCCGGTCCTCGGCCCCGGCCGCGGCGATCGCGACACCGGCGGGCCGTGCGGCCGCGTCGGACTTCACGTCGATGTTGAATCGGGTTGCCGGGAGGGCGAGGAGGGCATCCTGCAGCGTGCAGAAGCCGACGCCGTCGCCGAGATCGAGCGCGGCGAGCTCCCCTGCCGTCAGGCTCCCGATGGACGACGAGATGCCGAGCAGCCGACTCAGATCGGGGTCGTGCGCCACAATGGCGACGCCGTCGAGAGACGCATGTACGTCGCATTCCACGTAGAGCGCACCCTGCTGCGCCGCCGCCCGGAAGGCGGGAAGCGTGTTCTCGACCGCCGACGTCGCGAGCCCCCGGTGCGCGAGCAGCCGGGGGAGCGACGGAGCGAAGTACCCGGTGGCGGCTCTAGGCACCCGGCGTGGTCTCGGCGGGCGACGATGCCGGTGCAGCAGACCCCACCGGGCCAGCGGGCGCAGCAGAGGCAACCGGCGCAGCAGAGGCAGCGGGCGCAGCAGAGGCAGCGGGGGCAGCAGAGGCAGCGGGCGCAGCAGGCACTCCGGCCGACGCAGCCGCCGCCATCGCAGCACCGCGGTCGCCGAACGCCTGCCCGATGCCCTTCAGCGCCTCGGTGAGCTCGCTCGGGATGACCCAGAGCTTGTTCGCACTGCCCTCGGCGAGCTTCGGGAGGGTCTGCAGGTACTGGTAGGCGAGCAGCATCTGGTCGGGCTTGCCGCGGTGGATGGCATCGAACACCGTCGTGATCGCCGACGCCTCACCCTCGGCGCGCAGCACCGCGGCCTTGGCATCACCCTCGGCCGACAGGATCGCCGACTGGCGGTGCCCCTCAGCCGACAGGATGGCGGACTGCTTCGTGCCCTCGGCGGTGAGGATGACGGCGCGGCGCTCCCGCTCGGCGCGCATCTGCTTCTCCATCGAGTCCTGGATGGACAGGGGCGGGTCGATCGCCTTGAGCTCCACCCGGCCGACGCGGATGCCCCACTTGCCGGTCGCCTCGTCGAGCACGATGCGGAGCTTGCTGTTGATCTCGTCGCGCGAGGTGAGCGCCTCTTCGAGGTTCAGACCGCCGACGACGTTCCGGAGGGTGGTTGTGGCGAGCTGCTCGACGGCGCCGAGGTAGTTCGCGATCTCGTAGGTCGCGGCCCGGGCATCCGTCACCTGGAAGAACACCACCGTGTCGATGGAGACCACGAGGTTGTCCTCGGTGATGACCGGCTGCGGGGGGAACGAGACGACCTGCTCACGGAGGTCGATCAGCGGGCGGAGCCGGTCGATGAACGGAACCAGCAGGTTCAGGCCGGGCATGAGCGTCTTGTGGTACTTGCCGAGCCGCTCGACGACACCGGCGCTGGCCTGGGGGATGATGCGGATGGCTTTGGCCAGGGTGGTGATCACGAAGATGACGACGATCACCACCACGACGATGGCGATGACGGATCCTACGGAGAAGTCGTTCACAGGAGTGCTTTCTTTTCGGGAGCGACCAGTGCAGTCGCCCCATCGATTGCTTTGACGAAGACGAGCTGGCCGGGCAGGAGGTGCTGGTCGATGGCGGTCGGGAAGACCCTCGCCGTCCAGGTGTCGCCGTTGCTGAGCTTCACGCTGCCGGTGGTGTCCGTCACGGCAACCAGCACCTGGCCCTCGAGCCCGAGCAACGCCTCGATGCCGCTCGGGGTCGTGTCTCCCCCGAGGTGCAGCCGCCGAAGCAACGGTGGCCGCAGGGTGAAGATGAGCAGCAGGGCGAGAACCCCGGCGATCAACACCTGGAGCAGGAACGGTGCACCGGCGAAGTGCGAGACGAGCCCCCCTGCGCTGCCGACGGCGAGCATCACGAACAGCAGGTCGAGCGTCAGCGTCTCGACGACCAGGAAGATCAGAATCAGCGCGAGCCAGATCACCCACGCGTAGGACGCCAGAAATTCTGTCATGAGCCGCTCCTTCGCTGTCGTTGCCTCTCACAAAACTACCAGTGACCGCTCGGCGGATACGAAGTTCACAGGTCTTCCCTTGGTAGTCTCGTGGGGTCAATATCAGCGCCATCCCTCGCAGCACCACCCGCCGCGAACCGACGACAGGAGCACGACGTGTCAAACCCCCTCACCCCCGGATCCCTGACGGGCAAGCGGGTTCTGGTCACCGGCTCGAGCCGCGGGGTCGGCGCCGACACGGTGAGCTATTTCGCCGAGGCCGGCGCGAGCGTCGTCATCAACTTCCGCAACAAGGAGGCGCGTGCGAACAAGCTCGCAGACAAGCTCCGCGCCGAGGGTGCGACCGCCCTCACCGTCGGTGCTGACCTCACCGATCCGGCATCCGTCGCCCGCATGTTCGAGACCGTGCAGGAGGAGCTCGGCGGCCTCGACATCCTGGTGCTGAATGCCTCGGGCGGCATGGAGAGCGGCATGGCCGCCGACTACGCACTCACCCTGAACCGGGACGCCCAGGTCGACCTGCTCACCAGCGCTCTGCCGCTGCTGCAGCCCGGCTCCCGTGTGGTGTTCGTCACGAGCCACCAGGCGCACTTCATCCGCACCACGGAGACGATGCCCGAGTACGAGCCCGTCGCGCTCTCGAAGCGTGCGGGGGAGGATGCCCTCCGCGCCCTCATCCCGCGCCTCGACGAAGCGGGCATCACCTTCGTCGTGGTGTCGGGCGACATGATCGAGGGCACCATCACCGCCACCCTTCTCGAGCGCGCGAACCCCGGTGCCATCAGTGCCCGCAAGGAGTCCGCCGGCCGCCTCTACAACGTGGCGGAGTTCGCGGCCGAGGTCGCCGCGGCCGCCGTGGAGCCGATTCCCGAGAAGCACACCCGGTACGTCGGCGACGTGTCCGGCTTCGCTCCCGAGCAGACGGACTGACCGGATGCCCGCCGCCGACCAGCCGGCGTCGGAACGCCCCGGATTCGACTTCAGCAAGTCGAGAGTGCTGCTGTTCGACAGCGACGACCGGGTGCTGCTCTTCCTGACGAAGGCTGCCGTCCCGACAAACCCGACACGCTGGGTCACGCCGGGCGGCCACGTCGAACCGGGGGAGTCGCATCCGGAGGCCGCAGCGCGGGAACTCTTCGAGGAGACGGGCCTCGCGGTAGACGTGGAGGCGCTCGGGCAGCCGATCCGCTCGCGCGAGTTCAGCGACGAACGAGCACCGGGTGTGTTCAGGACGAACTACGAGGAGTGGTTCGTCTTCCGCACCCCGCAGTTCGAGCCGCTGAGCGCCAACTGGACCCCCGAGGAACACATCGACATGCAGGCACACCGCTGGTGGTGCGTCGCCGAGCTCGAGGCAACCGCAGAGACGATCGAACCGGATGACCTGGCAGCGGTCATCCGGAACGAACTCGCCGGTCGCGCCTGACGACTGCTACTTCGCGGCGCGCGCCTTCGGGACGCGCCCGAGCGTGAAGGCTGACATCGCCTGGAAGATGCCGAGCACGATGAAGATCCATGCGGCGAACACCGTCAGCACGGCGAGCGACGGGAGCGGCGAGAGCAGGAAGACGATGCCGGCCACGATCGAGAGCACGCCGAGCAGCGTGCCGTACCACTTCGACGAGTCGTTGACGGTCTGGGTGAGGGCCAGGACGCCCTCGAAGACCCAGGAGAAGCCGATGACGAGGCCGAGCACGGTGAGCGAAGCGAACGGGTTCCGGAGCGCGATGACCCCCGCGACCAGCAGCAGCACGCCGAGGATGACGCTGAGCACCCGGATGCCGGGCGAGAGCGTGCCATTGACGATGCCGACGAAGAGGCGCATCAGCCCGACCACGAAGAAGTAGAGACCGAAGAGGAACGCGACCACCTCGAGGGTGGACCCCGGCCACGCCAGCACGAGGATGCCGACGAGCACCGAGAGCACCGCGCCGATCCAGAGCGCGACTCTGAAGTGCCGCAGCACCCCCGGCGCGAGGTCTTCGGTATGCAGGGAGAACCTCAGTGGGTTCGTGGGTGTGGTCGACATGATTGCCCCTCAGTCTTCGTCGATGTCCTTCAGGTGAGGGGCTTCTGTGACCCGTCACTGAATGATCCCAGAATCTGCCGGAGATCACGGCCGGACACGGGAGGGAAAAGAAGAACGGCGTGACCCGGGCAAAGCCGTCAGGTCACGCCGTTGCGGCGTCAACTGTTCGAAAGTTCCTAGCTAACTCGAGTGCGCCGATGAGAGCACAACTTCTTACAACCCGAATGCTGCGAAGCTGCCGTGAAAAACTTTACCGCACTCAGGCCTCAAGCGTCAGCCCGGTTCCTCAGCCTCACCCAATTGATTCAGAACATTACGAACGCATGGAATCACCCAGAACGGGGGCTTTTTCGTAAACCCGAAGCGAAGCTAGTGTGAACAGTGCAATCCGAAACAGGCTGCGTCGGGGTCGTAATCCTAGCTACGACCGAATCTGGCCAGACCGAAGAGACGCTGATGCCTCGGCTACCGCTTTTCCTAGAAGTGTGCGCTGATGGGGTCGGCCGAAACAGCTCTCCGGCGTGGGTGGGCAGGGGGTGAGACACTCCTGCCCAGCCACGAGAGCTCCCCACCGAAACTCCCGTCCCTGTGACCCGAAACAGGTAACAAACCATGTCTGACCGCGAACCAAGGCCTCTCCGCATCGCAATGGTGGGAACGCGCGGCGTCCCCGCTGCCTACGGCGGCTTCGAGACCGCGATCGAGGAGATCGGACAGCGACTCGTCGCACAGGGGCACACGGTCACCGTCTACTGCCGGACCGGCAAGGTCGAGCGGCTGAAGACCTACCTCGGGATGAAGCTGGTGCACCTTCCAGCCGAGAAGTCGAAGACACTCGAGACGCTCAGCCACACGGCTCTCTCTGTGCTGCACATGCTCTTCACCCGCCGGCAGGATGTCGCGTTCGTCTTCAATGCCGCGAATGCCCCGTTCGTCTCGACCATCCGTGCCCGCGGCACCGCTGTCGCCGTGCACGTCGACGGCCTCGAGTGGAAGCGCGACAAGTGGAGCAGCACCGGTAAGCGCTACTACCGCAAGGCCGAAGAGCTCGCGGTCAAGAACGCCGATGCGCTCATCGCCGACGCGGCGGGCATCGCCGACTACTACGACCACGAGTTCGGTATCCCCACCGAACTGCTTACCTACGGCGCGAACATCCTGCGGGAGCCCTCCTCCGACAAGCTCGCCGAACTCGGACTGACCCCCGGCGGGTACCACTTGGTCGTCGCCCGCTTCGAGCCCGAGAACCACGTCGATGTGATCGTCGACGGTTACGCCGCGAGCGCCGCAAAGCTTCCCCTCGTCGTCGTCGGCTCCGCTCCGTACGCTGCGGCCTACACCGAGCGCATCGCCGCCGTCGCGACATCCGACGACCGGATCCGGATGCTCGGGGGAGTGTGGGACCAGGAGCAGCTCGACCAGCTCTACGCCCACGCACTCACGTACTCACACGGTCACTCCGTGGGCGGCACGAACCCGTCACTTCTTCGGGCCATGGGTGCGGGCACGGCAGTGCTCGCCTGGGACGTCGTCTTCAACCGCGAGGTGCTGGGTGACGACGGCGAGTTCTTCGCCACCTCAGAGGAGCTCGGCGAGCTCGTCGTCGCGGCCGAAGCGCACCCCGCCCGGGCAGATGCCATCGGCGCGCAGTTGCGGGACCGTGCCGAGCAGACCTACGACTGGGATGTCGTGAGCGCCGGGTACGAGGAACTCGCCCTGCGTCTCGCCCGCGGCTACTCGACGCACGGCCAGAGCAACGGCCATCGGAACGAGACCCCGTGGGAGGTTCCGACCGGGTACCGCACGAACATTCCGGCACCGATCCGCCAGTCCGCACCGATCGGGGACGACCAGTGAGCGTCGCCTCCACGGAGACCTACCGGCAGACGGTCAGCCGCCTCGCCTCTGCACAGAAGAAGGCCGCCCCGGGTGCTCCGGCCTACTCGATCTACGTGAACCGCAGGGTCGGCCGCTACCTCGCCGCCTGGGCATTCCGGGCGGGACTCACGCCGAACAGGGTGAGCGGCATCAGCGCTCTGTTCACCTTCACCGGGATCGTGCTGCTCGCCGCTCTTCCCGTGTCGTGGATCTCGGGAATCGCCGTCGCGCTGCTTCTCGCGATCGGTTATGCCTTCGATTCGGCCGACGGCCAGGTCGCCCGCCTGCGGGGCGGCGGTTCGCTCTCGGGTGAGTGGCTCGACCACGTCGTCGACTCAGTCAAGATCGCGTCGCTGCACCTCGCCGTTCTCATCACCCTGTTCCTGCATGTCGACCTGACCACGCCGTGGCTGCTGCTCATCCCGATCGTCTACTCGGTCGTCGCCTGCGTCTCGTTCTTCGCGATGATCCTGAACGACCAGCTGAAGCGCGGCCGCACCGGTCCCGCCGCCCCGCGCGGCAGGGCGTCGCTGCTCCGTTCGCTCCTCGTCGTCCCGACCGACTACGGCATCCTCTGCCTCGTGTTCGCTCTTATGGGCAGCCCTGTGCTGTTCATCGCCGTGTACGGCCTGATGGCCCTGGCGAATGCCGGCCACCTGGTGCTGGCGTCCCGCAAGTGGTTCCACGACATGACCGAGCTCGACGCGAGCCTCAGCGCCCGACCGGAGACGGTGGCGGCGTGACGCACCCCGGATCCGCACAACTCTCGGGGCGCACCATCCTGTTCGCCCAGCCCAGCTCGGAGCTCTACGGCTCGGACCGCGTGCTGCTCGAGAGCGTCGAAGCTGTTCTCCACGCCGGCGCGCGCGCTGTCGTCGCCCTGCCGCAGCACGGACCCCTCGAGGCCGCCCTGACGGCAGCCGGGGCGACGGTCGAGATCTGCGCGACACCCGTGCTCACAAAGAGCGGCCTGAGCGCGCGCGGGATGCTCGCCCTGCTCTCGACCGGCGCGCGGGGATTCCGGGCCGGGCGCAGCCTGCTCTCCCGCGTTCGCCCCGACGCTGTCTATGTCAACACCGTGACGATCCCGCTCTGGATCGGACTCGCCCGACTGGCGGGCATCCCCGTTCTGGCGCACATCCACGAGGCCGAGGGATCCGCCGCCCGCCCCATCGCGCTGGCCCTCAACTTCCCCCTGTCTTTCGCCACCCGGCTCATCGCGAACAGCGAGTACAGCGTGTCGGTGCTCGCCCAGAGCTTCCCCCGTCTTGCGCGGCGCACCTCGGTCGTCTACAACGGCGTACCCGGCCCCGGTTCGCCGCGCTCGGCCCGCGAGTCGCTCGACGGGGGACTGCGCATCCTCTTCGTCGGGCGTCTCTCGAGGCGGAAGGGCGCCCTTGTCGCTGTCGAGGCGCTGGGCGCACTCCGGGACCGCGGCATCGCGGCATCGCTCGACATCGTCGGCGCGCCCGTTCCCGGAGTGCACGACTACGAGAACGAACTCGGCGCCCGCATCCGGGAGCTCGGTCTGGTCGACCACGTGCAGCTCAGAGGATTCCGGAGCGACATCTGGCCCTCCCTCGAGAACGCGGACGTCGCGGTCGTGCCCTCCCTCCTCGATGAGCCGTTCGGCAACACGGCGGTGGAGGCCCTGCTCGCCGCCCGGCCCGTCGTGGTGAGCGACACGTCCGGACTCCGCGAGGCGGCGGGGGAGTACCTCTCCTCGCGCTCGGTGACCCCGGGCGATCCGCAAGCCCTCGCCGAGGCCCTCGCCGCAATCGGCCGGGAGTGGGAGAGTGTCAGAGTCGACGCCTCCCTCGACCGGCTCCGGGCGGAACAGAAACACTCTCCCGCGGAGTACCGTGGCACGATCGCTCTCCTCGTCTCCGAGATCGCCGCAGCTCCTGGCGCGATCCGTCCCCGACCGACTGCGTTGCCCGACGCGCAACTGACCACGAACAAGGTGTGATGAACATGGACCCGCACGATTACTGGAAAGCTCTCCGCAAGCGCTGGATCGTCATCGCCATCCTCGGAGTCGTGGGTGGAGGCGTCGCCTACGCCTACGCGGAGTCCCTCCCGGATTCCTTCACGGCGACGAGCGAGATCTTCGTCTCGCCGACCCAGGGCCAGACCACCAGCGAGGTGCTGCAGGGCTCGACCTACACGCAGAACCTGGTGCAGTCGTACTCTCAGCTGGCCACCACACCGGCCGTGCTCGCGCCGGTCATCGCCGAACTCGGGCTCGACACCACGCCCGCCAAGCTGGCCAAGGCGATCAAGGCCGAGACTCCGCTCAACACCGTGATCATCCAGATCACCGTGACCGACTCGTCACCCGAGCTCGCGGCATCCATCGCGAACAGCGTGGGTGCGTCGCTCTCGTCGGCCGCGATCGGGCTCTCCCCGAAGAACTCCACCGATGTGCCCTCGATCTCGATGAGCATCGTCACGCCTGCCCAACCTGCGGTCAACCCCGTGGGACCGAACCGCCGACTGCTCGAGATCAGCGGCGTGGCCGCCGGACTCGCAGCCGGTGTGCTCTACGCGATCGGCATCGCCGTCTTCGACACCCGGATCCGGTCGCCCCGGGACATCGAGCGCCTCACGGAGACGCCCGTCGTCGGCAACGTCGAGCGTCGGCGTCGGCGTTCACCGCAGGCAGACGGGATCACGATGCGGATGGCGCCCCACAGCCTGCTCGCCGAGGACTACCGGCGTGTGCGCACGAACCTCGAGTTCGCCGACGTCGACAACCCGATCCGCTCCATCGTCGTCACCTCCGCAATGCCGGGGGAGGGCAAGTCGACCATGGCGATCAACATCGCCCTCGCCATGGCCGAACGGTCGATCCGGGTGCTGTTGATCGATGCGGACCTCCGTCGACCCTCCATCGCCACCTACGCCCAGATCGAGGGCGCTGCGGGCCTGACGAGCGTGCTCGTCGGTTCGGCCGACCTCAAAGACGTCATCCAGCCCTGGGCTCCGAACGTCGACATCCTGACCTCGGGCACCATTCCGCCGAACCCGAACCAGTTGCTCGGTTCGACGTCGATGGCGCGTCTGCTGCAGACGGTGATCGCCGACTACGACTTCGTGATCGTCGACACCCCGCCGTTGCTCCCGGCCTCGGATGCCCTCACGCTGACGCACATGACAGATGGCGCCCTCGTGGTGTCGCTCTACAACTCCACCACCCGCCAGCGCCTCACCGACGCTCTGGCCGCCCTCTCGGGTGTGCGGGCACGAACCATCGGCATCGTGCTGAACCAGACGAAGCCGAAGGCGCGGGATGAGTACTACAGCAGCGACGTGACGAAGATGGTCAGCCCGACCGCCGACGAGAAGACGCCCGACGAGAAGCCGCACACCGAAGCCCTGCCGAAGCCCTCGGAGTCGGCTGTCGCACCCTTCGCAGAGCTGCGACCCGTGCCATGACCCCGGACAACCACGTGCTCCGAAAGCCCGCCCTGCAGCTGCGGGTGCGACTCTACGAATCCATCCGCACGGCGCACCTCGAGCGTGCCCGTGACCTCCAGCCTGCCTCGATCCTCTACCGCGTCAAGCGGTACGACTTCGAGGACGGCCTGGCGGAGGGGCTCGACCTCGTTCGGGTGGGTCCGCTGAGCGGCGCACTCCTGATCGGCCGATCCTCCATCGAGACGCTCGAGATCAACGAACCCCTGATGCTGTCGAGCCTCGCCTCCACCTCCCTGGCGCTCTTCGCGCTGCGGGTGAGGCGACTCCTCGGCGGCGGGCGTACCACCGTCGTCACCTACGCGATCGGAAACTCCGACCCCTTCGCCGACGGACCCGCCCAACGACCCCGCACCAGGCTTCGACGACGGATCGAACGGATGCTGGCCCGGCACGTCTGGGACAGGGTCGATCGTGCCGCGTTCGGGACGAGTGCCGCCCAGCAGACCTACCAGAGTGTTCTCGGCGACGTGAACATCCGCTCGAACGCCCTGCTGATCCCAGCGCTCCCTGCTCCGGTCCCGACCGCGACCTCGAGCCGGCGTATCGACGGACGGGTGATCTTCGTGGGCGCGTTCAGTGAGCGGAAGGGCATCCGGGTGCTGCTGGAGGCGTGGCCGTACGTGACAGGACTCCGACCCGGCGCGACCCTCACCATCATGGGCAAGGGACTGCTCGAGGAGAGCGTGCTCGCCGTGGCCCGCCTGTTCGAGGGCATCACCGTCGAGATCGATCCGGGTCGTGAACGCATCGCTGAGGCGCTCGATGAGGCCCGGGTGCTCGTTCTGCCCTCCCAGCCCTCGGCCACCTGGCGCGAGCAGGTCGGACTCCCGATCGTCGAAGGTCTCTCGCACGGGCTCTCGATCGTCACGACGGAGCAGACCGGTCTCGCCGACTGGCTGATGGCCCACGACCACACCGTCGTCGCCGATCCGGCCTCAAGCCCCGAACTCGCCGTGGCCATCGTTCAGATGCTCGACGACAACCGGCCCGTGTCGGAGATCCTCGACAGTCTGCCCTCACGCGACGGCCGTCTCGCAGCCGACGACTGGATGTTCTCCCGCACCCCGACGATCACCGACCTCGTGCGGGAATACAGCTGATGCGCCTGCGGGGGGTCGCCCGCGGCGGCACCTTCTCGCTGGTCGGAAGCGCGGCCGCCGCCAAGGTCGGCGTGATGGCGATCGCCGGGATCCTCGGCATCATCACCAGCCGGATGATCATCCAGAACTTCGGCGTGGATGCCTATGCGCAGTACGGGCTGCTCTCGAGCTTCCCGACCCTGCTGCCCTTCGCCGACCTCGGCATCGCGGCCGTGGTGATCAACGCCGTCGCAGGTTCCGCTGCCCCGCGCACCGACGACTACGTGCGGCGCACCATCGTCACGGCCTTCCGCATCCTGATCGTCTCCGGCGGCATCATGGTGACGATCGGCGCCATCATCACGCTGGCCGGCTGGTGGCCCCTGCTGCTCGGCAAGGGCCTGATGCCGGGTGGGGGAGACGTCGCGGCCTTCCTCTGCATCGCCGTCTTCGGACTCGTCATCCCCCTGACGGTGGGCCAGCGCATCCTCGTCGGCCTGAAGAAGACCACCACCCAGGTGGCGAGCCAAGCCGTCGTCGCGCCCTTCATGTTCCTCGTAGTGGGCGCGTTCGTCGTGCTCATGGTTCCCGCCGGCACCTACCTCGCCGTCGTGTCCTACATCGCGAACGCCCTCGTCTCGGTGATCTGCCTCATCGTGGCGGCCCGCGCGCTCAAACCCCAGGTGGGGGCAGCGATCCGCGAGATCCCGCACGTTCGGAGCTACCGCGGCGTCTCGGCGCTCGGTCTCGCCTGGCCGATGCTCGTGCAGATGGTGGCGCTGCCCATCGCCATGCAGACCGGTCGGCTGCTGCTCAGTCACCTCGGCACCGTCGAGCAGCTGGCCGAGTACAACCTCGCCTCACAGCTCTTCGGCATCGTGCTGCAGACGATTGCGGCGGCAGGCCTCGCGCTCTGGCCGGTCTACGCGGCGGCCCGGAGCGCCAACCGGGTCGAGTCCCCGGCCGTGCCCACCCTCTGGTTCCTTGTCGGCGGGCTGCTGATGGGCGGGGTGCTGGCCGCGCTGTCCCCGATGCTCGCGAACTTCGTCTCGGGCGGGCAGATCCATCTGGGCGGCTGGCTGCTGCTCGCGTTCGTCGTCTTCGTGGGACTCCAGGCGGCGAAGTACCCGATCGGCATGTACATGACCGACAAGCGCGGGCTCGTCTTCCAGGTCGTGCCTGTGCTGGTGATGATCCCCGTGAACATCGGCCTGTCCTGGTGGCTGATCGGCATCATCGGCGCCGCCGGCCCGGTGGTCGGCTCGTCGGCGGCGGTGCTCGTCTGCCAGGTGGTTCCGAACCTCTGGTACGTCTCCCGTGATGTGGCCCGGAGGCGCCGGCTGGTGCAGGATGTCTCCACAGAACCCGAACGGGAGAGTGAACATGCCTGAGCAGACGATGCCGGTCGGGCCGGAGAGCACCGTGCAGTTCGTCTTTCCGACGGAGCGGGACGTCCCCTCCTGGGAGAAGCGTCACCTGGCCGGCGAAGTGCCCGGTTTCTGGCCCTATGGGCTCGACGAGCTGAGGCACTACACCGGCAGCCTCAGCGCTGTCGCGGCGCGGGAGCCCTCCCGGGCATCCGTTCTGCGGAACCGCCTGCGCGGGCGACTGCCCGGCAGGAACCGCCCCGCCACCACCCGGCCCCGGCCGCCCGGATCGCACCGGAATCTCGGTCTCACCTGGGACGAGAACGCAGCCAGGCGGATGCTCCTCGAACACCCGGCCGACGAGATGTACAGCGGAGTGATCTGGGTCACCGACATGCTGGCGCACGGCTCGGACATCGGGACGATCCGCCAGGTGCTCCGGGCGATGAACGGTCTCTGGGTCATCAGCCGCGCCCAGCAGGAGGCCGTTCAACGGCTGGTCGGGGACGATGGGCCCCCTGTCGGCTTCTTCCGGTTCGGTGTGGACGCCGGATTCTTCACGCCCGCACCACAGGCAGAACGGCCCTTCGTGCTGAGCGTGGGCGGCGACAGGGACCGTGACACGGCCACCCTGTTCGAGGCCCTCGCAACCGTGCACCGTCGGGCTCCGGACACCGAGATCTTTGTGCAGACCTCCAGCAGCCTGCCCGCGCCCGACGGTGTGACGAAGGTCGCTCGGGTGAGCCACCGGGAACTGGCGGCGCTCTACGCCCGTGCCAGCGTGGTGGCGATCGCCACCCGCCCGAACCTGCACGCCTCCGGAATGACGGTGAGTCTCGAAGCCATGGCCACGGCCCGGCCTGTCGTGATGACCGACACACCGGGGATCGACGACTACGTCTTCGACCAGCAGACGGGATTCCTGACACCCGTGGGCGACGCCCCGGCCATGGCAGAGCGCGTTCTGCAGCTGCTGGCCGACCCATCCCTCGCCCGGGAGTTCGGCCTCGCCGGGCGCCGGGCTGTCGAGACGGGGCTCACGAGCTCCCAGATGGTGCGGGAACTGGCGGCCTTCACCGGGCTGCAGCGTCCCGCCCCAGCGCCAGCGCTCGACGGCGTCTCGACCGCAACTCCTCTTTGACGAGTCGCCGTCCGTCCCGCATGCCGCGGAAGGCGGCGAACAGCGGAGACAGCGAGCGGGTGAACTGGCGCCGCCCGCCCTGCTGCAGCACCTCCCAGGCGATGGTGCGGGTCAGACCCGACCAGCGGACGAGTCCCTGGTCATCGAGGTGACGCACCGCGAAGAGCAGGCGGTTCCGGATGTTGTAGTAATAGTAGGTGTTCGACTTGGGTTCACCGGCATGCGAATAGCCGCCGCCCTCGTGAGTACCGCCTTCGGCATGCACGGCGATGGCCTCCGTGACCACCTGCAGTCTTCCCCCGGCCCTGGCCACCCGGTGCGAGAAGTCGACGTCCTCCCAGTAGAGGAAGTACTGTTCGTCGAAGCCCCCCGTCGAGTTCCAGAGTTCCCGGGTCAGCAGCAGGCATGCTCCGCTCAGCCACGGTTCGATGGCGACCAGACTGCCGGCCGTGCGGCGGCGGGCCGAGCGGATCCGCCCGTCGTTGAGGTAGAGATCGGAGCCGTTGAACCACACCGAACCATCGGGGCGGAGGATCTGCGGGGAGTAGAGCGTGTCGCCGTCGGCGAGACCGGCCTCGGTGAGGAGTTCGAGCGCCTTCTCCGCGATCTCGACGTCGGGGTTCAACAGAAGCAGGAGCTTCGCACCGAGCTGTTCGGCATGGAGCACCCCGCGATTCATTCCGCCGCCGAAGCCGGTGTTGCCGGTCGGCAGCACGGTGTTCCAGTTCTCGCGAGCGGCCAGCGCGATGAGCCGCGTGCGCTCCTCTTCGGTCGAGAAGTTGTCGACGATCACGACGGTCAGCTCCGGCTGGCGCCGGGTGAGAGGAGCGAGGTTCGCTTCGAGCAGGCTCGTCGACCCGTAGTTCACCACCACGATCGCAAGCTGGGAGAAAGATGACGAACTCATACCGTGACTCCTTGGAAGACGGGATAATGACGGGGATGAACGCACACGGAATGACCGGGCAACCCGCGTCGAGAACACTGGTCGTCGCTGTGCTGACCTTCAGGAGACCGCTCGATCTGGCAGGCATCCTGCCGATGCTGGTCGCCCAGCTGCACGACGCGCGCGAGGGGGTGGCCGGCACGGTACTGGTCATCGACAACGACCCTGCCGGCTCCGCGCAGAACACCGTCGAAGTCGCCGTGGGCAGGATGCCGGGCGACGATCGTGCGCTGGTGCGCTACGTGCACGAACCCACGCCCGGCATCGCCGCCGCACGCAACAGGGCGCTCGAGGAGGCCCGCGGAGCGAACCTCCTCGTGTTCATCGACGACGACGAGCGCCCCACCGAACACTGGCTCCGCTCTCTGCTCGACGTTCAGGAGCGAACGGGGGCCGCCGCCGTGGCGGGGCCCGTGGTCTCGGACTACGAGGTCGAACCCGGCCCCTGGGTCGTGGCCGGCCGGTACTTCGAACGCCGGCGCCTGGCCGACGGGACGCCCATCACCGTGGCCGCCACGAACAACCTCCTGCTCGACCTGGCCTTCACCGATTCGCTCGGTCTGCGCTTCGACACCACCCTCGGGGTGATCGGCGGGGAGGACACCCTGTTCACCCGCCAGATCGTCGCGGGCGGCGGGCGCATGTTCTGGGCGGCGGGGGCCGGAGTCGTCGATGTGGTGCCACGCAACAGGGTGACGAAGAAGTGGGTGGTGCTGCGTGCCTTCTCGAGCGGGAACAGCTGGAGCGTCACGACCCTGATGCTGCTTCAGCGACGCAGCCCGAAGAGGCTCGCGGCTCAGGTCGAACTGACGCTGAGGGGTGCCCTGCGGGCCGCCGCGGGTACCGGCCAGATCGTGGCCGGCATCCTGCTCGGCTCGCTCGCGCACCGAGCCCGGGGAACGCGCACCCTGGCCCGGGGAGCAGGGATGATCGGCGGCGCCTGGGGCTATTCCTACGAGGAGTACCGCCGGGCCTGACCGGGGGTCGGCGCGGGAACCACCTGAGCGGGCCATCCGTCAGCCCCCCGCGTGTTCGAGTTGGCGACGGGTGACGGCCTGGCTGGCGGCCAGGTACGCGGAGTAGTGCCGGAGACCCGCGTCACGCCAGTCGCGAGCACCGAGCCGGGGTGGTTCGACAGGGCGGTGGTTCTCGACCTGGCGAAGCGTCTCGGCCAGAACCGTTGCCGTGAGTTCCCCGGTGTACTGGTGGACCCAGCCGAAGCCGACCTCCGCGGCGAGGCGTTGGTTCACCGGGTTGGCCGGCAGGAGCACCGGCCGGTTCAGCGAGAGAGCGGTCAGGGCCCCGCCGGAGTTGTGCATCTCGGTGTAGGGAAGCACGACGAGACTCGCGCGGCTGACCGTCTGCACCAACTCGGCATCGTCGAGGAACTGGAGCGTGAGACCGATCCGCTCGTCACCGGCAGCGCGTCTGCGGAGGTCGTCGGCGAGTTCCGGCGTCGAGGGCCGGCCGGACACCTGGAGTGTGACGTCGCCCGGCAGCGCCCGGAAGGCGTCGATGAGCGCATCGACGCCCTTGTACCGACGGATCAGGCCGAAGTAGGCTATGCGGCCGGGTTCGGGTTCGGCCACGGGGTAGTGCTCGAACCAGTCCCGGTAGTGGCCGTGCGGGATGAGGGCGTACTCCGGGTCATCCCGCACCGGAGTCTCGGGGTTCAGCCGGATCCACAGTGTCGTCTGGCGTTCGAACTGGCGAAGGAGCGCCCGCTCACGCCGCGAGATGCCGGAGGGCAGTTCGAGGTTGTGCAGCGTACGCACGATGGGCGTTCGCGTCATCCGGAGTCTCAGCAGCAGCAGGGCGGTGAGGCCCTGGCGCGCCAGGGCCTTCAGCGGACTGTGGCCGGAGACCAGGATCTCCGGCCAGTGCACGTGGAACACGTCGTACCGGCCGAACAGCGCCCCCCGCCACGAGAAGTTCCGAACGCTGACTCCTGCGATGGAGTCGATGCTCTGGGCGAGCATCACCAGGTACGGATTCGTGGTCGGGCGGGGGACGGGGAACGACTGCTGCACGATGAAACTGTTCTTCATATGGCGCGCCTCACGGTTTGAAGGCACTCAGCTCCTGCACGGTGACCTGTTGCGGTGCGTTGGTCGCCGTGCCGGAGACGTAGCTCAGCAGGCCGATGCCACCCGGAGCCTGGAGCCCGGCAAAGCTGTCGGTCGCCTGTACGGTCCAGGCCGTCGGTTCGGTCGTGCCGGCCGGCCAGACCTTCGCCTTGATGGTGGTCGGGCTCGTACCGGTCACCTGCAGGCGGAGGCTCAGCTTGGTGCCGGCCACGATGCTGCCGGGCACGACCACCTCACTGGCCAGCGTGGTCGCCGTGGCGGAACCCTGGAGTGCTGTCAGCGAGACGGCAGCCGTGCCATTGTTCTTCAGGCGGATCGCCGCGCGGTACTCGTTGTTCGTCGCGGTCTTGCGACCCACGGCGTACAGGTAGGTACCGCCGCCGGTGGCGATCTTGTCCAGACTGAACTGCACTCTCAGGTCGGTGTCGGCCTGCGAGACGCTGTTCAGGTAGGCACCTGTCTGCGAGCCGGCCGCTCCGAGCCGGAACACCGCACTGCCGTTGTTCACGGCGAGGTCGGATGCTGTACCGAACTTGGTCCAGGCGCCCCCCACATCGGCCGTTCCGAACCCGTTCGCCACAGTGCGGGTGAAGGAGTCGAGCGCGAACGGCATCGCCGGCGGGTTCGTGACCGTCACGGACTGCGTGGCGGTCGACGTTGCACCGGAGTTGTCGGTCACGACCAGCGTCGCAGTGTAGGTGCCCGCCGTGCCGTAGCCGTGCGACACCGTCTTGCCCGAGCCGGTCTGGCCGTCTCCGAAGGTCCAGGCGTACGACGAGATGGTGCCGTCGGAGTCGGTGGATGCCGCACCGCTGAAGTTCGCGGTGAGATTCGAGACCGTGGAGTCGATCGCGGCGACCGGCGGAACGTTGGCGGGCGGCGGAGCCGTGACCATCACGGAACCGGTGGAGACGCCCGTCGCGCCCTTGTTGTCGGTGACCGTGAGCTTCACCGAGTACGTGCCCGCCGAGGCGTACACGTGCGTCGGGGTCGGGCCGGTTGCGGTCTGGCCGTCTCCGAAGCTCCACGCATACGATGCAATGGTGCCGTCACTGTCTGCCGAGCCGGAGGCGTCGAAGGCAACACTCAGGTCCGTCGGCGTTGCGGCGAACGAGGCGGTCGGCGGAACGTTCGGCGGCGGGGCAGCGACAGCGGTCACCGTGGTCTGCGAGACCCCGGTCGCGCCGTCGTTGTCGGTCACCGTGAGCTTCACCGTGTACGTTCCGGCGGCGGCGTAGGTGTGCACGGGCGGGTTCGCACCCGTGGCCGTGGATCCGTCGCCGAACGCCCAGGCGTACGAGGTGAGTGTTCCGTCGGTGTCAGCCGATCCCGTTCCGTCGACCGTGAGGGCGAGGTTCGTGACCGAGCTGGTGAACGACGCCGTCGGGGCCACGTTCACCCGTGGGGCTGTCACCGTCACGGCGTTGGTGAAGACACCGGTCGCACCCTTGTTGTCGGTGACCGTGAGGGACACCGTGTAGGTGCCGGCCGCAGCGTAGGTGTGCGAGGTTGTCGCACCGGTTGCACTCTGGCTGTCGCCGAAGTCCCAGGCGTAGGAGGCGACCGTTCCGTCGGGATCGGCCGATCCGGTCCCGTCGAAGGTGGCGGCAAGGTCTGCCGTCGCCTGGCTGAACGATGCCGTCGGTGCCTGGTTCACGGCGCCGGTGGTGCCGAGCGAGTAGTGCTGGGCGACCGTCGCCGCGCTGAGCGCGTTGTCGTACACCGCGGCCTCGTCGATCCGGCCGTTCAGGAACGCACTCGAGGAGCCCCAGGTGTTGTCACCACCGATCCGCCAGTAGCCGTCGTAGGGCTGTGCCTGCGTCTGCGGGTTGGTTCCGATCAGCTGGCCGTCGACGTAGAGCTTCAGGCCGTCGCTCGACTGCGAGGCCGTCACCAGGTGCCAGATGCCGTCGTTGTAGGAACCCGGTGTTGTGATGGTGTTCAACTGGCCCGTGTAGGTGCCGAACACCAGCTGCCCGTTGTCCTGCAGGTAGACGTGCCTGTCGTAGCTGCCGGAGGTTCCTGTCTGGTTGCTGCCGAAGCCGATGATCTTGCCGCCCACGGTCGTGGTGGTGTTGAACCACGCCTCGATCGAGTAGGTCTGCGGGTTGGCGATGCGCGCCGAGGTGGCCACCATTCCGCTCTGGCCGTCGAACGAGAACGCCTTGTCGGGGTTGCCTGCAAGGGCTCCCGCCGCGCCGGTCGTCACGCCGCCCGAGATCACGCCGGGGTCAAGACCCTGGCTGGCATCGGCCGCAACCGTGCCACTCGCGTCGTTCAGACGCCAGTACACACTCGGTGCGTCGTTGTAGACGCGGTTGCCGTAGTTGTCAGCCGGGGGCTGGGGAAGCCGCGAGGTGCGACCGGAGGCCACGAAGTGCGCGTCGACCTGCTGCTTGTTCAGCACCTGGTTGTAGACCGCCACATCGTCGATGTCGCCGGCGAAGAAGTTCGAGCCGCTCCAGGAGGAGTCGCCGCCGATCCGCCAGAAGCCGTCGTACGGCTGCGCCGACGTGGTGTCGCTGCGTGTTCCGACGCGAACGCCGTCTACGAACAGCTGCATCCCCGTGGAGCTCAGCGTGCCGACCACCTGGTGCCACTGGCCGTCGTTCAACGCTCCGGCCGACTGCAGCACCTGGGTGTTGCCGTTGTAGACGCCGAAGTTGATCCTGCCGTCGGTGGTCATGTAGATGTGGCGGTCGTAACTCGACGACGTTCCCGTGCTTGAGTTACCGAAGCCGACGATCTTGCCGCCTGCGGTCGTGGTCGTCTTGAACCACGTCTCGAGCGAGAACGTCTGCGGTCCAGCGACGGGCGTCTGGGTCGACGAGAAGCCGGTGCCGTCACCTGAGAAGGTCGACGCCGTGTTCGAGTCGCCTCCGATCGCGCCGGCTGCCCCGCGGGTCACGCCCGGGCCGGCGACCTGGTCGTTGAATCCGACCCAGTCGTAGACACTCGTACCACTGGCCTCGCCGAGCCTCCAGAAGCTCGCCGGAGTGTCGTTCTGCACCGCCGAGGTGTAGGGGCTCGGGCTCGCGGCCGTCACAGTGACGCTCACGCTGTCGCCGATCACGGTGTTGCCGAGCGGATCCGTCGCCCTCACGCGGTAGCTGTAGGAGGCGCCCGGTGTCAGACCGGTGTCGACGAAGCCGAGGTTCGGCATCTTCCAGACCGAGGATGCCGCCGTCGTCGTGTAGACCGGAGTGTTCAGGTTGCCGTTGCGGTAGACCGCGTAGGTCAGGTTCTCATTGTCACGGTCGGCGTTCGCTGTGAAACTGACGCGTGCGGTGCCTGCGGCGAGGGAGACGACAGAGGGCTTGAACGCGGAACCGGAGTTCAGCGGTCCCTGGGTGTTCGGGGCGATGGAACGCACCGCGAACCGGGTGAGGCCCTGCTGGCGCTTGCCGTTCACCTGGGTGAACTCGCCGCCGTAGACCACGTACTGGCTGTTCGCCGCGACGCTCCACGGTCCCTGGCTCTGCCCGGTGAAGGTGCCGGTGTTGAAGTCGGGGTACCAGTTCAGCAGGGTGGGCGCGGGGTTGCCCGCGAAGTTGTAGTAGCCGAGCGGGTCGCTCGTGATGGTCTGCGTGGCCGACTTGCTGAACGCGAGCGCGCGGTGGAAGACCCACGGCTGCGGCGTCTGCTGGAACCCGGCGATGTTTCCGCAGTAATGCGGGTGCCCGGCGATGTAGAGCGCTGTGCCCGTGGAGGCTGCCGAGTAGGTGTCACCGTGGCAGTCCTCCATCCAGACCATGTTGCCCGTGGCCCAGTCGGCCCGGAACGATCCCTCGAGGTTTCCGCCCTGGCCGAACACGTAGCCCGAACCGTAGAAGCTGTCGCTGTCGGAGGTGAGACTGGTGATGGATGCCTGCGAACCACCGTTCCGAATGACGTTGTTCACCGTGAACGCGCCGATGATCTGGCCCGTGACCGCGTCTGTGGACGCGAGGCCGTAACCGGGGTTCGTGGATCCGCCGAGGGAGGTGAAGCTGCCGCCGACGACGACCTTCGTGCGGTCGGGGGAGATGGTGAGAGCCGTGACGTCGCCGCCGGCGGCATTCGGGTCCCACGCCAGGTTGGTGCCGTTCGAGGCCGTCACGGCACCGACCTTGTTGCGCACATCCTTGCCGATGCTCGAGAACGTTCCACCGAGGTAGACAGCGGTCGGGGTGGCCACGATCGCGCTGACGGTGGAGTTCGTGCCGGGAGCCCAGGACGTGACCACAGCACCAGTCGACGGATCCAGGGCCGTCACGCGGTAGCGGTTCACTCCGTTGACGGTGGTGAAGGCACCTCCGACGTACAGGCGTGTGCCGTCAGGCGAACCGGTGACGGCCTTTACCTGCCCATTCAGCACGGGCGCGAACCCGGTGTTCAGCACGCCGGTCGTCAGGTTGTACGACAGCAGGTAGGTGCGGGAGACGGTGTTCACCCCCGCTGCAGCCCCGGCCGGCTGCGCCGTGGTGAAGTTGCCCCCCACGAAGACGGTGTTGCCGATGATGGTCTGCGACCACACCACCCCGTTGATCTGGGGGGTGGGTAGAGCATCCGCCGACACCGTGGGCGGCGAAGTCGCCGCTGTCGGGTCGGTGGGGGCAGTGTCCGCCTGCGCGGACTGCGCGGCGGTCAGGGAAGTCAGTGCAACGGCAACGACGGTCGCTAGGACGACCATCGACCGGCGCAGGGGCGCCAACGGCATAGGAGTGCCTCATTCGATAGTGCGCGAAAATTCGGTTTCGCGGATGATTCGAATGTAGGGCAGGCGGGAACCTTTAATCTCCCCCCAGAACGGGACTATCTCGGGGCAGCGCCCTCGAACACCGCGACGGGGCTTCCGGCCCGGTAGCCGAGGGTGATCCGTACCGCGTCGCGCTCCTCGGCGGGTACGACGAAGACGTAGCTGCCGGTGACCGCCTGGCCCGCGCCAACCTCGGCGGGGAGCGGGACGCTCGCGCTCACCAGCTCGTTCGAGGGTGTCTGGTTCGCGCCGTACGTCAGGTCGACGACGGCGGTCTGGAGCGACACAGCAGCCGTGCCCGAGTTCGTGGCCGTCACCGTGAACTTCAGCGACGGTCCGCCGATCTCGCCCACACCGTTCGCCACGCCGTCGACCGAGGTGATCTCCGAGATGCTCACCGTGAGTCCGTCGGCGACTGCAGCGGGGGAGTCGAGGGGAACGGGAGCCTGTTCGACGGGTTGCGCCGGGTCTTGGGGGTCGGTGGTGGGGCCCGCCACTGAGGGAGCACCTGCGCCGTCCACGGGCAGCGGTGTGCCGCCCGCATCCACGCCCTGGGAGTTGGCGTCGGGCGCGCTGCCCGACGACGACGCGGACGAACCGAGGCTCGCCACCACCACGGCGATGACGATCACGACAGCCACGACGATGGCGATCACGATCCCGATGACCAGCGACCGGCTCGGCTTCTGCCTCGTCGGTTCCGGTGAGGCCGACGTGCCGGGTGTGGGGGATGAGTCAGCGGGCACGGGAGCCTCTCGGGGGACGGGTATCGGGGATGGCGACCGGCACCGGCGCCCGGGGCGGGGCAACGGACACCGCCCGGCGGAGGGCAGTTCGCCGGGCGTCCCCCGTGGGGCGGGCTGTGAGGGGGATGGCGAGCATCCCGAGCATCAGCACGAACAAGGGCTCCGCGCTGTAGAACGGGCTGAATCCCACACCCCACAGGCTCGTGGCCGTCGCGAACACGATCACACCCGTGGCGGTGCGGTCCGCGATCCTGATGGCAATGCCCCACACGGCGACGATCACGACCACCACGAGGAACAGCAGCCCGGGCAGGCCGAAGTGCGCGAAGAAGTCACCCGCGATGGAGTGCAGTTCGTAGTGCCCGCCGAAGAGGTACACCTCGACATAGCCGTTGTCGGGCGCATAGTTGATGGCGGCCATGCCGGTCTTGGCCGCGGTGATGTCGGTGACACTCGGCACGGTGCCCGAACCGAACCCCCACCACTGGTGCCGGAACAGCGCCCAGGTGGCTGCCAGCTCCGGGCGACCGCCGAGGATCAGCGACCCCGACGTCTCGACCTGTTGCAGGGTTCGTGCCTGGGTGGATGCACCCAGGTAGCCGTCGAGGATCAGCGCCTGCCCGAGGTTGTAGACCACCGCTGTGAGTCCGCCGAGCCCGAGCACCATCCGCACCGCCGAGAGCGACCTGTTCTTGCCCTTCGGAATGACTTGGAAGGCGACGATGATCGCGGCGAGCAGCAGGATCGCGAAGGCAGACCGCGAATCGTTCAGGCCCGACGCCACCGTCAGGGCTCCGAGAACGAGCAGCTGCAGCCAGCGCCTCCCCGACTTGTGGGCCAGAGACAGGGCGATGATCGCCACGGGCACGGCGAATCCGAACTTCCAGGGATTCGAGGGATACAGCGGGCTGCCCGGGTTGACGGCCAGCAGGAGCCCGACGCCGAACCAGAGCGTGACGCTCGATTCGGGGAGCACGCGCCTGGCCCAGAGCACCACGCCGATGGCGAGCAGGGCTCCGACGAGGAGCACGGTCGTGCTGGTCAACAGCGATCCGTCTGTGCTGTGGTCGCCGGCGTTGAAGAAGGTCAGCCAGATCCCCGACAGAGCGGCCAGCACACCGGTGCCGAACAGAGCCCACCCCCACCGGTAGCGGCGCACCACGGGCAACCAGACCGGCAGGAGCACGAGCGCGGCGACGTGACCGACTTCGATGCCCTGAGGCAGGGAGATACGGGCCCCGATCAGCACCAGAGCGCCGATCGCGAGGAACCTCACCCAACGCCTGGGGTCGCGCGAAGACGCCGCTGGAGGCACCGGATGCCCGGTTGCACCTTCAGCGCGCAGGGCACTCTCGAGACGCAACGGCATGCGAACACCCTAAACCGCAAGCGGCGGTAATAGCGCAACCGGGCCGCCCCCAAAGCAGGTGTACCCCGAACGGGTGATAGGGTTCTGGCTCAGCCGAGCCCCCCTCTGTCGACACTCGAACCTCCTGGGAGTGCCATATGCCTCAGCCCCACCGTCTCGAGCCCCTCCGTCTCGTCGCCCCGGATCCCGGCCGTCGGCCGCGCGTCCTCTTCCTCTTCTCGCTTCTCTCCGCCCTTCTCCTGACCGTGGGGCTGCTGGCCGGTTCCCCCGTCAGCGCACAGGCGGCGACATCCGCCGCGGGCGCCGCACCCCTCGGTTCCCTGAGCTACCCCGTGCCCTCGGGTGCCCTGTTCGTCTCGGTCTCCTCCGGCCAGGATTCGAACGCCGGAACGAGTTCCGCGCCGCTGAAGACCGTGGCTGCCGCCATCGGCCGGGCGAAGAGCGGGGGGACGATCGTGCTCCGGGCGGGGGTCTACCACGAGGCGGTGGTCATCCCGACGAACAAACCCCTCACCATCCAGCCCTACCTGCAAGACGTCGTGTGGTTCGACGGGTCGTCGGCACTGTCGGGATTCGCCGCCTCGGGCACGACCTGGACGGTGTCGAACTGGACCTTCGCCCCGACGAGTGTGATGAACGGCGTGGCAGACAACCCCGGGTTCGTGGATCCGGCCCACCCGATGGCGGCCCGCCCCGACCAGGTCTTCTACGACGGCGTCGCGATGAGGCAGGTCGGCTCGGCGTCCCAGGTCACCGCCGGTACGTTCTCCGTCGACAGATCGGCCAGAACGCTGACCATCGGCAGCAGTCCCTCCGGCCACAAGGTGACCGGGAGCACGCTCGGGCAGGCGATCTACGTCATGGCCCCCGGGAGCGTGCTGCAGGGATTCGGTGTTCGCCGGTACGCCACGGACTACGCCAACCGGAGCGCGCTGCGGCTGGCCAACATCAACATCTCCGCGCGCCAGCTGATCGTCGAGGACAGCGCGATGATCGGCATCAACGTCGAGAACAACAACGTCGTTCTCGATCACGTCACCGTCACCCGGAGCGGTCTGCTCGGTATCGGTGCGAACGCCTCGTACGGTCTGGTCATCAAGAACTCGTCGGTCACAGGCAACAACTCCGAGCAGTTCAAACCGGCCCCCGTCTCCGGTGGAATCAAGATCACCCGCACCCGGGGCATCACGATCACCGGTAACAACACCAGCGACAACTTCGGTTCCGGCATCTGGCTCGATGAATCCTGTTACAACGCCACGGTGACGAACAACGTCTCGTCGGGCAACCAGTACACGGGCATCCAGATGGAGATCTCGAGCAACGCGATCATCGCGAACAACGACGTCTCGAACCAGCAGTTCGGCATGCAGCTCTTCGATGCGAGCAACGTGAAGATCTACAACAACACCATCGGCAACAATTCGAAATTCGGCATCCGGATCTACCAGGACCAGCGGCGACAGGCCACCGCGTCGTTCGCCGGGCACGACCCCCGCCAGGCGATCCCCGACCCGACAGTGCCCTGGATCACGAAGAACATCACCATCGCGAACAATGTCTTCGGGGCCGGCGGGTTCTTCCAGATCTGGGCGCTCGACGGAGTCACCCACATCCCCGCGGACTCGATGGCGATCACGGTGGCGGGCAACCTCTTCAACCACCGCACGACGATGGCGCAGTCGACGCTGCTGGCGTGGGGTGGGAGCGACAATTCGACGATCAAGCGCTACGACACGGCAGCCAGCATGCTGGCGAAGAGTTCGGCCTTCAAGAATTCGGAGACGACGTCGAGCAAATCGCTGTCGCAGATGTCGGCTGACATCGCCGCAGCCGGTGCCGGAGCCGTCGCTCTGCCGACGGACGTCGCCTCTGCCGTCGGTACGTCTGCGGGAACAAAGAGGGTGGGCCGCTTCTGAGAATGCCCACGAACGGGGGCTTCGCACGCCCCCTTTCGTGGGCCTAGGCTCGGAAGGATCAGTTGCGGCGTGACGCTTTCCTAGGGCGGCACGGCGGAATCGCCTCGAGCTTCGCCCCTTTGGCGCGTTGTCGACTAACCCGAAGTAGTCACTCAATGACCCGACGAATCGGCTATGCAGCCGGCGCCTACGACTTGTTCCACGTAGGCCACCTCAACCTCCTCAAGCATGCCAAGGACCGTTGCGACTATCTGATCGCCGGCGTCGTCTCCGACGAGATGCTCGAGCTCAACAAGGGCATCAGGCCGGTCGTTCCGCTGGCCGAGCGCTTGGAGATCGTGAACCACATCGACTACGTCGACGAGGCGCGCGCCGAGGTGCGGAGCAACAAGCTCGACACGTGGCGGGATGTCGGCTTCGACATCTTCTTCAAGGGAGACGACTGGCGCGGCACCGACAAGGGGGGGCGTCTGGAAAGGGAGTTCGCCCTGGTCGGAGTCGAAGTCGTGTACTTCCCGTACACAATGCACACCTCCAGCACGCGGCTCCGCCAGGCACTCGACGTGCTCTCCGGGCTGCCCGAATCCTGGGTCGTGCCCGAGATCAAAACGGCCGAGTCGAAGTGACGGGCCTCATCCTCACGGGATCCTGACTCCGAACCCGCCGCCGGAGCACTCCGGCCCGTCGATCAGACCGCGGCTGCCGAAGCGGGCGAATCCACCCCAGCCTCACGGCGCTGCTGCAGCGTGATCGGAGCGGGCGCCTCGGTCAGTGGATCGACGCCACCACCCGACTTCGGGAACGCGATCACCTCGCGGATCGACGACGCGCCCGACAGCAGGGCGCAGATGCGGTCCCAGCCGAACGCCATCCCTCCGTGCGGCGGAGCCCCGAACTCGAAGGCGTCGAGCAGGAACCCGAACTTCGCCTCCGCATCCTCCGTGCTCAGGCCCATCACGGCGAAGACCCGCTCCTGGATGTCGCGGCGGTGGATGCGGATCGAGCCGCCGCCGATCTCGTTGCCGTTGCAGACCAGGTCGTAGGCGTAGGCGAGCGCCTCGCCCGGATCGGTGTCGAAGGTGTCGATCGACTCCGGCTTCGGTGAGGTGAAGGCGTGGTGCACGGCAGTCCATGCGCCGGCGCCGACCGCGACGTCGCCCGCCGCGACAGCGTCACCCGCGGGCTCGAAGAGCGGAGCATCCACCACCCAGAGGAACGACCAGGCCGACTCGTCGATGAGCCCGGCGCGGTGGCCGATCTCGAGTCGGGTCGCGCCGAGGAGGCTCTGGCCGGCCTTCCGTGTGCCGGCAGCGAAGAAGATGCAGTCGCCGGGCTGTGCGCCGACCATGGCCGCCAGGCCCGAACGCTCCGTCTCCGACAGGTTCTTGACGACCGGGCCGCCGAGCTCCCCGTCTTCGCCGACCAGCACATAGGCGAGCCCCTTGTGGCCGCGCTGCTTGGCGAACTCCTGCCAGTCATCGAGCGTGCGGCGCGACTGGGCGGCGCCACCCGGCATGACGACGGCGCCCACGTAGGGGGCCTGGAACACGCGGAAGGCGGTGCCTTCGAAGTAGTCGGTGAGCTCGGTGAGCGGTGTGTCGAAGCGGAGATCCGGCTTGTCGGAACCGTATCGGTCCATCGCCTCGCGATAGGTGATCCGAGGGAAGGGTGCGGATGTCTCGTGCCCGACCAGTGCCCAGATACGGTGTGCGAGCTCCTCGGCCAGTTCGATCACGTCGTCCTGGTCGACGAAGCTCATCTCGAGGTCGAGCTGGGTGAACTCCGGCTGCCGGTCGGCCCGGAAGTCCTCGTCGCGGTAGCAGCGTGCGATCTGGAAGTACTTCTCCATACCGGCCACCATCAACAGCTGTTTGAACAACTGGGGGCTCTGTGGCAGGGCGTACCAGCTGCCCGGTCGGAGCCTGGCCGGCACCAGGAAGTCACGCGCGCCCTCCGGCGTCGAGCGGGTGAGAGTCGGCGTCTCGATCTCGACGAAGCCGCGGTCGCCGAGCACGGTGCGGGCAACGCGGTTGACGTCGGAACGCAGGCGGAGGGCCGCTGCTGGCGCGGGGCGGCGGAGGTCGAGGTACCGGTACTTCAGACGGGTCTCCTCGCCGACGCTCACCCGGTCGTCGATCGGGAAGGGCAGCGGGGCCGAGGTGTTGAGGATCTCGATGCCGGCCACAGAGACCTCGACCTCACCTGTCGGCAGCTCCGGATTGGTGTTGCCCGAGGGGCGGACCTGCACCTGGCCGTCGATGCGGATGCAGTACTCATCGCGGAGATCGTGCGCGCCGGATGCCTCCAGGACCTCATCGCGCACGACGACCTGCACGATGCCGGAAGCGTCACGCAGGTCGAGGAAGGCGACACCGCCGTGATCCCGGCGCCTGGCCACCCAGCCGGCGAGGGCTACGGTCTGGCCGGCATGTTCGGCGCGCAGGGTGCCGGCTTCGTGGGTGCGGATCACAGGGAACGTCCTTCGGGTCGAGAGAATCTGGTGCCCTCCCATCGTAGAGCCGGGCGCCGACCGCAGGTTTCGGGCTGCGTCGCCCGGCCCCCTCCGCCTCGGCCGTAGCCCGGCAGACGTCCCAGATCGGTCTCGGCTCGCGGATCCATGCCGCGTTCGCCCACGCTGGCACAGGAGACGAATTCATCGCCCCGCGCCTCCCCGACGAGACGCGTCAGGGAGTATTTGAGGAATGATCATCCTCGGCACCAATGTGGTCTCGGAATTGATGAGAAGAGACGCCGAACCGGCGGTGATCTCCTGGGTCGACCAGCATTCCTTCGCAGAACTCTGCATCCGCTGGCTCACCTTTTGGAGGAGGAATTCGCCGGCCACATCCTCCGGTTCGATGAGTCTGCAGCCGTGGCGTTCGCCGCCCTGGCCGCGAGGCGGGTGCGGGTGGGACGGCGGGTAGGCAGGGGCGGGCGGGAGGAGGCGCCGGAAAGGAGGGCGGCACGCGCGCCGGGGGGTGGCTAGAGTCAGCAGGGGAAGGGTTCAACGATGACCGAAGGCACATCCGGCGAACCGTGGCAGCTGACGACGGCGCCCGGCTCCTCCAGCTACACGATGCACATCGAGGGCAATGAGCTCATCTGCCAGGACGGATCCACCCAGTTGACGTACCGGGCCAGGGCCATCACGGACCTGCACGCATGGCTTCTCGAGCAGGGCGACTGGGTACCACTCGGCGCGGCCGACGAATCGAAGGACGCCGCCGCGGGCAGTATCGAGGCATGGGGCCGGTCGGACACCAACCCGGTGGGCGGCTGGTACGGCCTCCGCAAGGGCTACCGGGGGCGGTTCGGCATGTATCTCCCGCCGCTGCTCGAGAAGCTCGGGCTCGTCGAGCTGACTCACACGCCGAGGAACAACACCGCCCGCGCCCTCTGACCCTCCGTTGCCCGAGCCGTCAGGCAGGCGGCCGGAAGGCCGACTTCGGGGCGCCCGGCCCGAGCCCCTGCGTCTCGAACTCGTCGAGCACGGCGCCGGAGGTGTCGAAGTGCCAGCCGAGCACCCGCCAGCCCTGGATGCTGCCGGTGATCTCGATGCCCTCCACCCGAGCGCTGCTCGGAACGTCGAGCGGGCCCTCGAAGAACCAGTACTCGGCCGCGGCGAGTTCTTCGGGAGTCTCGATGATGTGGCGGTCCGTCGTGGTGTAGACGAAGGAGTCCGCGGGGTGGTCGTCGAACACAGCGAGCTTGCCGCCGGCGAGGAGCGCCCGGAAGGGGGCGAGTTCGTCGGCCTCCGCCTCCGTGGACGAAGAGATACGCGCCTCGGCCGCGGGGAAGAGAGCGGCGATGCGCTTACGGAGATCACCCAGCTCGATCGTTTCACCGGCCAGCAGCACCCGGTGCGAATCGTCGACCCCGGAGACCGCCGCCGCCAGCTCGTCGCAGCCTGCCCGCTCGCGCCCGACCGCCTCAGCCGCGAGCATCTGGCCGAAGTCGTAGGGCGGGGGAGCGGCGAGCTCCACCTCCCAGGTCTGCAGCAGCCGCTCGGCTCGGTCGACAAAGGCCCCGAGCCGCGCCTCGGTCTCGTCGTCGAGCACCATCGCGCCCTGCGCGCTGGCACCCTCCGCGCTGGCACCCTCCGCGCCGACTCCGGCAGCACGTCGCCCCGGCTCGACACGGCACGCGTAGGCGTCGTCGATGCTCGCCGTCGCCGAGGCGGTCACGGCGTCGCCGTAACACTCGACAGCGGCGTCGCCGTAACACTCGCCGGCGCTGTCTCCGGCGCCGTCTCCGGCGCTGGCTCCTTCTCCGACGACGATCGCCACGCCGAAGCCGACGTCGGGTTCGACCCGGCCGGGGGCCACGATCCGGCCATTCCTCACCTCGAAGCCGATCTCACCGGCCACTGCGGAGCGCGACCCGGCGGAGCCCGACACGAGCATCACCCGGTACCGGCCGTCGTGCTGGTCAAGCAGGTGCCAGTCGCCGCCCCAGCCTGACGCCGAGAGGTTGTTCCAGCCCCGCACGCCGTCGAAGGTGATCGCGATCGTCTGGCCCATGATCTGGCCGTCATTTGCCGTGGCGGTGTCGGCCGTCTCGACGGATCCTGTGCCCAGACGCACCCCGTCGAGGAGGCAGTGCGCCTCGAGCCGCCACACCTCGACGTCGCCGGCCACGAACATCCGCACACCGAGCCGTGGCGCGTCGGGTTCGTCGGCCGTGTCGAGGGCGACGAGCCCGAGACCCGGCGCCCGGGCGTTGTCGACCGCGTAGCGGTGCTCCCCGGGCAGCGCCAGCACGGTCAGCCGCCCGTCGTGCAACAGTTCGTCGGCCCCGTCGAACACCGAGACGAGCCGCAGGGTGAACTCCACCGTGCCCGCCTCGTCGAGGTCGCCGCCCTCCTGCCAGCGCTCCAGCTCAACGGTGGTGTGCTCTCGATCATCCAGAACCGGAGCGGGCACGCGGTGCTCGAACCAGGGCGAACCGTCTGGCCGGGCGACGGTCCACACCAGTTCGCGGCCGGGGGAGGACGGCCCGAGCAGGGTGAGGCTCAGCTTCGGGTGCCACCCCGCCGGGTGGTAACTCCCGAAGGAACCCGCCACGGCGCGGAGGGAGTGTTTGATCACGGACGTCATTGAGAAATCATCACGTATCGACGCTCCGGTCGCAACGGTGAACCTCAGGCTGAACGTCACCACGGCGCACCCGCATTAGAGTTGCGAGGTGAGAATCGTGCTGCTGGGTGGCCTGCGGGTCGACCATGAGGGTCGGGCCGTCACGGTGTCCGGAACCATGCAGCTCGCGGTGCTCTTCCGGCTGGCCGTGGATGCCGGAGTCTCCGTCAGCTACCGGGCCATCGCTGAAGACGTGTGGGGGCTCGATACTCCCGAGAACTCGAAGGCGGCCCTGCAGTCCATCGTGTCGAGGCTTCGCGCGCAGCTTCCGGACGGGGCGATCGAGTCGACCGCGGGCGGGTACCGACTGAGCGTTCTGCGCCACGACGTCGACGCGCTGGCCTTCACCGACCTGGTCGACGAGGCGTCGGCCGCAGCACAGTCGGCAGGCACGGGCACGGGCACCGGCTCGGCTGCGGGCACCGCCGCGGGCACGCACGAAGAACCAGCCACCCTCGCCCTCCGCGCCCTCGCCCTCTGGTCGGGCGAGCCGTGGATCCCGTCGCCGAACTTCGACTGGTTCGTACGCGACCTCGCCCGCGACCACAGCCGGGCCGTCGAGCTGCGTGGAACCCGCCGGAGCGGAGGCGCGCGCACCCCGGAGCGCCGGGATGCCGCCCTGCCCGCCCAACTCACGAGCCTGGTCGGACGCGAGCGCGAACTCGCCATGATCGCCGAACAGCTGCAGGGCAACCGCCTGGTGACCATCATCGGAACCGGTGGCGCCGGCAAGACCCGACTCGCCCTCGAGACCGCCACTCGCCGCGAGAACGCCCTGCTCGTCGAACTCGCCCCGGTCGGTCCGAGCGAGGTGACCGCTGCCGTTCTGACCGCCACCGGCCGGGAGCTCCGCACGGCCGAGACGACCGGCGAATCGAGTCGCACGCGCATCCTGGAGTCCCTGTCCGGGCGGGACGTGCTGCTGGTGCTCGACAACTGCGAGCACGTGATCGACACGGCGGCGGCGCTGTCGCAGGATCTGCTGTCGGCCCTCCCGCGCCTTCGCATCCTCGCCACCAGCCGGGAACCGCTCGGAGTCCCGGGGGAGGCCTTCGTGGCGCTCGGCTCCCTGTCGCACCCGGCCGACGGGGAGATCGGATCGTCGACCACCGCTGATCTCGCCTCCTTCGCCGCCGTGCAACTGTTCGGCCAACGCGCGCTCTCCGCCCGGGGGCGGATGCTCGAGGGCGACGAAGTGGTTCTCGCCGCGAGGATCTGCTCGCGCCTGGATGGGCTTCCGCTGGCGATCGAGCTGGCCGCCGCAAAGCTCCGCACAATGGAGCCGGGCGAGATCCTGACCGGGCTCGACGACCGGTTCACCCTGCTCACGGGCGGCTACCGCACGGGCATCCCGCGCCACCAGACCCTCAAGGCGATGATCGATTGGAGCTGGAGCCTGCTCGGCGACGACGAGCGGCGGGCGCTGCTCGGGTTGTCGGTGTACCCGGCGGGGGTGGGTGTCGGCGAGGCCCGATCCCTCGCCGCCGCCCTCGGGCTCCCGGATGTCTCGGCCTTCGATTCGCTGGTTGACCGTTCGCTCCTGCAGCGCTCGCGCGGACGCTACCGGGAGCTCGAGACCATCCGCGAATACGGCATCGAACGGGCGATGGCCGACGGGAGCGTGGCCGGAGCGCGTTCCGCCCAGGCCCACTACATGATGCACCGCGCCGGGGAGTTCGACCGGATGCTCCGGGGCCCTGGCATCCTGGAGGCCGTCTCGTGGTTCGACGACGAGGAGGACAACCTGGCCAGCGCCCTCCGCCACGCCGTCGCCCTGCCTCTGCCCGACGTTCTGGTGCGCCTGACGATTGTGAGCCTCTGGTACTGGGTGCTGCGCGACCGGAACGAAGAGGCCGCGACGTGGCTCCGCACGGCGTCGGAGGCGGCCGCGACGGTGGAGGGGGACGAGGCCAGGATCCTCTCGCTCATGTCTCCCTTGCTGCAGAACTTCACCGGCAACGAGAACGACGACTTCGACACGGCCCGGATGATCGGTCGCCTGCACGAACTGCTCGAGCCCCTGCGGGCTGTCGAACTGGGGGCCGGCAGCCACGAACTGATGCAGTTGATCGGGCCGAGCCTCCTGGCGTTCGCGGAAGTGGCCGAAGACCCCGATTGGATCGCCGCCGTTCGGCTGCCACGGGGCGAGGATCTCGGTCTCGACACCTGGCCGACCGCGATGCTGCACGTCATGCGTGCCGGGGCCGCCCAGAACCGGGGTGCTGTCGACGAGCTCGGTGTCGAATCGGAGACCGCCCTGCGCCTGCTCGCGGAGGTCGGTGACCGCTGGGGGAGCGCCCTGGCCGAACGGATGCGCGCCGAATGGCTGACGCTGAAGGGCCGGCTCGCGGAGGCGCTCGAACTCGCAGACTCCTCCGCCGCGACGATGCGGACCATCGCCTCGGCTACCGACTTCGCGCGCGAGCAGGGGCTGAGCATCCAGTTGCTCTGGCGGCTCGGTCGTGTCGACGAGGCCCGTGCGCGGGTGGACCGGAGTGTCGCCGAGACCGACGCGGGCGGGGACCCCCGGGCCATTCTGCAGGCGCAGCTGAACGCCCTGGTGCTCGATGTGTCGCTCCGTGACGCCTCGTCGGCGGGCATCCGGGTCACGAAGATCGACGAACTGGTCGCACACTCTCGGCTGCCCCGGCAGATCTCCGCCATTCTCGAGACGGCCAAGGCGGCGCTGGCGCGGGAGCTCGGAGATTTCGAGGCAGCCGAGCGGCATCTCCGCTCGGCTGCGGAGAGCTCGCTCTCCAGCCGGGACCAGCCCATCATCGGCAGCGTCGCCATCGGTGCCGGCATGCTCGCCCTGGCCCGGGGCGACGTGGCGACAGCCGTGCGGGCGGCGGATTTCGCAACCTCTGTGATCGGCGCCTTCGACGCGACGCACCCCGACCTGATCGCGATCGGGGAGGCGGCGGAGCACGCCGGAATCGGGCGCCCGCGCACCGGAGTGCCCGAACGCCCGAACGCGGTCGATTTGCTGGGAAGCCTGCTGGGGCCCGCCTAGATCTTTCTGCGGTACGCCCACGTCGCGGGCGGGAAGAACACTCCGACGAGCACGACGCAGGAAGCGATCACCCAGAGGATCTGGCCCGTCGTCGTGTCGCCGGCCACACTGGTCGAGCCGGTGAGCAGGCCCCGCATCGACTCGATCACATGTGTCACGGGGTTGATCGCGACCCAGCCCTGCAGCCAGGTCGGCAGGGTGGAGGCCGGTACGAACGTCGACGAGCCGAAGGTCAGCGGGAAGACGATCAGGAACGACAGACCCTGCACAGCGCCCGCGCTCCGGGCGAGCATCCCGATCAGCACAGAGACCCAACACAGGCTCACGGCGAACGTGATGATCAGCAGGATCGCGATCGCCACGTGCCACCAGGGCGTCTGGAACTGGAAACCGATGATGGCCCCGAACACGAGGGTGACGGTGATGGCGATCGAGTGGCGCACGATGTCGCCGAGCACCGCGCCGAAGAGGGGAGCGGAGCGGGCGATCGGCAGGGAGCGGAAGCGGTCGAAGATGCCCTTCTGGATGTCGGTGTTGAGGTTCACGCCGATGGTGAGAGAGGTGAACATGATGGTCTGCACGATGATGCCGGGCAGGGCGAATTCGACGTAGGCACCCGTGGAGCCGGCGATCGCTCCACCGAAGATGAAGACGAACACGACGGTGAGGATGATCGGCTGGAGGGTGACGTCGATGAACTGTTCGGGGTTCCGCGTCATCTTGACGACGGAACGTCTGGCGAGAATGAGGGAGTCGCGGAGCATCAGGCGGCCGCTCCTTTCGTGGTCGTGGCGTCGGCTGCGGTTCTGTTCTGTCCGGTGAGCGAGTAGAAGACCTCATCGAGGCTCGGCAGGCGGAGCGACAGCTCCGACACGGAGATGTTCTCGGCCGAGAGGGCCGCGACCACCTGCGTCAGCGCCGACTCGTCGGTCACCGGCACCGACAGCAGATCCGGTGCCGGTTGTTCGGGCTCGCGGGTGCCGAAACGGATCATCAGTTCCCGCACCCGGGGGAGGGAGGCGACATCCGTCGGCCGCACCTCCAGCGTCTGGCCGCCGACCTGGCGCTTCAGGCCCTGGGGGGTGTCGTGCGCGATGATCGAGCCGTGGTCGATGACGGTGATCTCGTTCGCGAGCGCGTCGGCCTCCTCGAGGTACTGTGTCGTCAGCAGGATGGTCGTGCCCTGTTTCACGAGCGCGCGGATCATGTCCCAGACGTCGTCGCGCTTCGCCGGATCCAGCCCCGTCGTCGGTTCGTCGAGGAAGACGACGGCGGGCCGCCCGATGAGGGACGCCGACAGGTCGAGCCGGCGCCGCATGCCGCCCGAGTAGGTCTTCGCGAGGCGCCCGGCGGCATCGGTCAGGTCGAACTCTGCGAGGAGTTCGGATGCCCGGATCTTCGCCTGCCGGGTCGTCAGGTCGAGCAGCTGGCCGACCATCACGAGGTTCTGCATACCCGTGAGGTCTTCGTCCACGCTGGCGAACTGGCCGGTCAGGCCGATCTTCCGTCGCACGGCCGTGGCCTGGTGCACGACGTCGAGGCCCGAGACGGTGGCGGTGCCGCCGTCCGGCTTCAGCAGCGTCGCCAGGATGCGCACCGCCGTCGTCTTGCCGGCACCGTTCGGGCCAAGCACTCCGAGAACGCGGCCCTCCTCGACGGTCAGGTCGATCCCATCGAGGGCTTTCGTCTTGCCGAAACGTTTGACGAGGCCGCGGGCCTCGATTGCTGCTGTCATTCCTGATCTCCTCTGCGCCAGGCGCGTCGTGCTGCGCGTCTGGAACGAGTGTGCGGCCCGGTCTCTGCCGCGCCGCTGTCAGTGTCTGTCAGTCGCTGTCAGTGCGTGTCGCTGTCAGTGCGTGTCGCTGTCAGCGACTGTCGCTGTCAGTGCCTGTCGCTGTCGCTGTCAGTTTCGGTCAGCTGCTGTCAGAGGCCGGAGTTAGCATGAGGGCAGAACGGATGAGGTCACGGATGATGCGTAGGGATCGGCCGCCGGGTGCTCGTGCGGGTCGCCGCCGGGCGCACTCGGCCCTCGTGGTCGTCGCCGCGCTGGTCCTGGCCCCTCTGCTGTCGGGTGCTGCCCCTGCCACTGCTGCCCCTGCTGCTGCAAGAGCCACCGCTGCCGTCACGACGACCACTGCCAGTCCGTCGGTGCACTCGTTCTTCGTGCCCGTGCCCGAGGCGCCGGGCAGCAGTACGAACATCCAGATCGACACCGACCTGTACACGCCCGCCGTGACACCCGCGCCGGCGGTGCTGCTCGCGCACGGATTCGGGCAGACCAAGACCGACCTCGCACCCGAGGCGAAAGAACTGCAGGACGCGGGCTTCGTCGTTCTCGCCTACACCGCCCGTGGTTTCGGCCAGTCGGGCGGGTCGATCGGGCTGGACTCCCTCGACGGCGAGGTTCCGGATGCCCGCTCCCTCGTCGACGTGCTGGCCGGTGAACCGGCGGTCGAGAAGGTGGGCGACGATCCTGTGGTCGGAGCCGTCGGCGGCTCGTACGGGGGAGCACTGGCGCTGATGCTCGGGGCGACCGACCCGCGGATCGACACCGTCGTCGCGGCCATCACCTGGAACGACCTCGCCCAAGCACTCGTTCCGCTGTCGGCTGGGCGAGGCGCCGGATCCGCTCTCCGGGTCTTCAAGTCGGGCTGGGCCACACGGCTCTTCGGTGCGGGCATCACCACCACCGACCCGTGCGGGCGGTTCACCCCCGCCTTCTGCACGCTGTACGAGAACCTCGTCACCGGCGGGCAGCCGAGTGCCGCCGACCTGGCGCTGCTGGAGCGATCCTCGCCGGCGACCGTCCTGTCGGGGATGCATGCACCGACCCTCCTGTTGCAGGGCTTACAGGACAACCTCTTCGGGCTCGACCAGTCCGATGCGAACGCCCGGCAGCTGGCGGCGGCCGGCGCACCGGCGCAGGTGCAGTGGTTCAACGGTGGCCACGACGGCGGCGGCATCGGCGGCACCGACACGGTCATCCGGTCATGGCTCACCGACCATCTGAAAGCCGCAGAGCCCGTCGCCCCGACGTTCAGCTACGCTGTTCCGCCGAATGCGACCGCGTTCGGCACAACCGTCACGTCGGCCGCCTACCCGGGGCTCGAAGGGTCGGGTCAAGCGCAGCAGGTTGCCCTGGATGGTGCCGAGAAGACCATCGTGAACCCGCCCGGAGGCCAGCCGGCCTCTGTGACAGGACTCCCGGGTCTTGACACCAGCAGCGTGGCGGGCCGCACGGCGGTCGGCCTGCTCGGCGCCGCCAACTCCCCGGCGGAGCAGGCGCGGTTCGTCTCCGCGCCGTTCACCGATCCGCTGGTGCTGGCGGGGGCCGCCAGTGTGCGGGTGCGGGTCACGCCGGCGCCCGGTGCGACCTCGGCGGGCGAGGAGACGTCGGGCTCGGCGTCCGGCTCCGGCTCGGGCTCGGGGGAGGCGCTGCTGTTCGCACAGCTCTCCGTGGGCACCGGGGACGCGGTGCGCGTGCTCCCCGGCGGTGTCGCGCCGATCCGGGTGGCGCTCCCGGAGGGCGGTGCCGACGTGACGGTGAACCTGCCGGCCACAACGTGGAGCTTCACGCCGGGCGACCAGCTCACGCTCACCCTCCGCAGCACCGACTCGCAGTTCCAGGGCCAGGCGAGCCCGGCCGCCTATGTGGTGTCCCTCGACGGGCCGATCAGCCTGCCGACCGTCACGGCCGCAGCCGTCGACCAGAGCGAGGGCCAGCCCGCGACCGGCGTACTGGTCGGGATCGCCGCGACCCTGCTGGCGGCACTGGCGCTGGTCATCGGGGCACTCGTTCGAGGTCGGAGAGGCGCGGGTGGCACCTCGCCCGCTGCGGAGCCAGCCCTCATCGAACAGCCTCCGCTCAGCATCCACGGCCTGACCAAGCGTTTCCGTTCCGGCTTCCTCGCCGTCGACGACGTGTCGTTCACCGTCGAGCGCGGCCAGGTGCTGGGACTCCTCGGCGAGAACGGAGCCGGCAAGACGACGACCCTCCGCATGGTCGCCGGCCTCATCCGCCCCGATGCCGGCACAGCGACGTCGTTCGGCGCAGAGATCGGCCCCGGTTCCCCGGTGCTCGCGCGGGTCGGCTGTTTCATCGAGGGCCCCGGTTTTCTGCCGCACCTGTCGGGTCGGCGCAACCTCGAACTGTACTGGGCCGCGACCGGCCGGCCACGGGCCGAGGCGCAGTTCGACGCGGCCCTCGCCGTTGCCGACCTCGGCGGCGCCCTCGCCAAGCCGGTGCGCAGCTACAGCCAGGGCATGCGCCAGCGCCTCGCGATCGCGCAGGCCATGCTCGGGATGCCCGACCTCCTCATTCTCGACGAGCCGACCAATGGGCTGGATCCGCCGCAAATCACCGCCCTCCGCGGGGTTCTGCGGCGCTATGCGGAAGGCGGCCGAACGGTGATCGTGTCCTCGCACCTGCTCGGTGAGGTCGAACTCACCTGCTCCCACGTGGTCGTGATGTCGCACGGGCGGGTCGTCGCGACCGGGCCCGTGGGCGAGATCGCCGGAGACGCCAGCGAGCTCGTCATCGGCGTCACCGCGGTGGATGCCGCCCTCACCGCCCTCCGTGCTCTCGGCGTCGATCGCGCTGACGAGCATCCACCGGCCGCCATCCGCGTGGTGCCCGGCCCGCACCCCGTCGAAGAGGTCGTCGCCGCGCTCGTCGCCGCCGGGGTCGGCGTCACCGACCTGCAGCGCGGTCGTCACCTCGAAGAGGCCTTCTTCTCGCTCATCGGTTCGACGGAGCCGTCGGCATGAGCGCCGCCCAGCTGCCCGGCCGCACGGGCACCATGCCGTTCCGGGTCGAGCTTGCCCGCCAGCTCAGCCAGTGGCGGGTGCGCATCGTGCTGCTCATCCTCGTGCTGATACCGGTGATCGTCAGACTGGCGCTGCTCATCGGGGGAGCGCCGACCTCCAGCAGCGGCAGCAGCTCCCAGACCACCACCCTCGTCGCGCTCGCCCAGGCGAGCGGCGGCACCTTCGCGGCCTTCGTGCTGCAGTTGACCCAGGGGTTTCTCATCACCCTGATCGCGGCGCTGCTGTACGGCGACATGATCGCAGGGGAGGCCTCCCGCTCCACCCTGAAGTACCTGCTCACCATCCCGGTTCCGCGGCTGCGGCTGCTCGCGGTGAAGGTGGGGGTCGCGTCGGCGCTCCTGCTCGCGGGTCTCCTCGCGCTGACCGTCGTCGCGCTCGTCGTCGGCCTCGTCTCGTTCGGGCCGGGCGGAATCCAGGTGCCGGGCGGGCCCCGACTCGCGCTCGGCGACTCGATCGGGCGCCTCGGTCTCGCCACCGCGACCGGCGCCGCCGGACTCCTCTGGGCAGCGGGCCTCGGCACCCTCCTCACAGTGGTGTCGAACAGTCCGCTGGCCGCTGCCGGGGGAGTCGTGCTGGTGTCGATCCTGTCGCGGCTGCTGGACTCCATTCCGACCCTCGGGGATCTGCGGATCATCCTGCCGACGCACTATTCGACCGCGTTCAGCCAGTTCCTGACCGCGCCCACGGATCTCGCCCCCGTAGCCGACTCCGTTCTGTCGGGCCTGGTCTGGGCGGTGGTGCTCGGCACCTGGGCGGCCTGGTGGTTCAGCCGCAAGGACGTCTCGGGCTGACCGCCCGTTCGGGGGGCATACGCGAACGACCCGGGCTCCTAGATTGGGGGCACCACCTTTCATCGCCCCATGGACACAGTTGTGCCCTCGGCCCTGTTCGGCCAGACGAGGAGCAGGCGATGCACCCACCCGTTGCAGGTACCGGATCTGCGCGGAGTCGTGCCGGGCGCTCCGTTGTCTGGCGCACCCTCGCCGGGCTCGCCGAACGGATGATCCGCCGGCCCTGGCCCGCGCTCATCCTCTGGGCGGCACTCTGGGCGGGTGCGCATGTGCTCGAGCACGGCTGGTCGTGGCACTTCCTCCGCGCCGGCGCTCGCGCCCTCGTCAGCGGTCATCCGCTGAGCCTCTACGCCCTCCATCCCGAGTTGCAGATGGGGCCGCTCGCCTTCGTCGCAGCGGCACCGTTCAGCCTGCTGCTCCCGGAGCAGCCGGGAGAGATCCTCGCCCTGATCGCGATGACGGGCATCGGGCTGCTCGCCCTCCGGGAGATCCGTACGCTCACCGGGGCCAGCAGGCATGCGCCGGAACGCAACCGTCGGTGGTTCCTCGCGAGCCTGGTGATCCTGCCGGTGTGGGCGGAGGTGGCGGTGCACTGGGGCCATCTCGACGATGCGCTGGCCCTGTTGGCGGCACTGATCGGACTGCGCCTTCTGCGCACCGGGCACCCGATTGCGGCTGCCGTGCTGTTCGCCCTGGCCGTGGATTGCAAGCCGTGGGCCGTTCCCCTCGCTGCGCTCCTCCTGCTCGCTCCGCGCCGACGGTGGCTGCCCGTCGCCCTGGTCTGGGGCGTCGTCGTCGCCGCGGCCTGGGCACCGTTCATCCTGGGCGACCCGCAGACCCTCACGGCGCTCCGCTTCGCGATCCCCATCGACCCCGCGTCGACCCTCCGCCTGTTCGGCACTCCGGGCGACAGTACGCCGGGCTGGGATCGTTACGTGCAGCTCGGCGGGGCGTTCGCTCTGGCTGCGGTCGCCGTCTGGAAGAAGCGGTGGGCCGGGGCCTTCTTGATCGTGTTCGCCGTTCGGATGCTGCTGGATCCGGCCACGAAGAACTACTACGACGTCGGACTGGTCATCGGCGCCGGGATCTTCGACATCTCCCTGGCGCTCACCGTAGTGCCCTGGCTGAGCATCGCCGCTGTTCTGCTGGTCTACCTTCCGTCGTACGCCCTGATGGGGCTCACGACGGAACGGAGCATCCTCCGAACGGTCGTGCTCGGCCTTCTCGTCGTCGCCGTCTTCGTGCTGCCACTGACTCGCTGGTACCGGCTGCCCTCCTCCGCCGATGCGGCGGAACCGGCAGAGGTACGGAGAGCGGCGCGGTGAGTCCGGCCCCCGAGCGACCGTAGGCTGGGGAGGCGTCGGGGCGGCAGAGCGTTCCGACCGGGAAATGGGGGAGACATGCCACTGTCCACACCGGAGGAGGACCCGCACCGCGACGGGCGCGCGCGTCGCCCCCTGTGGAGTCGACGCCCGTGGAGAGTGCTGCTCATCGCTGCGCTGGCCGTCGTCATCGTCGGCTCCGTCGTCGCCACCATCTCGGCGGCCGGCGTCATCGCTCCCCTCGTGGCCGCCCACGGAGTGTTCGCCCCGATCGCCACTCCTCCGGCAGCACTGCCCACCTCCGGGTCGCCTTCGGCAGATCCGGGGCCGGGGCCCGCCGCACTCACCCCCGACCAGCTCGCCGCGACCGCGTCGTGCAACACGGTCGGCGCGGTCATCTCGGGCCTCGACCAGAGCGGATTCGAGACGGTGCTGAACGACCCGACCACCGACATCCAGAAGTCGAAGGAGACGGTGTCGAACGCGTCGTCTGCATTAAACGCCAGCCTCGACGCCTTGGCCAGTGGAAGCATCAGCATGGAGGTCTCGAGCATCATGGAGGCTCTGGATGCGGAGACCACCGCTCTGAACCGTTACACCGCCGACCCGAGCATCGGCACCGACAACATCTTCGAGGGCCAGTACCAGATCCAGTTCGCTCTCGTGGAACTCGCGGATTCCTGCGCCACCATCGTCGACGACGGCAGCACGGGACCCCAGACGACCGCCCAGGCGTGCGCGATCCTCGACAAGGCCACGGCCCGGGCCGACCTCCTCAACAAGCTGCGGCAGGCCGACGGCAACGTCGCCAAGACGCTCGGCGCCATCAACACGTATGCGACCGATCTCGAGCAGGGTCTGAACCAGGCGACGAACCCGACTGTCGTCGCCGCGGCGAAAGCCGCTGACGCCGACCTCCGGGACGCGGTGACGAAACTGAAGGCCTACACGAGCGACCCGAGCGCCGGCAACCAGGTCGTCGTCGACGCCGCCCGGAGCGCGGAGCAGAGCGCACGCGCCCTCGTCACGGTGTGCACGCCGTGACCGGATGCACACTGTCACGGTGTGCACGCCGTGACCGGGAACACACAGTGATCGGGAACACACCCTGACGGGCAACGCCGGCTAGACGCCAGACCAGTCGTCGTGCGGAGTGTGGCCAAGGTTCCGGCTGATGCGACCGCAGACCTCTGCCGTCGTGCCTTCGCCGAAGATGCGCCGGAGGAGCCCCTGCCGGTCGTAGACGGCCGCGAGCGGCGCCGTCTGGCGCGCGTAGTGGGCCAACCGGGTGGCGATCACCTCCGGCGTGTCGTCCGGGCGGCCCTCGATCACCGCACGCGCGCCGAGCCTCTCCCTGATCTGGGATTCGCCGACGCTCAGCAGCAGCACGGCCTCCACGACCAGGCCGCGCACCGCCAGCGAGGCGTCTAGCGCATGCGCCTGGGCCACGGTGCGCGGATAGCCGTCGAGAATGAAGCCGTCACGGGCGTCGGGTTCTGCGAGGCGGTCGGCGACCACCCTGTCGACCGTCTCGTCGGGCACGTATGTGCCCGACTCGATCAGTGCCGCCACCTGGAGCCCGAGCGGCGTCTGTTCTTCGACGTTCCGGCGGAGGACGTCCCCGGTGGAGATGGCCGGCACCCCCAGTCGTGCGGCGAGGAGGCGCGCCTGCGTGCCCTTGCCGACGCCCGGCGGCCCCATCAGGAGGATGCGCCGGGGCGTGCCGGGGAACGCCAGGGCCTCTGCCGGCCGCGGCGCAACGGTGTTGTCAGTCATCGTGCATTCCTGTCGGTATCCCGGCGGCGATCGTCGTCATCACGGAGGTGTCCGCAAGGGTGGTGACGTCACCGACCGGCCGGTTCTCTGCGACGTCCCTGAGCAGGCGGCGCATGATCTTTCCCGAGCGGGTCTTGGGCAGTTCGGCCACGATCATGATCTGGCGCGGCTGGGCGATTTTGCCGATCTGGTCGGCCACGTGCATCCGCAGCTCGTGCACGACGTGGGGTCCGCCGTCACCGGCTTCGCTCCGCAGGATCACGAAGGCCACGACGGCCTGGCCGGTCATGGCATCCGAGGCCCCGACGACGGCCGCCTCAGCCACTTTCGGGTTTGACACGAGCGCCGATTCGATCTCGGTGGTCGACAGGCGGTGACCGGAGACGTTCATCACGTCGTCGACCCGGCCGAGCAGCCAGATGTCCCCATCGTCGTCGCGTTTTGCGCCGTCGCCAGCGAAGTACTTCCCGGGGAACTGCGACCAGTAGGTGTCGACGTAGCGTTCGTCGTCGCCCCAGATCGTTCGGAGCATCGAGGGCCAGGGCTCGGTGATCACCAGGTAGCCGCCCGTTCCGTTCGGCACCGAGGCACCGTCGTCGTCGACGACATCCGCCACGATCCCGGGCAGAGCCCTCATCGCCGCACCCGGTTTGCCGTGGGTGACGCCCGGCAGCGGGCTGATCATGATCGAGCCTGTCTCGGTCTGCCACCACGTGTCGACGACCGGCACCCTGTTGTGGCCGACATGTTCGCGGTACCACATGTACGCCTCGGGGTTGATGGGTTCGCCGACCGATCCGATCAGGCGGAGACTCTCGAGCGAGTAGCCCTCGAGCGTCTCGTGCCCCCACTTCATGAAGGTGCGGATCGCGGTCGGGGCGCAGTACAGCGTCGTCACGCGGTACTTGTCGACGATCTCCCACCAGCGGCCCTGGTGCGGGGAGTCGGGTGTGCCTTCGTAGAGCACCGACGTGGTGGCGTTCGAGAGCGGCCCGTAGACGATGTAGCTGTGGCCGGTCACCCAGCCGATGTCCGCGGCGGTCCAGGAGACATCCGTCTCGGGCTTCAGGTCGAAGACCTCCCACTGGGTGTACGAGCACCCGGTGAGGTAGCCGCCCGAGGTGTGCAGGATCCCCTTCGGGTTGCCGGTCGTGCCCGAGGTGTACATGACGTAGAGCGGATGCTCGGAGTCGAACGCCTGGGCGACGTGCTCGGGGCTCGCCACGTCGACACTCTCGTGCCACCAGACGTCCCGGCCGGGCGACCAGCCGACCGCGTTCCCCGCCCGGTTGACGACCAGCACCGCCCGCACGTCGGGGCAGCTCTCGAGCGCCGCGTCGACGGTCGGCTTCATCGGCGACACCGACCCCTTGCGGTAGCCGCCGTCGGCCGTGATCACCACGGTGGCGTCGCAGTCGAGGATGCGGGTCTTGAGGGCATCCGCGCTGAATCCGCCGAACACCACCGTGTGCACGGCACCGATGCGAGCGCAGGCGAGCATGGCGATGACCGTCTCCGGAATCATCGGCATGTAGATCGCCACCCTGTCGCCGGGTCTCACGCCGAGCCCCGTCAGCACGTTCGCGGCCTGGCAGACCGCGGAGGTGAGCTGGCGGTAGGTGATGCTGCGGCTGTCGCCCGGTTCGCCCTCGAAGTAGTAGGCGACCCGCTCCCCGAGCCCGGCGGCGACGTGCCGGTCGAGGCAGTTCACGGCGACGTTGAGCTTCCCGCCGACGAACCACTTCGCGAACGGTGCGCCCGTCCAGTCCAGGGCCTCGGTGAACGGCTCCGCCCAGGTCAGGCGTTCGGCCTGCGTAGCCCAGAACGCGACCGTGTCAGCGGAGGCTTCTGCATAGACCCCCTCACCGACGTTGGCCGCGCGGGCGAACGCCTCAGAGGGCGCGAACCGGCGATCCTCCCGGGAGAGGTTCTCGAATGCTGCCGGATGCTGCACTGGAGTGACGATGGTCGACACCGTGTCGCCGCCCTACTTGCTCGGCCACACGGGGAGCACAGTGCGCTTCCAGGTGGCGTTGATGACGACCGAGAACGCGCCGTACCAGGCGAGCGCGGCGGTGACCAGGCCGAGCCAGCCCCCGAGGTGGGTGAAGACCGTCTGCCCGCTGAACTCCCCGACGGTGAGCGCGGCGAAGGTCAGCGTCAGAACCACGAACACGGCCAGGAGCACACCGTTCGTCTTGACGGCGGCCACCGTCATGAAGGCGCTGAAGATCGTCCAGGCCAGCAGGAAGGCGCCGACACCGACAGCGCCCGATGCCTTCGCGACGTCGGGGTTCGTCTCGAGCCACCAGAAGGCCAGCCAGAACGCGCCGTACGAGACGAAGGCGGTGGCGCCGAAGGTGTTCCCCTTGGCGAACTCCCAGACCCCGGCCGCGACCTGAGCGATACCGCCATAGAAGAGGGCGATGCCGAGAACCGCTGCACCGGCGGCGGGCATCAGTCCGGAGTTGGCGAGACTCAGCAGGAAGGTGGTGAGGGCGAAGGCGCCGAGGCCGAGCGCCGCCGGGTCGGCGATCGCCGGGCGGCCGGCTGGAGCCGGCTGCAGGGCGGGCAGGGGGGTGGGGGAGAGGACAGGTTTCTCAGCGGTGATGGTCATGATGTGACACTCCTTCGTGTTGGGTTCTGCTGTGCTGGGTTCTGCTGTGCTGGGTTCTGCTGTGCTGGGTTCTGCTGGATCGAATCGACGATGATGGCGATGGCTTCGGTGTTCTCGATGGTCGGCGGCACCACGTACGTCTCGCCGTTGACGATCTGACGCATGGTCTTCCGGAGGATCTTGCCCGAGCGCGTCTTGGGCAGGGCGGTGACGACGGTCACGTCTTTGAACGCGGCGACGGCTCCGATCTGGCCGCGCACCATCGCGACGAGCTCCATGGCGAGAACGGCGTCGTCGATGGAGAAGCCGCTCTTCAGCACGACGAAGCCCGCCGGTTTCTGCCCCTTGATGGGATCGTGCACACCGATCACGGCGCATTCCGCGACCGCCGGATGCTCGGCCAGCACCTGCTCCATCGACCCCGTCGAGAGGCGGTGCCCCGCGACGTTGATGATGTCGTCGGTCCGGCCCATCACGTAGAGGTAGCCCTCACGGTCGACGTAGCCGGAATCGCCGGTGAGGTAGTGGCCTGGGAACGTGCTGAGGTAGCCGTCGATGTAGCGCTGGTCGCCCTGCCAGAGCGTGGTGAGGGTGCCGGGCGGCAGCGGCAGCCGGATCACGATGTGACCCTCCTTCAGCATCCCGACTTCGACGCCGGCATCATCCACGATCTCGACGCTGTACCCGGGGAGGGGGAACGACGGCGAACCGGCACGCAGGGGGAGTCGCTCGATGCCGTGCGGGCTCGCGCAGATCGCCCAGCCGGTCTCGGTCTGCCACCAGTGGTCGATGACCGGTTTGGACAGCAGCGCGGTCGCCCAGGTCCAGGTGTCGGGGTCGAGCCGCTCCCCGGCGAGGAAGAGTGCATCCAGGCACGTCAGGTCGTAGTCCTTCGCCAGCTGGGCGTGCGGGTCGGCCTTGCGGATGGCGCGGAGTGCGGTCGGCGAGGTGAACAGCGTCTTGACGCCGTAGTCGGAGACCACGCGCCAGAACGCGCCAGCATCCGGGGTTCCCACCGGCTTGCCCTCGTAGAGCACCGTTGTGGCACCGGCCAGCAGGGGGCCGTAGACGATGTAGGAATGACCGACCACCCAGCCGACATCGCTGGCCGTCCACATCACCTCACCCGGATGCACGTCGTAGACGTTCTTCATCGACCAGGTCATCGCGACGGCGTGGCCGCCGTTGTCCCGCACGACGCCCTTCGGCGAACCCGTGGTCCCCGACGTGTAGAGGATGTAGAGCGGGTCTGTGGCGGCGACGGAGACCGGCGCGTGGGGCTCTGCCCCGAGCATCCGCTCGTGCCAGTCGATCCAGACGGCTCCGGGTGTGGAGTAGTCTCGGGCGGCGCCGGGCACCTCGGGTCGATCCTTGACGATCACGGTCTGCACGGTGTGTGCGCTCAGCGCGAGGGCCTCGACGATGGTGGGCAGGTACTCGACCACCCGGCTCGGCTCGATTCCGCCCGAGGCCGTGATGATGACCTTCGCTCCGGCGTCGTCGAGACGGGCGGCGAGTTCCTTCGCCGCGAACCCACCGAAGACGACGGAGTGCACCGCCCCCAGCCGCGCACATGCCAGCATGGCCACGACGGCCTGCGGGATCATCGGCAGGTAGATGACGACCCGGTCGCCGGCCACGACGCCCGCGTCGGCGAGCATCCCCGCGCAGCGCGCGACCTTGTCGAGCAACTCGCTGTACGAGTAGCGTTTCGACTTCGCCACGACCGGCGAATCGTAGATGAGGGCGGTGGTGTCGCCGCGGCCGGCGAGCACATGGCGATCGAGGGCGTTGTACGAGGTGTTCAGGCGGGCATCCGGGAACCAGCGGTACAGCGGCGCGCCGGAGCTGTCGAGTGCCCGGGTGGGGTAGACGTCCCAGTCGACGGCCTGTGCGGCGTCGAGCCAGAACCCCTCGGGGTCGTCCGCTGCCCGCGCCGAGACCGCCTCGAAAGTCTCCGCCGCAGGCGGATCCAATGGTGAGCCCGTGACATCCATCCCGTACTGGTCGACGACCGTCATGACATCTCTCCCTTGAAATGACCAGCTGATCTCGGTGATCGCCGGGCCCGCAGACCGACGTGTCGGCTGCTACGATGCAGGCTACGAGCACGTCGCTGTGCTCCACTACCGCCCAAAGGAGGTAGCAGCATGAGTATCGGCACGGCCGCTCACGACCTCGAACTCCTGCAGAAGACGCTGAAGTCGCTGACGCTGCGGGCGGAGTTCCCCCTCGCCTTCGGCGGCCTCGTCACGAAGGACGGCGCGCCCCTGACGGCCTTCGTCGGCACGCGCGGCAGCACGTTGAACGGCCTGATCATCGAGCCCACAGAGGGCCTCGGCGGCCGCGCCATCGCGGAGCGGCGCCCCGTGACGGCGACCCAGTACCGGGGTTCGCCGGCGATCACGCACCGTTACGACCGCGAAGTGCTCGCCGAGCAGATCGTCTGCCTGCTCGCCGTTCCCGTGGTGGTGAACGGGTCGGTCCGGGCCGTCGTCTACGGCGCACACCGCACCGCGACGCAGCTCGGCGACCCCGTCATCCGCACCTCGCTGGCCCTGGCGACAGCGCTCGGATTCGAGTACTCCGTGCACGACGAGGTCGAACGGCGCCTCGCCGTTCTCGAGACCGAGGGTGGCCTCGTGCTGCAGACCCGCCTGGCCAGCAGGAGCGCGACGAGCTGCGGGAACTCTACGCCGAACTCCGTTCCCTCTCCAGAACCGTGGACGACCGTGCCCTCTCCACCCGCCTCGATGCGCTCGGGCAGAACCTCGGCGCGCGAACGCGGTCGGAGCCGGTCGTGGGGAGCGATGCATCCGGAACCCGTCCGGAACTCTCCCCGCGCGAACTCGACGTGCTGGCGGGTGTCGCCCTCGGAAAGCGGAACGGTCTCATCGCGGGCCAGCTCGGGCTGCGGGAGAGCACGGTGAAGAGCTACCTCGCGTCGGCCATGCGCAAGCTCGGCGCGGCCAGCCGGTACGAGGCCGTGATCGCGGCGCGGCGCCTCTCGCTCATACCCTGAAGCCCGCGGCCCGGATCCCGCGGCCCGGGTCGCGCTTCCCGCGCCTCGCCTCCCGCGCCTCGCTCCTCGATGCAGGTCATCTCCACGGGACCTTCGGCCCTCCGCAGCGAACCGGTCTGCAGCATCGTTGATGCACGCACTCCTCGCTGGAGGCATGGCGTCCGTCATGAGGGAGGGCCTGTTCGAATGTATGTCGCACTCCGCGACCTGAGGTTCGCCCGGGGCCGATTCATCCTGATCGCCTCGGTCGTCGCCCTCATCACCCTGCTCGTCGGGTTTCTCGCAGGCCTCACCGCGGGGCTGGCCAACCAGAACATCTCGGCGGTGCTGGCACTGCCCGCAGATCGCATTGTCTTCTCTCTTCCGGCCGACGGCAGCAGTCTGAGCTATTCGGACTCGACGATCACCGCGGCACAGGCGGCGACCTGGTCGGCGGCTCCCGGTATCAGCTCCGTGCATCCTGTCGGTATCAGCCAGACCCGGCTCCACTCGGGTTCCCGGCAGGTGGCGGTCGCCCTCTTCGGCGCCGACACGTCGTTCGGCTCGGCTGTGCCGAGAGAGACCGGCCACATCACCCTGCCGGCGACGGCTGCGTCGACCCTGCACGCCGCGGTGGGGGACACCGTCACTCTGGCAGGCGCCGGATACGTCGTCGACGCCGTCACAGCAGACACCTGGTACTCCCACACGGCCGTCGCCTGGGTCTCACTGGTCGACTGGCAATCCAGCGCCGGCGCCTCCGGCAACCCCGGTGCCTTCTCCACCGTGCTCGCGGTCGACGGCACAGACGCCGGTTTCTCGTCGGCCGACACAGCGACCGGTACCACCTCCCAGACCCCGTTCGGCTCGTTGACGGCGCTCTCCGCCTTTCGCTCGGAGATCGGATCCCTGCTGCTCATGGTCGCGATGCTGTTCGGGATCTCGGCGCTCGTCGTGGGTGCGTTCTTCACCGTGTGGGGCATGCAACGACAGCCCGACGTCGCCATCCTGAAGGCCCTGGGTGCCTCCAACCGGATGCTCGTCACCGACTCGCTCGGCGAGGCGGCCCTCGTGCTCGTCGTCGGGGTGGGAGTCGGCATCGGCGCCACCGCCGGCTTCGGAGCCGTCGTCGGCAGTGTTCTGCCGTTCATCCTCGCCTGGTACACCACCCTGGTCCCGGCCGTGGCGATGATCGCTCTCGGACTGCTGGGCGCCGCTTTCGCTCTTCGTTCGGTGACGCGAGCCGACCCCCTCACCGCGCTGGGAAGCAACCGATGATCACGCTCGAGAACGTCACGCTGACCTACCCCGACGGGGCCAGCCGGATCGTCGCCGTCGACAGCGTGTCACTCACCATCAGCCGGGGGAGCGTGGTCGGCATCACCGGCCCGTCGGGCTCGGGCAAGTCGAGCCTGCTGGCGGTCATCTCCACGCTCATCCGGCCAGACTCCGGGTCGGTACGCATCGATGACGTCGAAGTGACCGCGCTTTCACCCGCCGAGCGTGCGGCGCTCCGCCGGGATCACCTCGGAATCGTCTTCCAGCAGTCGAACCTGCTGCCTGCGCTGACCTCGCTCGAGCAGCTGCTGGTGATGGAGCGGCTGGGATCCGGACGGCAGAGGTCGGGATCGCGCAGACACGGCCGATCCCATGCGATGGATCTCCTGGCCGCCGTCGGGGTCGAACGGCAGGCGGACAGGATGCCGGCGATGCTCTCCGGAGGAGAGCGCCAACGCGTCAACATCGCCCGCGCGCTCATGAACGACCCGACCGTGCTCGTCATCGACGAACCCACCAGTTCCCTGGACCAGGCGCGCGGAACGAGCATCCTGAACCTCATCACCCGGCTGACGATCGAGCAGAACACGGCGACCGTGTTGGTGACCCACGACGAGCAGCAGCTGCACCGCTTCGACACGTCGTACCTGATGGTGGACGGAGTTGCGACCCGCCAGGGGGCTCCGGGACCTTCGACTCTGGCCGGCGAGGCGGTGACAGCGGACGCTTGAGCCATGGACACCACAGCACCCGGAACAGCATCCGCACCCGCATCCGCATCCGCACCCGCACCAGGACCCGCACGCATCGTCGTCGGTGTCGACGGCTCACCCTCGTCGGTCGAGGCGCTCCGCTACGCCGGCGAACTGGCCGGGAGGCGGGGGCTGGCCCTCCGCGCGCTGATCACCTGGGCCTACCCGATCTCGTACAGCCCGTTCCCCGGAACGTTCTCGCCGCGGGAAGACGCCGAGGGCCGACTCTCGGCTGCCATCCGGGAAGTATTCGGCGACACCCCTCCGGACGGCTACGAGCAGCAGGTCGTCGAGGGATCGGCGGCACGCGTGCTGATCGGCGAGAGCGCGACGGCCGAACTCCTCGTCGTGGGCAGCCGGGGTCTCGGCGGCTTCGCCGGCCTTCTGCTCGGGTCGGTCAGCAGCCAGTGCGCGGAGCATGCCCACTGCCCCGTCGCCGTCTTCCACGCACCCCGCGCGGCGACGGGTCACGGCAGCAGAACGGATGCCGAACCGCAGCCTGGCGAACGCGACGTGGTCGTCGTCGGGCACGACGGATCGATGAATGCCGACAGGGCTCTGCAGTGGGCGCTGAGGGCAGCGGAGGATCTCGGCTGCGGGGTCGAGATCGTGCGCACCTGGAGCATCGACCGCATTCCCCGCCAATTCAGCGAGGAATTCGGCTCCGTTCCCTCCTTCGACGAGGTCACGGCGCGAGTGCAGCGCGATCTCGTCGCAGAGACCGCAGTCTTCCTCACCAGTCATCCCGCCGTCGTGGTCACCCACCGGGCGGCACTCTCACAGCCCGCATCGGAACTGCTCGCCCGGTCGGCTCACGCACGGCTCCTCGTTCTGGGCTCCCGCGGCCACGGCGGCTTCGCCGGGCTCCTCCTCGGCTCGGTGAGCACCGAGTGCGCGGCCCACGCCACCTGCCCGGTGGTCGTCATTCCGCCGGAATCGAACGCTCCGGCAGACGACTGATCGTTCTCGGGGCGCGGTCATGAGCCGGGGGCGTGCATGATGAGCACGGGGCAGTGCGCGTGCTCGGCGCAGGCGGTGCTCACGGAGCCGAGAAGGAGGCCCGCGAACCCGCCGTGGCCGCGACTGCCGACGATCAGCATCTCCGCGCCCCTGCTCTCGTCGATGAGCACCTGGGCGGGGTAGCCCTCCCGCACCGTCGGGGTGAGCCAGTCGGGCGGGGCGTCGCCGAAGACCGTCTCGGTTGCCGTGTCACGGATCTGTTCGGCGTCGGCTTCGGCCGTCCAGTCGCTGTACCCGAAGGTACCGACGGAGCTCGGAGTGTGCCAGGCGACAACCGTCTGCACGGTTGCGCCGATGCCCTCGGCGACGAGAACGGCCCGGCGGAGCGCATCGAGGGAGGCCTCCGACCCGTCGAGGCCGACGACGACGCGGGTGGTACGGGGGCGTGGGGGCACGATCAGGCGGAGCTGCCGCTCGAACTGGCGGCCCCGGATGTCGGTGGGAGTGATTCGTACGTAGAGGTACTCTGCGGTCGGAACCCAGCGGGGCAGAAGCACGTCCGCCGCGGCGGGAACAGGGGTGTCCGGCCCGAGCATCTCGGCCGCGCCCTTCACCGTCACGCTCCAGGCACCGTTCTCGAGCTGCGCGTCGACCTCGAACACGACCGCGCTGTTCGCGACGAGCTCGCGGAGCTTCGTGCCCCGGGCTGTCCTGAAGACGATCGTGCGCCCATCAGCGACGTAGTTGACGGGGAAGATCTCGGGTTGGTCGTCGACGCTGACGCCGAGGTGGCCGAAGGTCGACCCGTCGAGCAGGTTCCAGCAGTGCTCGACCGAGAGCTCGGTGACCGGGCCCTGCGGTGACCACTGGTCGAAGTCCTCTGTTGTCATGACCATGGTGTTTCTCCTTGGGTGGTTGTTGAAAATTCAGAACTGGAAGACGAGACGTGCCGGCACCGTGCTCGAGAGCACCTCAGCCATCGCCGCATTCACCTGATCCAGCGTGCGGGTCTGGGCGATGACCCGCGTCTTGCCCGCCAGGTGCAGAGCGAACACCTCCGCGACATCCTGCCGGGTCCCGACGATCGACCCGATGATCGAGATGCCCTTCAGCACGGTCTCGAAGATCGGGATACTCATGGTGCCCTCGGCGGGCAGCGCGACGCAGATCAGGCGCCCACCACGCTTCAGCGAGGCGAACGCCTGCTCGAAGACCTTTGGGGACGCGGCAAGCACCACCGCGACATCCGCACCGCCGAGCTCCGCGATCGCCGCCACAGGATCGACCGTCGAAGCGTTCACCGTGAACTCCGCACCGAGCTCCCGGGCAAGATCGAGCTTCTCGTCTTCGATGTCGACACCGATCACCGTGCCGCCCATGATGCGTCCATACTGCACCGCCAGGTGACCGAGACCCCCGATGCCGAAGATCGCGACGGTCTCCGTGGGGATGATGCCGGCAACCTTCAACGCCTTGTAGGTCGTGACACCGGCGCACGTCAGCGGAGCCGCATCCAGAGCGCTGATACCGTCGGGCACCGGGATCACGAAGCGGGCGCTGGCGACGGCATACTCGGCGAAGGCACCGTTCACGGAATAACCGCTGTTCTGCTGCTGCTCACAGAGCGTCTCCCGACCATCGATGCAGTAACGGCACTCACCACACGCGAAACCAAGCCACGGGATCGCGACCCGCTCACCGACAACCCTGCCCGTCACATTCGCGCCGAGCGCCTCGACGATGCCGACACCCTCGTGCCCCGGAATAAACGGCACGGTCGGCTTCACGGGCCAGTCCCCGTGAGCCGCATGGATGTCGGTGTGGCAAAGCCCGCACGTCTCCATACGGATCAGCACCTCACCCACCCCGGGTACCGGAACGACACGGTCCTCGATCTCGAGCGGGGAACCGAACTGGGTGACGACAGCGGCTTTCATAATGGAACCCTTCTGATGACGCGGCTGGGATGTCACCAGCCTCGCGGCACTCGCCCCGCAGGTACCAGTGCCGAAGGTCCCGCGGGCCGTGGGCGCGAGTGTTGCCACGGGACCTTCGGCACTGGTTCGGGTCTGCGCACGGGCGCACTCTCGGGGTATGACGAAGAACATCACCATCGGCGTCCTGGAAGAAACAGCGGCCGGAGAGCGACGAGTCGCCCTTGACCCGGATACAGTCGCACGGCTGAAGAGCGCAGACCGGGACGTTCTGGTCGAGCCCGGTGCGGGGGAGCAGGCGAGCTTTCCGGATGCCGCCTACCGGCAGGCCGGGGCGATCCTCGCGACCCGTGCCGAGATCATCGGGCAATGCGACGTGCTCGCGGTGCTTCACGCGCCCGATGCGACCACCGTCGCCCAGCTGCACGCCGGCCAGCTGCTGCTCGGTCTGCTCGACCCCCTGAACGACCCCGGGCTGGTCTCGGCGCTTGCTGCTGCACGTGTCACGGCGGCTGCATTCGAATTATTGCCCCGCACGCTGAGCCGTGCGCAGTCGATGGATGCGCTCAGTTCCCAGGCGAGCGCCGCCGGCTACAAGGCGTCCCTTCTGGCCGCCGATCACTTCGGCAGGTACCTGCCGATGATGATCACCGCCTCGGGCACGGCACGGCCCGCGAGTGTCATCGTCATCGGCACGGGAGTGGCCGGGCTGCAGGCTATCGGAACTGCCAGACGACTCGGCGCTGTCGTGACCGGGTACGACGTCAGACCCGCTTCCCGCGGTGAGGTGGAATCGCTGGGCGCACGCTTCCTGACCTCGAGCATCGCCGAAGGCACTGCCGCCGGCGGTTACGCGAGGGCACTCACTGCAGACGAGAGCAGTGCACAGCAGGCCGAATTGGCAGGGGAACTCGTGGCGTTCGACATCATCATCACCACGGCGAAAGTACCCGGTCGAACTCCACCATTGCTGGTATCGGCCGAGACCCTGGCAGCTCTCAAGCCGGGTTCCGTGTGCATCGACCTGGCCGCGAGCAGTCTCGGCGGCAACGTGCACGGGTCGGTCGATCGACAAACGGTAACAACCGCCGGCGGCGTGAGCGTGATCGGTGCCGGCGATCTGGCTGCCGATCTGCCGACCTCCGCATCGGCGATGTACGCCCGCAACATCCAGGCCCTGCTCGACTCCTTCGTGACCGACAACCAGGTCAAGGTCGACCTCAGCACCGACATCCATGCCGCCGTGCTGATCTGTCACAACGGCAGCATCATCAACCCACGGCTCCAAGCCCATGAACCGCAGGAGAGCGTGAACGCATGACCGAGACACTGTTCAGCAACCTGGCCATCTTCGTGCTCAGCCTGCTCGTCGGCTTCGAGGTGATCAGCAAGATCCCCTCGACCCTCCACACGCCGATGATGTCAGGCGCAAACGCCATCCACGGTGTCGTGATCGCCGGGGCAATCGCCATCGGCGCGGCCGCGAACACTCCGGCCGGGTACATTCTCACGTTCGTCGCTGCGCTGTTCGCCTCAGCCAACGTCTTCGGCGGGTACGTCGTCACCGACCGGATGCTCCGGATGTTCACCCCCGCCACACGATCGTCGAAACCGGCCTCCGCAGAGCCGGCGACCACCCCCGGGACGTTGTCATGACGCCGTTCGCATTCCTCACCGGACTCTTCTTTCTCGCCGCTGCTGTGCTCTTCGTTATCGGGCTGCACCAGATGCGAACCCCTCGAACCGCACGGCGCGGAAACCTCCTCTCTGCCGGTGGCATGGTCACGGCCGTCGGCGGAACTCTGCTGTACGCCATCGTCAGCTCGAACTCGAACCCATTCGGCTGGGTCGCCCTGGTGGCGGGTGTCGTTATCGGCGGCACGTTCGGTGTCATACGCTCGCGGTCGGTGAAGATGACTGACATCCCTCAACTTGTCAGCCTCTTCAACGCGGTGGGCGGCGGGGCCGCAGCAGCGGTGGCATTCGCCGACTTCCTCAGCCGGGACCTGACGGGCGGTCTCACTCCCTCTGTCAGCGTTCCGGTCGTGCTCGACATCGTCATCGGGTCGGTGAGTCTCTCCGGCTCCCTCATCGCGGCCGGAAAACTGCAGGGCCTCATCCCCGGCCAGCCGATTCAATTCCCCGGCGCCCGGATCGTGAACGTCATTGTGGTGGTCATCGTTGTCAGCGCCGGTGCGCTGACAGTCCTTCAGCCCACGTCGTGGCCGCTCCTTCTCGTCGTGCTCGTCGCGGCTCTCCTGTTCGGCATTCTCATGGTTCTGCCGATCGGTGGGGCGGATGCTCCCGTTGTCGTCTCGCTCCTGAACGCGTTGACCGGGCTCGCTGTCGCGATGGCCGGCTTCGTGATCGACAACCAGGCGATGATCATCGCCGGCGCCCTGGTCGGTGCGGCGGGCACGATCCTCACCCTGCAGATGGCCAAGGCCATGAACCGGTCGGTACTCACGATCATGCTCGGAGGCTTCGGAACCGGCGACAGCACTGCTGCTACCACTGGCGCATCCGCTACCTCGAACGTTCGAGAGGTGACGGCAGACGACGTCGGGCTGCAGCTGGCCTACGCCCGCCACGTGATCATCGTGCCGGGCTACGGGCTCGCAGCATCCCAAGCCCAGCACGAGGTGGCCGAGCTCGCGAAACTGCTCACCGACCATGGCATCGACGTGAAGTACGCCATCCACCCGGTCGCCGGCCGGATGCCCGGGCACATGAATGTGCTGCTGGCCGAGGCCAACGTGCCCTACAGCCAGATGCTGCAACTCGACGAGGCCAACCCCGCCTTCGATACCTGCGACGTCGCGCTCGTCGTCGGCGCGAACGATGTCACCAACCCGGCAGCCCGCCGCACCGGAAACGCCGTCTCCGGCATGCCCATCCTCGACGTCGATCACGCCAAGTCCGTAGTCGTCATCAAACGCTCGATGAGCCCCGGCTACGCCGGCATCCCGAACGAACTGTTCTCCCTCCCGCAGACCGGGATGCTCTTCGACGACGCCAAAAAGGCGCTCGGCGACATCACCGTTGCTGTGAAGCAGTACGTCACCACCTGACGTGAACCCCAGAGAAAGAAGAGAGCCATGACATTACTCGAAGAAGTCGGAATCGGCCGAGCAGTGCTGACGCCCGGCAGGGTCGGCACCGTGTACACCCGGCCCGGCACCGCCGGGAGCCTCGTTCCGCTGAAGAGCCGGTACGAGAACTTCATCGGCGGCGACTGGGTCAAACCGATCAACGGCGAGTACGCCGAGGACCTCGCGCCTGCGACCGGGCTGCCGATCGCGGAATACGCCCACTCGGGCATCGCCGATGTCGACCTCGCCGTCTGGTCGGCCCAGCGTGCCTTCAGCACCTGGTCGGTGACAACGACAGCCGAACGCGCCGCCGTTCTGAACGCGATCGCCGACCGGCTCGAGCAGCACCTCGAGGACATCGCGGTGATGGAGTCGTGGGAGAACGGCAAACCCGTGCGGGAGACCCTCGGCGCCGACATCCCGCTGGCCATCGACCACTTCCGGTACTTCGCCGCCGCCATCCGCACCCAGGAAGGAACGATCAAGAAGCTCACGAACAACCTCGTCTCGTACCACTTCTACGAGCCGATCGGCGTGGTGGCCCAGATCATCCCCTGGAACTTCCCCATCCTGATGGCGGCCTGGAAACTCGCCCCCGCCCTTGCCGCCGGCAACACCGTGGTCTTGAAGCCCGCGAGCGCCACACCGATCTCGATCCTGTATGTCATGGAACTCATCGAAGACCTGCTGCCACCGGGCACGATCAATGTGGTGAACGGCAGCGGTTCGAAGCTCGGCCAGCACCTCGTCGAACACGAAGGCGTCGGCAAGGTCGCGTTCACCGGGTCGACTGCGACGGGCCGGCAGATCATGCAGTACGCGATCAAGAACATCATCCCCTCGACAATGGAGCTCGGCGGAAAGTCGCCGAACCTGTTCTTCGACGACGTCGCCCGCGAACACGACGACTACTACCGCAAAGCCATCGAGGGTTTCACGATGTTCGCGCTGAACAAGGGCGAGATCTGCTCCTGCCCCTCCCGGGCGCTGCTACAGGAAGACCTCATGACGAACGGGTTCCTCGACGACGCCGTGTCGCGTGTAAAGAGAATCAGGGTCGGAGACCCGCTGGACACCGAAACGGAGATGGGGCCGCAGAACAGCGCGGACCAGCTCGAGAAGATCTCGGGCTACCTCACCCTCGGGCCCGAGGAGGGCTGCAGAGTTCTTGCCGGCGGCGCCAGGGCCGAACTCGGCGGCGACCTGGCCGGCGGCTACTTCATCGAACCGACCGTGTTCCAGGGTTCGAACAGCATGCGCGTCTTCCAGGAGGAGATCTTCGGCCCCGTCGTCACCGTCGCCCCGTTCGCGGACTACGACGACGCCATCCAGATCGCCAACGACACCATCTACGGGCTCGGATCAGGCGTCTGGAGCCGCGACACCGACATCACCTTCAAGGCCAGCCAGGACATCCGTGCCGGCCGGGTCTGGGTGAACACCTACCACCAGTACCCGGCCGGTGCGGGTTTCGGCGGGTACAAGCAGTCGGGGTATGGCCGGGAGACCGACCAGCAGACCCTCCGCAACTATCAAGAGGTGAAGAACGTGCTCGACAACCACGACCCCGAACCGCTCGGCTTCTTCGTCTGACGATGACCAGTCCGGCTCGCCCGACAGGCGGGCCGGACTCACTCGCTGACGGTGATGACGAGCGACCCTGACGCTCTGCCCCTTCGAAGGTCGTCAAGCGCCACGTCGACGGCGCCGAACGGGTACGTGGTGATATGGGGAGAGAGGGCGAGGTTACGCGCGATTCGGAGGAACGCCATTCCGTCTGCGCGAGTGTTGGCGGTCACCGTCCGGAGGTCTCGTTCATAGAAGAGGCTGTTCTCGTAGTTGAGCGTCGGAATTTCAGACAGATGGATGCCCGCGATGACGACGGTGCCTCCACGGGTCGTCGCGGCAAGAGCCTGGCTGACGAGGTCACGGTTTGCTTCACCGCGGGTCACCGCATACACCTGAATTCCGTTCGCGACAGCCATCTGTGCCGTGAGGTGGGCGCTCGAACCGAAGCCGTAGATTCCCAGTGTGCCACCCCCAGCCCGTGAATTCCGCTGTCGGGCACAGGTTCTCCCGGCCGGTGCGACACCAGGCACAGACACCGCACGTGTTGCGCAGCCACGCAGCTCCCACGATGTCGCCGGCGCGTAACGACTGCACGGCTGAGCCAATCGCGGTCACCCGTCCGACGACCTGATGACCGGCAGACCCCGCACGCAAGCACAGCGACGAGCACTTCGGTGGGCGCTGGATCAGGTATAGCCCGCTCTTCCAACGTGATGATGTGCTTCCGTGCGTCTGTTGCCCATACTTTCATCGTTGCCATGATGCTTCCGTCGTCAGACGCGGATCGGAGGCACGCCTCAGGCCTTGATGTCGAGTACTACTTCGTTGTGACGCAGGAACCACGGCAGGAATGGGGGATCGAATTGCGCGAATCGGGGCTCACCGACCGCTGTCAGGCCCTCCGTTTTGAGCGCTGACCGCAATCTTCTGAGGTGCTGGTCGTAGTTGGCTGTGCTCCAGCGACCGCTGAAACGCAGAGCTGCGGCAACGCACGGGGCGACAGCCCGAAGGTGCACGTTCGGATTCGTCGGGTGCGGGGCCGTCTCAGGCGTGAAACCCTCCGGTAAAACGAAAGCGAGCCGCATCCCGGTCGCACCCGGCCCCGCATTCGCTGCTTGGTGCACGATTGGTGCTGTCATCGCGATCCGTGTCGGCAGGCCAGATGACAGCACCGGCGCCGTCATGGCCAGCGTCTGCCGCGATTGGTTCGCGCCCCTCAGATAGCTGAAGAGTTGGCCGAAAGCGCGATTGCCGGCCGTTTCGAAAGTGCCTGCTGTCTCGACTTCGACGAGCACGTGCCCGGGATATCGGCGCACCTCGAAGGCGCCGTGGTCTCGCACGATCGTGTAGGGCTGCTGGTCGGTCATCGTGTCAGCTGAATTCCGCTGCCCCAGCCGAACGCACGTCGTGCATGATCAGCACCGGGCAGTGCGCACGGAGCGCGCATGCGGCGCTCACGGAACCCAAGGGCAGATCGGCCAGGCCGCCGTTGCCGTGATGGCCGACGATGAGCATCTGCGAGCCCACACTTTGGGCTACCAGTACATGCGCGGGAACGCCCTCAATCACGGACTGCGTGAACCATTCCGGGGTCGTGTTGCCGAAGACGGCGGTAACGACATGCTCCATCGAGCTGGCTGCGTCTGTTTCTGGTGCTCCTTCGTAGTCGGCGAGACCGCCGAACGAAACCGGGGGACGCCAGACGATCACGCCGTGGACGGGCGCATTCAGGGAACCCGCGAGGCGGACGGCACGCCGAAGAGCATCGATGCTCTGATCGGACCCGTCGATTGCGACGAGAATTCGTGCCCCAATCCGGACGCTCATAGCCGCCGTCTGTCCGGCTGGCGAGACGGCACGCACGGATTCGGGGGCTTCCGCATTCTGGAGTGTCTTTGTCATGTGTTGAGTCTTCGCCCTGCGTGCTGCTGGAGGTAGGGCACAAAGTCACCCGTGCGTGCCGCCTCGCCGAAGGAGCGACCAGGACGGGACCAACGGCCCTGTCAGCCTCGTCGCGGGAATTGTCATCATGGTCGTTGTCGGCAGAGCGTCGCCAGAAACGCAGGGGTCAGTCATGGATCGTGTCTCAGGAAAAGTCGCCCTCATTAGCGGAGGCGCCCGCGGCATGGGTGCCGCGCACGCACGACTGCTCGTCAGCGAAGGCGCTTCCGTTGTGATCGGCGATCTCCTCGACGATGAAGGCCAGGCACTCGCTTCGGAGCTCGGCCAGCACGCGGAGTACGTTCACCTCGATGTCACCGACCCAGCGGAGTGGGCTGCTGCAGTGACAACGACCCTCACCCGATTCGGGCGGATCGATGTTCTCGTGAACAACGCCGGCATCGCCAACGGAGCCCCGATCACCGACTTTCCCCTCACGCAGTGGCAGAAGACGATCGACATCAACCTGACGGGAGCGTTCCTCGGCATCCAGGCCGTGATCCCCAGCCTCGTAGAGCAGAAGAGCGGTTCGATCATCAACATCTCCTCCGTCGAGGGACTTCGTGGCAGCCCGGGGTTGCACGCCTACGTCGCCACGAAATTCGCTCTCCGTGGCCTCACCAAGTCCGTGGCCGTCGAGGTCGGCGCTTCCGGCGTTCGGGTGAACTCCATCCACCCCGGTTTCATCACCACACCGATGACGGCCGGGATAGCTGCCTCGCAACTGCAGATCCCACTCGGTCGGGCCGCCGACCCGGTCGAGGTGTCCCACCTGGTGCTCTTCCTCGCCAGCGACGAGTCGGGCTATTCGACCGGCTCCGAGTTCGTCATCGACGGTGGTCTCACTGCCGGTATCCCGCACGCCTGACCGGGCATTGCACATTCCAATTCTTATCTGAACGTGACACTGAGGGACATTTTCATGGCAACTGCAACGAACCTCCGACCAATGCGTGAGACCCGGCTCCGTAAACAAACCAGCCTGCCCCGACCGGTCACACCCTTCCCTGCCCTCTTCCCGCAGGTGGAGGACGCAGAAGCAATGTGGCGACAGACTTCAGCCAGTCACCTCAAGGCGACGTTTCGGCGGATTGCCTCGCTGCTCCTGACGAATCTGCATGGCGATACGGCCGCAGCCGAGTTCGAGAGCTTCGCGCACACCTCCACCGAACTCGGGGAGAGCAGCACCGCAGTCATCCTCGGCCAGCTGGTGATCAGCACCCCTCGCCCAGTCGGCACCGCCCTGATCGTCAGCGCACCGTCCTGCGACCCCCGAACGGTGGTCGAGAACGTGGCGGCTGCGTTGGCCGCCCGCAACTGCGTCGAGCTCGCCCTGTTCGAGCAGCCCGAGCCCGCTCTGGCCGCGATGATCGAGGCCCTGCGTCAGGCGCTGCCTACCGGCGTTTTCAGGGTGCTGAGCGAGCAGACAGGGTGGGGCGGCCGCGGACCCGAGACGGCAATCGTCATCCTCACCCCAGATCATTCTTTCCTGAATGACCAGCCCTGGGTCAGATCAGACGCTACAAGCAACAGGAGAGCCCTGATCTCGTTCTACAGTCGATTCGAAAACGTCCCGGTACTTCTCTGAGGGTCTGCTCTCGGCGAACCATTCACAGGCGACGCTCGCCCCTCTCGAAGCTCCCGGGACCGGGTCTCGAGGTCGAAGACCGCCGCCTGGGTCCGCCGTTGCAGCCCGCCCTCGCTGAGCAGGCCGGAGACAGAGTTCTTCACCGTCTTCTCGGCAGAACCCGCCAGGCCGCCACAGCCCGGATCGAATCGACCAGACCACTTCCACGGATATCTCTCATATACATATCCGGCGGCTCCGGCGATGACATTATCGTCGTCGAATGCCGTCAGCAGCGGAGTTCCGGATGCTCCGACCGCAGGTCACGGCAGAGGTCGACGCCGTTCCCATCCGGCAATTGCACATGGTTCGACCAGGAACGGACTCGACGGTGAACGAACCTGTGACCGAAGCCCGCCTGCGACGCTCTGCCAGCTCAAGCTCGCCCGGTACGAACGGGAGCAGCGCCGAGGTGATCTCCGCCGACGCAGCTGACCAGCGCTGGCGACGCCGCGACGACCGCGACCCGCACCGGGACACCCAGGAAGCTGCCCATCGGCGGGTGCCCGGCCGGGAAACCGGAAGTACGAGCGTCGTCTGAGAGCCGCTTCAGCCGGATGGGCCGCGGGTCATCGATCAGTGCGCCGGGCCCGTGACCCTCCGGGAGGTGGCCTCTCGTCTGGATGTCTCCTGGTGTCATGCCGACGTTGATGAACTGTTCCAGGCCGCCATCGGGGAAAGCACCCCCAAGGCGCCGTACTGGAGACAGCGACCCCGGTGGTGCGAGTGTACTGCGCCTCCGTTGTCTCTGCGGGGGAAGATCAGGACCAAAGACTCTCCAAATGGTGATCGTCAGCGTTCAAGCTGGAAGGGAGCAAGCGCACCATCAGGCGTGTCGTGAAAGAAAAGTGATCATGAACGGCAACATCATCGTCGGCATCAGCGAATCAGGGCCCAGCCGAGCCGCGACGTCGTGGGCGCTTGATCACGGTGGCGCAGACCGCGGCGAAGTGGTGCTCACCCATGTAATGACGATCGCCGATTCCGAGAACAGGAAGACCACAGCGGTTGCATCAGCACGTCTCGCTGAACATGCTGCTGTCGCACGCCTCGCCTCACCCCACGTGACGGTTTCGACCGAGCTGCGGGTCGGTGACGCGCTCAACGAACTGATCGAGTGCACATCAGGTGCCTCCACAATTGTGATGGGAACGCACAAAACAGGATTCGTACGGGGGCGGGTCTTCGTCTCCAGATTCATCCAGCTCGCCGCATCAGCCCACTGCGCTGTCGTTTTCGTACCCTCCAGGTCAGGGCGAAATGCGCACGCCGGCATCGTCGTCGGTGTGACAACGTCTGAACTCGACCGGGCAGCTCTTGTCTTCGCGGCCCGCGAAGCAGTCTCCATGGGCAGCAAAATGACGATCGTGCACTGTTGGACCCTGCCCGATATAGCTGACGAAATGTTCTCCGCACACGCGAAAAGGTCGATGCTCGAATCGTTGCGGTCCGACAAGATCCTCTCGGCGGCGGAAACCATCGTGCGCACAACGGAGCCAGCCCTCACCACCAGGATGCGGAGCATCCGCCGACCGACGGCGGAGGGCCTCATTGAAGCATCCACCTCCGCGCTTCTCCTGGTACTGGGGCAGAGCCGGGAAGACGGGGCATCAAGCCGCGTACTCGGACACACCGTGCACGATGTACTCCTGAACCTCACTGCACCAACTGCCATCGTCACAACCAACCCATAAGCCGGAACACACAAGAGCCGCCTGACGGACCTCCGTGTCCGCCGTCCCACCTGAGGAGCCACATGATGGATACCGTCTCACCACCCGCGCCCGTCGAAGCGGCCGTCCCTGCCGCGAGACCGAACGCCGTGGGGCGCCGCACGGTACTCTGCATAAGCGAGCGAGGAGCCGGAGCTACCGCCACCGCGTGGGCTGTCGAATATGCGCGCCGGCACGACCGCACGTTGACCCTGGCGCACGTCATCGACCCACAGACAAACGACGACGCTCATCCCGCCACGCAGGCCGAGGTTGATGCGGCCACCGAACTGCTTGAAACGACCGCGGAACACGTTCGGTATCAGGTCAAGACGCTCAGCGTCACCGTGCACGTCTCCAACGGTGATGTGCACGACGAGATCCTCCGTCTCAGCGGCCCTCAGACGGTTCTCGTCTTCGGCGCCCCGGCAGCGTCCGAACTGTCGCATGCACGAAATTCGCTCGGCATCACCCTTGCCAGCACCGCCTACGGGCCGGTCGCCGTGATTCCAGCACCGGACGAACAGGTCCGGCACGGGGTCATGGCTGCCGTCGACGGCTCGGAAACTGCCACGCGGGCCGCACTGTTCGCGGCGTCCGAGGCATCACTTCTCGGCCTTGACCTACGAGTCGTCTCCGTGTGGAGTGAACCTCCCATCTGGCAGGAAACGTTCATCGACTCGCGTACGCACAACGAACTGGTACTTCGGAACGGAGCTGTGCTGAACGCAGCGACCGACGGCATACGTCTCGCGTATCCCTCGCTGACGGTGACCGGTGTGCTCCGCCACGCAGACACGGTACAGGCGCTTCTGGCCGAAGCGCGATCCGCGTCGCTTCTCGTCATCGGCAGCCGCCAAGAGCACGGCATCCGCCGACTCCTGCTCGGTTCGACAAGCCACGGTGTTCTCGCCAGCCTGCCGGCACCGACCATCGTCATCGGGCCACCAAGCGCAACCTAGCTCTGTGCTTGGAGTTCAGCCGAGGAGACTGTCGACGTCTCGCCGCATGGTCTGCGGGTATTCGGTCGTGCTGGTGCCGAGTCTCACCATCATCTGGATCGTCTGCCCGTCGGGTGCGTACTCCGCCCGGATCGCGTCGTACGGTGCCGACATCGACGGGTACTCCTGAAGCACCTGGCTGAGGGGCTGCATCACCAGCCCCAGCGTGCGAGCCCGGAGCGAGAAATCGCCGTACAGGATGCCCGCCGAAACCTGCTCGGTGCGAGTATTGCCAGCCGTGCTGATGAGGGCGTAGTTCGGTGTGTGTGCCACGGCCGCCGCTGTCGAGTCGATCGACCGCTTGGCGCCAGTCGCATCATCGTTCAGTGCAGGGTCGATCGTGATCATGCCCTGGAGCAGGTATTTCATGAAACCGCTGGTTCCCTGCCCTTCGACGGCGAAACCCGATCGCGCCTCGTTCTTGGCTGATTCGGTGGCGTAGAACAACCTGTCGAACTCTGTAGTCGCCGCCTCGTACTGCGTCTCGATGAGGGTTCCTTCGGTACCGAACGCTGCGAACGCCGCAAGATCTTTTGGCTGGTCGAAGATCTTCAGGGTCGCCCCTGAGCCGGTGGCGAGCCGGGTGAGTGCTGCTGACTGATCCTTTGTGACGGGGGCTGGGGTGTACGGGCTTCGGTTGGTGTCTGACAGGAAGAGCGAACCGTAGTCAGTCGACTCGGTCGACAGGGATTTCGTCAGGGTGATCTTCGCAACGGGGACGGCGCGCATGCTTCCGGCGAGATCTGTCTCGTCGTACGCCCCCTGCGGAAACAGGATGAAGTCACTGCTGTATCCCAGATGAAGGGCCGAGACGCGCAGGTACGACAGGAAGGTGCCCTGTGAGAGCATCGTCTGGCGATCCTCCGGGTCGACGGCGGGTGTCAGCCGGGAGGGGTCGGCGTACAGGTAGAGCACGGCGGGGTCCGCCGGGTCGAGTCGGATGGTCCACGGCTGCATGTTGTGGCTGCTCGGCGCCAGCAGTGCCTGCGCTGCGACGTGCATCCGAGGGTCAGGGAAGTGCCCTGCGTACTCCTTGTTCCAGGGCTGGAGGTAGTTCGCTGGCACGAAGAGACCGCCGACCGCCAGAACGACAACGAGTGCGACACCCAAACCGCCGACCAGTGACGCCACACTGATGAGCACGATCTTCCTGCCACGCTGTCGTCGTATCCTCATGCACACCACTGTGTCGGACGCGCGGAGAACCGGCAGAGTCGAAGGTCCCACCGAACAGACAGGAGGGGATGCCCGCCCTCACCTTTGGTCCCATCGAGTCTGGCGTCATCACAGCGCTGACATCGGAGAGGATGATGAGACGATCGGCTGTGAGGTTCATCGCGAGGAGCGCGGCGACACTGTCCTTGTCGATGACGGCGCTCACCCTGATGAGCTGGCCGCGAGTTCTGACGACGGGTACACCGCCGCCGCCGGCCCCGATCACGGTCACCCCGGCGCTGAGCAGGTTGCTGATGACGCCGTGTTCGATGATGTCGACGGGGGCGGGGGAGGGCACGTTGCAGCCACAGCCCGATCGGGCCCTGGGATTCAGCGACCATGTCCCCGCAGCGGCGAGTCGTCCGAACACCACCGCAAGTGCCAACGCACCGACTGTCACCAGCACGAATGCGACCAAACTGATGGGCCCGAACATGGCCAGTGCTGCGGGGATCCCGAACACGCCCATACCGATCACGGAGCCGATCACGAGCGCCGAAGCGGTTGGCAGGCCCAGACGGCCCGGAGGCTTTAGTCCCGCCGATGGCGGCGGACGTCGGTTCGGGTGGGGGGACTTTCGGCCCTGCCGGTCGGGTGGGTTCCTGCGTCTACTTGATGTGTCTCCCCACCCCATCACGATTGAAAGGTGTCTTCATGCCCAACTCGTCCGCAAGCTGCGGCGCCAACCGGGTTGAACCGCAGGCGTACCTGTCTCGTGATCTTCCGGCCAACATCGATCTGTGCCCGACCGAACCGATCGACATCGCCGAGCTGCTCCGGATGATGGCCGACCGCACATAGCGGCGAAAGGGGCGTCGAACGGATGCCCGTAGCTAAGCCTGTCTTCGACCGGATCAAGGAACAGTTGCGTCAACGGGCTCCGATGTGAAAACCAGACCGTTCGCGCTGTTGGCCGAGTCCATCAGGACTCTTATCCAGGTGCGGTTGACGGAATGGGTTTGGGTGCCGTGAAACCGGTAAAGAAGGGTACTCGCCGTGCTGACCCAGATGGAGCTTCGGCCACTGCCGACTCCAGGGGAATCCATCCAGGAGACGAGGAAGCCCTCACCGTGACGTAGTTTCGAGGTGATGACGATCTGCAAATGAAGGAGGCTGCGGTCATCGAAAGAGATAGCGGAGTTTCCCCCGCCATATGTCAGGGCACCCATCGAGCCACCTCCTTCGGCCTCAGCCGGGCACTAGCGCTTTCCTGAAGAGGGTTCTCGTCCATCCTCCTGATTGGCTGACGCTCCTCCCAGGGGCAAAGGTCCCGAAGCGAGTGATCTTCAGGTCGCAGATTCTTCTCCGCCCGTCAGCTTGTTACACCACGCCGCTGGTGCCGAGGAGGGTTCCGATGATGAAGGTCGCAGCCAGGGCGAGCGCGCCACCGACGACCACCCTCATCGTCGCGCGCGCAACAGGGCTGCCGCCGAGCCGTGCACCGACGACGCCCGTGATCGCAAGGGCGATGGTGATAACTGTGAATGTGACGGGAACGCGGATGGTTTCGGGCGGGAGGAGGATCGCGAGGACAGGAAGTATTCCGCCGATGAGGAAGGCGAGGGCTGAGGCCCCGGCGGCGTGCCAAGGGCTGGCGATGTCGTTCTCGTCGATGTTCAATTCCATAGCGAGGTGCGCCCGCAACGCGTCACGGTCGGTGAGTTCAGTCGCGACTTGGAGAGCAGTTTCGGCGGTGAGTCCTCGGGCCTGGTAGAGGCCGGCTAGCTCGATGAGTTCACCTGCGGGGTCTGTCTGAAGTTCGAGGCGTTCTTTCTCGATGAGGGCACGTTGGCTATCTCGCTGGCTGCTGACGGAGACGTATTCGCCAAGCGCCATGGAGATCGCGCCCCCGATGAGAGCAGCAGAGCCCGCGGCGAGGATGGCGGAGGTCGGGGACCCGGTTCCGGCGACGCCGACCACGATGGCTGCGACGGACACGATGCCATCGTTGGCGCCGAGCACACCGGCACGCAGCCAATTCAGGCGACCGGCGAGACTGCTGGCATGGGGCTCGTCGGGTTGTCCGGCGAAGGCCGAATCGACGGTTGAGGAGGTCATGCGAACACCATAGGCACCATGCCGTCTCCGTTTCCAGCGTGGAAAGCCTTGCCTAAATGAGAGGAGGAACGAGGCTCGCTCGGCTTCGTGTCAGCGGTTCTGGTGTCGATGGCTGGTGTCAGTCACCGGGCTTCTCGAGTTCCCCCGTGATGTACTGGGCTCGCCCGAATCCGAAGGACCAGTCGGCGGGGGAGTTCTCGACGAAGCCGACGATCAGGTCTTCTCCGTTGACGCCGACGGCTCCGAGGTTGGCTGCAAGGGCCTGGAAGAAGGCCTGCTTGTCCTCGGTGCTGCGGCCGGCCTGGGTGAAGATCTGGATGATCACAACCTGGGCCGTCCGTTCGATACCGAGACCGACATCGAGAGCGATCATCCGGTTGGCGGGGTGTTCGGTGATGATCTGGAACCGATCCCGTTCAGGCAAGGCGTAGACGTCGACCAAAGTCTTCTGGATGTTGTCGGCGATGGCAGTGATCTGGCCATTGGAGCGACCTTCGACGAGGTCGATGCGGATGAGAGGCATGGATGATTCCCTGTTCGATCGGGGCGGAGCCGGAGGGCTCCGCGTGGTCAGTCATCTTGAGCGCAGACACGGCCCCGGTGTCAACCCGGCTGCCTGCGCCGGTGTGCACTCGCAGTCTGTGCAGATTCGAATATTCCGGTCCCCTCCAGCGACAGACTTCGTTGTGACGGCAATGCGTCCGAGAGCTCCCGGCCCCGAACCAGAAGCCAGGAGCACGATGACTACCTCCACTTCACCTGCACCGATGCCCAGGGATTGATGGATTGCGCATCATCGAGGCTGTGTACGGGCTGGGAGAGTGCGGGAAGGGTAGGCTGCCCGATCTATCTTTCCCCGGATCGTGTGCTTAGCGTGGCCACACACGGCACCTGCCGTTGCTGTCCGATCGGAGAAGACCATGACTGATCCACAAACACCGCCCACCACCACGACGGACTCGGGGATTTCCGCCTCAAGCGACGAATTCTCCCTCACCGTCGGGCCGGCCGGGCCGATTGCGCTCCACGACGCGTATGTGGTGCAGAAGATGCAGCAGTTCAACCGGGAACGCACACCCGAGCGGGTCGTGCACGCCAAGGGCACCGGCGCCCACGGCTACTTCGAGGTCACCGACGACGTGTCGTGGTTCACGAAGGCCGCGTTCCTCGGCGAGGTCGGCAAGCGCACAGAGATGTTCGCCCGGTTCTCCACCGTCGCCGGCGAGCAGGGCTACGCCGACACCGTGCGTGACCCGCGCGGATTCGCCCTGAAGTTCTACACGGAGGAGGGCAACTTCGACATGGTGGGCAACAACACCCCCGTGTTCTTCGTGCGTGACCCGTCGAAGTTCCAGGACTTCATCCACTCCCAGAAGCGCCTGCCCGACACCGGGCTCCGCGACAACAACATGCAGTGGGACTTCTGGACCCTGTCGCCCGAGAGCGCACACCAGGTCACCATCCTGATGTCCGACCGGGGCACGCCGAAGTCGCTCCGCACCATGAACGGATACAGCAGCCACACCTACTCGACGATCAACGCGGCCGGTGAGAAGTTCTGGGTGAAGTGGCACTTCAAGTCAGAGCAGGGAACCGAGAACTTCGCGGATGCTGACGCGAAGGCCATGACGGCGAAAGACCCCGACTACCACCGCCGCGACCTCCGTGCGGCGATCGATCGTGGCGAGAATCCGTCGTGGCGCCTCGAGATGCAGGTGATGCCGTTCGCGGACGCGGCCGCATACCGGTTCAACCCGTTCGACCTCACGAAGGTGTGGCCGCACGAGGACTACCCGCCCGTGCAGGTGGGCCGCATGGTGCTCGACCGGAACCCGGAGAACTTCTTCGCCGAAGTCGAACAGTCCAGCTTCTCGCCGGCCAACCTGGTACCGGGAGTCGGTCTGAGCCCCGACCGGATGCTCATGGGCCGGGTGTTCTCGTACCACGACACCCACCTGCACCGCATCGGTACGAACTACCAGCAGCTCCCCATCAACGCACCGAAGGCCGAGGTGCACACCTACAACAAAGACGGCGCCATGGCCTACCGGCACTCGGGGGCTCAGCCCGTGTACGCTCCGAACTCGTTCGGCGGCCCCGTCGCCGACCCCGAGCGCGGTGCTGACCTGACGTGGTGGGCGGAGTCGGGTGAGCTCGGCCGGTACGCGTACGAGAAGCACGCCGAAGACGACGACTTCGGCCAGGCCGGATCGCTCTACCGCGACGTGATGGACGACACCGACCGGGAGCATCTCGCTGCCAACATCGTCGGCCACGCCAGCGACGGAGTGACCCCGGAGATGCAGCAGCGGGTCATCGAGTACTGGACCCTGGTGGATGCCGGACTCGGCCAGAAGGTCGCCGATGGGCTCCGGGCTGCAACACCGACAGTGTGAGGCGTACGTGGTGCCGGGGGAGAAGAGCCGGCACCACGCGTCCGTCCGGCGCGCCATCCTCTCGGATGACGCGGAAGATCATCCCCTCGGGCGTCGGCGGTGCCCGTTCCCGAACGTAAGGTTGCCGTCACTATGATGAATCGCCTCGACATGCCTCTCGGCCGGGCCCAGCCATCCCTCCTCCGCTTCGTCGTCGCGACAGTCGTCGCTGTCGGAGGATCGCTTCTGGCCTGCGCAGGCCTTGCCCAACTCGGAGTGGTGCTCTTTCCCGCCACGAAGGGTTACGAACACTACGGATTTGCAGACTACGGAAAGCTGACGATCATCGGCGTCGTGCTGGCTTCCGTGGCCTGGCCGCTCGTCACCCTGTTGAGCACCCACGCACGGTGGCTGTACTTCTGGCTTGCCGTGATCGTGACCGTCGTGGGTTTCGCTCCGGATGTCTGGATCCTGTGGAAGGGCCAGCCTGCTGGAGCCGTCTTCATCCTGATGCTGATGCATATTGCCCTCGCGCTCATCACATTTCCTGCGCTGGTGTTCATCGCGCCCCAGCGGCGCGCATCGGTGAGGTTTCTGAAAGTCGGCTGAAGTCTTTCCGAACGACTAAGAAACTTCGAAGAAAGGTTCGACAGCGTAGAAGAAGACGGTCACAGACTATGACTTCAGAAGGAGTGCATTAATGAACACACGGAGCGCCGGCAAACGTGCCGCAGCAGCCGTCACCACCGTCATCGGCCTGGGTGGCCTGATCACGACAGGGCTGGCGGGTGTCGCCCTGCTCAACCAGACTCAGGCATCGAAAGCTTCTGCCGACACGACGACATCGTCGACCACGACGCAGCCGACGACGACACAGCAGCAGCCGCAGCAGCAGCAGCAGACGCAGCAGACCGCACCGCAGCAACAGCAAACCGCGCCGACCCAGCAGACCGCACCCGTGCAGCCCAGCCAGCCACAGTCGAAGTCCCACGCCACCTCGTCGGGTTCCTGATGCCGACTGCTGCACGGACCTGGCGCGCCTGGAGCACCGAGGTCACGGTCGTCACGACGGATCGGAGTCACAGACGAGGCCGCCCGCCTGGTCGCCGGGTTCATCGAGGAGGTCGACGAGGCGTGCAGCCGGTTCCGCGAGGATTCCGAGCTCAGCCTCCTGCTGGGCACCCTGTCCGGTGGCCGGCGTGTCAGCCCGCTGCTCGCCGAGCTTGTCGGCGAGAGCCTGACCGCGGCGCGTCTGACGGGTGGTGACGTCGACCCCACGCTCGGCAACGACCTCATCGGCCTTGGCTACGACCGGGACTTTCCTCTGCTCACCGCTCCCGTCAAGGACGGCGACGACGGGGTGCCGTTGCCCGCGACATCCGTTGCGACGCGTGTACCCGGTTGGAAGCGGATCGCCCTCGCAGACGACGTCCTGACCGTGCCCGACGAACTCCGGCTGGACCTCGGCGCCACGGCGAAGGCGCTGACCGCCGACCGTGCCGCGAAGCGGGTGGCCGACGTCTTGGGTACAGGCGTTCTCGTCAGCCTCGGCGGCGACATCGCCACAGCCGGCATCGCTCCGGAGGGTGGCTGGCAGGTACTTGTCGAAGATCTGCCCGGCGACCCTTCCCAACAGGTCACCCTCTCGGCAGGCTCGGGGCTCGCGACATCCAGCACGCAGAAGCGACGCTGGATGCGCGGGGGCAAGCCGATGCACCACATCCTCGACCCGCGCTTCGGAACGCCGGTCGGGGCCATCTGGAAGACCGTCACGGTGGCCGCAGACAGCTGCAGCCGGGCGAATGCCCTCAGCACCGCGGCGATGGTTCGCGGGCTGGCGGCGGTTGAGTGGCTCGCCGGCGACGGTGTCGCGGCGCGGCTCGTCGACCGGTTCGATCGGATCACCGTCACCCCGGCCTGGCCCACGCCAGAGACCGTCACCGTCGGTGCCGGTCTCGGTGCCGGTCTCGGTGCCGGTCTCGCCGGAACGACGGGGGAGGCCGCACGTGGATGAGGCGCTCTGGGCCTTCGGCCGGGTCTCCGGCATCGTCGCTCTGGTGCTCTTCACGCTGACTGTCATGCTCGGCATCGTGACCCGGTCGGGACGCCCCCTCCCGGGCCTGCCGCGGTTCTCGATCGTGCTCGTGCACCGGAACATCACTCTGATCGGTTGCGTCTTCCTGGTGCTGCACATCGGATCTCTGCTTCTGGACTCCTACGCGCACCTGAATGTGGTCGACGTTCTGGTTCCATTCCTCGGGTCGTTCAAGCCGTTCTGGCAGGGTCTGGGCACCGTCGCCGTCGACCTCCTCGTCGCGATTGTGGCCACGAGCCTGTTGCGCCGGCGTGTCGGCGTGCGGGTGTTCCGGTTCGTGCACTGGTTCGCGTACGCCATGTGGCCGATTGCGCTCGCCCATTCGATCGGCAATGGGACCGACGGTCTGAGCGGCTGGTTCCTGCTTGTCGCCGGGGTGTCGGTGGTGCTCGTCGGCGCCTGTCTCCTCTGGCGTCTCTCCGCGCGCTTCATCGAATCCACCCGGCTCCGACAGGGACGACTGACATGACCCTCGCCGAACCCACACCGAATCTCGCTTCCGTGATCGTGCCCCCGGCCGGTGTGAACCGACTGTTCGTAGCCGGCACCCATGCCGGGTACCGCCAGCATGCGGCGACATTCGGCCCACTGCCCCTCGCCCGAATCGGCACACCTTTCATCACGACCCTCGAGGCCTCCGGTCTCACCGGGCGCGGCGGTGCCGGGTTTCCCGCGTGGCGGAAGCTCGCTGCCACCGAGGCCGCACGGGCGGCGAGCCCGTGGCGCGGCTCCGCCGTCGTCATCGCGAACGGAGCAGAGGGTGAACCCCGCAGCCTGAAGGACGAGACCCTGCTGCAGAACGCCCCGCACCTCGTCATCGACGGCCTGCTGGTGATGGCTGCGGTGGTCTCCGCGTCGAAGGTCTACCTCTACACGACGGCGGGCTCACTCCCGTTCGTGAGGGCGGCTCTCGATGAGCGAGCGGATGCCCGGCACATCCTGCTGCGCGAGGCCCCCGAGACGTTCATCTCCGGCGAGGCGAGCGCGGTGGCGAACGCGATCGAGAACGGGGTGGCGCTGCCCACAGACCGGATCGTGCGCCTGAGCGAATCCGGCGTGAAGAAGCGGCCCACGCTCGTGCAGAACGTCGAGACGCTGGCCCACGTTGCGCTGATCGCGCGTTTCGGAGCCCGCTGGTTCGGCGGAGTGGGTTCCGACCGCGACCCGGGCACTCGGCTCGTCACCGTCTCAGGAGATGTGCAGAACGAACAGGTTCTGGAGGTGGCGGGCGACACAAGCGTCCGGGAGATCCTCGCCGCCTGCGGAACCGTCCCTGCCGACGTGTCAGCAGTTCTCGTGAGCGGTTACCACGGTGCATGGGTTCCTGCCGAGCAGCTCGATTTGAGACTTTCGGATGCCGGACTCTCAGGGCTCGGCGCGCAACCCGGGGCGGGCATCCTGTTCGTTCTCGGCTCGAAGCGGTGCGGAATCGTGGCGACGGCCGAGATCGTCGAGTACCTCGCCTCGCAGTCCGCCGGGCAGTGCGGGCCGTGCATGTTCGGGCTCCCCGCCATCGCCGACCTGTTCGTGCAGGTCGCCCGGGGCCGCGCCTCTCGTCGCGCCGTCACCGAGCTGCAGCGGTTGACCAAATCGGTCGTCGGGCGCGGGTCGTGCCACCACCCAGACGGCACGTCCCGGCTCGTGCTCAGCGCTCTGTCGGTGTTCTCGGCGGACCTGCAGCGGCATCAGTCCGGGCAGTGTATTGCCGGTCGAACGACGAATCGAGCATCATGAGCGAAACCGACACCCGACCACGCCTGCACATCGACTGGACCCGGTGCGACGGGCGGGGCCTCTGCACAGAGCTTCTCTCCGGCGTGCTCTCCCGAGACGACTGGGGGTACCCGATCGCGACAGGCACGGCACCCCGGTCCCGCAGCAACGTGCCGATCGCCCCTCACGACGAAGAGGCGGCACTCGACGCTGTCGCCCTCTGCCCAACCCTGGCGCTCCGCCTTCTGAGCCCGCCCGTGCCGTGAGCAGTTTCACGCAGAACCTCCACGATGCCACCAACCCAGATCGAAAGGCACCACCGTGCAGCAACGAACCATCGGTACTCACTCCGTCAGCGCGATCGGACTCGGCGGGATGCCGATGTCGATCGAGGGCCGGCCCGACCACGCCCTGAGCAGATCCTTGAAATGACTCCGTCGCGGGGACTTTCGACTCTACGTCACGATCCACAGGAAGGGCACAGTGAAGGCATGGACATCACCGAAAGCACTCACCCTCTCATCGTCGTCGGTATCGACGGCTCGCGACCTTCTGTCTCTGCACTCGCATTCGCGAAGGAGTACGCAGAAAGACGGCAGGGGCGCCTTCGAGCAGTGTCGGTATGGAGCTACCCCATCTCCTACAACCCACTGCCCGTGACCTGGTCCCCGGAGAAGGACGCAGAGTTCCAGCTCCGGATGGCCTCCAAGGAGGTCTTCGGGCACACCCTTCCCGAATGGTACGAGCAGACCGTGAGGGAAGGCTCAGCCGCCCGGAACCTCCTCGACGAGAGTCGCACAGCGGATGTTCTCATCGTCGGCAGTCGGGGCCACGGCGGTTTCACGGGCCTGCTTCTGGGCTCTGTGAGCGCGCAGTGCGCCGCCCACTCGCGCTGCCCGGCAATCGTCATACACGCCGACCACGACGCTTCAGGCGCAAGGGATGCCGCCGATCAGACGGAGCGCTCACTCTCTGCACGGGGCCGCGCGCTGGTTGTCGGTTACGACGGTTCCGCGAACGCCTACGACGCTCTGGCGTGGGCGCTGGCCGCGGCGGAGGACCTCGGCGCCCCCGTCACGGTCATCCGCACGTGGAGCATCGACCGCATCCCCCGAGAGTCCACCGACGAATTCGGTCATGCCCACTCCTTCGATGACGTGACAGCGCACGTGCGCCGCGATCTCGTCTCCGAAACGCAGACCCTCATCGAGAAGCATCCGCGGGTCGCTGTCACTCTGCAGGCAGTCCTGGCACAGCCTGCGGAGGAGTTGATCAAGAGATCGAAGCACGCCCTGATGGTGGTCGTCGGGTCACGCGGCCGTGGGGGATTCGTCGGGCTTCTCCTTGGTTCGGTCAGCGCCGAGTGCGCCTCTCATGGGATGTGCCCCGTTGTCGTCGTGCCCGCTGGTTCACGCACGGGGAGTCGGGCGCCGCTGGACGTGACCGCCGTACATGGATGACGCGCCAGGGCCACCGCGCCCTCTGGTTCTCCGCTACCCGATTGTGGCGCTGACCGTCGTTGTCGGCGTTCTGGGCGCCGGTGCATGGGTGGCCGGTTTCGGTGTCGCGGTGCAGTGGGGCTTCGCGGTGTTCGCCCTCGTGATCGCTGGAATCCAGGCTGTTCGGATGATCGGGGAGCTGCGCCGGAGACGGTTCGGTATCGACATCCTCGCCATCATCGCGATCGTCGCGACAGTCGCGGTTGGTGAGGTCATCGCGAGCATGATCATCGTTCTGATGGTCTCCGGAGGCAAAGCTCTCGAAGACTTCGCTCAGGGACGCGCCCAGCAGGAATTGACAGCTCTCCTCGACCGGGAGCCCCGCACCGCGCATCGCCTCGATGCTGGCTCGATCGACGCGGGCTCGATCGATGCCGTGGATATTCCCGCCGGCGATGTGGTGGTCGGGGACAGGATTCTGGTTCGCTCAGGCGAAGCAGTGCCGGTCGACGGCATCCTGACGACGGCGACGGCCGCGTTCGACGAGTCGTCCCTCACCGGCGAGAGCCTGCCTCGCACCCGGGTGCAGGGCGAGCAGGTTCTGAGCGGCTCGGTCAACGGCAACACGTCGGCGACCATCCGGGCGACGGCACGAGCCGAAGACAGCCAGTACCAGGCGATCGTCGCCCTGGTGAAGCAGGCGTCGTCGAACCGCGCACCCGTCGTGCGGCTGGCGGACCGGTACGCGGTGCCGTTCACGGCCGTGTCGCTTCTCCTTGCCGGTGTGGCGTGGTGGCTCTCGGGCGATCCGGTGCGGTTCGCTGAGGTGCTCGTCTTGGCAACACCGTGCCCGCTGGTGCTGGCAGCTCCCGTCGCGTTGATGGGAGGCATGAGCCGCGCCGCCCGCAACGGCATCATCGTGAAGGGCGGGGGAGTGCTCGAGCTTCTCGCGGGGGTGCGCACCGCCGTCTTCGACAAGACCGGTACCCTCACGCGCGGCACGCCGGAGATCGTGCACATCGACGTGCTTCCGCCGTGGGACGAGACCACTCTGCTCACTCTTGTGGCATCAGCGGAACAGTCGTCTTCACATGTGCTCGCCGCGTCGATCGTGGAATCCGCCCGAGCCCGAGGGCTCACCCCCCGCCGCGTGCTGCGGTCGACGGAGGTTGCCGCGCAGGGCGTCACGGCCACCCTCGACGACCACCTCGTTTCTGTCGGCACGCTCCAATTCGCCCAGACGATCGCCCCGGGAACCGTTGCCGCACCGCTCATCGGAGGGGAGATGGCGATCTACGTCGTCATCGATGGATGCGCTGCCGGCACGATCATCGCAACCGACGCTGTGAGACAGAACGCGTCAGCGACCATCGCGGGACTGCGGAACGCGGGAGTGGAGCGCATCCTGATGCTGACCGGTGACGCGCAGGCGACTGCCGATCATGTCGCGCACGAAGTCGGTATCACTGAAGTGCAGGCAGACTGCCTCCCCATCGACAAGGTGCACGCCCTTCACAGCATCACCTCGCGGCCCGTGCTGATGATCGGCGACGGAGTCAACGACTCACCCGTCCTCGCCTCCGCTGACATCGGAATAGCGATGGGCGCACGCGGCGCAACAGCCGCGAGCGAGGCCGCATCGGCCGTGATCCTCCTCGACGACATCTCTGTCGTGCTCCGAGCCGTGCAGATCGGCCACGACACCGTGCGGATCGCAATGCAGAGCATCTGGCTCGGGATCGCCCTCAGCCTTGCTCTGATGCTCATCGCAGCTTTCGGTCTGATCCCAGCGACGCTCGGTGCCGGCATCCAGGAGATCGTCGACCTCGCAACCATCCTCAACGCCCTCCGAGCCCTCCGCGACAGAACACAGACCGCTCCACCGACGACACCCGCCATCGAACCGAAAGCTCCGGCCCTCCTGACCCAGCACTGATCATCCACATCCCCAGCAGACCCCCTCTTCCGATTCTCACTCACCCTCAGGGAGCTTTCATGTTCGACACCTTCTTCGGTCTTCCCCTTCACCCGTTCATCGTGCACGCCACAGAGGTGACGGTTCCGCTGTCCGCTGTTCTGGTTCTGCTCACCGCGGCCTGGCCGCGATTCCGGCGCTGGTCCGGATACCTCACCCTCGCCGTTTCGCTGGTCGCGCTCGTGCTCGTGCCCATCTCGACCCAGTCCGGTGAGAAGCTGCAGGCCAGGGTCGGTGAGAGCGACCTGATCGAGACACACGCCGAACTCGCAGACGGGCTGCTGCCCTGGGTCATCGGGCTCGTGGTCGTCGCGGCGGCACTGCTGTGGTGGAACATCCGGGAACGTCGCGCTCGGCGTGCAGTGTCCACGGACGACGCCTCCTCGCCGGCGAAACCAGCGGGAAGAAGCCTGCGCTGGGTGCCGATCACCCTGCTCGCGCTGGCCCTCGTCGCCTCGAGTGGAACGACCGTGCAGGCCATCCTCGTGGGGCACAGCGGCGCGACAGCCGTCTGGTCCGAGGACATGGGAACATCTGCACCGTCCGGTGACTCGAAGTGATCGGACCGAGCTGATGACAAACCCGCTTCGCTGTCTGCCGTGGGCGCGGAGCGGCGGATGAGGCCAGGCGGCTGGGGGAGAGTCGCGTGACAGCGCCGGAGGTTCAGGCGGGGTCTTCGTCGTGCATGACGAGGACGGGGCAGTGGGCGTGCTCGGCGCACGCGGTGCTCACGGAGCCGAGGAGGAGGCCGGCGAATCCGCCATGACCGCGGCTGCCGACGACGAGCATCTCCGCGCCCCGGCTCTGCTCGATGAGCAGCTCGGCGGGGTTGCCCTGGCGGACCAGGGGGGTGAACCAGTCCGGAGGTGGGCCGTCGAACGCTTCCTCCATCGTGTCGTCCATGATCCGCAGAGCGTCGGCCTGGGGGGACCAGTCGGTGAAGTTGTAGCCGCCGTACACGTTGGGGTTCTGCCATGCGACAACTCCCTGTACGGCCGCGTGCGACCCGGTCGCGAGGGCGATCGCCTTCCGAAGGGCGGTGATGGATGCCTTCGAGCCGTCGAGCCCGACGACGATCCGGGTGGTGCGGGGGCGGAGGGGGAGTCTGGCGTCTTCGTCGAACGTGAGAGCAGTGTTGTATTCGTCGGTCGCTATCCCGGTGCCATCGACACCGAACCGGGAGACACGCCCGTCGCATGTCTCCTCACCGATCGGGGGGACGGTGCGGTCGTTCACTTCAGATGCCATTGGGAAGGTCATGGTGCCAGATTCGCAGTATCCGTGCCGCTGGCACAGGGTCTTTGGTCACAACTCAGGGGACCTGTTCGGCGACGGGGGCTGTGGGACCAACGGCCCTGTTCACGGCCCGGTCCGGCGCGGGATAGTCGTTCAGTCGGGGCAGCTGCCCTGTTCGAGAACGAGGAGACCCTGATGGACCGCGTAGCTGGAAAAGTCGCCCTGACCGCCGGGATCCCGCACTCCTGATGAGGAATTCCTTCGTCGTCATCGCCGATCGACTCGTCACCGTCAGCCCCCAGACGACCACTGACCTGGACCGCATCGCCGACTGCACGCGCATCGCGGAGCAGTTCTACCGCGCTGCGGAGTGCCAGCAGCACACCCGGCCGGCGTTCTTCACCAGGTCGGGTGCGGAGGTGGTGATCCGCGGAATGAGTCCGTTGGGCAGCACAATGATCGTATGCGCTCCCACCTGCAGTACGGCGGTCGTCGCGAAACACGTCGCGGCGTGTCTCGCTGCCGGAAACACCGTGGAGCTTGCCCTGTTCGAGCCTCCCTGCGCGTTACTGCTTGTTCTCCTGATGATCCTGGAAGACGTGCTGCCTGAGACCCGGTTCCGGGTCGTCTCCGAACGCACAGGGTGGCAGATCAGCGCCGCCAACCCGACGGTCGTTGTGCTCACCGAAACGGACGCGTTCCTGAACGACGAACCCCGCGTCAGGTTTCGCGGCCCGACGTGCAATTCGACCACCGCAGACTTGGTGGACTTCTACTCTCATTCTGGTTGATGATACCAACACCGTGGGCGCTGATAATGCACATTATGTCAAGTAACGTAATGGCGCTGCGCTTCATGGCATAATCTGCGTATAGATGCAGATAACCAGCTTTGCGGGCGGAACCCGGAGAGCCCCTACGTCGAACTCGCCGTGGAGATCTTCAGCATGCTCGCCGACGCCACCCGGGTGCGCATCATCCTCGCGCTTCGAGACGGCGAACTCTCGGTCAACACTCTCGCCGACAGCGTCGACAAGACTCCCGCCGCCGTCTCACAGCACCTCGCGAAGCTCCGGCTCGCCCGGGTCGTCAAGGCCCGGCAGGATGGCACCCGGGTGTTCTACCGGCTGGCCAACGAGCACGCCGGTCGTCTGGTGACCGACGCGATCTTCCAAGCCGAACACGCTGTGACGAACGCGCCGAGTCACCACCAGGTCACCGACGCGCGGGCATCCGACTGATGCTCCGGGCACTTCGGAACACGGGCGTCAGGGCCGCCCTCCTCTCGGCGATCCTCTTCGGCGCCAGCACTCCCCTGGCGAAGATCCTCCTCGACGACGACGTCAGCCCGTGGCTGCTCGCCGGACTCCTCTACTGCGGATCGGGTCTCGGCCTCGGCCTCTATCGGCTCATCCGCCGGGCGCCGCGCGTGCGCCTCGCCAGGGGTGAGATCCTCCCCCTCGTCGGGGCGATCTTCTTCGGCGGCATCGCCGGCCCGGTACTCCTCCTGCTCGGATTGTCGAACGTGCCCGCATCCGGAGCATCCCTCCTGCTGAACGCCGAGGGCGTCTTCACCGCAGCGCTGGCCTGGTTCGTTTTCAAGGAGAACTTCGATCGCCGTATCGCCCTCGGCATGCTTGCGATCGTCGCCGGCGCAATCATCCTGAGCATCCCGTCGGGTGCGAACTTCGGCAACCCCTGGCCCTCCCTCGCCATTCTCGGAGCCTGCCTCAGCTGGGGCCTCGACAACAACCTCACCCGCAAGATCGCCCTCACCGACGCAACCTGGCTCGCCGCCGTCAAAGGCGCGGTCGCAGGTCCTGTGAACCTCGCTCTCGCCTTCGCGCTCGGGGCCCAGCTCCCCGGCATCCTCACCGTCACTTCCGCGATGGCCATCGGACTCGTCGCTTACGGCATCAGCCTCGTGCTCTTCATCGTGGCGATGCGCCACGTGGGCACCGCGCGGGCCGGCGCCTACTACTCCATCGCCCCGTTCTTCGGGGCTGTCCTCGCGATCTCGCTCGGCGACCCCCTCACGTGGCCCGTCGTCGTCGCCGGTCTCCTCATGGCCGTCGGCGTCTGGCTACACCTCACCGAGCGCCACGAACACGAGCACACCCACGAACCGATCACCCACGACCACTGGCACACCCACGACGAGCACCACCAGCACGACCATGCACCGGGCCAGGATGTCGGACCGACCGGTTGGCACAAGCACGAACACACCCATACTGCACTGACGCACACGCACGAGCACTACCCGGACAGCCACCACCGCCACAGCCACGACAGCCACGACAGCCACAGCCACAGCCACGAACACAGCCACTGACCTCGCGACACCCGTCCGGGCTCAGCGGCTCGCGCCCTGCCCCACTCTCAGCGAACGCGTTGCAGGAACCGGTCGATGACCTGCCAGGTCGCCTCCGGCGCCTCGAGGTGCGGGAGGTGCCCGGCTGCGGGAACCTCAGCGAACAGCGCGCCGGGGATCGCCTCAGCCACGGAGCGGCCATAGGCCGGGGTGACGATACGATCGCTTGCACCGAAGACCACCAGGGTCGGGGCGGTCACAGCGCCGAGCCGGCCGAGAAGGGTGGCATCGCTCATCCCGCGGCCTGCGATGGCAGCCATGGTCTGCCCATTGGACTGCTGGATGGCGCGCTGCTCGCCCGTGAAGCCGGCAGGGTCGAGGTACCCACGCTCAGGATCGTGCCACGCGGCCTCGGCCAGCCCGCGCGCGTCGAGAGCGAAGAAGTCCGCGATCGGCTCCCCCTCGACGACAGCACCGACTCCGTCGATGTCGATCACTGCCCCGATGAGGCCGGCATACCGCGCGTCGGCCGCCGACTGGATCGCCATCTCGAGCGCGACCCACCCACCGATCGAGGAGCCGATCACGACGACGTCGCTCTCGCCACTGTCGAGGAGCCGTTCGAGGTAGGCAGAGGCGAGATCGGCGACGGAGGCGATCCCCTCAGGCCGGAGGGTTCCGTTCCACCCCGGATGGGTCGGCGCGATGACGCGCATGGTCTCGGCGAGGTGACCGACGATCGATGCGACAGTCTGCGGTCCACCCCCACCATGCAGCACCAGCGCAGGGCGCATGCTCGGGTCCCCGGCGTGCACGATGGGAAGGTCAGGGGGAAGGGAGGGAATCATCAGGCACCTATCTAAGTATGTTTATTTACTGATGTTGATAAGCTAGCACGATGATGACGGAACTGGAGACCCTGGGGCAGGCGATCAAGAGCGCGCAATACCGCAACCACCGCACGATGGATGCTGCGCTTCACGAGATCGGCGTGAGCCTGGTGCAGTGGGACGCCCTGCGGGCTGTCGACCGGATGCCCGGCGCCTCCGGTCACGATCTGGCGGTCGCCACGTTCCAGAGCGACCAGGCATTCGGTACGCTCGCGAATCGTCTCCTCGATCGCGGATTGATTCTCCGCGCCTCAGGGCACGGTCGCCGGCTCGAGCACACCCTCACCCCCGCGGGGCGGGCGGCACTCGACGAGGGCCACCGCATCGCCGCCGGCGTGCTCGAGGACCTCTTCGCCCCGCTCAAACGGGAGCAGCGCACCGCGCTCGCAGAGATGCTTGCCCTCCTCCACCACTGAGGACCGTGCACTGAGCACCGCGTCGGAGCACCGCGTCGGAGAGCCGCAGTGCCGCTCAGCGCGACCGCCGGACAACAGAAAGGGAGGGTGCGTGCAACTGTCTGCACGCACCCTCCCACCGGTCACTCCGAGCGCTCAGACGCTGATCGTCCTCTGCTCGTCATTGTGCTCAGCGGAGCCGATCCGGATCTTCCGCGGCTTGGCCTTCTCGCTGACAGGCATCAGCACGGAGAGCACGCCGTTGTCGTAGCTCGCCGAGATCTTCTCTGAATCGACGCCCTCACCGAGACTGAACTGGCGAAGGTACGTACCGTGCGGTCGCTCTTCGGCGAGCCATTTCACGCCGTCCTGGGCTGCCGCGGTGCGCTGGGCGCGGATGGTGAGCAGCTGACCGTCGACGTCGACATCGACCGAACCGGGATCGACTCCCGGGAGGTCGGCGTTCAACACATACTGGTCGCCGTCGCGGTAGAGGTCCACCGGCATGAACCGGGGGCCCGGGCGGAACTGGAGAAGGTTGCCGGTGAGGCGGTCCAGCTCACTGAAAGGATCGAAAGACATTGCCATAATGAGGATTCCCCTTCCTTGTGTCGAGTCCCTGTGACTCGATTCATGCAGAAGACTTTAGCACCGGATACGGGCTTCCGCAAAGAGCTGGGCGCGCTCAGCGAGCGAAGGTGACGTGGATGACGCCGCTCTCCGCGACCTCGGATGTGAGGGTGTAGTCGCGGTCGAAGTGCCGCAGGTCATCCCACAGCCGGAGTCCACGGCCGAGCACGACCGGGCTGATCGCAACGTGCAGGCGATCCACCAGCTCGGCGGCGAGGAAGTCCCGGGCGACACCCGCTCCCCCGCCGATCCGAATGTCCCCACCCTCCGCCAGCTCCTCGGCCCGCGCGAGGGCCACCTCGGGCATTGCGGAGACGAACTCGAAGCGGGTGCCGTTGGCGAAGTCGATCGGCGCGCGTTCCCGGTGCGTCAGCACGATCACCGGCGAGTGGAACGGCGGCTCGTCACCCCACCACCCCAGCCAGGCTGCGTCGTCGGGAAACGAGTGGAATCCGAACATCCCGGCCCCCATGATCTCTGCGCCGATGCCCCCGAAGTATGCCGCAGCGTACCGGTCGTCGACGCCCGTGGTCCCCTCCCCCGTCGTCTCGTGCATCACGCGTTCGCGGAACGTCTTCGTGGCGGCGTAGTGCTCGACGATCCGCCCCCAGTCCTCCCCCATCGGGTTCTCGGGGGTCGGATCCGACGGCATCACGATACCGTCGAGTGAGAGGTTGAGGTCGACGCGAACAGTCATGGCCTCACTCTAGAACCCGGCCCGCCCTGAAAACGAGGCGGGACGCGCGCACGGAGCTCACCCGTGCGCCGCGAGGATCGCCTCGGCCGCGGCGACCAGCAGCTGCCCCTGGTCGGGAGAGAAACCGTCGCCGGAGCCGAGCTGCAACCACGAGTCATCCGTCAGCACGTTCAGCCAGCACTGTTCAACACCTTCGGCGCTCTGGCATTCGAGCCCGGCATCCTGGGCGCCGTCCACCGCGAGGGGTTCGATGCCCGCTCCGGATGTCGCGGGGTAGGCCCACCGGGCACCGGGAGCCAGCTGCACGGTCAGTGCAGAGACCTCGCCGTCAGCCGGTGTCTCGCCGTCGGGTACCGACCATCGGCAGGCGTAGGAATCGGGTTGTGTCCGCTGGATGCCGTTCTTCGAACCGGGGTTGAGCGGAGCCGGGCCGACGACCAGCGGTGACTGCAGGATCGTCGCCATCGGAACCGAGGTCTCGAGCGCACTGCACTCGGTGACGGGCGACCAGGTCGTCGGCGGCATCGTCCAGGGCTGCAACGGAATCGGCTGCTCGCCCAGCGCATCGATCAGTGACCGGCCGGTACCCTGCAGCAGGGCGGGAGCGGTCTCCGAGGCTACGTTCGCACCCTGGTAGTGGATGTTCATCCAGTACGATCCCGAGACGATCGAGGCCGAGCATCCTGCCGAGAGCTGCTCGCAGCTGACCATCGAGGCATCTCCGACGTCGAGCGGCGTCGCACCGTTCGCCAGACCGTCTGCCACATCGGCGAGGCCGGCGGAAGGATCGGTCGCGACGTCGAGCTGGAGCAGCGAGAATTCGGCGCTGCTCCACCAGCAGCTCTCCACACCGGCCTGCCGGAGTGCGGCATCCTCCGGCGTGAACAGGGTCGGGGATCCTTCGACGGGGTCTGACATGAGCGCCGTCAGATCGATGGCCGCACCGAGCTCCGCGCAGCTGAGAGGTACCGTCGGGGTCGGCGCACTGAAGACCGGCGCGGCCGTCGTCGGCGTGGGCGGGGTGGCTGTCGGCGAGACCGTCGGAGCCGGAACGCTCGGCGTCGGAGTCGGGCTCGGCGAGAGAGTCGGCACCGGATCCGCACGGAACGGACTCGGAACGATACCGAGCGCGAACGCCCCTCCCGTGCCGATTCCGAGCAGCGCGATGACCGTGACGACGGCGACGAGCGCGCGGTGTCGCCTGCGAGGAGGCGTGCTCGCGCGGGTCTCGCGAAGCACCGATTCCTTCATCCTGACCATCATGCGGGCGAGGTCATCACCTGCGGGGGGCTCATTTCTCATTCTCGGTCACCGCCTTCCGTAGTCGGGCCCGGGCGCGGGCCACCCGTTGTCGCACAGCGCCGACGCTCACGCCGAGGTGCTCCGCGGCATCCGCGTACGACCAGCCTTCGATCAGGCACAGCTCGCAGACCCGCCGGTCGAGGGGCTGCAGCCGGTCGATCTCGTCCCGCACCCAGGCCAGACGATCCCTGGCCTCTTCAGGGGAGTCGACCGCCGCCAGTTCAGCCGGGAGCTCATCCGCACTGTTCCGAAAGTGTCGTCGCCGCGCGTTCAACGCGTGGTTGCGAGCGGTCACGAGCAGCCAGGGCAGGAGCGAGGCATCCGGGAGCTCGATCACGGCCGCCTTCTGCCAGACCGTCACGAACGTATCCTGCACGATCTCCTCGGCGTCGGACGGGGTCGCCGCGAGCGCCCACGCATACCGGGTCACCGATGCGGCGTACCGGTCGAAGACCATTCCCATTGCAGCCTCGTCCCTCCGGGCGAGCCGCGCCAGGAGGTCACGGTCCGTCATGTCTCGATCGAGCATCCCCCACACCCCTCACCTCACTACAGAAGTGTCGCTGTAGTGCCGATCGTCACACATCCGGAGAAGAAGTTCTCACCGACCCGTCGGAACGGAGGATGAGCGTGCCGGGAGCGACGCTGTCGTCACTTCCCTCGAGGCTCAGGTCACGGTCGAAGACACGGCGGACGGAGTTGCCCGCCAGGTCTTCCAGGCGGGTGTCGACCGACAGGCTTGAAGCCAACAGGGCCGGAGCCGACAGAGCAGGAGCCGACAGAGCTGGAGCCCAGACTCCGGAGGCCGGCCTGAACGTCCAGGAGGTGGCGGCAGCATCGAGGTCCGCCTCCCCCGGAACCGGATGCCCGCCCTCATCCACCACGATGAGACACCGTCGCACGAGCGCACGGTCGAGCGGCCTGTCGAAGCGCACGACGAGCGCGTCGCCCGCGGAGGCAGGCCAGCGCACCTCCCAGAGCGCAGGATCGACCCGCGACCGCACCGGCGCGCCGACGCGATAGGTGCGACGGACGCCTGCCAGAAGCTTCGCCCCCGACACGTCGCGGAGCCGCGCGTCCACCGCCAGTGTCACGGTGTCACCCTCCTCGAGCGGCGGTCCGGCCTGCACGTTCGGCTGCAGGCCCCGTTTGATGCGGCCGGGCTCGAGCAGCACCGTCAGACGGCGGCGCTCCCTGTCCCAGAGCTCAGGCGGCATGCCCAGCAGAGCGCCCGGCAGCTCCACTCCCTCGGCGTCGAGGAGTGACAGGTGACCCGCCGCCGATCCCTCCTCCATGGCATCGGAGAAGGTGACCGAGAACCGCAGGAGGTTGGCGGGCACTTCACTGCCGCCGGGGTCGATCCGGTCGACGACGGTGCGCCGCTCGAGGCGAACGGAGGGTCTGTCGAGACGGGCCAGCTCGATCCACGGCTGCCGGGCATCCACCCGCCCGACGACCGCGTAACCCGAGCCGGCGACCACAGGGAACCGCGGCGTGAAGAGCGCGGCTCCCCCGTGCCGCACCCAGCGTCCGGCCATCGGCTGGAGCCCTCCACCGAGGGCCAACGCACTGACGGGAACCACGGCGAGCACCTCGGGAAGCGCGTGCCCCGAGACCCGGATGCCGCCACCCTCCCACACCGCCAGCGGGTCGTTCACCCGAGAACCGTCGGCGACGGGCAACTCAGTGACCACCCCTCAGCGCCCACCCCCTCAGTGCCCACCCGCTCAGCGCCCACCCGCTCAGAGCTCGGCCGCCCCGAGCGTCCGCAGGTGGATGTCGCCGGCCTCCTCCTGCACAACGACGACGTTCGAGCGGTCGAGGCTCGCCATCCACGTCACCCCCGGGTGGTCGAGGTTCTCCCGCGGAATGCCCATCGACGAACCCTCCTCCGACAGCGGAAGATCGAGCGCAGCCTGCCCGGCGATCGACGATGCCGGAATCTTCAGGAGCGGATGCCGCGTGTTCGACACGAGCAGGAACTCCTCTCCGTCACGGTCGTACGAGACGATGCTGAAGGGCTGGTTCATCGGGCCGAGCTCGGCCACCGTTCGGCCACGAACGAGGCCTTCGCCCTTCAGCTGCGACACGTCGAACTGCACGACAGGGGTGCAGGTGTAGGTGGCGAGGATGCTCGCTCCCCCATCGAACGGCGTGAGCGCCCTGATCGGCGACTGCGTCTCGTACTTTCCGTGGTCGACGTGGAAGATCTCCACAGAGGTCTCGGTGGCACTCCCGTCGAAGGGGTACGGGAGCTGCCGGAGCCGTGAACTGAACTCCTCGTTGCTGAGGCCGGCGACGAACAGGCTGCCCTCGATCCACGCGAGGTCGGTGATGCTCGACCGGTACGACGGAACCTGGGCGATGTCGAGCGTGACCCCCTGGATCTCGCGGGGCGCCGAGCCGGTGTCTGTTCCGTCGAGCCAGAAGTCCTGGCGCTCGTCGTCGGGCGCGGGAGCATCGTCGAGGTCGAACGATGTGGCGGGCAGCGCGTCGACATCGACGACGTCGAGTTCGCCGTCGGCGCCCGCCCGAACCACTGCCGGGCCGGCATCCGCACCGCGACCCCGCGCGATCGAGAGGTACACCGCATGCGTGACCGGATGCACGGCGAGGCCACGGATCACGACGTCGTCCGGCGTCACCCCGAGCAGGGAGGCCAGCTTCGCACCGAGCTGGTCGACACGCACGGCGGCGGCCGCGGCATCCGGCGTCCCGGAGTCAGGCGTCCCGGAGTCCGCCGCAACGACATCACCCGTCTCAGCCGGCAACTCGAAGGCGACCACACGCGCCCTTGTGACATCTGCGGCGAACAGCACCGCACCTCCGCCGGGCGCGGGATCGGAGGCGAAGAGCAGCGGTCCGGCCGACTGCAGCGTGGAGGTGAGAGTGGATGACACGGGCGAACTCCTGACCGGCGGTGACAGTCACTGCCATCACCAACACTACGCTCGGGATGGGCCCCGAACCTCCCCGATTAGTCCGTCGACTCCCGGCCGACGTTCTGAAGCAGTCGCGGCAGCACCTGCCGTACGCCCTCGCGGAGGGAGTCGACGGCTGCGTCGTTGCCCGCGTGGATGCCGAGCAGCGCCTGTTGGAAGAGCCCGTCGAACACCGCATAGACGGCGCTCCGCGTGAGCACGACCTCGGCCCCGGCGAATGCGGCGTACGCGGTGACGATCCGCCAGATCATCCGCTCGAGACTGTCATCCACTTCGGCCACGTCGGCCTGGAAGTCGGTGTCGAAGAGACTCTGGTTGCGAAGGTCGTACCAGAGCCGGTGCATCGGGGTGTCATCGCGCGCCGAGGAGGCCAGTGCCTCAGCGAAGCTCGAACGCACCTGCTCGGCGGATGTCGCATTCGAGGCGATCTCGTCGTAGTGCGCGACGCAGGCCGCCTTGTATTCGCGAACGCAGTAGGTGATCAGGTCGACTTTGTCGCGGAAGTAGTAGTGGAAGACCCCGTGCGAGAACCCCGACTTCTGGGCGATCTCCCGGAGGCTGGTGCGGGCGTAGCCGAACTCCGACAGGGTGGCGAGGGCCGCGGCGGCGAGTTCGGTGCGGCGGAGGGCGAACTTGTCGACCTGGCGGAGCTCGATGCGCCTCGCCGCTGCCGTCTCCGGTGTGCTTGCAACCATGGTCACCCCTCTCCTCGGGCAACTATAACCCGGTGTGCAAGCCGGAGAGGGGGATTGCGGAAAACTATCCGACCACCTGTCCAATTTTCCTCTGACAGTTGTCTGGAGAAGTCTGGACAGCTGACCAGAGGCGGTCCTATGGTGAGCGGAAGCACCGAAACCCGGCACCGCACAGACGCTCTGGCCGGTTCGGTCATCCAACTCAAGGAGGAGTTCGGAATGAGTCAATTCGACCTGCACGGCCGCAAGGCACTGGTCACCGGAGGCGCACAGAACCTCGGCGCAACGATCGCGAAGGCGCTGACAGAAGCCGGAGCCGCAGTGGTTCTCGGCGATCTCAATGCCGAAGTCGGCGAAGCGACAGCCGCAGAGCTCAGGCAGGGCGGCGCGAACGCGACGTTCGTGCATCTCGATGTGACCGACGAGGAGAGCTGGGATGCGGCCATGCCGAAGGTGATCGAGGCGCTCGGCGGTCTCGACATCGTGGTGAACAATGCGGGCATCGAGGTGACGAGCCTTCTGGTCGACCTCGACCCGGCTGCGCTCCGGAGAATGCTCGACGTGAATGTCATCGGCACCTCGCTCGGCATCAAGAACGCCTTCAGGGCGATGAAACCCGGGGGCTCAGCCGGCGCGGGCGGAGCGGTCGTGAACATCGCCTCGGTCGCGGCGCTCATCGCGTTCCCGGCACTCTCGGGCTATTCGGGCAGCAAGTCGGCCGTCGACCGGATCACCCGCGTCGCCGCCGCCGAGTCGGGTGCGCTCGGCTACGGGGTGCGGGTGAACTGCGTCTACCCGGGCCTGATCGGCAACCCGATGGGCATGAAGCTCGCCACCGACGTGGTGGAGATCGGCCTCTTCCCCGACGTGGAGACGGCTGTGGGTGGCGTGATCGGACTCACCCCGCTCGGCCATCTCGGCGAGCAGACCGACATGGCGAACGCTGTGGTCTTCCTCAGCTCCGATGCAGCCGGGTTCATCACCGGAACCGGCTTGGCCGTCGATGGCGGAATGGGATCCTGATCATGAGCGACACGAAGACAACCAGCACGAAGACAACCAGCACGAAGACAACCAGCAAGAAGCCCGTCGTCGTCTACGGCGTCTCGGGTTACACCGGCCGCCTCATCGTGGAGTACCTCCGGGAGTACAACATCCCATTCATCGCGGCCGGGCGGGATGCCGATCGGGTGCGGGAAGTCGTCGAGAGGGTTCCGGGTATCGACACCGTCGACTACGAGGTGGTCGAGGTCGAGCACACGGTCGAGGCACTGAGCGAACTCTTCGAGGGCGCGAAGGTGGTCTGCAACACGGCCGGCCCGTTCATCAAGTTCGGCAGCGAGGTGGTCGAAGCGGCCCTCGCTGCCGGCGCTCACTACATGGACACCACCGGCGAGCAGGACTGGGTGATGCACTGTGCCGAGACCTGGGGCGACGCGTACGCCGAGAAGGGCCTGCTGCTCTCCCCCGGCATCGCCCAGATGTACACCACGGGCGAGATCGCGGCGAACATCGCACTCGAGGAGCCGGGACTCGACACTCTCGACATCCTCGTGCTCTGGCGTGGATTCCCCACCTACGCCTCGACGCAGACGATCTTCACCATTCTGAAGGCGAACCACTACTACCTTCAGCAGAACGAATATGTGCAGTGGCCGCTGACCACCACGTTCGAAGTGAACGTGCCCGGCCAGCACCAGACAGCGCTCGCCGTGCCGTGGGGAGGCACGTCGCATCCGGTCTGGTTCAAGCAGGATCCGCGGGTCGCGAATGTGAAGGTCGCCGGCGGCGTGATGGAACGCGCCGTGATGGAGGGCGTGATCGCCACGACGAAGATGTTCGAGGAGCAGATCCGGCCGTTGGATCCGGCCGCCCAGGAGGCTGCGCTCGCCGAGATCGCCGGTTCGGTGCAGGCCGGGATGCCGCCGCGGGAGAATCCGCGCATCAACAACTCGGTCGACTCGGTGATGGCGTCAGGTCCCCTCGGCCGGGCTCACGTGGTCCTCCACGGCAACTCGAACTACAAGCAGACCGGGCTGTTGCAGGCGTACTCCGCGTACTCGCTGTTGCAGCAGGCGCCGCTCCGGGTCGGATTCGCCTCGGCCTGCCAGGCGTTCGGTCACCGGGCACTCCTCGGCCAGTTGCGGAGCTTCGGGCTGGTGCTGAAGCCCCAGGTCACCCGGATCGACTGACGTGCGACTCAGCGACTACCTGGACAAGGGGGCGTCCCTCGGTGGGGACGCCCCCTGCTTCACCACCGACGGTGAAACGCTGAGCTACCGCGAGGTGCAGGCCTTGAGCATCCGGATCGCCGGGGCCCTCCGCGCCAGCGGTGTGCAACCCGGCGACACCGTGGCGATCCTCTCGTCGAACGACCCCATCGCCTTCGCGACCGTATTCGGCATCTCCCGTGCCGGGGCGGTCTGGAGCCCCATCAACCCACGGAGCGAGGCCTCCGAAGACCGCGAACTGCTCGACCGCTTCGACTGCAGCGTGCTGGTCTACCAGTCGGCCTACACCGATCTCGTGGCTGCCATCCTGCCCGACCTGCCGAAGATCCACACCGTGGTCTGCATCGACGGACCGTCGGCGGACGACGTCTCGCCCGGCGTCTCATTCGACGAATGGATGACCGGACCCGGTGTCGTCTCGGCAGAGTCTGTGCGCGGCGACCCCGTCGGCGACCTCGCCATGATCGTCGGCACGGGCGGCACCACCGGGCGACCCAAAGGGGTCATGCTCACCACCCGCAACCTCGAGACCATGACCTCGATCGTGCTGATGAGCTACCCCTTCGAAGGACGCCCCGTCTACCTCGCCCTGGCGCCGCTCACCCACGCAGCCGGGGTGCTCTGTTTTCCCATCCTCGCGCGCGGCGGCGAGATCGTGATCATGCGCCGTCCCGACACTCACGAATTCCCGGCCCTCGTCGAGAAGCATGAAGTCACCCACGCCTTCCTGCCACCGACGCTCCTCTACATGCTGCTGGCCGAGCCGACGCTCGACACCCGGGATCTCACCTCGCTGCAGTGCTTCTGGTACGGCGCCGCCCCCATGTCGACCGCGCGCCTCGCAGAGGCACTTGCACGGATCGGGCCGGTCATGGCGCAGCTCTTCGGCCAGACCGAGGCGCCCATGATGATCTCCACGATGTCGCCGTCCGAGCACTTCCGGCCCGACGGATCCCTCGCGACCGAACGGCTGTCCTCCGCCGGCCGCGCCGCACCGCTGGTCACCGTGGCGGTGATGGACGACGACGGAGCCCTCCTCGCGCCCGGCGATCGCGGCGAGATCGTCATCCGGAGCTCGCTGGTGATGGCCGGCTACTACGGTGACGCGGCCGCAACGGCAGACGCCGGGAGGCACGGCTGGCACCACACCGGTGACCTCGGGTACGTCGATGCCGACGGCTTCGTGTTCATCGTCGATCGGGCGAAGGACATAATCATCACGGGCGGCTTCAACGTGTACTCCGCCGAGGTCGAACAGGCGATCATGAAGTTCCCGGGCATCCGGGACTGCGCGGTGATCGGCCTGCCCGACGAGAAGTGGGGCGAGGCCGTCAACGCGGTGGTGCAGGTGGATGCCGCGGCCGCCGTCGACCTCGACGCCCTGCGGATCTTCGTGCGGGGCGATCTCGGCGGCGTGAAGGCGCCGAAACACTTCGAGGTCTGGGCGGACCTGCCGCGGTCGAAGGTCGGCAAAGTGCTGAAGGCCGAGATCAAGGCGACCCTGCTGGCGCGCTGAGGGCCGCCCTCGCTGCCGCTCCTACCGCACGGGCGATCGGCGGGTGGGGCGGATCGAGAGCGTCTCGATGGTGCCGCCCGGGGGCAGGTCGACGACGGTGCGCACGGCGGCGGCGACAGACTCGGGAGCGAGGTACAGGCGGGTGTCGTAGTCGTCGCCCTCGCGCTCGACCTTCCGGCGCTGCATGGCGGTGTCGGTGCGGCCCGGATGCACGCTGGAGACGCGCACGCCGTTCGGGCGTTCCTCCTCGCGGAGCGCATCCGTCAGCGCACGGAGCGCGAACTTCGAGGCGGCGTAGACTCCGCCTCCCGGAGCAGCGGCGAGACCGGCACCGCTGTTGATCGTGATGACCAGGCCCTCGGCCGCCCGGAGCGCCGGCAGGGCCAGGCGGGTGAGGTCGGCGACGGCGAAGACGTTCGCGGCGAACACCGCCTCCCAGGTGGCACGGTCGGTGTGCTCGATCGTCGAACCGTCTTCGACGCCCGCAGAGTGCACGAGCACGTCGAGCGTCGCGGGGAGCGGCGGCAGCGGTCCCGTCACGAGATCGGCCACGAACGACTCGGCCGACGGAAGCGCCACCACGAGCTCATCCAGCCGGTCGCGGTCGCGACCCCCCACGAGAACGTGGTGGGTGCGACCCAGTTCCAGGGCGACGGCGCGGCCGATGCCGCTCGTGGCTCCGGTGACGAGGGCGATCGGCCTGGCAGCATCCATGACGTCCACGGTAGCCCTGCTCAGAGGCGGGGGCCGAACCGGCCGGCGAGCAGGGCGTGCAGGAGCGGGAGCACCGACACGATCATCAGCACGGTGCCGAAGCCTGCGTCGCTGGCATGCAGCACGGCACCCGCGATGAGCAGGGCGCCGAACAGCACCGCTGAGAGCACCCGACGAGCCGTGCGCTCGAGACGGATGATCCGCCGCTCGATCGCGGGGCTGGTCACGGCCAGGGTGCCGTTCTCGAAACGGGTCGTCAGGTTGTCGAGGCGTTTCGGCAGTCGCGCGGTGATGACCGCTGTCTCGAGAGCCTGCTTCGCGACATCCGACACCACATTGCCGCGTTCATCGCGGATGAGCTGCTGCGCATACGGCTCCACCGAGTCCCAGAGGTTGAAGCTCGGGTCGAGGGCGCTGCAGACACCCGAGGTGAGCGACATGGCGCGGATGATCAGCAGGAAGTTCTCGGGCAGCTGGAACGGCAGGGTGCGAACCACTTCGCTGAACTGGTTGCCGAAGTCGCGGAACTCGCGCGGGTCGACGTCCTTCAGCTCAGCGAAGCCCATGCCCCCGAAGCGGGCGAAGAGCTGCGTCATCGCCTTCTCCAGCTCGGAGGTCTCGGCCGACGGCAACAGCACGCCGACATCGCGCACGGCATCGACGAGGCCCTTGCCGTCGCGGGAGGCGGCGGCGATCAGCATCTTGCGGAGGCCGCTCCGGGTGTTCGCCGGAACGTGGCCCATCATGCCGAAGTCGATGAACGTCAGCTTCCACGGGCGGGCGTCTGAACCGTCGGGAACGGCGACCGGGGTCACGAAGATGTTGCCGGGATGCGGATCGGCGTGGAAGAAGCCGTTGGTGAACAGCTGGTCGAACATGACCGCCGCGAAGACCGGGGCCACCTCGGCCGGATCGATGCCCGCCGCGCGGAGGGCCACATCGTCGGTGATCTTGATCGCCGTCACGTCTTCGAGGGTGAGCACGCGCCGCGTGGTGCGCTCCCAGACGACGGCCGGCACGCTCACGCGGTCGTCGCCCGCGAAATCGGCCGCAAAACGTTCGGAACTGCGCGCCTCGTGCAGATAGTCGATCTCTTCGAGGCTGGTCGCCGCGAACTCTTCGACGAGAGCGGGCATGTCGACGCGGTCGGAGACGAGGTGCACGTGGCTGAGCCAGCCGCCGACACGACGGAGCGCGGCAAGGTCGACGTCGATGATCTCGTCGATACCCGGTCGCTGAACCTTCAACACGACAGCGTCGAGCCCGGTGTCCTCGGCCGCGAGCGGGGCGAGTCGGGCACGATGCGCCTGGCCGAGGGATGCTGCGGCCACCGGATGCTCATCGACCGTCTCGAACACCTGCCCGAGCGAGACCCCCAGCTCTGCCTCTGCGAGCCGGCGGATCGCCGGGTACGGCACCGGCGGCACTTCGTCCTGCAGGCCCTCGAGCTCCTTGGTGATCTCGGGCGGCAGCACGTCGAGGCGTGACGACATGAACTGGCCGACCTTGATCATGAGCCCGCCGAGATCGACGGCGAGAACGTGGAACTTTCGCGCGAAGCGCTGCATCCGTCTCGAACGGGTCCGGTCGGCGATGCGGCGCAAGCCGATTTTCGGCAGGAAGATCTCGTACCACCAGGTGACGGCGAGGTTCCAGCCGGCGAAGCGCAGAATGCGGCGGTACCGGGCGCGGGTCTCCCCCGCAACCGGCACCGCCTCTTTCAGGCCTGTGCGTTCAGGCGGTGACGCTGTCAATCCTGGGCGAGGATCGAGTAGATCCGGCGACGCGCCTCTTCGAGCACGGTCACCGCTTCCTTCACCTGCTCGGGCGTTCCGGAACGACCGACCTGCGCGGCCGCCTGGGCCAGCTCGAGGCCGGCCTTCGGCAGGGCGCCGAACTTTCCGTGGTCGCTCTTCGCGTTGTCGTACTTCACGTCGTCGCCGGAAGCCTGCGTGCTCCACGGGTTCGACGGGTTGGCCGCAACACTCACGTGGCCTGCCTCGGTGAGCGAGTAGGTCTTCCGACCATTCGACTCCTCGGAGCTGATGAGGCCCTCGTCGGCAAGCAGCTGCAGGGTGGGGTAGACGGAGCCCGCGCTCGGCTTCCAGGTGCCGCCGCTGCGCTCCTCGATCTCGCGGATGATCTGGTAACCGTGCATCGGCTGCTCAGCGAGCAGGGCGAGCACGGCGACACGCACGTCACCTTTACCGACACGGGTGCCTTCGCGCTTCTCGAAGCCGCCCCGGTCGGAACCCTTCTCGAAGCGCGCACGCAGCTGGTCGACGGCCTGCCAGATGCCCTCGCCGTTCGCACCCATGCTGCCGAGATTCAGATTGCCGAGGTTGCCGAGACCCAGGTTGTTGAGATTGAATCCGCCTGAACCGGATCCGCTGCCGAATCCACCGCCGCCGAACCCGCCTGTAGGGAATGAACCGCTCATGATGACCTCCTGTAGGAAACGCTAACGATACTCAACGATATACAGCGACACACGTGAACGACACCTTCGGGCATCCATGCTCAGCAGATCGTCAGCACTCGGTCAGGCGGGCTGCTCCTCGCGGTGCGGGAGCTTCCAACCCGGGCGCACGTAGTGGCAGGTGTATCCGGCCGGGTACTTCTCGAGGTAGTCCTGGTGCTCGTCCTCTGCCTCCCAGAACGCGCCCGCGGGCTCGACCTCTGTGACGACCTTGCCCGGCCAGAGACCGGAGGCATCCACATCGGCGATGGTGTCGAGGGCGACACGCTTCTGCTCGTCGGTCGTGTAGTAGATGGCCGAACGGTAGCTGCGGCCCATGTCGTTGCCCTGGCGGTCCTTCGTCGACGGGTCGTGGATCTGGAAGAAGAACTCCAGCAGGTCGCGGTACGAGATGATCGACGGGTCGAAGACGATCTCGACAGCCTCGGCGTGGTCTCCGTGGTTGCGATAGGTCGCGTTCGGGGTGTCGCCACCCGAGTACCCCACGCGCGTCGAGATGACGCCCGGGCGGCGGCGGATCAGCTGCTGCGCCCCCCAGAAACATCCTCCGGCGAGGTTTGCGGTCTCAGTCGTTGCCATGTCAGGCCTCCTTCGTGTCGAACAGGCTGCGGTAGTCACCGTAACCTGCGGCCTCGAGCTCGTCCAGAGGGATGAACTTGAGGGCCGCGGAATTGATGCAGTAGCGAAGACCACCCTCTGCGACGGGGCCGTCATCGAACAGGTGACCCAGGTGGCTGTCGCCGTTCGCCGAACGGACTTCGGTGCGAACCATCCCGTAGGTCTTGTCGTCGTGGCGCACAACGTTGGCCGCGTCGATCGGCCGGGTGAAGCTCGGCCAGCCCGAACGCGAGTCGTACTTGTCGGTGGAGGCGAACAGCGGCTCACCCGAGACGATGTCGACGTAGATGCCGTCGTCGTGGGTATCCCAGAACTCTCCCGAGAACGCGCGCTCGGTGGCGTTCTGCTGGGTCACAGCGAACTGCTCGGGCGTGAGCTTGGAAAGGGTGCTCGGGTCTTTGCGGTACTCGGTGGTCATGGATGTCGCTCCTTGCGTCGTGCGTCGGAACCGCTGGCTGCGGCTCTCAGTGATGTCAACAACGGGCCCTGCCCAGAAGTTCCCGCACGTCGTCAGAACTTTGCCGGCTCAGGCGGTGAGGGCGCGGCCGAGGGCGTCGCCCGACGCCCAGGCCGTCGAGACGGCGGAGTGCGCGCCCCAGGCGTCGCCGCAGACCGCGATACGGCCGCGGAGGAGGAACGGTTCGGAGTGCTGTTCGGCGGGGTTCGAGAACGTCCAGCGGTGCGCGTACGTCGACGAGGGCCGTTCGCGGATGCCGAGCAGGCCGTTCACCTCATCGATGACCGCGTCGATGCCGGTCTCCGGATGCTCGAGGTGCGCCCGCGCGAACTCCGCGGTGGTGTGCACGACCAGTACGGGAGCGCCGTCGCCCCGCCGGTCACCATCATCGGCGATGAACGCGACCACCGGCGAGCCGTTGACGAAGGCTCCGTGCAGGTCGGCGGGCCAGCGGCGCTCGGGCCAGGCCAGGACGACGCTGAGCGTCGGCTGCCACCGTTCGGCGCCGAACAGTTCTTCTGCGACCGGAGACGCCGGTTCGAGCATCCGCGCCGCCTGTGGGTCCGGCATCGCCAGCACGATCGTGTCATATCGGATGCCCGCCACGACGCCGCTCTCCGGCACGGCTTCGATCTCGCTGTCCTGCTCGACGGGCACGCCGTCTGTGCGGAGGCTTTCGGCCAGGTTGGTTGCGAGCGAGCGAAGACCCGCGGGCGCGGCGTAGCGAACGGGCCCGGACTTCCGTTCGCTCGGTGCACCCACTGTGAGACTCTCGAATGTGTCGGTCCAGGGGCGCACGAGTCCGCGATCGAGCCAGTCGGCCACAGGATCGGAGAACCCCGGGCCGTCCGAGAACTCCGGGCCCTCCGGCACGGTGAAGTACCGGGCACCGATGTCGACGGGGCGATCATCCAGTCGCTTCGTCGCCAGGCGTCCGCCGACGACTCGCCCCCGATCGACGACTCTGACCGTGGCACCACCGTCGTGTAGGGCGCGGGCGCAGGCGAGACCGGAGATGCCTGACCCGATGACGAGAACGGAAGGGGAAGGTGCGGTGGAGTCCATGGATCCATCCTGCCGCCTGAAGACGTTCGCAGTCTGCGGCTTGCGCTCCCCGATTCTCGTCTGGGATTTGTTTCTGAGAGTTTCGGGTTTCGGCCTGCGGGGACCCTGATTTGCTGAGGGAATGTCAGTGGTTGGTGTTTGACTGTTGGTATGAACCAGCCAGCCGCCTCCTCCTTTGACATCGCTTCGGTGATGCATGGTTTGGTGGATGCGCTGCAGGGGTTGGGCGTGCTGCCTGGGTCTGGGGTTGGGGCTGCCGCGCCCTGCGGGCTTGCCGACGAGGACGTGATGGCCGCGACTGCGGAGGTCGAGTCGTTTGGCCGGATCGTGGATGGCCTGCGTGTGCGGATGGCTGGTCAGGTGGCGGCTCTGTCTGCTGCCGAGTACGGCGACGAGGGGTTGTCGAAGTCTCAGGGGTTCCGGTCTGTTCAGTTGTTTCTCGAAACGGTGACGCAGGCGTCGAAGAAGGCGGTTCAGGATCGCCTTCGGCTCGCTACCCGAACCCATACGACGATGTCTCTGGTCGGGTTGCCGAACCCGCCGCAGTTCCCCCGCGTCGCGGAGGCTCTCGCGCGAGGCGATATCGGTGTGGACGTTGCGGCGGTCATCACCCGCCGCCTCACCGATGTGGCGACCCGTACCGGGTTCACCGAACAACTCGAGGAGGCTGAGGGTGGCTTGGTGTCGTATGCGCAGGATCGGGTTGGGGGGTTTGGGTATTCGGTTCGTGAGGTCGATGATCTTGCGATCAGGTACCGGGAGCACCTCGACCCTGACGGTGCCGAGCCCCGGGACGCTGACCTGTTCGAGCGCCGCTTCCTGACGTTGACGCCGCATTGTTCGGGGATGACGCGTGTCACGGGGATGCTGACCGGATCGATGGCCGGGATCATCGGCGCAGCCCTGGAACCCTTCACGTCACCCCGGATTGTCTCGTTCCAGCCCGACCCGGCCACCAGCAACGACGGCGACGGCGAAGGCGAAGGCGGTGACGATGGCGGCGGTGTGCTGGGTGATGCTGTAACCGCGGATACCCGGAGTGCAGGTCAGAAGCGTGCCGACGGCCTGGTGCAGCTGATTGAGCTGGGGGCGAAGGACCCAGCCGTGCCGAGGTTGAATGGTGCGGCGCCGACCGTGAACCTGCACGCCACCCTCGAGGATGTGACCTCGGGGCGGGGTGTGGGGTGGATCGATGGGCTCACCGAACCCGTCCCGTACAGCACCGTCGAGACGCTCCTGTGTCACGGGGATGTCATCACGACCTTGTTCGGTGAGCACGGGCAGGTGATCCAGCACGGCAAGACCCGGCGCCTGTTCACCACCGCCCAGAACCGTGCCCTCGCCGCACGCGACGGCGGGTGCGTCTGGCCAGGCTGCAACGCACCACCCTCCTGGTGCGAATCCCACCACGTCGACGGGTGGGTATCCCCGACCCACCCCGGCGGGCTGACGGACCTCGACAATGGGGCTCTGCTCTGCCACTTCCACCACTCAAACGTGCACAAAGCCCGCTGGAAACTCACCATCCGTAACGGCACCCCCCACGTCACCCCACCCGCAAAACTCGACTGGAACCAAACACCCAGACCCTGCCAACAAAACCGGGCCAGGCAGTTACCGCCCGGCCACCACCCACCAGGCCATGAAGTCGACGACCAATTGCGAGACGACCATTCCAGCGACACCGGGTAAAACGACGCCCACACCCGCGCCCTCCACCGGCCCCTCTACCGACGCCCTCCCCCGGGCGCTCCGCCGGCGACCTCGACCGACGTCGTCACACGACGCCCTGAACCCGGCCATCACAGCCGACCACCCATATTTCGTATCCTCGCCGAACGTCGCGCACCACCGATCCAGCCACGCGCATCCAGAACCCATCCATCCGACGGCAAGCCCGAAGGGCGCGGCAGCAGCAACGTGCACGCCAGCGTCACGCAGCCTGCGCAGCGCGCTGCACGGCGATGACCGCAGCGGCGACTCCCCCACTCCACGGAGCCCCATGCCCGGGCAGCACCCACTTCGCCCCCGTGGGAAGCAACGCATCGAGCGAGGCGAGAGCCTCGGCTGGCTCATCCGTGAAGGGTGCCGGCTGCGGGCCGATGCGTCCGGTGAGAACGCTGCGCGTGGTGAGAGCGTCACCCACGAAGACGGCATCGACTGCCGGAATGCTGACCGCGACGCTTCCCGGCGAATGTCCGGGCATGCCGATGATCAACGGGGCACTCGGCAGATCGAGCGTCTGCCCGGAGACGATCTCCTCGACCTCCACGAGGTGCGTCGTGCGGAGGCCGCCTTTGCGGATCATGTGCCCGAAGAATCCCAGCGTCGCACCCAGCCGCATCTTCTGGGAGGCGTTCTTGGGCTTCGGCCCACCCTTGGCGCGGGCTGCATCCGCCTCGTGCACGAAGACGGGCACGCCGTGGTCACGGCGCAGGCGCTCGGCGAAACCGATGTGGTCCGAGTCGCCGTGGGTGAGGATGACGCCCTTCACGTCTGCGAGGGGGCGGCCCATCGCGCGAAGCTCGGCGAGAAGATCCCTCCATTGGCCGGGGATCCCGGCGTCGATGATCGTGATCCCCTCGGGAGTGCCGACGAGGTACAGGGCGACGAGGTCGTCGCCGACGCGGTGGAGTGAGAACGAGGTGAGGAGGAGAGGATCATGATGGCTACGCTACATAGCCATCATGGCTACTGTCAATAGCTATACTGGCTATATGCCGACGCCTGACAGAACTTCACTCGACGCCATTGTGGTCGCCGCACGCGAGCTGCTCGAACGAGACGGGCTGCCCGGCCTCACGATGCAGGCCGTGGCCGAGCGCGTGGGGGTTCGGGCGCCATCGCTCTACAAGCGGGTACGCAACCGCGACGATCTCATCCGGCTGGTGGCCGAGTCCACGCTGACAGAGCTGGCCGCCGAGCTCGACGCTGCGCCTGATGCCCGGCACCTGCTGGGCAGGTTCCGCAGCTTCGGACTCGCCCGGCCGGCGGCCTTCCGCCTGGTCATGACGCCGGGCGACGCCACTGCGGCCGCCGCGGTGAGTAGGGCCCTTGCCGCAACAGTGAGTGCGGGCATCCTGCGTGCCGCTCAGCAACTCGCGGGGGAAGACAATGCCCTGGTGGCAGCGCGCACGCTCACGGCCTGGGCGGCAGGCTTCGTCAGCATGGAGCTGAACGGCGGCTTCAATCTGGGCGGTGACCCCGCGGAGGCGTGGGAGTTCGGACTCGACCGGATCATCGCGGCCATCAGCATCGAACCCGACGGACAGTCGGCAGACAGGCCGCTACACAGCTAGTTTCGGGGTCAGCTAGTCTCGGGCTCAGTCTCCCGACGACTCCCGCACGACCAGCTCGGGCTGGAAGACCACCTGCCGGGGCCGAAAACCCGGGGCGCCCTCGGTCTCATCGATCAGCAGGCCGACCGCCGTGCGACCGATGGCCTCGCTGGGCTGCCGCACAGAGGTCAGCGGAACGACGGCCGCCGACGCGAACGCGATGTCGTCGTAGCCGATCAGCGCGATGTCGTTCGGAACGTGCGACGTGCCCGACATGTTCATGGCCTGGAGCACACCCACCGCGAGCAGATCGTTCGCAGCGAAGATGGCGTGCGGCCAGGAGCCGGCCGGTCGGGCACGGATCGCGAGACCGGCTGCGCGCCCCTCCGCCACGGAGAGGGCCGAGGTGCCGATCACCTCGAGCCGGGCATCCGGATGTGCGGACACCGCTCGCTTCGCACCGAGCAGCCGGTCGCTCACCTGCCGGAGGCCGACGGGGCCGCCGACGAATGCGATGCGCCGGAATCCCCTCTCCAGCAGGTGCGTCACCGCCGCGAGCCCGCCCGCCACGTCGTCGACAGAGACGGAGGAGAAGCTCGGGTCGTCGAGTTGGCGGTCGACGATCACCGCAGGAATGCCCCGCGAACGCAGTGCCGCCAGGCGGGTGCTGTCGCTCGAGAGCGGCGAGATCAGCACTCCGCGGGTGCGTTGGGATTCGAAGAGATCGAGGTAGGTCGCTTCACGTTCGAGGTTCTCAGAGCTGTTCGCCAGCAGCATCGCGTAGCCGTGCTCGGCGGCCTCGTCCTCTGCTCCCCTGGCCAGGTCGGTGAAGAACGGATTCGCAGCATCGAGAACGATGAGCCCGAAGGAGGTGCTGTGTCCCACCCGGAGCCGGCGTGCGGCGTCGTTCCGCACGAATCCGAGCTCGGCGATCGCGGCGTGCACCCGTTCGGCGGCCCCGGACGACACCTTGCCCGGCCGGTTCAGCACGTTCGACACGGTGCCCACCGACACGCCCGCACGGTGCGCCACGTCGCGGATGCTGACGGTTTCGGGCGCTGCCCGGTCCGTCATCGCACCAGCTCCGTCATCGCACCAGCTCAGTCATCGCACCAGTATGGCACCGGGCATGCCCTGACCCTCCCCCCGGCTACCCGGACACCGACGCGCGGAGCGACTTCTGCAGGAACTCCTCGACCACCGACGAGAACTCGTCGGGTTGTTCGATCTGCGGCATGTGGCCCGTGTGCCCGAACACGTGCGTCTCGGCGTTGGGAAGCGCCCTGCGCGCGGCCGCGAGGTGACTGAACGGCAGGATGTGATCGTGGTCTCCCCACAGCACGAGGGTGGGGATGTCGAGGTCACGGATGCGCGCCAGCAGCTTCTCCCGCCACTCCGGCCGGACTCCGCGGAATGTTCCGAGGTCGCGCGCCACCTCGAGCATCGTGCGCGAGTGACTCGCGCGCTGGGAGAGAACGTAGGAGTGCCGGATCCGGGCATCCGTCGCCAGCTCCCGGTTGTAGAACACCGCCTGCACCGTCCGCTGGGAGTTCCGCGGGTCGGGCCGCATCAGCGCCGCGCCGAGGGGGCGGATGGCGAGCAGACGGAGCACGAGCGTGACCTCGCTGCCGAACCCGGCGCTGTCGGCCAGCACCAGCGCCGAGACCCGGGCAGGATGCGCGGCCGCGAAGGTCATCGCGACGGCGCCTCCGAGGGAGTTGCCGATCACGGGCACCGCCCCGGTCACGCCGACCGCGTCGAGATAGGCAGGCAGGATGCTCGCCAGCCGCTCGAGGGTGGCGGTGCCGGAGACGCGGCCCGAGTAGGCGAAACCGGGCAGGTCCAGACTGAGCACGCGGTGCCGGGCCGAGAGACGGTCGTGCTGCTCCGTCCAGTCCTCGAGGCTCTGGCCGATTCCGTGCAGGAGGAGCACGGGGTCGCCCGATCCGGTGTCCCGATGGCGGAGCCGCACTCCGTCGACGGTCAGGAAGGCGGTGCCGGGCAGTTCGAGGGGCTGTTCGGCACGAGAGTCGGCACCGCCCCGGGCCCGACCGAATCGCACGTCTTCGCGGAGACTGCCCGCACGGAACAGCCGAAAGTCGCGCAGGTAGTTCTGGTGCAGGCGCCACGGTGAACGCTCTCCCTGCTTCGGCAGCGCGTCGACGCTCCGGAGCACATACCCGGCCTGCAGGTCGATGAGGGGAACGAGCCTTCCCCGGGCGACGTCGGCGGGGGCATCCGGGGTCACCGTCTGATAGCCGTGTCGCTTCATGTACTTCAGCAGCCTCACGACGTAGGAGGCCACCAGGTCGGCCTTGAGCGTCCAGGATGCGTTGGTGTACCCGATGGTCAGGGAGAAGTTCGGCACACCCGCGAGCATCATCCCCTTGTAACTGAGCGCCTTCGGCACGTCGACAGGTCGGTCATCGACAGTGAGGGTCATGCCGCCGATCACGAGCAGGTTGAGCCCGGTCGCCGTGACGATGATGTCGGCGTCGAGCGTCTGCCCCGAGGCGAGCCGGATGCCCGTGGGGGTGATCTCGGCGATCCGGTCGGTCACGATGTCGGCGTTGCCGCGGCTGATCGCCCGGTACAGGTCACCGTCAGGGATGGCGCAGAGACGCTGGTCCCACGGTTCGTACGTGGGTGCGAGATGGGTGTCGACGGCGAATCCGGCCGGCAGTTTTGCCACCGCCGACGAGCGGAGGAGCTGCTTCATCTTCTCCGGCCGACGCCTGCTCAGCTGGTAGGTGAACATCGAGAAGCCGATGTTCTTCACCCGCACGACGTTGTAGGCCAGCTGGGCCGGCAGCTTCCCGCGGAGGCGATCGGCGAGATGGTCGCGGGAGGGCACCGGCGAGATGTAGGTCGGCGAGCGTTGCAGCATCGTCACGTGTTCCGCGGTCTTCGCCAGCGACGGCACCAGGGTGACCGCAGTTGCACCGCTGCCGACGACCACGACCCGCTTGCCGGCGTAGTCGAGGTCGGCAGGCCAGTGCTGCGGATGCACGATCCGTCCCTCGAACAAGTCCGCGCCCGGGATCGCCGGCGTGAACCCCTCGTCGTAGCGGTAGTAGCCCGAGCACACCGAGAGGAACGAGCAGGTGAAGGTGACCGTCTCTGCTGTATCTTCGGCAGGCGCTGAGTCTTTGGCAGGCGCTGTGTCTTCGGCTGAAGCTGTCCCTCCGGCAGGCGCTGTGTACTCGGCTGACGATGTGCGGACGGCCGTGACCGTCCAGAGGGCGGTGGTGCTCGAGAACGATGCGTTGATCACCCGGTGGTTCAGACGGATGGAGCTCTCGAGGCCCTCGTCGGCGATGGTCGCATGGATGTAGTCGCGGATCGAACTGCCGTCGGCGATCGCCTTGGCATCGGTCCACGGGCGAAAGTCGTAGCCGAGGGTGTACATGTCCGAATCGGAGCGGATTCCGGGGTAACGGAAGAGATCCCAGGTGCCGCCGACGGTACTCCGGGACTCCAGGATCGCGAAGCTCGTAGCGGGGAGCGCCCGCTTGAGGTGGCTTGCAGCGCCGATTCCACTCAGGCCCGCTCCGACGATCAGCACGTCGATGTGTTCTGTCATGGCTTCACTATAGGCACGCTCACTGACACGGTGTCGAATTCTTCAACACCGTGTTGACTCGGGTTCCCCGATCATTAGAGTGGGGGTCATGCCCCAACGCTCCCGCAGAACAGCACGGCTGAGCGGTGACGAGCGCCAGGAGGCGATTCTGCTCACCGCGGAGACGCTGCTCGCGACTCGCAGCCTCGACGAGATCTCGATCGAGGACCTCGCGTCGGGTGCCGGCATCTCCCGGCCGGGCTTCTACTTCTACTTCTCCTCGAAGGACGACGTTCTGCTCGCCCTGCTCGACCGCGTGATCGGCGAAGTGCAGCAGCGCGTCGTGACGCTGCCGCGCGACTTCGACGCTGACCCCGAGGCGGCCTGGCGACGGGTGATCGGCGTGTTCGTGGAGGTGTTCGCGGCCCACCGCGCCGTGTCAGCCGCCGCGATCGGGGCCCGCCTCCGAAACCCCGAGGTCGAGGCGCTCTGGTCGGGGGCAATGCAGACCTGGGTCGGCTATGCGACCGACGTCATCGTGGCAGAACGCGCGCGCGGCGCGGCTCCCGCCGGAACGGATGCCCGGGCCCTCGCCATCGCGCTCAATCTCCTGAACGAGCGGGTGCTTTCCTCCGCTTTCAACGGGGAGACTCCCGCCATCCTGCCCGCCGACGCACTCGACGTGCTGACGGGGATCTGGGTGCGGAGCATCTACAGCTGAAGAAACCGGAAAGAAGAAAGGCACCACCATGCAGAAGATCACCACCGTCACCGTGCTCGGCACCGGCGTCCTGGGTTCGCAGATCGCGTTCCAGGCCGCCTGGTTCGGGTTCGACGTCACGGCCTACGACCTCACAGACGAGCTCGTCGGCGAGGCCCGCACCCGCTTCGAGAAGCTTGCGGGCGTCTACACGGCCGACAACGTCGGCGGCGATGCAGACCACCCGGTCGAGGGTCGGGCCGAGAAGGTGCTGGCGGGCATCCGGGTGACCAGTGATCTGGCCGAGGCCGTCTCCGACGCCGATCTCGTGATCGAGGCCGTGCCGGAGAACCTCGAGGTGAAGCGGGAGACCTACACCAGACTCGCAGCGCTCGCACCGCAGAAGACGATCTTCGCGACGAACTCCTCCACCCTGCTGCCGAGTGACCTGAAGGACTTCACGGGTCGGCCCGACCGCTTCCTCGCTCTGCACTACGCCAACAACGTCTGGCGGCAGAACACCGCCGAGGTGATGGGAACGGTCGACACCGATCCGGCCGTCTTCGCTGCCGTGGTGGAGTTCGCGACGGGCAGCGGGCTGGTGCCGATCGAGCTCAAGAAGGAGAAGGCGGGCTACGTGCTGAACTCGCTGCTCGTGCCGCTGCTGAACGCGGCCGCCGGGCTGCTGGTGGGCGGATTCGCCGACGTCGAGACGATCGACAAGACCTGGCGGATCGCGACCGGCGCGCCGTTCGGCCCGTTCCAGATCTACGACGTGATCGGGCTCACCACCCCCTACAACATCGCGGTGGCGAACCCCGACCCCGGCTCGCAGGCCTTCGCGGCACTGCTCAAGGAGCAGTACATCGACAAGGGCAGGCTCGGGGTCGCCACGGGTGAGGGGTTCTACCGGTACTGAAGGCTTCCCTGTCAGCTGGCCGGGCCGAGGAGGATCGCGAGCAGCGCAGCGGCACCACCGACGATGAACAGCATCGTGCCGAGCTGCATAGTGAGGGTCTTGTTGCGGTCGGCCGTCGGAACGTCGACTTCGAGGATCGGGCAGCCCGACCATCCGATCAGCCCGACGCTCAGCGCAACCAGGAAGGATGCCGCCCAGAACAGCACTGCGAGACCCCCGGTCAGGAGTGCGGGGCGCCAGCCCGACGCCGCCAGCACGCTCACGACGAGGGCAACCGAACCGGCGGCTGCGACGAACCAGACCTTGCCGGTGTCCATGATCCGGGTGACATTCTGCTCAGGGCTCATCAGCGGATGCACGGGCGGCGGGGTCTGCTCGGCAAGGCTGCGGGCAAATGAGGAGGCGAAATCAGGAGTCGTGTCGGTCACGGATCGTCCTTTCAGGAGTGCGGATCTGCCTGAGGCAGAAGGTACCACCGGCGGTACCGAATCTGTAACCTCCCTGCGGGTCCGCTGATTCCCGTTGACAGGAAAAAAGTTTCACACTAAGCAAACTTCCTTGTGCGCAACCTTTCCCCGGATGGCTACCCCACGTTCACGACGTAGTGCGTGTTCCGGCTGATCGGCATCGGCGAGCCCTGCGGGGACGACACGATGTACGGCTTCAGCGGGGTGCCGTCTGGCAGAGTCACCACCACGTCGCTGAGCTTCTGCTGGTTCGTGCGGCCGTTGACCAGCGTCGGGATGGCGAGCGTCAGGCACCCCATGTTGTTCCGGTACCCGCCGGTGATCGACGCGGGGTCGATGGTGATCCTGATCTCGGCCGACGACAACCAGCTGCCGAACCACATGTGCGACGCCGTCCATTCCGTCCAGTCGATGGCGATCGTCGGCAGGTAGTGCTTGATCGTGCCGAGAACGTGTTCGTGGTTGATGCCCGTGAACCGGTATCCCCTCTCCATCTTCGTGTTCGCGTTGTGTTCGATGCGGATGCGACGGGTGGTCGGAGACGATGTGGCGTTCGCGACCGACGGCGTGTTACCGGCGGTCGAGAACGTCAGCGACGACACGAGGGAATGGTGCAGGTAGGAATCCTCGATCACGGGGCGCGTGGAATTGTTGAACCCCATCGGCGAACCGCCCACCCGGGTTCCGTCGGGGGTGCGTCCGTCGACCTCCACGTTCTTGATGTATGTATCGGTGTCTTTGTAGCCCATGATCGCGAAGGTCTCGCCGGGCGGCGAGTTGGCGTCGCCCCAGGATGCCGCGATGAAGGTCGAGTTCGCGATGATGTTGTTGCGGCCCCAGTACACCGTCAGGCCGTGGTAGTTGTGCCCGGTCTTACCAGGGTTGGCGGCGGAGGGGGGCTGTGCGGTTCCGGTGAGCAGGAGGCCGTCCACAACGACCTGCTGTCCCGACGTGGAGTTGTTCGGCCCGAGCCGCATCAGCGAGAAGGGGTTCGTCACTCCCCCACTGACCTGCACCGGAACGGCGGAGGCCTTGGTGGACGAGTTCGGGGCGATCGTGTACGCCACGTTCTTCAGGGATGTGATGGTCGGTTCGTACCAGCAGTAGTTCGACTGGGCGAAGTCGCGGCCGGTGACGACCTTCAGGCTCGAGCGGGCCGCGGCCTTGACCCCATAGGAGGGGAGAGTGGATGCAGCGGCGGCGGCCGGGGCCACAGCCGGGACTGCTGCGGTGGTCGATGCCATGGCCGCAGGAGTCAACGCCGTGATGGCAACGGCGGGCACGGCGAGACCGAGCATGGAGAGGAGCGCCCGGCGCGTGAGATGCGTGCTGCTGCCGGTGGGTGAAAGTCTGTTGGTGCCTGATTCGTTGCTCATGGGACTACCCCCGAATAGGTGTCAATGGGGTCACAGCATAGGGTCAGAATCCCCGGACCTGTTAATCCATCACCCGAACGGGCAATCACGAGTGTCCCGGAGCGACTACCGTTTGACTATGACCACCGATACGAACGCCGACATCGAGGCAGCGCCCGCCGCCTCTGCCGCCCCCGCCAAGACCTCTGAGACCTCCGAGACCGCCATCACCTTCTCCGACCTCGGGCTCAGCGACGCGGTGCTGAAGGCCGTGCGTGAGATCGGCTACGAGACGCCCTCTGCGATCCAGGCCGCGACCATCCCGCCGCTGCTCCAGGGTCGCGACGTGGTGGGCCTCGCCCAGACCGGAACCGGCAAGACGGCCGCCTTCGCGCTGCCCATCCTGAGCCGGCTCGACGTGTCGCAGAAGAAGCCGCAGGCCCTCGTGCTCTCCCCCACGCGCGAACTCGCCCTGCAGGTCTGCGAGGCCTTCGAGCAGTACGCCTCGCAGATGAGAGGTGTGCACGTACTTCCCGTCTATGGCGGGCAGGCCTACGGCGTGCAGCTCTCGGCGCTCCGCCGAGGCGTGCACGTGATCGTCGGCACCCCGGGCCGCATCATGGACCACCTCGCCAAGGGCACCCTCGACCTCTCCGAGCTGAAGTACCTGGTGCTCGACGAGGCCGACGAGATGCTGAAGATGGGCTTCGCCGAAGACGTCGAGACGATCCTCGCCGACACCCCCGACGACAAGCAGGTCGCCCTCTTCTCTGCCACGATGCCGCCGGCCATCCGCCGCATCGCGAAGCAGTACCTGAACGACGCCGAAGAGATCACGGTCAAGAACAAGACCACAACCTCAGCGAACACCACGCAGCGCTACCTCATGGTGTCGTACCCGCAGAAGGTGGATGCCCTCACACGCATCCTCGAAGTCGAGAACTTCGAGGGCATGATCGTGTTCGTCCGCACCAAGAGCGAGACCGAGGCCCTGGCCGAGAAGCTGCGGGCCCGCGGATACTCGGCTGCGGCCATCTCGGGCGATGTCGTGCAGGCGCAGCGCGAGCGCACGGTGAACCAGCTGAAGTCGGGCAAGCTCGACATCCTGGTGGCGACGGATGTCGCGGCCCGCGGCCTTGACGTCGACCGGATCAGCCACGTCGTGAACTACGACATCCCCATCGACACCGAGTCGTACGTGCACCGCATCGGCCGCACCGGTCGCGCGGGCCGCAGCGGCGCAGCGATCAGCTTCGTCACCCCCCGGGAGCGCCGACTGCTCGGAGCGATCGAGAAGGCGACCCGCCAGCCGCTGACCGAGATGAAGCTGCCGACCGCCGACGACGTGAACGTAACCCGTCTCGCCCGCTTCGACGACGCGATCACCGCGGCGCTCGAGCAGCAGGAGCGGATCGCCGCCTTCCGCGACATCGTGGGCCACTACGTAGCCCACCACGACGTACTCGAAGCCGACGTGTCGGCGGCCCTCGCCGTCGTGGCGCAGGGCGACACGCCTCTGCTGCTGGAGGAGGACACCCGCGGGGCACGTTTCTCACGCGACGACCGGCCCGGCCGCGACGAGCGGAGCGGCTACGGCAACGGCTCGGGTGGCGGGTCCGGCCGCCCCGAGCGCGAGGGCCGCATCACGAACGACGGTCGCGGCGGTTCAGATGACCGGGGCGAGCGCTCCGAGCGTCGCCCCCGCAGCACCAAGCCCATGAAGGCCTACCGCATCGAGGTGGGCAAGCGCCACAAGGTCGAGCCCCGCCAGATCGTGGGCGCGCTCGCCAACGAGGGCGGCCTCAGCCGTGACGACTTCGGGCACATCGACATCCGCCCGGACTTCTCGCTCGTCGAGCTGCCGGTCGACATGGCCTCCGACGTGCTCGACAGGCTCCGCGATACGCGCATCAGCGGCAAGCTGATCGAGATCGCGCCCGACAAGCGCGGTGGCGCCGTGCGCTCGGAGGGCTTCCGCCGCGACGCCCCGCCCCGCGGTGACTCCCGCACGAGCTACGGCGAGCGCGCCGAACGCCCGGAACGCGCCGAGCGGAAGCCCCGCCACAAGTAACCCGGCTCAACCTCCGACGAGGGTGGCGGCCACGAGTCTCCGCACCGCTGTGTAGTCCGGGTTCTTCGGATCGACCGCCGGCGGGGTGAGTTCCGCCGTGGAGACCGGCGTGCTGCGCGCGGCGGAGGCCAGCGCCAGCAGCTGGGCGAACGCGCCCTCGGTGAGGTCGGTGCGCACGAGGCTCGGATCGCGGTCGATCACCCGCGCGAACGCCAGCCCGAGTTCGGCCGGGTTCTGCCCGGCCAGCAGCACCTGTTCGAGCTGGCGCTGGCGGGACATCCGGTCGTAGTCCGAGGTGCTCTGGCGCGACCGCGCGTACCAGAGAGCGGTGGTGCCGTCGAGGTGCTGCCTTCCGGGCTCGATGTACCCCGACACTCCGACACCGTTCTCGTCACCATCGATCGGCAGTCGCTCGGCAACGGTCAGGTCGACCCCGCCGAGTTCGTCGATCAGGGCCGAGAAGCCGAGCATGTCGACCTGCAGGTAGTACGGGATCGAGAGCCCGAGTGCGCCCTCGACCGCGTCCCGAACTGCTTCGACTCCGGGACTGCTGTGCCGGCTCGACGAATCCGGATAGAGCTCGGGTGAGAACTCTTCCACGCGCTGGTAGAGAAAGCCGAGCTGGCAGTCGTTGCCGCAGTCGTACACTCCAGACGGCGACTCGGCCAGCAGGGGCGAACCCGGCGGCAGAGGAACCTGTTCCAACTCACGCGGAACACCCACGAGCGCCACCCTGCCCGTCACTACGTCGATGCTGGCCACAGAGATACTGTCGGTGCGGCGACCCGCCCTGTCGGGGCCGGCGTCGGTTCCGAGCAGCAGGATGTTCAGCCGGCCGTTCGCGAGCACCACGTCGGGCGACGGCACGAAGAGCTCGGCCTCGGTACGCTCGGCGGCGCTGAGAACCGAGGCGGCGGCGAGCGGGAGGCCCGCGGAGAGGAGGGCCGCGATGAGAGCGGGGACCAGCGCCGCGATCAGGGCCGCCGAACCGCTGAAACTCCGCCGAGCCGGGCGCCGCACGATGATCAGGGCCGTGTGCAGGCCGACTGCCAGCCAGAACACTCCCAGGCAGATCGCCACGGTGCGCGCCACGGCCAGCGTGGACGAGCTCGCGATCAGAGCGAAGCCGGTGGTGGGAGCCAGTGAGGTGCCCACCACGACGACCCCCACCAGGATCCAGAGCGCCGCCCAGACAACCACGGCCACACCGCCGACGAGACGCTGCCCGGCCCGCAGCTGGGCGCTGCCCGGCACCGCGAAAGCGAGGATCAGCCATCCCGCTCGGCGCAGCTGATTGGATTCCACGACTCTTCCTCACCGGGCGATGCAGATTCTGGTAGCTTACTGGCGAGGTCGTCCACCGCGGGGCGGTCCGACGGCGCCGCCCGGGGGGTGAGCCGCGACTGTGGGGGACGCAATGAGTGCACCTGTCTTTCGACGCGCAGAACGGCGATTCGTTCTGGCCGTTCTCGCTGTACTGGGCCTGCTGGCGCTGGCGCTGGTGGCTCCGCAGGCTGCTCAGGCGGCACAAGCCGGGATCGGCGGTGTACAGGTTCTGGATGCGGCAAGCAAGCCGGTCACCGGGGCCCGCGTCTCCCTGACGAGCACCACCCAGTCGTACAGCTACGACTTCGCCACAGACGCGAAAGGTGTGGCCACGTTCACCAGCCAGCCTGCCTTCTCGACGATGGCGTTCACCGTCTACATCGCGCCAAAGGCCGGCTCGGGACTGCGGCCCGGCTACTGGGACGGCAAGCCGAGCGCCCAGACAGTTGCCCAGACCATCACGCCGGGTGCGGCGAACCTGACGTACGTGGCCGCCTCGGGCGCGGCGGCCTCCATCGCCGGCTCGGTGAGCGGATCGGGTAGTCCGGCGGTCGCCCTTTCAGGCGTGAAGGTGACTGCGCTGAGGGCTTCCGGATCCGAAGCCGGGTCTGCGGTCACGGGCGCGAGCGGCTCCTACGCCATCCCCGGGCTCTCGGCCGATTCGTACACCCTTCGCTTCGACAACCCGAACACCGCCTACGTTGCGACGACCTGGTGGAAGAACAAGCCGTCCCAGCAGGCGGCGGATCTGTTCGCGGTCCAGGCCTCGCAGGCCCTCACCGGCCAGAACATCGTTCTCGACACCGTGACAGCGATCACGGGCACCGTGAAGGGTGCGGGGACGACGCCTGTCGCTCTGGCGAACGTGAACGTGCTCGCCGTCACCGCCGCAGACTCGAAGTTCGTGGCGTCGACGTCGACCGATGCCAGCGGCGCCTATGTTCTGATTCTGCCGGCCGGGGCCAGCGTGAAGATCAACTACGGAATCTCCAACAACCCCGCCTTCGTGTTCTCGACGTGGTGGAAGAACAAGTCGACCCAGGAGACTGCCAACACCATCACGGTGGCGACCGGCCGGACGGCGGCGGGCAAGGACATCGTGATCGACAGGGTCGCGTCGATCTCGGGTCGGATCTCGGGTGTGGGTTACCCTGCAGTGCCGCTCGGGGGTGCATCCGTGACCGCCTATTCCTCGACCGGCGCGTACGCGGGGTTCGCCTACGCCGACCAGACCGGCAAGTACACGGTCTCCGGACTGGCCGCCGGGTCGTACACGCTGTCCTTCAGCAACTCCGGCAATTCCTCGTTCGTGCAGCATGCCTGGTGGAACAACAAGGCATCGCGCGCCGAGGCAGACTCCATCAACGTACTGGCCGGGCAGGCCGTCACCGGCAAGAACATCGTGCTGCCGCACGGCAACTCGATCTCCGGCACGGTCAGGGGCGCGGGCACACCCGCCGCGGCACTGTCGGGCGTGACCGTGGTCGCGTACTCAGGAGACGACACGAACTACGCAGCGACGGCCACGACCGACACGAACGGCGCCTACACGCTCACCGGCCTGATCGCCGGCTCCTACCGGCTGCAGTTCTACAGCAACGCGAGCCCCACGTATGTGGCGAACATCTGGTGGAACACGAAGGCCTCGCGTGCGGCGGCCACGGTCATCCCGCTCACCGCCGGCACACCGGTGACAGGCAAGGACATCATCCTGCCGAAGGGTGCGTCGATCGCCGGCACCGTGCGGGGCGCTGGCCCGCCCGTGGTGCCGCTCGCCAACGTCTTCATCACCGCGCACGCGGCCGACGGGAGTGTGTGGAACAGTGTGGTGAGCGACAGCATGGGCCACTACTCGATCACCGGGCTCCCTGCGGGCTCGTACACACTGGAGTTCGACAGCAGCTTCGGCGAGGCCGCCTATCAGCTCAGGACGTGGTGGAGGAACAAGTCTTCCCAGGCCACCGCCAACCCCATCTCGCTCGCTGCGGGCACCGCACTGACGGGAGAGGATGTGACTCTGGGGAAAAGGCCGTAGCCTCTCCCCCGGCCAGCCGTGCCGATCAGCTCACTCGTCGGCGCTCGGGCGCAGCCGGATGAGGCGCTGGGGGCCCTCTTCGCTGAGCTCGGCCACGTCGTCGCGCGACGCGAGGAAGTCGGTGAACGAACGGTAGCCGAGGGGCTTCTCGTTGAACGACGGATCCATCCGGCGCATCTGGTTCTTGACCGTGCCCGTGTTCAGCCACTCCTCGGCGTCGCCCTTGGCGTGCCCGATCTGTAGGGCGCGGAGCAGCAGATCCGTTGCGAAGGTCTGCGGATCCACGTCGTCGGCCTGGTCGGCCTCGTCGAACGCACTGTCATCGACGTGCGAGAACATCGGGACCGTCGAGACCCGGCGCGGGGCGCCCGCGGCGGCGACGGGCTCGGATTCTGCCGCGGCGACCTCTGCCGCGGCATCCGGAGTCCCCGACCGGCGACGGCGCGATGAGCGCGACCCGCCGGATGACGTGCCACCGGACTGCTCGTCGGACGACGGTACGACGGTGACCTTCTCGATACCCGGGAGGGAGTCGTAGTCCTCGAACTCGTCACAGGCCGCGGCCAGGGAGGTGCTCGTCGACCCGGCGACGCCGATCCCGACCACGAAGCGACCGAGGCGTTTCGATTTCTGTGCGAGCGCGATGTAGTCGGAGTCACCGGCCACGATGATCACGTGGGTCAGGTCGGGCAGCCGGAAGAGGTCTTCGACCACGTCGACGGCGAGCCGGATGTCTGCACCGTTCTTGGTGCCGCGGGTGGTCGTGGTGAAGAGCTGCGTCAGGTCGACGGCCCGGGACATCAGCTGGCGCTGGTAGCTGGCGTTCACCGGGACCGACCAGTCGGCGTATGCCCGGTTCACGACCATGGTGCCGAACGAGGCGGCGAAGTCGATGATGGCGTCGAAGTCGACGGTGGCCGCGGCGAGGCGGGCGGCGACATCCGGATCGGCGTCGCGTTTCGAACGGTCGAAGTCGCGGATCCCGTCGCGCTGGAAGGCCTGCCGCCCGTGCAACTGCTGGTAGCGCGAGATGACGATGTTGTCGAAGTCGATGTACAGGCCGACGCGTGAATCACTCGGTTCGGTCATGGTGAGCTCCTCAGCCGCGGTCGCGCGGCCCGGATCGGCCGCCCCTCCAGTCTGGCCTACTTGCCTGCGGAGCGCTGGCAAGTAGGCACCGGCGTGGTCAGCGTTCGGGGCGTGGTTCGGGCGGCGCCTCGAGCACGAAGACCTCCGGCGACTGCACTGCAGCGGGTGCACTCGACGGGGCGGGCGCGCTGATCGGGGAGGAAATGGCTCGCGCCGTTCCCCCGGCGATCCCCCAGCGGGTGAGCGGCAGGAAGCCGTCGATCTCCTCGTCTTCGAGTTCCTCGTCGGTGAAGGGCTTCTTCGCCCGCTTGCGGAGGCGGTCGGCCGCGCGTTCCCGCTCCTCCGGGTCGTCGGAGTTGAGCCGGCGGAATTCCGAGCGCATGCCGAGGCCGAGGGCGACGAAGCCGAGCAGCCCGAAGAACATCCACTGGATCGCGTAGGAGTAGTGGGTTCCGATATCCTCGACCGGCATGGTGGTCTGGATCGGCGCGAGCCCTGCGCCCGCCGCCGGCGACTGGGCCGTGAGCACGCCGTACGCACCGGTGTAGAAGGCGCCCGCGAGGTCGCCGCCGATCTCCTGCTGCACCCGCGACAGGGTGATCGAGGTGATCTGGTTGCCCGCCGCCGTCGCGCTGCCCTGCGGAGCCTCACTCGGCCTCAGCTGCACAGCGACCTCCACCGTTCCCGTCGGGGCTGGCGGAATGGAGCCGGGAGCCAGCGGGTCGTTCGCCGACGGCGCCACCCATCCCCTGTCGACCAGGAAGACGGAGCCGTTGGCGAGCTGGAGCGGTGTGAGCACCTCGAAGCCGTTCTCTCCCCCGTTGGAGCGGTTGCGAGCGACGAGCTCGTCGTCGGACCGGTATTCGCCCGCGATGCTCACCCGTTGCCAGCTCTGGCTGGGGTCGTACGATCCGAGCGTCGGCAGCGCCTGCTCGATCGGAAGGGGAGTCGCTGCGAAGTTGGTGGCGACGATGCTGTTGTCGGCCGACGCCTGCTGGCCGCGGTCGAACTGCCAGTTGGCGAGGAAGCCGCAGGCGACCGCGAAGATGAATGCCGAGGCGATCAAAGCGAACCAGCGCCTCGTGCGGAGGAACTGCCTACCGGTCATCCCCTCGGTCACGGTGTCGTACACCGCGACCGGCCCGGCACGCCGCAGGCTGGGCCGCACGAGCTCAGCGGACCGCCGCGGTTCGACCTCGGCTCGGGATGGTGTGTTCATCGTCGCTACAGTTTACGACCCGGCGGAGCTCACGACCCGGCGGAGCCCGATCCGGGGGCCGGTAGGGTGAATCCGAAACGGCAGCACCACGCGCACGGCCCGAAGGAGAACACCATGCCCAGCACAGTGACCGGCGTCATCGCACGTTCGAAGGGCGCGCCCGTCGAACTCGTCACCATTGTGGTACCGGATCCGGGTCCGGGCGAAGCCGTCGTCGACATCGAGACCTGCGGCGTGTGCCACACCGACTACCACTACCGGGAGGGCGGGATCAGCGACGACTTCCCCTTCCTGCTCGGCCACGAGGCCGCGGGGCGGGTCAGCGCGATCGGCGAGGGCGTCACGAACGTGGCCGTGGGCGATTTCGTCGTGCTCAACTGGCGGGCCGTCTGTGGCGAGTGCCGGGCGTGTGTGCGCGCCGAGCCGTGGTACTGCTTCAACACCTTCAACGCGACCCAGAAGATGACCCTCGAGGATGGCACCGAGCTGAGCCCGGCGCTCGGCATCGGCGCGTTCGCCGACAAGACCCTGGTGCACGCGAAACAGTGCACAAAGGTGAACCCGGAGGCCGACCCTGCCGCGGTGGGCCTCCTCGGCTGCGGCATCATGGCGGGCCTCGGCGCCGCGATGAACACCGGCAACGTCGGCCGGGGGGACTCGGTGGCGGTGATCGGCTGCGGCGGCGTCGGCACGGCAGCCGTCGTCGGGGCGGCCCTGGCCGGCGCGACCACCATCATCGCGATCGACCGCGACCCGAAGAAGCTCGTCGCTGCCGAGAAGCTCGGTGCCACCCACGTGATCGACTCGAGCGGTCTCGACGAGGCCGGCGTGGTCGCCGCCGTGCAGGCGCTCACGAACACGTTCGGCGCCGACGTCGTGATCGACGCGGTCGGCCGCCCCGAGACCTGGCGCCAGGCGTTCTACGCCCGCGATCTCGCCGGCACCGTGGTGCTCGTGGGCGTTCCGACGCCCGACATGGTGCTCGAGATCCCGCTGCTCGACGTCTTCGGCCGCGGCGGATCGCTGAAGTCGAGCTGGTACGGCGACTGCCTGCCAGAACGCGACTTCCCGATGCTCACCGACCTCTTCCTGCAGGGCCGCCTGCCCCTGGCTGAATTCGTGAGCGAACGGATCGGAATCGACGCTATCGAGCAGGCCTTCGCCAGCATGGCGAGCGGCGATGTGCTCCGCTCGGTGGTGGTGCTCTGATGGCTGCCCGCATCGAGAACATCGTGACGAGCGGCTCCTTCAGCCTCGACGGTGAGTCGTGGGATGTCGACAACAACGTCTGGATCGTGGGCGACGACACCGAGTGCGTCGTGATCGACGGCGCCCACGACGCGGGGGCGATCCTTTCGGCCATCGGTGACCGCACGCTGAAGGCGATCCTGCTGACCCACGCCCACGACGACCACATCGACGCCGTTGCCGAGCTGCGGGCCGCAACCGGTGCTCCGGTCTACCTGAACGACGGCGACCGGATGCTCTGGGACCGGGTCTATCCCGATGCTGCCCCGAGCGCCGCCCTGGTCGACGGCCAGATCATCCCCGTCGCCGGTATCGACCTCGAAGTGCGGCACACCCCCGGGCACTCCCCCGGCGCCGTGTGCTTCGTCGCCTCGGCCCTCGGCACCGTCTTCACCGGCGACACCCTCTTCAACGGCGGTCCGGGGGCGACCGGCCGCTCGTTCAGCGACTTCCCCACGATCATCGAGTCGATCAGCACCAGGCTGCTCACGCTGCCCGCAGACACCGTCGTTCGCACCGGGCACGGCGACTCGACGACGATCGGCCGGGAGGTGCCCCAGCTCGCGGACTGGATCGCGCGCGGCCATTAGCACACGCCTGCTACCAGAAATCGGAAGGGGTGCAAGGCCCCCGGCCGGGACGCCCTCCCGTTCTACTGTGGATTCATGACGACGAACGATCAGTACACCTTCGGAGACCCGGTCAAGCGGTACAGCCGCGTCGAACCGCCGGTGCAGCACCAGCCGATGCCCGGCGTGCAGGCGAAGATGACTCCGGTGCCCGACCTCGGAGAGCAGACCTACCGGGGAACGGGCCGTCTCACCGGCCGCAGGGCACTGATCACCGGCGGCGACTCGGGGATCGGCGGAGCTGTCGCCATCGCCTTCGCCCGCGAGGGAGCCGACGTCGTGATCGTGCACCTGCCCGGTGAACAGGAGGACGCCGACCACATCCTCGGCCTGATCGAAGCAGCCGGAACGAAAGGCCACTCGATCGCTGCGGACATCACCGACCCGGCCCGCTGCCGAGAGCTCGTGGCGGAGGCCGTGCGCGAACTCGGTGGGCTCGACATCCTGGTGAACAATGCCGGCAAGCAGGTGGCCGTCGACCGCATCGAGGATCTCTCCGACGAACAGTTCGAACTCACCTTCCGCACGAACGTCTTCGCGAACTTCTGGATCACCAAAGCTGCGCTCGCTCACCTGCCGGCAGGCGCCAGCATCATCAACACCGCGTCGCTCGAGGCCTACAAGCCGGCCCCCGACCGTCTCGACTACGCGGCGACGAAGGCCGCCGTCAACAACTTCTCGAAGGGCCTCGCTCAGCAGCTGGTGCCCCGCGGCATCCGCGTGAATGTGGTCGCGCCCGGCCCCGTCTGGACGGCGCTCCAGGTGTCGGGCGGCGTCTCCGACGAGCAGATGGAGGCCTTTGACGATGAGAGCACCTACCAGCGCTCCGGGCAGCCGGCCGAGCTGGCTCCCGCCTACGTCTTCCTCGCTTCAGCGGAGTCGAGCTACGTCTCGGGAGCCACGCTGAACGTCAACGGGGGCATGGTCACCCCGTGACCGCCGTCGACGGCACCATCTTCTTCCTCCCGGGCCTCGGTTTCGGCGCAGCCGCGGCAGAGCCGATCGCCGACGCACTCGGCGACCGGTTCCGTGTCGTCGGCATCGACCTGCCGGGGCAGGGGCAGGCCCCGGATGCCCCTGACGCCACCGTCGGGGCGATGGTGGATGCCGCACTCACCCGCATCGAGACCGAGTCGGATGGCGGCCCGTGGCTGCTCGTCGCCCACAGCATGGGCGGCAAGGTCGGCGCCCTGCTGGCAGCGCGGGTTCTCAGCGGCCGGGCGAACGTCTCCGGGCTGGCCGGCGCGGTGCTCCTCGCCCCGTCGCCGCCCACCCCCGAACCGATGGACGACGACAAGCGTTCTGAGATGCTCGGCTGGGCACAGCACGGCTCACTCTCGGAGACGGATGCGCGCACTTTCCTCGACCAGAACGTCGCCTCACCGCTCGGCGACACCCGCGAGCAGGATGCTCTCGCCCAGGTGCAGAGCACATCGCCACTCTCATGGCGGCGTTGGCTCGAAACCGGGAGCCGTGAAGACGTGTCGGCCACTGTCGGCGTGCTCGACCTCCCCGTGGTCGTGCTGGCGGGCGAGGACGACGCCGACCTCGGCGCGGCGGCCCAGCCGCAGCTCCTCTCTGCTGTGTACCCGCGGGCCCGCTTCGTCCCGTTCCCCGGCACCGGGCACCTGCTGCCCTACGAACGGCCGGACGAGGTCGCAGCCGAGATCGTCCGGCTCTGGAATGAGACGGTGCTTGTCTCGCCCGGGCTCTCGCCCGAGTGGGGGCGCCTGATCGCCTCCGACCGCACCCCGGTCGAGACGCGCGGGCTGCTGGCCTGGCGGGCGCTCGCCGACCACCCGGATTACCAGTCGACAGCTCTCTCGCTGGCGCAACTCGAGATGCTCCGTGCACTGGCCGACCTGCTGGTGCCGCAGACCGACGGCCGCCGGATCGACCTCGCCGCCCGCATCGATGCCGACCTGGCGTCGGGCAGCGGCGACGGCTGGCGGCCCGCGGGGCTTCCCGACGACGTCTCCGCCTACCGGCGGGGGCTCGACGCGATCGCGCGGGCCTGGCCGGATTCCGCAGCCGACCGGGAGCACCTCATCCGCCGCATCCTGGAGGGCGAACCGATCGGCGGTGGCGGCGGTGCAGACACAGGCACAGGCACAGGCGCCGGCACAGACTCAGACCAGATGAAGCGCTGGTTCGAGGATCTCCGCACCGACCTGGCCAGAACGTGGGTGGCGCATCCGGCCACGATGGCCCGGCTGGGTTTCGACGGTTTCGCCACGAGTGGCGCCGTTGCTGAACCCGGGTATGTGAATCTCGGAGCCGGTGTGCGCGACCCGTGGGAACCGGCCGGACTCGGCCGCCTGGAGACGGAAGATGCATTCGCAGCAGAGGAATCAGTCGCAGCAGACCAAGCAGTCGCAGCAGACCGAGCAGTCGCAGCAGAGGAATCAGAGGAGTCGGCATGAAGCTCGACGGCATGCGCACGTACGACCACGACGAGATCGTCGACGTGGTCGTCGTCGGCACCGGCGCGGGCGGCGCTCCCCTGCTGGCCCGACTGGCCCAGCGGGGCCTCCGCGTGGTCGCCCTCGAGGCCGGCCCGAACCTCGACCCGGACGACTTCACGAACGACGAAGTCGAGGCACCCCGCATCAACTGGATGTCCGAGCGGTTGAGCGGCGGCGAGACTCCGACGGCCTTCGGCCCCAACAACAGTGGTTTCGGCGTCGGCGGCGGCACCCTGCACTGGGGCGCCTTCACGCCCCGCCCCGACATCCGGGACCTGAGCCTGCACACGGGGTCGGGCACAGGGCCGCACGCCGCTGCCACGTCAGACACCGCTGCCGACTGGCCGATCGAGCACGCCGACCTCACCCGCTACATCGTCGACGTGGAGCGCACCATCGGCGTCTCGGGCCCGACGCCGTACCCCTGGGACGCGGAGCGCACCTACCTCGAACCGCCCGTCGACCGGAACGCTCCGGCAGACCTGATGGCTCTCGGATGCGCGCGCCTGGGCATCCGGGCCACAGACGCACCGGCGGCCATCCTGAGCCGCGACCGCGAGCAGCCCCACCACGGACCCCGTCGCGGCAGCCAGAACCTCGGCTCCATCCACCAGGGTGAGCGGTTCGGCACCAAGGCCACTACGGCGAACACGTACCTTCCGGCAGCGGTCGCGGCCGGCGCCGAGATCCGGCCGGACTCGATGGTGCACGGCATCGAGCGTGACGCGCTCGGCCGGGTCACCGCCGTCGTCTACCGCCGGGGCGGCGAGGAGTTCCGCCAGCGGTCTGCCGCGCTCGTTCTCGCCGGCGGCGGCATCGAGACGCCGCGCCTGCTGCTGAACACCGGTCTTGCGAATTCGAGCGGGATGGTCGGGCGGAACTTCCTCGCCCACGGGGCCGTGCAGGTCTGGGGCCGGTTCGACGAGCAGATCCGCGGCTACCGCGGCTACCCCTCTGCGCTGATCAGCGAGGACTTCGTGCGCCCCGCCGATGCCTCGTTCGTCGGCGGTTACCTGCTGCAGAGCCTCGGCGTGATGCCGCTGACCTTCGCGACCTCCCTCGTGCGGGGTGCCGGCCTCTGGGGCGATGAGCTGGTCGAGGCCCTGGATGCCTGGCGGTACTCGGCCGGCATCGGGATCAACGGCGAATGCCTGCCCCACGAGAACAACCGGCTCGTGCTCTCCGACGAGCGGGACGAATGGGGAGTGCCGCGTGCGGTGGTCACCTTCACGCAGGGCCCGAACGAGAAGGCGATCGACGATCACGCCGTGGGCACGATGACCTCGATCCTCGAGGCCGCAGGTGCCCGCGAGACACGCGTGCTCCCCCGCACCGCCCACACCCTCGGAACCTGCCGGATGAGCGCCGACCCCGGCGAGGGCGTTGTCGACGGCGACGGACGGAGCCACGACATCCCGAACCTCTGGATCTCGGACAACTCCACCTTCCCGAGCTCGCTGAGCGCGAACCCCGGGCTGGCCCAGATGGCGCTGGCGCTCCGCACGGCCGACCGGATGCTCGCCTGAGGCGATTCCAACACGTTTGTTCGGCGCGCCAAGCTCCGAAATACGTCTCGACGTATCCATGCAGATGTATGAGAACAGGCGTTCTGGTGTGTCAGGCTTGTCTGGTCGACGGGGACACCATCCCACTCAGCACAGGCGTTCGGCCTTGACGAAAGGCCCTCTCCGCCATGACATTCGGTGCCCTCCTCCTCATCGCCGTGGGCGTCTCGGCTGATGCCTTCGCCGTCGCCCTCACCAAGGGCGTGCACATGCGCCGGTTCAACCCGCGGCATGCGCTCATCATCGCGCTCACCTTCGGTGCGTTCCAGGCCGTCATGCCCCTCATCGGCTGGCTGCTGGCCAGCCAGTTCGCCCGGTACATCATCGGTGTCGACCACTGGATCGCCTTCGGCCTGCTGTTCCTGATCGGCTCGAAGATGATCTGGGAGGCGATCACCGGCGGCGGCGGCAACGCGCCGGACTCCGACCAGCTCCAGGTTCGCGCGCTGCTCCTCCTGGCTCTGGCGACGAGTATCGACGCCCTCGCCGTCGGCATCACGTTCGCCTTCATCGACGTCTCGATCCTGCCCGCCGTCGCCCTGATCGGGCTCACCACGGCCGTCTTCGCGTTCGCCGGGGTCGTGGTGGGGCGGCGAGTCGGCGCCCGCCTCGGCCGCCCCGCCGAGATCGTCGGTGGCCTCGTGCTCATCGGCATCGGCACCCGCATCCTGCTCGACCACCTCGGCGTCTGGTAGCAACGCCCCCGGTGCCGCGGTCACGCACTCGCGGCCACGGCGCGGCGGGAGGCGACAGCGGCGGCGATCTCCTCCATCAGCAGGTCGGCGTTCACGGCAGCGCCGGCCATCATGCCGGAGGCCGCGGCGGTCATCACCTGCGCCATCGGGTTCGAGACGTTGCCCGCGACCCAGACGCCATCGGCGGCGCGGCCGAAGTCGTCCGCCACGGCGAACGTTCCTGCGCCGCTCGGATGCTCGGCCACCGCCGCGCCGAGGGGCGAGAGCAGCGTGTCGCTCACCACGATTCGCGTCGCGACGGCGATCGCTCGGAGAGGCACAAACCGCCCGCCTTCGAGTTCGGCGCCCGTCAGGGATCCGGAGCCTTCGTCGCCTGCGACGCGCACCACCCGGCCCGTCACGACCTCGATGCCCCGGGCGGCGAGCTGCTCCCATTCCTCGTCGGTCGGATCGGGGGCGTCGTGCAGCAGAAGGGTGATGCGCTCGCTCCACTGCCGGAAGAGCAACGCCTGGAACACCGCGCGCGGCCCGGTGCCGAGCACGCCGATCGGTTGGTCGCGCACCTCCCAGCCGTGGCAGTAGGGGCAGTGGATGATCCCCCTCCCCCACTGCTCGCGGAGCCCGGGCACGTCGGGCAGTTCGTCGACCGCGCCTGTGGTGACCACGAGCCGGCGGGCGAGAACCTCTGAACCGTCGAGCAGGGTGAGGGCGAACCGGGCAGGACTCTCAGCCACAGTGGTGCCGGATTCGAGCCGCCGCACCGCCACCACGGTGCCGGGCCGCACCTCGCCACCGTACCTCTGCACATCGAGGCGGCCGAGCCGCGTCACCTCGGCGGGCGGGGTGCCGTCGCGCGTGAGGAAGACGTGCACGCCCTCGGCCGGGGCGTTCCTCGGCTGTGCAGCGTCGATCACGAGCACGGTGCGCCGTGCGCGCCCGAGCGAGAGCCCAGCGCTCAGACCGGCGGCCCCGCCGCCCACCACGACCGCGTCCCACACTGTGCCGCCTGCCGTTTCATACCGTCCGGCATCGTTCCGGGCATCCATCGCAGCTGTTCTGTTCGTCATCATGACCTCCGCGAACATCCTCGAATGAAGGTGGCCGAAACAACAAGCTCTGTTGCCGGTGTGGCAAGCTTGCGGGATGGTCTCCCACGCGACATCCAGAGCACCCGCAGCCACGACCGAGGGGGTGCTCGCGGGTGTCGGTGCCCGGCTGCGCGCCCTCCGCACCGCACGCGGCATCACTCTGGCCGCCCTCTCGGCCGAGACCGGCATCTCGGTGAGCACGCTCTCGCGCCTCGAGTCCGGGCAGCGCCGACCTGCGCTCGAGCTACTGCTCCCCCTCGCCCGGGCGTACGGGGTGCCGCTCGACGACCTCGTCGGCGCCCCACCGACGGGCGATCCGCGCATCCATCTGAAACCGATCCGGCACGGCGGCCAGACGATCATCCCGCTCTCCCGCGGTGCGACCGGGCTGCAGGCGTTCAAGCACCTCATCGCCGGCGGTGCGGCAGCAGGGAGCGCGGAACCCGAGCCGAGGACCCACGAGGGCTTCGAGTGGATCTACGTTCTTCGCGGAAACCTCCGCCTCGTACTCGGCGAGCACGACTTCGTGCTGGCGGCAGGCGAAGCTGCCGAGTTCGACACCCACACTCCGCACTGGTTCGGGCGGGCAGACACGGGCGCTGTCGAGTTTCTCAGCCTGTTCGGCCGCCAGGGCGAACGGATGCACGTGAGGGCCACCCCCGCGGCGCCGCCGAGGCGCTGATGCGGTCGCTAGGCGGGGAGTGTGCCAGCCAGGCGGGGAGTGTGCCAGCCGGGCGGGGAATGTGCCAGTCTGAGGGGATGAGCAACGAGCACACTCCCGACCTGTCCGACTCCCTCGAAGGGCGCCTCGACGAAGCGGTCGCGCGCGAGGGCGCTGCGACGGTCGCCCGTCGCGCGACGTCGCTGCTCGCCGGAGGCTACGAGGGCGAGGAGTTCCTGCTCGTTGTCGGCGGTTCGCACGCCGAAGGCATCGTGGGAGGCGCACCCGCGCTGTACTGGCCGGAGGTGTGGGGAGCGCGCACCCTCCTCTATGTGTGGGACGACGCGGCAGCACCGACGGTGATCGCAGCTCTCACGAACCAGTCCTGGCGGGTGCGCGAGATGGCCGCCCGGGTGTGCGCGGCCCGCGGCGTCGGCACGGCCAGGGACCTGGTGAAGCTGACCACCGACGAGAACCCCCGGGTGCGCTCTGCCGCCGCGCGGGCGATCGCTGCCGTGGGCGAGGCTCCGAGCATCCAGAGCCTCGAAGCCATGCTGCGCGACCGCGACAAAGACGTGCGACGGGCCGGCCAGCAGTCCATCGAGGTACTGCGGGCCCGGCTCGACGTTTAGTTGTGTTCCGTCAAACAGTTCTCCAGGATTCGCATAGAATCAGGGATATGAGCCGCACCGATCTTCTCGTCAGTCCCTCCCGGCAGGCTGCTGAGCTGTCTGCCCGGCAGGCTGCGCCGGCGAAGGGATGTCGGTTCGCGTCGAACTGCTCGTGCGTGTTCGCTCCCGCCGAGCCAGCGGAGCCTCGGGAGCGCACGCTGACCGGAAAGACGGCAGAATCGGCGGGCTCGTCGAACTTTTCGCGCGACACCGTGACGGAGATCGAGGCGGAGGTCGCCGTGCTGCTGCAGCGCGGTTGGAAGGTTGCCTCGGCCGACGAGCACACGGTCGTTCTGACCCGCCAGCGCACTATGCCGTTCTGTGTGAACGTCGCACTGCTGCTTGTCACCGGTTTCCTCTGGTCGATCTACATGATCGCCCGGGCGCGGCACCCGAAGATCGAGACGACGACGCTCAACTACTGATTTCTGCCCTCCAGCACCATTCACAGCGGGGCCGAACTGCGTGCCTCAGGATGCCGCGAAGCGGGCGTGCACGCGGGCCGTCACCGTGATGTCCTGCGGTTTGAGGTCGAGTCCGCCGTCGTTCGCCGCCCCTCCCGCCACCCGCGACATCATCGCCATGTCGTGTGACACACCGCCGAGCGAGTCGTCACCGAGCAGCCCCGGATCGGCGAGGGCGAGTGGATGCACGGACGCGAGCCCGAGGCTTGCCGCATAGGCCCTCGCTCTCGCCACGGCATCCTGAACCGCTCCGTCCTGCGCTTCGGCTGTGATCCGGGCACTCGTCACGTCGGTCAGGGCCCAGTCGATGCCCGAGACGCTCACACCCTCCTCTGCCGCGACGGACTCCATCCAGTGCGCCAGGGCGGCCAGATCGGCGAACTTCACCTCGAGTTCGACCTTCGCGTGATGCACGAGCGGCAGGATCGCACCGTCCTGGCTCCACGGCCGGTCGCTCCACACCCGCATCCGATCGGCCGACCACCAGGTCACTGCGCCGTCGGCCAGGAGGCGCCCGGCCTGCTTCGCGAGCATGCCGTGCACCTCGGTGGTGCGCGACAGCACCGGCGCCTTCTCGGGGCCCTCGAAACCCGTGCTCAACCGGGCGGTTCCGCGCTCGGCGGGGTGGTGGTAGTCGAAGTGACCCTCGACGGTGATTATCGTGTCGACCATGCCCTGCACCCTACCCGCCCCCGCGGTGCGCAGACGCCGACTCAGCGCGGAACGGCTCGCGGTCTCGTTCATCCATCCCGCACCGTCTTCCCACCGCCGGTTCCGCGATGCGATTCGATCGGATGCGGCAGAATCGGGAACATGGATGCAGCAGCGGTGACGCGATTCGACACGGTGGGACTCTGGGCGGCGCGCGTCGTCGCCACGTTGGGGGCACTGGCGTGCGTGTGGGCGGCGGTGCTGACCGGTGCGATGCTCGTGCACGGGCATCCGGCCTACCTCGTGCTCCTTGTGGGGTCGTTCGTGACCTGCGCTGTCGTCGCGGTTCGGGCCTGGCTGACCCGCACGGTGCGGCGGCGGCGCTTCAAGGTGGGGCGCGGCATCCTTCTCGTCGTCGGGATCGGTCTGCTCTCCGGCGTGGTCTGGCTGGTGCCGTCCTCGGCTGTCGAACCGGCGCTCCTGGCGATGGACTCAGACACGGCCGTCACCGTGAGCGAGACGCCGACAGAGATCGTCTTCACACCGACAGGCACCATCAGCACGACCGGTGTGTTCTTCCAGCCGGGTGCGCGAGTGGATGCCCGGGCCTACGCCGCCCTACTGAAACCGCTCGCCGAGGCGGGCCACCTCGTCGTGATCCCCAAGCAGCCCCTCGGCATCGCCTTCCTCGCGACGGGAGCATTCGCAGCCGACCGCGACGCATTCGCACCCGTCACCCAGTGGATCGTCGGCGGTCACTCCCTCGGCGGCACCGTGGCCGCTCTGGATGCCGCGGCTCACGACACCGATACCTCGGAGCCCGTCGCCGCCCTGCTGCTCTACGCCTCCTACCCGGCCGGCGACAGTTCCGACCTCGCCGCACAGGTGCTCTCGGTGTCGGGTTCGCTCGACGGACTCGCCACGCCCGACAGCATCCGGGCATCCAGAGCCGACCTTCCGGCCGACACCACGTTCGTCGAGATCGCGGGCGGCGTGCACGCGTTCTTCGGGGACTACGGCCCGCAGGCCGGCGACGGGCAGCCCACGATCTCGCACGACGACGCCCGCTCCCAGATCGTGGCTGCGACGCTGGCCTTTGTCACGGCGGTGTCGGCGAGCGGCGTGGCGCGCTGAGACGCAGGCTCAGCCACCTGTCGTGCGTGACCTGTTCTACAGGCGACGGGCGAGATCTTCGACGCGTGCCCTGATGTCGTCGCGCACCAGGCGCATCCGTTCCATCCCCTGGATACCGCGCTCGGACGGTTCGTCGGTGATCCATCGCTCGAAGCGGGTACCCGGAACCTCCTCGACCACCGCCTCTGCGCCGAGGACGACCACGATGTCCGCCCCGTCGATCATGGCTGCTGTCAGGGCTTTCGGATACTCATCCCCGACGGAGACCCCGACCTCGGCCAGGGACTCCACCGACTGCGCGTTCAGGGCCGGCCCCGGGTTGGTGCCGGCAGAGACGACCTCGACCGTCTCGCCGGCCCGGTCGCGGAGCAGCGCGGCGGCCATCTGCGACTTGCCGGCGTTCCGCTGGCAGACGAAGACGACACGCGGAACGGCATCGGACGACATCGAATGGACCTCTCCTGCGGATTCACCGCTGTATTCACAGAGCCCAAAGCTAGCAGGGTGGCGCCGGCGTTGCCCTGCATCAGAAGGGTGGGTGTGCGGTGGGCTCGTTGTCGAATTTGACTGTGGGTGGTGCGATGGGGGTGGGGTGGGTGGTGTATTCGTGTCCGGCGGGTGAGGTCCAGGTGATGGTGCCGTGGGGGGTTTGTTGGAGGGTCCATTCGGTGTGGTGTTTGACTTTGTGGTGGCTGG
>NZ_NBXA01000019.1 GCF_003399625.1 Subtercola boreus | reverse complement strand
CCGGGCTTCCCCGATGATGAGCTGTCGAGCCTGGTGGGCATCCTCGCCCGCTTCCGCCGCGAATCGGGCGACTTCGGCGACCCGCCCACCATCCCCGACCCCCTCTGACGCCCCGCGCGCCCCCGCGATTGAGGCGTGAGGGGAGGGGAGGGGAGAGGAGAGGGTCAGCCGTTGACGAAGGTCGGATCCCGCTTCTCGGCGAAGGCCGCCATGCCCTCCGTCTGGTCGGCGAGCGCGAACAGGGCCTGGAAGGCGCGCTTCTCGAAGCGGAGGCCCTCGGCGAGAGTCGACTCGAACGCGACCTGGACCGACTCCTTCGCCGCGTAGGCGACCGGGAGTGACTTCGACGCGATCGTGGTCGCGACCTCCAGAGCCGTGTCGAGGAGCTCAGCCGCCGGAACGATCCGCGAGACGAGGCCCGCACGTTCCGCCTCCTCCGCGCCCATCGTGCGACCCGTCAGGATGAGGTCCATCGCCTTGGCCTTGCCGATCGCGCGGCTGAGCCGCTGCGTGCCGCCCATGCCGGGAATCACACCCAGGTTGATCTCCGGCTGCCCGAACTTCGCGGTGTCGGCGGCGATCAGGATGTCGCACATCATCGCCAGCTCGCAGCCGCCGCCGAGGGCATACCCCGCAACCGCGGCGACGATCGGCGTGCGCACCGCAGTGAAGGCGGCCCAGCCCGAGAACAGCCCGTCGAGGTAGACCTCCTGGTAGCTGAGGGTCGCCATCTCCTTGATGTCGGCGCCCGCGGCGAAGGCCCGGTCGGAACCGGTGAGCACGATCGCCCCGATGCCCCGGTCGGCGTCGAACTCCTCAGCGGCAGCGACGACGTCACGCATCAGGGCAGCGTTCAGCGCGTTCAGCGCCTTCGGCCGGTTCAGCGTGATGAGGCCGACGCGCCCCCGGCGCTCGACAAGGATGTTCTCATAGTCGGTCATGCTGTAACTCCTTCTTCACTGCTGACGCGGATGTCGTCGATGATGCCAGAGAAGTCGAGGCCGGCACCCGCCCCGTCGGCGAACCGGCGGTAGATCGCGGCGGCGAGCAGGCCGATCTCGGCGCGCACACCCGTCGAGGTGATGGCCTGCTCGGCCAGGCCGAGATCCTTCGCCATCAGCGCTCCGGCGAAACCGGGCCGGTAGTCGCGGTTGGCGGGGCTCGTCGGCACGGGGCCGGGCACGGGGCAGTTCGTGGTGAGCGCCCAGCACTGCCCGCTGGCGTTGGATGCCACGTCGAACAGCGCCTGATTCGTGAGCCCGAGCTTCTCGCCGAGCACGAAGGCCTCGCTCACCCCGATCATCGTGATGCCGAGGATCAGGTTGTTGCAGACCTTAGCGGCCTGGCCGAGTCCTGTTCCGCCGCAGTGCACGATACGCGCGCCCATGCTGGCGAGGATCGGCTCGGCCACGGCGAAGTCCTCGTCGGAACCCCCGACCATGAACGCCAGCGTTCCGGCCTCGGCTCCCACCGTGCCGCCGGAGACCGGCGCATCCATCGCCCGGTGGCCTGCCGCGAGCGCGAGGTCGTGCGCCTGGCGGGCGTCATCCACCGCGATGGTCGAGGAGTCGATGAAGAGGGTTCCGGGCGCGGCGCTGGCAAGCAGGCCGGGCGCGTCGGGAGTGCCCCCGTAGGCCGAGAGCACGTGGCGCCCGGCCGGCAGCATGGTGATGACGACCTCGGCACCCGCGACGGCTTCGGCCGCAGACTCCGCGACGGCCACCCCCGCCGCGCGAGCGGATTCGGTGGCCGCCTGCACGAGGTCGAAGCCCACAACGTCGTGGCCTCCCCGCGCGAGGTTGACGGCCATGGGCCCGCCCATGTTGCCGAGCCCGATGAATGCGATGCGCATGTCTCTCCTTGTGGTTCAGATCAGGTGGCAGCGGCGAAGTAGGCGTCGATCTGCGCCCGGTCGACCTCGCTCGCCGAGCGGGGCTCCCACTGCGGATTACGGTCCTTGTCGATGACCTGGGCGCGCACGCCCTCCGCGAAGTCGTGCGACGTGAGGGCGTTCGCCGAGACGCGGAACTCCTGCTCCAGGGCGGATTCGAGGTCGGGCAGCGCGGCCGCCCGAGCGAGCGACTCGAGCGAGACGGCGACCGCGATGGGCGACTTCCTCTCGATCGTCGAGGCGGTGGAGAGGGCCTTCTCGTTCGCGGAATCCGCGCGAAGCTCGGCCAGGATGCCCGGAACGGTGTCTGCCGCATAGGCCGCGTCGATCCAACCGCGCTCGGCCGCCAGTTCGGAGTCGGGTGGGCTCATCGAGAACAGAGCGATCGCGGCATCCGCGTCGGTCTCCTCGAGAGCGACCAGCAGGTCGGGCAACCGTTCGCTCGGCACGTAGCTGTCGGCCAGCCCGACCTCGATCGCATCGCCCGCCCCCACGGTTCCGGCAGTGAGGGCGAGGTGGGTTCCGAGCCGGCCGGGGGCGTGTGAGAGCAGCCAGGTCGCCCCGACGTCCGGGATGAACCCGATACCCGTCTCGGGCAGCCCGAGCTTCGAACGCTCGGTCACGATGCGGTGCGACCCGTGGGCCGAAAGGCCGATGCCTCCGCCCAGCACGATGCCGTCCATGAGGGCCACGTAGGGCTTCGGAAACCGCGCGATGGCGGCGTTCAGGGCATACTCGTCGGCCCAGAAGGAGAGGGAGGCGCGGCCGTCACCGGTCGTCGCGTCGTTGTAGAGCGAGACGATGTCGCCTCCCGCGCAGAGCCCGCGCTCACCCCTGCCGACCAGCACGACGCTGGCGACATCCGGGGCCGCCGCCCACTCGTCGAGCTGCTTCCGGATGAGCGTGACCATGCCGTGGGTCAGCGCGTTGATGGCGCGAGGCCGATTGAGGGCGATCTCGCCGAGCTGCCCGCGCCGGGTGAACACGACCTCAGCCTCGGAGGCAGAGGACGAAGGCTCAGCGGAGGCGGAGGCGGATGCGGGCCCGGCCGCCGTCATATGGTGCCTGCAATGATCGATCGTCCGACGATGAGGCTCATGATCTCGTTCGTGCCCTCCAGGATCTGGTGCACCCGCAGGTCGCGCACGACCTTCTCGAGGCCGTACTCGGCGAGGTACCCGTATCCACCGTGCAGCTGCAGAGCCTCGTTCGCAACCGTGAACGCGACATCGGTTCCGAACTTCTTCGCCATGGCAGAGAACTCCACCGTGTCGGGGGAACCCGCATCGAGGGCCCGGGCGGCACGGCGCAGCAGCCCGCGGGCCGCCTCGAGTTGGATCCGCATCTCGGCGAGCCGGAAGACCAGCGCCTGCTGGTCGGAGAGCGGATGGCCGAACGTCTGGCGTTCCTTCACATGGACCACGGCCCTCTCGTATGCCCACTGCGCACCGCCGAGGGAGCACGCTGCGATGTTCAGTCGCCCGCCGTTCAGCCCCTTCATGGCAATTGTGAACCCGCCACCCTCCTCGCCGAGCAGGTTGGATCTCGGCACCCGCACGTTGTCGAACCAGACGGCCGCCGTGGGCTGGGCGTTCCAGCCCATCTTCTTCTCGTTGGCGCCGAAGGTGAGCCCGGGGGTGTCGGCCGGCACGACGATGGCGCTGATGCCCTTGGGACCTGGGCCACCGGTGCGCGCCATCACGACGTAGACGGCCGAGGATCCGGCACCCGAGATGAAGAGCTTCTCGCCGTTCAGTACGTAGTCGTCGCCGTCGACGACGGCCGTGGTTCGAAGGGCCGCGGCGTCCGAACCCGCCCCCGCCTCGGTGAGGCAGTAGCTGCCCCGAAGCTCCAGGGCCGAGAGGCCCGGCAGCCACTCACGGCGGATCTCGTCGCTGCCGTAGGTGTCGATCATCCACGCCACCATGTTGTGGATCGAGATGTAGGCGGCGATGGTGGTGTCGCCCTGGGCGAGCTCTTCGAAGATCAGCACGGCATCGAGCCGACTGAGCGCCGAGCCTCCGAGGTCTTCCCGCACGTACACGCCGCCGAGGCCGAGTTCTCCGGCCTGCTGCAGCACATCGATGGGGAAGTGCTTCGCCTGGTCCCACTCCACCGCGTGCGGCGCAAGGGCCTCCTGGGCGAACTGGCGCACGGCCAGGGCGATGTCGCGCTGGTCGTCGGTGAGGTCATCCGGCGCCGGTGCGGGTGCGTCCTCGAGCAGGGTCGTTTCGCGAACCATGGACAATCCCTCTCGTCTCGCCTGCTCCAATGCCTGCGCTTTTCTCGACTCTACAAGGACGTGCACCAATAAACTAGGGCGTGCTGGTAGATCGTCGGTACGGGTGACAATATGGAGGGAACACCTTGCTGATGCGACCGTCACCTTGTGGCCGCAACGACGTGTCCGACAGAATCAGAAGCCAAGGAGTTGAACCCGTGAAGATCATCGTTCTCGTCAAGGAAGTGCCCGACACCTACGGCGATCGCACCATCGATGAAGAGACGGGTCTGGCCGACCGTGCCGCGAGCGAAGCGGTGCTCGACGAGATCGGGGAACGCTCGCTCGAGGTCGCACTGACCTACCGGGATGCGAATCCCGACACCGAGGTCGTGATCCTCGCGATGGCGCCGGAGTCGGCGTCGACGACCCTCCGCAAGGGGCTCGCCATGGGCGCGACCAGCGTGGTGCACGTCGCCGATGTGGCCCTCGCCGGCGCCGACCTCGGGCTCACCGCCGAGATCCTCGCCGCCGCGATCACCCAGACCGGGTACGACCTCGTCATCACGGGCAACCTGTCGACCGACGGATCGGGCGGGGTTCTGCCCTCGATGATCGCCGAGCACCTCGGGGTCCCCCTGGCCGGATCGCTCTCGAGCGTGGAGATCTCCGAGACCGGGGTCACCGGGGTGCGGCTCACCGACGCAGGAACGATGGCGCTCCGCTCAGCGCTGCCGGCGGTGGTCGCCATCACCGAGAGCCTGCCCGAAGCCCGGTACCCGAACTTCAAGGGCATCGTGGCGGCCAAGAAGAAGCCCGTGGTCACGCTGAGTGCCGCAGACCTGAAGATCGATCCCGCCGACCAGAGCGCCCCCCGTTCGATCGTGCTGAGCGTCGCCCGCAAGCCGCCCCGCACCGCGGGCACGAAGATCGTCGACGAGGGTGACGGCGGGCAGCAGCTCGCGGACTTCCTCCTGAAGAACAAGCTCGTCTGAGGGAGGGGCGAAGATGACCGATGGACAGAAGACGACCGACAGTGTTTCCGAACCGATCCTCGTGCTGGTCGACACCACACCCGACGGCGAACCTCTGAAGAGTGCGGCCGGACTGCTGGGAGCCGCCTCCGGCATCGGCACCCCCGTGGCCCTGATCGTCGTGCTACCCGGCACCGGGGCGTCCGCAGCGCGCGCCGCCGCAGAGCTCGGAGCCGCCCGCGTGCTGGTCGTCGAGAGCGCCCAGGTGCTCACCGAGGTCGCGACACCCACCGTCGCAGCGCTCGAGGCCGCGGTCGAGGCTGTCGGTCCAGGCGCGGTGCTCATCTCCAACTCCATCGAGGGTCGCGAGGTCGCTGGCCGGTTCGCGGCCCGCAGCCACTCGGCCATCTGCGTCGACGCGGTCGGCCTCTCGCGCGACGACGAGGGCGTGGTCATCCACCACTCCGTCTACGGCGGAACGTACACCGTCGACTCGGCCGCCACCTTCGGCGCCCCCGTCGTGACGATCCGGCAGGGGTCGATCGAGCAGAGAGCGGCGGCGACGGATGCCCGGCCCGAGACCCTCGACGTCAAGGTCTCGACGACTCCCGTCGCCACCATCGAGACGTTCACCCAGACCGCCCGGAAGTCGACCCGTCCCGAGCTCCGCGGAGCGACCACGGTGGTCTCGGGCGGCCGCGGGCTCGGTTCCCAGGAGAAGTTCGCACTCGTCGACGAACTCGCCGACACCCTCGGTGCCGCCGTCGGGGCGTCGCGGGCAGCGGTGGATGCGGGCTACGTTCCGCAGAGCTTCCAGGTGGGCCAGACCGGGGTGTCGGTGGCGCCCCAGCTCTACATTGCGCTCGGCATCTCGGGCGCCATCCAGCACCGGGCGGGTATGCAGACGGCGAAGACCATCGTGGCGATCAACACAGACGGTGACGCCCCCATTTTCGACATCGCCGACTTCGGGGTGGTGGGCGATGTCTTCACGGTGGTCCCCCAGCTGATCGCCGCCCTCGAGAAGAAGAAGCAGTAGTGGCCGGCACTGTGCGGGGGGATGCAGCGCCGCTGCGTCGTGGGCTGCCCCGTGTGGCGGGCGGCGAACCGTGGCCGCCGGCCGGCGCGGCTCCGGTCGACACCGCACCGACATCGGCGGCGGATGCGTCTCTGGCTGCCACGGTGCCGGCTCCGGGCGCGACACCCACCGCGCCCATCCCCGCTGCCGCGACGACCGCGACCGCCCCTCCTTCGGCGACAACCGCGGTTCCCCCCGCACCCACCGACATGGGTGCGACCACGCAGGCGAGGCGCCGCGGCCTCCCGCGTTCCGCTGGCGGAGAACCGTGGCCGCCGGAGGCTTCCGACGCCAGCCTCGCGGCCTCCCCCGCCACCTCGCCCGACGCGCCGGCGGAGCCCTTGTCACCGCCCTCCGCCGCGCCGCCGCCCGCCGCCGCGCCCACTCCCGCCGCCGCGCCCACTCCCGCCGCCGCGCCCGCACCCGCCGCCGCGCCCGCACCACCGGCGACCGCGCCCGAGTCGCCGCGCCGGCCTGCCGCCCGCACGGGCGCCCCTCCCAGGCGGTCGCCCATCATCATCTCGACCGGCGCCGCACCCGCCGCCGCACCCGCCGCCAGCACCGCACCCAAAGCCAACGGCAGCGCCAGCGCAGCAGCACCCGCGCCGACCGGCGCCAGCACGGGAATCACCCGACTGCGGCACCTGCCGCGACCCACGCAGATCGTGCTCGGCTCGCTCGCCCTGCTCCTCGTGGCCGCCGTCGCCGTGCTGGCTGCGCGCGGCCTCACCACCTATCGCGTCGTGCAGGACTTCCTGCAGACCTACCCGGGCGAGTACCCCCTGCCCGACACCGTCGAATCCGGCTTTCCCGCCTGGATCGGCTGGCAGCACTTCCTGAATGCGTTCTTCATCGTGCTGATCATCCGCTCGGGCTGGCAGGTGCGCACCGAGAAGCGACCGAGCGCCTTCTGGACAGCGCGCTGGGCGAAGACGAAGCGGAGGATCAGCCTCACCCTCTGGTTCCACCAGGCACTCGACGTGCTGTGGCTCCTGAACGGTGTGGTCTTCGTCGTGCTGATCTTCGCGACCGGGCACTGGCTGAGGCTGGTGCCCTCCAGCTGGGCGGTCTTTCCGAATGCCGTCTCCGCGCTCATCCACTACCTCACACTGGAGTGGCCGACCGACAACGGGTGGGTCAACTACAACAGCCTGCAGCAGCTCATGTACTTCATCGTCGTCTTCGTCGCCGCCCCGCTCGCGGCCCTCACCGGGGTGCGGATGTCGGGGGTCTGGCCGAAGCGCGCCACACGCCTGAACGCCGCCTACCCGATCGAGGTGGCCCGGGCCATCCACTTTCCGGTGATGCTCTTCTTCGTCGGCTTCATCGTCGTGCATGTCGCCCTGGTCTTCGCCACGGGCGCACTCCGCAACCTGAACCACATGTACGGCTCGAGCGATGAGGTCAACTGGGTGGGCTTCGGCATCTTCTTCGCCTCACTCGTGGTGATGGTGGCGGGCTGGATCGCGGCACGACCGCTGGTCATCGCACCGATCGCGTCGCTCTTCGGGAAGGTCACGGCGCGCTGAGGTTCTGCACACCCGGCTGAGACCTCCTCGGCACACGAGACACCGTCTCGACGAAACGACTCTCGACAGACAACAAGGAGACAGAACATGGAATTCACCGGCGCACACGCTCTCGTGACAGGCGCGGCCTCCGGGCTGGGTGCTGCAACAGCCCTGGCCCTGGCCGAGAAGGGCATGAGCGTCACGGGCGTCGATCTGGCGGCCGCCCTGGAGAAGGCGACGCTTCCCGAGAACGTGCGGTTCGTGGCGGCCGACATCACCGACGAGGATCAGGTGCAGCAGGCGATCGACGGCATCGACGGGCCCCTGCGGGTCGTGGTGAACTGCGCCGGCATCGGGCCGGCCCGCCGCATCCTCTCGAAGTCGGGCGTGCACGACCTCGCCCTGTTCCAGAAGACGATCGACATCAACCTCGTGGGAACGTTCAACGTGATGAGACTCGCGGCCGCGAAGATGGCCGGCGACGAACCCTACGACGAGTTCGGCGCGCGCGGCGTCGTCGTCAACACGGCATCCGTTGCGGCGTTCGAGGGGCAGATCGGCCAGATCGCCTATGCCGCCTCGAAGGGCGGAGTGGTCGCGATGACGATCGCCGGGGCGAGGGATCTGGCGTCGAGCGGCATCCGCGTCGTCACCATCGCACCCGGCATCGTCGACACCCCGATGCTCGCGGCGCTCGGTCCGGCGGTGAACGAGTCTCTCGCGAAGTCGGTTCCGTTCCCCGCCCGGCTCGCGCGACCCACCGAGTTCGCGGACCTCGTGCTGACGATCGCCGGCAGCGAGTACCTCAACGGCGAGACGATCCGGCTCGACGGCGCGATCCGCATGGCCCCGCGCTGAGACAGCCGTCTCCCGGTACGACACACTGGTATCACGGCTGGCCGCCGCCTGCCCGCTGTGAGACGTGAGAAGGTCGCTGTGAACGCCCAGAACTCCCAAAACGCCCAGAACTCCCAGAACACCCCGAACCCGATGAAACCGAGCGAATCGGGCCTCGCCTTCACCGGCGTCTCCGGCCGCAACCAGCTGAATCCCCTGTTCTGTCGCGACGGGGAGGCGAACGACTTTCCGCTGAACACCCTTCCGCAGGAGGAGTCCCTGCCCGAGACGGCCTACCAGATCGTGCACGACGAGGCGATGCTCGACGGCAACTCGCGGCTCAACCTCGCCACCTTCGTCGGCACCTGGATGGACGAGCACGCGCAGCGCATCTACGCCGAGTCCGCCGACAAGAACATGGTCGACAAAGACGAGTACCCCCAGACGGCCGCCATCGAGACCCGCTGCTGGATGATGCTCGCCGACCTCTGGAACGCCCCCGATGCGAACAACACGATCGGAACATCCACCATCGGCTCCTCGGAGGCGTGCATGCTCGGCGGCCTCGCCCTGAAGCGCCGCTGGCAGCTGGCACGCCGCGCCCAGGGTCTCGACACCGCGAAGCCGAACATCGTTCTCTCGAGTGCCGTGCAGGTGTGCTGGGAGAAGTTCTGCAACTACTGGGAGGTCGAGCCGCGCTACGTTCCGATCACCGACGACCACAAGGTGCTCGACGGCCACGAGCTGGAGAAGTATGTGGACGAGAACACGATCGGCGTCGTCGCGATCATGGGCGTCACCTACACCGGCATGTACGAGCCGGTGGAGCAGATCGCCGAGGCGCTCGACCGCATCCAGGCCGCGACGGGTCTCGACGTGCCGATCCACGTCGACGGTGCGTCCGGCGGCATGATCGCGCCGTTCCTGCAGCCCGACCTGAAGTGGGACTTCCGGATCGAACGGGTCGCCTCGATCAGCACGTCGGCCCACAAATACGGCCTGGTCTACCCCGGTCTCGGCTGGGTCGTCTGGCGCAGCGTCGACGCCCTGCCGAAGGAGCTCATCTTCGACGTGACCTACCTCGGCGGGCACATGCCGAGCTTCGCGCTGAACTTCTCCCGGCCCGGCGCGCAGGTGCTGCTGCAGTACTACCTGTTCCTCCGTCTCGGGTTCGACGGCTACTACCGCGTGCAGAAGACCTCGCACGACGTGGCCGTCTACCTCGCCCGGGAGATCGGGGCGATGCCGGCATTCGACCTGTGGAACGAGGGCACCGACATCCCGGTCTTCGCCTGGCAGCTGAGTCGGGGCTACACCACGAACTGGAACCTCTACCACCTGTCCGAACGACTGCGACTGAAGGGCTGGTTGATCCCGGCGTACCCGATGCCCGACAATCTCAGCGACATCACGGTGCAGCGCATCGTCGTTCGGAACGGACTCAGCCGGAACCTCGCCGAAAGCCTGATGGCCGACATCCGCGACGCCGTCGGCTACCTCGACCGGCTCGAGTCCCCCATGCCGACGGAGGGCCAGACGACGGGATTCACCCACTGAGAATCGGTGCGACCGGGGAATGCGTCGGCGCCCTGCGCGTTGGACCTGTGGTGCCGCAGACGGCGGCACCACCTGAAAGGACCTCCGTGGATCTCTTCTCGCCGCTCAGCCTCGGCAGCATCGACCTCGCCAACCGCCTCGTGATGGCACCGCTCACCCGCACCCGCTCCGGTGAGTCGGGCGTACCGAACGACCTGAACGTCGAGCACTACGCGCAGCGCGCGAGCGCCGGCCTGATCATCACGGAGGGCACCTACCCGAGCGCCGAGTCGCGCTCCTACCCCGGACAGCCCGGCATGGTGACCGACGAGCAGGAGGCCGGCTGGAAGCGCGTGGCCGACGCCGTGCACGAGCGCGGCGGAAAGCTCATCATGCAGGTGATGAACGGCGGACGCGTGTCGCACACCGACATCACCGGCACGCCCCGCATCGTCGCACCGAGCGCGATCGCCATCGAGGGCGACGTGCACGTGCCCGAGGGCAAGAAGCCGTTCCCGGTGCCGCACGAGCTCACGACCGACGAACTGGCCATCGTCCGCGGCGAGTTCGTCGAAGCCTCCCGCCGCGCGGTGCGTGCCGGTCTCGACGGCGTCGAACTGCACTCGGCCAACGGTTACCTGCTGCACCAGTTCCTCTCCCCTGCCTCGAACCAGCGCACCGACGAGTTCGGCGGTAGCCCTGAGAACCGGATCCGCTTCGTCGTGTCGGTGGTCGAGGCCGTGGTCGAGGCGATCGGTGCGGAGCGCACCGGCATCCGCATCTCGCCCTCGCACAACATCCAGGACGTTCTCGAGACCGACGCAGACGACGCGCGCGCCACTTACCAGGCGCTGATGGATGCCCTCGCTCCGCTCGGACTCGCCTTCGTGAGCGTTCTGCACGCCGACCCGACCGGTGAATTCGTGCAGGAACTCCGCACGCGGTTCGGCGGCGGCTTCGTCGTGAACAGCGGCTTCAGCCACATGACCACCCGCGAGGAGGCGACCACCCTCGTCGAGGGCGACTTCGCCGACGCCGTGGCCGTCGGGCGCGCGATCATCGCGAACCCCGACCTGGTCGAGCGCTGGGAGGGCGACCACCCCGAGAACGAAGTCGATCCGTCGACGTTCTACGGTTCGACGGCCGAGGGCTACACGACCTACCCGACGCTCCATGAGCTGGCCCGCCAGCAGTAGCGCCCCTCCCCTCCCCCCGGCGTCGGGTTCGGTACTCTGAGCCCATGAGCACGAGCCCGACGCGCCCCTCCGACCGACGAGCACGGCGACTGGCCGGGATGGCCGGGAGGCCCGCCCGGGCCAACGACAGTCAGCGCGGGCTCCTGCCCGATCATCCGTTCCGCTACGCGTTCATCGCGACCCTCGGCGTGGGGGCCGCGACGGTCGTTCTCGGCGCGGTGTCGAGCCTGTCGACCGTGCTCATCTACCTCGGCATCGCCCTGTTCCTCGCGCTGGCCCTCGATCCGCTCCTGCAGCGCATGTCGGCCCGTGGCTGGCCCCGCTGGGCCGCCTCCGCGGTGCTCGGCGTCATCGTGCTCGGTGCCGTCGTCGGGCTCGTGTTCGCGATCATCCCCGCGGTCACCGCACAGGTGTCCGTTATCAGTGCCCAGCTGACGACGCTCGTCCAGAACCTCCCGAACCAGGCCTGGTTCCAGTGGGTGACCGCGAACGTCGGGCCGAGCATCGACGTCGACGGCCTCCTCTCGAGCGTCACCGCCTTCTTCACCGACCCCAGCAAGCTGCTCGGCATCGCCGGCGGCATCCTCAGCGTCGGCACGGGGATCATCGACGCAGTGACGGGCGTGATCGTCGTCAGCATCCTCACGATCTACTTCGTGCTCACCCTCCCTGCCGTGAAGAGGAAGGGGTACACCCTCGTCGCCCGCTCCAGCCGCGAGCGCGTGACCGAGCTCGCCGAGGAGATCTTCCAGTCCGTCGGACGTTACGTCGGCGGCCAGGTCGTGCTCGCCCTCGCCAATGCGGTCGTGACCTTCACGGTCACCTCGGCCGTCGGCAGCCCCGCCCCGGCCCTCCTCGCCCTCGTGGCATTCATCGGGGCCCTCATCCCCGTCGTCGGCACGGTCTTCGGTTCCGCGATCGCCGCTCTTGCGACCCTGATCGTGAACCCGGGGGGCGCGCTCATCGTGGCCGTCGTGCTGCTCGTCTACATGCAGGTCGAGGCGTACATCCTCTCGCCCCGGGTCATGGCCAAGGCCGTCGCGGTGCCCGGTGCGCTCGTCATCGTCTCGGCGATCGGCGGCGCCGCCCTCGGCGGAATCCTCGGCGCGCTCGTGGCCGTACCCGTCGCGGCGGCGGGCCTCATCATCGTGAACCGGGTGGTCGTGCCGCGGCAGGAAGCGCGCTGACAGACCGGTCAGACGCCGAACGGCCGCGCGTCGAACCGCCCGTTCCTCTCGCGGAAGGTGTGCGCGTACCCCGGCCAGAGCAGGGTCAGGCGGTGGCTGCGGTCGTCGACATACCAGCTGCGGCAGCCGCCGGTGAGCCAGACCGTCTGCGCCGCGGCGGCATCGATGTCGGCGGTGTAGGCAACCTCGGCCTCGGCGCTGACCTCGAGTGCGGCATCCGGATGCCCGGCCAGGTGTTCCAGCGCACCGAGGACGTACTCGAGCTGCGTCTCGATCATGTGGATCGCCGAGTTGTGGCCGAGGCTCGCATTCGGGCCGTCGATGATGAACAGGTTCGGAAAGCCGTGCACGACCGTGGAGGCGTAGGCGGTCATCCCGTCGGCCCAGTGTTCGCTGAGGAGTTCTCCGGCGCGGCCGGCGATCCGTTCGGCGTAGGGCTGGCGCGTGGAGTGGAAACCGGTCGCGAAGATGAGCACGTCGAGGTCGTGGGTGCGGCCACTGGCGGCGGTCGCCCGGGAGGCGTCGAGGGAGGCGAGTGCTGAGTTCTCGAGGTGCACATTCGCCAGCGCGAGCGTCGGGTAGTAGTCGTCGGAGAGCAGCACGCGTTTGCAGCCGATCTCGTAGTCGGGCGTCAGCGCCTCGCGGAGGGCCGGATCGTCGACCTGCGCGTCGAGGTGGTTCTGCCAGCGGGCGCGCTGGGCGTCGAGGTCCGGTTGCCGGCCGAGGCGGCTGGGGAACGTCTGCTCGGCCTTCCAGAAGATCGCGTTGCGGGAGTCGTCGAGCAGCTGCGGGTCACCCGCGAGGAGGGCCTTCTCGGCGTCGGAGTAACGGCGATCGCCCCGCGGCACCACGTAGGGGGCGCTCCGCTGGAAGACGACGACCTCGGAGGCCTCGGCGGCGAGCGCGGGCAGCACCTGCACAGCGGATGCCCCGGTGCCGGTGATGCCGACGCGCATGCCCCGCAGATCGACGTCGTGGTTCCACCGGCTGGTGTGGAAGTGCGGGCCCTCGAAGGTGTCGAGACCCGGTGTGGCGGGGATCCGCGGTTCGGAGAGTCGGCCGGCCGCGGTGACGAGAGCGCGGGCGGAGTACCGGCCGGTGGTCGTGGTGATCAGCCACCGACCGTCGGCCCCTTTCCATTCCGCGTGGAGGAGCTCGGAGCCGAGACGGAGGTGGGGCAGCAGTCCCTCCTCGCGGGCGCACTCCTCGAGGTAGGCGCGGATCTCGGGCCCCGGGGCGAACACCGACGACCAGTCGGGCTTCTGACGGAACGAGAACGAGTAGAGGTGCGAGGGGATGTCGCAGGCGACACCGGGGTAGGTGTTGTCTCGCCAGGTTCCGCCCACGCTGTCGGATCTCTCGGCGATGACGAAGGTGTGCGCTGTCTCGCGGGCGAGCCGGATGCCAAGGCCGAGGCCCGCGAAGCCGGCCCCGACGATGAACACGTCGACGCGTTCGGGGGCGGCCTCGGTCGCAGGTGCGCGAGCGTCAGCCCGCATCGGGCCCGATCGGATCGTAGAGCGTCGATCGCTGCCAGGCGCTCCGGCCGAGGTCGCGGGCGAAACCAGCCACCTCGTCGAGAGTGAGCTGGCGGCCCGACTCGGCCCCGGCATCCGGTCGGAGCGAACCGTCGAGCAGGATTCCGCCGAGGTCGTCGGCGCCGCCTCCGAGAACAGCGCGGGCGCCGGCCGGGCCGAGCTTCGTCCACGCCGACTGGAGGTGCGGGATGTGCTCGTCGAGCATGAGCCGGCTGACCGCGTGCACGGCGCGGGACCGCCGGAGATTCGGCCCGCGGCCGGCGAGATGCGGCGGCATGGACGGATGCTCGGCCGGCACGAACGGCATCGGGATGAACTCGCTGAACCCGCCGGTGCGCTCCTGCAGCGCGATGAGGGTGCGGAGGTGCGCGACGATCTGAGGCGCGGTCTCGATGTGGCCGTAGATCATCGTGGCGGTCGAGGCCAGGCCCGCGCGGTGGGCCGCCTCGACGATGCCGAGCCACGCGGCGACTCTGAGGTCCCGGCCGCCGGTCATCGTCTCTCGCACGGTGTCGTCGAGGATGCGGGCACCGGTTCCGGGCACGGAATCGACTCCGGCTTCGGCGAGCGCGGTGAGGAAGTCGGGCAGCGCGAGGCCTGCGCGGGCCGCCCCGTCGGCGAGCTCGGCGGGGCGGAAGGCGTGCAGGTGCAGAGCGGGCTGCCGGGCCTTCACCGCGCGTACGAGGTCGACGTAGCCCGACGGCCCGAGCTCCGGATGCGCGGCACCCTGCATGCAGATCTCGGTCGCCCCGAGCATCCGTGCCTCGTCGGCCAGGTCGGCGAAGTCGTCGAGACCCAGGGTCGGGGACGTTCTGTCAGCTCCCGAACGAACGAGCGACGAGTCGAGGTTGCGGTTCACCACGAACGACAGGGTGTTCCCGAAGCGGGCACGGCGGAGGTCGTCGGCCAGGCCCGTGAGCGCGTCGAGCTCGGCGCCCGAAGCCCGCAGGAGCGCCGCGTAGTCGCCATCGCTGAGCGTGCCGGGCGAGCGTTCCGCCCGCTCGAGCGCCAGGGACACCACCGAACGCACCGCCGCGTGGGGCGCGGGGAACGGCAGTGCGCGAGCGGAGCGCGAGCGCGTCGCGGTCGCCGGCGGCGCCACCGGCAGACCCTCCTCACGGGCAAGGCCCCGCGAATCGGCGAGGGCGCGCACCGCCGGCAGCACGGCATCGTCGATCCAGGGCGCACCCTCACGGATGTAGTGCGGATGCGCCGTCAGCCGCTCCCGAAGCGTGTAGCCACCCGCCGCCGTCAGCCTGGCGAGCTCGTCGATCTGCGGCCAGGGCCGCTCGGGGTTCACATGGTCGGGCGTGAGCGGGCTCACCCCACCCCAGTCGTCGATGCCGGCGCGGATGAGCAGCGCCAGTTCTGCCGCATCGGTGAGGTTCGGCGGGGCCTGCAGCCGGGCATCCGGGCCGAGCACCAGCCGCGTCACGGCGACGGCCGCCGCGTACTCGTCGGTCGCCAGGTCGCCCGTCGACATCATCGCCGTCGAGTCCTTCGCTCGGAAGTTCTGCACGATGGTCTCCTGCACGTGCCCGTGGAGCTCTGCGGATGCCCGGATGGCGAACATCGCATCGACCCGTTCGGCGGTGTTCTCCCCGATGCCGAACAGCACCCCGGTCGTGAACGGGATCTTCAGCAGGCCTGCGTCGTCGAGCACCCGCAGGCGCACCGCCGGATCCTTGTCGGGCGAGCCGAAGTGCGCCTCCCCCCTGTCGGCCCAGAGCCTCGTCGCAGTGGTCTCGAGCATCATGCCCATCGATGGGGCAACGGCCTTCAGCGACTCCAGCTCGGCGTACGTCATGACGCCCGGATTCAGGTGCGGCAGCAGCCCGGTCTCCTCCAGCACCAGCTGCGACATCGCCCGCATGTAGTCGATCGTCGACTCGTAGCCGTGCTCGTCGAGCCAGTCGCGCGCCGCGGCCCAGCGGTTCTCGGGGCGGTCGCCGAGCGTGAAGAGGGCCTCCTTGCAGCCGAGCGCGGCGCCCTGCCGGGCGATCTCGAGCACATCGTCTGCCGAAAGGAAGGGCGCGATCCCCGCACGCTCCAGCTTGCCCGGCGACTGCACGAACACGCAGTAGTGGCAGCGGTCCTGGCAGAGATGGGTGAGCGGGATGAAGACCTTGCGGGAGTACGTGATGACGCCGGGGCGGCCCGCGCGCTCGAGCCCGAGGTCACGCAGCCGGCCGGCCTCGGCGAGCAGTGCGTCGAGCTCGGCGCCGCGCGCGTGCAGCAGGGCCTCGGCTGCCTCTGCGCTGAGCGTTCCCCCCGACGCGCTGAGGGCGAGTGACCGCTCGATCGACGGGGCGGATGCGGGTGGGGCGGAAGAGGGTGACATCTCGCTCCATGCTAGCTCCCCCGAGCTTTCCCGAAGCGGGGACGCCATCCCCCTCATCCGCTCCCGGCGACCTAGGATGAGGGGTGTCAACTTAGTTGACACCCCTGCCCTGGCGAAAGACGGGGCTCCCCCACCCGAGAAGGAGCGAATCATGACCGACCAGACCCCCCTGACTGCGAACAGTCCGATCGGAACGTGGCTGGATCACCCGGTGGGCGGCCCCGCCATCACCGCCCTGCTCGGCGCCGGCGGCGGCTTCGACGCCAGCAGCCTGACCCCGGTACTCGGCCTCCCCCTGCAGCAACTGGTCGTGCTGAGCCAGGGCCAGCTCCCCCAGGAGGCCGTGGATGCCCTCGTGCTGCAGGTGAACGGCGGAGTCGTCCCCGACGGGTCTGCGGAGCCGACGGGCTGGCAGGAACGCGTCACGACCGGTCGGTTCGCCGGGCAGACGGTCATCGTGACGGGCGCCGCCTCCGGCATCGGCCGGGCCACCGCCCTCCGCGTCGCCAGGGAAGGCGGCCGCGTGATCGCCGTCGACATCTCCGCGGAACGCCTGGCCGACCTGGCCGGCCTTGTTCCCGGCGCCGAGATCGTGACCGTCGCCGGTGACATCACCCAGCAGGCCGACATCGATGCCATCACCGCCGCCGCGGGTCCGTCGATCCACGCCCTCGCCAACGTCGCCGGCATCAACGACGACTTCTCGCCGGCGCACGAGACCAGCGATGCGGTCTGGGATCGGGTCATCGCGATCAACCTCACCGGCGGCTTCAAGCTCATGCGCGCCGTGCTGCCGGCGATGCTCGCTGCCGGAAGCGGTTCGGTCGTGAACGTCGCCTCGGAGGCAGGTCTCCGCGGCGACGCCTCGGGCAATGCGTACACGGTCTCGAAGCACGGCGTGATCGGCCTGACCCGCAGCGCCGCCTTCATGTACGGTCTGCAGGGTATCCGCGTGAATGCGGTCGCTCCGGGCGGCGTGGCCACGGGTATCCCGTTCCCACCGAACGTCTCCGAAGCCGGAAAGGCGCGGCTCTCCCCCTTCCAGGCGCAGATCCCGACGGTTGCGACCGCCGAGCAGCTGGCCGCCTCCATCACCTTCCTGTTGAGCGACGATGCCGTCAACATCAACGGCGTCGTGCTGCCGTCGGACGGCGGCTGGTCAGTGCAGTAGCACGGGGCGGGCGGGCCGGGGCGCGTCAGGCTGCAGGCGTGAGGATGTCCTGCAGCAGCGACCCGTAGCGCTCCACGACCTCGTGCCGGTCGGCGGCCAGGAGGTACTCGTCGCCGACCACCCAGAGGGAGTAGAGCAGCCCGCCGATGAGCGCAGCGGCGAGCCGTGCCCGCAGCTCCCCGCCCTGACCCGGCAGCCGGGCGAGCAGCGGCCGCACGAAGGTCTCCTCGTGTACGGTGCGGAGTCGCCCGGCGATCGAGGGCTCCCCGCTCCCGCGCACGAGGGCGAGATAGACGTCGCTGAACTCGTCGGCGTCGGCCAGCACGACCTCGACGAACCGACGGCCGAGCTGCTCGAGCGGCACCGCGAGCAGCGGTTCGTCATCCAGAGACGGCTGCATGGTCTCGAGGAACAGCAGCTCCTTCGACCCGAAGTGCCGGATCACGAGCGCCGCGTCCGCCTCCGCCAGGGCTGCGATGTCACGAACGGAACTGCGTGCGTAACCACGCTCCCGGAAGAGCGTGGACGCCGCGGAACGGATGCGCTCCCGCGTCGGCACGCCCTCACCCCGTACCATTCCCGAACGCCTCATTCCCGCCGGAACCGCCGGCCGCAGCGTCAAGGCTAGCCGAACGACGCGCCCTGGCCGTCGCCATCCCGGCCCGGGCGGGCACCGATGGATGCCTGCAACTCAGAAGCCGCGGCCGTGATGAGGTCGGCGAAATCTGCTTCGGGCGTCTCCGTCCAGTCGTCGTAGGCGACACCGAACACCGCCACAGCGGCGTGGGCGGCGAAGGCGGCAAGCCGGCCGGAAGCGCCCTGCGCCTCGAGCTCGGCGGCGATTGCCGCCGAAAGAGAAGAGGATTTCATCAGGTCGCGCTCTCGGAGCTCGAGCGACGAATCGATGAGATCGCGCCTCAAGGAGGCATAGGGCACCACATCAGCCAGGGTCCGGCCCGCTCGGCCCAGCGCCTCGATCGCCCTCTCGAAAGGTGGCTTCGCTCGATCGGCATCCTGCAGGCAGCGAAGCACCTCGGCCTGGAGGTCGGCGCCGCCGGCGAAGAGCACTTCCCGCTTGTCGGTGAAGTGGTTGAAGAACGTGCGCTTGGTCAATCCCGCTCGGGCGGCGATCTCGGCCACGGTCACCGCTTCGTAACCGTGCTCCCGGAACAGTTCGACGGCTGCTTCCTGGAGGCGCTCCCGGCCATCCGGTCTCCATCTCGACATGGCAACACTCTAACCTGCCATTGCATACGGTGCAATCACATGGCATGATCGACTACACCAAGTGCAATCACGCACGCGGAACACTGCCTGAGGAGCCCACCATGCCCACCAATACCGCCGCCTGGCTGACAGAGAAGCACGGCCGCTTCCACCTCGGGGAGGCCGCCTACCCCTCGCCCGCCGCCGACCAGGTGGTCGTCAGGAACAGAGCGGTCGCGATGAATCCGCTGGAATGGATCATCCAGGTGGAAGGCAACCTCACCTACGGATGGCTCGACTATCCGACGATTCTCGGCTCCGACACTGCCGGCGAGATCGTCGAGATCGGTTCGGGTGTCACCCGCTTCCAGGTCGGCGACCGCGTGCTCGGGCACGCTGTCGGCACCGACAGGGACGTCACCAGTGCAGCCGAGGGCACCTTCCAGGAGTACACCGTCGTGCTCGAGCGCCTGACAGCGCCGATTCCCCAGGCGCTGCCGTTCGAAGAGGCCGCGACCCTTCCGCTCGCCGTGTCGACGGCATCCTGTGCGCTCTTCGAGTCCGCGTGGCTCGGCCTCCAGCATCCCTCAGCGCACCCGGCGGCGACCGGGCAGACGGTACTGGTCTGGGGTGGTTCGACGAGCGTGGGAAGCCAGGCCATCCAGCTGGCCGTCGCAGCAGGGTATGAGGTCATCACGACCGCCTCGCCCCGGAACGTCGACTCGCTGAGAGAACTCGGCGCGGCGCTCGTGTTCGACTACAACAGCCCCACCGTCGAAGAGGACATCATCGGGGCCCTGTCCAGCCGGACTCTTGCCGGCGCCGTCTCGTTCGGCACGACAGGCGCTCCGGCGTGCATCCGCATCGCCGGCGCTTCGAAAGGCCGCCGCTTCGTCGCCATCGGCACACCCCCAGTCTCGTTTGCAGCACTGGCCGATGGCCGCCTCGCCACACGCGCGCGGATCACCGCCCAACTGATCTCGTCGAACATCGGAATGCAGGTCTCCGCCAGAACCCGGGGCGTGAAGCTGAAGTACATCTTCGGCAGCGCGCTGAAGAAGACGGATGTCAGCCTGGCCATCTACCGAGACTTCCTTCCGGCGGCCCTCGCGGACGGCTCGTACCAGATCGTTCCGAAGCCCCGGGTTGTCGGCCACGGTGTGGGCGCCATCCAGGATGCCCTCGACCTCCAGCGGAAGGGCGTCTCCGCCCAGAAGATCGTCGTCACCCTCTAGCGCTTCACTACGGCACGTCTGGTACCGGCTCGCCCGGCGTGCCGAGCATCGGCCGGAGGGTCGAGCGCAACACCTCGAGCCGGGTGGTGTCTTCGCCGAACCAGTCGTTGCTCGCCAGCACCCGGGGGTAGGCGCGCGCGAGGAGAGCCCGGCCCTCTTCCGTCAGGCGGATCCGGGAGAGCCGGCCTCGGCCCCGGTCCGGGCCGCGGGCGAGGAGACCGCGGCTTTCGAGTGCAGCACAGAGGGCGGTCATGCTCTGCGGCCGGACTCCCACCGACCGCGCGAGTTCGGCCTGACTGAGCCCGTCCGAGTCGGCGAGCTGGGCGAGTACGCCGAACTCGACGGGGCTGAGCTCCATCGGCGCGAGTTCGAGGGCGAGCATCCGGGCCAGTTGCCGGGCGGCGCGGATGACGGTCCACGCCGCGACGTCATCGATGTCGTCCCGTGACACGGAGAACTCTGCGGCCATGGGTCGATCCTAGCCGCGTATGCTTGAGTATCAGTTAGCTGATACTAGGAGGCATCATGGATTCGCTGGTAGCTGTCACAGGCGTGACTGGGGACGTGGGCGGGAAGACTCTCGACAAGCTCCGGGCAGCGGGAGTGCCCGTACGGGCGATCGTGCGCCGGACGGACCAGGCAGACGCACTCCGCGCCCGCGGCGTCGACGCCAGGGTCGCAGATCTCGGCGATCCGCAGTCTCTCGCCGCCGCCCTGGACGGCGCGGACCAACTGTTCCTGATAACGGCGGCGACGACAAGGCAGGCCGAGCACGGGGCCAACGGCGTGCGTGCCGCACAGGCGGCGGGAGTGCGGGCGATCGTGCAGCTCTCCGGCGGCGACGCTGCCGAGCATTCCCCCCTGCCCTGGGCGAGCGCGATCTGGCAGATCGACGAGCTCGTGCGCTCCAGCGGACTCGAGTACACCATCCTCCATCCGTCCGGGTTCATGACGAACCTGGAATCATCGGCGCCGGCGCTTCGGCGCGGCATCTTTCCGCAGACGATGGGACGCGGACGGATCGGGTGGATCGACACCGACGACATCGCCCGGGTCGCCGCCACGGTTCTCGCCGCTGGGGTGCACGCCGGCGAAGAGCCCGTCCTCACCGGGCCGGCCCTGCTCGACGGGCGGGGGATCGCCGAATCGCTGACCGCGGGTCTCGGTCGGCGAGTGCGCTACCTGCACCTCCCCAGCCGGGCTTTTGCCGGCATGCTCCGCCTGTCCGGCGTCTCGTCATGGCAGGCCGAGGGACTCCGCAGGCAGTTCGGCCGGGTCGCCCGTCTCGGTCTCGACGGCGTCGACGCGCTGACCTCCGACGTCGAACGCCTCACCGGAACGCCGGCCCGGCCGATGTCGGCCTGGGCACACGACCGGCGAGCCGTCCTTCTGGGCGAGGACTGAACGCCTTCTCCTAGAGGCGAGGCGAGGCGAGTCGAGTCAGACTCTGTTGCGCGTGGCGACAGTGCTGGCTCTGGTGATGAGGTGGGGCCGCAGCACGATCGTGCTCCTGCCCCCCTCGTCCTCGCCGCGGATCTCGGCGAGGAGCAGTTCGGCCGCGGCCCGGCCCATGTCTTCGCCGGGCTGGCTGATCGTCGTCACCGGGGTCGTGCTCTCCGACGCGAAGTGGTTGTTGTCGTATCCGACGACGGCCACGTCTTCCGGAATGCGTCGCCCCGCCTGTTGCTCGAGAACCTGGATGATGCCGATGGCGAGGAGGTCGGAGGCCGCCACGACGCCGTCGACACATGCATCCTGAGCGGCGATCCGGCTGCCCGCAGTGCGCCCGTGGGAGATGTTCATGCCGGTCGTCTCGATCAGTGTCAGAACGGTTCCCGGAGTCTCGCTCACCGCCTGTCCGGCTCCGGCGAGACGCTCCGCGACGGCCTGCAGCTTTATCGGACCGCCGGCGAAGACCAGGTTCTTCCGCCCGAGGGAGATCAGGTGCTGCGCGGCGATGTACCCGCCGTAGTGCTCATCGGCGACGACCCCGGCATAGCGAGCGTCTTCGGCTGCGTAGTTGACCAGCACCAACGGTCTGCTCACTGCCTTCGAGACGAGCGAGTTCGTGATGTGAGGGTCAAGGGGCGCGAGGATGATGCCTGCCACCCGCGCCTGCTCGAACACCTCGAGATTCGAGAGCTGCTTCTCGATCTCGATGTCGCTGTTGGCTATCAGGAGGTTCATTCCCTGCTCACGGAGCGTTGCCTCCGCACCCCGGGCGATGTCGACGAAGAACGAGTTGCCCATGTCCACCAGAACGATGCCGACGGTGTTGCTCGAGCCCGCCGCCAGGGACCGGGCAGCGTCGTTGCGCACGAAGCCCAGCGCCTCGATCGACGCCTGCACACGGAGCCTGGTGGGCTCTCGAACCTTCTCGGGATTGTTCAGTGTGTTGGAGACCGTGCCGATGGCGACCCCGGCGTGCCGGGCGACGTCGGACATGTTGGGCTGCAGCGGGGTGGGACGAGCCTTTCGAGCATCCGCCATTGGAACCTCCCAGCCAGTGTGACGCTACTTTAGCAAAGTAATTGAAGCGTAACCAAAACAGCGTTGACAGGGTGGTGACCCGTCTATATGGTTCTTTTGAAGCGCTTCATTCGAGGCACATTCGCATCTCAAGGAGGAAATGTGATCACCACAGCCAAGGGGCGCCTGGGGCGTATCGTGCCCGCCGTCGCCATCATCGGAACCGGGGCGCTGCTGCTCGCGGGCTGCGCCTCCGGCTCGGCAGCATCCGGCAGCGCGACAGGAAGCGCGAAGTTCGACTATCTCGGCGCCGACACCAACACCGAGATCTCCACGGTTCTCACGCTGATGTCGAAGGACCAGTGCTCGAGCGAGAACACCGCCCAACCACTCTCCGTCGGCACGACGCCCGGCACGGGGGTGGACCAGAAGCTCCAGCTGCTCGCCGGCCAGAATGCGCTTCCGGCCATCTCGACCGCCTCGGGGACGCCCAGCCTGATGACCCAGTTCGTCGAGGCGAAGAAGATCGTGAACATCACGGAGGCCCTGGGAGACGAGTCGAGCAACCTGCTGCCGGCGGCCCAGTCGATCATCACCAAGCTGTGCGGAGGCAGTGACTCGTACGTGCTGCCGACCGAGTTCAATATCGAAGGCATCTGGTACAACAAGAAGATCTTCGCCGACAACGGCATCACCGTGCCGGAGACCTGGGACGCGCTCGTCGCGGCTTCCCAGAAGCTCGAAGCGGCAGGCGTTCAGCCCATCACCGCCGACGGCAAGGATGGCTGGCCGATCACCCGCCTGATCGGCAACTACATCTTTCGCGACCAGGGCGCCGACGCCCTGCAGGCGGTCAAAGACGGCAGTGCGAAACTCACCGACGCCGCCTACGTCAAGGCGGCTGACGCCGTCGCCGCCCTCGGTCAGGGCGGAGCATTCGGGCCCTCGGTCGGCTCCATCGACTACAACGGTATGGAGAACGCGTTCCTGACCGGCGGTGCAGCGATGATGTACAACGGCAGCTGGACGCTGGCGAACTTCAACGACCCCGCCCAGAACACGATCGGCCTCGACAACATCGCCTACATGCCGTTCCCCGCGGTCACCGGCGGCAAGGGATCGATCGACGACACCCCGGCCAACATCGGTATCCCCGTAATGCTCGGCCAGAGCAGTTACGGCACCAACACACAGGCCTGGATCAAGTGCATCGCCGCGAACTACGGCGACCTCGCCCTGGCCAACGGGGGCGTCGTCTCCGGCTTCAAGGTCACCAACGTGCCGACGGATCTCCCCGCGCTCACCCAGGTCGTTCAGGCGAAGGTCGCAGCCACCACCACCGCCACGCTCTGGTTCGAGGCGCTCTTCTCCCCGAAGCAGACCACCGTCAGCCAGAACAACGCAGCTCTTCTCGCGACCGGCTCGTTGACGGGTGAGCAGTTCATGCAGATGGTCCAGGACGCCGGCCAGTAGCAGCCCGCACGCAGGGGGGCCGAAGCGGCGTCAGCAGACCCGCCGTTCCGGCCCTCCTCCTGCTCCACCGACCTCCTTCACAGAAAAGACGTACCCCGATGAAAAGCGTTCTCGGCGACAGACGGGCGATCTTCGCCCTGCTCGGGCCGGCCCTCTTGGTCTACTCCCTGATCGTCATGGTCCCGATCTTCTGGTCGCTGGGCTACACGTTCTTCACCGGCAGCATCGTCAGCGGATTCACCCCCAACGGGTTCGACAACTTCGTCGAGTTCTTCACGGATCCGACGGCGTGGTCGGCTCTGGCCTTCACGGTCAAGTACGCCGTTGTGCTCACCGTCGGCCAGGTCGTCATCGGCTACGCCTTCGCGCTGATGTACCACTTCTATCTGAAGCGCGCATCCGCGATCATCCGCACCCTCGTCTTCTTTCCCGTCGTGCTCCCCACGGTGGCTGTCGCGCTCCTCTTCCAGCAGTTCTTCCAGTCCGCCCCGACAACAGGGCCGGTCAACGGGTTCCTGAACTCGCTGGGCCTGTCGAGCGTGGACTGGTTCGGCCACGCAGATTCAGCGTTCTGGGTCATCGTCGCCGTGGACATCTGGCGATCGATGGGGTTCTACGCCGTGCTGCTCTACGCCGGCATCGTCGACATCCCCGACGACATCGTCGAGTCCTCCCGCATCGACGGCGCCTCCGGCTGGAAGCTGCTCCGGCACATCATCCTGCCGCTGTCGCTGCCGGTGCTGCTGTCCTCCGTCATCTTCAGCATCAACGGCACCCTGAAGGTCTTCGACAGTGTTCTGGCACTGACGAACGGGGGGCCGGGAAGCGGCACCACCCCGCTGACCCTCTACATGTACCAGACGTCGTTCACCTACGGGGACTACGGCTACGGCAGCACGATCGCCCTGATGCTGACGATCCTCTGCCTGCTCGTCACCGTGTTCATCTTCCGCGCGCAACGACGCGACCTCACGAAAGCGTGATCCCCGTGGCCACTCCGAACCTCACCGCGCCCCACCCCTCCGCATCCCACCCCTCCGCACCACCGATCACGCAGGCCAGGCGCCGCCGGAATTCACGCACGCTGAAGGGAGTCCTCCTCTCTGTGCCGATGAAGATCCTGATCGCGGTCATCCTCATCATCGAGATCTACCCGCTGGTCTGGATGCTCATCAGCTCCTTCAAGACGCAGGCCGAGTTTCTCGGCAAATCGTTCTGGTCGTTTCCCGCCGACCCGCAGTTCTCCAACTATGTGAACGCGTTCACGGTCGGCGACATGGGCCACTACATCCTGAACAGCGCCATCGTCGTCTTCCCGTCGCTGGCCCTGATCATCCTGTTCGGCACCGCAGCCGGCTTCGCCCTCGAGGTCATGGTGTTCAAGGGGCGCGGGTTCATCCTGATGCTGTTCCTGGCGGGCATCCTCATTCCCGGCCAGATGATCCTGCTCCCGCTCTTCACGATCTACTTCCAGACCGGACTCACCGGCTCGCTCTGGCCTCTGATCATCACGTACACGGCCACCGGGATGCCTCTGACGGTGTTCTTCATGGCCACCTACTTCCGATCCATCCCGAAGGAGATCTTCGAGGCGTCGACCCTGGATGGCGCGAACATCTTCCGCACGTTCTGGTCGGTCGGCTTCCCGATGGTGCGGAACGCGGTCTTCACCGTCGCACTCGTGCAGTTCTTCTTCCTCTGGAACGACCTGCTGATCGCCCTGACGTTCACGAACAGCCAGAGCCTCCAGACCATCCAGGTCGGTCTCCTGAACTTCACCGGCAACTACGGCCAGGTCTCCTACGGCCCCCTGTTCGCGGCCATCTGCGTGAGCGTGTTCGGCACGCTCGTCATCTATCTCTTCCTCAATCAGCGCGTCATGAAGGGCCTCACGGCCGGATCGGTCAAGGGCTGAACGTGAGCACCACCACTAACCCCATCAACCGCGCCAACCCCGCCATCACCACCACCGTCATCGCCGAGATCTGGCTCGAGAACCGTCGGGGCAGCTCGGCTCTGGGGATCGGCGAGAGCCGGCCCCGACTGTCCTGGCAACTCAGCGGCTGGGACACTCCCGCCGCGGTCGACATCGAACTGAACGACAACAGCGGCGAACTCCACGTCGAGGCCGTCGACCCGACGACCACCCGGCTCATCGACTGGCCCTTCAGCCCGCTCCGCTCCCGCACGCAGGTGCAGGTGCGGCTGCACATCACCCAGCAGGATGGCGGGGAATCCTGGAGCGAGCCGCTCACGATCGAGGCCGGGCTTCTGGAGCGCGACGACTGGGCCGTCCCGTTCATCAGCCCTTCTCCCTCAGCTGCCGCGGGAACCCTGCGGCCGGGCTTCCTCCTCCGCGCCGACTTCGACCCCGCCGATCTCGGAACCGACTCGGCACGGATCAGTCGTGCCCGCATCTACTCGACCGCACACGGAATGTACGAGCTCGAGATCAACGGCGCCCCGGTCAGCGACGAGCTGCTCGCCCCCGGCTGGACGAGTTACAGCCACCGCCTCCGGTACCAGACCACCGACGTCACGAGACGCCTGCGGCCAGGCGGCAACACCGTCGGCGTCTGGCTCGCCGACGGCTGGTACCGCGGTCGGATCGGATTCGACGGCGGCGTCTGGGATGCCTACGGGCCCGACGTGTCGGTATTGCTGCAGCTCGAGCTCACCCTCGACAGCGGCACGGTCATCCGCGTTCCGCTGGAGAACAGCTGGCGGTACCGAGTCTCCCCCATCCAGGCCACCGGACTCTACGAGGGGGAGACCTACGACGCCAGGGAACTGCCGATCGGATGGAGCACCCCCGACTTCGATTCCGCCGACTGGGCCACCCCCCACCGCCTCGAACTGAGCGACTATCCGGCTGAGATCGAAGCGCCGACCGGCCCCCCGGTCAGGGTCACGGAGACTCTGCGACCGACATCCACGGAGCTGCTGCCGAGTGGCCGCATCCGTCTGGACTTCGGCCAGAACATCGCCGGTCGCCTCCGGATCCGGGTGAGCGGGCCCGCCGGCCACCAGCTCAGACTCCACCATGCCGAAGTGATCGAAGACGGGCTCCTCGGCATCCGCCCCCTCCGCACCGCCATCTCCATCGACACCTACACCTGCAGCGGCGACGGTTTCGAGGAGTGGAGCCCGCGGTTCACCATCCACGGTTTCCAGTACGCCGAGCTCGAGAACTGGCCCGGCGACACCGACGGGATCGACGTCGAAGCGGTCGTGATCCACACCGACATGGAACGCACCGGATGGTTCGACAGCTCCCATGCCGGCCTGAACCGGCTCCACGAGAACGTCGTCTGGAGCATGCGCGACAACTTCGTCGACCTCCCGACCGACTGCCCCCAGCGTGATGAGCGCGCAGGCTGGACCGGGGACATCCAGGTCTTCACTCCCACTGCCCTCTCCCTCTACGGCGCCCACGGCACGCTCACCGGCTGGCTCCGGGACCTGGCGTTCGAACAGCGGGATCAGGGCCACGTTCCGAACTTCGTGCCGTGGATCGAATGCGGCTTCCCCAACTTCCCGACCGCAGCCTGGGGCGACGCTGCCGTGATCGTGCCCTGGGAGCTGTACCGCCACGACGGCGACCCCCGGATCCTCGCCGACCAGTACGACAGCATGAAGGCCTGGGTCGACCTGGTCTCCTCGCTGACCGGTGGAACGGGTCTCTGGAACACCGGGTTCCAGTTGGGAGACTGGCTGGACCCGGCCGCACCACCGGAGAATCCCGGCACCTCGCAGACCGACAAATACCTCGTCGCGACCGCCTACCACGTGAAAACCGCGCGGATCCTCGCGGATGTCGCCCAGATCCTCGGGCACACGGCCGACGCCGAGCGGTATCGCGTCATGGCCGACACGGCAGCCGCCGCCTTCGGCGACGAGTACCTCTCCGAGACCGGACGTGTCGTCAGCGACACCGTCACCTCGATCGCCATCGCCCTGGTCTTCGATCTCTTCGCGAGCGAAGAGCAGGCCGCCCACGCCGGGCGACGCCTGAACGACCTCGTCCGGGCATCCGGATTCCACATCACGACCGGCTTCGTCGGCACCCCCATCATCTGCGACGCCCTCACGATCGCGGGGAGCGTCGACTCGGCCTACCGGCTCCTCCTTCAGGACGAACTGCCCTCGTGGCTGTACCCCGTGTCGATGGGAGCCACGACGATCTGGGAACGCTGGGACAGCATGCTGCCCGACGGCTCGATCAACCCCGGCGGCATGACCTCGTTCAACCACTACGCCCTGGGCGCCGTGGCCGACTTCATGCACCGCGTCGTGGCCGGGCTCAGCACAGAAGGTGTCGGAAGCCGAAGGCTCCGGATCGCGCCCAGGCCCGGCGGGGGTCTCACCCACGCGTCCGCCGAACACCGGGGCCCGCTCGGCACGGCATCAGTGGCATGGACCCGCGTCGGAACGACCTTCGACCTGGATGTCGAAGTGCCGGCGGGAGCCACCGCGACCGTCGTGCTGCCCGGCAGCACTGGAGAGGGCCTGCCTGTCGGGCCAGGCCGGCACCACTTCTCCTCCACTTTCACCCCAGCCGAACAAGACCAGAGAGAACTGTCATCGTGACCGACCCGCAGACCATGATCCGCCCCGGCCAGCCCTGGCTCGACACCGACGGCAACCGCATCCACGCCCACGGGGGCTCCGTCATCACCGTCGACGGAGTCTTCTACTGGTACGTAGAGAACAAGGAGCGGTCGACTCCCGGCTCCGACATCTGGCACTGGGGGGTGCGCTGCTATTCCTCGAGCGACCTCATCAACTGGCAGGACCGTGGCCTGATCATCCCGCCCGACCAAACCGACCCGGAATCCCCGATGCACCCGGCGCAGTACGTCGACCGCCCCCACATCATCCACAACGAGCAGACGGGGAAGTTCGTCTGCTGGATCAAGATCATGACGAAAGGATCCATCCAGCGCTCCACCGTACTCACCGCGGACTCGATCCTCGGCCCCTACACGATCGCCCGCACCTGGCTCCGGCCCCTGGGGATGAGCGCCGGCGACTTCGATCTCGTCGTCGACCCTCACGACGGAAAGGGCTACTACTACTTCGAACGCGTGCACTCGGAGATGATCTGCGCCGACCTCACCGACGACTACACCGACGTCACCGGGTACTACTCCACGCACTTCCCGCAGCCCCAGCCACCCTTCGTGAGGGAGGCCCCGGCCTACTTCGCCCGGAACGGGCTGCACTACCTGCTCACCTCGGGCACGACCGGGTACTACCCCAACCCCTCAGAAGCAGCGGTGGCCCACAGCTACCACGGCCCGTTCGAGGTGCTCGGCGACCTCCACCCCACCGACTCATCACGCACGTCATTCCACTCCCAGATCTCGTCGGTGTTCAAGCACCCCACCAAGAAGGACCTGTACATCGCGCTCGGCGACCGCTGGCTCTCGAGCTACCTCGCCGACGGCGCCCAGGCCCACGAGGCCTTCGTCGAACACTTCGCCCCCGGCCGCGACAGCGACGAACCCATGGAGGAGTTCGCCGAGGTCAACACCTCGCTGGCCGACTATGTCTGGCTGCCGATCCGCTTCGACGAAGACACCCCCGTCATCGACTGGCGCGAAGAATGGAGCCCGGAAGAGTACGACTGAGAGACGTCGTTCTCCTTCCACGACTGCCGCTCGCCCCGCTCCTCAGGCCGGGTAGACGACCACTCCGCCGGTGACACTCACCCGGGCATCCTGGCCCGCGCTGTATCGTTCGGGCACGGGAGTCACGTAGGGAACTCTCACGAGCTCCCCACCCCCACCGATCGTGACGGTCACGTAGAGCGTCGAGCCCACCGACTGCACGTCGACGATCGTGGCGTTGGGCGACGTGCTCCCGACGTCGATGGCGAGCTGCGCCGGCCTGACGAGGGCCCGGTGCAGCCCGATCGCCGCGCGGTGGTCATGCCGGACGGGGTGCGACCCGAGCACGGTCCGGGCTTCGCCGGCGCTCACCTCGCAGGGCAGGAAGATCGAGTCTCCGAGAAAGTCCGCGATGTCTGCTGTGCCTGGGTTGTCGTAGACCTCCGAGGGCGGTCCGGCCTGTGAGATGCGACCGCCGGCGAGGATGGCGACCTGGTCACCGAACGAAAGGGCCTCATCCTGGTCGTGCGTGACAAGGATCGTCGTGACACCACTGTGTTCGAGGGCTTGGATGACCGCTTCGCGAGTGGATGCCCGAAGCCCTGTGTCGAGCGCGCTGAACGGTTCGTCGAGCAGCACGACCTGCGGTTCCGGAGCCAGCGCGCGAGCCAGGGCGACCCGCTGCTGCTGGCCTCCGGAGAGTTCGTGCGGATACCGGCCGAACAGGTTCGCGCCGATCGCCACCAGCTCGGCGACCTCAGCCACCCGCGTGGATCTCCGTGCCGGTCGGGACAGTCCGAACCGGATGTTCTGCTCGACCGTGAGGTGCGGGAAGAGCGCCCCATCCTGCGCGACATAACCCACCCCCCTCTGATGCGCGGGAACAGGCGAGGCCCCGCCCGCCAGAAGCACGTCTCCGAGGCTGATCCGTCCGGCATCCGGAGCATCGAAGCCGGCGATGATGCGCAGCAGGGTGCTCTTGCCGCTGCCGGATGCGCCGACGACGGATGTCCGTGAACCTCTGGGCACGGTGAGGTCGACGTTCTGCAGAACAGGGTGCCCGCCCAGGTGCTTCGTGACGTCGGTGAGGGTGAGAGTGGACATCAGCGAGCACGCTTTCGGGTCTGCAGGAAGAGGATGGCCACCGAGGGAAACGACAGTGCGATGAGCAGCAACGCGTACGGGGCGGCGTCGGAGTAGGCGACAGACGAGCTGGCCGACCAGAACTGCGTGGCGAGAGTCCGTGTGCCGCTGGGGGCGAGCAGGAGTGTCGCGGTGAGTTCGTTCGCGGCACCGAGACCCACCAGCGCGGCCCCGGCGCCGAGGGCAGGGAGGATGAGCGGCAGGGTCACCTGCGCCCGGGCTGCAAGGGGTGAGCGGCCGAGAGACCGGGCGGCTTCTTCGAGGGAGACCGGCGCCTGGGCGATACCGGCCCGGAGGCTCACGAGAGCGCGGGGCAGGAAGATGATGACGTAGGCGAGCACCACGGTGAACACGGACTGGTACAGCGCCGGAACGATCCTGATGGTGATGGTGACGAGCCCCAGCGCAATGATGATGGCCGGCAGACTGCTGGCGAGGTAGTAGGCACCCTCGAGAAAGCGGGCCAGGCGCCCCGGGCGTCGAACGGTGAGCCAGGCGATGGGAAGGGCGACGAGCACGGTCACGACGGCACCGGTCACGGCCAGGCCGGCCGTCTGGATGATCGCCCCCGGTAGCTCACGCTGCGACCAGGGGTCGCCGATGCTGAGCCAGCGCACGAGACTCGCCGCGGGCACACCGATTGCCGCGACCAGCAGCGCCGCCAGCGCGGCCAACGCGAAGGGCGCCGACCAGCCGAGTCGCTGCACCACTGCAGACCTCGCCGCGCCCGATCCGACCCGGGAGTACCTCGCCGTGCCGCGCGTCGCAGATTCGCCGACGAGCAGGATGAGGCAGAGACCGGCGAGCACGATGCCGAGCGCGCTGGCAGCGGGCCCGGCGAAGGTGGACTGGTACTGCACCACGATCGCGGTGGTGAACGTGTCGAACCGGATGAGCGCGAACGCGCCGTACTCCGACAGCAGGTGCAGGGCGACGACGAGGCCGCCGCCCCAGACCGCGAGCCTCAACTGCGGCAGAACGACACGCGCGAAGACCCCCCAGGGACCCAGCCCGAGCGCCCGGGCGGATTCCTCGAGCGCAGGGTCCAGCCGACGGAGCGTAGCGACCGCCGGGAGATAGACCAACGGGTAGTAGGCCAGAGTCGCAACGAGAAGGCCCCCGCCGATACCTCCGATCGAGGGAATGGCGCTGACCCAGCCGTAGCTGCTCACGAACGCCGGGATGGCCAGCGGAGCGGCGAGCAGAACTGCCCAGACGCGCCGGCCCGGGAGGTTCGTGCGCTCCACGAGCCACGCGCCGCCCACCCCGAGCACTACCGTCACGGGAACTCCGAGCACGACGAGCAGCACGGTGTTGACCAGCAGTTCGCCGACTTTCGGCCGGAAGACCAGCGGGGCGAGCGTCGGCCAACCGACCTGGAACCCGATGGCGACCACGTAGCCGACGGGCAGCAGCATCACGACGGCCAACACCGCCACCACGACCAGCAGGAGTGACGGCCGCCGCCGCCCCGCGTTCATCAGATGAGGCCGGCCTGGGTCATGAGGTCGGTGACCTGGGTGCTGTTCAGCGTCGACGGGTCGATCGCGGGAGCATCGAGAGTGTCGAGTGCGGGCAACGCCGGATTCGGAGTGACATCGCTGGCCACAGGATATTCGAAGCTTGTGCCGGTCTGGAGGATCGTCTGGCCGGCCGTGCCGGTGAGGAAGGCGAGGAACGCCTGCGCCGCGGCCTGGTTCTTACTCGAGGCCAGCACTCCCCCGCCCGAGATGCTCACGAACGCGCCCGGATCCTGGTTCTTGAAGTAGTACAGCTTCGTATTGCCGCTGTTCTCCTTCGTGCCGGCCTGGTCGATGGCCCAGTAGTAGTGGTAGATCACGCCCGCCGGCACCTGACCGGCGTTGACGGCCTTCATCACGGTGCTGTTGCCCTTGTAGTCGACGTAGTTCGTCTTCATCGCGGTGAGCCAGGCGAGCGTTGCGTCGGAACCCTTGAGGTCGAGGTAGGCCGACACGATCGCCTGGAAGTCGGCTCCTCCCGGGGACGCGGCCCAGCGTCCTTTCCATGCCGGGTCGGCGAGGTCGCTGAGGGATGCGGGCAGGTCGGCTTCGGGCAGCAACGACGGGTTGTAGACCAGCACCGTGGAGCGGGCGGCGATTCCGGTCCACTTCGCGGTCGACGGTCTGTACGCATCCGGAACCTGCGCGAGCGTCGCCGCATCGACGTCGGCGAACAGACCCGCGTTCTCGACCAGCGACATCGCCGGTGAGTTCTCGGTGAGGAACACGTCGGCGGGCGAGGCCGCGCCCTCGGCGACGAGCTGGTTCGACAGCTCGGAATCGTCGCCGTTCCGGAGGGTCACTTTCACGCCGGTCTGCGCCGTGAAGGCGTCTGCCCAGGCCTGCGTGAGTTCTTCGTGCTGGGCGTTGTAGACCGTGATCGAGGTGCCGGCGAGGGAGGCGGAGTCGCCCGAGGCGCCCGGCGTCGGGCTGGAACCGGAACAGGCGGAGAGGGCGAGAGCGACCGCTGCGGAGACGGCGATGAGGAGGGGGAGGCGTTTCATGGATCCTTCGGGCTTTCACGCTCAGTTTTCGGGTTATGTAAGGCTACCCTCACTCTCGTGGATGCCGCACCACGCGTCGAAGAAGCTCAGGACAGCGCCAGCGAGATCAGGAGCGTCATCCCGAGCGCGATCACCGAAGCAAGCGAGACGCCGACGGTCACGGTCTTGAGGGCGCCCCGAACCGACTGGTCGAGGAAGCTCTGCAGCAACCAGAAGGTGTTCGACGTCACGTGGATGCAGAACAGCGCCCCCGACCCGGCGGCGAGCGCAATGAGCAGGGGGTCGAGCCCCCTCGTGTGCGCGACGGGCGCGATGATGCCGGCCGCCGTGATGGCCGAGAGGGTCACCGAGCCGACCGCGATGTGCAGCACCGCCGCCATCGCCCAGACCAGCAGGATGGGGGCGAACGCCGTCGCCGAGAAGTAGCCCTGCAGCACCGCACCGAGGTCGCCCTTCGCGATCACCGCGGCCAGCGACCCGCCGATGCCGGTGAGAAGGAAGATCTGGCCGCCGTCCTGGAAGCCCTTCACCACGGCGTTCTCGATGCGCTTGCTGCCGACGGCCGCGCGGCCGGTGATGCCGGTCGCGATCACGGCGAGGAGCAGGGCGATGATCGGGCTGCCGAGGAACTGCATCACGGGCACCTCGATCCCGGCCACGGAGAGCACCGCCTGAGCGGCGATCAGCGCGAGGGCGACCAGCATCGGGGCGAACAGCAGCAGCAGCGGTTGCTCCTTTTCGTCAGGTTCGCCTCCCCCTGCCGCCTGCGGTGCGGGGGCTTCATCGTCGTCGCGCACCACGACCGGCTCGTCACGCTCGGGGTTCCAGAAGCCGAGCCGGAAGAACAGCGACATCAGCAGGATGGTCAGCACGACCGTCGGCGCCACCACCGCGAAGCCCCCGAGCATCATCACCCCCAGCGGCACCCCGAGGAGGCCCGCCAGAGCGACCGCCGCGAACCCCGGCACCATCATCACGATCCCCATCTCGAGCCCGACGGCGAAGGTCACCCCCACGATGCCGGTGCCGACGCGCCCGAGCCGCGGGGCGATGCGCCGGGCGAGAGGCGCCGCGATCACGATCAGCACGTCGACGAAGACCGTCTGCAGGTAGGTCGCGAGCGACAGGCCGAGGGCGTACGGGATGCCGCGCCGCCCGAAGACGCGCATCAGGCTCTCGACGAGCCGGGTGATGGCGCCGAGCTCGTTCAGCATGGCCCCGATCAGTACCCCCCAGCCGATCAGGATGCCCGCCTCCATCATCACGTCGCCGAAGCCCTGGGTCATGGCCGAGACGGTGTCGACCGGGCCGAGCCCCGTGAGCAGGCCGATCGCAGCCGCACCGAGCGCCAACGCGATGACGGGATTGACGCGGAACCGCACGATCACCACGACGACCGCCGCGATCACGAGCGCAACGACGCCCAGGGTGTACCACTCGGGCATGGCTGGCCTTTCGAGTGGTTTTCGCCTCCGGCGAGCCGTTGTCGGTCGCTGCCCAACTCCGGCAGCAGCCCGGTTGCGGTCGCAACATCCTCAAGCGGTCATGTCCGCAAGCGGGCGACAGCCGGTCTCACTTGGCCGGACGGTCGGTCAGGGGTGGAGGCTGATGTCCGCGTCGGTCGTGCGCCACGAAGTGAAGAGAACGACGAGGCCCGCCCGTGACGGCGCGCAGCAGAACGGCCCGGCGCTCACCACGGCTTCAGGTCGGAGCGGCGCCACCCGAACCAGGCGCCACATCTCCTCATCCACCCGGGCCCGGATCGTCACCGCGTCACCCGAACGGCTCGCCCGCACCGTAACGGAGCGGCCCGCCCATCCTGAGGCCGGCCCCAGAGACCAGTCGGATTGACCTCGGGTGACGACGGCACCGAGGCTCGCCTCGTGTCATACCCCTCAACCTGAACGACCTGCTCTGTCCGGGCGATGTTTGCAACGCCGCGATCGGCAACGTCGTGACGTACCGTGATGACAGCCACTTGACAGACCCGTTTGCGAGAAGTCTGACCTGGGCGTTCGACGAACGGCTGCGGCCGGGGTTGCCGAGTCTGTTTCCACCGCAATGATTTTCTGAGGCCAGTACAGCTTCGAATCGACACCTGCCCGCGACCGGCTGGGAATCGGGGAAGACATCGCGGGCGCGGCGTCAGATGAGCCGGTGTCGGCGGAACGCTGTCCACACACCGTCATCGTGTACCGACGTCGTCACTTCGCCGGGCGGGGCTCCTCACCGCGGTGCTGTCCGTCGCCGAGTCGGCGGATGCTCACCTTCACCTCCCGGGGTTCGATAAGGGTTTCGTCTGGGTCGACGAAACGCTCCTGGGGAGGTACGGGGAGATCGGAGCTGCGGCTCGACGGTGACCACCTCGGCTGGCGCGGGCGCCGCTTCGATGAGCGCCAGAACTCGATCGACGGGCATCCTGCCGAGGATGAGTCCATTGCGGTAGCCCTCTTCCGGACTCCAGTCGCCACTCCTCAACGCTTCGCCTCGTGGACGCGGTCACGGAGTCGAGACCGCGCAGAGCACGGGATACGGTCAGCGGTGAGACCCCCGCCAGTGCGGCCACATCGGCCATCGTCGGCAGCCGGTTGCGCTTACCCGACATCTTCGTCCTCTTCGATTCGATGAACGACAGTTGGCCCCCATTCTTGTTGACCGCATCTGCAACAGAGGTCCCCCCTCTGTCGACGCCGTCGACTCCGGGCTCCGAACCTACGCCGAGAGCTCGCTTCGGATGATCTCCGCCCCCGCCCCGAGCGCGGCGAGCTTGGCCCGGGCAACTCCCCGGGGCAGGGGCGCCATGCCGCAGTTGGTGGAGGGGTAGAGCTTGTCGGCGTCGACGAACTGCAGCGATCTCCGCAGCGTGTGGGCGACCTCCTCCGGTGTCTCGATGGCGGTGGTCGCCACGTCGATGGCACCGACCATGACCTTCTTGCCCCGGATGAGCTCGATCAGGTCGAGGGGTACGTGCGAGTTGTGGCACTCAAGCGAGACGATGTCGATGTCGGAGGCCTGGATCTTCGGGAAGATCGCTTCGTACTGGCGCCACTCCGCCCCGAGGGTCTGTTTCCAGTCGGTGTTGGCTTTGATGCCGTAGCCGTAACAGACGTGCACCGCCGTCTCGCAGGTGAGCCCTTCGATCGCTCTCTCCAGCGCGGCCACGCCCCAGTCGTTCACCTCGTCGAAGAAGACGTTGAAGGAGGGCTCATCGAACTGGATGATGTCGACGCCCGCATCCTGCAGCTCTCTCGCCTCCTGGTTGAGGATGGTGGCGAACTCCCAGGCCAGCTTCTCCCGGCTCCCGTAATGGGCGTCGTAGAGAGTGTCGACCATGGTCATCGGCCCGGGCAGGGCCCACTTGATGGGCTGGCCGGTCTGTGCCCGGAGGAACCTCGCATCGTCGACGAAGACCGGCTGCTCCCGGGTCACGGCGCCGACCACGGTGGGCACAGAGGCGTCGTAGCGGTCGCGGATCCTGACCGTCCTCCGGTTCTCGAAATCGACTCCACTGAGGTGCTCGATGAAGGTGGTGACGAAGTGCTGGCGGGTCTGCTCGCCGTCGCTCACGATGTCGATTCCCGACTGCTGCTGATCCAGCAGCGACAGGCGGAGGGCATCCCGCCGGCCCTCCGCCAACTCGTCGCCGTCGAGCTTCCAGGGCGACCAGAGCTTCTCGGGCTCTGCGAGCCACGAGGGCTTGGGCAGGCTGCCGGCGGTGGAGGTCGGAAGTGTGGATGTCGGACGTACTGTGTTCATGACCGTTCTCCGTGCGGATCGAGCTGATGGACCGTGACGCTGTTCGACCACTCCTCGAGCGCGGCCCTGTGCGGAGTGATGAAGTACTCCTCTGCGAACCTGCCCTGCTCGAGGGCCAGCCGGCTGCGCTCTTCGCGGTCGTAGACGATCGGGATAGGCGAGAAGTCCGGGTTCGCGAGGCTCGGCCGGTACAGGGCGCCCGCTACGGAGGTGGCGTTGTAGACCTCCGGTCGGTAGATCTTCTGGAAGGTCTCCATCGCTCCGATCGTAGCGGCCAGTTCGAGGTCGCTGTACGTACCGAGCAGATCACCGAGGTGATAGAAGGCCAGAGGGGCCACGCCATTCGGGGGGAGGAAGAAGCGGACGCCCAGCCCCATCTTCGCGAAGTAGGCATCCGTCTGCGAGTACTCACTCTGCCGGTACTCGACGCCCAGCACAGGGTGACGATTCTCGGTACGCCGGTAGGTCTTGCTGGTCGAGACGCTGAGACAGATGACGGGCGGCTTGGCGAAGTTCCGGGCATAGGCGTCGGAACTCAGAAACGCCTTGAACAGGTTTCCGTGCAGAACCCCGAAGTCGTTGGGGAGGCCGGCCGCGAGCTGGTTCCTGTTGTACTCGGGGAGCAGGATGCTGAAGTCGTAGTCCCTGACGTACGACGAGAAGTTGTTCCCTGTGATGCCCTGAATGCGTTCACCGGACCGTCGGTCGACCAGGGTGGTCTGCAGCACTTCGATCACCGGCATGGCGTCACCGCCGCCTCCGCCGCCACCGCTTTGGCCGCCACCGTCGCTGCCACCGTCGATGGCGACGCTCACCGAGACGATGTCGAGTTCGATCGAGTACCGATCCCCGCTTCCGCCGCCCACGTGGGCGAGTTCGGCGAACCGCCTGTCGATCATCCCCAGGGCCTTCCGCAGGTTCTGCTCGCGGTTCTCGCCCCGCGCCAGGTTGGCGAAGTTCGTCGTGATGCGCGAATCGCCGCGAGGGCGATAGTCCTCATCGAATCGGGTTCTCTCCAGGGAGAACGTCACATTGATCATCGTTCGAGCACAGACCGATCTATTGAGGGGCGTCAGAAGTCGCGGAGGTTCGCTCGGAGGCCGCCGCCGCCGAAGGAGGTACGGAGGATGCCACGGCGACGGAGTTCGGGCACGGTCTCGTCGAGCATCCGGTGCACGGTGACAGGATGCAGGTCGCCGTTGATGATGAAGCCGTCGTTGTCGCACGTGTCGCCGAGCTCCTCGACGAAGTCGGCGAACTGCACGGCCGTGCCCACGAAACCGGAACCGTCGGCGAGCCGCCCCTTGCGCGCCTTGCGGGTCGCGATCTGGCGCACGGTGTCGGAGGTGAGCGAGCCTCCCCGCCCGACGAGGTTGTTGATCGTGCCCTCTGACACGTGCTGCCCGAAGACCCCGGCGGGCAGGGGGCGGTCGAGGTCGAGCCCGGTGAGGTCGGTCTCGAGGTCGCTCGACTGTGCGGCGAGAACGGCGAGCAGAACGTCGTCGGTCGGATGCTCGGACTCCCGCACGAGGCGATCCACCTCCTCCTGGCTGCCCAGGATCTCGGGCTTGATCACGAAGAGCACCGCGATGTCCGACGGTTCCCGGCCCTCGGCCACGGCGGCGTCGTGGATGCGTGCACGGTACGCCCGCACGCTCGAAGCGTCGAGTGGAGCGAGCGCGAGCTGCACGTCGGACTGGTGCCCCGCGAAGGCGAGCCCGCGACCGGATCCGCCCGGCGACACGATCACCGGATCGCCCACACCCTCGTCGAACGGCAGGGCGTTGAGGGGCCCGTCGAGCGTGAAGTACTCGCCGCGATGCTCGAACGCGTCGAGCCGGGAGGCATCGGCGAACCGCCCGGAGTCGACGTCACCGACGTAGGCTCCCGAACCCCAGCTGTGCCACAGCCGGCGCACGACCTCCAGCCACTCCTCGGCGCGATCGTAGGCGGCGTCGTGCGAGAGTTCGGGCAGGCCGAAGCGCCTCGCGCTCTTCACATCCGTGACCACGTTCACCCCGAACCTGTTGCTGCTGAGGTGCTGCAGGGTGGCGAACTGGCGGGCCGCGAGATAGGGCGGGTAGGCGCCGGCATTCACCGTGGGCGCCACACCGAGGTGCGTGGTGGCACCGAAGAGGTAGGGCGCGAGCAGCAGCGGGTCATGCTTGGGCCCGCCGTAGGCCGAGTCGACCCGGAGCGGAAGCGTCGACGGCGAGCCGAGCGAGAGCGCGTCCTCGACGATGAGCAGGTCGAACCCCGCCTGCTCGAGCTCCCTGGCCGACTGCTGGTAGATGTCGGGCCGCTGCCATGCGTAGTTCCAGCGGTAGTCGGGCCGCCCCAGCCCTGCGGGCCGAAGCCGCGGCCGAAGAACCATCCGAAGTGCTGGAGCTGTGACATGCCCCCAGTCTGGGTGAGGAGCCCGGCCCAGAACCGCAATGTTTCGCCATGTGAAGGGCGGGCTCCGGGTCAGGCGGGCGAACCCGTAGCGTGGCGGCATCGAGAAAGAGCACAGGTAGAACCATGACAACCACCCGGCAGGCGTACGGCGAGGACAACTTCGGCTTCAGCACCGAGCAGGTGCACGCCGGCGAAGTCATCGACGCAGAGTTCGGCGCCCGCATCACCCCCATCTACCTGACGGCCGGTTTTCTGTTCGACTCGTTCGACCACGCCGAGGCACGTTTCGCCGGTGAGGATGGCGGGCTGGTCTACACCCGGTACGCCAACCCGACGCACACCGCCGTCGAAGCCAAGCTGACCGCGATGGAGCGCGGCGTCGACTCCCTCCTCGTGGCGAGCGGCCAGGCCGCGATCACGGTCGCCCTGCTCGGCATCCTGCGCTCAGGCGACCACTTCCTCAGCACGCCGAGCCTCTACGAGGGCTCGAAGACGCTGTTCCGCGAGAACTTCGAACGCCTCGGCATCGAGGTCGAGTTCGTGGATGATCCGCACGACCTCGGCGAATGGAAGCGCCGTGTGCGTCCGAACACCCGGGCCATCTACGGCGAGACGATCCCGAACCCGAAGAACGACCTCATCGACATCGACCTCATCGCGGGGTTCGCGCGCGCAGAGGGCCTGCCGTTCGTGATCGACAGCACGGCATCCACTCCCTACCTCATCCGGCCGATCGAGCACGGTGCCAACATCGTGGTGCACTCTGCAAGCAAGTTCCTGAGCGGGCACGGCGCATCCCTCGCCGGCGTCGTCGTCGATGGCGGAAACTTCGACTGGGCCGCCTACCCCGAGAAGTTCCCCCAGTTCAACACCCCGGCCGGCGGACCGAGCAGGCCGGACAGCCCGACGCTCGTTCAGAAGTTCGGCCGCAAGGCCTACCTCGAGTACACCCGGCTGGTGATCGCCGGCCGGTTCGGCCCCGTGCTGTCGCCGATAAATGCGTTCCTGCTGCAGCAGGGGCTCGAGACTCTCTCGCTGCGCGTCGAACGGCACTGCCGGAACGCCCTCGCTGTCGCGACGTGGCTCGAGCAGCAGCCCGAGGTCGTCTCCGTCGACTACCCGGGACTCGCCTCGAACCCATCGCACGCGATCGCCCTCAAGCACTACCCGCGGGGCACGGGCTCCGTGTTCGGCTTCACGCTGGCCGGGGGACGGGATGCCGCACGCACGGTCATCGACGCGGTCGAGCTCTTCAGCCGGATGTCGCACATGGGCGATGTGCGGTCGCTCATCCTGCACCCCGCATCGACCTCGCACGCGCACCTCACCGATGACGAACGCGACGCCCTCGGCATCCCGCAGGGGCTCATCCGGCTCTCGGTCGGCATCGAGGACGACGTCGACCTGCTCGACGACCTCGAGCGCGCGTTCGCCGCGCTGCGCAGAACTCCAGAAAACCTGGCGCGCTCACGGCACCACCCCACACTGCCTCTGCAATCCTCAGATCTGGTTGTGTCCGCGGAATAACCACGGCTTACATGCGTTTGCATAGATAGGCCCTCGTCGGGCCGCCTGTCTCAGGAGAAGAGAGCATCATGCCAACACAGACTCAAGGACTGCACCACGTCACTGCCATCGGCGGCGCACCGCAGCAGAACATCGACTTCTACATCACCGGGCTAGGCCTCAGGCTGGTGAAGAAGACCGTCAACTTCGACAGCCCCGGCACCTACCACCTCTATTACGGGGATGACGCGGGCCGTCCCGGCTCGCTGATGACCTTCTTTCCGTGGCCGAACGTGCGCCAGGGCCGCGTCGGCGCCGGCCAGTCGACCACGACAGCATTCTCGGTGCCGGCGGGCAGCCTCGGCTGGTGGAAGCAGCACTTCGCCGATCTCGGCGTCGACTCGACCGTGTCGACACAGTCCTCCGACGAAGAGCGCCTGAGCCTCCGCGACCCCGACGGCCTGCAGCTCGACCTCGTCGCCTCGAACGTAGTCGATCCTCGCGATCCGTGGGATTCGGCATCCGTTCCCGCCGAATTCGCCGTGCGCGGGCAGCACTCCTCCGTGCTCACCGTGCGGGATGCCGCCGGCACCGCGCGCACCCTCACCGAGCACCTCGGCCTGCAGCTCGTCTCTGAGACCGCTGACCGGCAGCGATTCTCCGCAGGCCCCGGCGGCGCCGGACACATCGTCGACGTTGTCGCCGACCCCCGGGCAGAACTCGGCCTCACGGCCGGTGGCACCGTGCACCACATCGCCTTCCGCGTGCCCGACGGTGCCACGCAGGCGCTCTGGCGTTCGCAGCTGGTCGACCAGGGCTACCAGGTCACCGAGATCCTCGACCGCCAGTACTTCACCTCGATCTACTTCCGCGAACCCGGCGGAGTGCTGTTCGAGATCGCCACGGACACCCCCGGATTCGACATCGACGAGCCCCTCCTCGAGCTCGGCCGCGGCCTGAAGCTCCCGCCGTGGCTCGAACCGAACCGCGAGCAGATCGAGCACGCCGTCGTTCCCGTCACCCTCCCTCACGAGAACAACCCCGCCCTCTCCGAGGGTGACGACCGATGACGTCGTCGACCGCGGCGGCCGGATCCGGATCCGGGTTCGCCGCCTGGCCGCACATCTTCCGGCCCGCCTCAGGGCCCTCCACAGGCCCCCTCATCCTCGCCCTGCACGGAACCGGCGCCAGCGAATCCGACATCGTCGGCCTCGCCGAACGGATCGCCCCGGGCGCCGCGATCCTCGCGCCCCGGGGCCGGGTCGACGAGAACGGGGCTAGCCGGTGGTTCCGCCGAGCCGGTGAAGGCGTGTTCGACGTCGACGACGTGATCTTCCGCGCCGGGGAACTCGCCGGGTTCGTCGGCTGGGCTCTCGCCGAATACGACCTGGGCGGACGCCCCGTCATCGCGACGGGGTTCTCGAACGGCGCCAACATGGCTCTCGCACTCGGAATGCTCCACCCCTCGGTCGCGGCCACCGTCGTGGCCTTCTCGGGGATGTACCCGTTCGGATCGCGCGAAACTCTGACCGACCCGATCCCGACACAGCTGCTGCTCCTCAATGGCGATAACGATCCGATGGCCCCGTCGACCAGTGTCGACACGCTCGAACGGACGGCCCGGGCATCCGGAGCCACCGTGACCCGTGTGAGACGCCCCGGCGGGCACGGCATCACCGAGGCAGAACTCGTAGAGGCGGCGCGCTGGGTGGCGAACCGCGGGTAGGTGACGCTCACACCTCGTCGGCGCGCCGCCGGTACCTCATCGACTGTCTGTACCACCGGGTCACGGCCAGGATCACGAGCCCGGCCGCCGCGATGAAAACGATCAGCATCCACGCCTGGGTGACGAGCAACACCAGAAAACCGCCGGGGCGCTCCGTATAGAAGTAGCTCGCACCCTGCGAGTCCCATTCAAGCCACGCCTGGCCGTACCAGAACCCGGCCCGACCGACCGCTCCGCCGAGAATGACGAGACAGACGCTGAGAGCGACGAGGACAAGCGCGGGCCGGTACGGATACATGACACGACTCTTCCCTCCCGAGATGTCCGGCAGGCAAACGATTCTCGCCGATCCCCGCTCTATCAATGCCTCGAGCCTAGCTAGAGCTCGATGATAAGTTGATGAGGCGACTACGCGTTCGCCGGATCGAAACAGTGCTTGAGTACCGACGCACGGTCAGCCTTTTTACCGCCGCCAGGGCTTTCCGCCAATCGCAAATCAGGCGGAAGCGACCCCACCCGTTCCACCCTCGGCGCCGAGGAGCCTGTCAACCGCGACGATCAGCTCAGGCACCCGCTCCGATGCGGCACCCCAGACAACGCATCGTCGATGGTCGTGTATCCGTGAGCCAGAATGTTGCGCAGACCGAAATAGTCTTCGAAAGGATGCAGCGAGTCAGGGGTGAACTCAACGAGAATGTCGACGTCACTCCGCTCTGGATCAAACCGATCGGTAGTGGCAGACCCGAAGATCCGAAGCCGGCTGACTCCATGAGCGCGACACGCACGAGCGATCGCGACACGATCCAAGAGGAGCCCTGTTGTCATGCCGCAAGTGTAGTGAGACAGCCAGCGTGGGGAGAGGGACGAGTACCGACACTTCCCGTTCCGCGAACCCGACCTGCCCCAGCAAACTACTGCCGGCCGAATGGATCGGGCAACGCGCCCACGACACCTTCCGCGAAGCCCACCAGAGGCTCGCCGCTGAGGCCGAGGCGGAGATCGAACGACTGACGGGCTTCGCCGTGATGCCGGATCCCGTCGCGCTGCAGCTGTTCGTGCGCTGACGCCGTCACCCGGGCCGACCCCGCTGCACAGCCGATCGCAGGCCTGACGAAAGCGTCAGATTCATTCCTTCGGCAGCCTGTTAATCGCGAGAGACAGGCCACGCGGGCTAAGCCCGGTCACGTTTTGAACCTGAACCCAGGTCGCACCGCCCTTCAGTGATGCGCGTATCAGCTCGTCGCGACGACGGATCAGTATTTCGCGCTCCTCGGTGACACTACGCAACGCCGCGACGGCCTTCTCAAGCTCATCAAAAGTTTCGGCCACAAATGCCACTATATCAATCGAGGTTTTGTCACTATACTGGGTAAAGCATCATCTATAGAAAGGCACCCCAGTGAACATCGAACCGCGAGACGAGAAGATCGCCCCGCCACTCAACCACCCAATCGAGCCTCTCGTGAAATTGCTACGCGAAGACCTCTTCGATCTCACGGATGGCCTACTCCCCCCGCATATCGTTGACCACGTCACCCAATCCATCTTGGTGCTCGAATCGCTGAGTGAGCCTCTGGCCCGAGGAAGCGCATGTCACCTCAGCTGACCAACGACCCTCACTGACCCAATGACGCTCTACGGGGTTCCCATCCGTTCACCCGATACCATCTCCTGCGAGCCACAACTAAGCGACTGTCCTCGGCTGCCGGGAGAATATTATTTCGGGCGAACAACAACACTTCGCCTTCATACGTCGGGGCACGGGTCTGTAACGTTTTCGGTGTTTCCAGCATTTTCGGTTAGTAGGTTTCTGCTGCCGGCCAGCGGTCGGCGAAGGTGATCGCGAACGCGTTCAGCGCGGGTTTCCACCGCACTGTCCAGCGTGTCCTGCCGGCCCCGGTCGGGTCAAGCGACCGAGTCACCAAATACAGACATTTCAGCGCCGCGGCCTCGGTCGGGAAATGACCCCTGGCCCTGACGGCCCGCCGGTAGCGGGCGTTCAGGGACTCGATCGCGTTCGTGGAACAGATCACGGTGCGGATCTCGACGTCATAGGACAGGAACGGTGTGAACTCTTCCCACGCGTTTTCCCACAGCCGGATGATCGCCCCGTATTGACGTCCCCATTTCTCCGTCAGCTCCTCCAAAGCCACCCGTGCTGCGGCCGCGTTCGGGGCGGTATAGATCGGTCGGACGTCCTTCTTCAACGCGTCCCAGTCCTTCTTCGACGCCAACCGGAATGTGCCTCGGATCAGATGAATGATGCAGGTCTGAACCGTCGCTAACGGCCATACGTTGGACACCACCTCCGGGAGCCCTTTCAGGCCGTCGCAGACGAGGAAGAACGTGTCCTGGACGCCACGGTTCTTGATGTCGGTCAGGACACTCATCCAGAATTTCGCCCCCTCACCACCGGTCCCTGCCCACAGGCCGAGGACGTCTTTCTCACCCTCTAAGGAGACGCCGATCGCGGCATAGATTGGGCGGTTGGCGACCTGGCCGTCCCGGATCTTCACCACGATGGCATCGATGAAGATCGCCGCGTACACGCTATCGAGGGGCCGGTTGGCCCAGGTAGCCATCTCCTCGGACACCTTGTCCGTGATCCTCGAGATCGTTTCCTTGGACACCTGCGCACCATAGATCTGAGCGAAATGCGAACTGATCTCCCCGGTCGTCAAACCGTGGGCATACAGCGACAGGACCATCTCGTCGACGCCAGTGAGGCGGCGTTGATGCTTCTTCACGATCACCGGCTCGAAGGTCCCGTCCCGGTCCCGGGGCACCTCGATCCCCACGTGCCCCGTCGCCTCCGTCAGAACCGTCTTCGACCGTGACCCGTTCCGCACGTTCGAAGAACCACGGTCACGTTCGGCCTGGTTCTTCGCATGCCCGAGGTGTTCGGTCATTTCCTCGTTCAGCGCCGTCTCGAGGACCGTTTTGGTGAACTGCTTCAGCAGCCCATCAGGCCCCGTCAAAGACAGGCCCTGCTCAGCCGCCATCCGGACCAATTCCTTGGCCGCCAGCTCCTCCGCAGAGGGCTCTGTTAACGCCGACCGAAAACGGTACCAATGTTGCCGATTGAAAACGGTGCCACGTGGTGTGTCTAGTTTGTCGTAGTGGTGAGGGTTTTGTGTCCTCGGAGCCGGTAGCTGGTGCCTTTGAGGCTG
>NZ_NBXA01000018.1 GCF_003399625.1 Subtercola boreus | reverse complement strand
GCGGTGACCGCGGCCGCGAACCGGCCACGCCGGGTCGGCAGGCCTGCTGACGTGGCCAGCGGCGCGGCAGAGCCGGCGGGTGCCGCCGTCTCCGGCCTGTCGATGGTGAGTGTTTCTCGGGTCATGCGACAAGCCAACCATGCCCGCCGATGATCCGAAACCGAATATCGAAAGTGGTGGACAACACAGCGAAACGCCTGCCTGTGGACGAGAAGACAACGACAGCCGGCGCACCACCCGTGGCGGTAGGAGACCACCCGAGAGCCATGACGGCGTTAGAGTTGCGCGTGTGTGGACCTGGTTCGAGACGCGCCCCCGGCTGACAGACGCCGCGATAGCCGTCGCAGCCTTCGTGCTGTTCGGCACTGCCGATTTCGTGCGCGACGGCGTAGCCGGGATGCTCATCGACATCGTGCTGGCGCTCTCGCTCGCGTTCTGGCGGCGCCTCCCCGGTCTCGGCCTCGCCATCGCCTGGCTCGGTGCTCTGGTGCAGGTCGCGACGGTCGACGGGCTCCTGGCCGGCGACATCCTGATTCTCGCGGCAGTCTTCGCCACGGGGCTGGCCGAGAGCCGGGCCGTGCGCTGGGCCGGGCTCGCCTCGAGCCTGGTCGGGGGCGGGATCGCAGGCGCTCGCCTGATCCTGTTCGCACCGTCGAACGGTGACGGGGCCCTGCTGCCCACAGACTCCTTCGGACGGGGCGTCTACTTCGTTCTCGCGAGCGGAATCACCGCCGCGGCCCTGGCTCTGTTCTGGGCCCTCGGCCTGCTCGTGCGGAACCGTCGCGCAGCGAGCATCCAGCGCACGGAACATGACCGTGAGCGCATCCTGGCCGAGGCCCGCCTGACCGAGGAGCGCGAACGGGCTCTGCTCAGCCGCGAGATGCACGATCTGATCGGTCACGCCCTGGCCGTCGTGATCGCGCAGTCCGACGGGGCGCGCTACGCGAAGGCCACGAACCCCGAGGCCGAGACGACGGCCCTGGCGACCATCAACCGCACGGCGCGGTCAGCGCTCGACGACGTGCACGAACTGCTCAGTGTGCTGCGCGAACCGGGCGACCCGACGACCACGGGCGTCCGCGCAGGCATCCGCGCAGGCGTCGGCACAGGCATCAGCACCGGCATCGGCACGGGCATCGGCACGGGCATCAGCACGCGCGTCAGCACGGGCGACCTCGACCTGCTGGTGAGCACGGTGCGTGAGGCGGGCCTCGACGTTGTCGTCTCCGAGACCGGCATCCGGATGCCGTTGACCGCCGCCCACGACCTCGCGATGTTCCGCGTGCTGCAGGAGTCGCTCACCAACGCGATCAAGCACGGTGGGCGGGGCAGCTCGGCGGCCGTCAGGCTCGACTGGGGCTCCGACGAGGTGCGCTTCGGCGTGACGACGACCGAGCCGCGCCACGCAGGCGACCGGGATGCAGGCGCCCCGGGCGCGCTCCCCCACCGGCGGGGCGGGGCGGCACTCTTCGGCCAGGGCCTGATCGGGATGCGGGAACGGATGCGCCTGCTCGACGGCACCGTCGAGACCGGTCCGCGCGCCGACGGGACCCCGGGCTTCCGGGTCGACGCCCGCCTGCCCTACAGCACCCCGGAGGGTGAATGATGAGCAACACGACCGGCTCCAAGACCAGCGAAAGGAGCAGCGACACGATCCGCGTCGGCCTGACCGACGACCAGCCACTGTTCCGGGCGGGCATCGCCATGATCGTGGCCTCCCAGCCCGACCTCAGCGTCGAGTGGGAGGCGACCGACGGCCTCGAAGCGGTCGACCTCATCGCGAGCCATCCGGTCGACGTCGTGCTGATGGACCTCGAGATGCCACGCCTCGGGGGCATCGAGGCCATCACCCGTGTGATGGCCTCCGATCCACCCGCCGGCACGCCGCGATTCATCGTGCTCACGACATTCGACCTCGATGACAGGACGTTCCAGGCGATCAACGCCGGCGCCAGCGGTTTTCTGCTGAAGTCGTCGGATCCCGAGTTCCTGCTCGCGGCGATCCGCACCGTCAACGCCGGGAGCGCGGTGATCGCCCCGAGCGCGACCGCCGGGTTGATCCGCCGTTTCGCGGCGCCCCGCGAAGCCAACCGCCGGAGCTCCCTCGAAGCGCTCACGCCCCGGGAGCTCGACCTCTTCGATCACGTCGCGGCCGGCCTCAGCAACGCCGAGATCGCGGAGGCGCTGCACCTCAGCGATGCCACCGTCAAGACGCACGTGAGTCGCATCCTGACCAAGCTCGGCCTGCGCGACCGCGTGCAACTCGTGATCTTCGCCTACGAGAACGGCCTGATCGCCCCGGCCTGAGCACGGCCTGGGCAGGGCCTGAGCCCGGTCTGAGCCCCGCCTGAGCCCCGCCCGAGCCGCCCGCCCGACCGCGCGCGCGTCATCACACCGATGTATCCGAAGATCGGCACCTGTGCTGATTCGCCGCCGGCCGTGGATTCCTACCGTGGAGAGTACCCACGAACAGGAGTCTCCCGATGAGTGAACCAGCCCCGACGGTCGCCGCCCGCGGCACCGGTGTCAGCAAGATCTACGGCACCGGCGACAGCGCCACGACCGCGCTCGACTCCATCGACCTGGAGATCCACGGCGGCACCCTGACCGCCATCATGGGCCCGAGCGGCTCGGGCAAGTCGACCCTGATGCACGTCTTCGCCGGCCTCGACTCCGCGACCAGCGGCACCGTCACCATCGGCGACACCGACATCACCCACCTCGACGACAACGCCCTCACGCTGCTGCGTCGCCGGAGCCTCGGCTTCGTGTTCCAGGCGTTCAACCTTGTTCCCACGCTCTCGGTGCTCGGCAACGTCACCCTGCCCTTCGAACTCGACGGGCGGCGACCCAGTGCCGGCGACCTGGCATGGATCCGCGAGCTGCTCGCTCGCCTCGGAATCGGGATGCTCGAAACCCGTCGGCCGCACGAACTCTCCGGTGGCCAGCAGCAGCGTGTGGCCATCGCCCGCGCCCTCGCCATGCGCCCGCAGCTGATCTTCGCCGACGAGCCGACGGGCAATCTCGACTCCCGGTCGAGCCGCGAGGTGCTCGGACTGCTGCGCGACCTGACCCGGGAGTACGCCCAGACCGTGGTGCTCGTGACCCACGATCCGGTCGCCGCGTCGCATGCCGACCGGGTGGTCTTCATCGCCGACGGCCGGGTCGCGCACGACGTCGGAGCGAGTTCGCCGCAGGAGCTCTCCGACATCATCCTGAGCCTCGAGGTGGACGCGTGATCGCTCTCGCCGCCCGCGAGCTCCGGCACGGCGGGCGCCAACACCTCTCCAGTCTCCTCGTGGCAATGATCACCTCCGTGTTCGCCACGTTGATGATCGAGATGGACCAGGTGCTCCGCGTGCAGTCGATCGGCGGCCAGTTCATCAAGCACGGCTACGTCGTGGCGCTGCTCGACGTGCTCGACCTGCTCTTCTTCTTCATCGCGGTTTTCGTGGCCTCGATCGTCACCGCGAACACGTTCGGCATCATCATGGCGGGGCGGGCGAAGCACATCGCCCTGTTGCGACTGCTCGGGGCCTCTGCGACGACCCTCCGCGGCGCGATCGCGATCGAGGGCGCCGTCGTCGGCCTGGTCGGTTCGCTGGTCGGGCTCGCGCTCGGGCTGCTGGTGACGCAGGTCGCCTACGGCGCGCTCGTCTCGTCGGGCACATTCGTGGATGCCCCCATCGACACCCTCTCTCCGCTTCTGGTGGCACCGGTGGTCGTCGGGCTGCTGAGTACGACCGGCGCTGCGTGGTACGGATCCCGTCGCATCCTGAACGTGTCTCCGATCGAGGCGACCGGCGTGAGCCAGGAACCGGTCGCACAGGCGATCGCGGAGATGCCGAAGCGACTCCGGACGTTCGTGATCGTGCTGTTCGCCGGCGGCATCGTGATGCTGGTCGGCGGGGTGGCCCTCGGCCTGAAGTCACCGCTCGGCCTGCTGCTCGCTGCCCCCGGCGGCGCCCTGAGCTTCGTCGGCTTCGTGCTCGGCTCGGGCTACTTCATCCCGCGTCTGCTGAAGGCGGCAGGGCGCCTCACGGGCCGCTCGACTCCGAGCGTGCTCGCGAGCGCCAATGCGCTCCGCTACCCGGCGAGGTCGGCGCGCTCGACGATCGGACTCGTGATCGGGGTCACCCTGGTGACGATGTTCACGGTCGCTGGGCAGTCGTTCCTCGCCCTGTCCGGGCCTGTCGCTTCAAGCGCCGAGCCGGCCGACGCCGCGGGCGACCAGGCGTTCCTCCGGCTCACCATGGGCATCCTGGCTGTGCTGATCGGTTTCTCGCTGGTGATCGCCGCGATCGGGCTCGTCAACTCGCTGTCGCTGAGCGTCATCCAGCGCCGGCGCGAGATCGGTCTGCTCCGCGCTCTCGGTTTCACGAAGAAGCAGGTGCGCGCGATGATCCTGGCGGAGAGCATCCACCTCACCGTGGTGGGCGGGGCGACCGGTCTCATCCTCGGGATCTTCTACGGCTGGGCCGGTGTGCTCGCGGCGATCGCGAGCGACCACCACATCGGCGGGTTCTTCTGGCCGACGATCCCGGCCTGGATCATCGTCAGCATCGTCGCCGGAGCGATCGTGCTCGCGGCCGTCTCGTCGGCTGTACCGGCGCGTTCCGCCGTGCGTGTGTCACCCATCAGGGCGCTGGCCGTCGACTGAGGAGAGAACTCCGGCTGTGGGGCGCTCTCGCGCCGTAGCGACATCCAGGCTAGTATCGATATGCGAACGCAAGTTCGACAGTCGAACAGAACGCCCGGATCCGCCGAAGGAGTGCGATGATCTCCAAGACCCGCAGCAGCGCCGCTGAGGCGCTGGCCGACATCCCCGACGGGGCGACCATCATGATCGGCGGGTTCGGTCTCGCCGGCCAGCCCGTGCAGCTCATCGACGCCCTGCTCGAACAGGGCTCCACCGGGCTCACCATCGTCAGCAACAACGCCGGCAACGGCGAGACCGGCCTCGCCGCGCTGCTCGGTGCTGGGCGGGTGAAGAAGATCATCTGCTCGTTCCCGCGGCAGACCGACTCGCAGATCTTCGACGCGCTCTACCGCGCGGGTCGGATCGAACTCGAGCTGGTCCCCCAGGGCAACCTCGCCGAACGCATCCGTGCGGCCGGCGCCGGCATCGGGGCCTTCTTCACCCCCACCGGCTTCGGCACGGCACTGGCCGAGGGCAAGGAGACGCGCACCATCGCGGGCCGCGACTACGTGCTCGAGCATCCGATCACGGCCGACTACGCCCTGATCAGCGCCTACCGGGGGGATCGCCTCGGCAATCTCACATACCGCAGGACGTCCCGCAACTTCGGGCCCATCATGGCCAGCGCGGCGACGGTCACGGTGGCGCAGGTCGACCGCATCGTGCCGCTCGGCGACCTCGATCCCGAGGCCGTCGTGACTCCCGGCATCTTCGTGGATTCGGTCGTCGAGACCGGCGACCGCTTCGAGAGAGAGGAATGGGCCGATGTCAGGTGACAAAGCGGAACCGCACAACTCCTGGACCCGCGCCGAGATCGCCGAACGCCTGGCGGCGGACATCCCCGACGGCGCCTACATGAACCTCGGCATCGGGCTCCCGACGCTGGTGTCGAACTATCTGCCGAAGGATCGGGAGATCATCCTGCACACGGAGAACGGGATGCTCGGCATGGGCCCCGAGGCCCACCCCGGCCACATCGACCCCGACCTCATCAACGCCGGCAAGATTCCGGTGACGGAGCTGCCGGGAGCCTCGTACTTCCACCACGGCGACTCCTTCGGGATGATGCGCGGCGGCCACCTCGATGTGTGTGTGCTCGGCGCCTTCCAGGTCTCGCAGTTCGGCGATCTCGCCAACTGGAGCACCGGCGCGCCCGACTCCATTCCCGCGGTCGGCGGGGCGATGGATCTGGCCATCGGTGCGAAGAGCGTCTACGTCATGATGGAGCTCGCTTCGAAGGGCGGCTCGTCGAAACTCGTCGAGGCCTGCAGCTACCCGCTCACGGGCATCCGGTGCGTCAACCGGCTGTACACCGATCGCGCGATCTTCCAGCTCGACGCCGACGGCGCGACGGTTCTCGAACTCGTCGGTGCGACGACCGTCGATGAGCTCCGCACGCTGACCGGCCTCACACTGCATGACGGCACCAGCAGAACCGAGAGGACCCTTTCATGACCGCGAGCTTCATCTACGACGGCATCCGCACGCCCATCGGCCGTTTCGGCAAGTCGCTGGCCGGTGTGCGACCGGATGATCTCGCCGCCCACGTCGTGAAGACCCTCGTCGCCCGGCAGCCCGACCTCGACCCCGCGCGGATCGACGATGTCATCCTGGGCGACGCGAACGCCGCCGGTGAGGACAACCGCGACGTGGCCCGCATGGCGTCGCTGCTCGCGGGCCTGCCCACCTCGGTTCCCGGCGTGACGGTGAACCGGTTGTGCGGCTCGGGCCTCGAATCCGCCATCCAGGCCTCGCGTGCGGTGGAGACCGGCGACGCCGACCTGATCCTCGCCGGCGGAGTCGAGTCGATGAGCCGGGCGCCCTGGGTGCTGCTGAAGCCCGAGCGCGCCTACCCCGCGGGCTCCGAGACGCTCCATTCGACGACGCTGGGCTGGCGGATGGTCAACCCGGCCATGCCCGCAGCCTGGACCGTGCCCCTCGGTGAGACCGCCGAGATCCTCGCCGACCGTTACAACATCTCGCGCGAGCAGCAGGATGCGTTCGCCGTGCGGAGCCACCAGCGCGCCGCGGCGGCCTGGGATGCCGGGGTGTACGACGACGAAGTGGTGGGAGTTCCGGGCACCACGCTCACGCGCGACGAGAGCGTGCGGGCGGACTCGTCGCTGGAGTCGCTCGCGGGGCTGAAACCGGCGTTCCGGCCCATCGGCATCGGCACCGTGACAGCCGGCAACTCCTCACCCCTCAACGACGGTGCGGCCGCGATGTTCATCGGCGCGGAGGGTGCGCTCGAGCGCGAACCCCTGGCGCGCATCGTGTCGCGGGCGGTTGCGGGCAACGATCCGAACATCTTCGGCATCGCCCCCGTCGAGGCGGCCAACAAGGCCCTCGCCCGCGCGGGGAAGACCTGGGCAGACGTGGATGTTGTCGAGCTCAACGAAGCGTTCGCCGCGCAGTCGCTGGCGTGCCTGGCGCTCTGGCCGGAGCTCGACCCCGAGATCGTGAACGTCGACGGGGGTGCGATCGCCATCGGGCATCCGCTCGGAGCATCGGGCGCCCGCATCCTGCTGCACCTGGCGCGCTCGCTCGAGCGGCGCGGCGGCGGGGTCGGGGTGGCCGCGATCTGCATCGGGGTCGGCCAGGGCCTCGCCGTGGTGCTCGAGCGCTGAGACGAACCGTGACTGAGCACCCCCGCGAGCAGCCGGCACTGCCCGCGCACCCCGAGCAGCCCGAGCAGCCCGCGCCCAGCGACCAGTACGTGCAGTCGCTGGTGCGTGGGCTCAGCGTCATCCGGGCCTTCGACGCCGAGCATCCGCAACTCACTCTGAGCGAGATCGCGTCGCTCACCTCGCTGACCCGAGCCACGGCACGGCGGTTCCTGCTGACCCTGGTGGAGGTCGGCTACATGCAGACCGACGGCCGCCTCTTCTCGCTCACACCCCGCGTTCTCGAACTCGGTTTCAGCTACCTGTCGGCGCTCGGCCTGCCCGGCATCGCCCAGCCCTTCCTCGAAGAACTCTCTCGCACCACCGGCGAATCGAGCTCGGCCTCGGTGCTCGACGGCACCGAGATCGTCTACGTCGCCCGCGTCGCGGTACGGCGCATCATGAGCGTCTCGATCAGCGTGGGCACCCGGTTCCCCGCCCGCACGACCTCGATGGGCCGGGTGCTGCTCGCTTCGCTGGCTCCGGATGCTCTGGCCGCCAACCTCGACGGCGCACCGTTCGACACCCGCACTCCGCTCACCCTGCACACCCGGGCCGACATCGAGGACGAACTGGCGCGGGTGCGGTCTGAGGGGTATGCCCTCGTCGACCAGGAGCTCGAGCTCGGACTCCGCTCGATCGCCGTGCCGGTGCTCGCGGGCACCGGAGGCGGAGCCCGCACGGGAGGCGTCGCCGGGACTGCCCGCACTGCTGTCGCCGCCGTCAACGTCTCGGTTTCGGCCGGCACGTTCACCGTGCCGCAGATGATCGACACGCTCCTGCCCCCACTGCAGCACGCCGCATCCCTCATCGCCGCCAACCTCGCGGCCAGCCGCACCTTCTGACCCCCTCTCCCCCCACACCGCCCTCCGCCACCGCCCTCCTCCTCCGCCGCCGCATCCGCCTCCGCAGCGGCGGTAACCGAAACACTGAAAACTGTCGGTATCCCGGGCTCATACCGACAGAATTCGGTGGATCGGTGCGCCGCGAGGCGGGGGTGGGGGTGGGGAGCCGGCGGGGCGGGTCAGGGAGCGGAGAGGCGGGCGCCGAGGTCGGGGGCGGACATGTCCGGGTCGAAAGGGTACAGCGGGCGTTCGAGGCGGCGGTGGCCGAGCCGCAGGATGTCCTGGTCGACACCGCCCGGCGTGAGCGCCAGGATCCAGCCCTTCGCCATGTCGAACAGTTCCGGTTCGAGGTAGCCGATCTTCACGATCACGATGTCCGCCGCGCGCGGGGCGAGCCCGAGATCGGTGAAGTCCCGCTCGTGGTGGTACGGCTTTCGCCGCTCGGTGACGATGACGAACACACTCCCGGTGCGGATGACCACCTCCACCCGAGCGTCACTGTCACCGTGATGGATGCTGTGCACCACCCCGCCGAAGGTGACCGGCCCTGCGTGGCGGGCATCGACCTCGGCCCCCACTGTGACCGTGACGGTACCGCCCACCCCGGCTGCGATCGCGGCAGCCACCCCGGAGGCCGAGGGAACCGACGCGTAGATCACCGTCAGCCCGTCGGCCGCCTGGAACTCGGTCCGTGCCAGCAGCTCGCGAAGGCCCCAGGTGACATCCCCGGCTCCCCCGGCGGTGGGGTTGTCGCCGGAGTCGCTGATGAAGAAGGGCCGGTCAGGGCTGGACAGCGCAGCATCCAGAGCACCTGCATAGGTGTCGGTGGGAGCGACGAAAGCGAATTCGGCTCGGGCATTCCAGAAGAGGCAGGCGAGCTGCTCGGCGGCGAGGGCGACGGCCTCCCGGTCGGAACCGGTGACGACCACCGCCGCCCGGTTGCGGGGTTCGTCGGCCCAGGCGTAGCCCACCCAGAGGGCGGCATCGAGGATGCCCGGCAGCGCCTCGGCCCGTGCCACCTGCTCGTAGAGTCCCTTCGCCGGTTCCAGCCGGGTGGAGGTCTTCTCACCGGGCAGCAGCACGGGAACGGGGATCCACGCCTTGATCGGCCTGGGCCCGCCGCGGCCGAGCAGCTCGACGAGGTTCCGCACGGCGCGCTCCTTCGTCTGGGCGGTGTCCACGTGGGGTGCCGTGCGGTCGGTGGTGATGAGATCGGTGAGCTCGACCAGCCGGGCGGAGACGTTGCCGTGCAGATCCATCGAGGTCGAGACGGCGGCCTCGCTGCCGATGACCGCACGGATGCGCTCCAGCAGCACGGCCTCGGGGTCGTCGAGACCGTCGACGCTCATCGCCCCGTGGATGTCGAAGTAGAGCCCGTCGAGCGTCGGCATGGCCCGCAGCCGGTCGATGATCTCGTCGGTGAGTTCGGCGAAGGTGGCCGCGGAGAGGATTCCGCCCGGCAGCGCCCGGCCGGTGAGCGCCGGCAGCCACTCCGCCGCCTCACGGAGAGGCTCCCCCGGCGCCAGGAACGGGTAGTCGTCGAACACCTCGGCGCCCCGCCTGGAGTGGAAGGCGGCCGCGTCGGTGCGCGCGGGCGAGAAGGCGCTGGACTCGATGGCGAGGCCCGCGATGGCGATGACGGGCATCCGTGGCTGCTCCATCGCTCAGATTCCCTGCCAATCGGGCTTGTTCGCGTACACATAGTCGTAAAACGCGCGGTCGGCGAGGTGTGAGGCGGCCGCTTCATCCAGAATCACCGTACAGTGCGGGTGCAGATGGATGGCCGTGGCCGGCACCCTCGCGCTGAGCGGCCCTTCGAGCGCGAGCGCCACCGCCGCCGCCTTGGCCTCCCCGAAGGCGAGCAGCACGAGGTGCCGCGCCTCGAGGATCGTGCCGAGCCCCTGCGTGAGGGCATGCAGCGGCACGTCGTCGATCGAGGCGAAGAAGCGGGCGTTGTCCTGGCGGGTCTGCGGAGTGAGGGTCTTCACCCGGGTGCGCGAGGCGAACGAGGAGCCGGGCTCGTTGAAGCCGATGTGCCCGTCCGAGCCGATACCGAGCAGTTGCAGGTCGACCCCGCCGGCCGCGCGGATGGCGGCGTCGTAGTCGACAGCGGCCTGCTCGAGGTCGTCGGACTGGCCGTTCGGAACCTGCACGAGCTCCGGATCGAGCCCCAGCGGCACCGTCACCTGGTGGTGGATGATGCTGTGGTAGCTCTCCGGGTGGAGCCGGTCGATGCCCACGTACTCGTCGAGCGCGAACGCCCGCACCGACGACAGGTCGGTCCCGGTGAGGCGCGTCCGGAGGTCGTCGTAGACCGGTAGCGGCGTCGACCCTGTCGCGACGCCGAGCACGGCATCACGGCGGCGGGCGATCAGGTCGGCGATGGCCGCGCCGGCGAGGCGTCCGGCTTCGGCGGGAGTCGGAACGACGATGATCTCTGCCATGGGTCAGATCTCCAGTGCGGGTTCGGCGGGCAGAGCGGATGCCCGGGGGGCGGCGGGTTGGGCGAGCAGCTCGTCGAGCATCCACCGGTCGGGGGCGTGCGAGCGACCGGCGGCACGGAATGCCAGTACGGAGGCGCCGATCCGGCTGCCGGAGGTGCCGAGCACGGAGGTCTCGACGGGCGGGGCGCTCCGCCAGGTGAGCGAGGCTGCGAGCTGCTCGCGCACCGGGTCGAGGAGGGCGTCGCCGGCGCGGGAGACACCGCCGGTGAGAACGATGACGGCCGGATCGAGCAGCATCGTCGTCGTCGTGAGCCCCAGAGTGAGTGCCTCGACGCCGTCGCTCCAGACACGGGCGGCCAGCGGATCGGTCTCGAGCCTCTCGACGATGTCGGCTGCCGTGAGCGACTCGGCGCCGCCTTGAGCGAGGTAACGCCGGGCCAGGCCCGCACCCGACATGTAGACCTCGAGGCAACCGCGCTGGCCGCAGGTGCAGCTCTCGCCCTGCGGCAGTGCGGGGATGTGGCCGAGCTCTCCGGCGGAGGTGAGATGGCCGGCGACCTCGGTGTCGGAGCTGAGGATGGCTGCGGCCACGCCCGTTCCGATGGCCACCAGCACGGAGTTCGAGACACCGGCCGCGGCCCCGAAGAGAGCTTCGGCGAGGCCGGCCGCGCGAACGTCGTGCCCGATGGCCACCGGCACGCCGAGGTCGCCGGTGAGCAGGGCGCCGAGCGGCACGTCGGTCCAGCCGAGGGTGGAGGCGTAGCGCACCACCCCGGTGGCCGGCTCGATGATGCCGGGGGTGACGACGCCGGCACCGATGACGTTCCAGCCGGCAGCGGTGGCGCGGTGCTGCAGCTGCACCAGGAGCCCGCGGACACGTTCGAGGGACTCGGCACCGTTGCCGCCGGAGCCGTCGGTGCCCGCGTCGACGGTCTGAGCGAGCACGATGCGCCCGCGTTCGTCGACCACGGCGCCCTTCAGGTTGGTGCCGCCGATGTCGAGGGCGAGCACGGCGTCGCGGGGCGCGGCGTGCTCGCCGCCGGAACCGGCGGGGCCAGCAGCAACAGGGCCATCAGCAATGGGGCCATCAGCAACGGGGCCAGCAGCAGCAGCGCCAGAAGCAACAGCAGCGAGCATCCGGGCGACCAGCTCGGGGTCGGTGCGAAGGGTGCCGTCACCGCGCGGCGACGGGGTCTGGGCCCTCAGGTGCACCTCGGAGGCACCGGTGCGGGTGAGCAGCGCCCCGACATTCGCGGGGCGCACACCGCCGCCCACGAGCATCCGGGGTCCGGGTGCGGCAACCGAGCGCGCCACCAGCCGGGCGAGCACTTCAGCACCCTGTTCGGCGGTCGTCTCACCGCCCGAACTCAGGATGGCGACCACTCCGAGCCCGGCGAGGAGTTCGTAGCTCTGAAGAAGGTCGGGCGTCTCGTCGAACGCCTTGTGGAAGGTTACGGGGAGCTCGCCCGCAGCATCGATGAGTCGGCGGAGAGCCGCGACATCCACTCCGCCCTCGGAGGTGAGAGCGCCGAGCACGACGCCGATCCGACCGGCGTCGTCTGCGGCATCCGCGGCCACCGCCCGGATCTCGGCGAGATCGCGGCACATCACGTCGAGCTCGCCCTCGGAGTACACGAAGTCACCGCCCCGCGGGCGCACCATCACCTGCACGCCGAGGAGGGATGTCGACTGCATCACCGCACGCAGCAGGCCGAGGCTCGGCGTCGTTCCGCCCTCGAGCAGGTCGGCGCAGAGTTCGACGCGCTGGGCGCCGGCCTGTTCTGCCACGAGCGCGCCGTCGAGATCGTCGATGCAGATCTCCACCACGACAGAGGGCGAGAGAACAGCGGGCGAGACGACAGCGGGCGAGAGAAAATCAGGCGAGGCGACAGCGAAAGGCCGGTCGGATCGGTGCGAGATGGCGCTACTCCTTGGCATTGCGGGCGGATCGGCTGCGGGCGGATCTGGTGGGCCCATCGGTGACGGGCACTCCGACGATCGGCGCGGCACCACTCGTCGGTTCGGCGAGGCTGCGCTTGCCGGGCCGGCGACGGAGCCGTGAGGCCAGCGTCGAGAGCGCACCGTTGAAGACGAGGTAGATGAGGGTCACGACGATGAACGTCGGAATGAGGAAGTGGTTGTAGGCGGCGAGCACCTGCCCGCGGTAGAGCAGCTCGGTGAATGCCACGATGTAACCGAGCGAGGTGTCCTTCACGAGGCTCACGAGCTGCGTCACGAGCGACGGGGTCACGAACCTCAGCGCCTGCGGCAGCACGACCAGTCGCATGGTCTGGCCGCGGGAGAGCCCGAGGCTGAGGGCCGCCTCCGACTGTCCGGCGGGGAGTCCCAGGATGCCTGCACGGATGATCTCGGCGAAGGCCGCCGCATTGGCGATCGTGAGCGGGATGACGAGCTTCCAGAGCAACGGGAAGTTGAGCCCGAGCTGCGGCAGGCCGAACAGCATCAGGTAGATGAGCAGCAGCACCGGGATCGTGCGGGCGATCTCGATGTAGGCGGTCGACACCCCGTGGATGACCGGATTGCGGCTCAGCCGGCCGAGCGCCAGCACGAGCCCGAACGCACCGCCGAGCACGGCGACGAGGGCCGCGGCCTGGATCGTGCCCCAGAGCCCGATGAGCAGGTACTGCCAGATGCCGGCGCTGAGGAACGGCGTCCAGCGGTCGGCGTCGAGCTGGCCGTGCGAGCCGAACTGCAGGCCCGCCAGCACGATGACCAGGGCGACCACCACCACGGCGACGACCGACCAGAGCCGGATCGCCCGCCTGGCGCGGGGCCCGGGCTCGTCGTAGAGCGAGACGGGAGCTTCGTGCGTGGAGGTACTCATCGCTTGATCGCCACTCTCTTCTCGATTCGCCCCGCGCCGAGGCCGATGGCCAGGGCGAGCGCCATGTAGATCAGGCCGGCCACGGTGAAGATCAGGATGGGCTGCGCCTCGACGAGGTTCAGCTTGTTCGCCTCGGAGGTCAGCTCGACCACGCCGACGGCCGCGGCCAGCGCGGTGTTCATGGTCAACGCGATCATCACGTTGCCGATGGGCTGCACCGCTGCCCGGAGCGCCTGAGGCACCACGACCAGCCGGAGCGACTGCACCAGCGTGAAGCCGAGCGCGCGACTGGCCTCGATCTGGCCGGTGCCCACCGTGTTGACCCCGCTCCGGATCGCCTCGGCCACATACGCGGCCTCGTAGAGCGCCAGCACGATGATCGCCGTCGGAGTGAGCGGCAACAGCAGTCCGGCATCCGGCAGCGCGAACACGGCCAGGATGAGCAGCACCAGCAGAGGAACGTTGACGAAGAACTGCACGTACGCGAAGGCGAGTCCGCGGAGCACCGGGATCGGGCTGATGCGCGCTGCCGTCACGACGGTTCCGAGTGCGATCGCGGCGACACCGGCGATCACCGCCATCATCACGGTGGTGCCGAGCGCTTCGAGCAACGGCCCGGCGCTGTCGACGAAGATGTTCATCGTGTTCCTCTGCTGGTGGAGCTCAGGCGGGAGTCAGACGCCGGTCAGGCCGGCTACGCGGCTCAGGAGCCGGGAACCGACCCGATGACCGGCGGGGTGGGAGTCGAGGACTCGACGGCCGAGCCGAGCGTGGCATCCCAGACCTTCGCCCAGTCGCCGTTCGCCTCGATCTTCGTCAGCCAGTCGTTGATGAACGACTTGAACGCGGCGTCGCCGTCCTTCAGGCCGATGCCGTAGGACTCGGTGGTGAAGGGCTGGCCGACGACCTTGATCGCCGGGTTCGAGGCAGCGTCGCTCGCGAGCAGCGTGAAGTCCTGCACGTAGGCGTCACCGCGGCCCTGGGTGAGTGCCTGCACAGCCTCGGGGTCGGTTCCGAAGCTGACGATCTCCGCGGTCGGCTGCTTCTCGGGCACAGCGGTCACGGCGGGCGTGTTCGCGCCGACGATGACCTTCTTGCCACCGAGATCGTCGATGCCCTGGATGTCAGTGTTGTCGCTCTTGACCGCGACCGCCAGTCCCGACTGGAGGTAGGGGCCCGCGAAGTCGACCTGCTCGTCGCGCTGGGTGGTGATCGTGTAGGTATTGAACACCACGTCGACTGTGCCGTTCTGCAGCAGCGCCTCGCGGGTCTCGGAGGCGGGCGGGATGATCTCCACGTTCGGCTCGCCGAGGATGTAGATCGCGAGGAGCTTCGCGAGATCCGCGTCGAAACCCTCGACGTCGTCGGGGCTCGACGGGTTCTGCTGGGAGAGCAGCGGGGCGTCGAGCGCCTCGGCCACGACCAGCTTGCCGCGGGCCTTGATCTTCGCCATCGTGGAGTCGGGCAGGAGTGCTGCGGCATCGGCGACCGCGGCGTTGGCGTACACCGACGAGAGTGAATCGGCCGCGGCCGACGCGCTCGGATCGGCGCCCGGCACGGCCGAGCTGTCCGACGAGCAGCCGCTGAACGCGAGGGCTGCGGTGACAGTGATGGCGAGCAGGGGGATGCCCCTCTGGAGGATCTTTCGTGTGCTGGGCACGGTGGTACCTTTCTGTTCTTCCGGTGCGGGATGGTGCTGGTGGGGGTGGGAACTCTGGCTGTCAGTGCGGCAGGATCTTCGACAGGAACGCCTGGGCCCGCGGGCTCGATGCGTGGTCGAAGAAGTTGGCTGGGGTGTCCTCTTCGACGATGCGGCCGTCGTCCATGAAGATGACCCGGTCGGCGGCCCGGCGGGCGAACCCCATCTCGTGCGTGACGACGACCATGGTCATCCCGTCGCCGGCGAGGGAGGTCATCACGTCGAGCACCTCGCTCACCATTTCGGGGTCGAGCGCACTGGTCGGTTCATCGAACAGCATCACCTTCGGCTTCATCGCGAGCGCACGGGCGATGGCGGCGCGCTGCTGCTGGCCGCCGGAGAGCTGGGCCGGAAAGTGGTCGGCCTTGTCGGCGATGCCCACGCGTTCGAGAAGAGCGAGGCCCTCTGCGCGGGCATCCTTCCGCGAGCGCCCCAGCACGGTGATCGGAGCGAGGGTGACATTGTCGAGGATCGTGCGGTGCGCGAACAGGTTGAACGACTGGAAGACCATTCCCACCTCAGCCCGGAGCTTCGCGAGCGCCCGGCCCTCCGCAGGCAGATCGACCCCGTCGACCGCGATGGTGCCCGAGGTGATCGTCTCGAGCCGGTTGATGCAGCGGCAGAGAGTCGACTTACCCGAACCCGAAGGGCCAACCACCACGACGACCTCGCGGGCGGCGATGGTGAGGCTCACATCCTTCAGCACGTGGTGCGAACCGAAGTGCTTCTGCACATCAGTCAGCTGCACCATCGCCGTCGCTGTGCCAGCGGAGGTGGAGCTGGAGGTGCCAGTGGGAGAGGATGCCACGGTTGCCGCCTTTGCTTCGAGAGTCTCGTCGTTGAAATCAACCTAACAATCCATTGTTGCATCTATATTTCGAGGAACTTTGTTTGATAATGGAATAAGCCGCTTCTCGACGATCGGAACCCCATGGCCTCACGACTCCCCGCATCGTTCACGCGGTTCTCTGCCCAGAACCTCGCCATCCTGGGGCCGCTCCGCTCCGGCGCGGCCGACTCGAAGGCCGACCTCGCGAAGGTCACCGGCCTCTCACCCTCCACGATCACCGCCCGGATCGACGAACTCATCGGGCTCGGCCACGTGGTCGAAGTCGGCGACGGCGTCTCCCGGGGCGGCCGTCGCCCCCGCACACTGGCCCTCCGCCGCGACGCCGGCATCGTCGGCTGCGTCGACCTCGGCGTCGACCGCACCTCCATCGGCCTGGTCGACCTCTCGGGCGCGCTGCTCGCGCGCGGCGACCTCGACCTCGACATCTCGAGTGGTCCCGACGTGGTGCTCGCCGAGGTCTGGTCGGCCCTCGAGGCGTTGCTCGCCAGCGACACCGAGCACTCCCGCCGCCTCCTCAGGGGCGTGTCGGTCGGTGTTCCCGGCCCCGTCTCGTCAGAGAGCGGGCGGGTCGTCGCCCCGAGCCGCATGCCCGGCTGGAACGGAACGGATGTCGCCCGGATCCTCGGTGGCATCGCCGGCGTTCCCATCCTGGTCAACAACGACGCCAATCTGATGGCGGTCGGCGAGTTCGCATCCGGAGACCGGATGGAGCCCAACCAGGTGTTCGTCAAAGCCGGATCGGGTATCGGCTGCGGCATCATCGCGCGCGGCGAACTCTTCGTCGGCAGTCGGGGTGCGGCCGGCGACATCAGCCACGTCGCCGTGCCGGATGCCCCGCCCGTGCCCTGCTCCTGCGGGCGCTACGGCTGTCTCGACGCCCTCGCCAGCGGCAACGCCCTCGTGCGGGAGTTGCAGAACGCCGGACTCGAGGTGGCGAACGTCGAGGCGATGATCGCGCTCGCCCGCGACGCGGATCCGGTGGCCACCCGGCTCCTTCGCGAGGCCGGCAGCATGACGGGCGGCGTGCTCGCGAGCATCGTCAACTTCTTCAACCCCGGCCGCCTCATCGTCGGCGGCGTGCTCAGCCAGTCGGAGGTGTTCGTGGCGGGCCTCCGCTCCACTCTCTACGCCCAGTGCCTGCCGATGGCGACCGACCAGCTCACGATCACCACGCCGCTCCGACCGGGCGACTGCGGGCTGCTGGGCGCGGGAACGGTGTTCCTCGACCGGCTGTTCTCCGAACGTGGCCTCTGACCGGGGCGAACCCGTTCACCGGGAGGACACCATCCGTTGTACCGGCGGCCACGTCGGCGGCTTAGTTTATGCAGGCTAACCTTCTGTTCGGCCCCCGAGTCCGACCAACCCCGAGAGGAGAGACTGAGCATGCGCCGGTCATCTTCACGCTTCGCCACAGTCGCCGTCGCCACGGCGGTCGCAGCATCCATCGCCCTGTCGATGCCTGCCACAGCCTCAGCCGCCGGGACGTCCCCGAGCGACACCACACCGCCGGATCTGATCACCCTGCTGGCGGGCTACGACTCGTTCTGGACCTCCGACGGCACGAACACGCTGCACGGCACGGTCGACAACGCAGGCGTGCTCGCCCAGAACGACGCTCTCACCAGCTGGATCAACACCCACGCCACGCCCGCCCAGCAGTTCCTGGCCCTGCAGGACTCCTCGTACCAGAACGCCGACGGCACAGCCTACGACCAGTCGATCACCCTCTCCACCGCACTCGGCTCCGTGCTCGGACCGCTCTACGTGAAGGGCCGCGAGAGCGGCGACCTCCCGCTCACCAGTGCGCTCATCAACAGTTCGAACGGCACCAGCGGCGCGTATGTCAGCACCGGGGCCGCGAAGGCGCACTACAGCTACCCCCGCCCCTACCTGCCGACGGATCCCGCCACCGCCGCCGTACCGGGCGACGCCGCCGCCTGCGCGCCAGCCGTCGTGAACGCCTCCTCGCTCACCGCGAACCGCACCGGGAAGAGCTACGCCGACGCTAATGGCAACCTCGACATCCTGCGCGTTCCGGCCGTGGTCGACACGACCCACGCCTTCTCCCCGAACGACGTGACGCTGGATCCCGGGTATGGCGTCGTCGGCATCTGCACGGGCGGCTCGTACCCGAGCGGCCACACCACGACGGCCTACGAGGCCGGTGTCACGCTCGCCACCCTGCTGCCCGAGCTCGCCCCAGAGATCCTCACCCGGGCATCCGAGGCCGGCAACGACCGCATCGTGCTCGGCGTGCACTACCCGCTCGACATCATGGGTGGCCGGATCGACGGTGAGGCCGCCCTGGCGACCCGTTGGAGCGACACCGACTACCGCACCGCGGTGCTCGAACCCGCCCGCGCCGAGCTGGTCGACTACCTCGAGAAGGCGACCGGCAGCAGCATCGCCGACACGATCGCCGCGGAGGCGGCCTACACGTCGAACCCGTACGGCGGCTCTGCGATCCCCGGGGGGACCTCCCAGATCGTCACCGATCGCCGATCGGCCGTCGCGGTGTTCACCGAGCGCACCACCTACGGTTTCGCCCAGACGGGACCCGAGGGCCTCGCCGCATCCGTGCCCACCGGAGCGGAGAACCTGCTGCTGACGACGTTCCCGACCCTCACCGACGCGCAGCGCACCTCGGTGCTCGCACAGACCGAACTCGACTCGGGCTACCCGCTCGACGGCACCGGAACCGCCGCTGGGTCGTGGCAGCGACTCAACCTGGCCGCCGCAACGAGCGCTGCCGTGCAGCTGAACGCCGACGAGTCGGTCACGGTCGTCTCGACTGGCGGCGCAGCTGCGGTACTGCCTGTCGCGGTGCCGACGGCCACCCCCACGCCGGCGCCTACGGCGACTTCGTCGACCGCACCCGTGCTCCCTAGTGCCACGCCGACGGCCGGTGCGTCGGGCTCCGGCCAGGGGCTCGCTCACACGGGTTCGGATGTCGCGGCCGTCGCCCCGTGGACCGCGGGCGTGCTCGGACTCGGCCTCGTTCTCGCCGCGATCGCCGGAGTGCGACGCCGCCGCCACTCGCGCAGCTGATCGAACGGATCGCACCGCTGGTCGCACAGCGCCCGGTTTAGCTGTAATTACAGCGACCGGGCGCTGTTCGGCGTACAGTGAAGGTCATGAATGCAGTGAAGAGCATGAAAGCACTCCGTTACGTTGCAGTGGGCCAGGCCCCCGAGGTCGTCGAGATCCCCATCCCCACACCCGGCCCCGGCCAGGTGCTGCTGAAGGTGACCGCCGGTGGCGTCTGCCATTCCGACGACTACGTCATGAGCCTGCCCGAGAAGGACTACCTCGAGCAGGGCTACCCGCTGCCGATGACCCTCGGCCACGAGGGAGCCGGCATCGTGCACGAGATGGGCGAAGGCGTCGACTCCACGCTGAAGGTCGGAGACGCTGTCGCGGTCTACGGGCCGTGGGGCTGCGGCCGCTGCCACAACTGCTCGGAGGGCAAAGAGAACTACTGCACCAACGCGGCCGCCGAGGGCATCCGTCCTCCCGGGCTCGGCAGCCAGGGCTCGATGGCCGAATACATGATCGTCGACGACGCGCGCCACCTGGTTCCGCTCGGCGACCTCGACCCCGTCAAGAACGTATCGCTGACGGATGCCGGACTCACCCCCTACCACGCCATCAAGCGCTCCCTGCCGAAGCTCGGAGCCGGCACCGTCGCCGTCGTCATCGGAACCGGCGGGCTCGGCCACGTCGGCATCCAGATCCTGAAGGCGCTCTCCGGCGCGACGGTCATCGCGCTCGACGTGAGCGACGAGAAGCTGAAGCTCGCGACGCACGTCGGCGCGGACCACGTCGTCATCAGCGATGCGGATGCCGCCGCCACCATCCGCGCCCTCACGAACGGCCTCGGTGCCGACGCCGTGTTCGACTTCGTGGGCGCCCAGCCGACGATCGCCCTCGCCACCAGTGTCGCCGCGATCGAGGGCGACGTGACCATCGTGGGCATCGGTGGCGGTTCCCTCGACTACGGTTTCGGCTCCATCGCCTACGACGTCGCCGTGCGGATCCCCTACTGGGGCTCCCGGAGCGAACTCATCGAGGTGCTCGACCTGGCCCGCGCCGGAAAGATCGACGTCGAGGTCGTGGAGTACAGCCTCGACGACGGACCGAACGCCTACGCCGACCTCGCCGCCAGCACGATCCGCGGGCGCGCCGTCATCGTCCCGTAGCATCCGGAGCACGCTGGAGGCTCAGTCACACACTCGGCACGAGTGCCGGCTGGCCGATGGAGAGCCCGTCGGCCAGACTGGGATCATGGATCAGGCCGACGTGGTGCAGACCGCCCTGCGGGTGGCAGCCTCCTTTCCCGCCGTCACCCAGGGTCAGCCGTTCGGCGAGGGAGCCGCGGTCTTCAAGGTCGTCGGCAAGGTGTTCGCGATCGTCGACACTCAGCCCGCGTCCCCGGATGCCGCGACCGGCGGCCCCGCACACCGACGCAGCCCCTCGGTGGTGACCCTCAAATGCGCTCCGCCGCACGGGCAGGCGCTCGTGCGGGAGCACCCCAGCATCATCCCGGGCTACCACATGAACAAGGAGCACTGGATCTCGCTCTGCCCCGGCGACGACATCGACGAGACCCTGGTCGAAGACCTGGTGGGCAACTCCTACGACATCATCGTCGCCGCCCTACCGCGGGCGAAGCGCCCCGGCGCCTAGCTGCACCCGCAGCCCGCCGCCCGAGCCCGCCGCCGCCGCCGCGCGGTTCCGCCGCGGTTTGTCGCTTCCGCGCCTGCGCGCTGCGGCGCGGAAGCGACAAACGTGTGCGGAACGCACGCGCAGCGGGCTGAGCGGCGAAGAGGCACTCAGAAGGGTGGATGCCCGTGCACCTGCCGGTACACGCGGGCCCACCGGGCCCTCGCCGACGCGATCACGAGCAGCACGATGCCGAAACCGCCGAAGATCACGAAGAGCAGCACACCGAGCACGGCAGCGCCGCCCGCCCCGCGGCTGAACAGGAACACAGCGAACACGATCCCGGCCAGCAGCAGGAAGGCACCGAGCACGGCTGCGCTCCGCGGGGTGACCAGCGAGATCTTGTAGCGACCGGCAGGTTTGTCCCGGCTCAACCACGCGAACGGTTCGGGAGGAAGCGCCCCGGGAGGTGTCCCGCTCATCGGGCGGGCAGCCGCACGAAGTCGGCGAGGCGATCGAGCAGCGCAGCCGTGCTGGTGTTTTCGGTACGCTCCTGAACGACGCTGTCGCCGTCGGTGGCGCGTACGTCCGCGACATCCCAGGCGAAGACTCCGGAGGGGCGGACGAACAGGTTGTTCGAAGAGCGGGCGACCACATCGGCACCCGCAGGTTCTCCCCCGACCAGCTCCGTGCCGAAATACGCGACACCGTCCGGGTGGCGACGCGCGTTGTCGTCGATGACCTGCTTGAGCAGGGCGCTGTCAGCGGCCTCGGGTGCTTTGACCACCATCGACCAGGTGCTCATCGAGCCCGGCTGCAACAGCAGCGACAGCTCAGCCGACTGCACGTAGAGGGCCGCCTCGGGCCCGTCCTCGTTCACCATCGCCATCTCGGTGAAGCGCACGGCGTTCTGCAGAACTCCGATCAGCAACCGGATGCCGCCGCTCGGAACGAGCGCCTCCCCATCGATCGTCAACTCACCGCGGGCGATGAGGCTAGACGCGCCGAGAGCTGCGATCTGCGGGGTGACGAATCCGGGCTCGACCTGCAGGAACCGCGACGCCCGCTCGCGGGCCTCCTCGCTGCAGAGAGACAGCGCGTACGCGACCTCGCCCGCGCCGAACACGGCGATGTCGTCGGGCGAGGCCGCCGGTGGGGCCGCCTGCTGCCAGGTGCTCGTGCTGGTCATTTCTGCTCCCGGGTTGGTGTCTCGTGTGTTCTCTGGATGCCCATCAGAACGGCCACAGGTCTTTGGCCTTGTCCGCGACGTCGTCCGCGAAGTCCTCTGCGCCGTGCGCAAGAGCCTCGGCACCCTCGCCGATGGCCTTCGCCCCGTCACCCACCGCCTTGATGGAGCCGTCGACCGCGTCGTGGAAGACGGGCACGTGATCGTAGAGCAGCCCGCCGAGCGCCATCGTTCCGGCCGCTGCGCCGAGGATCAGATCGGCCGGCGGTGGGGTGACCAGGGCGGCGAACCCGAGCCCCGTCGCGACGCCGTCATAGCCCGCACGGGCGTAGTTCCCCTCCGCGATGTCCGTGCCGACGCCTACCACGCCGAGCACGACACCCGCAGGTCCCAGCACCTTGCCGGCCGAACCCAGGAATTCCGCGGCAGAGCCGAGCTTCGCCGCCACGGCCCCGTCGGGAAGCATGCTGCTCAGGCCCTGGGCCGCAGAGGCCCAGTTGTGGCCTCCGAGGAAGTCGTTCACCACGTCGAACCTGCCGGCGAACTGGCTGAAGCGCAGGGCATCGTCGAGCGACCCGAACTCGCCGAGCAGTCGCAGTTGGGCCAGGGCGTTGGCCCCGTCGACGACGCTCAGGCTGTCGAAGAGCTCGCGGGTGCCAAGCAGACCGGGGTTCTGCAGGAGGTCATTCAGGAGGTCGTCGTCGGATGCTCCGGTCGTGCCGGGGGCAGTGCCATCAGGCCCCGAGCCACCGGGCCCACCGAACCCCCCGGGCCCACCGCCGGTGCCGGACCCGGCTGAGCCGTCGGCCGCGCTCGCCTGCTCCTGCTCGCCGGCGTTCTTCAGAAGGGCCGTCGACGCGGCCGCGAGCACGCTGTTGGCGTTCTGGAGCGAGGTGCGATGCGTGGTGTTCCACTGCTGCCGGAAGAACTCCGCATCCGGACCGCCCCACGCCTGGGTGCGGTTGATCTCGACCGTCAGGGTGCTGAGCAGGCCCTGCAGCTGCGATGCCTTCTGGTCGAAGTCCTTTGCGAGAGCGCGAAGCTCACCCGCGTCTGCTCCCCAAAACCCCGACGTCATGCCAGCAACGTTACCCCAGCAGCCCCTCGTGTGTCAGTCGGCGAACGAGACGTCCCGGGTGTCGGTGACACGGGCCGACCGCCCGGGTGCATCCTGGAACTGCCAGTACAGGTTGGTGTGCGCGATCACGTCGGCGGCTGCCGGTGCGCCGTAGGCGGTCTGGTCCTCTGTGGTGTGGGCGTCGCCCACCAGCGTGACGTCGTAGCCCCGGGTGAAGGCTCCGTGGATGGTCGAGCGGATGCACGCGTCCGTCTGCGCTCCGGTCACCACCAGGTGCCCGACACCCGCGCGGGAGAGCACGTCTTCGAGGTCGGTGCCCTCGAAGGAGTCGCCGTACGACTTCTGGACCAGCGATTCGGATGACTCCGGAACAAGTTCGGGAACGTAGCGCCAGCCCTCTGTACCCACCTGCAGGTCGTCGGCATTGTGCTGCACCCAGACCACCGGCACACCTTCGTTCCTGGCCCTCTCGACGAGACCGCCGATGTTGCCGATCACAGCGTCACGGTTGTGTGCGCGGGCCACGACGTCGTTCTGCACGTCGATCACGACGAGCGCCGTGTTCGGGCGGCTCTGGAGGGTCGTCATGTGGTCTCACTCTCTCGATGCCACCACGATAGAAGACACCTCCGACATCCGCCAGAGCGCCCTACGCCGCGGGCGGCCTCGGGGCGTGTCCGGGCTCTGATGCCCGGGCGACCCGGGCCGCCTCGCGCTGCTCGGCTTCGAGGGCCTCCGCCTCCTCGCCGGTGACGGCTTCGCCGCGGGCGACCATTCCCGCGACATCCGAGAGCCTGATCTGCGGGAGGAAGAGCGAGAGCACGAAAGCGACAGCGAGGAACGGGATGAGGTACCAGAACACCGGAGCCAGCGAGTCGGCGTAGGCCGTGACGACCTGCTCCTGAATGGCCTGCGGCAGCTGGTTGAGCGTCGCCGGGTCGAGGGTCGCGGTGGCCTGGGAGGCGTCCCCCGCCGAAGCTCCGGCACCGGAGAACACGGCGAGCAGCTTCTCCGAGAGGCTGCTGGTGAAGAGGGCTCCGAAGACGGCCACACCGAGAGCGGATCCGACCTCGCGGAAGTAGTTGTTCGTGCTCGTCGCGGTGCCCACCTGGGTGGCCGGCACCGAGTTCTGCACCACGAGCACCACGACCTGCATGATGAGGCCGAGGCCCGCGCCGAAGACGAAGAGGAACACGCAGATGAGCCAGATCGGGGTTGTCGCGCTCAGCGTCGTCATCGCGAACATCGCGGCACCGGTGATCAGGGTGCCGAGGATCGGGAAGATCCTGTAGCGACCGGTGCGGGTGATCGCGACACCGGAGAGGATCGACGTTCCGATCAGACCGACCATCATGGGCAGCAGCAGCAGCCCCGACTCGGCCGCCGAGGTCTTCGAGGCCATCTGCAGGAACGTCGGCAGGAAGCCGATCGCCGCGAACATCGCGATGCCGAGAACGAACCCGATGGCCGTCGCGATGACGAACACGCGGTTCGTGAAGAAGGAGAGCGGGATGATCGGATCCTCGGCCCGCGCCTCGACCAGCACGAACAGGGTGCCCGCGATGAGGAGCCCGGCCCCGAACATCCACGTCTCCGGTGCGCCCCAGCCGTGCTGCTTGTTGCCGCCGAACTCGGTGAAGAAGATGAGGCAGGTCGTGGCGATCGAGAGCAGCAGCACACCCGGCAGGTCGATCTTCATGGTGGCGCGCTTGCTCGGCAGCTTCAGCGCGAACCAGGTGATGGCGAACGCGGCGATTCCGACAGGGATGTTGATGTAGAACGCCCACTGCCAGGTGAGGTGGTCGACGAAGTATCCGCCGAGGAGCGGTCCGCCGACGGCGGCGAGACCGAAGATGCCGCCGAGCGGGCCGAGGTACTTGCCGCGCTCCGAGGCGGGCACGATGTCGGCGATGATCGCCTGCGAGAGGATCATGAGGCCACCGCCGCCGAGGCCCTGCAGGGCACGGAACACCACGAACATCCAGAAGTCCGTGGAGAACGCGCAGCCGATGGAGGCGAGCGTGAAGAGGGCGATCGCGATGAGGAACAGGTTGCGGCGGCCGAGAACGTCGCCGAACTTGCCGTAGATCGGCATGACGATGGTGGTTGCGAGGAGGTAGGCGGTCGTGATCCAGGCCTGGTTCTCGACGCCGCCCAGCTGGCCGACGATGGTGGGCATCGCAGTGGAGACGATGGTCTGGTCAAGGCTCGAGAGGAGCATTCCGGCGATGAGGGCGCCGAAGATGATCCAGATGCGGCGCTTGGTGAGCAGCAGCGGCTCGGCCTGGTCGGTGCGGGTCTTCGCAGTTGTCATGGTGTTCTGACCGGGTCTTTCGTTAGTGGGAGCGCAGGCGGGGTGAAGGGTGTATCTGCTGGGCGGGCGAAGAGGGCGGATGCGGAGACCAGTCGCGCGCGCAACAGCACGCTGAACGGTGTGGTGTTGGCCTCGGTCAGGAAGGTCTCAGCGGCCAGGCCGACCAGGCACCCCACGACCTTGACGGCGACTTCGGCGGTGACACGGTCAGATCCCTGGCCTTCGCGCTCGGCGACCATCACCACGAAGCGCTCCTGTTCCCGCTGCGCGGCGTCGAGCAGCAGCGGCAGGAGTGCCGGTTCGCGGCGGAGCGCGGCGGCCAGGGCTGCGGCATCCGCCGCAGTGAGACCGAGGTCGCCGAACGAAGCCTCGGCGAGCGCGGCGAGGTCCGCGATGAGGTTGCTCGCCGGGCCGGAGGTGGGCGCCGGGCCGGAGGTGCGCGCCGCCATGAAGGCTGCGACGTGGCGCTCGCTCGCACCGTGGGCGAAGCCCAGCACCGCGTGCTCCTTCGACGGGAAGTAGTTGAAGAAGGTACGCCGGGAGACACCGACCTGTTCGCAGAGTTCGAGCACGGTGAAACCCGCGAGACCGTGCTCGATGGTGAGAGTGCGCGCTGCGGCGGTCAGCCGAGTCCGGGTGCGGCGCTGTTTGAGGCCGGTGCCGGCGCGCACCACCGGGCCCTTTACAGCGGGGCCGGGCGACGCGCACAGCCCACCCGTTTCACCCGTCTCGCCCATGAACACCATTTTGCACTCTCAAGCCCGAAGTGCAAAACCGGATCTCGTCAGAGAGTGGCCGTCAGGTCGGACTGTCCGCGTGCGCGTCTCACCCTATGTCGGCGCCCAGCGCCCGCAGCAGGGCAGCCGCTTTGAGTTTCATCTCGGCGAGCTCGGCCTGCGGGTCGGAGAGCGCGGTGACACCACCGCCCACCCCGACGGTTGCCGCATCACCCTCGATCACGATGGAGCGGATGGTCATGGCGAGCTCAGCTCGACCCTTCGTGCGACGCCCATCGGCTCCCCACTCGTCCACACCCAGAAAGCCGAAGGCACCCGCGTAGAGCCCCCGCGCACGGCCCTCCAGCCGGTCGAGAATCTCGATTGCGCTCCGCTTGGGCGCGCCCGTCATGGAACCGGCCGGAAACGCCGCCCGCAGCAGATCGACCACACCGAGCCCCGGCCGCAACCGGCCCTCGATGCTACTCACCAGCTGGTGCACCTGAGCCTGCGTCTGAACCTCGAGCAGACTGACGACGCGCACGCTTCCCAGCACGCACACCCGAGCGAAGTCGTTGCGCATGAGATCGACGATCATGGTGTTCTCGGCCCGCTCCTTGGGGTCGGCACCCAGTTCGTCGGCCGCCGCCCGGTCGGCTTCCGGATGCTCGGCCCGCGCCCGCGTGCCCTTCACCGGTGACGTGCGAACGCCACCGCCGGGTTCGACGTCGACAAAGAGCTCGGGCGAGGAGCTCAGGAGGCTCACCCCGCCGATCCGCAGCAGCGCACCGTGTTCGCTCGGCGCATCCGCCCGCAGCCTGTCGTAGACGGCAACAGGGTCGAACGCACCCGCCACACGGGCCTCGGTGGTGAGGTTCAGCACGTAGGCCTCGCCCGCCCGGATGGCCTCCTGGCAGGATGCGATGTTCGCGAGGTACTCCTCGTCGCTCTCGCGCCAAGAGACCGTGCGCGGCGCCCCCTCGTGCTGCTCACCATCCACCCGCTCACCCCGGGCCTCGACCTCGGCGAGCCGCGTCACGACGTCCCTCCGCCACAGTCCGAGCTCGCCCTCCCACCGCTCCCCCGCCGCCACGAGCTCGGCGCTACCGCCGGCGGTGACGGCGACCATCCGCGTCACCCTCAGGAATGCCGCATCCGCCCCGCGCGAGCGCCGAACCACGGCCAGGCTGGGCGCATCCACGCCCACCGTCTCGGCGAGCAGTTCGTACCCGAACCAGCCCACCAGGCCGAGCATCGGCGCACCCGGCTCGGCCAGTTCCTGCTGGACGTCCGCCAGGACACCCGCCTCGCCGCTGCCCGGGCCGGGATACCACGCTTCGCCCGCGCCGACGTAGCTGCACTCCCCGCCGTCGAGCCAGAACACCTCGGAGTCGTCGCCGTGCAGCACGCGGAAGACCTCAGCGGCGCTGTAGGAACCACCGAGCCGGTGGCGCAGCACTCGCACGGTCATCCCCCGAGCTTAGAGCCCGCTTCCCCGCGCGGAGCACGTCGTTCCGCACGACGTGCAATCGGCTTCCTGAGATTTCGCCCAGATCGCGTAATGCACGGCCCCGCATCGTCTCTCTCCATAGTGAACGCCACACGGCGGAGAAGTTCTCCCTCATTCTCGAGGCCACAGAGGAAAGCGACACCACACATGAACATGGGCAAGAAGATCTCGGCAGCACTGCTGGCCGGAGGCTTGGGGATCGGGCTGATGGCTGCCGGTGCCGCTCCCGCAGAGGCGTGGACGCCGATCCACAATGAGAATTGGAACAGCAGCTTCTCGAATGCCCTGACAACCTATGCCGGCAACACTGTGACCTACACGCTGAACTTCGATGACCTGGGTTCGGGAAAGGAAAGTATCGATCTCAGCGTCGATCCGACTTTCACGAATGAGACCGTCGTCTCCGCCCCCTATGGGTGGGAGCAATTCGGGCATCTGAGCCCTGGCTCGACTGGCGGCTTCACCAAGATGGCCTACCCGGTCTATGGGGTCGGCCATGGAACGTTTGTGGTCACGTTCACGACGACTACGCCCACTGCGCACGCGGCTATCACGGCGAGAAGCGGTCTGTACGTGACGTCTGCGGAAGTCGAAGTGGTCAGTCCAGCTCTCGGCATCGTCTCCGGCCCGCTGCCCCAGGGGCGCTTCGCCGAGCCGTACCAGTTCGCCCTGCAGACAACCGGGTTCCGACTCCCCTCTGACACCTTCACAGCGACCGGTCTCAACGGGACAGGCCTCTCCCTCGACCCCGACTCGGGAATCGTCTCGGGAACCCCCAGCCGCCTCGGAACGTTCCCGGTTACCGTTACCGCCCACAACGGCAAGGCCCCCGACGCCACGGCCAGCTACAGCCTTACCGTGATCGGCGTGGCACCTGTGCTGGGCGACACCCTCACCAGGAGCGCGACCGTGGGTAGCCCGTATGCATCGAGCGTGGTCGCCACGGGCACACCGAGCGTCTTCAGCATCACCGCTGGTCGCCTGCCGAACGGTCTGTCACTCAACAAGAACACCGGGCTCATCAGTGGAAGGCCCACCGTCCAGGGCGACTACACCTTCACGGTGACCGCGATCAACTCCGGCGGAACCGGCAGCGCAGCCCTCGAGATCGTCGTCGGCAGCGCGAGCAGCGACGCGTAGAACCGGGTCGCACGAAGCTGCCGCAGGTCATCGTGGGTGCTGGCCAACGGCGGCCGTCTCGCCGCCCCTGCTCTGACCGACGAGTGCGCTGGCGCGGGTGTCCACCCCGCCAGCGCACCAGCACTAGCACCAGCACCAACACCAGCACCGCGTGCCAAGCACTACTCCTTTGGCGGCACCCCGCGCTGGCCCGTCGGGCGGTTCGCCACTGTGGGGAACGCTCCGGTGTACCCCTCCCGTGCCTTGGCGATCTCGAGGATGCGCCCGCGCATCAGGTACCAGCCGAGGATCAGCAGCGGGATGATGATCACCAGCGACGCGATCGTGTAGGTGCCGGCCGGGTAGTCGAACGCCATCAGGATCAGCACTACGACCAGGAACCCAAGCGTGAGGTACGACGTGAACGGCGCCCCGAACAGCCGGAACTTCGGCCTCTCGAGCAGCCCCTGCTTCGCCATCTTCTGCAGCTTCATCTGGCAGAGGATGATCGTGCCCCAGCTCGAGATGATGCCGAGCGCCGAGACGTTCAGCACGATCTCGAACGCGTCTTTCGGCACGAAGAAGTTCAGGGCGACGCCGAGCAGAGCGACGGCGGCGGTGAGGAGGATGCCGCCGTAGGGCACACCGCGCTTGTTCATCACGCCGGTGAACCTCGGTGCAGCACCGCTGATCGACATGGAGTGCAGGATACGGCCGGTGGAGTACAGCCCCGCGTTGAGGCTCGACAGCGCAGCGGTCAGCACGACGAAGTTCATGGCTGAGCCGGCGATCGCGGCGACGGTCGGGTTGCCGATGTGCGAGAAGAACGTGACGAACGGACTCTCATCGGCGGCGTAGACGCTCGAGGGAAGCAGCAGGGCCAGCAGCAGCACGGACCCGCAGTAGAACACCGCGATGCGGAGCACCACGCTGTTGATCGCCCGGGGCATGATCTTCTCGGGGTTCGGCGTCTCGCCCGCCGCCGTGCCGACCAGCTCCACACCCGCGTATGCGAAGACGACGCCCTGGATGATCACCACCGCCACCACGATCGTCGAGATCCCGTTCGGCAGGAGCCCGCCGTTCTGGTTGATCATGGCCACACCGGTGACGCCGACATCCGTCGGGAAGCTGAAGGCGAGGAAGATCGCGCCGATGACCAGGAACGCGATGAGGGCGACGACCTTGACGAGGGCGAACCAGAACTCCATCTCGCCGAACACCTTCACGGAGATCATGTTCAGGGTGAGCACGATGGCCAGGGCGATCAGGGCGAGCAGCCACTGCGGCACGGAAGTGAAGGCCGACCAGAACTGCACGTACACGGCCACCGCGGTGGAGTCGACGATCGCGGTCATGGCCCAGTTGAGGAAGTACATCCAGCCGGCCACATACGCCGCCTTCTCGCCGTAGAACTCCCGGGCGTAGGAGACGAACGAACCCGACGAGGGCCGGTGGAGCACCAGCTCGCCCAGGGCGCGGAGGATCAGGAAGGCGAAGAAACCACAGATCGCATAGTCGAAGATCAGCAGCGGGCCGGCCTGGTTCAGCCGCCCACCGGCTCCGAGGAAGAGGCCCGTGCCGATGGCGCCGCCGATGGCGATCATCTGCAACTGGCGCGACTTCAGGCCCTTGTGGTACCCGGCCTGCTCGTTCGAGAAGTCCTGCACGGCGGAACCCTCATCGCCGAGACGTTCCCTCGAACCTGTGCGGGACTCGCTCGGCGAAGTCGCAAGGGACTCGCCCGGATCGCCGCCTGAGGAGCTCCGGTCGGTTCTGGACATGTGTTCCCCCGATCGCCTGGACCCCCGGATGGGGAGTCGATTCGGAACACGCTACTCCGCTGAGTGTTTCGGGAGAATTAAGTTCCCACCTCTTGTGGAGAAATCAATTCTTTGCAGAATGTGGGCGAGAAGGGCCAGGCCGTGACGAGACTTCGTCGACGACGAGGATGTCCCGCCGGAAGTGATCCGTGCGAAAGGCGGCCCTTCCGAGCATGTGGGCGGCGATCGGTGCCGTCAGACTCTGGAAGAACACGATCGCCAGCGCCAGGGTGATCGTGGCCGCAGAGGGGTTCGCCACGGCCACATCCACGACGATCGCGATCAGGCCGAGGATCTGCGGTTTCGTAGCAGCGTGCAGACGCGAGAGCACATCAGGGAACCGGATGAGCCCGACCCCCGCCGCAAAACAGAGGAAGGCGCTGAGCAGAACCAGCCCTGCCGTGAACACGTCGCGCACCACATCATCGGTCATGTGTCATCCCTCGTCGAGATGAACCGCGCGACGCTGACCGAGCCGACCACGGTGAACAGCGCGAGCACCAGGAGCACCGGCAGGTTGTCGGTGTGCCCGCTGATCGCCATCTGCGCCCCGATCGCGCACATCGCCGTCGCGATGAGCACATCGGAGGCGATGATGCGGTCCAGTGCCGATGGGCCGCGGATGATCCGCCAGAGTGCAGCGACGGCTCCCACCCCGAACAGCACTCCTGCGATGACGATGACGACGGTCATCCGGTACCCCCTTCGCCAGTGGATTGCACACCGGCCTCCTTCGCGTACGTCGACTTCTGCAACCGTGCCAGGTCGTCGGCCGACCCCACCGCCAGGATGAGCCGGCGTTCAGCCGCGAGCACCCCGCGCTTCAGCGCGGGCACATCGGCAGCCGAGGCCACGTTCAGCGTGTGCAGGTGGAGCGTTCCCTCGTCGCGATCGATGTCGAGCACGATCGATCCGGGCACCAGGCCGGTGATCACGGCGGTGAAGGTCATGATCAGGTCCGAGCGGGTGACCAGCGGCACCACGATGATCGCGTTGCTGGGGGTGTACCGCGGCCTGAGAGCCGACCAGGCGACCTGGAGCGAGGCGAACACGATGTCGAACAGCAGCACGCCGACCAGCACGACACCGCGCCCGACGTTGAACCGCCCACTCAGCCTCACGGCCGGCAGGTAGAAGACGGTTGAGACCAGCGCAGCCAGCAGGATCCCGGTGATGAAAGCGAGCCAGGTGAACTGGCCCCAGAGGAGCATCCAGAGCAGCACGAGGCCCGCGAACGGTATCAGGCCGCTCAGAACCCGGGCACGGAGCATCCGGGGCCGCGTGCCGTGCGAACCCTCGTCGCTCATGGCGTACCGTCCGGGAAGACGGCCCTGATGTACTCAGCCGGGGTGGCCACGCCGACCGCGGCCCGCTCGGAGAGCTCGAACAGCGGGCCGGCGAAAACCGTCAGGCAGACCGTCAGCGCGATGAGGCCGGTGGTCGCAGCGACCATGAGCTTCGGCAGGGTCGCGGTCACGACTCCCCCGGTCTCGTCGGGGCTCTCCCGCAGAGACGTGAGCATCGGCGACTCGTAGCCGGCGACATCCCGAGCGGGTCGCCAGAACGCCATGTTCCAGATCCTCATCAGGGCGTACAGCGTGAGCAGGGAGGTCAGCGCACCGGCCCCGATCAGCACATACACCAGGGGGCTCGGACTCTGGGCGCCCGCCTCGAACAGCCCGACCTTGCCGAGGAAACCCGAGAAGGGCGGGATGCCGCCGAGGTTCAGGGCCCCGATGAAGAACAGCACGGCGACGAACGGTGCCTTCTTGAGGAGCCCGCCGAGGTGGGTGATGGAGGTCGACCTGCCGACGCGTTCGATCAGCCCGACCGACACGAACAGGGCCGTCTGCACCATGATGTGGTGCACGATGTAGTAGATCGTCGCCCCGGTGCCGAGTTCGCTGCCGATCGCGATGCCGAAGATCATGTAGCCGATGTGGCTCACCAGGGTGAAGGAGAGCAGCCGCTTCACATCCGCCTGGGTGAGAGCCCCGAAGATGCCGATGATCAGGGTGAAGAACGCCACGATCATCAGCGGGATCGTGAGCGGCACAGCGAAGAAGAGCAGCTTGTCGGTGCGGATGATGGCATAGACACCCACCTTCGTCAGCAGGCCCGCGAACACTGCCGTCACGGGAGCGGGCGCCGTGGGATACGAATCCGGCAACCAGAACGAGAGCGGGAACACCGCCGCCTTCACAGCGAACCCGATCAGCAGGGCGGCGCACAGGATGATCTGCACATCGAGCGGCAGGGCCTGGATGCGTTCGGAGAGGAGCGCCATCGTGACCGTGCCCGTGGCTCCGTAGATCAGGGCGATCGCGGCGAGGAAGAACAGCGACGAGACGAGACTCACCACGATGTAGGTGGTGCCGGCTCGGATGCGCGCACCCGTGCCACCGAGGGTCAGCAGCACGTAGCTCGCCGCCAGCAGCATCTCGAATCCGACGTACATGTTGAACAGGTCGCCGGCGATGAAGGCGTCGAACAGTCCGGCCGACAGGATCAGGTAGGTCGGATGGAAGATCGACACCGGAGTGTCCTTGTCGCCGTCGGCGATGCCCTGCCCGATCGCGAAGACCAGCACCCCGAGGAGCATGAGCGCCGAGACGAGCACCATGATCGCCGACAGCCGGTCGACCATCAGCACGATGCCGAACGGCGGCTCCCAGCCGCCCACCTTCACGACCGCGGCCTGGCCGGTCGTGTCGACGACGTACAGCAGCACGGCGGCCGCCACTGTCACGATCGAGAGCGTGCTCACGCTGATCGCCACCTGCAGCCGCGGATTCCGGCCGAGGATCAGGGTGATCGCCGCACCCGACAGGGGCAGCACCACGAGAAGCGGAACAAGCGCGTTCACCGTCCTGCTCCTCTCTCCGTGTGGTTGTTGTCGATGTCGCTCTCGATGTCGATGTCCCCGTTGTCGGCCGCGCCCGCCAGTTGGGCCCGCACCGCCTCATCGTCTTCGTCGAGCGAGGCGTGGTAGACCTCGGCCTCCTCCGCATCGATCACGTCTTCGTCGTCGACCGTCACATCGTCACCCTCGTCGCCCAGGTTGGCCAGCCACCAGGAGCGGTAGATCAGGGCGAGGATGAAGGCTGTGACGCCGAAGTTGATCACGATCGCGGTGAGCATCAGCACCTGCGGCACCGGATCGACCGTGTTCTCCCCCGTCGCTCCGTCGCCGATGATCGGGGCATCGCCGGCCCGCCCCGACATCAGGAAGATCAGCAGGTTCGTCGCGTTCCCGATCAGCATGAAGCCGATCAGGATGCGCGTAAGACTCTTCTCGAGCATGACGTACACACCCGTGCCGTACATGATCGCCATCAGCACGACGAGCGTCAGGGAAGCACTCATGCGCGCTCACTCCCTGCCTTCAGGGGTTCGGCCACGCCCGGAACGTCATCGGCCTCGGCCTGCTGCCGGTCGACCTCACCGCCGAGGCTCCGCAGAACGTCGAGCACCACACCGATCACGACGAGGTAGACGCCGATGTCGAAGATCGTCGACGTGCCGAACGACACCTGCCCGATCAGCGGGAGGTCGCCCTCGAAGTATGCCGATGTGAGAATATCGGCTCCGACGAAGAGGGAACCGAGCGCTGTGCCTGTGGCGATCAGCATGCCGGAGCCGAGCAGGATGCCCGGACCGATCGGCAGCGTCTCGCCGAGTTCGTAACGCCCACCCGCGAGGTAGCGTGCAATGAGCGCCAGCCCGGCGAGGAGCCCGCCCGCGAAACCGCCACCGGGAGCGTTGTGCCCCGCGAACAGCAGGTAGATCGAGACGAGGATCGCGGGGTGGAACAACAGGCGCACGAGCACCTCGATCATCAGCGACCGCTGGTCGGGTGCGAGGGTGCGGCCGCCGAGGAGCCAGGTGTGCTGCCGATCATCCGGAGCATCGTTCTGGGTGTGCGGGTCGTCCACCAGCCGCGCCCGCTCGAGACCACGGCGTCTCCCCCGCGATTCGCGAAGCCGCGGCACCACGACGTTCCGGCCGGTCACGAAGAGCAGGCTCGCCACCCCGGTGGCCACGACGACGAGCACCGAGAGTTCGTTCATCGTGTCCCAGGCGCGGATGTCGACGAGCATCACGTTGACCACGTTCTGGCCGTGCCCCTCCTCGACGGCGAGCCGTGCGAGCTCCGGGCCGAGGCCGCCGGCCTGGCGCGCACCGAGGGCGATCAGGCCGATGAGGCCCATGGTCACGCCGACGGCAGCCCCGATCATCCCGCGCCGCCAGCGCCTGACGGGCTTGTTGTGCTGCGCGATCTTTCGGGGAAGACGGCGGAGCACCAGCACGAACACGACGATCGTGACCGTCTCGACGAGGGCCTGGGTGAGGGCGAGGTCGGGGGCACCGTGGAAGGCGAAGAGCGCGACCATGCCGAACCCCGTCGCGCCGACGAGCAGCACGGCCGCCAGCCGGTGGGTCGCCCGGGCGGCCATCACTGCAGCAGCGGCCATCACCGCGGCGATGAAGACCTGGGCCGGGTAGTCCCAGGCCACGAAGGCAGCCGGCCAGGTGCGGTTGAGGGTGGTCGCGACCCCGAGGCAGAGCACGAACACGAGAAGGATCGTGGTGAGGTACTGGGGCAGGCCGCCGCGCTGGGCGAAGACGGTGATGCGTGCTGCGAGCCGGTCGACCGCGTGCACGATGCTCCAGTAGACGCGCGAGGCGTCGACGACGGGAGGGAGCGCGCGCTGCAGCCGCGCAAAGCGGCGTCGCACGGCGAACAGGCCGGAGCCCGCGCCGATCGCGAGGGCAGAAAGGCCGAGGGCCGGCTCGAACCCGTGCCAGAGGGCGAGATGGTAGTCGCCCTCACCCGACACGGTGTCGGCATAGGACTCCAGCGCCCTGCCGAGCGGCCCCGCAGAAAGACCCAGCGCGATCGTCGCGATGGTCAGGATGATCGGAGCCGCCAGTATGCCCCGGGAGGCATGTGACTCGTGGCCGGGCTCGTGACTGGCCTGAGTCTCCAGCTCGGGCTTCCGCGCGAACGCGCCCCAGAAGAAGCGGGCGCTGTAGGCGACGGTCAGCGCGGAGCCGACGACCGTGCCGACGAGCGCCACCCAGCCCCAGCCGTCGCCCGCCGACCCTGCCTCGATGAACGCCGAGAAGACCGACTCCTTCGCCACGTAGCCGAGAAGCGGCGGGATGCCCGACATCGATGCGACCGCGATGAGAGCGGTCGCCGCCAGCACGGGCCGTCGCCTGCCGAGGCCGGTCAGCTGCCGGAGATGCCGCGTTCCCTCGTCGTGGTCGATGATACCGACCACGAGGAACAGCGTCGCCTTGAACAGTGCGTGCGAGAGCAGCAGTGTGGCTCCGGCGAGGGCGGCGTCCCGGGTGCCGAAGCCGACCACGACGATGAGGAAGCCGAGCTGGCTCACCGTGCCGTAGGCCAGGAGGAGCTTCAGGTCGTTCTGCCGGAGCGAACGCCAGGCCCCGAGGATCATCGTGCTCGCCCCGACGATCACGATCACGGGCATCCACCCCGGCGTGTCGGCGAAGCCGGGCGCGAACCGCGCCACCAGGTAGATGCCGGCCTTCACCATGGCGGCCGCGTGCAGATACGCACTCACCGGTGTGGGAGCCGCCATGGCAGCCGGCAGCCAGAAGTGGAACGGCACCAGAGCGGACTTCGAGAACGCCCCCGCGAGGATCAGGATCACCGAGACCGTGACGATCGCGCCGCCCGGCGGATCCGTCACGAGCTGGTGGATCGACGTGCTGCCGCCCGCGACCGAGAGCAGCACGACGCCGACGAGCATGGCGAGGCCGCCGAACGTGGTGACGAGCAGCGCCTGCAGGGCGGCGCCCCGGCTCTCCTTGCGCTCGGTGTAGTGCCCGATCAGCAGGTAGGAGAGCACGCTGGTGATCTCCCAGAACATGAACATGACGTAGATGTCGTCGGCGGTGACGAGGCCGAACATCGTTCCGGCGAAGGCCAGGAGCAGAGCCGCGAACCGCCCGAGCGACGGCTCCGTGTCGGAGAAGTACCGGGCGCAGTAGACCATCACGAGGGCGCCGACACCCGTCACGACAAGGGCGAGCAGCCAGGCGAGGGTGTCCATGCGGAACGAGAACGCGATGTCGAGCTGCGGGATCCACGGCACGGATTCGGTGACGACACCGCCGGCCAGAACGGTCGCCGACTGCAGGGCGGTGTAGACGAAGACGGCCGCGGGCAGAGCGGCCACGACGTAGAACACACGCGCTCTGAGGAGCCTCGTCAGCCACGGAGTGAGCGCTGCAAGCCCGACGAACGTCAACAGGGCGAGGATCACGCAGGTCTCCTCATGTCGGGGAGAGGGGTAGTTCCCAGTTTACCCGTTCCCTCTCTGAGAGAACCCACAGTGTGCTTCCCAGCCCGCGCCCCGGGATGCACCGCAAGCGGTTCCCGGTGCAACAGGGCCCAGGTGCAGCAGGATGGAGGCATGAACGAACCGTCACCCGCGGCGACCGAGCGCTGCCCGTGCCTCAGCGGCAACACCTACGGCGAGTGCTGCCGGCCGTTCCACGCCGGCGAGCAGCAGGCGCCCACCGCCGAGCGCCTGATGCGTTCCCGGTATTCGGCGTTCGCAGTGGGTGACGCCACCTACCTGCTCGCCACGTGGCATCCGTCGACAAGGCCCGCCGCCGGCGACCTCGGACTCGACCCCGCCCAACGCTGGTACCGCCTCGACATTCTGAACCGCACCGGCGGCGGGATGCTCGAGCAGACCGGCACGGTCGAGTTCGTCGCGCGCTACCGCCTCGGCTCGGAGCGCGGCGAGGTGCACGAGACGAGCAGCTTCGAGAAGCTCGGCGGAAAGTGGTACTACCGGGCTGGATAGAATCGCAGGAACACCGAGCGGGGGTGGCGCATGTCAGGCGAACAGTTCACCATCGTCGTACTCGTGGTCGCCTTCCTCCTCGATCTGGCCGTGCGCATCATCGCGATCATCGTCGTACCTCGGAACCGTCGGCCGAGCGCCGCGATGGCCTGGCTTCTCGCGATCTTCCTGATCCCCTACCTGGGTGTGCTCGTCTTTTTGCTGATCGGCAGCTACAAGCTCCCGAAGAAGAGGCGCGACAAGCAGAAGGCGATCAACGAGTTCATCATCGAGACGACCCACGGCATCGAGCTGGTCACCGACGACAGGCCCTGGCCCACGTGGCTCCGCTCTGTAGTGCACCTGAACCGGGAGCTCGGGGCGATGCCGCTGGTCGGCGGCAACTCGGCCAGCCTGATCGGGGACTACGCCGCATCCATCGCCGCCATGACGGAAGCGGTCGACTCGGCCGAGCGCTTTGTGCACTGCGAGTTCTACCTCATCGCCCTCGACGAGGTCACCGCGGGCTTCTTCGATGCGCTCGAACGTGCCGTGGGGCGCGGTGTCATCGTGCGCGTGCTCGTCGACCACATCACCGCCATCCGGAGCCCCACCCACAAGGCGACCTTCAGGCGGCTCACGGCGATGGGGGCTCGGTGGCAGTTCATGCTTCCGGTGCAGCCGCTGAAAGGCAAGTGGCAGAGACCGGATCTGCGGAACCATCGGAAACTTCTCATCGTCGACGGCGTGATCGGTTTCATGGGTTCGCAGAACCTCGTCAGCCGGGACTACAACAAGAAGAGCAACATCCGCCGCGGACTGAAGTGGCAGGACCTGATGACCCGCGTCGAAGGCCCGATCGTCAGCGGCATCAACGCGATCTTCATCACCGACTGGTACAGCGAGACCGATGAACTGCTCTCCCGGGAGACCGTGGAGATCACCGATGAGATCGTGAACTCGGCTCCGGATGCCCTGGACTGCCAGCTCGTTCCGAGCGGTCCGGGCTTCGAGGGTGAGAACAACCTCCGGCTGTTCCTGGCGCTGATGTACTACGCCCAGAAGACGATCATCATCACGTCGCCCTACTTCGTACCAGATGACTCGATGCTCTACGCCATCACCACGGCCGCCCAGCGGGGGCTCGACGTGCAGCTGTTCGTGTCGGAGATCGGCGACCAGGCCGGGGTCTACCACGCGCAGCGCTCCTACTACGAGACCCTGCTGAAGGCCGGGGTGACGATCTGGCTCTACCCGGCCCCGTACATCCTGCACGCCAAGCACTTCACGATCGACGACGAGGTCGCGGTCATCGGGTCGAGCAACATGGACATCCGCTCGTTCAACCTCGACCTCGAGATCTCACTGATGGTGCGGGGAGCTTCGTTCGTCGACGAGATGCGGAGCGTCGAAGACGGCTACCGCGCGCTCAGCCGCCGGCTCACCGCCGAGGAATGGAGCCGCCAGCCGCTGGGCTCGACCATCCTCGACAACCTCGCGCGCCTCACCTCCGCCCTGCAGTGACCGGCCCGTCAGGATCGACTCGGGAGTTCCGGTCGGTTCGCGAGGCGGATGCCGACAGAAACTCCCGAATCGATTGACCGCGGGCGGGGCGGGGCGGGGGCGGGTCAGGCCCGCGAGCGGAGGAGCGTGAACGAGCAGTCGCGCACGATCAGCGTCGACACGGGGGCCGCCACCTGCTGCTCGGGGTCACTGGAGAGCGCCAGCTCCCATTCGGCGCCGGGCGCCTCCGGAACCTGGAACTCGACACCGTTCTCCGCCGCATTCAGCATCAGCGCGAACGAGTCGGAGTCCGCCCGTTCGAGAACGAAGACGATCGACCGGGCATCCGGGTTCTTCCAGTCCTCCGCACTGAACTCCTCGGCGTCGCTGCGCTCGACCACGACCGTGTTCGAGTCTCCGGTCTCCGGAGCCGACCGGAACCACGCCGGGTGCAGCGCCCGGTTCTCCCGGCGCAACGTGATGAGCTGCGTCGTGAAGGCCAGCAGCTCCTCGTCGGCGTTCGCCCAGTCGAACCACGAGATCTCGTTGTCCTGGCAGTAGGCGTTGTTGTTGCCGCCCTGGGTGCGGCAGAGCTCGTCACCGCCGAGGATCATCGGCACACCCGCCGAGAGCAGCAGCGTCGCGAGGAAGTTGCGGCGGAGCCGCCCGCGCCGCTCGTTCACTGCCTCGTTGTCGGTCGCGCCCTCCGCGCCTCCGTTCGAGGACTTGTTGTCGCTCTCGCCGTCGTTGTTGTCTTCGCCGTTGGCCGAGTTGTGCTTCGAGTTGTAGGCGGTGAGGTCGGCGAGCGTGAACCCGTCGTGCGCGGTGACGAAGTTGATGCTCGACAGCGGCGAGCGCCGGTCGGCCTCGTACACGTCGGGGCTGCCGAGCACGCGCTGCGAGAGGGTGCCGAGGATGCCGTCGCTGCCGTTCCAGAAGTCGCGCACGTCATCCCGGAACTTGCCGTTCCACTCCGACCAGTCGGCCGGGAATCCGCCGACCTGGTAGCCCGCGGTGTCCCACGGCTCGGCGATCATCTTCACCGGGGCGAGCACCGGGTCCTGCGCGATGAGGGAGAGGAACGCACTGTGGATCTCCGCGTCCCCGCCCTGCCGGGTGAGCGTGGTGGCGAGGTCGAAGCGGAACCCGTCGACGTGCATCTCGGTCACCCAGTAGCGGAGCGAGTCCATGATCAGTCCGAGGGCCGTCGGGTGCGAGACGTTCAGGCTGTTGCCGGTACCGGTCGTGTCGAAGTAGCTCGAACGGTCATCCTCGACCAGCCGGTAGTACGCCTCGTTGTCGATGCCCTTGAACGACAGCGTCGGACCCATGTGGTTGCCCTCTGCGGTGTGGTTGTAGACCACGTCGAGGATCACTTCGAGACCGGCCGCGTGCAGGTTCTTGACCATCTGCTTGAACTCCGCGACCTGGCCGCCCCCATCACCCGCCGCCGCGTAGTCGCCGTGCGGGGCGAAGAAGCCGATGCTGTTGTAGCCCCAGTAGTTGCGGAGATCCTTTTCGAGCAGGTGGGAGTCCTGCACGAACTGCTGCACGGGCATGAGCTCGACAGCAGTGATGCCGAGGTCGGTGAAGTGTTTGATGGCTGCAGGATGCCCGAGGCCGGCGTAGGTGCCCCTGATCTCCTCGGGCACACCGGGGTGCAGTTTGGTGAAGCCCTTCACGTGGGTCTCGTAGATGACCGTCTCGCTGAGGATGGTGCGGGGCGATGTGTCGGTGCCCCCCTGGCCATCGCTCCAGTCGAAGCCCGGGTCGGTGATGATGCAGAGCGGGGTGGAGCCGGCCGAATCCGTCTCGTCCCTCTTCTCGGGTTCGTTCATGTCGTGCCCGAACACGGCCTGGCCCCAGGTGTAGTCACCCTCCATGGCGGTCGCGTGCGGGTCGAGCAGCAGCTTGTGGTGGTTGTGGCGAAGGCCCTCGGCGGGATTCCACGGCCCGTCGACACGGATGCCGTAGCGGGTGCCGATGCCGGCGCCCTCGACGATGCCGTGGAAGACGTGGCCGGTGCGTTCGGTCAGGCGCGTGACGGTCTCGGCGCCGTTCTCATCGAAGCTGCAGAAGTCGACGGAGTCGGCCGTCTCGGAGTAGATGGCGAACGAGATGCCACCCTCGAGCAGGGTGACACCGAGCGGGTAGGGCAGGGAGCGGGGGAAAGTCGACATGGCATTCATCATCGCGGAATCGCCGGTCGGAGAACGTCGCACGGCACGGGGCTTGACGCACCGGCCCAGCGCATGCGTGAGTGGTGCAATGCTGCAAAACCGGCCCCCGCGCAAGGGGTGCCCGCGCGCTCGCCCGGTCCCCCTCACTCCCTTACTGTGGGGTCGACGGAAGAGGCGAGATGACGAGCGAGCACGTGTGGGTGTCGCTGTCGCCGAGGCGCCCGGATGATCGTCCGCACTGGCCCGCCCGTGCGGCGTCGTGGGTGTCGGGCTCCGGCTCCCCCCGTGCCGACGATTCACCGCGGCCCGGACTCGTCGACGGCGCGCTGCAGTTCGCGCTGGGACTCGGTCAGGACGACCCTGCCCCCGTGCCGGGCGGCGGCCGCACCCGCGAGCTGTGGGAGACCCTCGCCACCCTGGCGGCAGCAGACCTCGGGGCGGCGCGGGCGATCGAGCCGCACCTCGATGCGCTGGCGATCCTCGACCAGGCCGGCGACGAGGGAGCCACCAGCGGGAGCACACCAGGCCCGAGTACCCGGGGCGCCAGCACCTGGGGCGTCTTCGCCGCCGAGGGCGGGCCCCACCCACTCGTCGCCTGCGCCCAGGACGGAGCCAGCTGGACGCTGACCGGCACCAAACCGTGGTGCTCCCTCGCCGACCGCCTCGACCGCGCGCTCATCTCTGCTGCGGTCGGCGGTGGTGGAGCATCCGTGCCCCGCCGGCTCTTCGCCGTCGACCTCCGCCAGCCGGGGGTGCGCGTCGAGCCGGGAGCCTGGCACGCCCGCGGTCTCGCCGAGGTGCCGAGCGGCCCCGTGCACTTCGACGGTGTCGACGCGGAGCCCGTGGGCGCTGCCGGTTGGTACCTCGAGCGGCCCGGATTCGCCTGGGGCGGCATCGGTGTGGCCGCCTGCTGGTTCGGCGGCGCGGTCGGCGTCGGCCGCACCCTCGCCGAGCGCGCCCGGAACACCGCCGATCTCCTGTTGCAGCTGCACCTCGGCGTCGTCGACGAGCGTCTGAGCGATGCCCGCCGCGCACTCGCCGAAGCGGCACAGCTCGTCGATGACGGCTCCGCGACGGGCGAAGCCGGGCGCCTCCTGGCGAAGCGGGTGCGGGCGACGGTCGCCCGGGCATCCGAAGACGTGCTCCGGCATGTCGCCCACGCACTCGGACCGGCCCCACTCGCCCTCGATGCCATGCACGCGAAACGTGTCGCCGACCTCGAGCTGTATCTCCGCCAGCACCATGCCGAGAAGGACGAAGCCTCGCTCGGCCGCCAACTCACCGAGGGCACGGATCTGCCGTGGTGATTTTCGACTCCCGCGACCCGGGAACCCCTTCGGCCGAATGGATGGCCGACCCCCGTCTCGGGCAGGTTCCGGTCTTCTCGCTCACAGGCGTCGACCGGATGATCGTGCTGGCCGCCCACCCCGACGATGAGACCCTGGGCGCCGGGGCTCTCCTCGCCCGTGCGTTCGCGCTCGGCATCCCCGCCGAGGTCGTCATCGTGACAGACGGCTCAGCCTCCCACCCCGGCTCGCCGAGTGTGGTCGCCTCCGACCTCGCCCGGACGCGGGCCGCCGAGGCGACGGCGGCCATCGCGATGCTGAACCCGCGCGCGGTCGTGGCGTTCCTCGGCTTCCCCGACGGCCGCGTACACCAGGACCGCGCTGCGATCAGCGCAGCGATCGGCGCAGCGATCGGCGACGTCATCACGCAGCTGCCACCCACCGCGGCGCCGGCAGCCGACGCGCCCGCCCGCACCCGCACCCTGCTCGTGGCGCCGTGGCGCGGTGACGGCCACCGCGACCACCGGATACTCGGCGAGATCGCCGCCGCCCTCGCCGCCGAGACTCCCGCCGCCCTCGACCTGGTCGAGTACCCGATCTGGCTCTGGCACTGGTCGACCCCCGCCGATCCGGCCACGCCCTGGGAGAACTTCACGGCTCTGACCGACTCCGGGGCCCTCGCCCGGAAGCGCACCGCGATCGCCGCCTACCGGTCGCAGACCGAACCGCTCTCCCCCCAACCGGGCGACGAGGCCCTGCTGAATCCGACCTTCCTTGCGCACTTCAGCCGCCCCCAGGAGATCCTGATCGTCGCCGGATCCACCCCTCCCGAGGCTCCGATCCAGACGCTCGGCCGCGACTACTTCGACGACACGTATGCCAGGAACGACGACCCCTGGGGCTTCACGAGCCGCTGGTACGAGGAGCGGAAACGCGCTGTCACCCTCGCGAGCCTCCCCCGCCGGCACTTCGACCGGGCGCTCGAGATCGGCTGCTCGATCGGAGTGCTGACCGAGCAACTGGCATCGCGCACCGACGATCTGCTCGCCGTCGACATCGCGCCCGCCGCCGTCGACCGTGCCCGGGAGCGCCTGTCCGAGCATCCGAACGTGCACCTCAGGGTGGCGGACGTGTCCGAGAACTTTCCGCCCGGCGGCTTCGATCTCGTACTGCTCAGCGAGGTGGGCTACTACTTCGACGAACCGACCCTCCGCCGGGTCGTCGCCGACTCCTGGCGTGCGCTCACCCCCGACGGGGTCTTCGTCGCCTGCCACTGGCGCCACCCGGTCGCCGACTACCTGCAGACCGGCGACGGGGTGCACGGCGTCATCACGGCTCTCGCCGCCGAGGCGGGCCACACTCTCCTCACCCATCACCTCGAACGTGACTTCGTGCTCGACGTCTACTCCCCCGACCCTCGCTCGGTGGCAGAACAGACGGGACTCGCATGACACCCCAGCGATCATCCGGAACCGGCGACAGCGCGCGCGGGAGGGGTCCCGACGGGATCGACAGCGTCGCCATTGTCATCCCCGCCCGCAACGAGGAGCAGCTGATTGCCCGCTGCCTCGATTCCGTCGAGCAGGCCATTGCCTTCACCCGGGACCGACTCGGCGACACCGGCCCCAACATCGTCACCATCGTCGCAGTCGACAGCAGCGACGACGGCACCGAGTCCATTGCCCGCTCCTTTCCCGGGGTCTCCGTACTGACGCTCGACGCGCGCTCTGTCGGCGCGGCCCGGCGCGCCGGAGTCGCTCTGGCCCTCGACGCGCTCGACCTCTTCGCCCGCGGGTTCGCCTCCCGCGTCTGGATCTCCAACACCGATGCCGACTCCGTCGTGCCCGCCACCTGGCTGCTCCACCAGCTCGAACTCGCCGCCGGGGGTGCTGACGTCGTGCTCGGCACGGTACGCCCCGACTTCGCCGACCTCAGCAGCGGCCAGGTCGACGCCTGGCTCAGGCGTCACCCGCCGGGTGTCGCGCACGGCAACACCCACGGGGCGAACCTGGGGCTGCGTGCAGACTTTTATGCGCGGGCAGGCGGGTTCGCCCCGCTCAGCGAGCACGAGGATGTCGACCTCGTCGCTCGACTCGGGGCTCTGGATGCCCGCACCGTCGTCACCGCATCCGCCGAGGTGCTGACCTCCGGCCGCCAGGCGGGCCGCACCCCCGGAGGGTTCGCGGGCTACCTCCGCACCGAGTTGGTGCCGCCGTCCTGACCTTCCGCCGCGCGTCCTCCCAGCCGTTCGTCGTACGGTAGATCGTGACCAGAGCGACCAAGAAGCACGCAGACCCCACCCCCACCCCGCGACCTGCCGGCGCCACGCCACCACAGACCGGTACCGTGCAGACCGGTACCGTGCAGACCGGTACCGTGCAGACCGGTACCGTGCCGATCCGCCGCGGCGGCTACACAGACCTCCGCTCCTACGGCGCCATCGGCGACGGCCGAACCGTCGCCCTCATCGCGCTCGACGGCAGCATCGACTGGTTCCCCGTGCCGAACCTCAACGGCACACCGGTCTTCGCCAGGCTTCTCGACGAGAGCGAGGGCGGCGCCCTCGAACTCACGCCGACGCAGGCCTTCACCTCGAGCCGCCGCTACCTCCCCGGCACCAACGTGCTCGAGACCACCTTCACCACCGACACCGGCACCGCTGTGCTGACAGACGCCCTCGTCACCGGGTTCGCCGGCCGCCTGCCCTGGGCGGAGCTCGCCCGCCGGGTCGTCGGGGTGAAGGGCAGCGTTCGCTTCAGATGGCGGGTCGCGCCCGGCACCTGCCTGTCGACGGCGAGCCCGTGGATCCAGAAGACGACCCACGGCCCCGTCATCCGCGTCGACTCCGTCACCATCGCCGTGCGCGGCATCGACCACGGCCCACGCGGCGGCGGCGAGCGGGCCCTCGCCGGCCGGTTCACCACGAGTCCGAAGTCGCACCACGTTCTCGCCGTCGCCGGCACATCGAACGAACCGCTGCACATCCCGCAGCCCGAACTCACCGACAGCGGCATCGAGCGCACCGTCAAGAACTGGGAGCACTGGTCGGAGGAGTTCACCTACGACGGCCCGTGGAAGGATGCGGTCGAGCGGAGCGCCCTCGCCCTGAAGCTCCTGATCTACAGCCCCACCGGCGCCATCGCAGCGGCGGCGACCACCTCCCTGCCCGAGAGTTCCCGCGGGGGCAAGAACTGGGACTACCGTTTCGCGTGGATCCGCGACCTCGCCTACACCGTGCACGCCCTGATCCGGTTCGGGCTCCGGGAGGAGACCCACGCCTCGGTGTCGTGGCTGCTGAAGACGATCCGCGCGAACGGCCCCGACCTGCACGTCTTCTACGGTCTCGACGGATCTCCCCCCGGCGACGTCGAGAAGCACGACTCGACCGGCTGGCGGAACGCCGGCCCCGTCGTCACCGGAAACCCGGCGAGCGGTCAGTTGCAGCTCGGCGTCTTCGGCGACCTCTTCGACGTGATGCGCCTCTACGTGAAGGCCGGCAACGTGCTCGACGCGGAGACCGGCCGCATGCTCGCGGGCATCGCCGACCGCGCCTGTGACGACTGGCGCCGCCCCGACGCCGGCATCTGGGAACTTCAGGACACCCGGCACTACACCTCCTCGAAGATGGGCTGCTGGCAGGCTCTGGATGCCGCGGTCGAGCTCGCAGAGCTCGGCCAGATCCCGGGCGACCCGGCACGCTGGAGATCCGAGAAGGGCATGATCCAGGAGTGGGTGCGTGAGCACTGCTGGTCGGAGAGTCGCCAGAGCTACGTCATGTACCCGGGCAGCGACGAGCTCGACGCATCCGTTCTGCTGCACGCTCCCAGCGGCTTCGATCGGGGCGAGCGGATGTCGCAGACGATCGACGCGATCCAGAACGAGCTCTCCCGGGGCCCACTCGTCTACCGGTATTCGGGCGCCGAGGCCGAGGAGGCGACATTCGTCGCGTGCGCCTTCTGGCTGGCGTCGGCGCTGGTCTGCATCGGCCGCACCGACGAATCCATCGCCCTGATGGGCGAACTCGTCGGGCTCTCGAACGACGTCGGTCTCTACTCGGAGATGATCGACGCCGACGATCTCTCGTTCCTCGGCAACCTCCCGCAGGGCCTCAGCCACCTCGCCCTGATCAACGCGGCCATCACGATCGAGGAGCTCACCCGCGGCAGGGAGTGACGGCGGCCGAACCCGCCCACCACCCGGGGCGCCTTGTCAACCGCCCCGCCCCGAGGTGACGCTTCGCCTGGCCCGGGCGTAGCGTTGAAGACGCCCATTCGCAGATCAGAAAGGCACACACCATGTCAACGACCACCATCGAGCGCGACGTGAAGGTTCCCTCCGACGGCGGCGCCAAAGCCACCCGCCGCCAGAACGCCGAGCGCGGCTTCAAGGCCCCCACAGAGCTGACCGATTCCCTGCAGGCTGTCCTCGTCGACCTCATCGAGCTCCACGTACAGGGCAAGCAGGCGCACTGGAACGTTGTCGGCAAGAACTTCCGCGACCTGCACCTGCAGCTCGACGAGATCATCGACGCGGCTCGTGAGTTCAGCGACACGATCGCCGAGCGCATGCGTGCACTGCATGCGGTTCCGGATGGTCGTTCCGACACCGTCGCGGCCACCACGTCGCTGCCCGAGTACCCCAACGGCGAGATCGACACCGCCGAGACGGTGGACCTCGTCGTCGTGCGCCTCGAGGCGACCGTCGGAACCATGCGCGAGGTGCACGACACGGTCGACGACGCCGACCCGACCAGCGCAGACCTCCTCCACGGCATCATGGAGAAGCTCGAGCAGTTTGCCTGGATGGTCGGCGCCGAGAACCGCACGGCTACCGCAAAGTAAGGCTTCCCCCGCGAGACCGCCACTTCCTGCCGAGACCGCCACTCCCTGCTGTCGTTCTCAGCAAGAAGTGGCGGTCTCGTCGTCTGTGGGTGTGCGTCAGTCCTCGCCGAAACCGGACTCGATGAGAGCCACGAGGGCATCGAGCGCCGGGCGCGCGGACTCGTCGGCAGCCGTGAGAGTGGCGGTCGCACCGCGCACCAGGCCGAGCGACATGATGCCGAGCAGGCTCTTCGAGTCCTTGCCGTCGATCGTCACCTTCTGGTTGTAGCTGTTCGCGAGCTTCACGAACTCCGCCGCGGGGCGGGCGTGCAGACCGTCGCGGTTCACGATGGTCACGGTTCGGGTGAGCGAGGTGTCGGCCCCGCCATCCCTGTCGCCGCCGGCACCGGATGCTGCGCCCACAGCCCCGGTGCCCGCAACGCCCGTGCCCGCAGCGCCCATACCCACGGGACCCTGCCCGGGCACATCACCGAAAGCACCGCGAGCCGACTCGGCAGCCGCGACGACTGCCGCGAGCGAGCCGCCCGTCTCCGCGGTCACCGACGCAGCGACCGCTCCCTCGACCAGCGGGGCATCCACGATCCGCACGCGCTCCCGCACCTCGTCGTCGAGAAAGTCGAGCGCCGTCTCGGCGGTCAGGATGGCCGAACCGAGGTCGCACAGCACGACGACGCCCTCGCCCGAATCGGCCTCCGCGATCGCGGCCGTCACCTTCTCGAAGCTGGTGCCGATGCCGCCCTCGTCGGTGCCGCCGGCCGCCACCAACGCGGTGCCCGGCGCCATCTGCGCGGCGAGCTCGACGAGCCCTGAGGCGATCTTCTCGCTGTGCGAGACGAACACCAACCCCACTCTGCCCTCGATGCCTGCCACGTTAGGACGCACCGGCACCCGCTCCCACCTCGATCGCCGCGTCCGATGCTGCCCGCAGAATGAGCGCCGACGACTGCGAACCCGGATCGCGGTGCCCGATCGCCCGCTCCCCGAGGTAGCTCGCACGTCCCTTCCGGGCGACAAGCGGTTCCGTCGCCTTCGCGCCCCGCTCCGCGGCATCCGCAGCCGCAGCCAGGATGCCGGCCTCGTCGGCACCGTCGGACAGTGCCAGGGCTGCGGCATCCACCGCTGGCGTCCAGGCGTCGATCATGGTCTTGTCGCCGACCTCGGCCTTGCCGCGGAGCACCACACCATCGCGCGCCGCGGTCAGCAGAGCCACGATCGCCGCGCCGTCCAGCGTCTCGGCCTTGCCGACAGCGCCAGCGGCCTTGAGGTACGCCGTGCCCACCAGCGGGCCGGAAGCCCCGCCGACCGTCGAGATGAGCGTGGTCGCCACGAGCTTCAGGGCATCGCCCGGAACCGCGTCGACCGGGAGATCCGCCAGCTTCTGGATGACCGCGCTGAACCCCCTGTCGAGGTTCTCACCGTGGTCACCGTCACCGATCTCGCGGTCGAGCGTGATGAGCTCGACGCGGTTGTCGGAGATCACCCGCGCGCTCTCCCGAATCCATTCGGTCGCCCAGTCGATACCGAGGCCCATGCCGTCTACCTTCCCCATCGGAGAGCGGCGGTCTGCACGGGGGCATCCCACAGCTCGGTCAGTTCGTCATCCAGTTTCAACAGCGTGATCGAGGCACCCTGCATCTCGAGCGAGGTGACGAAGTTGCCGACCAGCGACCGGGTCACCTCGATTCCCTTCTCCTTCAACACCTCTGCCGCGCGCCGGAATACGATGTAGAGCTCGATCTGAGGCGTTCCGCCCATCCCGTTGACGAACAGCAGCACCTTGTCGCCCGAGGCGAACGGCAGGTCTTCGAGGATCGGGCCGAGCAGACGGTCGACGATCGCATCGGCCGGCTCGAGCTTGATGCGCTCGCGGCCGGGTTCGCCGTGGATCCCGATCCCGATCTCGATCTCGTCGTCTGCCAGCGTGAAGCTCGGCTCACCCGCGTGCGGCACCACACACGGTGTGAGGGCGACGCCCATCGAGCGGGTCTGGTCGTTGACCTTCTGCGCGATGGCGGTCACCGTGTCGAGGTCGTCGCGCCGCTCGGCGGAGGCGCCGGCGATCTTCTCGACGAGCACCGTCCCGGCCACGCCTCGTCGCCCGGCCGTGTAGAGGGAGTCCTTCACCGCGACATCGTCGTTGATGATGACGGAGCGCACCTCGATGTCCTCGGCCGAGGCGAGGTCTGCCGCGGTCTCGAAGTTCAGCACGTCGCCGGTGTAGTTCTTCACGATGTGAAGCACCCCGGCACCCCCGTCCACAGCCTTCGTGGCCGCGACGATCGGATCGGGTGTGGGCGAGGTGAACACCGGCCCGGGAACGGCGGCATCGAGCATCCCGAACCCGACGAAACCCCCGTGGAGCGGCTCGTGCCCGCTGCCGCCACCGCTGACCAGCGCGACCTTGCCCTGTACCGGACCACCCGTGCGCACAATGTAGATCGGATCGTAGAACACGTCCACGAGGTCGCCGTGGGCGGCTTCGATACCCCGGGCTGCCTCGTCGACGACGTTCTTCGGGTCATTGATGAGCTTCTTCATTGAAATTCCTCCACACGAATGGCCGGTGCACCCGCACACCGGAAGGACGGTACGAAATCGAGCCGGGACTCGACGCTAAACCTACGCCCCGCGATTGGTCGCCGCGACCCACTTCTCCAGTTTGCGTTCCGCCGATCCGGAGTCGATGGATTCAGCGGCGACGACCATCTTCGAGGCGAACCGTTCGACGATGCTCTGCTGCACTTCGGAGGGGTCGCGCGCCAGGTCGAAGGCGACCATTCCCGCCGCGGCGTTCAGCAGCACGATGTCGCGGACCGCGCCCTCCTCTCCCCCCAGCACGCGCCTCACGGTCTCGGCATTCGCGGCCGGGTCGCCGCCCTTCAGCTCGTCGATGGATGCCCGGCGGAGCCCGAGGTCGCGCGGATCCAGATCGTGTTCGGTGACCGCGCCCCGCGACACCTCCCAGATGTGGCTGTGGCCCGTCGTGGTCAGTTCGTCGAGCCCATCGTCGCCGCGGAGAACGAGCGCCGTCGCGCCGCGGGTCTGGAAGACCCCGACGATCAGCGGCACCCGGTCCAGTTGTGCCACACCGACAGCCGACGCCTCGGGTCTTGCTGGATTGCAGAGCGGGCCCAGGTAGTTGAAGACGGTGGGAATCCCGAGATCGCTCCGCACAGCGCCCGCGTGCCGGAAGCCCGGATGGAACTTCGCCGCGAACGCGAAGGTGATGCCGGCCTCGTGCAGCACGCGGGCGACGTCACCGGGCTCGAGGTCGAGATTCAGCCCCAGGGCCTTCAGCACGTCAGAGGATCCGGCGAGCGAACTCGCCGCCCTGTTTCCGTGTTTGATGACCGGCACGCCGGCCCCGGACGCGACTATCGACGCCATTGTCGAGACGTTGACGGTGCCGAACCTGTCTCCGCCGGTTCCCACGATGTCGAGGGCGAAGGGGTCGACATCCAGCGGCAGAGCATGATCGAGGATCGCGTCTCGGAACCCCACGATCTCATCGACCGTCTCCCCCTTCGACCGGAGCGCAACCAGGAACCCGGCCAGTTGCGCGGGGCTCGCTGAGCCCTCCATCACCTCGTTCATCGCCCAGGTCGACTCGGCGACGGTGAGGTCACGGGCGTCGAGGAGGGAGGAGAGGAGATACGACCAGCTGAGTTCAGGCGCCATAGCAACGATCCTAAACGGCGGCGGATCGGCACCCCGGCGGCCCGAACTTCTACGACCGGTAAAAAAGTCTTCTCTAGAGGGTGCAAATGCGAAACAGCTGAACAGAAATCGGACATAATGGGTGAGTGACTAGCAGCTCGATGACCCAAACATCCGCACCCCTGGTGCAGCGGCCGAACGTGGTCGCCGTCGGCACGATCGTGTGGCTCGGCAGCGAGGTCATGTTCTTCGCCGGCCTCTTCGCCATCTACTTCACGCTGAGGTCGACGAGCCCGGAGCTCTGGAACACCGAGAGCTCGATCCTGAACGTCCCGTTCGCGACCGTGAACACGCTGATCCTCGTCTCCTCGTCGTTCACTTGCCAGTTCGGGGTGTTCGCAGCAGAGCGGCTGCAGTCCCGCGCCACAGGGTGGAAGCCCACCCAGTGGGGCATGGTCGAGTGGTTCTTCCTCACCTACGTGCTCGGTGCGCTGTTCGTCTCCGGCCAGGCGTGGGAGTACGCGAACCTCGTGCAGGAGGGCATCACGCTCAACTCGTCGTCGTACGGTTCGGCCTTCTACCTCACCACCGGGTTCCACGCCCTGCACGTGACCGCAGGGTTGTTCACCTTCCTGCTGATGATCGGGCGCGCCTTCGGGGTCAAGAACTTCGGTCACCGTGAGGCCACCAGCGCGATCGTCGTGTCGTACTACTGGCACTTCGTCGATGTGGTGTGGATCGGCCTGTTCCTCGTGATCTACATCCTGAAGTGACCCTGTGACCCAGCCGCACTCAGCGCACCGACCAGCACCATCACCAGAGAGAGTTGAGAGAATGGCCCGCACCTCCAGGAAAGCGAACAGACGGCACCCGCTTGCGACCGTCGTTCTGATCGCGATCGGGCTGGCCTTCACGGGCGGCGGGTACGCGCTGTTCTCGAGCACCGCCACCGCCGACACCAGCACCGCCACGTCGCAGGCCACGGTCGAGGAGGGCAGCAAACTCTTCGCCGCCAACTGCGCCACCTGCCACGGCATGAACCTCGAAGGCACCACAGCCGGCCCCAGCCTCCTGGGCGTCGGTGCGGCATCCGTCGACTTCCAGGTCGGAACCGGCCGCATGCCCCTCGCCATGCAGGGTCCCCAGGCCATGCAGAAGCCACCGCAGTTCACTGAGGAGCAGACCGCGGCGCTGTCGGCCTACGTCGCGTCGCTCTCGCCCGGCCCGTCCATCCCCACCGACTCGCAGCTCACCGAGAACGGCAACGCCACGAACGGTGGCGAGCTGTTCCGCATCAACTGCGCGATGTGCCACAACGTCGCCGGTGCTGGCGGTGCTCTCACCGAGGGCAAGTTCGCGCCCGAGCTCACCGGTGTCGAGTCGAAGTACATCTACGAGGCCATGCTCACCGGCCCGCAGAACATGCCGGTCTTCAACGACCACAACATCACGCCCGAAGACAAGCGCGACATCATCACCTACCTCAAGTACATCCAGAACAACCCCTCCCCGGGTGGGTTCGAGCTGGGTAACCTCGGGCCGGTCGCCGAGGGCCTCTTCATCTGGATCTTCGGCATCGGCGCGGTCGTGGCCCTGACGGTCTGGCTCACAGCGAAGTCGAACTAGCCCGGCCCCTGCACCGGCACACCCGGCACCGGCACACATTCTTCTCAGGTTCGAAAGGAACACCATGGCACACGACGACACGAGCGGCACAGACGTCGCCGCGTTCTCGTCAGGCGCAGACGGAGTGAGCACCTCCGCCGGCAGGGCAGTCGAGCCCTCCGCCGGGGCCTCGTCTGCATCAGGCGGTCTCGCCGTCATCACGACGGACGGCCTGGCGGATCCCGGCATTCCGCCGCACCGGAAGCGCGTCACCGATCTCGACCCGAAGAAGGCCAAGACAGCCCAGCGCACCGTCTACACACTCTTCTACCTCTCGATTGCCGGATCCATCTTCGCGGTCGCCGCCTACATGGCCTTCCCGATCAATGCAGACGACCCGGGCTCAGTACGACTGAACACCGTCTTCCTTGGACTCGGCATAACGTTGGCCCTGATGGGCATTGGAATCGGAGCCGTTCACTGGGCGAAGTCCCTGATGCACGACGAGGAGGGTGTCGACATCCGGCACCCCGTGCGCTCCTCCGACGACACCCGTGCGCGTGCCGTCGAGATCTTCCACGAGGGCAATGTCGAGTCTGGGATCGGTCGCCGCTCCCTCATCCGCAACAGCCTCATCGGTGCCCTCGTCGCGTTCCCGCTCCCCGCAGTCATCCTGTTCCGCGGTCTCGGTCCGCAGAACGAGAACCCGGCCGAGCTCCTCTCGCACACCATGTGGAAGGCGGGGGCGCGGCTGACGCTCGACCCCTCGGGCCTTCCCATCAAAGCTGCCGATGTCACCATCGGTTCGGCGTTCCACATCATCCCGGAAGGCCTCAACGACACCCACGACCGCCTCGAGCAGAAGGCCAAAGCGGCCGTGCTGCTGATGCGCGTCAATCCGTCTGACCTCAACGTCAGTGCCGGCCGCGAGAACTGGAACTACGACGGCATCGTCGCGTACTCCAAGATCTGCACGCACGTCGGATGCCCGGTGGCCCTGTTCGAACAGCAGACCCACCACCTCCTCTGCCCCTGCCACCAGTCCACGTTCGACGTGGACAACGAGTGTGCGGTCATCTTCGGCCCGGCCAAGCGTGCCCTGCCCCAGCTGCCCATCACGGTCGACGGCGAGGGCTACCTCATCGCACAGAGTGACTTTCTCGAGCCAGTCGGCCCTAGTTTCTGGGAGCGTTCATGACAATCGAAAAAACCAAGGCCGACGGCCTCGTGGACGGGACCACCGACCACCCGGTCGGCGCGCCGCCCAGGATCTCCAACGCGCCGTCGGCCCGCTTCACCTCGGCCGCCGCGAACTACATCGACGAGCGCACGAGCATCTCGGCTGTCGTCAAGGAGTTCGGCCGCAAGATCTTCCCCGACCACTGGTCGTTCATGCTCGGTGAGGTCGCCCTCTACAGCTTCGTGGTGATCATCCTGACCGGAACATTCCTGACGTTCTTCTTCCAGGCCTCGATGGCTCCGGTGGTCTACGACGGCAGCTTCGTGCCCCTCAAGGGTGTCGAGATGTCGTCGGCCATGTCGTCGACGCTGAACATCTCGTTCGAGATCCGCGGCGGGCTCCTGGTACGCCAGATCCACCACTGGGCTGCGCTGCTCTTCATCGCGTCCATCGGCCTGCACATGCTGCGCATCTACTTCACCGGCGCCTTCCGCAAGCCCCGTGAGCTCAACTGGGTGATCGGCTTCGTGCTCTTCATCCTCGCGCTGGCCGAGGGCTTCACCGGCTACTCGCTCCCCGACGACCTGCTCTCGGGCAACGGCCTCCGCATCATCGACGGAATGGTGAAGGGTGTGCCGTTCGCGGGCTCCTGGCTCTCGTTCCTGATCTTCGGCGGCGAGTTCCCGGGCGAGGAGATCGTGGGGAGGCTCTACACGCTGCACATCCTTCTGCTGCCGGCCATCATCGTCGCTCTGATCGCGCTCCACCTGGTGTTCGTCGTCGTGCACAAGCACACGCAGTACGCCGGCCCCGGCAAGACCAACGACAACGTCATCGGCTACCCGGTGCTCCCGGTCTACGCAGCGAAGGCCGGTGGATTCTTCTTCATCGTCTTCGGCATCATCGCGCTGATCGCCTCGTTCTTCACGATCAACCCGATCTGGAACTACGGGCCCTACGATCCCTCGCCGGTTTCGGCCGGAACCCAGCCCGACTGGTACATCGGCTTCGCCGACGGCGCGCTCCGACTGATCCCGCCGCACCTGGAGTCGGTCATCTGGGGCCACACCTACTCGTGGAACATCCTGATCCCGATCACGGTGCTGGGGCTGTTCATCCTCACCGTGCTGATCTACCCGTTCATCGAGGGCTGGGTCACCGGAGACAAGCGCGAGCACCACATCCTCGACCGCCCGCGGAACGCTCCGACCCGCACGGCCATCGGCGCGGCCGGAGTGACGTTCTACGCCGCACTCTGGTCGGCGGCGAGTTCGGACATCCTGGCCACGCACTTCCAGCTGTCGATCGAGTCGGTGATCCACGCCATCCAGGCCGCCGTCATCATCGGTCCGGTCATTGCCTACTTCGTCGCGAAGCGCGTCTGCCTCGCCCTTCAGAAGAAGGACCGCGAGATGGCGCTCCACGGCTTCGAGTCGGGACGCATCGTGCGCCTCCCGGGCGGCGAGTACATCGAGGTCCACCAGGACGTCGACGAGTACGAGCGCTGGAAGCTGGTCTCGTTCCACGAGTACAAGCCGCTGATGATCCGTCCGAACGCCAAGGGCAAGATCACCGCCCCGCAGCGCCTCCGCGCCGGCATGTCGAAGTGGTTCTTCGAAGACAGGATCGCTCCCGTCACGCGTACCGACCTCGAGCGCCAGAAGTCGCACCACTAGGCACTGAGCCTCCGCTCGGCAAGAGGGCCCCCGTCCGATCACTCGGACGGGGGCCCTCTTCTTTGCCGAACCCGCGTAATGGATTGGATCAACCAGTCTCTTGAAGGGTATGAAGCTCAGAATCGCCGCTCTTCCCGTCACAGTTCTCCTGGCAGCATTCATCCTCCCGGCCACGTCCGCCGCAGCGGACATCAACCTGCCTCCCGAGCGAGCGCGCATCTACGAAACACAAGGAAGCGGACTCGACTTTCCGGGCTGGGCCAGCATCCCGTCTCTCCCCGGCCACACCGTCGGCGAGACTCGTGACGGGGGTGGCGGCGGGGGTACAGGCAGTGACAAGGGTGGCGACTCGTCTGGGGGTGGGGACAAGAAGACGGCACAGCAAGAGACGTACATGAACCCCCGCTCCTCAACGAAGACGCGGCCCAAGGACGCAACGCTGCAAGTGCTCCACCGCGGGAAGGACGGTGACTCCTACGACACCGTCACCCTCACCACTACCAAGGACTTCTCGTTCGTCGCCACAGTGGAGCCACTCAACACGACGACGGGCTCTCAGACAACGCAGACGGGTGTCGTGCTGACCTTCAATGCGAATGTGGTCAGCAGCCAGGCGGACATGGCCAAGGCCATCTTCGACAGGAGCGGCGCGACGTTCGTCGGCTGCATTGCCACCGACAGGCAGTTCGTCTGCGCACTGAGAACCCCCAGGCCGATTGCGAGCGTGCCCAAGCCTTTCGTCACTGATCTTCTGGCTGACACATCGACCGCGCAGATCCCCCTGTGTTCGGGCGTGGTCGTCGACGGAGGGTACGGAAGAACGTCGGTGATCACTCCGGCCGATGTGAGTTGCGAGTCAGCGCCCGACAAGGAACCGGTCCGGCTTGAGATCGAAACCATTCTGAGCGATACAGATGGTGCCTTCCCGGTAGTGAGGAGCGGAGACGGGAGCATCGTGTTCGATGCTCCCCTCTCGCTGAGCGGCACCTACACCGTCATGCGCGTGTGGGCGATCGCGGCAGACGGCACCACCTCGTGGCCCTTCTACGTCGCCATCCGCAACCGGTTTGCACCCACCGTGGTTGCAGGAGCGAGCGTCGACGCCATCCGCGGTGTGGACACGGTCATCCCCCGAGCATCTCTCTTCGCTGACCAGGACGCGGATTCGTACGCCGCTGAAAGCGGTGACCACCTGTCGTCACGGGTCGTCAGCCAGGGCTCCACGGGCGGGGCATGGTTCGACAGCGCGGGTGACCTGCACTACCGATCGATCGACGTGGTCCGCGGGAATGCCACCGACCACATCTCCGTGCAGACCACAGACAGCTTCGGGCTGCCCTCCGGGGTGCTCGACGTTCCCGTGCACGTCTCGGACATCACTCCGGGTTGCTCCACCGGGGGCGTGACCACCGACGCAGCCACGCCCGTTCGCGTGCAGCTCTCCTGCTGGATCACTCCCGCAGCGGGCTGGCACCAGATCGACGGGCTCCACTACGAGGTCGTCGAGGGGCCGTCCGTTGGCTCGCTCAGCGCAGTGGATCCCGTCTCGGGTACCGCGACCTACACGCCCGATCCTGCTCACACCGGCTCTGTACAGTTCACCTTCAGCGCGGAGAACAACGGGGCGGTGCGCACGTCGACTTTCGCGGTGAACGTCCTTTCGGCGCCCTAATCCGGAAACTGGCGTAATGGAATGGCCTCTTCTGTATCTAGTGGAGTGAGACGTGGGATGAGTCTCACTCCATTGGATGGAAGAGGTCATCGTATGCATTCCCGGAACAGTCTCGTCGTCTTTGCGTCCTGCCTCGTCCTTCTGGCCGTCGGTGTCGCCCGACCAGCGCACGCGCTCGACGACGATCCTCACGGTGGCGTCGAGACCGGTACCCACCCCAGCGGCGAACTGCACGACCCGTTCGGAGGCGCGGGTTCGGGTCCGATCACGAGCGACCCGGGCACGTTGGTGGTGCACGAGAAGCTCAGCGTCTATCCCGACACGGAGGACAGCACGCCGGGGGTGTTCCGCACTCAGCTCAGCGGCATGAGCGCAGCGGAGAGCAACGCCTATGCGCACGCGGCGGGGCACGGAGCAAGCGACAGCTCCGCAGGCGGCGACAAGAAGGCACCCGCAGAGTCCAGCATCCGGAACTCGCGCGCGGGAAGGTCGGATGCGGGTAAGAGCGTGGTCATCAACGTTCTGCGTCCCGGCGGAGACGTCGACTCGTACGACCAGGTGAGGCTCGACACTCCGCGAGACCTCACGCAACTCGCCAAGGTCGAGCCGATCACGTCGAAGAGTTCCGACGGCACTTCTCACACCTTCGCCTATCTGATCAGCTTCACGAGCATCCTGACGTCCTCTCCGACCGACACGGCGAAGGCGATCTTCCGCCTCACGGGCGGCCTCTTCGACTCGTGCCTGGCGAATGCCAACGCCTATGTCTGTACCTTCGCGACGCCGAAGACGATCCGCACCACTCGGTCGTCACTGACCGTGCCGGGCCCAGCCCTGGCACCACGGCAGATCCCGATCTGCTCGGGGGTCGTGAAGGACGGAGGCTACGGGTCGACGACCGTGATCAGCGTTGCCGATGTGGACTGCGACGCTGCTCCCGGCAAGGAGCCGGTGCGGCTGGAGGTGAGCACGATCCACTCGGACCTCGCGCTCGGCATCCCCACGGCGCGAGAGGGTGACGGCAGCGTCATCTACAGTGCCCCGAAGCAGGCCGAGGGCACCTACGTCTCGGCCGAGGCGTGGGCGGTGGCCGCCGACGGCACCTACTCGCTGCCGTTCTCCATCGCCATCCGCAACCGCTACGCCCCCGCTCCGGTGCCCCCTGAATCGAGCGTCACCGAGGCGAACCGCGGGGTGGAAACCGTCATTCCCGCCAGCCGACTGTTCTCCGATGTGGATGTCGACCAGCACGGCGCCGAGAGCGGTGACCACCTCACCTCCGTCGTCACCGGCCAGGGCGCGATGGGCGGCGCCTGGTTCGACGCGGTCGGCGATCTGCACTACCAGTCCATCGACGTCATCCGGGGCGACTACACCGACCACGTGACCGTTCAGGCCACCGACGCGTTCGGCCTCCGCTCCCCCGAGCGCCGACTCAGCATCCACATCACCGACATCGTCCCCGGCTGCGCCACCGGTGGCACGACCACCGATGCCACCACTCCCGTACGCATCGAACTCCACTGCTGGATCACCCCGCAGACAGGCTGGCGGCAGATCGACGGGCTGCACTACCGCATCACCGAGCAGCCAGAGTACGGCACGGTCAGCGACCTCGACCCAGACTCCGGCGTCGCAACATACACACCCGATCCCGCCCATCCGGGCCCCATCATCGTCGGCTTCACCGCAGAGAACAACGGCGCCGCCCGGACCGCCCAGTATGCCATCGACGTCTTGACGGCGCCCTAGCGGGGGTGAGGAGAGCGGCGGAACAGGCGACCGAGCCATGCACGGAACCTGCCGGTGTACTCGTCGGTGAAGTCGTTCGACAGGGCCGTCGCCTCGGCCCCGAGATCGCCGCCGGCGAAGATGCGCTGCAGGGCCTCCTCGGCGCGCGCCTCCCGCTCGTCGGCAGTCGTCTTCCGAGGGGGAAGATCACCGGGTGGCTCGTTCGCGGTCATCGTTCGATCCTGCCACACCGGCTCCGAACCCGGCACACATGAAGAAGGGCCCCCACTGCGGATGCGTGAGGGCCCTTCTGACGTGCTGTGCGGGTTCCTAGCGGGCGAAGAAGCCCCGGTAGTACTCGTAGGTCCAGCCGACGATCGCGATCAGGATGAGCGCCACACCGATGAAGCAGATCCATGTTCCGACGGCCAGGCCGAGGAAGAAGACCGCGGCAGAACCGGCGAGGATGACCGGCCACCAGCTCCACGGGCTGTAGAAGCCCATCTCGGGGTCGCCGTCGTCGATGTTCGAGTACGTGAGGTCCTCGGGCAGCTCGCCACCCTGGGCGCCGTGCACGCGGCTGAGGTAGAAGGCGATGAACGCGGCAAGCACAGCGCCGAGAGCGATGCCGAGCGTTCCGACCCATTCCACTTCGCCATACGAGACCAGAGACCAGAGCACGTAGATCGCATCAGCGAGGAGGAAGAAGCCCGAGAGGATCCAGAAGACGTTGATATTGGCGCGCATGCTATTTCACCTTCTCCTGGTCCATGTCGTAGGTGGGCGCATCCGGAGCATCCTTCGCCGGGCCCACGCCGACCGGGATACCGGCCTCGGGGTGGTTCAGGTCGAAGGCAGGAGACTCCGAGCGGATCCGCGGGATCGACGTGAAGTTGTGCCGGGGCGGCGGGCAGGATGTCGCCCACTCGAGGGAGCGGCCATAACCCCACGGGTCGTTGACGGTGACCTTCGGCGCGCTGCGGGCCGTGATGTAGACATTCAGGAAGAACGGGATCATCGAGGAGGCCAGCAGGAAGGCTCCCACGGTGGAGATCTGGTTCATCCACGTGAAGCCGTCTGTCGGCGAGTACGACGCGTAACGACGTGGCATGCCGACGACGCCCAGCCAGTGCTGGATGAGGAACGTCGTGTGGAAGCCGATGAACAACAGCCAGAAGTGCCACTGGCCGAGCTTCTCGTTGAGCATCTTGCCGGTCCACTTGGGCCACCAGAAGTAGAAGCCCGAGAACATCGCAAAGACGACGGTGCCGAACACCACGTAGTGGAAGTGCGCGACGACGAAGTAGGAGTCCGACACGTGGAAGTCGAGCGGCGGCGACGCCAGGATGACACCCGTCAGACCACCGAACGTGAAAGTGATCAGGAAGCCGATCGCCCACATCATCGGGGTCTCGAAGGTGACAGAGCCACGCCACATCGTGCCGACCCAGTTGAAGATCTTCACCCCTGTCGGTACCGCGATGAGCATGGTCATCAGGGCGAAGAAGGGCAGCAGCACCGATCCGGTGACGTACATGTGGTGAGCCCACACCGTTACCGAGAGGGCGGCGATCGAGATCGTCGCATAGACGAGGGTCTTGTACCCGAAGATCGGCTTGCGGCTGAAGACCGGGAGGACCTCGGAGATGATGCCGAAGAACGGCAGAGCGATGATGTACACCTCGGGATGGCCGAAGAACCAGAACAGATGCTGCCAGAGCAGCACACCGCCGTTCGCCGCATCATAGATGTGCCCGTCGAACACCCTGTCTATACCGAGGGCGCTGAGCGCCGCCGCCAGAACGGGGAAGGCCATCAGCACGAGGATCGACGTGACGAGCACGTTCCACGTGAAGATCGGCATGCGGAACATCGTCATGCCGGGGGCGCGCATCGTGATGATCGTCGTGATGAAGTTGACGCCACCGAGGATGGTGCCGAAGCCCGAGAGAACGAGGCCGAAGACCCAGAGATTTCCGCCGTCGCCCGGCGTGAACGTGGTGCTCGACAGGGGCGCATAGGCGAACCAACCGAACGAGGCCGCACCCTGCGGGGTGAGGAAGCCGGCGACCACGATGAGCGAGCCGAAGCTGTAGAGCCAGTAGGCGAAGGCGTTCAGACGCGGGAACGCGACATCCGGAGCACCGATCTGCAGAGGCATGAGCACGTTGGCGAACCCGGCGAAGAGCGGGGTGGCGAACATCAGCAGCATGATCGTGCCGTGCATCGTGAACAACTGGTTGTACTGGTCTTTCGTCGCCAGCAGGTCGGCACCGGGCTCGAACAGCTGGGCCCGGATGACCAGGGCCATCACTCCGCCGAGGCAGAAGTAGATGAACGACGAGATCAGGTACATGTACCCGATCGTCTTGTGGTCGGTGGAGGTGATCCACTTGACGAGAACGTTGCCCTTACGTTCGATGGGCGTGATTCTCGGCGCAGTCAGTGTGCTCATCGTCGCCTTCTACTTCGAAGTGTCCGACGAGGACTCTGCCAGTGGCGAGACCGTGCCGGGAAGGTTGGTGTTGCGGTTGTAGTCGTCGCCCATTTGACCGTTGAAACCCTTGTCGGCGAGGGACTTCGTGTAGGCGTCGTAGTCGGCCTGCGACACGACCTTCACGTTGAAGAGCATGTCGGAGTGATACTCGCCACACAGTTCTGCGCACTTTCCGGCGAACGTGCCGATGCGCTCGGGCGTGACGTACATGTAGTTCGTCTTGCCCGGGATCATGTCCTTCTTGTAGAGGAAGTCGATGACCCAGAAGGAGTGGATGACGTCGCGGGCGTGCAGCTCGATCGTGATCTTCTTGTCGACCGGGAGCACGAGTGTCGGGATCTCGCTCTCGACGAGCGCACCCTTCGCGTCTGCCGGGTTCTGCTGCGCCTGTACGCCGGCGGTGTACACGTTCTGGTTGACGTAGTTGAAGTCCCAGGCCCACTGCTTGCCGTAGACCGAGATGACCTCGTCGGGGGCTGCGTAGGGCTGCTCGATCTCGGCCTGGTCCTTCGCGGTGAAGGCGAAGAAGCCGAGCACCAGGATCAGGGGGACCACGGTGTAGAAGATCTCGATGGGCATGTTGTAGCGCAACTGCACCGGCAGGCCGGTCTGGCCACGGCGCCGACGGAACACGACGACCGCCCAGATCGTGAGGCCCCAGGTGATGACACCCACGGCGAGGAGAACGAGCCACGACGTCACCCAGAGGCCGGTGACCTTGTCGGTGTTGTTCGTGGTGCCCTGCTCACCCGGGAGGAAGCCCTGGAGCTGCTGCTGCGAGCATCCGGCCAGGAGAAGGCCCATGCTCACCATGACGGGAATGGCGACCCATCTGAGACGTCTGTTCGAGCGCACCTGAAACCCTTCGGAACTACTGCTGGCGATACTTGAGTCAAGTGTATTTGACCCTGCCTAGCCTAATGTGTCGAATCTCGGCTGGATGTTTGGCGGCGGGGGCCTGACAGGTGTGTCTGGATGTGCCCAGAGCATGAAAAACCCCCCGAGATCCGCCAGATGACGGGCCTCGGGGGGTAAAGCTGAGCGATTCTACTCAGCGTAGAAATTTTTTGACCAGTTGCGCCAGCAGCCGGTTTGGAAGGCTGTCTGGCCGCCTGCTCCTAGTGGAAGGAGTCGCCGCACGCGCAGCTGCCGCCGGCGTTCGGGTTGTCGATCGTGAAGCCCTGCTTCTGGATGGTGTCCTCGAAGTCGATGGTCGCTCCGTCGAGGTAGGGCACGCTCATCTTGTCGACGATGACCTCGACGCCGTCGAAGTCGACGACGCCGTCGCCGTCGAGCTGGCGCTCATCGAAGTAGAGCTGGTAGATCAGGCCCGAGCATCCACCGGGCTGGACGGCCACGCGGAGGCGCAGGTCGTCGCGACCCTCCTGTCCGAGCAGGCTCTTCACCTTCGCGGCGGCGCCGTCTGTGAGACCGACCTTGTGGGCGGGTGACTCGACCTGCGAGGTGAGTGAGATGGTGTCGCTCATGACGTCTCCTTAGGAATGACACGGTGGTGTGACAAGCACAGCGGTTGAGGGGAATTCTACGGTGACAACCTGCAAGCGTGCCCGTCTATTCCGGAATCGGCGTGCTGGCCAATCGGGTGAGGAGCAGCGCTTCAGTCAGGATCGCGCGCTTGAAGACGCCCAGGTGGAGCGACTCGTTGGGGCTGTGCGCACGGGTGTCGGGGTCCTCGACGCCGGTCACGAGGATCTGCGCCTCGGGGAACACCCGCACCAGGTCGGCGATGAACGGGATGGACCCGCCGATCCCCGTCTCCATCGGCTCGACCCCCCAGCCGTCGGCCATCGCCCGCTTGGCGGCGGTGACGGCCCAGCCGCTCGTGTCGACGAGGAACGGCTGGCCGCCGTCGGCGTCGCTGATCTCCACGTGCGCGCCGAAGGGCACGTTGGCGTGGATGTGGGTTTCGAGCGCAGCGAGTGCCTCCGCAGCATCCTGCCCCGGCGCGATGCGGGCGCTCAGGCGCACGGAGACCTTCGGCAGCAGTGTGTTCGAGGCGTTCGCGACACTCGGCGCGTCGATGCCGGTGATCGTGATGGCGGGCTTCGCCCAGAGCCGTGACAGCACGGGCCCGTTGCCGATCGGGGTGACGCCCGGCAGGAGGGCTGCGTCGCGGGTGAAGTCGGCCAGCGCCTCGGGGCTGTCGGGTACCTGCTCGCCGGATTCGGTGAGGCCGGCTACGGCGACGCTGCCGTCGGGTGCGTGCAGCGTGGCGAGGAGGCGCACCATCGCCATCATGGCGTCGGGAGCGGCTCCCCCGAACATCCCGGAGTGCGAAGCGTGTTCGAGCGTCTCGACAGTGAGCTTGAAGGTGACGTTGCCGCGGAGGCTGATGGTGAGAGAGGGGGTGTCGACATTCCAGTTGTCGGAGTCGGCGACGATGATCACGTCGGCCGCCAGGGCTTCGCGGTTCTGCTCGAGGAAGTCAGCGAACGAGCGGGACCCGAACTCCTCCTCCCCCTCGATGAAGACGACGATGCCGAGATCGAGGTCGTCGCCGAATTCGTGGGCGAGGGCGCGCACGGCGGCGAGGTGCGAGACCACGCCCGCCTTGTCGTCGGCGGCCCCGCGGCCGTAGAGTCGGTCGCCGCGGACCGTCGGCTCGAACGGAGGGGAGTCCCAGTCGGCATCCTCACCCGGAGGCTGCACGTCGTGGTGGGCGTAGAGCAGCACGGTCGGGCGGCCGTTCCTGGCGGTGCGGGTGGCGAGGACGGCGGGCTGGCCGAGTTCTCCGCTCTGCGGGTCTGCCACGGCCTGCTTCACCGCGACCTCGTCGAAGACTCCCGTGGCCTCGAACAGCGCGGCGACGGCTGCGGCGCTGGCAGCGACGTGGGCGGGATTGAAGGCACTCCACGACACGCTCGGGATACGCACGAGATCGGTGAGGTCGGCGATCGTCGCCGGCAGAGCACCGGCCAGGAAGTCCCGGATGCCCTCCTCACGCTCGCTCGATGCTGTGTGCTGGCGGTCGGACGTGCCCTGTTGCTCGGTCATACGGGTAATCTTAGAAGGCAGGCAGTATCCGCCGCCCGCGTGACTCAAGGACTGATTGTGTTCAAGCGCCAAACACCCGCCGCCCCGACCGAGACAGCCGAGCAGACGGCAACGCGGCTCCGACAGGCCGGTTCGGGCAAGGGTGCACCGACGCCCACCCGCCGTGAGCAGGAGGCGGCCCGCAAGAAGCCACTGGTACCGAGCGATCGCAAGGAGGCGGCACGGTCGGCGAAGACGCAGAACTCGGTCGACCGTGAGCGGGCCCGCATCGGCATGGCGGCAGGCGAGGAGAAGTACCTGCTCGCCCGCGACAAGGGAGTGCAGCGACGGTTCGTGCGCGACTTCGTGGATTCGCGGTTCAGCATCGGCGAGATCGTGATCCCGGCGGTGTTCGGCATCATCCTGCTGCAGCTGGTTCCGAACCCGCAGATCCAGACGTACCTGACGCTGGTGCTCTATGCGTTCGTGATCATCGTCGCACTCGACATCTACCTGATGGGCAACCGCATCAACAAGCGCCTGCGGGCGAAGTACGGCACGCTCGACCGGGGCCTTCGCTGGTACGGCGCGATGCGCGCCCTGCAGCTGCGCCCGATGCGCCTGCCGAAGCCGCAGGTGAAGCGCGGGCAGACCCCGAGCTAGCCGGCTCGCCGCGCCCCGGCGCGCCGGTCGTCGGTGACCGGCGCCCACCGGTTGCTTCTGAAGCGCTACCTGTTGTCGCTTCCGCTACGGCGCGCGCAGGCGCGGAAGCGACAATCGGTGGCGGAACCCCCTGCCCGGGCGGGATGAAGTCGAGGGCGTCAGTGTTCCGCGGCGCGGAGCGCGGCGAGGCCGCGGTTGACCTGCCGGGCCCAGAGCGGACCCCGGTAGAGGAACGCGGTGTAGCCCTGCACGAGGGTGGCCCCGGCGGCGAGGCGTTCGGCCACGTCATCCGCCGTCTCGATGCCGCCGACCGAGATCACGCAGAGCTCCGCCGGAACGACGGATCGCACGAGCTTCAGCACTTCGAGGGAGCGAGCGGCGACCGGCGGCCCGGACAGCCCACCCGCACCCGCGGCGGCGACGACGCGCGGATCGGTGCGGAGCCCGTCCCGCGAGATCGTGGTGTTCGTGGCGATGATGCCGTCGAGCCCGAGCGTCACAGCTAGTTCGGAGATGCGGCGCACCTCGTCGTCGCTGAGGTCGGGAGCGATCTTCACGAGCAGCGGAACGGCGCCCGCCTCCTCGCGCACGGCGGTGAGCAGGGGGGCCAGCTTGTCGAGCTCCTGCAGACCACGCAGCCCGGGGGTGTTCGGCGAGCTGACGTTCACGACGAGGTAGTCGGCGACAGGAGCCAGCGCGCGGGCGCTCGAGCGGTAGTCGTCGATGGCGTTGTCGACGTCGACCACGCGGCTCTTGCCGATGTTGATGCCGACGATGGGGCGGTACGGCGCCGATGAGGTGCGCGCGACGCGCAGGGCAGCGGGGCCCGCTCCCCCGTTGTTGAAGCCCATCCGGTTGATGACGGCACGGTCGGCGACGAGCCGGAACAGCCGCGGACGCTCGTTGCCGGGCTGGGCCTTCGCCGTGAGGGTGCCGATCTCGACGTGACTGAAACCGAGCATCCCGAGCCCGATGATGGCGCGGCCATCCTTGTCGAACCCCGCCGCGACGCCGAACGGCGAGTCAAAGACGAGCCCGAGCGTGTGCACGGCGAGCGAGGGATCCGGCGCGGTGAAGCGCCGCACGACCGACCCGAGGCGGGTGCGCGGCAGGCCGCGGATCACCTCGAAGGCCAGATGGTGCGCCCGCTCGGGATCGAGGCGCGACAGGATGTGCCGGAACAGGAGGTGGTACACCGGCACCGCTACTCGGGCCGGGCGGTGGCGGCCGCGTTCGAAGTGGCGGGCTTGGCTGTGGCACCGGATGCTGCGGGGCGGCCCTGCCGGTCATCCGGAGCCTCGGCGTGCTCGACCCGCAGCAGAGTGATAGCAGCCTCGAAGTCGTCGAGGGAGTCGAAGGCCTGGTAGACGCTCGCGAAGCGGAGGTACGCGACCTCGTCGAGCTCGCGGAGGGGCTGCAGGATGGCAAGTCCGATGTCGTTCGCCTCGACCTGTGCCGCGCCGGTCGAGCGGACGGTCTCCTCCACCCGCTGCGCGAGCACCGCGAGATCGGAGTCGGTGACGGGCCGGCCCTGGCAGGCCTTCCGCACGCCGTTCATGATCTTCTCGCGGCTGAATGGCACGACGACGCCACTCCGCTTGATGACGCTGAGACTCGCGGTCTCGGTGGTGCTGAAGCGGCGTCCGCAGTCGGGGCACTGGCGGCGGCGGCGGATGGCGACACCGTCGTCGGACGTGCGCGAGTCGACGACGCGGGAATCGGGGTACCGGCAGTACGGGCAATACATGGTGCGTCGAGTTTACCGCGTCGCACCCCTTCCGCGTTCCGCGCTCCGCGCCCCCGCGCAAACGGGAAGGTCGAGAGAACGATTGGGGGGCGGGGGCGCTACGCGCGGGGGAAGCGCGCCGCCACGGCCTCGGCGTGCGCGGGGAGGTTCTCGCTGGTAGCGAGAGCGTGGATGCGCCCGGCCACCTCCGACAGCGCCCCGCGCGAGTACCGGATGACCTGCTGGGGACGCAGGAACGTGTACGCCCCGAGCCCCGACGAGAAGCGCGACTGGCCACCGGTCGGCAGCACGTGGTTGGAGCCGGCGAGGTAGTCCCCGAGGCTCACGGGCGAGTACGACCCCACGAAGATGGCGCCGGCGCTGTGGATGCTCGCCACCACGTCGTCGTCCGATGCCGTCTGGATCTCCAGGTGCTCCGGCCCGTACGCGTCGCTGAAGCGCGCCGCCGCGGCGAGGTCGTCGACCAGCACGACCGCCGACTGCTGTCCGTTCAGCGCGACGAGCACACGTGCAGAGTGCGGCGTCGCAGCCGCCAGAGCTTCAAGTTCAACTCGAACTTCATCTGCGAAGGCCGGGGAGGTCGTGACGAGCACGGCCGCCGCGAGTTCGTCGTGCTCGGCCTGGCTCACGAGGTCGGCGGCCACGAATCCGGGGTCGGCCGTCTGGTCGGCGATGATGAGGATCTCGGTGGGTCCGGCCTCCGAATCGATGCCGGTGCGGCCCCGCACGAGGCGCTTGGCCGCTGCCACGTAGACATTGCCCGGTCCGGTGATGACCTGCACGGGCTCGAGCCCGAGGTCGGCCACGCCGTAGGCGAGCGCGCCGATCGCGCCCGCGCCGCCCATCGCATAGACCTCGGTGATGCCGAGGAGGCCGGCGGCCCCCAGGATGGTCGGGTGCACCCGCCCGCCGAATTCCCTCTGCGGGGGTGACACGAGCGCGATCGACGGAACTCCGGCGGCCTGCGCCGGCACGACGTTCATCACCACACTCGACGGGTAGACCGCCTTGCCGCCCGGCACGTACAGCCCGACCCGGTCGACCGGCTGCCAGCGCTGCTCCACGATCGCACCGTCGCCGAGCGACGTCGTCGCGGCGGGCGGGATCTGCGCAGCGGTGGCCTGCCGCACACGCCCGATGGCCCCTTCGAGTGCGTCACGCACATCCGGAGCCAGCGCGTCGACAGCATCGTCGATCTCGCTCTGCGGAACGCGGATGCTCGGAGCCTCTCCCCCGTCGAACCGGGCCGCCTGCGCTCGGAGCGCCGCACTGCCGTCGGCCCGAACGGCCTCGATGAGCGCGGCGGCCGCCTCCGCGGCGACCCCCACGTCGGTCACGGCACGCGGAACGAGGTCGAGCAACTGGGCACGCGACGGGTTCATGCCCCGCAAGTCAATGGTCTGCATCATGGCCCCCCGATTCTACCAACCCGCCCTCCCCGCCCTCGCCCCGTTCGCCACCACCGCCCCGCCACCACATCGAGTGGGCAGTTCGGGCCCCGAAATCTGGGGATGAGGGCCCGAAGTGCCCACTCGATTGGAAGCACGCGGTGGCGAGCCGAGGCTGCGCGGGGGCGGGGAGCGGGCGGGCGGGGGTCAGAGGAGGCAGGCGGGGCCGAGGAGCGACTTCAGCTCGCCGTAGAGGTCGGCCGTGACGCGCACGCGGTACGGGATCTCGAACACGCGCGCGGTTCCGCCCTTCAGGAGCTTCAACCGCACCTCGTTGTCACCGGAGTGCCTGATCAGCACGTCGTTCAGCGCCTGCACCGTCTCCGTCGTGGCCCGGGCGTCGGCCATCGAGATCTCGATCGGCCCGCCCCCGTCGGCGTTGCCGAGGTCGGGGGTGAACAGGCTGAACGCGTGCAGGTTCATCCCGTCATCCCGAATCGACACGCGCCCCCGCAGCACCACGATCGAGTCGTTCGTGAGGGCCGGCGAGAACTCCTGGTAAGCCTTGCCCATGAACATGGCCGTGACCTCGCCGCCGAAGTCCTCCACCACGATCGATCCGTACTGGTTGCCGGAATTCCGGGCGACCCGGTGCTGCACGTTCGTGATCAGCCCGGCGATCACGACGGTGTCACCGTCGGCCGTGTGCTCCGAGGTCAGCATGTCGGTGATGGTCGTCGACGCGTGTTTGGCGAGGGCGATCTCAAGCCCGGCGAGCGGATGATCGGACACATACAGCCCGAGCATGTCGCGCTCGAAGGCGAGCTTGTCGCGCTTGGACCACTCCGGCCGGTCGGGCACCTGCCGGTTGTCCTGCGGGGCATCCCAGAGTGAGTCGAAGTCGAAGCCGACCTGGCCGTTCGCTTCGGCCCTCTTCTCGCTCACAGCCGCCTCGACCGCGGACTCGTGGATCTCCACCAGCGCCCGGCGGGTGTCGCCCAGCGAGTCGAACGCTCCCGCCTTGATCAGAGACTCGATCGTGCGCTTGTTGGTCGCCGCCAGCGGGATCTTCTGCAGGAAGTCGTGGAACGACGTGAAGGCGCCCTTGGACTTCCGCGCCTCGATGATGTGGTCGACCACGGCGAAACCGACGTTCCGAACAGCGCCCATGCCGAACCGGATGTCCTCGCCGACGGCGGCGAAGAACCCGATCGACTCGTTCACATCCGGCGGCAGCACGGTGATGTTCATGCGCCGGCACTCGTTCAGGTAGATCGCCGACTTGTCCTTCGAGTCGCCCACCGACGTCAGCAGCGCCGCCATGTACTCGGCCGGGTAGTGGGCCTTGAGGTAGGCGGTCCAGTACGAGATGACGCCGTAGGCCGCGGAGTGCGCCTTGTTGAACGCGTAGTCCGAGAAGGGCAGCAGGATGTCCCACAGTGTCTTGACGGCCGCGTTCGAGTAGCCGTTGTCGTTCATCCCCTTCGAGAAGCCCTCGTACTGCTTGTCGAGCTCGCTCTTCTTCTTCTTGCCCATCGCCCGCCGCAGCAGGTCGGCCTGGGCGAGCGTGAACCCGCCGAGCTTCTGCGCGATCGACATGACCTGCTCCTGGTAGACGATCAGGCCGTAGGTCTGCCCGAGCACCTCCCGGAGCGGCTCTTCGAGCTCCGGATGGATCGGCGTGACCTGCTGCAGCCCGTTCTTGCGGAGCGCGTAGTTGGTGTGCGAGTCGGCACCCATCGGCCCCGGCCGGTAGAGCGCGAGGATCGCCGAGATATCCTCGAAGTTGTCGGGCTTCATCAGCCGGAGGAGCCCGCGCATGGGCCCGCCGTCGAGCTGGAAGACCCCGAGCGTGTCGCCCCTCGCCAGAAGTTCGTAGGCCGGGACGTCATCCAGTTCCAGCTCTTCGAGCACCGGCCGGAAACCCCGGTTCGACTCGATGTTGTCGAGCGCGTCGTCGATGATCGTGAGGTTTCGAAGCCCCAGGAAGTCCATCTTGATCAGCCCGAGCGACTCGCAGGCCGGATAGTCGAACTGCGTGACGATCTGGCCGTCCTGCTCGCGCTTCATGATCGGGATGATGTCGATCAGCGGATCGCTCGACATGATCACACCGGCCGCATGCACGCCCCACTGGCGCTTCAGGTTCTCGATGCCGACGGCCGTCTCGAACACCGTGCGGGCCTCGGGGTCGGCCTCGATGACGGCGCGCACATCCGACGCCTCCTTGAACCGCGGATGCGCCGTGTCGAAGATGCCCGAGAGGGGGATGTCCTTGCCCATGATGGGCGGCGGCATCGCCTTGGTGAGCTTCTCCCCCATGCCGAACGGGAAGCCGAGCACGCGCGAGCTGTCCTTCAGCGCCTGCTTCGCCTTGATGGTGCCGTAGGTCACGATCTGGGCGACGCGCTCGTCGCCGTACTTGTCGGTCACGTACCGGATGACCTCGCCGCGGCGCCGGTCGTCGAAGTCGACGTCGAAGTCGGGCATCGAGACGCGATCCGGGTTCAGGAACCGCTCGAAGATCAGGCCGTGGCGGATCGGGTCGAGGTCGGTGATGCGCATCGCGTACGCCACCATCGAGCCGGCACCGGATCCACGGCCGGGCCCGACCCGGATGCCGTTGTTCTTCGACCAGTTGATGAAGTCGGCCACCACCAGGAAGTAGCCGGGGAACCCCATCTGCACGATGACACCGACCTCGTAGTCGGCCCGGGCGCGCACATCCGACGGGATGCCCAGCGGGTAGCGGTCGACGAGCCCCTTCTCGACCTCCTGGATGAACCAGGTGTCCTCGGTCTCACCGGCGGGCACGGGGTAGCGCGGCATGTAGCTCGCCGACGTGTCGAACTTCACTTCGCAGCGCTCAGCGATCAGCAGGGTGTTGTCGCAGGCCTCCGGATGATCGCGGAAGATCTGCCGCATCTCCGCAGCGGTCTTCAGGTAGAACTCATCGGCGTCGAACTTGAACCGGTTCGGGTCGCTCAGCGTCGACCCAGACTGCACACAGAGCAGGGCGGCATGAGATGTCGCGTCGTGGGCGTGCGTGTAGTGCAGGTCGTTCGTGGCGACCAGCGGCAGGTCGAGCTGCTTCGCGAGCCGCAGCAGGTCGCCCATGATCTGGCGCTCGATGCCGAGCCCATGGTCCATGATCTCGGCGAAGTAGTTCTCGGCACCGAAGATGTCGCGGTAGTCGGATGCGGCCTTCACGGCCTCGTCGTACTGCCCGAGGCGGAGGCGCGTCTGCACCTCGCCCGACGGGCACCCGGTGGTCGCGATGAGGCCCTTCGAGTACTGCGAGAGCAGTTCCCTGTCCATGCGTGGCTTGAAGTAGTAGCCCTCGAGCGACGCCCGCGAGGAGAGCCGGAAAAGGTTGTGCATCCCGGCCGTGTTCTCGCTCAGGAGCGTCATGTGCGTGTACGCACCCGAACCCGAGACATCGTCGCGCCCCGAGTTCGGGCCGCCCCATTTGACCCTGGTCTTGTCTCCGCGGTGCGTGCCCGGCGTGATGTAGGCCTCTGTGCCGATGATGGGCTTGATGCCGGCGTCGGTCGCCGTCTTCCAGAAGTCGAAGGCACCGAAGACGTTGCCGTGGTCGGTGACGGCGACAGCGGGCATCCCCTGCTCGACGGCCGCCTCGATCAGGGGTTTCACACGTGCGGCGCCATCGAGCATGGAGTACTCGGAGTGCACGTGGAGATGAACGAACGAATCGGACGCGGGTGACAAATCTTCTCCGACTAGCTAGAGGTTGAGGTCACCAGTTTAGCCTCAGCCCGCCGACATTCAGTCGGTGCCGAGGGTGTCGAGCGCGTGCTGCAGGTCGGCCGGATAGGTCGAGGAGAACTGCACATACTCCCGCGATGCCGGATGCACGAAGCCGAGTTTCAGGGCGTGCAGCCACTGCCGGCTGAGCCCGAGACGGGCCGAGATCGTCGGATCGGCGCCGTACATCGCATCCCCGACGCACGGGTGCCGCTGAGCGGCCATGTGCACGCGGATCTGGTGCGTGCGGCCGGTCTCGAGGTGGATCTCGAGCAGCGACGCGCTCGGGAACGCTTCGAGTGTCTCGTAGTGCGTGACGCTCGGCTTGCCCGACGCCACCACCGCGAACTTCCAGTCGGAGCGCGGGTGGCGACCGATGGGCGCATCGATGGTGCCGGCGAGGGGATCGGGGTGCCCCTGTACGACGGCGTGGTAGATCTTGTCGACCTCGCGGTCATGGAAGAGCCGCTTCAGCCAGGTGTAGGCGTCTTCGCTCTTCGCGACGACCATCAGCCCGCTGGTACCGGCGTCGAGGCGGTGCACGATGCCGGCGCGCTCGGCGGCGCCCGAGGTCGAGATGCGGAAGCCGGCGGCGGCGAGGGCACCGAGAACGGTGGGGCCGGTCCAGCCGACGGAGGGGTGCGCGGCGACCCCGACGGGCTTGTCCACCACGACGATGTCGTCGTCGTCGTGGATGATCGTGAGATTCTCGACCGGCGTCGGTTCGATGCGCAGCTCCTGTTTCGGTGCCCAGTTCACTTCGAGCCAGGTCCCCTGCCGGAGCCGGTCGGACTTGCCGACGACGCGCCCGTCGACGCTCACTCCGCCGGCCTCGACCACGTCGGCGGCGAAGCTGCGGGAGAAGCCCATCAGTTTGGCCAGCGCGGCGTCCACACGTTCGCCGTCGAGGCCGTCGGGCACCGGGAGTTGACGGGATTCCACGTCAGTCGGTTTTCTCTGCGACAGGGTCGGCCGCGACATCCGACGCACCAGACGGCTCCTGCCGAGCAGCACGACGCCCGTCAAGTCCGATTCCCCGGATCGTGAGGACAAGGAAGACGACCATCGCCGCGCAGATCGCCGTGTCGGCGAGATTGAAGATCGCGGGAAGCAACGGGATCTTGACGAAGTCGACCACGTGGCCCACTCCGAACCCCGGTTCGCGGAACAGCCGGTCGCCGAGGTTTCCGAGCACTCCGCCGAGCAGGAGCCCGAAGACCACGGCCCAGCCGAGGGAGCGGATGCGCCGGGCGAACCAGACGATGAAGACGACGACAGCGGCCGCGAGGATCGAGAAGATCCAGGTGTAGGCGTTGCCGATCGAGAACGCGGCGCCGGAGTTGGTCACGTAGAAGAACTGCAGAACGTCTCCCAGCACAGGGACGTACTCGTTCAGTGGAAGGTTGGCGACGACGAGCGCTTTGGCACCCTGGTCGATGGCGAGGACGACAACCGCCACAACCACGAGAACGACCAGTGCGCGAACACTGATCGTTCTCGATCGGCCCTCGGCCGGAGTCACCTCTGGGGTGACTCCGGCGTCGAGGTTCGGGGCTGTCGCCTCGTGCTCAGGCTCCAAAGCCCTGGAAGCTGCCGGCGGGAGCACTCTCGCCGGAGGAGTCGAGGTCGCTGAGCTGGCTCTCGATGTAGCCGCGCAGCTTCTGGCGGTACTCCTTCTCGAAGGTGCGGAGCTCATCGATGCGGTGCTCGATGCCGGCCTTCTCCTGGTTCAGCTTGGCGAGCTCGGTGCGCTGCTTCGCCTCGGCCTCTGCGACGAGGCGGTTGGCCGTGGCCTGGCCCTCCTCGATGAGGGCGGCGCGCTTGTCGGAGCCCTCCTTGACGTGCTCGTCGTGCAGGCGGCGGGCGAGCTGCAGCAGGCTGGTGGTGCTTGCGGCGTCTTCGGGGTCACCGACGGTGGTCGGTGCGGCGGCGACGGGAGCCGAGATGGGCTCGGGCGTCTCGGCCGGAGCCTCCTTGACCAGGTCGACGACAGCCGTCTGCTCGCTGACCTCTGCTGCGGGCTCGGCCGGTGCAGCCTCTTCGCTGGCGGCAGTCGCGCTCGTGGCAGCAACAGGCGCGGCACTCGGGACGATCCCCGCGCGGAGCTCTTCGTTCTCGGCAATCAGGCGACGAAGCTCGACTACGACCTCGTCGAGGAAGTCATCGACCTCGTCCTGGTCGTAACCGGCCCGAAACTGGGTTTGCGAGAAGCGCTTGTTAACAACTTCTTCCGGAGTTAACGGCATGTTCTTCCACCTTTATTACTTGTGACTGTCTAGGGAACCCAGAGGCTGTCTAGGGAACGTTTTGGCGTTTCAGCAACTACGATACATGCGACACGCGATCAAGCGGCAATCACCCGCGCGTAATTGGCCACGGACAACAGGATGATCACGAGAAGCATCACGATGGTCCAGCCGAAATCGAAGGCGACCGGTCCGATCCTGAGCGGCGGTATCAACCGCCGGAAGAACCTGATCGGCGGATCGGTCACCGTGTAGGCAACCTCAGCGAGCACCAGGACGGCACCCTGGGGCCGCCACTGACGCTGGAAACTCCGAACGAGGTCGAGGATGAACCTGCCCCACATCACGAAGAAGAAGAGGAGCAGCGCCAGATAGACGACGGTCGCGATGATTGCTACGAGTGAACCCACCCGTCAATTATGACTGGACGAAGAAGGAAGATTCTGTGCGTGCGTCGGTCTGGGCCTCACCGGACACGGATACGTGCGACGGGGAGAGCAGGAAGACCTTGCTGGTGACCCGTTCGATCTTGCCGTAGAGGCCCTGGGAGAGGCCACCTGCGAAGTCGATGAGTCTCCGCGCGTCGGCATCCGTCATCTGCGACAGGTTGATGATCACGGGGATTCCCTCGCGGAAGCTTTCGGCGATGATCTGCGCGTCTTTGTACTGCTTCGGGTGGACGGTGAGGATTTCATTCATTTCGAGCGGGGCCGCCTCTTTGGGAGTCGTGGTTCGACGGAGTGGGGTCACCGGGGCACGACCGGAGTTCGACTCGGCCCGGGAGGTGTGTTCGCGAGCCGGGGCGACCGCACGCTCGACGGGTGCCTGGGTGGCCTGCGGGTGGGCGACGTGCGCCACAGGGGCAGCCTGCGTGTCTTCGTACTCGAGCTCTTCATCGGCAAGCCCGAGGTAGACCATCGTCTTGCGTAGTGGATTGGCCATGTCTTCCTCCGGGTTGGATGTTCGGGTGCCTACGTAGAGATTAACCGCGCGCCGGTCGGATTCCGGTGATTGCGGAACCGATCCGTAGGTGTGTCGCGCCCTCGGCGATCGCTTCGGCGAAGTCGTTCGACATGCCCGCAGAGATGGCGGATGCCCGGGGCACACTGGCCCGAACGGCGTCGGAGATGCTCCGCAGCTGGGCGAAGGCCGCGCGGGGTTCGCCCTCGTTCGGCGCGACGGCCATCACCCCCCGGAGATCGAGCCCGGGGAGCGTCTCGATATGTTCGGCGAGGGCCACGGCATCCTCGGGCCTGACGCCCCCGCGATCGGGATCCGGCGTGAGGTTGACCTGAACGAAACAGCCGATCCGCGTTCCGTCCGCCTCCCGCTCCTCAGAGGCGAGCAGGTCGGCGAGCGACGCACGGTCGACCGAGTGGATGACGCTGGCGTACTCGGCGACCTGCCTGGCCTTCTTGCTCTGCAGCTGGCCGATGAAATGCCAGGTGACGTCGAGGTCGGCGAGTTCGCGCGCCTTCTCGCGGGCCTCCTGGTGTCGGCTCTCGCCGAAATCTGTGATCCCGAGGGCGGCGAGGTCGCGGAGCAGCGCGGCGTCGTGGAACTTCGTCACGGCGATCAGGGTCAGGTCGTCGACACTCCGGCCCGCGGCATCCGCCGCCCCGGCGATGGATGCACGGACGAGGGCGAGCCGAGCCGTGAGGCCCGGCCCGCCCTCGTCCGGCACGGTGCTCTCTGCGATGGCTGCTACTTCAGGAAGTCGGGGACGTCGAGATCGGAGTCGTCGTCGTCCGAGGCCGGGTCGAGCTGGGCCGTGCCGGTGAGGCTGTGCTCCGGGTTCTGCGCCCAGGAGGCTGCGGAGGACTGCGGCTCCTCCGCACGGTCACGGCGGGTCGGCGGGGCGGCCGGTGCGCCCGCGGAACCCGATCCTGAACCCGCTCCCGCGCCGGCCCCGGCGAACAGGTCGCTCGCGTCGTTCGGCACCGTGAAGCCGCGCTTGGCGGCCGCATCGGCGATGGTCTCGGCCGTGTCGAAGCCGGCCGCGATGACGGTGACCCGCACCTCGTCGCCCAGGGTGTCGTCGATGACGGCACCGAAGATGATGTTGGCCTCGGGGTGCACCGCGTCCTGCACGAGCTTCGCGGCGTCGTTGATCTCGAAGATGCCGAGGTTCGATCCGCCCTGGATGGAGAGGAGCACGCCGTGGGCGCCCTCGATGCTCGCCTCGAGGAGCGGGGAGGCGACGGCGAGCTCTGCGGCCTTGATGGCGCGGTCGGCTCCCCTCGCCGATCCGATGCCCATGAGCGCTGATCCTGCACCCTGCATGACACTCTTGACGTCGGCGAAGTCGAGGTTGATGAGACCCGGGGTGGTGATCAGGTCGGTGATGCCCTGCACACCGGCGAGCAGCACCTGGTCGGCCGTCGAGAAGGCCTCCAGCATGCTGATGCCGCGGTCGCTGATCTCGAGCAGGCGATCGTTCGGCACGACGATGAGGGTGTCGACCTCGTTCTTCAGGGTCGCGACGCCGTCTTCGGCCTGGGCCATGCGGCGCTTGCCCTCGAAACCGAAGGGCTTCGTGACGACACCGATGGTGAGCGCGCCGATCGACTTGGCGATGCGGGCGACGACAGGGGCACCACCGGTTCCGGTGCCACCACCCTCACCGGCGGTGACGAAGACCATGTCGGCCCCGGCGAGGGCCTCTTCGATCTCTTCGGCGTGGTCTTCGGCGGCGCGGCGACCGACTTCGGGGTCGGCCCCGGCACCGAGGCCACGGGTGAGCTCACGGCCCACGTCGAGCTTCACGTCGGCGTCGCTCATCAGCAGCGCCTGGGCGTCGGTGTTGATGGCGATGAATTCGACTCCGCGAAGGCCGAGTTCGATCATCCGGTTGACGGCATTCACGCCGCCGCCACCGATGCCGACCACTTTGATCACGGCGAGGTAGTTCTGGTTCGATGTCACGTCCGGCCTCCGGGTCTCAAGCTCAAGTTGAGAGTTAATGTTATGCTGAGTATGTATTTCTTTTGATCAACCTAGGCGCGATGCGGCAACACACCCGTAACGCGCTTTGGCGTGTCGCATGTTGCACGGCGAATCGGACGTGCAGGTCGGCTGGGGAGGCTGATCAGCCGGAGACGACGGGGCTCTCCGGGCTCGAGACGTCGTAGGTCAGCGACTTCTCCGCATCCTGCGTGCCGATCAGCTTGTCGAGCACCTTCGCCTTCAGGGTCGAGTTCGCGTCGCTGCCCCAGACGACCTTCTGGCCGGCACCGGAGAGCGTGAACGAGACCGAGTCGGGGGTGGCCGCGCTGATCGTGTCGACCTTGGCGAGCAGATCGGCCGGCATCGCCCGGAGCACGGCGGTCGCGCCGATGAAGCCAGCACTGCCGACCGCCGAGGCCGCCGTGTCGATGACCGGGAAACCGGCCTGCCGGGCGTCGCTGTGCGAGACGACGACACCTGCGGGGTCGATCAGGTCGAATCCACCGGCCGCCGCGGTGATCTGTGCGACGGGCTGCCGTTCGACGATCCTCACGATCAGGGTGTTCGGCAGGGAGGACTCCGTGGAGTAGCTCTGGATGAGCGGAAAGCCGGCGAGCTCGGACTCCATCCGGCCGAAGTCCACGAGGGCGAGCGGCTTGCCGACCTGGTCGGCGAGAGCGGACTGCACCTGGGCGGCATCGATCCGCGAGGTGCCCTGCACGGTGATCGCCCGCACGGCGAACACCGGAGAGTAGGCCGTGAACAGCACCACGAGCACGAGCGCGGCGAGGGCGCCGAGCGAGACGATCCAGGTGAGACGCCGGCGGCGACTCCGCTCGGTGAAGCGGCGAGCCTCCTGCTGCTCGACCCGGCGGCGTCGGCGGGCGGCCGCCCGGAGCGCGCTCTTCGCCGACCGCCCGTCGGCGCCGCCGCGCTGCCCGCTCGCGTCACTCCCCTCCGCCAGTCGAATGGGCAGTTTCGGCCCTGCTTCGCGGCCATTGGGGCCCGAAGTGCCCCCTCGATCGTGGTCGGGGGTGGGGGGCGCGGGGGTGGGCGGGGCCGGGGGCGCGGGGGGCGCGAGTGCGGGCGGGGCGGGAGTGCTTGTCGCGGGCGGGGCCGGCTTGACGCGCGTCATCGAGATCGGCGGGGCGGCGGGTGCGGGGGCGACCGTGTGCGGCGCATCGACTGCGCCGGCTGCGACCGACTTCGCGCCGCGACGCTTGGAAGTCGCGGGAGGGGTGGTCGGGCGCGGCGGGGAGCCCGGCGCCTCGGGCGCGACGCGCGAGGACAAGGCCGCTGTGCGCGGCTTGGCGGGCGCGGCCGGCGGTGCCGGCGGCGCGACCCGCGAGGTCGGCGGCGCGACGCTCGGCGGCGGGGTCACTGCGTTGGGGCGCTTCATCGGCTGCCCACGTCAGGCGTCGGGCCCGTCTGCGGGCGCGACGGCAGCGGTGCCTGCACCGGCGTCCGCGCCTGGATCGGCACCGGCAGCCGCGCCGGCACCTGAAGCCGCGCCCGCGCTCGCGCCTGCATCGGCAGCCGCGCCGGCATTCGCCGACTCAGCAGGCACCGCGGCGAGGGAGGCGAGCAGCTGAGGCACGATGAGGTTCACGTCTCCACAGCCGAGCGTCACCACGAAGTCCCCGGGGCGGGTGATGGAGGCTGTGAAGTCCGCCGCCTCCTGCCAGTCGGAGATGTAGGCGACATGCGAGGAGTCCGCGAAGCGCGACGAGACGGTCTCCCCCGTCACCCCGGGCACCGGGTCCTCACGTGCGCCGCAGACGTCGAGCACCACGGTGAAGTCGGCCGTGCGCTCGAGCGTCTCGGCGAACTCCCCCGCGAGCAACTGCGTGCGGCTGTAGAGGTGTGGCTGGTGCACGGCGATGATCCGCCCCTCACCGACGACGGTGCGCGCGGCGGTGAGTGCGGCATCCACCTCCGTCGGGTGGTGGGCGTAGTCGTCGTAGACGCTCACGCCCCGCACGGTGTCGTGCAGTTCGAAGCGGCGGCCCGTTCCGTCGAACGGAGCAAGCGACGAGAGCACAGCGGCCGGCTCGAAGCCGAGTCCGACGAGAACCGCGAAGGCCCCCGCCGCATTCAGGGCGTTGTGGATGCCCGGAACCTGGAGGCTCCCGGCGTACGTCTGCCCGAGGTAGTCGACAGCGAACGCCACCGGCCCGGCCGTGACGACGGAGTGCAGTCTCACGTCGGCGCCCGCGGCGAACCCGAACGAGAGCACCCGCGAAGCGGTGAGCCGGGAGGCGACCCGCAGCGCCCCCGGGTCGTCGGAGGAGACCACCACGAGCTCGGAGGCCTCGTCGGCGAAGGTCACGAAGGCATCCTCGACGGCTTCGACCGATCCGTAGTGGTCGAGGTGGTCGGGGTCCACGTTGGTGATGAGCGCCACGGCGGTGTCGTAGAGCAGGAACGAGCCGTCGGACTCGTCGGCCTCCAGCACGAACAGCTCGCCCTCACCCCAGGCCGAGCTGGTGCCGAGGGCGGAGATGACGCCGCCGTTGACGAAGCTGGGTTCGGCTCCGAGGCCGAGGAGGGCGGTGACGATCATCCCGGTCGACGTGGTCTTGCCGTGCGCGCCGGCGACCGAGATCAGCCGGCGACGGTTCACGAGCCAGGCCAGCGCCTGCGACCGGTGGAGCACCGGCAGGCCGCGCTGCTGGGCGAGCACGAGCTCGGGATTGTCGGGCCAGAGCGCGCTGGTGACGACGAGAGTGTCGGCGTCGCCGAGGTTCGCGGCGTCGTGGCCGATGTGCACGGTGGCGCCGAGCGCGCGGAGCTTCTCGGCCGTCTTCGAGTCGGTGCGGTCGGAACCCGTCACGGTCACACCCGCCGCGAGGAACAGGCGTGCGATACCGCTCATGCCCGCCCCGCCGATGCCGACGAAGTGCACGGCACCGAGTTCTGCCGGGATCTCGAGGGTCAGATCGGGTTTGATCACGCTGTGCATCCTGTCGTTCTGCGAATAGACAACGTTACGCGCCCTTCAGGGCTTCTTCGATCAGGTCGACGGTTCGGGCCGACCCGTCCGTCACTCCGGCGCCGAGCGCGGCAGCGGCCATGTCGTCGATGCGGGCCCGGTCGCCGAGCAGCGGCAGGAGGGAGGACCGGATCCATTCCGGCGTGAAATCCGCGTCGCGCACCAGCACGGCGCCGCCCGCTTCGACGAGGTCGACCGCGTTGAAGCGCTGCTCGCCGTTTCCGACGGCGTAGGGCACCAGCACGCTCGGAACCCCGAGCGCCGCCAGTTCGGAGACGGTCGCCGCCCCCGCGCGCGAGACGGCGAGATCGGCTGCCGCGAGGGCGAGCTCCATCCGGTCGCAGTAGCGGAGCATCCGGTAGCCCGGGATGCCCGGGTCGACCAGCTCCGACCGGTTGCCGGTGATGTGCAGCACCTGCCAGCCCGCCCGGGCGATGTCAGCAGCGGCCGCGAAGATGCTCCCGTTGATCTGCGCCGCACCGAGCGAGCCACCGGTCACGAGCAGCACGGGCCGGTCGGCATCGAGGTCGAAGAGTGTGAGGGCCTCGGCGCGGGCCGCGGCCTTCGGCCCTCCGACGAGCGCCTGGATCTCACGGCGGAGCGGCATCCCCACGAAGCGCCCGTGCGGCAGTGTCCCCGCGCGGAACGCCAACCCGACGAACGGGGTGAACCGCGCACCGAGACGGTTCGCGAGCCCCGGCCGGGCGTTCGCCTCATGGATGACCAGCGGCACCTTCGCGCGCCGCGCCGCGAGATACGCCGGCGCGGCAGCGTAGCCCCCGAAACCGACGACCACGTCGACGCGGCGCTCCCGAATCAGCCGGGTGAGGTCGCCGATGACACCGCGGAGCGCATTCGGGAACGAGATGGCCGCACGGTTCGGCCTGCGGGGGAACGGAAGCTTGGCGATGGTCACGAGCTCGTAGCCGCGCTCCGGCACGAGGCGTGCCTCGAGGCCCGTTGCGGTTCCGACGACCACGATCTCGGCGCCGGGGTCACGGCGGCGCAGTTCATCGGCCGTGGCGAGCAGCGGGTTCACGTGGCCCGCTGTGCCGCCGCCGGCCAGCAGATAGGTGGTCACTTCGGGCGCACCGTGCGTCGACGGGAGGCGAGGGACACCGAACCCGGTGCCAGGAGGGCACCGGCATCCGGATCGCTCGCGGTCTCCTTCGTCTGCCCGCGAGCGATCGAGAGCACCACCCCGATCGCGATGAGGGTGGTGATCAGCGCCGAACCGCCCGAGGAGATGAGCGGGAGAGGCACGCCGAGAACCGGGATCACCCCCAGCACGACGGCGATGTTCACGAAGGCCTGGCTGATGATCCAGACCATGACCGAGCCGGAGACGACCTTCGAGAACATGTCCTTCGACGACCGCACGATGCGGAGGAACGCGATGGCCAGCGCGACGAACAGCGCGATCACGACGAGCGCCCCGATCATTCCGAGCTCCTCGCCGATGATGGCGAAGATGAAGTCGTTGTCGGCGGCCGGCAGCCACGACCACTTGGCCTTCGAGTTGCCGAGGCCGACACCGAAGAAGCCGCCGTTGGCGAGGGCGAAGAGCCCGTGCTGGGTCTGCCAGCACTCGCCCGAGTAGTCGGTGCAGCCTTCGCTCAGAAAGCTGCCGATGCGGGAGACCCGGCTCGAACTCGAGGCCGCGATGAGCGCGATCGCGATCCCGCCGAGGATCACGGGGATGATGAACATCCGGAGCCGGATGCCGGCGAAGAAGAGGGCGCCGAAGAGCAGGCCGGCCATGATCATCACGGTGCCGAGGTCGCCGCCGAGCATGACGAGCAGCACTGCCCCGCCGGCCACCGGCAGGACGGGGATCGCGACATGCCCCCAGAGGTGCAGATAGCGCTGCTTCTTCGCGAGGATGACGCCCATCCAGATGACGAGGCCGAGCTTGATGAGTTCGGAGGGCTGCAGGCTCACGCCGGCGACGTTCAACCAGTTCAGGTTGCCACCGACCGTGATGCCGAGCGGCGTGAAGAGCACCAGGAGCTGCAGGATGACTCCCCCGGCCAGCGCCAGCCAGCCCCAGCGCTTCCAGAACCGGATCGGCAGCCGCGAGATGACGAGCATCAGCGGCACCCCGATGAGAGCGAAGACACCCTGCTTCCAGAAGGTGCCGAAGAAGCCCTGGCGCGCTGTGTACGAGTCGATCGACGACGACGACAGCACCATGACGAGCCCCAGCACCACGAGGAACAGCGTGGTGCCGAGCAGGAAGTAGTAGTTGCTCGACTCCGCCTGGAAGACCCGGTTCACCGAGATGCGCGCGGTGCGGGCCCGGGAAGCGCCGGTGGAGGCGAAGGTGGCGGCCGAGGGCCGGGTGCCGGTGGCGGCCGAGGGCCGGGCTGCTCCGGATGCGGCGGGGGGCCGGGTTCCGGCAGCCGGCTTATTCGGGCGAGTGCCCTGGGGGCGGCGCATGGTGTTCGTCAGCTGCCCCACCTCCAAGATGTTCACGTACTGCGCGGGCAAAGTGGTCACCCCGGTCGGAGTAGTCGACGAACTGGTCCATCGACGCTGCGGCCGGCGCCAGCAGCACCACGTCACCGGGCACTGCTGCAGCGGAGGCCAACCGCACAGCGGCCGACATCACTCCCTCAGTCTCGGTGCCGTCGACCTCGAACACGGGCACCCCGGGGGCGTGTCGTTCGAATGCGTTCCTGAGAGCTTCCCGATCCACACCGATCAGCACGACCGCCCGGAGCTTCGTCGCCCGAGCTGCCACCAGGGGCCCGACATCGACACCCTTCAGCAGCCCGCCGGCGATCCAGACCACCGATTCGAAGGCCCCGAGCGAGGCGTCGGCGGCGTGCGCGTTCGTGGCCTTCGAGTCGTTGATCCACGTGATGCCGCCGGATGTCGCGACCTGCTCGATTCGGTGACGGTCGAGTTCGAACGTGGCGAGAGCGGCCCGGACGGCCTCGACGGAGACCCCCATCGAGCGGGCGAGGGCGCTGGCGGCGAGGATGTTCGCCACCGTGTGGGGCGCTGCGAGCCCCCGCTCGGCCAACGCCGACACCGTGGTGATCTCGAGGGCGGTCGTGCGGCGTTCTTCGGTGAAGGCCCGGTCGCAGAGGATGCCGTCGACCACGCCGAAGTCGCTCAGCCCCGGAACTCCGAGCCCGAAACCGATGGCGCGGGCGCCGTCGACGACCTCGGCCTCCTCGACCATGGCGATGGTGCGGGCATCCGACCGGTTGTAGACGCACGCGACGCGGGTGTTCGTGTACACGCGGGCCTTGGCGGCGGCGTAGGCCTCGGCCGAACCGTGCCAGTCGAGGTGGTCGTCGGCGACGTTCAGGCAGACGGCGGCGTGCGGCGACATGCTGAAGGTCGAGTGCAACTGGTAGCTCGAGAGCTCGACGACCAGCACATCGAATCCCTGCGGGTCGCGAATGGCGTCGAGGATCGGGATGCCGATGTTGCCGCAGGGCGCGGCCCTCAGCCCACCGGCCACGAGCATGGTCGCGGTCAGCTGGGTCGTCGTGGTCTTGCCGTTGGTGCCGGTGATGGCGATCCACTCGGCAGGCTTCCCGACCTTGTCCCGCAGCCGCCAGGCGAGTTCGACGTCACCCCAGACCGGGATGCCCGCTGCGACCGCCCAGAGGATCACCGGATGATCGGGGTGGAAGCCCGGCGAGACGACCAGCACCTCGGGGTTCAGCGCGATGAGAGCGGGAGGCGCGGCATCCAGAACCTGGTCGAGCACGAGCGCCGCCCCGATGACCTCGACCAGGCGCACCTGGGAGTCGTCGGCCTGCTGGGCGACGACGAGCACGCTCGCCCCGAGCTCAACGAGCGTGTCGGCAACCGAGAAGCCCGTCTTGCCGAGGCCCAGCACGCCGACCCGGAGGCCGCTCCACTCGGAGTGCCAGCTGGTCAGGGAGTCGAGTCGTCCAGTCAAGCCTGCAGGATCCATTCGAGGTAGAAGGCACCGACACCGGCCGCCACACAGAGGCCGGCGATGATCCAGAAGCGCACGACGATCGTGACCTCGGCCCAGCCCTTGACCTCGAAGTGGTGGTGGAGCGGACTCGCGCGCCAGATGCGCTTGCCTCCGGTGAGGCGGAAGTAGGTGAGCTGCACCACGACCTGGCCGGCGACGATCACGAAGATGCCGCCGATCAGGATGAGGAGCAGTTCGGTGCGGCTCTCGATGGCCAGCGCGGCCAGGGCCCCGCCGATCGCCAGGGAGCCGGTGTCGCCCAGGAAGATCTTGGCGGGGTTCGTGTTCCACCAGAGGAACCCGATCAGCGCGCCCGCGATCGCCGCCGCGATGACGGCGAGGTCGAGCGGCTGGTTCACGTTGTAGCACTTGAAGGTCACGTCGGGGTCGAGGGTCAGGCTCGCGCAACTCTGGTTGGCCTGCCAGAAACCGATGATGACGAACGAGCCGATGGCGAGGATGGCGGATCCGGGGGCCAGTCCGTCGAGCCCGTCGGTGAGGTTCACAGCATTCGAGGTGGCCAGCACGATCAGCACGATCCAGATCACGAAGGCGATGGTGCCGGCGATCACGCCCCACTGCAGGAAGTCGAAGTCGAGGTCACGGATGGCGGAGATGTGGGTGGACGCGACGGTGAAGCCGTTCGGACCCGTCGCATTCATGGCCACCAGGGCGAACACGCCGCCGACGAGCAGCTGGCCGATCAGTTTCGCCGTCGGGCCGAGGCCGAGGCTCCGTTTCTTGCGTACCTTCAGAAAGTCGTCGATGAACCCGACGACACCGAGGCCGACCATCATGAACAGCACCAGCAGCACAGAGACCGACGGCGGATTGCCGGTGACCAGCAGGGCCCCGAAGTAGCCGAACAGCGTCGCCAGGATGATGACGATGCCGCCCATGGTGGGCGTCCCCCGCTTGACGTGGTGCGAGGCCGGACCGTCGATGTTGATGTACTGGCCCCAGGCCAGCTTCTTGAACAACCGGATGAAGACCGGCGTCATGAACAGCGAGAAGACCATCGAGAGGCCACCCGCACCGATGAGTGTGATCATGCGAAGTGCTCCCCCAGCCTGTCGCCGAGAAACCGCAGCCCCGCCGAATTCGACGACTTGACCAGCACGACGTCTCCGGAACGCAACTCGTTCTCGAGCAGAGCGTACGCCTCGTCGGCGGTGTCGAAGAACGCCGACTCGCCGTCCCACGAGCCCTCGTGCGTCGCGGCCAGGTGCAGCGCCCTGGCTCCCTCGCCCACCACGAATATGCGTTCGATGCCGAGCCGCACGATGGTGCGCCCGATGCGGTCGTGCTCCTCGAGCGAGAACTCGCCGAGTTCGCTCATCTCGCCGAGGATCGCGACGCGCCGGATGCCCGGTCCCGAGATCTGGGCGAGCGTCTTGAGGCCGGCCAGCATCGAATCGGGGCTGGCGTTGTAGGCGTCGTTGATGATCGTCACGCCCTGCGTTCCGGGAAGCACCTCCATGCGCCAGCGCTCGGCGCGCGTCACCGACTCCAGCGCAGCGACGATGTCGGCCAGCGGCACCCCGATGGTGTGGGCGACCGCCGCTGCGGCCAGAGCGTTGGTGACGTGGTGCTCGCCGAGCACGCTGAAGTGCACTGTCTGCGATTCGCCGGTCGGCAGGGTGAGGGTGAAGTCGGTGCCCGCCGTCGTCTGCACCAGGTCGGATGCCCGCACCCCCGCACTGGCATCGAGGCCGAACCACAGCACAGCGGCACGGGTCTTCTCGGCCATGCTCTCGACCCGGTAGTCGTCGAGGTTCAGCACCGCGACATCCGTCGGCAGCAGGTCGGTGACCATCTCGGTCTTCGTGGCGAGCGTCTTCGCGATGCCGCCGAACTCGCCGGCGTGGGCGAGGCCCACGGTCAGCACGACGCCGATGTCGGGCCGCGCCATCCGGATCAGCCGGGTGATCTCGCCGGGCGCGCTGGCCCCCATCTCGGCGACGAGGAAGCGGGTCTCGGGTTCGACCTTCAGCATCGTGAGCGGGGCGCCGACCTCGTTGTTGAACGAGTCGCGCGGGGCGATCGTCGGCCCCTGCCGTTCCAGGATCGTGCGGAGGAGGTTCTTCGTCGTGGTCTTGCCGTTCGAGCCGGTGATGCCGACGACGGTGAGCGCTCCGAGCTCGCGGATGCGCCGGATCACCTCTGTGGCCAGCATCCCGAGCGCCTCGACCGAGTTCGACACGACGATCTGGGGCACCGTGAGAGCGTCGATCACGTGCTCGACGATCACGAGGTCGGCCCCGTTCGCCACCGCGGCCTCGACGTAGAAGTGCCCGTCGCTGAATTCGCCGGGCTTTGCCACGAAGATGCCGCCGGGCACGATCTCACGGGAGTCGGTGTCGACCGCACCGTTCACGATCGACACCTCGGAGGTGCCCTCCTCCACCGCGTGGTCGCCGAGCAGAAGGGTGCCGCCGATCGTGCGGGCGATGTCGTCGAGAGTCAGGTCGAGCATGGTTCTACAGCCATCCGGATTCGTGGAGCGCAAGACGGGCGTCGTCTCTCGCTGAGTAGGGAATGTGTACGCCGGCGACCTCGTGGTAGTCCTCGTGGCCGGGGCCGGCGTAGAGGATCGCGTCGCCGGGGCCAGCGATCGAGAGGGCCTTGCGGAAGGCGTCGCGCGGGTCGGCGACCTCGTAGAGCTCCCGTTCGGGCACCGCCGAGCGTGCGGCGTCGACGAGAACCGTGCGAATCGCGGCGGGATCCTCGCTCCGCGGGTGGAAGTCGGTCACCACCACCGCGTCGGAGAGCCGGGCGGCGATCTGGCCCATCTCGACGCGCTTCGACGGATCGCGGTCGCCGTCGGCGCCGAAGAGCATGATGATGCGGCCATCCGTCACCCGGCGAAGGGAGTCGAGGGTGCTGGTGAAGGCATCGGGGCTGTGGCCGTAGTCGATGAAGACCGCAGGACCGGAGTTCGCGATGCGCTCGGCCCGGCCCGGGATGTAGACGTCGATTCCGCCGTCACGGGTGAGGGCGGCCGCGATGTCGGCGAGCGGGTAGCCCGCCTCGACGAGCATCACCAGGGCGAGCGCGGCGTTCTCGGCCATGTGCCGCCCGAGAACCGGGATCGACGTCGTGATCGAGAGGTTGTCGGGCCCGTTCAGGATGAACCGGGTCTCGTCGATCGTCTCGTGGAGGATCGCGGCGTACCAGTCGGCCGCCTTGCCCGGGTAGGTCGAGAGCTGGGTGACCGGGATGGTCGCGGCGCGTGCGAGCCGGGTGCCCCACTCGCTGTCGTTGATGACGACACCGCGCTTCGCCCGCTCGGCCGTGAACAGCGGAACCTTCGCCTCGAAGTATTTCTGCATGGTGCCGTAGTCGTCGAGATGGTCGTGGGTGAGGTTCGTGAACCCCACGACGTCGTAGACGATGCCGTCGACGCGGTGGCGGGTGAGCGCCTGCGCCGAGGTCTCGATGATGACGGCCTCCGCGCCTGCCTCCCGCATGCGGGCGAGCAGGCCGTGCACCTCTGTCGCCTCAGGCGTGGTCAGCGCGCTCGTCACGGCCCAGTCGCCGATCCGGCGCTCGGCGGTGGTGCTGAGGCCGGCCAGCACACCGAGCTGGCGGAGGATCGCCTCGATGATGTAGGCGACGCTCGTCTTGCCGTTGGTACCCGTGACACCGAAGAGGAGGGGCGCGTACTCGGTGGTCTGGTAGACCCACGCCGAGAGGGCGCCGAGGGACGCACGGGGGTCGCTCGTGACCAGCACGGGCAGCCCCGACTGCGCGGCGAGGGTGAGGCCCCGGGGATCCGTCACGATCGCGACAGCGCCCTTCTCGCGGGCATCGCCCACGAACTGGGCGCCGTGCGCGTGCACTCCGGCCAACCCCACGTAGATATCACCCGGAAGCACCGTCTTCGACGAGAGCGTGATGCCGGTGACGAGCAGTCCGTCGATGTCGCCGAGCACCTCGAGACCGAACTGGCGAGCCAGCTCAGAGACGGGGCGAGCTTCGGGACGTTCGGGCCGCAGCCCTGCAGAGACCCCTGTCGTCACCTGGCTCCTCGCGAGTTCAATAGCTGGTCGGGTATTCGACCGCGGGAACCGTCGAAGGCGCCACACGGTACTTCTGGAGCACCTGCGACATGATCTTCTGGAAGACCGGAGCAGCAGCTGAACCGTTAGTAATGGTAACCGGCTTCATCAGGTTGACCGAAACGACGTACTGCGGGTTCTCTGCCGGGGCGAGGCCCGCGACGCTCGTCAGGTATCCTCCGCCGTAGGCTCCTTGGCCGTTGCTGACCTCCGCCGTTCCCGTCTTCGCGGCCACGTTGTAGCCCGGGATCTTCAACAGTGAAGCCGCGTAACCGCCGGAGACGACGCTCTGCATCATATTGACCGTCTCCTGGGCTGCGGTCTGCGAGACGACCTGCTCGCCCTGGGTACTCGGCGTCTCTGTCATGGTGCCGTCGGCCGACTTGCAGCCCGCGACGAGGGAGACGGGCATCCGCACGCCGCCGTTCCCGAGGGTCTGGTACATGCTCGCCACCTGCACGGCCGTGGTGGTGAGACCCTGGCCGAAGGCGGTGTTCCACAGGGTCTGCTCGTCCCATTCGGCGGGGGTGCGGATGGTGCCCTCCGACTCGCCCGGAAAGTTCACCTCGCTCGTCTCACCGAGGTGGAACTTCTTCATGTACTCGTAGCGCTGCTGGTCGGTCAGCATCGAACTGAGCAGCGAGATGCCGACGTTCGAGGAGGTCTCGATGATTCCGGTGAGGGTCATCGGATCGGCACCGTGCGACTCGTCGTCGGTGATCACGGCACCGCCCGGCGTCTTGTAGCGCTGCGGCACGATCGTGCCCGTGCTGGGTGTGCCCTTGCCCGCATCGATGATGGTCGCCGCGGACTCCGCCTTGAAGGTGGAGCCGGGCTCGAACGGGCTCGAGAACGCGATCGCACCCCAGAATCCGGGGTCGGTGGCGTCGAGGTTGTTCGGATCCGGCGTCGGGTACTGGGCGACCGTGAGGAGTTTGCCGGTCTTCACCTCGGTGACGACGACGCTCCCCCACTCGGCGCCCGTCGAGGTCACCTGTTGCGCGAGCACCTGCTGCGCGTAGTACTGCAGGTCACTGTCGATCGTGGTCACGACGGTCGAACCGTCGACAGGCTCCTTGTCGAGCACCGTGGTGTTCGGGATCGCGACGCCGTCGGCGCCCTTCTCGTAGGTCTGGAGCCCGTCGGAGCCGGCGAGGCACTGGTTCTCCTTCTCCTCGAGTCCGCCGGTGCCGGTGAGGGCGCCGCTTGCGTCGTTGCCCATGAAGCCCACGATGTTGCCGGCGACGCTGCCGTTCGGGTAGACGCGCTGCGGGGAGGTCTCGTAGTAGAGCCATTCGATACCCAGGGCCTGGATCGCTCGGTACTTCTCGAGATCCAGATCCTTCGCGATCATTGCATAGGACGACGTACGATCCGCAGTCAACAGGCCGTAGACCTCGTCGGCAGTCTGCCCTGTGATGGCTGCGATCTTCGCCGCCGCCTCGAGTGGTGTCACAGTAGGGAGATCGGCGCCCGTCGTCGGATCTGTCGGGGTATAGTCGGCGACCTGCGCCGGCGAGGCCGTCACGTTGTACCGGATGACCGTGGTGGCCAGCACCACGCCGTTCGCGTCGACGATGTCGCCGCGCGGCCCGTAGATCGACTGGCCGACCGAGAGCTTGTCGTACGACTGGGCATTCAGATCGCTCGCCTGCACCACCTGGATGTCGACCAGGCGCACCACCAGCACGGCGACAAGGGCGACGATGACGACGATGGAGACGGCGACGCGGTTGCGTGTGGTGCGTGAACTGCTCACGGGTGCGGTGTCCTAACGGGTGAGGTTCAGTGGGTGGGATTCAGTGGGTCGTCGGGGCCGGAAGCTGACCCTGCCACGGTACTGCGGCCGCTGCCGCCGCGGCGGGAGGCGCGCTCGGAGCACCGACAGGGGTGCCTGCGGTGGTCGCCGCGGGGGCGCCGGTCGCGGGGGTGCCGTTCGCGGCAGCCGGGGCTGCGGCAGAGGCCGCGGCCGCGGTCAGCGCGTTCGGCACCAGCGACGGCTGCCCGTTCGTCAGCGAACCGGAGGCCGACGACGCCGTCGTGGGCGTGCCGAGCACGGCGCCGTCGGAGAGGCGCAGGTAGGCCGGATGCACGTTGGCGACCATGCCGAGGGCCTCCGCGCTGGCGGCCAGGCTCTGCGGCGCGCTCAATCCGTCGAGCTGTTCACTGAGCGCGCTGTTGGAGCGGTCGATCTCCTTCTGCTGCGTCTGCAGGGACGAGATCTCATAGGCGCCGTTCGAGAGGCCGATGCTCAGCATCAGCTGCGCCACGACGATCGAGAAGACACCGACGACGACGACCGCCGCGTAGGCGAGCTTGGGCTTGCGCCTACGGAGCACACCGCGCGCCGCGATGCTGAACGGGGACTTCGGCTTCGCCGGCGGTGAGTAGTCGCCGAGGAACGCATCGTCGAACGGATCGACGTAGGGGTCCGCGACAGCCGTGGCGGTCATCGTGATGCGTGGACGGGATGGGGCGACAGTTGTCATGATGCGACTCTCACTCGCTCGGCCGCGCGGAGGCGCACGGGGGTGGATCGGGGGTTTGCAGCCTTCTCGTCGTCGGTGGCGAGCTCGGCGCCACGCACGAGCAGCTTCAGCTGCGCCTGGTGTTCGGGCAGCTCCACCGGCAGTCCGGGCGGAGTGGACGAGGTGGTGGCGGCCGCGAGCGCACGCTTGACGATGCGGTCCTCGAGCGACTGGTACGACAGCACGACCATCCGGCCGCCGAGTGCCAGCGACGCGATCGCGGCAGGAACGACGGCCTCGAGCGAGGCCAGCTCCTGGTTCACCTCGATGCGGAGGGCCTGGAAGACCCGCTTGGCCGGGTGGCCCTGGCGGGCGAGCGCAGCGGGGGTCGCTTTCGACAGCAGGTCGACGAGCTGGGCCGAACGCACGAGACGGTTCTCGGCGCGGCGCTCCACAATACGGCGGGCGAACCGTGCGGCCAGCCGCTCCTCGCCGTACTCCCAGAAGATCCGCCGGAGGTCGTGCTCGGAGTACTCGGCGAGGATCTCCTCGGCGGTCAGCTCTGCCGTGCCGTCCATCCGCATGTCGAGCGGGGCGTCCTTCGAGTAGGCGAAACCGCGCTCGGCACGGTCGAGCTGCATCGACGAGACACCCAGGTCGAGCAGGATGCCCTGAACGGTGTCGTAGCCGAGCCCGTGGAGGGCATCCCGGATCTCGTCGTAACGGCAGTGCACCAGCTTCGCGCGGTCACCGAACGGGGCGAGCCGCTCCCCCGCCAGAGCGAGCGCTTCGAGGTCGCGGTCGAGGCCCACGAGCGTGAGCTGGGGGAAGCGGGTGAGGAAGGCTTCGGCGTGGCCGCCGAGCCCGAGGGTGCCGTCGACGAGCACCGCGCCCGGTGCCTCGATGGCCGGGCGGAGCAGCTCGATCGAACGTTCGAGCATGACGGGGGTGTGGATGCGGGAGATCTCCATGAGAGGCGGGTTCCGGTGGGCCGTGCCCCCTGATCCCCATCCGAGTCGACCTGGCACCGGGGAAGTGTGTCAGGGCGAACGGCTGGGAGTCACGGGGCGCGGAACATCAGAAGAGTCCCGGGATCACCTCCTCGTCGGTCTCGGAGAAGGCGGCTTCCTGTTCGGCGAGGTAGGTCTCCCAGGCCTCGGCATCCCAGATCTCGGCCCGGGAACCGGCACCGATCACGACGAGGTCGCGGTCCAGGCCCGCATAGCTGCGAAGTGGTGCCGGCACAGTGACCCGGTGCTGGCTGTCGGGGTTTTCCGCACTCGCGCCGGACAGGAACACGCGGAGGTAGTCACGCGCCTTCTTGTCGGTCACGGGAGCCTGGCGGATCTTGTCGTGCACGGATTCGAATTCCCGCGTGGAGAACACGTAGATGCAGTGTTCCTGCCCACGGGTCATGACGACTCCGCTCGAGAGTTCTTCGCGGAACTTGGCCGGGAGGATGATGCGACCTTTGTCGTCGAGTTTGGGGGTGTAGGTACCAAGGAACATGCTCCTTCACTCCCCTCATTTCCGGCCAGACTGCGGGTGTGACTCCACGCTACTCCACTTCCCTCCACTTTGCTGGTGTTTTCCTCCACTGAGGTGCTGAACCCTCCCTTTGGGACACAGATCGGGCACAAAAAAAGACCGGCCCGTGTGGGCCGGTCTTCATCTGAATGTTCTGCGGGGTGTGCCTGGTGCTACTCGTTCTTGTCGTTGCGGTCGTCCCAGCGGTCGTTCAGGCGATCCATGAAGCCCGCGCGATTCGCGGTGCCGCGCTGGGGCCCGGGCGCACCGGCCGAACCGGTACCGGAGGAAGAACTGCCGCCCCGCATCCTGCCGAGCGACCTGGAGGGCCGGAGCGCCACGAGAACACCGGTGAACATCACGGCGAAACCCAGGATGCCGATGAGGGGGATGTGGATGACCACACCCACGATGACGACAGCGAGCCCGACGATGGCCAGCAGCACGCCGAGAACCAGCGAGCCGTAACTCAGTCGCCCTCTGCCGGCGCCGACAGCCGACACGAAATCGGCATCGTTGTGGTAGAGACTGCGCTCCATCTCATCGAGGAGCTTCTGCTCTTGCTCCGAAAGCGGCATTTCATTCACCTCTAGGTTCGGTATCGACCGTAGTACGCAGCTCAGTGTGGGAGCGGTCCGAATGGTACCGCGCCGTCAAATGATACTGCCGCGATCGTAGCTAGGCTAGGCGCGTGACTGAAAGTACACGCCTGACGAAGTTCGTCGACACCAACATCGTCGAATTCCTCACTGACCGTGATCCCATTCTCGCCTCTATCGCGAACGAATTGACTCCTTTCGGCGAATTTTCGCGGAATCTTCTCAGCGGAGGCAAGCGCTTCCGCGCCCAGTTCTGCTACTGGGGTTGGCGATCGGTGCTGGAGCCCGACATCCGGAGCGCCGAGCAGGCCACGGGCTACGGTTCGGGGCCGGGCGAGAGGGAGTTCCGCGCGCTCGTCGGGTTGTGCACGGCGCTGGAGTTCTTCCACGCCGCAGCCCTCGTGCATGACGACATCATCGACAACTCGGACACCCGCCGCGGCATGCGGGCGGCGCACCGGCGGTTCGAAGACCTGCACGTCTCGAACGGATTCGTCGGCAACGCTCCGGCATACGGCCGCGCCAGCGCGATCCTGATGGGCGACCTGCTCCTGGCGTGGAGCGACGAGCTGGTAGGCGATGCACTCGACGCCCTCGAACCCGGGCCGCGGTCATCCACTCGCCGTGAGTTCAACAGGATGCGCGTCGAAGTGACACTGGGCCAATACCTCGATGTGTTGGAGGAGAGCGCCTGGCCTGTCGTCGCCGAAGCGGAGCTGCTGCCCCGCGCGGAACGCGTCATCGTCTACAAGTCGGCCAAGTACAGCGTCGAGGCTCCGCTCGTTCTGGGAGCGCACCTGCACGGGGCATCCGATGCCCAGGTCGAGGCGCTCCGCGCGTTCGGGCTGCCGCTCGGCATCGCCTTCCAGCTGCGCGACGACCTGCTCGGTGTCTTCGGTGACAGTGCGCGAACGGGCAAGCCGTCGGGTGACGACCTGCGGGAGGGCAAGCGCACCGTGCTCATAGCCCTCGCCCGGCAGACACTCGGATCGGGCAGCCGGCGCATCTTCGACGAGATGCTCGGCGACCCCGACCTCACGCCGGAGCAGATCTCCACCCTCCAGGCGACCATCTCCGACAGCGGGGCGGCCGACCGCGTCGAGACGCTGATCGCCCGGCACACCGACGACGCGCTCTCAGCGCTGGCGGCGGCGCCCCTCGCGGAGCCCGCCAGGATCGAGCTCGCGGCCCTCGCCCGCGCGATCACCCAGCGCGACGCGTAAGAGAGGCTCACGGGCACGCTGGGTCGCCTGTGACCTCAGCGGCCGCCCCATCCTCTCTGACGCGGCCGGATGATCAGGCCTGACGCGGCCGGATGATCAGCCGAGGGCCTGGGCGATGCGGCGCACCTCGGCCTTCCGGCCGGCGAGGAGGGCGTCGATGGGGGCGACACCGAGCGAATCCTCGGGTTCGAGCATCCACTGCATCATCTCGTCGTTCGAGAATCCACTGTCGTTCAACACGATGATCGTGCCCTTCAGCTCGCTCATCGGGGCGTCATCGACGATGAACACCTCCGGAACCGACAGGATGCCGTCCCGGCGGGTCGCGAGCAGGGAACGCTCCTCGATGAGCTTCCGTACCTTGCTGATAGTGGTGCCGAACCGGTCGGCGAGGTCGGGAACGCTCAGCCAGATCCGGCTGTCAGAAGTCTCACTCACCCGTCAAGGATGCCACGGCGGCGGCCCGTGGCGAGAATCCCGCGAGATCTCGATTCGGTAGCGGTATCGGCTCGGGCTATGTCGATACAGGGATCGGCGCGTTCTTCGATTTACAATCGGGGCGTGACCAGCGCGCCCACCGACCCCATGATCGATCGTCTCGTCGACGGTCGGTACGAGGTCGTGTCGCGTATCGCCCGCGGCGGCATGGCGACCGTCTACGTGGCGAACGACCTGCGCCTCGACCGGCGGGTGGCCATCAAGATCATGCACGGCCACCTCGCCGACGACGAGGCGTTCCGCGAACGGTTCGTGCAGGAGGCCCGGTCCGCGGCCCGGCTCGCTCACCCGAACGTGGTCAGCGTCTTCGACCAGGGCCAGCACGAAGAGATGGCCTTCATGGTCATGGAGTACCTGCCCGGCATGACGCTCCGCGACCTGCTGAAGGACTACGGCCGGCTCACCACCGAGCAGACGCTCGACATCATGGAGGCGGTGCTCGGCGGGCTCGCCGCCGCCCACAAGGCCGGCATCGTGCACCGCGACGTCAAACCCGAGAACGTGCTGCTGGCCGACGACGGCCGCATCAAGATCGGCGACTTCGGGCTGGCGCGGGCGGCATCCGCGAACACCGCCACCGGCCAGGCCCTGCTCGGAACGATCGCCTACCTCTCCCCCGAACTCTTGACGCGCGGCGTCGCGGATGCCCGGAGTGACCTCTACGCGTCGGGCATCATGATGTACGAGATGCTCGTCGGCGAACAGCCCTACCTCGGTGAGCAGCCGATGCAGATCGCCTTCCAACACGCCAACGAGACGGTGCCGGCGCCCTCGGTGCGTATCGCGGGGATCCCGAACGAGGTCGACGACCTGGTGGCCTGGGCCACAGCGAAGTCGCCGGATGATCGCCCGCACGACGCGCGGGAACTGCTGGAGCAGCTGCTCGAAGCCGAGGCTGCGCTGGCGGCGTCGGCGCGTCGGGCCGCGGCCGCGGGTCGTGCGCCCGGCGCGGGTGGTGCTGCGGTGGGCGGGGTTAGTGGATTGGGTGGCGTGGGTGGTGCCGCGGTGGGCGGGGCAGTGGGCGGCGCGGCCGGTGCTGCTGCTGCGGCGGTCGCGGGACGGGCTGAGCAGACGACGGTGATGCCTGCGGGCATGATGACGGGGCTGAACGGGCGGATCGGCGCCGGCGGTAACGGTAGCGGTGGCGGTGGCTACGACGATGAGACGGGTCGTTACGACGCGCGCGGTTTCAGCGACGACGATGGCCTCACCGACTCCGACGACGAGTTCGATGAGAGCGAAACCCAGGTGCTCCGCCCGCAGAAGGCGCGGGGCAGCCGCCGGGCAGCCGCCCGGGCGGCGAAGGCGCGCGCGGCCGCGGCTGGTGCCGGTGCCGCCGGCGTGGGCGCCGCGTCCGCCGCGGGAGCGGCCGGGCACGGCGTGGCAGGCGCGGCCGGGCTGGGCGCGGGAGGCGCGGCCGGGTACGGCGCTGCAGGCGCAGCCGGGTACGGCGCCAGCGGGTACGGCTCGGCCTCGGCCGCCGGCACGAGAGCTCCGGCCGGCGGAGGCGCCACAGACCGGGTCGCCGGTTCAGCAGGCCGGGCCGGCGGCGCCGGAGGCACCACAGGTTTTGCTGCAGGCTTCGGCGCGCCGGGTGCACAGCCCGGTGCGGTCACCTCGGCCCCGACTTCGTCGTCGGCCCGGTTCGGGGCCCCGCCCGCGACATCCGATCGGCGCACTGCGACGGCCGTGGCGGAGCACGGTGCACGTCCGGGATCGGCGGTCGAGAAGCTGAAGGCGAAGGCCGTGAGGCGGCGGCGGCGCGGCTGGTTCATCGTGCTGCTGGTCGTCATCCTCGCCGCGACAGGTGCCGGCGCGGGCTGGTATTTCAGCTCCGGCCCCGGCGGTCACGTCACCGTTCCCACGATCACCGGCCAGAGCCCGGATGACGCCACAGCGACCCTCCAGGGGCTCGGACTGCAGGTCGGCGAGCCGGAGTCGACCACGAGCCCAACCGTTCCCGCGGGCAGCCTCATCGGTTCGGATCCGGGCGACGGCGCAGCCGTGCCCAACGGATCCGCCATCTCCCTCATCGTCTCGGCCGGACCCGCGCAGCTCACCGTGCCGCCCCTCGTCGGCTCGATGCAGGACGCCGCGACCGCCGCCGTCGCTGGCCTCTTCACCGTGACGGGCAGCCAGGGCCAGTTCGCCGGAGACGTCGCGGCGGGCACCGTGATGCAGGCGCTCGGCGCAGACGGACAGCCGCTCGGAGCGACCTATGGCGAACAGCAACCGATCTCGTTCGTGGTCTCACTCGGCGGCATCCCCGACGTGGTCGGAAAGTCGCCCGCCGATGCGACAGCCGCCCTCGGTGCGGTGAACCTCCAGGCCACGACCGGATCCAGCGACTACAGCGAGAGCATCCCCGAGGGCGACGTCATCTCGGTCGGCCTGCCCCCGTCGCCCATCGTGCCCGGCAACACGATCACCCTGAACACGTCGAAGGGTCCGGCCCCCGTGCCGGTTCCGGATGTCGCGGGCAAGAACTGGGCCGATGCGAAGGCCGCGCTCCAGTCCGCCGGCTTCACCCTGAAGTACAGCCAGTACGCCGACCTCGCCCCGGCGGCGTTCGTCGTGAGCGGCACGGATCCCGCCCCGGGTACCACCGTCGACCGCGGTTCGAGCGTCACGGTCAGCTTCGCCGGCTTCTGACCTGACCTGCCCTGCCCGCCCCGCCGGCTTCGGTTGACCACCCGGAGGCTGACACCCCGGACAGATGCCGCCCGGGAGGAGCACAGCCAAACCGCGGCGTAGACAACCTCGGATCACCCCTCCTCCTCCCGGAGGGGTATCCGGTGTCGCTAGAGAGGCAGCTTCGCCCCGCGGAGCTCCTCCGCCACCAGGAACGCGAGCTCCAGTGACTGCATGTGGTTCAGGCGCGGGTCGCAGAGCGACTCGTAACGGGTCGAGAGGGTCGCTTCGTCGATGTGCTCCGAGCCGCCGAGGCACTCGGTGACGTCGTCGCCTGTGAGCTCCACGTGGATGCCGCCCGGGTGCGTTCCCGCAGCGCGGTGCGCCTCGAAGAAGCCCTTGACCTCGTCGACCACGTCGTCGAACCGGCGGGTCTTGTAGCCGTTCGGCGTGGTGAGCCCGTTGCCGTGCATCGGGTCCGTCACCCAGAGGGGTGTGGCATCCGAGGCCTTGATCGCTTCGAGCAGCGGCGGCAGAGCATCCCGGATCTTCCCGGCACCCATGCGTGTGATGAACGTCAGGCGACCGGGCTCGCGAACGGGGTCGAGCTTGTCGATCAGCCGCATCATGTCGTCGGGCGACGTCGACGGCCCGAGCTTGACGCCGATCGGGTTCCGCACCCGCGAGAGGAAGTCGATGTGCGCGCCGTCGAGGTCGCGCGTGCGCTCCCCGATCCACTGGAAGTGGCTCGACGTGTTGTAGGGCGTGCCCGTGCGCGAGTCGATGCGCGTCATCGGCCGTTCGTAGTCGAACAGCAGGGCTTCGTGCGCCGTGTAGAACTCGGTGCGCTTCAGCGCCTCGAAGTCGGCGCCGCACGCGATCATGAACCGGATGGCGCGGTCGATCTCCCGCGCCAGGTCTTCGTAGCGCGCATTGGCCGGGTTCGAGGTGAACCCCTTGTTCCAGTGGTGCACCTCGCGGAGGTCGGCGAACCCGCCCTGCGTGAAGGCCCGGATCAGGTTCAGCGTCGACGCGGAGGTGTGGTAGCCCTCGACGAGTCGCGCGGGGTCGGGCGTGCGGGATTCCGGCGTGAAGTCGTAGCCGTTCACAATGTCACCGCGGTAGGCGGGAAGCGTCACGCCGCCCCGCGTCTCGGTGTCGCTCGATCGGGGCTTCGCGAACTGCCCGGCCATCCGGCCCATCTTGATGACGGGCATCGAGGCACCGTAGGTGAGCACCACGGCCATCTGCAGCACCGTCTTGATGCGGTTGCGGATCTGGTCGGCCGTCGCACCGGCGTAGGTCTCGGCGCAGTCGCCGCCCTGCAGCAGGAAGGCCTGGCCCGAGGCGGCCGTGGCAAGACGGTCGCGGAGGGTGTCCACCTCACCGGCGAACACCAGCGGCGGGAACTTCGACAGCTGCGCCGAGGCGGCTTCGACCGCGCCGCGATCCGGCCATTCGGGCTGCTGCTTGGCCACGAGGCCCCGCCAGTTGTCGAGACCGTCGATGACCGATGCTTCAGCTTCGACGACACGTTCAGACAGATCTATCACGACAACACTTTTCTCGAATTATGCCAACAGGTCGGCCTCTGGCCGTTCACCGTCGCGCCCGCGTGCGCTTGTCCTTCACAGAAGTCGCATACACATCGGAGTATTCCTGACCGCTGATGCGGTGCAGTTCGTACATGATCTCGTCGGTGATCGAACGCAGCACGAACCGGTCGGATTCCATGCCTTCGAACCTAGAGAAATCTAGCGGTTCGCCGAAAACGATGCCAATCCGGCGGATGTGGATGCCCGATCCCACCGTCATCACCTTCTCGGTGTCGATCATGGCGACCGGGATGATCGGCACCCCCGCCTCGAGCACCATGCGTGCCACGCCGGTGCGACCGCGGTACATCTTGGCGTCGGGGCTCCGCGTGCCTTCGGGGTAGATGCCGAGCAGGTCGCCCTTGCCGAGAACCTCGAGCCCCGTGTTCAGCGACGCTTCGGAGGCCTTGCCGCCCGAACGGTCGATCGGCAGTTGCCCGGTGGCCATGAAGAACAGTTTGACGAGCCGGCCCTTCAGGCCCTTGCCCGTGAAATACTCGCTCTTCGCGAGAAAGCTGACCCGCCGATCCATCATCAGCGGCAGGAAGACGGAGTCGGCGAACGACAGGTGGTTGCTCGCGAGGATGGCACCGCCCGTCTGGGGGATGTTCTCGGCGCCCCGCACCCACGGGCGGAACACGACCTTCACGATCGGGCCGGCAACTATGTACTTCATGAACCAGTAAAACATCGTCGTCCTTGCGTCTGGCCCCGATTCTACGGGACGCCGACCGGTCAGATGGACTCGGCGTACAGCCGGGCGAGGTCGGCGGCACCGACGACTCCGGCGTCGTTGACCAGCTCCGCGATGCGGAACTCGGGCTCCGGGTGGAACCCCCGCGCCGGCAGCACGTCGAGGTACGCCGAACGGATCGGGTCGAGCAGCAGCTCCCCCGCCTGCGCGACTCCCCCGCCGATGACGAACAGCTGTGGGTCGAGAACCGCGCCGAGACTGGCCGATGCCTGCCCCATCCAGTGCCCCAGGGTGCGGAGAGCCAGAAGCGCACCCGGGTCCCCGCTCTGGATGAGCTCGCTCACGTCGAGCCCGGTGAGGGTGCCGACCCGGGCCCGGGCATCCGCGAGGCCGATGCCGACGCCGCCCGCATCGGCGAGTTCGTTCGCGGTGCGGAGGAGGGCGCGGCCCGATCCGTACTGCTCGATGCAGCCGCGCGCGCCGCAGCCGCAGGGCAGCCCGTCGGGAACGACCCGCAGGTGGCCGAGTTCGGCGGCGGCACCGAAACCGCCGCGGAACAGCTTGTCGCCGGAGACGATCGCCCCGCCCACGCCCGTGCCGATGGTGAGGATGACCATGTCGCTGACGAGCCTGCCCGCACCGAAGCGGAACTCCGCCCAGCCTGCGGCATTCGCGTCGTTCTCGATGATGATGTGTTTGTGCAGTCGCCGTTCGAGCTTCTCCCGGAACGGCTCGTTCCGCCAGGCGATGTTCGGAGCGTAATAGACGGTCGACTGCGCAGCGTCGATGAATCCCGCAGCGGCGACACCGACGGCTTCGACCTCCGCACCCTCGGAGAGTCGTTCGACCATCGTGACGACGGCGTCTTCTATGAGCTGCGGACTGCTGGCCGAGGTCGGTTGCCGATCGGAGCGCAGGATGGTTCCCAGCTCGTCGACGAGCGCGCCCGCGATCTTCGTTCCGCCAATGTCGATTCCTATGGCTTGCACAGAGACATCTTCGCTGTCGCCGGGGGCCTGTGTCGAATCATCCGTGCTCCAGCGGCTGATGAGTCACCCACAGTCGGCTGTGATCGGCCACCGATAGACTCGGCGGGTAAGGAACCGAAGGAGTCACCGTGGACCAGTTTGTCGCCCCCGCCGTCGTCCGAGCCGATCCCGAGGCCAATGCGACCGACCTGCTGGTGAAGCGGGTCAGTCTCACGCCCGACGCGCCGCTGTTCGCCGTGCCATCCGGCACCGGCGGGTGGACGGATGTCTCGGCCGCCGAGTTCCTCGCCCAGGTGCGGGCCCTCGCCAAGGGGCTCATCGCGGCCGGAATCGAGCCCGGCGACAAGGTCGGCCTGATGTGCCGCACCCGCTACGAGTGGACGCTCATCGACTTCGCGACCTGGTTCGCCGGGGCGGTTCTCGTGCCTGTGTACGAGACGTCCTCTCCCTCACAGGTGCAGTGGAGCCTCAGCGACTCGGGGGCCGTCGCGGTGCTCGTCGAGACCCCTGACCACTTCGCCCGCTTCGACGAGGTCGCGGCCGACCTCCCCCTCGTCTCGAAGGTCTGGCAGATCGGCCTCGGCGACCTCGACAAGATCGTCGCCGGCGGAACCGGGGTCGACGACGCCGAGGTGGAGCGTCGCCGCTCCCTCGCGAAGGGCAGCGACCTGGCCACCCTCATCTACACCTCGGGCACGATGGGGCGCCCGAAGGGCTGCATCCTGACGCACTCGAACTTCGTGGAGCTCTCCCGGAACGCCGCGGTCAAGCTCGCCGAGGTCGTGAACGACAGCGCATCCACTCTGCTCTTCATCACGACCGCGCACGTGTTCGCCCGGTTCATCTCCATCATCTGCATCCACGCGGGTACGAAGGTGGGGCACCAAGCCGACACCAAGCAATTGCTGCCCGCCCTCGGATCGTTCAAGCCGACCTTCCTGCTCGCTGTTCCGCGGGTGTTCGAGAAGGTCTACAACTCGTCGGAGCAGAAGGCCGAAGGCGCCGGTCGCGGCAAGATCTTCCGCCAGGCCGCCGCCGTGGCGATCGCGCACTCCGAGGCGCTGGATGCCGGCAGTGTGCCGCTCGGCCTGAAGCTCCGTTTCGCGCTCTTCGATCGCCTCGTGTACTCGAAGCTCCGCACCGCACTCGGCGGCCGCACGAAGTACGCCGTCTCGGGTTCCGCGCCGCTCGGCCACCGCCTCGGCCACTTCTACCGGAGCCTCGGCATCACGATCCTCGAGGGCTACGGCCTCACCGAGACCACCGCCCCCGCAACGGTGAACCTCACCGACCAGTTCAAGCTCGACACCGTGGGCCCGCCGCTGCCCGGGGTGGGCATCCGGATCGCCGAGGACGGCGAGATCCAGGTCTCCGGCATCAATGTGTTCGCGGGCTACTGGAACAACGAGAAGGCCACGGCCGAGGCGATGGACGGCGAGTGGTTCCGCACCGGCGACATCGGAGCGCTAGACGACGACGGTTTCCTCACCATCACGGGTCGCAAGAAGGAGATCATCGTCACGGCCGGCGGCAAGAACGTCGCACCCGCCGTGCTCGAGGACCCGATCCGGGCGAACCCCCTGGTCGGCCAGGTCGTCGTCGTCGGCGACCAGAAGCCGTTCATCTCGGCGCTCGTCACGCTCGACACCGAGATGCTGCCCGTCTGGCTCGGCAACCACGGCGAGAAGAAGGACATGACGCTCTCCGAGGCATCGCAGAACCCGGCGGTGCTCGCCGAGATCCAGCGGGCGGTGGATGCTGCGAACGCCACGGTCTCGAGGGCCGAGTCGATCCGCAAGTTCATCGTGCTGCCCTCAGATCTCACGGAGGAGAGCGGTCACCTCACGCCGAAGCTCACCATCAAGCGGAGCGTGATCGTCTCGGACTTCTCCGACGTGATCGAGCGCATGTACTCGAGCGCCCCGGCCACCGAGGGCATCTCGGTCGCGCACTGACCGCCGTCGACCGGCGGATCGGCTGAGCGCGACCCGATCCGCTGAGTGCGACGGCCTGGCGGGCCGCTTTCAGCAGCGCGAGGCACTCTCACCGAGTTGCGTGGGCGCGGAGCAGGGCGGGCGCGAGCGCCGGGAGTCAGAACCAGTCGGACTCCCGCACCTCGCGCATCGCCTGCCGGCGGGTCTCCTTCTCGAGGCGGTCGAGGTAGAGCATCCCGTCGAGGTGGTCTGTCTCGTGCTGCAGCGCCTGCGCGAGCACGCCCGTGCCCGACACCTCGACCTCCTCGCCGTCGAGGTTCAGCCCGACAGCGCGTGCGAACGGATGGCGGAGGGTCTTGAACCAGAGGTTCGGCACTGAGAGGCAGCCCTCGTCCATCAGCACGGGCTCGCCCGAGACCTCGACGAGGCGCGGGTTCAGCAGGTAGCCGAGCTCGCCGTCGACGTTGTAGCTGAACGCACGGAGGTTCACCCCGATCTGCGAGGCTGCGACGCCGGCACGGCCCGGAAGTCGAACCGAGTCGAGCAGGTCATCCACCAGCGCTCGCACCCGGTCGTCGATGACGCCGATCTCGTCGCTGACGGTCTTCAGAACGGGATCTCCGAAGATTCGGATCTCGCGGGCAGTCACAGGGGGAACTCCTTGCAGTCGGGTCACCGTCGATTTTACCGGATACCCCTTCGGCACAATCTGCGGCGGGCCGCGCTTGGAGCGGGCGCCTGTTCAGGGCGCCCGCCGCGCTCACTCACCCCTCGACGACCACCAGGAGGTCGCCCGCCTCGACCTGCTGCGTCTTCGGGATCGCGAGCCGCTTCACCGTACCGCCCACGGGCGACGTGATCGCCGCCTCCATCTTCATCGCCTCGATGGTCGCGATGGCGTCGCCGGCCGCGATGACCGACCCCTCCTCGACCTTCAGGGTGACCACTCCGGAGAACGGCGCCGCGACGTGGCCCGGCCGGGACGCATCCGCCTTCTCGGCCTGGGTGACGGTCACCTTCACGTTCGCATCGCGCACCTGGACTGGCCGGAGCTGGCCGTTCAGGATGGTCATGACCGCGCGCATCCCCTTCTCGTCGACCTCACCGATCGCTTCGAGGCCGATGAACAGACGCACGCCCTTGTCGATCTCGACGACGTGCTCCTCGCCCTGCGTGAGCCCGAACAGGTAGTCAGCGGTCTCGACGACGCTCAGGTCGCCGTAGGTCTCACGCTGCGCCTCGAAGGCCGCTGTCGGCCCCGGGAAGAGCAGCCGGTTCAGCGTCGAGCGACGGTCGGCGGATGTCGCGTCAGGGCCGATGAGTGCCCTGTCGTCGTCGCTGATCTCCGTCACACCAATGGTGATCTTCTTGCCTTCGAGCACTTTCGAACGGAAGGGTTCCGGCCAGCCGCCCGGCAGGTCGCCGAGCTCGCCAGCCATGAAGCCGATCACCGAATCGGGGATGTCGTAGTTGCCCGGATTGGCTTCGAAGTCGGCCGGGTCTGCTCCGACGGCTGCGAGGTGCAGGGCGAGGTCGCCGACGACCTTCGACGACGGTGTGACCTTCGGAATGCGCCCCAGGATGCTGTTGGCCGCGGCGTAGAGGTCTTCGATCTTCTCGAAGTGGTCGGCGAGGCCGAGCGCGATGGCCTGCTGGCGGAGGTTCGAGAGCTGCCCACCCGGGATCTCGTGCTTGTACACCCGGCCGGTGGGGCCCGGGAGCCCCGACTCGAACGGCCGGTACAGTTCCCGCACAGCCTCCCAGTAGGGTTCGAGGTCGCTCACCGCCTGGAGCGACAGGCCGGTGTCTCGCTCGGTGTGGGCGAGCGCAGCGACGAGCGCGGAGGCGCTGGGCTGCGACGTGGTGCCCGACATCGGCGCACTCGCGACATCCACCGCGTCTGCCCCTGCGCGGCTCGCGGCCAGCAGCGTGGCGAGCTGGCCGCCCGCGGTGTCGTGGGTGTGCACATGCACGGGAACGTCGAAGTTCTCCCGGAACGCCGCCACGAGCTTCTCGGCCGCATAGGGCCGGAGGAGCCCCGCCATGTCCTTGATCGCGAGGATGTGCGCACCTGCCCCGACGATCTGCTCGGCGAGCTTCAGGTAGTAGTCGAGCGTGTAGAGGTCTTCGGCCGGGTCGAGCAGATCGCCGGTGTAGCAGACCGCCACCTCGGCCAGAGTGGTGCCGGTCGCGAGCACGGACTCGATCGCGGGCCGCATCTGGTTGACGTCGTTCAGTGCGTCGAAGATGCGGAAGATGTCCACACCGGTGGACGCCGCCTCCTTCACGAAGGCGTCGGTGACCTCCGTCGGGTACGGCGTGTAGCCGACCGTGTTGCGACCACGGAGCAGCATCTGGATGTTGATGTTCGGCAGGGCCTCCCGAAGGGCGGCGAGCCGCTCCCACGGATCCTCGCCGAGGAAGCGCAGGGCGACGTCGTACGTTGCGCCGCCCCACGCCTCGACGCTCAGCAGCTCGGGCGTCAGGCGCGCGACGTAGGGCGCGACCGCCAGCAGATCCTTCGTGCGCACCCGCGTCGCGAGCAGGGACTGGTGGGCATCCCGGAACGTCGTCTCGGTGACGCCGAGCGCGGTCTGCGCGCGGAGGTCGGCAGCGAAGCCGACGGGGCCGAGGGCGAGGAGCTTCTGCCGCGATCCATCCGGAGCGGGCGTCGTGATGTCGAGTGCAGGGAGTTTCGCGACGGGGTTCACCGTGCCGACGCGCTTGCCGTTCGGCTGGTTCACCGTCACATCGGCCAGCCAGTTGACGATCTTCGACCCCCGGTCCTTCGACACGTGCGTCGCGAACAGCTCGGGCCGCTCCTCGATGAACGCGGTGCTGAGGTCGCCGGCCGCGAACGACGGGTCTTCGAGCACGGCCTGCAGGAACGGGATGTTCGTGCTGACGCCGCGGATGCGGAATTCGGCCAGGGCACGCTTCGAGCGGCGCACCGCGGCGGAGAAGTCGCGCCCCCGGCAGGTGAGCTTCACGAGCATCGAGTCGAAGTGCGGGCTGATCTGGGCACCGGCGGCGACCGTGCCGCCGTCGAGCCGGATGCCCGAACCGCCCGGTGAGCGGTAGGTCGTGATCTTGCCCGTGTCGGGCCGGAAGCCCGCGTTCGGGTCCTCGGTGGTGATGCGGCACTGCAGGGCGGCACCGCGGAGCACGATGCGGTCCTGGGTCAGGCCGAGCTCCTCGAGGCTCGACCCCGACGCGATCAGCATCTGCGACTGCACGAGGTCGACGTCGGTGACCTCCTCGGTCACCGTGTGCTCGACCTGGATGCGCGGATTCATCTCGATGAAGACGTGCTCGCCCGCGCGCTCCCCCACCGTGTCGACGAGGAATTCGACCGTGCCCGCATTCACGTAGTTGATCGACTTGGCGAACTTGATCGCGTCGCTGTGGAGGGCCTCGCGGAGCTCGTCGCTGATGTTCGGGGCGGGAGCGATCTCCACGACCTTCTGGTTGCGCCTCTGCACCGAGCAGTCGCGCTCGAACAGGTGCACGGTGTTGCCCTGCGTGTCGGCGAGGATCTGCACCTCGATGTGCCGCGGCCGGAGCACGGCCTGCTCGAGGAACATCGTCGGGTCGCCGAACGCGCTGTCGGCCTCGCGCATCGCCGCTTCGAGGGCGCTCCGGAGTTCCTCTTTCGTCTCGACCCGGCGCATCCCCCGCCCGCCGCCGCCGGCGACCGCCTTGGCGAAGATCGGGAAGCCGATGTCGTCGGCCCCCGCGAGCAGTTCGTCGATGTCGCGAGTGGCGGGAGTGGATCGCAGCACGGGCACACCGGCCGCGATCGCGTGCTCCTTCGCGGTGACCTTGTTGCCCGCCATCTCGAGCACATTGTTCGCCGGGCCGATGAAGGTGATGCCCGCCTCTGCGGCTGCGGATGCGAGCTCGGGGTTCTCGCTCAGAAAGCCATAGCCGGGGTAGATCGCGTCGGCGCCCGACTCCTTGGCGACACGGATGATCTCCGACACGTCGAGGTAGGCGCGCACCGGATGCCCGATCTCGCCGATCTGGTAGGCCTCATCGGCCTTCAGCCGGTGCATGGAGTTGCGATCCTCATAGGGGAAGACGGCGACCGTCTTGGCTCCGAGTTCGTACGCGGCGCGGAATGCGCGGATCGCGATCTCTCCTCGATTGGCAACCAGAATCTTGGCGAACATACGGTCCTTCCGAAGCAGTGCGGCACCCATGCGGCATACAGGAGACAGTTAGGTTCTCCCAGCCTAGTGAAGGTAACGTAGTCGATTGTGCATGTACTCAGCGTCAGCTCACTCAAGGGCGGGGTCGGTAAGACAACCGTCACCCTCGGCCTGGCTTCCGCGGCGTTCGCGAAGGGTCTCCGCACGCTCGTGGTGGACCTCGACCCGCAGTCGGATGTCTCGACCGGCATGGACATCAACGTCTCCGGTCACCTGAACGTCGCCGATGTGCTCGCCTCGCCCAAGGAGAAGATCGTCCGCGCGGCCATCGCCCCCTCCGGCTGGACCAAAGATCGCGGCGGCACAATCGATGTGCTCATCGGATCGCCTTCGGCCCTCAACTTCGACGGGCCGCATCCGTCGATCCGCGACATCTGGAAGCTCGAAGAGGCGCTCGCCACGGTCGAGAGCGACTACGACCTCGTACTGATCGACTGCGCACCCTCGCTGAACGCCCTCACCCGCACCGCATGGGCCGCGAGCGATCGCGTGACCGTCGTGACAGAGCCCGGGCTGTTCTCCGTGGCCGCCGCCGACCGAGCGCTCCGGGCGATCGAGGAGATACGGCGCGGACTCTCCCCCCGGCTCCAGCCGCTCGGCATCATCGTGAACCGTGTGCGGTCGCAGTCGCTCGAGCACCAGTTCCGCATCAAGGAGCTCCGCGACATGTTCGGACCCCTCGTTCTCTCGCCCCAGCTGCCGGAGCGCACGTCGCTCCAGCAGGCGCAGGGCGCGGCGAAGCCGCTGCACGTCTGGCCGGGCGAGGGTGCGCAGGAGATGGCACGCAACTTCGACCTGCTGCTCGAGCGCGTCATGCGCACCGGCCGTATCGGCGACTACGCCGACGCGACGACCGCCGCCGGCCGCGCCCCCGTCGACCACTGAGGTCTTCCGCTCGGCTTCGTCGATCCACCGTTTTCTGTCGCTTTGAGCGGTAGATACCGACAGAGAACAGTGGATCGAACGCTGCTTGACCGCGGCCGGTCTGGAAATCGTTACGCCGGCCGGGCGGCCCGGGCGAAGGAGGGCTCAGGCGAAGGGGAGCTCGGGCGGGGGAACTACGCCGAGCGGGCGGCGCGACGGGCCGCCAGTTCGTCCATCGGGTCGGCCACATCGGTGCCGAGCTCGACGAGCGACGATTCGACCTCGCGGAGCACCTTGCCGACGGCGATGCCGAACACACCCTGGCCGCGGCTGACCAGGTCGATGACCTCGTCGTTCGACGTGCAGAGGTAGACACTCGCGCCATCGCTCATGAGCGTGGTCTGGGCGAGGTCGGTGACGCCCGACTCCCGCAACTGTTCGATCGCCGTGCGGATCTGCTGCAGCGAGATGCCGGTGTCGAGCAGGCGTTTGACGAGCTTCAGCACCAGGATGTCGCGGAATCCGTAGAGGCGCTGCGAACCCGATCCGGCGGCCCCTCGAACGGTGGGCTCGACGAGGGATGTGCGAGCCCAATAGTCGAGCTGGCGGTAGGTGATACCCGCAGCGCGAGCGGCGACAGCGCCGCGGTAGCCCGCTGCATCGTCGAGCTCGGGCAGACCGTCGGTGAAGAGCAAGCCCTGGTCGTAACGAGCTTCCTCGCCGTGGACATGCTCACTCATCGTCTGCCTTTCTCGTACTTCTCGAAGTCCACGCTATCGACGTGGGGTGATGCGGGCAACGACATCGGCCCAATCGCCCCGGCGTGTCGTCTGAACCCGATCCGTTCTACGGGGCGAGCGTGCCGAGAGCCGCCCGGATCAGGCTTCCACGCACGATCTCGAGCTGGGCGGAGATCTCGGCTGCCCGTTCGGCGATCTGGGCGCGGCTGGAGACGGTGTTGCGCCGGGCAATGGGCAGCAGGGCGCTCTCGATCAGCCCGACCTCCCGGTCGGCCGCCGCGCGGAAACCCCGAAGATGGCGCGGCTCGATACCGACCTTCTGCAGCTCGACCAGCGCCTTCAGCACGCCGACCGCCGCATCACCGTAGGTCTCCGTCGCCGTCACCAGCGAGGCACTGATGGCATCGTTCAGCAACGGCGCCGTGGCCCCGGCCTCCCGCAGCAGGTCGTCCCGGGAGAAACGCCGCGCACCGCCCAGCATCGAGGGAACGGTGGCCGTGGTGCCGCCCGGCATCGGCGGGTTGAGCCCGGCGTCGACGTCGTGCAGGTACTGCTTGATGACGTTCAGCGGCAGGTAGCAGTCGCGCTGCATCGCCAGCACGAGGCGCAGGCGCTCGACGTCGGCGTTCGAGAACTTGCGGTACCCCGACTGGGTGCGCGCCGGTGAGACCAGCCCCCGCTCCTCGAGGAACCGGAGCTTCGACGGGCTGATGTCGGAGAATTCGGGGCTGAGCTGCGAGAGCACCTGCCCGATGCTGAGGAGCCGGGCGGCCGAACCACCGGATAGAGAGTTGGCGCCATCCGAGAGGGAACGAGCAGGCGAGGCGCCCACTAGGCTTCTGCGTTCGCCGCCACGTCACGACGTGAGGGATAGAAGGTGAGCCTGAACTTGCCGACCTGGATCTCGGAGCCGTCGGCGAGGAGGGCGTCGTCGACCCTCACCCCGTCGAAGTAGGTGCCGTTGAGGGAGTGCAGGTCGCGCACGGCGAAAGTTGTTCCGGAGCGGGTGAACTCCGCGTGGCGGCGCGAGACCGTCACGTCGTCGAGGAAGACGTCGGCATCGGGGTGGCGGCCGGCGATCGAGGAGAGCTTGTCGAGCAGGAACCGTGCGCCCGCGCTCGGGCCCCGGCGAACGATCAGCAGGGCCGATCCGGAGGGCAGAGCAGCGATGGCGTCGAGCTCCTCGGGCGTGACTCCGCCTTCGAGCGCAGCCATCTGCGCCGCGAACTCCCCGGTGAGGTTCATCGTGCTGTCGGTGCCCGCCGTGCCGATGGCGCTGGTGCCCGGGTCTGCCGCCGTTCCCGGTGTTGCGGAAGCCGCGTCGCCCGTGCCGGGGGTGCGCACAATGCTGTGCGATCGAGTGAACTCTGATTCGCTGTCGTCTGGCATGGTGATGGCCTCCTTACTCGGTGTCCAGCGTAGCCGATAGCCTCTCGTGAGAATGCTGGGTGTTCACAACTCGTGGAGCCAATCTGAACGCCGTTCCGCGTGTCGCGGCGAGCCCACGGCGACCAGGCGTGCCGCTCCCGGCCGCTCGTCCGCTGGTCGGCTAACGTCGTCCGGGTGACCTTCGACCGCTACAGCTCAGACGTTCTCGCAGATTTCTCGCGCCGGCCCGTGCGCGAGAAGCCGCCCACGAGGGAGGCCACCTTCGACCTCGTCGTCGAGGATGTGGCCAGTGACTTCTGCGGCTCCGTCGTGAGGACAGAGGGCAAGATGGTCGAACTCGAAGACCGCCGGGGCCGGCGCCGCATGTTCCCGCTCGGCGGCGGCTTCCTGTTCGAGGGCACCCCGGTCATCCTCGTCGCTGCGTCTGCGGCCCGGCCGGCCGGGGCCCTCCGCACGGCGTCGGGTTCGGTGAAGGCTCCGGATGCCCGCGCCCGGGTGGCCCGTGCCAGCCGCATCTTCGTCGAGGGCCGGCACGATGCCGAACTCGTCGAGAAGGTCTGGGGCGACGACCTCAGAGGCGAGGGCGTCGTCGTCGAATACCTCGAGGGCGTCGATCACCTCGACGCCGTTCTGAAGGAGTTCAAGCCGACCCCGGCCCGCCGCGTGGGTGTGCTCGTCGACCACCTCGTCAGCGGGTCGAAGGAGACCCGGATCGCCGATGCCGTGATGCGTGCACAGGGCGAGAACGCCGTTCTCATCGTCGGGCATCCCTACATCGACATCTGGCAGGCCGTGAAACCGGGGCGCCTCGGCATCGAGGCCTGGCCGAACATCCCGCGGAACATCGAGTGGAAGCACGGCATCTGCGCCTCGCTCGGCTGGCCGCACGACGACCAGGCCGACATCGCCGCGGCCTGGCAGCGGATCCTCGGGCGGGTGCGGAGCTACACCGACCTCGAACCCGAGCTGCTCGGCCGGGTGGAACAGCTGATCGACTTCGTGACGAGCGGCGAGGGGGCCCGCTGATGACCACCAGGACGAGTCCTGTTCTGCTGGTGCTCGGCTCGCCCAGCCAGGCGGAGACCGAACGGCACAGAGGGCCGGCCGACCGTTTCGCCGATCCGCTGTCGCCGGTCGCGAACGCACTCGATCTCGGCATCACCCGGGGCGACGGCATCTTCGAGACCATCACGGTCGTGGGCGGAATCCCGCAGGCTCTGGATGCCCACCTCGCCCGCCTCGAACGCTCCGCCTCGATGCTCGACCTCCCGGCTCCCCACCTTGCGGCCTGGCGAGCGGGTGTCTTCGCAGCTATCGACCAGCACACCGAGGTGCCCGAGGCATTTGTGAAGCTGCTCTACACACGTGGTGTCGAGGGTTCGGGCCTTCCGACCGGCTGGGTCTGGATGCAGCCGAGCGGCGACTTCAGCCGGGAGCGCACCGACGGGATCGACGTGGTGCTGCTCGACCGTGGGTACCCCAGCACCGTCGCCCAGACATCGCCGTGGCTGCTGCAGGGCGCGAAGACCCTGTCGTACGCCGTCAACAGGGCGGCCCTCCGTGAGGCCCATCGCCGGGGCGCAGACGATGTGCTCTTCGTCTCGAGCGACGGACTGCTGCTCGAGGGCCCGACGTCAACAGTCATCCTGAAGCTCGACGGCCGGCTGGTGACCCCCCGGCCCGACTTCGGCCTGCTGCCCGGGACGACGCAGGAGAGCGTCTTCGAGATCGCCGCCCACAACGGCTACAGCACGGGGTACGAGGCGCTGACGCCCGCAGACCTCCGCCGGGCCGACGCCGCCTGGCTGGTATCGAGCGTGCGGAACGCGGCGCCGATCCGGTCGGTCGACGGAGCGCCGCAGACGGTGGATGCGCACCTCACCGAGTCGCTCAACACCGGCCTCGCCTCGCGGACGACCTGAGGACGCGGGCCAGGGTGAGCGGATCTGTCAGACCGGGAACAGCGCCGTGAAGCGAACGGTCGCCCGGCTGTACTCGATCGCCGACCACGCCGCCACGGCGCTGTTCGCCATCGAGGGGGCACGGGCAGGTGTGGCGGCCGGACTCGACCTGCTGGGCATCCTCGTCGTGGGGTTCTGCACCGCGCTGGTGGGCGGCATTCTCCGCGACCTGCTGATCGGGGATGTGCCACCTGCGGCGTTCCGCTCCCCCTCGCGCATCGTCGTGGCGCTGGCCGGCGGAGCCCTGGTGTTCGTGGGCTCCCGGGTGTTCGACACGTTTCCGGCGGAGGCCTTCGTGCTGTTCGACGCGGCGGGGCTCGCCCTGTTCGCGGTGACCGGAGCCCAGAAGGCGATCGAGCACAGATCGAATGGCGTGGTGGTGGTCATCCTCGGCACCCTCACCGGCGTGGGCGGCGGGGTGGTGCGTGACGTGCTGCTGAACCGCGTGCCCGCGGTGCTCGCCGGGGACATCTATGCCACAGCTGCAGCCCTCGGCGCTCTCGGCGTGCTCGTCGCGACGCGCCTCCGCATGCCTGGCGTGGTCGCGCTGGGGATCGGTTTCGTGCTCTGCTTCGGGCTTCGGATGATCGCGGTGACGCTCGGCTGGCAGCTGCCGCACGTGGCCTGACCCACGCTTCACGCAGAAGGGACCCGGATCGCGCCGACGCTGAGCGCGTGGCGCGATCCGGGTCCCTTCGGTCGAGGCCCGTGGGCGCGGGTCGGGGCGGGGCGGGGCGGGGGTCAGGCCGCAGGCCCCGCGATGAGGGTCGCGGTCGCGGTCTGGCTCGCGCCCGCGGCATCCGTGTAGGTGAGGGTGACGGTGTCGCCCACCTTGTAGGACTTCAGCGTGCTGGTGAGCGCGCTTCCGCTGGCCACGCTCGTGCCGTCGACCGCGGTGATGACGTCGCCCGCGGCGAGACCGGCAGTTGCCGCCGGGGTGCCGTCGATGACGCCGGCCACCGTGGCGCCCGCAACCGTGCCGGCGCCCGTGCCTGAGCCGGTTCCGCCCGAGGTACCCGATCCGGGGTACGTGCCGGAGGTGCCGCTGCTGGCGACCTCGATGCCGAGGAAGGCGGGCAGGCCGATGGTGATCGTCGACGTGGCGACACCGGAGTCGATCTGCTTGGCGATCGAGATCGCATCCGTGATGGGGATCGCGAACCCGGTGACGGTGCTGCTCCCGCTCGAGGCAGCGGTGTCGATGCCGACGACCTCGCCGTCAGCGTCGTAGAGCGGGCCGCCCGAGTCGCCCGACTGGATGTCCGCTTCGACCTGGATCATGCCGTCGAGCGTCTCGCCCGCAGCGGATCCCTCCGCCTGCGTGGTGACCGACTGGTCGAGGCCTGTCACGGTTCCGGCCGCCGCCGAGAGCGTTCCCGTGCCGCCGGCATTGCCGACACCCGTGATGGCGTCACCGACCGCGAGGCCTTCGGACGTGTCGAGGGTGGCGGGCGTGAGCCCCGAGGCCCCTTCGAGCTTCAGCACGGCCACATCGTGGGTGGCATCGGTGCCGACGACCTTCGCCGTGTAGGTCTTGCCGGTGGAGGCGATGGTGACCGAGATGCTGGTCGAGCCCTCCACGACGTGGTTGTTGGTGAGGATCTCCCCGTCGGAGGTGAGGATGATGCCGGTGCCGGCTGCCTCTGCGCCCTCGTACTTCAGCACGGTGTTGATGAGCACGACTCCGGTCGCCTGGTCTGCCGTGGCGGTGGTGGCGGACTGCGTGGCCGTGCCGGTGCCGCTTCCGGCCGAACCGGACCCGGTGCTGCCCGATCCGGTGCTGCCGCTGCCGGTCGAACCGCTGCCCGAACCGTACCCGTACGGAATGGTGGCGGTCCCGTTGCCAGACGTGGCTGAGCCCGATCCGCGGGTGTCGAGGAGGCTCGACGATGAGCTGGTTCCGGATGCGGCGGACGCTGCGTTCAGCGCGAGCGGAACACCCACACCGAGGGTCACACCGACACTGGTGCAGGCGACCGCCAGGGCCGCGGCGGACGCCCCGAGAATGAGGAAGTTGCGGGGACGCCAGATGCGCCTCTCACGGGTCGCCGTTCCAGCGGCAGCAGGTACTGCCTCGTGGAACTCGGGCTGCGGCTGGCTCTCGGGCGTTTCCATGATGTCCTCTCGGTGCCCCTTGTGGGCAAGATCCAGATAACGCCCGGAGGCTATGAGGAAGCTATGCGCAGCTCCCGGACAACCTGAGAACTCACTGTCCAGATCCTGAGGGTGTTCGACCGGTGCTTTCTGTAGTCTGGAGGTATGACTGACGAGACCCAGAACACCGCCGACGAGGCCCCTGCCCGGGTGCCCGCGGCTGAGACGGGTTACGTGCTCACCCGCCGTGACCGTACAGCCATCCACTTCATCGACTGGGCCGTGAGACTCGGCACTCCCGAGTTCCAGGAACGCTACCGGCCCGTCGCCGACGAACTCTTCACCCACGTCTACATCGACCCCACCGCGAAGCCGGCGTTCGTGCCGCCCGCGCTGGCGAGCATCCAGAACCTCGACGAGGCGAGCGATCCGCTGGAGATCATCCGGTCGCACCTCGGCGCTGTCATCGACGACCGCAAGGAGCGCGACAAGGCTCGGGTCGAGCTCCAGGTGCACTACGAGGAATCCGAGAGGAACCTCGCCGAACTGCGCGAGCGCGCGGCCGACCTGCAGCAGAACCTCGCCGAGACCACCGGCAGGCTCGAGGCCGCGGATGCCCGGATCGTCGCTCTCGGGGAACAGCTCGAAGCGGAGGTCTCCGGTCTTCACTCGAGCCACGCCGCCGAGCTGGCCGGGGCACTCGCCGGGCACGAGGCGGGAATTGCCGCCCTCACCGAGGAACGCGACCGCACGCTCGCGGAACTCTCCGCCGACCGGGATGCGGCTGTGGCTTCGCTGACCCAGGAACGCGACACCGAGGTGGCCCGTCTCGAAGCACAGCTCGCCGGCGACACGGCCGCCCAGCGCGCCGAGCACGAACAGCAGATCGAGGCGCTCCGGGCCGAGCACAGCCAGTCGGTCGAGGCGCTCGGAACGGCCAGCATGCAGGCCGGCGACGAGGTTCGGGCAGAGCACCACCTCGCCCTCACCGCACTCGAGGCCGCCCACGCGGCAGCCCTCACCGCTCTGAACGCCCAGCTCGCAGCCTCGGTCGCGACCGCCGAGGCGACCACGCAGCAGCTGAGGGATGCCCGGCTCGAGGCCGGCAGCCTCACCGCCCAGCGCGACCGGGCCATCGCCGAGGGATCCGAATGGCGCAACCGCCTGCAGCAGACCGTTGCCGCCCTCGCCACCACGCTCGACGTGGGCGAGTGGACGAACGACAATGCTCCGGATGCCCGCCTCGTGGACTTCATCGCGGAGTCGCAGCTGGCCCTCGCCAGCGAACTCGAGCTGGCGCGGGCCACGCTCGACGAGATCGAGGAGGTGGCGACGGCGCAGCTGGTCGACGAGTCCGAGACGGGTGACTACGCGATCGGCGCGAACGATGCCGCCGTACTGGTGCTGAACTCGCTCTACGGGACGGACGACGCAGAGGTCGGCGTCGGCGATGACGCCGCGCCGGACGACGATAGCGCCCAGCTCGCCGAAATCGAGGAGGCTGATGCCGAGTTCGCGGCAGAACTTCGCGACGAGGTCGACGTTCCCTTCGAGGAGGTCGCCGAGCGCGAGGCCGCGCGTGAGCCTCACCCCCATCACGATGCGGCCATCGGTCACACGGCGGTCATCGAGCACACGATCGTGCGCGACGAGACGCCGCAGATCGACGACGTCGACAAGCTCGGGAGCCTGTTCTCCGACGAAGAGCCCGAGGCGGATGCCCGGGGCGGCCGGGAGCACCGACGAGCATCCTGAGGCGGGGCATCCTGCAGCAGGGAACCCGGGGGCCTGCCGATGGCTGACGTCACGGCGGCGCGCGTGGACAGCTGGGCGTGGGCGGTGCGACTGTTCAAGACCCGGTCGGCTGCCACAACGGCCTGCCGGGCGGGCCATGTGCGCATCAACGGCGAGAAGGTGAAGGCGGCCCAGCCCCTGCGGATCGGCGACGAGGTGCGCGTGCGGAGCGACGGCTTCGACCGCATCGTGGTCGTGAGCCGCCTCGTGGTGAAACGGGTGGGCGCGGTGGTGGCCGCGGAGTGCTTCGTCGACAGGACTCCTCCGCCCCCTCCCCGCGAGACCGTCGCTCTGGTCGCCACGCGCGACCGCGGTGCGGGGCGACCGACCAAGCGGGAACGGCGCGAAGTGGACAGGTTGCGCGGGCGCTGACGGCCCGTGGCAAACGTTGTCAGAGCAGGCGGGCGCGCTCGACGATGCCGACGATCTCTCGGCGAAGCGCATTCGAACGCTCGGCGAAACGGCGCTGCAGAGTGGCGTACGCCTTCTTGCCCTCCGCTGTCTCGATGCGAACGGCCTCGAGCCCGTAGGCCGAGACGTCATACGGTGATGCCTGCATGTCGAGCTGGCGGATGTCACGGGCCAGCTCGAAGCTGTCGAGCAGCACGGTGCCCGGCACGAGGGGGCCGAGTTTGATCGCCCACTTGTAGACGTCCATGCCGGCGTGCAGGCAGCCGGGCTGCTCGAATTGCGGCTGCGACTCACGAGTGAGCTGGCGGTCGTTCGCGGGCCGCGCCTCCGGTGTGAAGAACCGGAACGCGTCGAAGTGCGAGCACGTGATGCGATTCTGCTCGACGACCTCGTCGGTCTGGGCGGCGGTCAGACGCAGTGGAAGCGCCTCATGGCGCACCGCACCCGCTTCGACTTTGTACACCATCGCCCATTCGTGCAGCCCGAAGCAGCCGAATCGTGCCGTCCGCGCGGCGGTGCGGCCCAGCAGGTTCTGGATGAACGCGACCGTCGACGATTTCGTCTCCAGGAACCCCCGGGCATCCACTCTGCTCGCACCCGCCGGGATCGCCTGGTCGGCCCCGACTCCGCGGCTGTACCAGCGCCACTCGTGCCGGTCGAGGCCCACGGTGCCCTCCAGAACCACGCCAGCGCCGGGATGCCAGCGGCGGAGCAGACTCGGCCGGAACGGGTAGTACGTGAAGAGAAAGTCGTCCACGGGGTGAGCCTCCCCCGTCTGGCGGCGCGCCCGCCAGGCTGCGCTGAAGGCATCCGCCCGTCGCTGGTGCTCGATCTCGAGCGCCGACCACGCATCTCTGTCGAGGAGCGTCGCCTCCGCCCGCCCGGTCGGGGGCACGGCGGTGGCAGTCTCGGGCATGCTCCGAGCCTATAAGACGCTGCCGGTTGTCGGTCTGGGCGCACGGCACCCGGAGCTCACGGCACCCGGAGCTCGCGGAGCGGATCCCGCGTCGAAGCGAAGACGGCCGGCAGCACGGCTGCGACCAGGCTGGTCGTGACGGCGAGGATGGCGACAGCCGCCGTGAAGGCCGGGGTGGGCAGGGGCTGCCGGAGGAGTGCCAGCGAGACGACGGCCACCCCCGTACCGAACACCGATGCTGCGCCGGCGGTGAGGCCGACCTGGCCGAGCACCAGGGCGACGATGAGCGACCGGGTTGCGCCGAGCGCGCGCCGGCGACCGAAGTCCCGCCGGCGCATCATGACCAGAGCGAAGAGGATCGCCGCCACCAGCCCCGATGAGCCGGCGAAGGTCGAGAGCACGAGGGTGCGGCCGAAATCACCGAGCTGGTTCCCGACCTGGTTCCGCACGGCGGCGAGGCGCTCGCTCGTCTCCACCGTCACGGTCGTGGGGTCGTTGACCCCGAGCACCGAGGTGACGGCGGCGGCGACCGCTCCGACAACCTGCGGGCTCTCGGCGCGGACGACCAGCACCGCGACCGGATTCTCGTGCGGCGGGGCGGGGTCCTCGCGCGGCGGGGCGGGAAGGATCACAAGCGGCTCGAGGAAGCGGAGGTCGGGCGAGAGGCCGACGAGCCCGTCGATGTCGACGGATGCACCCGAGAGCCGCGACACCACTGCGCCCACCCCGTCGGCGAGCCCCAGCTGCCGGGCGGCGGCCCGGGAGGCGCGCCCGCCGGGCAACGGGTGGCTCCCGTCGATGCTGCCCTCGTAGAGGAGTCTCGCCGACACGGGCAGGCCTCCCTCGACGGCGGCGTTCGTCACGTCGTCCGCTGCGCCGAAGGCCCCGAACCATTCGATGCCGCCGAGCGTACGCAGCCGGTCGAGCACGCCCGTGTCGAGCCCTGAGCCCGCTTCGGCGCGCACGATGATCGACCGCGTACCGGAATCGTCGAGGCTCGACAGCACCTCGTGGGCACTTGCGTCTGCGCGCCCGGCGGTCAGCAGCACGGCCACACACACGGAGGCGACCACAGCGACCGTCAGGAGCGACGCGAGCCTCTGGGTGATCGCCGAGACGGCGGCCTCCCGCGCCAAGGCCCCTGCACGATGCCATCCCTTCCCGCCCGCGCCACCCCCCGTCTCGTGAAGCCCCATCAGAGCGTCACGACCCGGTCGGAGTGACTGGTGAGCCACGGGTCGTGGGTGGCGACGAGCACCGCCGCGCCGCCCTCCGCAGCCTCACGGAACGCTCCGAGAACGACCGCAGCCGACTGCGCGTCGAGGTTGCCAGTCGGTTCGTCGGCGAGCAGGATTCCCGGGCGGTTCATCAACGCGCGGCAGAGGGCGATGCGCTGGGCCTGTCCGCCGGAGAGCTGGCCGGGTCGCGCCTCAGCACGCTGCTCCACGCCGAAGCGCGCCAGGAGCTCGTGGGCCCGGCGCACGGAGACGCGGCGGGACTCCGAGCGGTAGAGCGCGGTCTCGAGCACGTTGTCGAGCACCGTGCGCCCCGGGTCGAGCAGCGCATCCTGGAACACGAAGCCGAGCAGGCGCGCGCGGAGCTCGGCGCGGCGATCGTCGGGCAGGGCGTCTGCCGGCACACCGTCGACGAGGATGCTCCCGCCGTGCGGGCGCACCATCAGCCCGAGGTGGTAGAGCAGGGTCGACTTTCCCCGCCCGGAGGCCCCGGTGAGGGCCACCAGTTCTCCCGCCCCGACACCGGTGCTGAAGTGCTCGAAGAGAGGTCTGCCTCCGCCGTACCCGAAGGTCAGGTCCCGCGCTTCGACCCGGAAGCCGGTCATGTGCCGTCGCCCGCCGGCTCCCCTGCGCCCGAGGCCGCGTTCGGAACGCGCACGACCACACCGGGATCGACGCCTCGCACCACGGACATGCCTCGTGCCGAGGCGAGCACGGTGACCGGATGCCGCGTGCCGGCACTGTCGACGAGCAGGAGGCCCTGTTGCGCATCCGACTGCAGGGCCATCGACGGAACGACTGGTCCGTGCACGCTCTCGACCGTGATGATCCGGGCGGCGAGCAGGGTCGGGCCGGTGACGGGGATCTCTCCGCACGATGCGCCGCAGATCGGGGCGGGAGCGGATGGAGTGGCATCGGATGTAGTGGCATCGGAGGGAGCGGCCAGCGTGATCACCACTGTGCTGCCCGTCGCCGCCGCCGATCGGCCCGCGACCACGGCCTGCCACTGCTGGCCCGACGCCGCTGTGAGTTCGACTCGGGCACCGGTCAGGACACCGGCCGCCTGGGCAGGGCCGAAAGGCACCGTGAACTGCGGCGACGATCCGAGCCCCAGAACAACCTGCTCGCCACCGGCAAGGCGGGCCCCGCGTGTGACAGCCCCGTCGAGGGTCAGGCGAGAGGGTAGCGATGGCACGAAGACCACGTCACCGAGCGCCACCTCGCCCGAGGCTGGTACGCCCAGTGACTCTTGCCACCGCTCGATGGCTCGGCGGGCATCCGCGCCGAGCACTCCGTCGACCTCCCCGGTGAAGAAGCCGGTGTCGCTCAGCAGCTGCTGCAGCTGCCGGGCGTCGTCACCGGAGTCCCCCTCGGAGAGTGCGCGGTAGGCAGGGATCTCACCCCGGGCGACGATCACCGCTCGCCCGTTGACCGAGTAGAGTCGGCTCCCCTGCTGGGCGTCGCCGCCCTGCGCCGAGTCGACGCTGGTGACGATCCCGGCCGCCTCGTTGCGGGCGACCGGTGCAGACTGCCACTCGGCGGCGGCGTTCAGGGAGAGCTCCGAGCCGACCTCCCCCAGCGTGACCGTCGCTGTGGCGAAATTCCCGGGCTCGGCCGCCTGCCCGGGCGGCGACAGCAGAACCGTCGACGCCCAGGCAGCGAGAGCCACGCCGACCACGAGGGCGACCACCCCCGGTACGGTGAGGCCGGTCATCCGGAGCCTGCTGCCGGGGTGGCCGGGGCGGCCCGAACGGGTGGCCCGGCCGTTCATGCGACCTGACCACCGGCACGCCGGATGATCGACGCGATCACCCAGACCGAGTCGCCGTCGAGGTCGGCCAGCTCGTCGAGCACCCGGGTGTCGAACCGGCCGAGAGAGACACCGGCCTCGGCGCAGGCGAGCAGAAGGGTGTCGACACCCCTCACCCGCCCGAACGCCATGGCGGTGCGGGCATCGGCCAGCGTTTCGAATGGACCCGTGACCGAGGCCCGACCGTTCGACATGCGTGTTCCCCTCTCAGTTGCTGTTGAATACGTGCCGGTTGCCCGATGCCGGGTGCCGGGTGCCGTTTCGCGGTTTCGCTCGACGGGTCGGTCAGAACGAGCCGTTCGCGCACGAGAAGGCGCGGCCGGTCTCGGTACCCGACGGGTAGGCGATCTGCATGCTGACCACGCCGTTTCCGCTCGAGAACCGGTGGAAGCCCGAGCCGAACGTGCGGCTCGTCCAGCTGACACCGTTCGCCTGGTGCTGGTGCACGCTGGTGGCGTTGACGTATGCGGTCGACGCAGCCGAGGGACCGCCCCAGCCGCAGACCTGCGAACCGAAGTCCACAGTCGTTGCGGAGGCGCCGACGGCATTGGCGAAGACGAGGCCGGCGGCCACGACGAGGGTTGCTGCGGTAGCGGGGAGAGACTTCATTTCTGGCTTCCTTCTCCCACCGGATCCCGTTGACGCGGGAGCCTTTCGGTGGGATCTTTGTCGATGAGTGATCCTCACTATATGCCTCAGGCTTCGAGGCCACAACGACGGGGCAGAACTCTCAGAGAAGGAACCCGGATGCCCGTGACCCACCGATCGACGACCGTTCGACTGGCGGTGCTGGGCGCCGTGGCGCTGTTCTCGCTGGGAGCGCTCAGCGCGTGCAGCGGCGACCCCGGGCATCCCGAGAGCACAGCCGAAACGCCCCTCAGCCAGTCCCCCGTCGCCGATGCGCTCTACCGCTGCATCACCGCCAGCGGCTGGGAGGTGACCCTCACCGATGACGGCGGAATCGATGCATCGAGCAACACGATCCCGGCCGAACAGTACGATCGCTACCTCGCCGACACGTGGGCCTGCAACCGGACCGTCTCGGCCCGGTTCCCCGTCGACGACCGGCAGAAGCGGCTGCTGTACGACGCCGAGCTCCGGGAACGCGACTGCCTGGCGGCCCAGGGCTACGCGGTCGCCGATGCGCCCAGCCTCCAGGCCTTCCTCGACGGCTACGAGTCAGCACCCTGGTCGGCCATGGCTTCGTCGGGTGTGGCCGACCGCAGCGAGACGATGTCAGATGCCGAATGGCAGACGATCAACCAGGCCTGCCCGCAACCCGTGCCGGGAGCTCTGCACTGAAGCAACAGCGCGGCCGCGCACGGCTGGTACCTCATCCGAGACGCGCCGGGCGATGACCCGGTACGCGCGGGTCAGGACTTGAGCGCGACGCCCTGGGCGTTGCCGAAGTCGACGTGCATGTGGGTGCAGGTGTCGGGGAAGGGAGCGAAGTTCGACACGGCGATCGACGGGCGGCACTCGGACTGCCCGAGACCGCTGCCCTTGGGCACGAGGGGGTCGAGCAGGCGGATCAGCTTCAGCGAGTCGGAGTCGGCGCCCGTGAGGCCGTGACCGTTCAGGATGTAGAAGTCGACCGCGTGTCCGCCGCCGTCTTTGTAGTGCGAGGATGCCGTACCGGCGCCCTCGATCTGGCCCGTGCAGTGCCGGTTGATGTCGCTGACGCCCACCTTGTCGAAATTGTCGACGGCGACCTTGATGGTCTGCAGAACGCGATAGTCGACGCCGCATCCGGGAACCGCCACGCCGTTGGCCAGGTTGCGGATCTCGACGATGTGGTCGGGCACCGATCCGACCAGCTTGCCCGAGGCGACATCTGCCATCAACTCGGCGGCGAGGGCCTGCACAGTCGGCGAGACGGTCGTTCCGGTGGTCGAGTCCATCTCGGCGACATTGCCGGTGGTGCTGTAGTCGTCGCGCGAGGAGGCCTGCCCATTGACGCCCGAGACGGTGAGGCTCTGGATGCCGAGGTCGCTCACGGGCTGCAGGTTCACACCCACCGGGTTTTCCGTGTAGTTGTAGGCATAGGCCGGAAGGGCGCTCGTCGCGACCAGTCCGGCTGTGGCAACCATCACGACCGTGCTGGCGATGGTGCGCTTCCGGGCACCGGACCGGGGGCTGGCTCCGGGGCGACGGATGCGCGGAATCGTGCGGCGCGCCGGGCCAGCGGATTCCACGGCCGCGGATGCCCGGGGGGCCCGGGTTGCCGAGACGCGGGCCCCCCGGGCATCCTCGTCGGCGTGACTGAAGGTCATCGTGTGCACGGAGGTGGCGTGCGCGTCGGGCAGGTCTTCGGTGTCGAAGTGCGCCGTGGCGGGCGCGGAGCTGGCAGCGGGGGCCGGAGCTGCGATCGGCTCGGTGGCGGGGGCTAGCGGCTCGGTGGCGGGAGCGACCGGCGGGGCGGCGGCAGGCTGCGCGACGGGAGCGAGCAGCAGGTGCTCGAGCCCCCGGATGTCACGGCGCGCCCGGCGGGTGCTGGGAACGGCGGGGTCGGCGTCGACGACGGCAGGCTCGACCGCACCGACAGCTGCCGCGGGAACAACGGGCGCCCCTCCGGCCAGCTCGCGTTCGCGGCGCTCCCGGCGTGACGCCACCACGGGCGGAACCGACGCGGCGGCGAGGCGTTCGCGCAGGGCCCGACGGCTCAGAGAGGCCGTGACGACGGGGACTTCGTAGCTCGAATCGGGTGCCAGATCAGGGGAACCATCTGGTTGTCCGTTCGAGTCAGTCACGTGTCGTATTCCTCCGGCGCACTGCGGTGCGCACGGGCCGCGCGGCTTTCACGGGCCCGTCAGGATCTGGTTGCTTGGTGTCCAGATCGCCGCCGAAACCGCTTCGGGTGGTCACGGCGACTTCTCGAGGTTACCCAACCGTTACCTTTTTGTCACTTCGCTGAGCACATTTTCAGGTTCATTGAAGCTACAAGCTATGCCTCTCGGCGCATGCAGCCATAGCCGCCACAGGGGGGAGGTGCAGCATCCACTCAGACGAAACGCACGCCCTGCTGCAACCGGGAGCGCAGTTCGAACACCCGGTCGACGCTCGCGCGTTCGCCCCCGCCCACTCCGTTCCGAAGCAGCTGGGGCAGCACGGAACGCCGCACGACGACGGCCCCGGCGAGCCTGCCTCGCTCGATCTGCGCGATCGCCTGCTCGAGATCGTCGTCGGGCACAACGATGACCAGAGCGGTGAACTTCACTCCGAGTTCACGCCCCAGAGCGCGGGCGTTCTGGCCGAGCATCCGGAACGGCTCCTCGTCGTCGGCGATGCCCTCGCCCTCGAGTTCACCCCGCGAGAGCCGCACGACGCTGCCCCAGTCCTCGGACTGGATGGCGAACAGCCCCGCAGGCCCGAGCACGAGCTGGTCGATGTTGCCGCCGGTGCGGCCGACCAGCACGTTGTTCCAGATCGTGTAGCCGATGCCGAGGGTCGACACGATGCGCGCCGTCTCCTCCTCAGCCATCGCCTTGGCGAGCCAGCGCCTGATCTCCCTCGGCGCCGAACGCACCAGGGTGGGGTCGTACGGGTCGGGCAGGTCGACGCCCCGACCCACCCATTCGCGCATCAGAGTGAGGAAGTGCTCGCGTTCGTCGCCCCCGGGATGACCGTACGAGCGCGCCTTGAGCGAGCTGCCCTCCGGGCGGTGGGGCGCGGATGCTCCCCCGAAGCCACCCGAAGCACGGGCATCCGGAGCCTGTGACCGGGCGCCCGCCCCCGAGTCGTAGGCGGCGCGCTCCGAACTCGTTCCGACACGTTCCCAGGCGAGCTGCACAGCGTGGAACTCGGCTGCACTGCCACCCGTGTCGGGATGCGTCTCCCTGAGCAGTCGCCGGTAGGCCCTCCGGAGTTCGTCGTCGCTCGAACCAGGGCTCACTCCGAGCACCTCGTAGGGGGTGCGCGACAACGGGCTGTCGGGCATTTGGGCTGCTCACTTTCTCGCCGCAGAGGCGCGTGCTCGCAGGGGTGTCTCCTGCGACTGGCCCCAGATTAGTTCCCTAAGCTTGAAGCATGACGAACTCCGTACCTGAATACACCCTGAACGACGGCCTCACGATCCCCCAGCTCGGCTTCGGAGTCTTCAAGGTCGATCCGGACAGGACCGGCCGTATCGTGCGCGACGCCCTCGACGTCGGCTACCGCCATCTCGACACCGCTGCCATCTACAAGAACGAAGAGGGCGTCGGGCACGCCATTGCCGAATCGGGCATCGCCCGCGAGGAGCTCTTCGTCACCACGAAGCTCTGGAACAACGACCAGACCGACGGCATCGAGGCCATGAAGAAGAGCCTCGGGCGCCTGCAGCTCGACTACGTCGACCTGTACCTCATCCACTGGCCGACTCCCGAGAAGGGCACGTTCGTCGAGGCCTACAAGGCCCTCGAACAGCTGCAGGAACAGGGCCTCGCGCGCTCGATCGGGGTCTCGAACTTCCTCGTGCCGCACCTCGAGCAGCTGCTGGCAGAGACCGGAGTCGTTCCGGCCGTCAACCAGATCGAGTTGCACGTCGACCTGCAGCAGACCGAGCTCCGCGCGTTCCATGCCGAGCACGGCATCGCGACGGAGGCCTGGGGCCCGCTCGGCCAGGGGCGCATCAACTCGTCGCCCGAGCTCGGCGCCATCGCGTCGGCGCACGGCAAGTCGGTGGCCCAGGTCATCCTGCGCTGGCACCTGCAGATCGGCAACATCGTGATCCCGAAGTCGAACAACCGTGACCGGATGGCCGAGAACTTCGATCTGTTCGATTTCGAGCTCACCCCCGAGGAGCTGGCCGTCATCGCGGGCCTCGACCGCGGCGAAGAGGGTCGCAACGGGTCGCACCCCCTCAGCGTGAACTGACGTTCCGCCCGGCGGCTGGCCCGCAGCGAGTTCGCTGCGGGTCAGCGGGGGTCGCGGGCGGCCTCGAGGATCGCCACGGCCTCCTCGAAACGTTCCGGGCGTGCCCCCGAGTAGTTGAGGCGCAGGAACGAGCCGGGCGGCTCGGTCGGAAACCAGTCGTTGCCGGGCGCCACAGCAAGGCCGGCCGCCAAGCAGCGCGCGGCGAGGTCGCGGGCATCCGACCGGTCATCGAAACGCAGCCACAGGTTCAGCCCGCCCTTCGGCAACGACGTCAGGGTCTCAGCACCGAGGCGACCGGCGACCAGGCCCGCGAGGGTGTCCCGGCGGAGCCGCAACGCGGACCTCAGCCGCGCGAGATGACTTCGCCAGCCCGGATCGGTGACGACATCGACAGCGGCGGCCTGCAACATGCCACTGACGTAGAGGTCGGTCACCGTGCGATCCACCTGGATGCGCGCCAATGCCGGACCGCGGGCGATCAGCACCCCCACCCGGAGCGACGACGAGACGCTCTTCGTGAGCGAGCGGAGGTAGACCACGTGGCCGTCGGTGTCGTCGGCGATGATCGGGCGGGCATCCGCATCGATCCCGAAGTCGTGGGCCCAGTCGTCGTCGATCACGAACGCGTTCCGGGCGCGCGCCACGGCGAGGATCGCGCGGGTCTCGGCGAGGGTCCAGAGCGCGCCGGTGGGGTTCGCGAAGTGCGGCTGGGCGTAGAACAGACGCGCCCCGCTGCTGGCGAACGCGTCGTCGAGGGCCTCCGCCGAAGGTGCGGCCGCGCCCCGCGCCACGGGCACGATCACCAGCCCGGCCTGGTGGGCGGCCGCGATCGCGCCCCAGTAGCTGGGAGACTCCATCACGATCGCATCCCCCGGCTGCGCCAGCGCACGGAAGATCGAAGTCAGCGCGCTCTGGCTGCCCGGAACCACGATCACGTCGTCACCCGAGACTCCGGATGACCTCCCGCCCGGCCCCGACCGCACCTCGTTCGCGAACCAGGCGCGGAGATCGCCGAGGCCCGCGACGGGCGGCCGGTCGAGCGCCGCCGATCCGCGGGCAGCCCGGGTGAGGGCCGCGCGCACGAGGCGGATGGGCAGCAGATCCTCGGACGGGTAGCCGCCGTGCATCGCGATGGCATCCGGCGCCGTGAGCGACATCGACGTGCCGACCGTTGCCGCGCCGTTCCGCGCGGGGCCGAGCGCGGTGGTCTGCCAGGAGAAGTCCGAGCGCAGAATGACACGCGGCCGGGCCACGAAGGTGCCTGATCCCGGCCGTGTCTCGACCAGCCCCTCCTGCACGAGGCGTTGAACCACCCGCTGCACCGTCAACGGGCTCGCGGCGAAGTCGGCGACCAGCGTGCGGGTGGGCGGGAGCTTCGCGCCGGCCCCACTCGATTCGATGAGGTGTCGGAGGTGGCGGTCGAGACGATGGTCGGTGCTATCCTGATCCATGACAGACAAGAGTAGCGCTATCCGCAGCACGACGCCTCCGCTATCGACAGGCGAACTCGCGGGCGACGCGCCCGCAGCCGCACGCCGGATGCCCGGGGGGCTGCTCTTCGGGTTCCTGGGTGTGCTCTCCTTCTCGTTCACGCTCCCCTTCTCCCGGGTCGCGGTGGGCACCCTCGACCCGTTGTTCGTGGGGGCGGGGCGCGCCGTCGTCGCGGCTGTGCTCGCCGGGATCGTGCTGGCGATCATCCGACCCCGACTGCCTCGCGGGCGACAGTGGCTGAGGCTGCTCATCGTGGCCGCGGGGGTGGTGGCAGGATTCCCGCTCCTGACCAGTTTCGCGATGCACTCGGCGCCCGCAGCGCACGGCGCCGTGGTCATCGGCGTGCTGCCCGCTGCGACGGCCGTCGTCGCCGTGCTGCGGGGTGGAGAACGACCCAGTCGGTCGTTCTGGATCGCCAGCATCGCCGGCCTCGTGGCGGTGGTTGCGTTCGTCGCCGTCAGCGGAGGCGGCTTCAGCGGGCTCCAGCCCTCCGACCTGCTGCTGCTCGCCGCCGTGGTCCTCGCGGCCATCGGCTATGCGGAGGGCGCCCTGCTCGCCCGCGAACTCGGCTCGTGGCAGATCATCTGCTGGGCACTGGTGCTGGCGCTGCCGGTGATGCTTCCGCTGACGCTGCTCGGCGCATCGCACGGCCCGCTCGTCGCCGGCGTCGGCGGGTGGATGGCGTTCGCCTACGTGAGCGTGATCAGCCAGTTCCTCGGGTTCTTCGTCTGGTACCGCGGGCTGGCGATCGGGCCGATCTCGAACGTGAGCCAGATCCAGCTGCTGCAGCCGGTGCTCACGATCGTCTGGGCCGCACTGTTCTTCGGGGAGCACCTGGAGTGGCTCGTGGTGGTGGCGGCGCTCGTGGTGGTGGCGTGCGCGGGGTTCGCCGTGCGGGCGCGCGCTCCGCGGGCGCCCGCACCTCGACCGAGCACCTGACGGAGCCGAGAAGCGTCGAAGCGAGAGTGCAGCGCGCCCACCGTGTGAACACCGGGTGCATCGGCGATCGGCGACAATGGAGATGAACCGGACGCGCACTTCCGCGCTCCCCCGGCACGTCGCCCCCCTCGAGGAGAGATTCATGCCCCAGAGAACTGTCGTCATCACGGGCGCGAGCGACGGCATCGGTGCCGCGGCCGCCCGGGCACTGAAGCGTCGCGGAGACGACGTCGTGATCGTGGGGCGCTCCCCCGCCAAGACGAAGGCCGTCGCCGACGAACTCGCGGTGCCGTTCTACGTCGCCGACTTCGCGAAACTCGACGACGTGCGCTCACTCGCCGCGTCGCTGCTCGCGAACCACGAGCGCATCGACGTGCTCGCCAACAACGCGGGTGGTCTCCTGTCTGAGCGTGAGGTGACGGTCGACGGTCTCGAGAAGACGATGCAGGTCAACCACTTCGCACCCTTCCTGCTGACGAATCTCCTCCTCGAGCGCCTCGAACACTCCAAGGGTGTCGTCATCAACACCGCGAGCATCGCGAACAGCCTCTACGGCAAGATCGACATCGACGATCTGAACCTCGAGAAGAAGTATCGGCCGAACCTCGCCTACGGCAACGCGAAGCTCTCGAACATCCTGTTCACCCGGGAGCTCGAGAAGCGACACGGGAGTGCGGGCATCCGTACCGCCGCATTCCACCCCGGAATCGTCGGCACCAGTTTCGCGGCCGGCTCGACGTCGAACCTCCGTTTCGTCTACCGCACCGTGCTCGGTCGCCTGATGATGAGCCCGGAGAAAGGCAGCGACACGCTGGTCTGGCTGGCGAGCACCGAGCCCGGCGCCGACTGGGTGCCCGGCGAGTACTACGAGCGCCGCAAGATCCAGAAGGCGACGAAGCAGGCCTACGACCCCGCCTTGGCGGCCGCCCTCTGGGACGCGAGCGAGCGGATGGTCGGGCTGGCCTGACCCCGCTGAGGCGTCCTTCGCCTCACCATGAGCTACCCGGCCGGCTGAGCCCCTTCAGACCTCGACCGCATCCACGGGCGTTCCGGTGTTCACGCTGATGAGCGTTCTGGCTGCGCGCCTCGCCGATCCGGCTGCTGAACTCTGGCCGCTGATGGCGGCCGTGGTCTGGGCGCCTTCCGCGAGAATGGCGAGTTGCGCTGCAAGCTCGGGGGTGCCGCCGACCTCGTCGACGAGGTGCCCCACGTAGTCCTGGAACTGCTGCTTGTGCGTTCGCGCCGTCGCGGCGATCTGGGGGGACACGGCGCCGAGTTCCCCGAAGGCATTGATGAATCCGCAGCCCCGGAAGGAATCGGTGTCGAACCATTCCGCAAGGTAGTCGTAGATCGCCAGCAGTCGGTCGACGGGAACGCTCACCTTCTCGACGGCGCCCTCCACGCCCGTCGTCCAGAGCTGGTGGCGATAGCGCATGACCTCCAGCACGATCGATTCCTTCGAGGGAAAGATGCTGTAAAGCTTCTTGAGCGACAGTCCAGACGCCTGTCGCAGTTCGTCCATTCCAACGGTCTGGATGCCCCGTGCGTAGTAGAGCTCGTCGGCCGTCGCGATTATATGGTTTCGCAGCTCATCTGGATTCACCCATTAAGTGTACTTGTGGGAGAACGACCGTTATCTTACGCTTCCGAAATGAGAACCAACGTTCTCTACATCGTGAAATCAGTTTGTGACGAACTCCTTCTCGGAACCGTCTGAATTGTGTAGCGCAAATCCGGCCGCCTGGTCGGTTCCCACTGAAGAATCCCTGGAGTTTTATCATGACGAACATCACCCCTACTTCCGTTCCGAAGAGCCCGGCGCACAGCAGCTCGTCGACGGGTAAGAACACGATCGCTGATGGTGTTGTCGAGAAGGTCGCTGGTATCGCG
>NZ_NBXA01000017.1 GCF_003399625.1 Subtercola boreus | reverse complement strand
TGATCGGGAAGTCGAGCACGCCGGCAGTGGAGAGGGTCGCGGTGCCGAGCACGCCGGGGGTGAGGCCGAGGCTCTTCAGTGCTGCGAGGAAGCCAGCGTCGACCGTGACGGCCGTGTCCTTGCCCGACAGGGAGGGGATCGTCGCGATCGGTGTTCCGTTGGTCGAAGCCGACGCCGAAGCAGAGGGCGAAGAAGACGTCGTGGACGACGTGGAGCAGGCGGCGAGCGAGAAAGCGAGAGCACCTGAGGCGGCAATGGCCAAGACGGCGGTAGACAACTTACGCATGATAGAAGATTCCTTTGACTGCGACGAAATATCCGAAACGAACTGCTTCAGTACCAAGCATTCGGCACCCTCCCCCAAAACGACGGGTCCACAGCCACATCCTCATTGCAGAACCTTCCGACCTCAACTTGAGCCACGCCCGCTCCCCCACGCTACAGCCCACGTCGGCGCCGAGGACGAGGCCGTGGCGACGGTGAAAAGGCACGATGGGTGGTCGAAGGGCGGCTCGTGGAGCAGCTGATTGGGAAGGCCCGCGAGCAGGGTGTCGCGTTGACCGGCGAGGGCGACCTGCTGGGGTAGTTGACGAAGCTGGTACTCGAGTCGGCTCTTGAGAGCGAGCTGACCGATCACCTCGGGTACGACAGACACGAACGAGCCGGTGAGGTCACACTGTGCTGGTTCGGGGGCGTTGGGGACGGTCTAACTCGGACCCACCTTCACGGTTGGAGCATCTGTTGTTTGTTGCTCTGGGCGGAGGTTCAGAATGGGGTCTCGGGTGGAAGTGTTCGCGCGTATCCGGCGTGACGCACGAGTGGAAGGGCTCTCGATCAGGAAGCTCACACGCAGGCTTGGTGTGGGCCGGCCGACGGTCCGGATGGCGTCGTCGCAGGCCGAACCGCCGCCGCCGAAGATCCGGGCCCGGTCCGCGCCGAGGTTGGACGCGTTCAAGCCCCTTCTCAGTGGACAGCCGCGGGGAGGCGCCGATCCAGGATGGTGAGGACTGCGGCGATCACGACGGCAATGACGAGCACCCCGGCGGAATTCCGGAGCGCCTCCGGAAAACCGATGGTCGTGACATCCAGAAAGGGGTACGGGTACCACCCCGACACGGCGCCGTGGATGAAGGTGTACACGAGCCACAGGATCGGCCAGACGAACGCGAACCCGAAAATGCGCCACGAGATCCGCGGGCGGGGTCCGAAGATGAACCACGCCAACAGCGTCGCCCACGGAGAGATGTAGTGCAGGCCGATCGTCGCTGTCTCCGCCCATCCCGTGAGGTGCTGGAGCGGTGCGAGCACGATGTCGTACACCAGGCCTGTGATGATGATGCCCAGTAATGCGTCAAGACGCAGCACACGCCAGAACGCACCATCACGCCCGACGCTGACGAACAGCGCCGTCGACGTGATGAGAACAAGAATGTTGCTCTGGATCGTGAAGTAGCTGAAGAACCTCACCAGTCGGGTTCCGACCGGGATCTCCCCCAGCGTCGACCCGGAATTGGCATCCTGCCCACCGGTGAACAACAGAGTCAACTGAATGGCCAGCGCTGCAGCAACCACCAGCGCGATCACCCCGAAGACAACCCGAGCAGACATCCGCGCCATGGCACTCGATCCCCGACCAGTCAGAGCAGCCGTCACCGTCATCCCCCTCTCACACCGACACACCACCCCTCCGGGTGTGAACCGATCCTACAGACACCGACGCCATGGGGCTCTGACTCAGGGGCGCAGCAGGATCTTGCCGACGCGGCCCGGAGTGAAGTTCGCGGCCGCGGCCTGGCGGGCCTCGTCGAAGGAGTAGGTGGCCTCGACGGGGAGGGTGATCGTGGCGTCCTGGATCCTCCGCACCAGCTCCGAGAGGAGCTCACCGCGCTTGGCGGCCGGCATGCTCGTGCTGACCACGCTTCCCCAGAAACCTTTGACCGTGGCCTGCTTGAAAATCACGTCGCCCGAACGGATCTCCATCACGGGCGACTGCATCGCGCCGAACACCACGAGGGTGCCGTTCTCGCTGAGCAGCGACAGCACCTCGCCGCTCGCCGGGCCTCCGACCGAGTCGACACCGGCGAGGATCCGGGCGTCGCCCACGATCGCCTTCACGCGGTCGCGCCAGTCGGCCGAATCCGTCGCGACGACGTTGCCGATGCCCTGGGACATCAGTTCGTCGACGCCCTCTGCACGGCGCACGAGACCGACCACGTTGATGCCGCGGGCGGCTCCGAGCTGCGCGACGAGGCGGCCGACGGCGCCGTTGGCCGCATTCTGCACGAGCCAGTCACCCTCAGCGAGGTCGAGAGACTCGAGCAGGCTGATGGCACTGAAGGGCATGGAGACGAGCTGCGCGGCGACCTCGTCGGAGATGTCCTCCGAGACGGGCAGGAGCGCCTGGGCCTTGGCGATGAAGTACTCGGCCCAGACGCCGAAGGTGCCGCCCGTCGCGACGCGCTGGCCGATCTCGACGCTGGTGACGCCTTCACCGAGAGCATCGACGATGCCGACGGCCTCGGTACCGGTGCGAGCCGGGAGCTCGGGCTTGAAGCCGTAGGTGCCGCGGATCGTCCAGAGGTCGTGGTTGTGGATCGGAGACAGGAGCGTGCGGATGCGCACCTCTCCGGGGCCGGGCGACGGCACCGGGACCTCTTCGACCGTGAGAATCTCGGAGGGCTCTCCGAAGGTGGGGTGCATGACAGCGCGCATGGCGATCTCGACTTTCTGTGGAGTGTTCGTGGAACGGATGGGACGGTGAAGCAGGTGAGACGGTGAAGCAGGTGGGACGGTGAAGCAGGTGGGTCGGCGGCTCAGACCGCGAGCGCGAGTACCGTCGCGACGACGGCTATCAGCGGGAAGAGGCCCTGGGTGATCGCCGCCCGGCGCTTGCCGGGGTTGGAGAAGAACAGGACAAGGGCGGCCGCGAGCATCGAGCCGGTGCCGACCAGGATCAGCGCCTCACCGATCCCCGATGATGAGGCCAGGGCGAACACGATTCCGATCACCGTCGTCACCGAGAGGAACAGGTTGTAGAACCCCTGGTTCAGAGCGAGCGGCGCCGTGGCCTCGACCTCGGCGTCTGTGGCCGGTCCGAAGGTCGCGCGGGCTCGTGGTCCGCGCCACGCGAGTGACTCCATCCAGAAGATGTAGACGTGCAGGGCTGCGGCGAGGGCCGCGCCCACGATGGACACGATGAGCATGACAACCTCCGTATTATGAACTGACTGTTTCACTATAGTCCGGAACGATGCCATAATGAAACAGTCAGTTCAGAAAACGCGGCAGGAGTCGAGCATGGGTCGTAACCGCACGTTCACCGAGGCAGAAGTCGTCCGAGCAGCCCGGCAGGTGTTCTGGGATCGCGGCTACCAGGACACGGCCCTGCCCGACCTCGAGGGGGCCACCGGCCTCAACCGGTCGAGTATCTACCACTCGTTCGGCAGCAAACGCGGCCTGTTCGACCGAGCCGTCGAGAGTTACCTCGACGAGGTCATCCGTCCGCGCCTCGCTCCCCTTCGCGTCGAAGCCGTCGAATTCGCAGCTCTCGAGACCTATCTCCTCGGGCTCCATGCCGCCATGACCGAGGGACGCACTGCCCTCGCCGCCAACGGGTGTCTCCTGCTCAACACGACCGGCTCTCTTCTCGGCCGCGAGTCGACTCTGCAGACTGTCGTCGCGGCCTACTGCGACGACCTCCGCGCGGCCGTCACGGCCGGGGTCGCCGCCCGTCGCGCCGATCTCGACGGCGCAGAGCAGACGACCCTTGCGACCACATGCGCCGGTCTCGTCTTCGCCGCCATGGCCATCGTGCGGGTCGATTCCGCGGCCGCCGGCGACCTCATCGATGCAGCGCTGGGCCAGATTCGCCGAGCACCATCGACGGACCCGCTGCAGGCGCACCCCCCAGCATCAGAAGATCCGCTGATCGTCACCGGAGACGAATCTCCGCAGTGAGTCCAGCACTGCCGTGTCGGGTTTCGCCGACTGATAGGCGCCGGAGAGTTTCTCCACCTCATCGGTGATGCGTCGGCGGCGGTCGGGTGTCACCGCGACGGCCCGCAACCGGGTGGCCAGACGCAGGGCCGCCTCCACGACGATCGGATGCTCGAGACCGTAGGTTCTGACTCCGGCGAACACATCCGAGATGAGTTCCTCGGCCTGAGGCCAACGCCGGATCACCCGGATCCCGCCATCTGTGTCGGCGATCTCAGAATCGGGGGCGGGGCGCGTGAAGAGGGGAACGAGACTCTCGCCGGAGAGATCCAGCGCACTGACCGCGGTGTACGGGTCGTTGCTGCCAGAGGCCAGACCTCGGACGGCGATCTCCACAAGCTGCTGCAGGGCGAATCGGATGTCCTGGTAGGGCGTCCGCGCCGATCCGAGACTGAACGCCGCCCGGAACGAATCATCGACGGCCTTGACAGGATCGGGCACCAGCGGAGCGGCGATGACCCGCAGCAGCGGCTCACCGGCGATCACATGAGTGCCCGGCATCGCGACGACCTCGACGATGACCCGGTGTTCAGAGGCCAGATGTGTCAACCGGTCGAAGTCGACTCGCTGCACGTATCCGCCCGACGCAGATTCCACGGTCGAGATCGGGCTGTGGTCGGCACTCGAGCGCACGGTCGCGCCCGCCGAAGGAGCATCTGCCGGGTAGACCAGGTCGATGGTTGCCGTGAGGTCTTTCTGCACGCGGCGCTGGAGCGTGGTGATCTGCACCGAGTCGGCGATGTGGTGGATGAAGAACACCAAGACGGCAACGTCGAGGATCGCCAACAGCACCGCAACGTGGATGGCGATCAACGGCACGAATGAGTCGTTGTCGTCGATCTGCGTATGCACCGATCGGAGCACGACAAGGGCGTACAGGAACGTCGACGTGAACACGGCGAGCACGAACTGGTTGGCCCGATCCGCCATGAAGTTCCGCACCAGCCGCGGCCCGTACGTCGACGACGTGGTGGCGAGCACCGAAATGGTGATGGAGAACGTCGTGCCTGCCACCGTCAGCATCGAGGTGCCGATGATCGAGAGGATCGAGCGACCACCGCTGGCACTCAGGGCGTTGAGGAAGAACAGCCCCGTCACGCCATTCCCGATCAACGACCGGTCCAGCAACACCAGGCTCTCACCCAGCGCGATTGCGACGACGCCGAACACCGCGGGGAGGAACCAGAATGACTCCCTCGCCGTGAGGATGAACGAGTATCTCGATCTCATGTCGAAGCCCCCGGTTCAGCGCTAGGAGGCTTCACGCCACCCTGGATCTGAGAGGCGTCACCGTGCAACCCGCCGGGTTGTGTCATGGTCTCGGTGCCTTTCGTCGGGGGGGCGCGGTTCACGCCGCAAACGGTTCATCTACCGTACGCGGAAACCTGTGCCGCTAGAATCCAGCGGGGGGATGGGGGAACCGTTGACGGTATCTGACGAGGGCACGTCCGCGCCTGCGATGTCGCGGCGCCTGCCGGTTCGTCGGCGGAGGCGTGGCGGCTGGTACTTCTTCCGCGACCTTCTCGTCATCTTCCTCATCGCTCTTCTCGCCTCAGTGCTGATCAAGACGTTCCTCGTCCGGTCGTTCTACATCCCCTCCGGATCCATGGAGAACACTCTCCTCATCAAGGACCGGATTCTCGTCAACGAGCTCGAACCTTCGCTCATCCCGATCCAGCGCGGTGACGTCATCGTGTTCACCGATCCGGGCGGCTGGTTGCCGGCGAGGCCCTCTCCGGCACAGCCCCCCGTCGTCGCCGCCGTGGCCTGGCTCCTCGACCTCACCGGACTCGCGGCGTCAGACTCGAACAACCACCTCGTCAAACGAGTCATCGGTCTTCCAGGCGACCACGTCACCTGCTGCAACCCCCTGGGACAGACGTCCGTCAACGATGTCCCGCTCAACGAGCCGTACACCCATGACCCCGTCGACCAGACACCGGCCATCCCCTTCGACGTGACCGTACCGCCCGGCACCATCTGGGTTGAAGGAGACAACCGCAACAACTCCAAAGACTCGCGCCTGAACCAGGACACGCCCAGCAGAGGCTTCGTTCCCCTCGGCAACGTCGACGGCCGGGCGATCATCGTCACCTTCCCCATCGATCAGTGGACGCTGCTGAGCAACTACCCCGAAACCTTCAAGGCCGTACCGGACCCGAAGTAGGGTCCGCATCCAGGCCGGGTCACTCGTCTGAGCCTCGGTCTCTCGCAATCCGCGAGGGTGGGCGACTCCTGGCGATGGCCGGGCGACGGTTGAGCGTGTTGTCGACGTGGCTCGAGCGGAGAGCTATTTTCCCGCGTTGTAGTGGTTGGTGATCTGGGTCTGGCTAAGCACGACGGAGTAGACGGCCGCGTACCGCATCGACCCGGTGAAGTAGTAGTTCGTCGGCGCAGCCGGCCAGCCCACGAGACTGTCGTAGCCGATCCGCCAGGTGCCGCTGAAGTTCTGCGCGGTCGTGAAAGCCGTGTTGGAGGTGACGAGAACTCCGTCGACATACAGGCGCATTCCCGTACCGGCTGACATGGTGGCCACGACGTGGTGCCATTTCGCATCGGCGTATGAAGCGGGGCTGGTGATGACCTGGTTTGCGCCGTTGTACGTCGCAAAGTTCAGTTGGCCGGAGGTGTTCAGATAGATGACCCGGTCCTTGTTGTTGGATTGCGCCGTCTGGGCGTCCCCCAGACCCATCAGGAAACCACCTGCGGTTCCGGTCTTGAACCAGAGTTCTTCGCTGAACGTGGTCGGGTTGTTGGCGGCGGTCGCCGTGGAGATGAAGCTGCTCGACCCGTTCAGCGTGTACGCGCCGCCGGTGTCCCTGGGACAGGCGATGGGTGTGGTGGTGCTGGACGTCATCGTGCCCCGGTAGGTGCCGTTGGAGGCGCTCCCGTCGCTGTCCGACGCGGTAGCCGATCCGCTGGCCTCGTTGAGGTAGTACTGGAAGACGGAAGACCCTCTGTCGGATGTCGCCGCCGCGGTGCAGGTGAAGAACGCTGCCGTGGCCGCGGTGTCGGTGTTGTTGGTGATTCTGGCTGTGTACGCCGAGCTCGTTCCCGGGGTGAATGCCGTCACACCGAACACGCCCGCCAACAACAGGGCCAGAGCGACACCCATCGTCAGTCCTCGTTTCGTCAGGCGGCCCCCCAGCGCGGCGTTGCCGGTCATGCGGCGCCGTTCTCGGCGTCCGACGGCAGGCCGACGATGAGCGTCCAGAGTAGGGGTACTGCGCACACCGCGATCAGGATGATCCAGCCGATCAGGGACAGATTCAGGGCGGAGGCGAGGTGGTACTGGCTGGTGTCGAGCAGGCTCGGCACGGTCAGGGTTCCGACCTGTCCGGCGACGAGATCGGTGTGGTTCCCGCCGACGGCCTGCACCCTGATCGGGAGGATCCCGGTGGACACGACGGTCGCGTCGGCGCCGGTGGTGTCGGCGGTGGTGCTGAGCACGACGAGGCCGATCAGGGGCCGGAGGATGTACGCGGCGACCGAGACGACCAGGGAGACACCGGCGATGCGGAGTGCGGAGCGGGTGGTCGGAGACCGGAACAGCGACGTGACCAGCCAGACCAGCAGAGTGCCGATCGTGACGATCGGCACAGCCTTGACGAACCAGCCCGCCATCGGGAGAACGACGGCCGCGTGGCCGATGATGTCGGTCGTGGCCAGCTGCCACGGGTCCGTCGCGCCGTTGATGTCGCCACGGGTACTGATCGCACCGTCGGCGCTGATCTGGATGACCCGGTGGGTGTAGATCTCGGTCGGGGAGCTCGGGGGGCGGAAGGTGATGATGTCACCGACGGCGACCTGCCCGTTCGTCGGGGTGGTCAGGATGAGCGTGCCGACGGGCGCGGTTTCGCCCATCGACGGTGTCTGCACGACGAACCAGCGGCCACCGGTGAGGAAGAAGACAAGGGCGGCGAGAAGTACCACGGCCAGGAGGGTGGCTGCAGCGACCAGGAGAACTCGCACCGGTCGTGGCAGCGGGGGTTGTTTCGGGAACCACTGGCGGGGCCCGGAGTGGGAACCCCGGCGGTTCGTTCGGATGGATGTCACGGGTTCACTCCCTTCGCCTGATGGTTGTTCTGAGTGGTGGAACGGGAATCGCGGGCCGCCCCGTTCTGAGGCAGCCCGCGATCGCGTGGAGGACTCCGGGAGTGTTAGCTGCTGAAGGACCAGGTGAGCGGCACGGAAGCCTGCAGACCCTGGTACGTGTTACCCGCGGCAGAGTCGAGGGTGACAGCGAACGAGAATGGAACCGCAATGCCAGCTGCCGGGGCGGTGGGCATCGTGAACTTCGCTGAGGTGCCGCCGGCAAGTGAGGCGAGGGTTCCGCTGAACACCGTCGTAGCGCCGGAGGTGATCACGATGTTCATCTTCGAGCAGAGATCCGTCGCCGTACCGTTGAGGGAACCCGAGTTCGTCTGCGTGCAGGTTGCACCGGAGGTCAGGGTGAACGTCGTCGCCGCGACCGAGCCGATGTTCCTGATCGTGATCGGGGTCGTGACGGTGTTGCCCGGCGTCATGGTCGAGCTGCCGCCGAATTTGTTGATCGTGGCGCAGGTCGCGGCGTTCGTCGACACGCTGCCGCCGTCGGTGCTGAGGCAGGTGACCGTGGCGCCGGAGTTCTGCTCCTGCATCACGAGAGCGCCGGTCGCTGCCGTGTTCTGCGAGTTCGTGATGCTCGCGACGAAGCCCGACATCGTGCCCGTGAGGCTGAGGGAGAGAAGCACAGCACCGAGCACTCCGGCGCCGAGGGCGACGGGTGCGAAACGGCGGCGTTTGTTCTTCGAAGCAGAAGCGTGACTGGACATGTGTGATCCCCAAGGGTGAAAGAAGGTTGTGTGTTGCGCCTGAGAACACCCGGCGGGTATCTACTTTATCGGCAAGCACCTTTATTATGAAGAAGATCTATTCCAAATGTAAACCCCTCTTTCTGGGGGACACGCAGGACCAATCCGAAAACCTATGCTCGTACGAACTCCCCTGTTCCTAGCAGCGGAAATTCAACTGAAAGTTGCCGCACCCATGGCCCTCCTGAGCCCCGAAACCGACTCTGCCGAACCGTCACCCCTTGTCGCTCTTACCCGCAACCCGCGAAAGATCGCGAAGAAGACCCTCCCGGTGAGCGGGGTCGACGAGTATGCGTCGGCGCTTCACCTGCTCGATGTCGAGCACCGGAAGCTCCGCACCGGGTTCGCCGACCACCTGGGCCTCACCCACAACGAATACGACGCCTTCATGTTCATCGCCGAACAGCGCTCCACCACACCGAAGGAACTTGCCGCGACCCTCCGGTTCACCACCGGAGCGACCACAGCGATGATCGACCGGCTCGAGAACGTCGACCTCGTACACCGCATCCCGAACCCCGACGACCGGCGGAGCATTCTCATCGAACCAACCCCTCACGGGCAGAGCCAGGCCGGTTGGGTCATCAGCACCTACACCCGACTGGCGGCAGAAGGGGTCAGCACCCATGCCACCCTGACACCGGAACAACTCACCGAAACAGTGACCCACATCACCAGCATCATCACCGACAGGATCCGGAAGATCGCCGAAGACGCCTGACCCACGACCTCGACGAGGCCGACACGATGACGGGCAGGGCCAGCCCCGCCAAGGCAGCAGTGGGAGACAAACCGGTCTTCACCTACATCGCCGGTCTCCCGCAGCCGCAGCGTGAAATCGCCGAGGCCATCGACAAGCTGGCCGCCAGGACACTTCCGCGCTTGGAGAGATCCGTCAAATGGGGTATGGCCTACTACGGCGTCGGCGAGGGATGGTGCTTCAGTTCCGGAGGATTCGCCGGCCACGTCAAGCTCATGTTCATCAACGGAGTCACCCTGCTCGATCCGGTTCCACCGGTGACTCCGGTGGGGATGGGCAAAGCGACACGGGGCGTCGAGATCGCCACACGGGCAGAACTCGACGAAGATCTGATCGCCACCTGGATGCGGCAGATCGCCTCCGTGCAGGGAATCGGTGGCACGAGACGGTAGATCCAAGCGCCGATTCGGTTCAGACTCCGCTGGTCGGGGAGCCAGGGGCGGTACGTCCCCGAGCGCAGCCACCCGAGCCCATTCGGGCGAGAGGGCTCGGGTAACCGGAGTCGGGCTGGCGTGGGTGCTAGGAACACCGGATGGCCAGCAGCAGTTTTCGGCCTGCAGATCGAGCATATTCGCTGGATGCGCCCATGGTCCATCACCCAGAAATGGGGCGACCCGTACGGGGGGTGCTGGCCTCATGAAGCTCTGTGAGGTACAACTGGAGGGTCGGCTCAGAGCAGGTTTCGGGTTGTTCGAGCTGACAGGTGGGGGGGGTTTGCGGCTGACGCCTGCTAGGAACAGGCGACGGTCGTCCCCTGCCGGCGGCACGGCACTCGTGTTCCATCCGATGCCGTGCCGCGCTCATCCTGCACGGCTCCGCACTTCGGATGCAGGTTCTGTACCATAGGACAACTGGGTGCAGGTTGAGGGGTCACCACACCCCGGTGTAGTGGGAGTTGCAGATGAGTGTCGTCATCCGGGCGGAGTCATGGTCGAAGGGCGGGCCGGAGGCGGTCCGCGAAACACCGTGGAACGTCGACCGTGTCGGGCCCGGGACATTCCGGTACCAGGGCCGGAGATGGACGTTCGACGACGTGATCGTGTCAGACACCCTTCAGTCCCCCTGCGTGATCACTCCCCGAAGCCCGGCCCGCACCGATGACCAGCACTACACAACCGTCTTCTTCATCGCCGAAGGCCTCTTCATCCTCAACGACACCTCCATCCCGGAGATCTTCAAGGCCGGCTCAGCAGGCTGGGTACCCGGCTGGTCGCAGGTCCCCGGCGAAATCCCGGTGCCGACCCGGTTCATCGGAATCGGGCTGCACGACCGGGTCCTCGAGCGACACGGTACGACACTCCCGACCCGCACCGGGCGGATCGATTCCCGGAACCTGCTCCTGACACCGACCCTCGCCTTCCTCCACACCTTCACCAGCGACCCTGCGTCCGCGTCCCTCCCCGCAGGGCACCCCACCGGAACCCTGATCGCGGATCTCATCACCGCGCTGCTGCCCCGCACCACGCCTGAACCGGTCCGTCGCTCCGTTCCCGACCTCTATGAGACGGCCCTCATCATCATTCGGCGGCAGTACTCTGATCCGGAGTTGGATCCGCGCACACTCGCCGGCCTCATGAACGTGTCGCTTCGGCAGCTGCAACGGAGCTTCGCCAAGCACGACCAGACGGTCAGCGCGGCAATCACACACGAGCGACTGACCGCCGCGATCACCGCACTGCACACCGGGACCCCGCCCGAGTCCCTCGCCGGGCTTGCATACCTTGTCGGAATGAGCCTGAAAGAGCTCCGCCACGCCGCCAAGACCGCTTACGGCCTCACCCCGCGCCAACTGCGCGCCACCCCCTCCCAGCTTCTCAACGGCATCGACTGAGCACTTCTTGCCGATGTGAACCTGGCCCGGGTAGTGGGAGGATCGTGAGTATGCCCGGGGGAAATGACGACGAGTTCTCTGCACTGCGGAACAGAGCCTACGGGCCCGCCGCGGACATTCACGACGATCCGGAGGCACTGGGCCGACTCCGCCACTTGGAGGGCGAGGCGAAGCGGCACGAGATACCGGAGCGGCCGCAAACCGACCCGGGCCCCACGGTGGAGCGGAACGCTCCGTCCGCCCCGGCCGGGGACGAGCCGCCCCAGAGCCCGGCTGAGCGGATCCCGTCGTGGCCGGAGAGGGCGTACCGAGCCGTTCGGCACGCGAGACGGTCGAGCGTGCTCGTCGGAATCGGTGTCTTCGTCGTCATCGTGAGTGTGTTGACGGCAGTGACTCTGGTTCAGAGGGTGCAGGTCGATCCGCTCCAGGCGGGCGCCACCCAAGTCGCGCGACTGCAGCTCGACGAGGGCTATCAGACCCCCGCCTTCTTCTCTGCGGGTGCGGGTGAGGTGATCGGGTTCGAAGAGTTCCACGGACTCCGGACGGTGATCACCACAGCCGGGTTCTTCGCCATCGGCGGCAGCTCGAACGATTCGTGCCTCAGCATCTTCAGCGAGGCCGACATGCGGGAGGCATCCTCCGGTTCCTTCTCGGGGCAGGCGTTGGGTGGGTGCGCTGCCGGACGGTTCCCTGCGATGGTGCAGTTCAGGCCCGACTCCGACGGTTACCCCGCCGACCTCCGCGCAGCGTTCCCGGGCCCGGCCGCCCTGCAGTTCGTCTACGACCAGGCCACCAACGAGATCGTCGTGTTCGCCGAGACCGACTGAGACGCACGGCGTCTGGCACGCACGCATCTCACAGCGGGTACTGCCCGGGTTCCCGGCGCATGGTGATCCAGCGGGTGTCGGTGAAGGCGTCGATGTTCACCTGCGCCCCGCCGTGGCGGGAACCGGCGCCTGAGGAACCGCCGCTCAGTTCACGGGGAGTTCGGCGTAGGCGCGCTTGACGCCGTTGTACCAGTCGAGCGACTTCTTGGGATGCATCCACCGCCCCTTCATCGCCTCGCGTGCCGCGGCGTGGGACCCGTCGCCCGCTTTGACGGCTTCCCTGAGGTGCTTGTCCTGCGCTTTGATGATGTCGTCTGCGGTTTCGGCCCGGTGTTCGAGCTCGCACGGGCCGCCGAGGCTGCTGCAGGTCATTGTCTTCATGTTCTTCTTCTCCTGCCGTCGCTCTCGACGTTGAAGTCGAAGACCACGGCGGGCGTACCCCGCTGGAACCAGGCGAACCCGGGTCGGCCCCCGATGAAGACGGGCAGGGCCGCGTGAGCACTGCCGTTGAAGAATGCCGCGATGGCCTCTCGCCCCTCGATCCGCTGGTCGGTGATGCGCCCGCCGGGCTCCGCTCCGGCGGTCTTGGCTCGCGCCCGGGATGCGAGCTTCCGTGCGGCGGCCGGTCCGCGTTCGAGGATGTCACCGATGGTGTCGAAGTCGAACCCGAACGACTCGTGGAGCACGAGGGCCACCCGTTCGTTGGGACTCAGACGGTCCACCACCACAGCGGCCAGGCGAGCACGCTGCTGGTCGAACTGCTCCTGGCCTGCCTCTGCCGTCGCCACGGCCTCACCGTGCGCTCGCGCCGGGCGCGCTGCCGGGGTGTGGGCTAAGACGTGCGGCGGAGGAAGCGCGCCGAGACCGACGCGCCGCGCCGCGCCGACGCCCGCCTCGAACCCGGGTTGGCGAAGGAGTCCAGCATCGTGGCGTGGTTGACGACAGCCTGGCGGGCGGCGGGGAGGTCGCTGAAAGAGTCGATGACTCGGCTGCCACGATCCGTGCTGACGAAGTGACCGTCGACGAATTCGACCATGCCGATGAACTCGCCCGAGCCCTGCGCCACCCACAGATCGGTGTCGGGACGGATCCAGAGAACGTGGAGATCGAGGGAACGGGCAGCAGGAAGGATGTCGATGGTCATGTCTGTCTCATTCACTAGAGGAACTCTTAGTTAGAGTCTCTAGCAATTCTTTTGATCGCACGAATCGGCCCGGGGGACTTGCTTTTGACGGCATTCGTTCGAACAAAATTTGCTAGTACGTCTAGCTTCTTGATCGTCTAGGCTGGCGTGATGTCCAGTGAAGCGGCGGAGGCCGCACAGCATCACCCGTTCGACGATTACGCCCAGCGCCAGCGCAGCATCGAGGTGCTCGACGCCGTGCGCGCCTACAGCGCCGCGGAGGCAGCGCTGCAGCGCCGCACGCAGGCGGCTCTCGGGATGGGCGAGACCGACCTTCTCGCGCTCCGCTACCTCCTCCGCATGCACCGTGCCGGCCACAGCGTCGGCGCTAAGGAACTGGCCGCGTACCTCGGGATCTCGAGCGCATCGACGACGGTGCTCCTCGACAGGCTCGAGAGGAGCGGTCATCTCGTCCGGCAACCGAACCCCTTCGACCGGCGCGCCCTCATCATCGTTCCCACGGCGGCCTCCGGGAAAGCGATGACCCGGAGCTTCGACGAGACGCACGAACGAATGATCCGGGTTGCCCGGGATCTCGATCCGGCCGACGCCGCGACAGTTGTCGCGTTCCTCACCTCGCTCAGGGAATCGGTCGATGCCTCCCAGCTGCAGTCGATCGTGTACTCCAGCGTCGCCGTCGCCGCGCTCGATTCCGACCACCTCGCCGAGCTGTTGACGAAGAGCCGGGCCAACAACGCGCGCCTCGGCCTGACGGGCATGCTCGTGCACAGGGAGGGTCACTTCCTGCAGGTTCTCGAGGGACCCTCCGACACGATCGAGGACCGCATGGCGGTCATCCGCGCCGACCCCCGGCACACGCGCCTGACCGTTCTGATCGAGGAGGACATCTCCGTTCGCCAGTTCCCGGACTGGACGATGGGGTTCCGGCCCATCGACGACGAGGCCGTCGACGACATCCCGGGGTATCGCCGCACCTTCGAGGATCTCGCCCGCGACGAGCCGGGAGGCGGATCACTCCCCGCACTCCGCGAGCTCCTCGCCTGGTACCGGGCGAGCGTCGCCTGACTAGCTGTTCTGCCCGAGGTCGATCAGTGCGCCGTTCCAGCTGTACTTCGTGATCGCGTCGACGAACGTGGCTCCGCTGTCACCGCGGCCGACCTGCTCACCGCTCCGCTCGTCGAACAGGGCGACGGAGTGACCGGGATCCGGCTTGCCGCTGGTGACCTCGAACTCGACTCGAACATCGTGGCCGCCGAGCTTGCCGAGAACGGTGCTCCTGTCGTCGCCATCCTTCGTGCTCGTCGTGACGAGGGGTCCGCCGCCGTGCGCGGCCAGGGCCTCGTTGATGTGGCTGACAAGTGTGCTCGTGTTCACGGTGTTCCTTCTCTCTGTTGCATCAGCGCCTCCCTGCGGGAGCGCTCTGTGGGACGCCATCCACCGTACCGATCGGGCCCCGCCCCGTGCGACGGGTTGATTTCCGGCGCCTCCCTGTGCAGGTGCGCGGCTGCACGGTCGGTCCGCGCAGCCGGCGCCGCTAGTGCGTGAGCGCCGCGCGGGACTCGGCGAGCAGCTCCTCGACCCGGGGCACCACCCGGGTGCCGTAGAGCTCGATGTTCCGCATCATGTTCTCGTGCGGCAGGGTGCCCGCGCTGTACTTCAGGTCGAACCGGTTCGCCCCGAGCACGTCGATCGTCGCGGCGATCTTCTTCGCCACCGTCTCAGGCGACCCCACATAGATCGCACCGTTCGGGGTGGCCTCGCCCTCGAACTGCTGGCGGGTGAGGGGCGGCCAGCCCCGGCTCGCGCCGATCCGCGCGTGCATCAACTGGTAATGCGGGAAGAACTCGTTCTTGGCCTGCTCGTCGGTCTCGGCGATGTAGCCGGGCGAATGAACGCCGATGGCCTGCATCGGCAGTTCGAGCTGCGTGATGGCGCGTTTGTACAAGTCGACGTAGGGCGCGAAGCGAGCGGATGCTCCCCCGATGATCGCCAGCATCATGGGCAGCCCGTAGCGAGCGGTGCGCACGACAGATTCCGGGCTGCCACCGACGCCGACCCAGGTACGCAGCGAGCCGCTCTCGGTGACCGGGTAGACGGACTGGTTCGTGAGCGGTGCACGGGTCGTGCCGCTCCAGGTGACCGGCTTCTCCTGAAGCAGCTCGGTGAACAGCTCGAGCTTCTCTTCGAAGAGCTTCTCGTAGTCGCTGAGGTCGTAGCCGAACAGGGGGAAGGATTCGGTGAACGAGCCGCGCCCGAGAATGACCTCGGCACGACCATCCGACACCGCATCGAGCGTCGAGAACCGCTGGAACACACGCACCGGGTCGTCGGAGCTCAGCACGGTGACGGCCGAGCCGAGGTGGATGTTCGTGGTGCGTCCCGCGATGGCGGCGAGCACCACGTCGGGGGCGGAGACCGCGAAGTCCTCGCGGTGGTGTTCGCCCACGCCGAAGAAGCTGAGGCCCACCTGGTCGGCCAGCACGCCCTCGTCGACGACATTGCGGATCACCTGCGCCTGCGTGACGGATTCACCGTTCGGGGCGTTCGTGACATCCCCGAAGGTGTCGAGTCCGAACTCGATGCGGTCTGTTCCCACTGCTTCGGTCATGACGAAACCCTGCCATCCTTTTGTCTCTGCACCGCACGTCTATGCGTTTGCATGCAGTACAACCATCTCAGAGGCAGGGTATTCCCGGCATCCTCCCCCCGCGAATTCCGCGGAACTGCCGGGTCGCTCAGGCTTTCGACAGCACACGGTGCCTATGCTCGCTCCGATGACTTCTGCCACCACACCCCGCCGCATCCTGACGCCCGAACAGCGCCGGCGCCGGCGACGCCGACAGGTCGCCACCCGGTGGCTCGTCATCGCCGTCGTGCTCGCGGTGGTCGCGACCGGCGGGTACGTGGTGTACAACTACCAGCGTTTCGTCGGCGGAATCAACCACATCGACGCCATTCCGGGCGGCACGAACACCACAGGCAGAGACCAGAACATCCTGCTGGTCGGCGACGACCACCGACCCGACAACGCGACGCCCGAGCAACTCGCCCAGCTCGGCACCGAGCAGGATGGCGGTGGAACCAGCACCGACACCATGATCGTGGTGCACCTGCCGGCCGACGGCAGCTCGGCCACGATGATCTCCCTCCCCCGAGACTCCTGGGTCGACATCCCCGGCTACGGCAAAGACAAGCTGAACTCGGCCTTCATCCACGGAGTCGAGGATGGCGGGAACGACGCCGCCGGGGCGCAGCTGCTGATCACGACCATCCAGAACCTCACCGGGCTGACGATCGACCACTTCGTGCGCGTCTCGCTGCTCGGCTTCTACAACGTGGTCGATGCGCTCGGGCCGGTGCAGGTGTGCCTGAACGAAGCGGTGAACGACCCGTTCTCAGCGATCGACCTGCCCGCCGGCGTCTCGGCGCTGAACGCCTCGCAGGCGCTGTCGTTCGTGCGCCAGCGCCACGGCCTGCCGAATGGCGACCTCGATCGCCAGGTGCGGCAGCAGTACTTCCTCTCGGTCGAGGCGCGCCAGATCCTGTCAGCCGGCACCCTGCTCAACCCGGTCAAGCTCGGCAGTGTGCTCGATGCCATCAGTTCGTCGGTCGAGACCGATCCGGGGCTCAACATCATCGACCTCGCCACGCAGATGCGCGGTCTGAGTGCCGACAAGATCCGCTCGGCGACGATCCCGATCACCGGCACGCCGACCATCGAGGTCGACGGGAACGACGTGTCGATTGTCGCTGTCGACACGGCTGCGATGCCCGGCTTCATCGCGGGTATCCTCGGCACAGCGGCTCCGGATGCTCCCGCCAGCGCCTCGGCCTACGACACCGCCACGGCCTCGGCGCCCGGCGACGTCACCGTGACCGTGCTGAACGGGAGCGACGCCGACGGGGTCGCTGCCGCAGCCTCGGATGCGCTGGCCGGCTTCGGGTTCGGCACCGGAACCCCGGCATCTGCCGACACCCGGGCCACGACGGTCATCCAGTACGCGGCCGGCAAGGAGGGTGACGCGAAGGCGGTCGCCGCCTACCTTCCCGGCGCGTCGGTCGAGGAGTCTTCGGACGTGTCGGATGTCACTGTCATTCTCGGCTCGGACGGCATCGCCGTGACAGATCCGGCCGCGGCGGCCTCCGACGCACCCGCAGCACCCGCCGCACCGGGTGACACCCCCGCGCCGACTCCCTCCACGCCCGGCACCAGCTACGCGCAGGGCGCCTGCATCAACTGACCGGGCTGCATCGCCCCACCTTCGCGCCGCGAGCGCGGGCCAGACGGTGGCCACGCCGGGTCAGACGGTGGCGACATAGGAGCGACCGCCGACGGCGAGGTCGACGCAGAGCCCGAGCAGCAGGTCACGTCGTTCCTCTGGCACCGGGCCTGCCAGCACGAGCCGCGTGCCGTGGATTCGGATCGGCAGACTGCCGCCGCTCGGCGTGCCGTTGCCGACCAGGACACCCAGCCCCTCGGTCGCCAGAGCAAGGCCGAATCCCAGCAGTTCGGCGGGGCCGACGTTCCATCCCGATTTCGCAAGGATCACGTCGACGCGCGCAACCGGATCGCCCCCGTCGCCCCGCACGAGCATCCGGTCGACGTCGGGAGTGCTCGCCCGGTCGGGATCGGGTTCGACGGTGAGAACCACCGCTCCGTTCGCACCTGTCACCGTGGTGGTGGCGCCACAGGTGACCGTAGCGATCCGTGATCCGCCCCGTTCGATCGTGGACGGGGAGTTGTACCCGCTTTCCGTGACCACGCGCTCACCCTCTCTCGTCTGCATCAGGTGCCGGCCAGGCCCGTGGTTGCGGAGTCCCAGTGCGATGGCGAACTTTCCACCGAACCCGCCTGCTCCGCCCTGCCGCACCGTCGCCACCGGAGGCCCCGGCGCATCCACGAACGTCATCGTCAGGGCATTGGTGTACCGCCGGCCCACCCGGCCGACGATCACAGTGGGTTCTGAGGTGGTCTCCATGAGTCGAGCTTACCTCGAATTCGATGTATCGTCATCTTTGCACTGACACGCTGCCTGAAGAGGCTCGAGTGTCTTGTAGCTAGCGTGCTAATTAGCACCTGTGCTAGATTGCGAGCATGCAAGAGACCGTGAGCGACATCTTCTCCGCCCTGGCACACCCGACACGGCGCCAGATCCTGCAGGACCTGCGCGACGGGGAGCTCGCTGCCGGCGACATAGCGGCCCGGTTCCAGGCCTCGGGGCCGACGATCTCCCGGCATCTGTCCGTGCTGAAGGCGGCCGGGCTGGTGACTGAACGGCGCGATTCGAACCGCATCCTCTACTCGCTGGTCGGCGAACGGCTGGCGCTCTCTGTCGGCGATTTCCTGTCGAGCGTCTGTCCGGAGCAGCTCGTGCTGCGGAGCATCCGCAAGCCGTCGAAGAAGTCGAAGCCGGCGGGCGGGAAGGGCGCGAAGGCGGCGCCCGCCGTCGTCAAGGGTGCGAAGGTTCCGACCGCGAAGGCTGCCACGGCATGAGGCTCCGGATGCCCGACCTCTCGGCCACGATCGAGCGCCGCCTCCTCATCAACTACCGCGTCGACCCCCGGGTCGCCCAGGCACTGCTGCCCGCGGAACTCCGCCCGCAACTCGTCGACGGGAGCGCCGTCGCGGGTATCTGCCTGATCCGCCTCGGCGACCTTCGGCCGGCAGTCGTGCGGCCCCGCATCGGTTGGCGCGCCGAGAACGCCGCGCACCGCATCGCCGTCGAGTGGGACACCCCTGGCGGCCGGGCGACCGGCGTGTACATTCCCGAGCGCCACAGCGCCTCGTGGCTGGCGGTGGCGGCGGGTGAACGAGTGTTTCCGGGCATCCATCGCCACGCCCGGTTCGTGAGCGAGGAGTCCGGCGACCGGATGCACGTGGGGATGCGCTCGAGAGAGGTGACCGTCGACGTCGAGGTGGCCGTGCCGGCGCCGGTGCCGACGACAGGGGATGAGCGGGCGGCGGTGGATCCGAGCGCGGGAGGGCCCGCATCCGGAGCCTGGCGGAGCTCCCTGTTCCCGAGTCTCGACGACGCGTCGGAATTCTTCCGCGCCGGGAGCACGGGCTGGTCGCCGGCCCGCGACGGCGGACTGCAGGGGCTCACCCTCTCCACCTCAGCGTGGCGGATCGAGGGCGTGACACCGCTGACCGCACGGTCGAGCTTCTTCGACGCGCTGCCCGCCGGATCGGCGACACTCGACAGCGTGCTCCTGATGCGCGGCGTGCCGGTCACCTGGAGCGCTCCCGAACGGAACCTCACGCCGGGTCTGGCAGCCAGTCCGTCACCCGTTCCCGGCTCTCTGCACCTCGACACACTTCAGGCCAGCAGCCTCACCGGGCCGGAATAGTCGCTGGGCTGGGCTGGGCTGGGCTGGGCCCGCGCCTGTGGTGATTCGCGCACACCAGCGCCGAGTGCGGCTAGCCGATCAGAGCGTCGACAGCCAGTGGCGCCGTGAGTGTCGCCCCACCCACCGCGAACGAGACCGTGCCCACGGAGGCGCCGGCGACGCTGGCATCCTCGCCGGGACCCGCTGCGACGAGGTCGGAGGGCAGGTCATCCAGAGCCACCGTCGTCGTCACCGCCTCATCGCCGAACACGATCGCTGAAAGAGGGGCCACAGCCACCGCGTCGACGACCCGGCCGTCGGGCAGAGTGTAGGTGCCGAACAGCTGCCCGGCCACCGCGAGCGGCACCTCGGCGAGACCCGCCCGGGCGCTGGCCAGCAGCGCGCGGGTCGATGCGAAGCGGGCATCCAGTGACGGCGTCGCCAGCACCACCGCGACCAGCGTCAGCCGCTCTGAGCCCACTGTCACGACCGCGGAGGTGAGCAGGGTGAACCCCGCATAGCTGGTCAAACCGGTCTTGAGCCCGTCGACCCCGTTCTCGCCCAGCAGCATGTTCTGGTTCGAGATCGTGCCGAGACCGGGCTGGTCGTAGGTCGCCATTCCGGCGATAGCGAGCAGCGCCGGGTTCGCGTGCGCCAGGGCCGCCACGTGCAGGAGGTCGGCCGTCGAACTCGCGCTGCCCGGATCCAGCCCGCTCGCATCGGCGAGCGTCGTCTGGGTGAGCCCGTTCGCGGCCAGCCAGGCACGTGCCGCGGCGAGGTAGGCGTCTTCGGAACCGAACGCCCAGCGTGCCACCGACTCCGCACAGTTGTTCGCGCTCGTCAGCAGGGTGATGGCGAGCGCATCGTGCAGGGTCACCTGTTGGCCGTCGTACACGGGTTCGACGAACTGGTCCTGCTTCTCGACCTCTTCGGTGATGTCGAGGTCGGCCTGGCCGAGAGTGATCGTCGGGCCGTGGTCTGCGGTGCCGTCTGCGCCGACGCCGGCGAGTGGATGCTCGCTCAGCACCACGAGCGCAGTGATCACCTTCGTGATGCTCGCGATCGGCCGCGTGCCCGTGTCACCGCCCTGCCCGAGGAGACGCACCGACCCGTCCGGCGCTGCGATGCCCACCGCCCCCGCGCCCGACTCGGGGAACTGCAGGGCGGCCGCCACCCCCACCGGGATTTCGGCTGCCGCCGCCACGCCGACCACCGCAGTCGAGGCGGCGCTCGTCTTCGTCGCCGCGGGCACGCCTGCCGAGCATCCGGCCACCAGCACCACCACCACGGCCGCCACCCCCAGAAAATTCACGAGCTTGGAGGTCGTCTTCACCCAACGACTCTCTGCGAGCAACGTTGCAGGCCCGAGGACCGGTTCCGGCGCACCTCCCCGTGAACATGAGATATGGTCATCTTCAGGTCGGGTCGGAAAAAGTAATGGCCCCGGCGCGCCAACGCTTTCACGTTCCGTCCGGGGCATACAGGAAGACCTTAGCAAACCTCACCATCGACCTCAAACCGAAGCGAGAATTCCGTGGCTATCCCGTTCGATCTCGGCCCTGTGGTGGGGGGCGAACGGTTCGGCACGTACCTGACGGTCTGTGATGACAGCGCCGAAATGGCCCTCAGGCTGTACGCGTGGAACATCGAAGTCTCGGCGAGCTTCTGGGGCGGATTCCACGTGCTGGAGATCGCTGTGCGCAACGCCCTGAATGAGTCACTCTGCGCACATTTCGAATGCCGAGAGTGGTGGACGAAGGCTGTGCTCTCCGATGAGGACTCCCGAACGGTGTCTCGGGCGGTTTCTTCTGTCCGCCGCAGATACGGGGACGCTTCGACGACGGGCCACGTCGTAGCGGAACTGAGCCTCGGCTTCTGGACAGGACTCGTCTCGAATCGCTACCACGCCTCGCTCTGGCAGCCGGCCCTTGCCGGAAACTTCGCCAGGTATGCGGGCAGACGATCGGACGTGCACCTCTCACTCGAGAGACTGCGAAGACTTCGAAACCGCGTCGCGCACCATGAACCGATCTTCGCCCGCGACCTGCTGTTCGACCACCGTCGCCTTGTCGAGATTCTCGACGCGCTCTCTCCCGAGGCCGCGCGATTCGTGTCCGCCCACTCACGAGCACCGTCGATCATCAGCGGCCGCGCAGCCACTCTCCGCGGAGAACGGGAAACGAGCTTCTGAGCGTGCCCACGGAGAGGACGAGAGGAAAGGGGGGCGGCGGGCTATTCCGCCACGTCGCGCGACCAGGCGCGCGGGCCCTGGGAGCCGGCCGGGTACTCCTCGAGGGGCACGTCGCCGCGCTTCCACGAGTTCAGCACCGGCGCGACGATCCGCCAGCACGTCTCAGCAACATCGCCCCGGATCGAGAGCGTCGGGTCGTTGCCGAGCACGCCGCGCATCACCTCGCCGTAGGCCGTCAGCGGCGACGGGTCGAGGGTCGCGGTCAGATCGTGCCGGGCGAGACTGAACGGATCCCCGTCACCGTTCAACGTCAGCTCGAAGGTGAGGGTCGGCGGGCGCAGGCCGACGACGATCCGCTCCCGCGACTCCGAACCCGTCAGCCCGGCCGGCACGAAACCGACGGGCTTCAGCGTCAGCACCACCTGCTTGACGGGCGAGCCGATCGCCTTGCCCGACCTCAGCACGAAGGGCACGCCCGCCCAGCGCCGCGTGTTCACTTCGACGACCATCTCGGCGAGCGTCTCCGTCTCCCGCGACGGGTCCACGCCCTCCTCCGATGCATACGCGGGCATCGTCCGCCGTCCCACGGTGCCGGCGCCATACCGCGCACGGCGGCTCACGGCATCCGTTCCCGGCAGCATCGGAGCACCCGACCACACCGAGGTCGCACGCAGCACCGCAGCCGTCGCCGCACGGAAGTCGACCGGGTCGATACGCGTCGGCGCCTCCATGGCCACGATCGAGAGCACCTGCAGCAGGTGCGACTGCAGCATGTCGATCAGCGCCCCCGAGTTGTCGTAGTACCCGGCGCGCCCCTCGAGCCCGAGGTCTTCGTCGTAGACGATCTCGACCTTCTCGACGTTCTGGTTGTTCCAGATCGGTTCCACGAGCCGGTTCACGAAGCGGAGGCCCAGGATGTTGAGCACCGTCGACATGCCGAGGAAGTGGTCGACCCGGTGGATCTGCTCCTCGGGCACGAGCTTCAGCAGGTGCCGGTTCAGCGTCGCGGCGCTTCGCGAGTCGGATCCGAACGGCTTCTCGAGGGCGAACACGGTCCCCTCGGGCAGATCGACGGAGGCCATGGTCTGGATGACCTCCGACACGATCGCGGGAGGCAGCGCGAAGTAGACGACCAGGGAACCCTCGACGCTTTCGAGGATCTTCGTGAGGTCATCCTTCGACGTCGGATCGCCGACCACGTAGTCGGCGTCCTTCACGAGCGCGTTTGCCGTGGCACCCTTCGCCTCGACCCCGTCGAACGCCGTCTTCACGGTCTTCTGCCATTCGTCGCGGCTCCGCTCCGAACGGCCGGAACCGATGATGCGAAGACCCGAGATCAGCTCGCGGTCAGCATCCACTCCCCCGCCCACGAGACTGCCGAGACCCGGCAGCAGGAGTCGCTCGGTCAGGTCACCGCTGGCACCGAGAATGAGAAGGGTCTTCGACGTCGTCATAGATCGAGCGTACTTCCCCGGCAGCGCGCCCCGCCGGGGCCTGACGAACCCCGCGGCGGTCGGTTACCCTGTACCCGGGACGCACGGCTGCGCCCGCTGATGCCGGGGGGCACGAGGATGACCATGACACCGAGGTCGAAGCGTCTCAGCACTCTTGCGCTCATCGCGGCCCTCGCCGTCGTGATCACGGTAGGAACGGTCGCCGACCTGAATCACGGCCGCGCCGCCCACGACGCCGCGTTCGCATCACGGATCGCCGCGGTGGTGGTGTTCGACGAGGCTCAGGATGCCCACACCGCCGCCTCGGCGACCCTCGGGGCCAGCACGGCCGACGCGTCGCTCGTCGCGACCCAGCTGCAGGCCGTGACCGACGCGCTCACGCCCTACTCCGACGAGGCAGTGCTCACGGCAGCGAGAAGCGCTGCGGCAACGGCCGTCCCCGCGGTGGCGCCTCTCACCTCCGACACGCTGACCACCCTCACGGCCGTCAGCACAGACTCCACCACCACTGCGGGAATCCGCGCCGACACCGCCGCCCTCGACAGCGTGCGCGCGGACCTCCAGCAGCAGACGCAGCAGGCTCTGGATGCCGCGACGGCGCTCGATGCCCAGTCCGCCGCCGCACGAACGGCACTCGCAGACCTCGCGGACTCCGTCGTCGCGCACGGCCGGGCGCTGCTCGATGCCTCTCCGCTGGCGAGCGACGAGACCCGTGCTGCCGCGAGCGCCAGCACCGATGCACTGGCGGCGTCGGCCGAGGCGACCCGGGCACGGGCATCCACCGACCTCGGGGCGGCCCTCACCGCGTTCGTCGGTGTGGCTGACGCCGTGACCGCCAGCCAGGCCGCGGGCCAGCAGGCAGCCGACGCGGCCACCGCCGCAGCCGAGACGGCCGCGGCTCGCCAACGCTCGTCCGGATCGTCCGGCAGCTCAGGCTCGTCCGGCAGCTCCGGCTCCGGCTCCGGCGGCACCTTCGTGACCTTCCCGCCGCCGACCCTCACCTGGGTGGAACCGCCACCGCTCCCCCTCAATCCCGTCGTCTGCAACGACCCCGTCACGGGCGTGCCGATCGCCTGCTCCTGACCCGCGCACACCGTTGTTTCACGACAAGGAAATATCCAGCGCCCCTCGGCGCTTGAGCTACCCATGAGCACCACCAGCGAACCGGTCACGAACCGGCACAGAGACGGCGTCGGCTTCCGCTCCGAAAGGGGCCCGCTCCTCATCGCGCTGATGCTCTCGACCGGCCTGGTCGCGATCGACGCCACCATCCTCGCCACGAGCGTGCCGTCGATCGTCGGCGACCTCGGCTCGTTCTCCCAGTTCCCCTGGCTCTTCTCGATCTATCTGCTCGCCCAGGCCGTCTCGGTTCCGGTCTACGCGAAGCTCAGCGACACATTCGGGCGAAAGCCGATCATCCTGCTCGGCATCGGCCTGTTCCTCGCCGGTTCGATCCTCTGCGGGCTGGCCTGGAGCATGCCCGCCCTCATCGCGTTCCGCGTCGTGCAGGGTCTCGGGGCCGGGGCCGTGCAACCGATGGCCGTCACCATCGCCGGCGACATCTACTCCGTCGAGGAGCGCGCGAAGGTGCAGGGCTACCTCGCGAGCGTCTGGGCCATCGCGTCCGTGGCGGGTCCCCTGCTCGGCGGTCTCTTCTCCGAGTTCGTCTCGTGGCGGTGGATCTTCTTCGTGAACGTCCCGCTCTGCGTCATCGCGGGATGGATGATCTTCCGCCGCTTCCACGAACAGATCGAGAAGACGAAGCACCGCATCGACTACGCGGGGTCGGCCGTGCTGACCGTCGCTCTCAGCGCCCTCATCCTCGCCGCTCTCGAAGGCGGACAGGCCTGGGCGTGGGACTCGATCCAGAGCATCGGCGCCTTTGCCCTCGGCGGCGTGCTGCTCGTGGTGTTCGTGCTGGTCGAGCGGCGCGCGGCCGAACCGGTGCTGCCGCTCTGGGTGTTCTCCCGACGCCTGCTGCTGACGACCACCCTCATTTCGCTCGGGGTGGGAGCGATCCTCCTCGGAGTCACCTCCTTCGTTCCGACCTACCTTGAGGGAACCATCCACATCACCCCCGTCGTCTCGGGTCTCGCGGTCGCCGCCATCACCCTGGGCTGGCCGCTCGCCGCCTCGCAGTCGGGTCGCCTCTATCTCCGGATCGGGTTCAAGCGCACCATCCTCATCGGCATGGTGCTGGCCGTCGCTGGCGCGCTCAGCCTCGCGCTCTCCGCTCCCCGCCCGGACCTTCTGGTCGTCGCCGCCAGCTGCTTCGTGATCGGCCTCGGCCTCGGCCTCGTCGCGACGCCCAGCCTCATCGCCGCCCAATCGAGCGTTCCGTGGGAGGAGCGCGGCGTCGTCACCGGCACCAACTTCTTCGCCCGGTCGATCGGCAGCGCGCTCGGGGTGGCCGTTTTCGGAGCAATTGCGAACGGCATCTATGCCGGTCATCCCGGGGGCGGGGGAACGAGCGATCCCGCGACAGTCGCCGTAGCCTCAGGCGCGGCCTTCATCGCCGTTCTGGTGTGCGCCGTCGCCACTGTTGCTGCGGCCGCCTCGATGCCGGATGCCCGGCTGCGCTCCGACGGACGAGTGGCTGTCGCCGGTTAGACCCCTTCTCAGTGGTCGGGGTTGTCGGCATCCCTGTGCTCGGTCGACCCGCGGGGGTGGCGGCGCCGGTGATCCTCCTCGAACTCGGGCAGGAACGTCAGCACGAAGAGCATGATGAGCAGCGCGAAGATGATCAGCGCCGCGAGCAGGTCGCTCAACTGGAACGGGTAGGTCCGGCCGTCGATCGACAGCACGAGCATCGTTTCGATCGATGCGAACAGAATGAAGAACACCCCCATCAGGGTGCGCGTGCGGCGCTGGTTGCGGCCGCGCCGGTGGATCTTGGTGCGCCGGAGTTCCACCATCAGGGCGAGCAGGATGATCGGGAGGATCTGTGACAGGGCGGTGGCGGTGGCGCTGTCGAAAAGCCTGATGACCATGCCAGAACCCTAGCGGTACGGCGCTCTGCCGTTCTCCCAGCCGGAGCGGGCCCGATGGGCGTATTCTGGGAATCCCTCATCCCCCGGGCAGATCAGCGACGATCGGAGCACAGTGGCCGGCAGCGGTTACCTCGACAGCGGTCATCTCGACAGCGGTCGACCCGGCACTGGTCGACTCGACAGTGCTCGACTCGGCACCCGCGCGTCCACCGAGCACGCACACGACGTCATCGTCGGCGCCGGGGTCTCGCACGTCGCCGGTGTGCGACGCCTCGTCGAGGAGTCCTGGCAACGGTCCCTGCAGTCGAACCTCGACCCCGACCGCCTCGCGCCCGCGTTCGACCTCGACGACGAGGCGCTCCGGCAGTACCGCAGCGAGCACCCCCTCGCCCTCGTTCTGCCGGTCATCCACCGCCTGCTGATCGCCCACACCTTCGAGCGCGGCCTGATCGTCGCGATCGGCGACCAGGCCGGCCGCCTGCTCTGGATCGACGGCGACCGCGACCTCCGCCGCCGCGCGGAGGGCATGGCGTTCGTCGAGGGCGCGAACTGGTCGGAGCGGGTCGTCGGCACGAGCGCACCCGGCACTGCGCTCGCCCTCGACCGCAGCATCCAGATCGGCGGGGCGGAGCATTTCAACCGCATCGTGCACCCGTGGAGCTGCACCGCGGTGCCGGTGCACGACCCGTCGACGGGCGATGTGCTCGGCGTCATCGACATCACGGGAGGCGACGACGCCGTCTCCCCGGTGACGCTGCCCCTGCTCGAGGCGGCGGTCGCGGCGGCCGAAGCCGAGCTCCGCATCCACCAGCTGACTCCCGCCCGCTCGCATCGCACGCTGCGGCCGGCCGTCTCCACTCCCCCGCGGCCGCAGGCGACGGATGCTCCGCTCGTCAGTGTGCTCGGCCGGGAAGTCGCGCGGTTGGCGTTCGCCGGTCGCGCGATCGAGCTGAGCGCACGGCACTCCGAGATCCTCACGTTGCTCGCCTGGAACCGGCACGGGCTCTCGGCCGAACAGCTCGCCCAGAAGCTCTATGTCGCCGACAACTCGGTCGCCACGGTGCGGGCGGAACTGGTGCGCCTCCGTGCGGTGCTTGTCGACCTCGACCCCTCCCTTGCGCCCCTCTCGCGGCCCTATCGCCTGCCGGTACCGTTCGAGCTCGACGCGCACCGCGTGCTGGCCTTCCTCGAACGAGGGGCGCACCGCGTGGCTCTCGGCGCGTACGCCGGCGAGGTGCTGGCGGGGTCGAAGGCGCCCGGCGTCGTCGAGATCCGTCGCGAGGTAAGCGCGAACGTGCGAGAGTCGCTGCTGACGGATGCCTCGGCCGACGTTCTGCTGGGGTACGCCCGCTCCGACGAGTGCGCGTACGACCGCGAGGTGTGGTTGGCCTGCCTGCAGCGGCTGCCGGCGCACTCGCCGAAACGGGCATCCGTGGTGTCGCGCATCGAACACATCGACGCCGAACTCGCCGGGGCCTGAAGCGCAACCTTTCGCAACCTTTCTGCAACCTCCCCCTGCGTAACGTGCATCAGAGAGGCCGAACCCGCGCCCCCACAGACAACGACGTCGAAGGATCACCGAAATGACGATCTACGCAGCTCCCGGAACCCCGGACGCGAAAGTCACCTTCAAACCCCGCTATGAGCACTGGATCTGCGGCGAGTGGACCAAACCCGTCAAGGGCCAGTACTTCGAGGACATCTCACCCGTGAACGGCAAACCGTTCGCGGAGGTCGCCCGCGGCACCGCCGAAGACATCGAGAAGGCTCTGGATGCCGCGCACAGCGCCGCGCCCGCCTGGGGCAAGACCTCCCCCTCCGACCGCGCCGCCGTGTTGAACAAAATCGCCGACGTGATCGACGCGAACCTCGAGCTTCTCGCCGTCGCCGAGACGTGGGACAACGGCAAACCGATCCGCGAACCGCTGAACGCCGATCTGCCGCTCGCAGCCGACCACTTCCGGTACTTCGCCGCCGCCATCCGCGCCCAGGACGGCGACCACGCCGAGCTCGACAACGACACCGTCGCGTACCAGTTCCACGAGCCGCTCGGGGTCGTCGGCCAGATCATCCCGTGGAACTTCCCCATCCTGATGGCCGTCTGGAAGCTTGCCCCCGCGATCGCCGCCGGCAACACGGTGGTGCTGAAGCCGGCGGAGCAGACCCCGGTCTCGATCCTCGTGCTGATGGAGCTCATCGGCGACATCCTGCCGCCCGGAGTCATCAACGTTGTCAACGGTTTCGGCGTCGAAGCCGGCAAGCCGCTCGCGTCGAGCCCGCGCATCCGCAAGATCGCCTTCACCGGCGAGACCAGCACGGGTCGACTCATCTCGCAGTACGCGTCGGCGAACCTCATCCCCGTCACGCTGGAGCTCGGCGGCAAGTCGCCGAACATCTTCTTCAAGGATGTCGCCGACCAGGACGACGCGTTCTACGACAAGGCGCAGGAGGGCTTCACGCTCTTCGCCTTCAACCAGGGCGAGGTCTGCACGTGCCCGAGCCGGGCGCTCATCCAGAAGCCGATCTACGACTCGTTCCTCGACACAGTGACGGCCCGCACCGCCAAGGCCGTGCAGGGCAACCCGCTCGACACCGACACGCAGGTCGGCGCGCAGGCGTCGAACGACCAGCTCGAGAAGATCCTCAGCTACCTCGACATCGGCAAGCAGGAGGGTGCGAAGCTCCGCCTCGGCGGCGAGCGCGCCGACCTCGGCGGCGACCTGTCGGAGGGCTACTACGTGCAGCCGACCATCTTCGAGGGCAACAACAAGATGCGCATCTTCCAGGAGGAGATCTTCGGCCCGGTCGTCGCAGTGACCTCGTTCGATGACTACGACGACGCGATCTCCATCGCGAACGACACGCTCTACGGATTGGGCGCTGGCGTCTGGTCGCGGAACGGCACCACCGCCTACCGTGCGGGCCGCGACATCCAGGCCGGCCGGGTGTGGATCAACAACTACCACGCCTACCCTGCCGGCGCTGCGTTCGGTGGCTACAAGAGTTCGGGCATCGGCCGGGAGAACAACAAGCTCGCGCTCGACCACTACCAGCAGACCAAGAACCTGCTGGTGTCGTACAGCGACAACGCCCTCGGCTTCTTCTAAGCCGGCGCGGATGCCTGTCGATGCCGCGGTGACCGTGCCGCACGAGACCCAGTCGCGCGTCGCGCTGGCCGATGTCAGCGTCACGCTGCTGCGGAAACTGTGGGAGCAGTACGGCCCGCTGATGTTCCACCAGTCGGGCGGATGCTGCGACGGCAGTTCACCGATGTGCTACCCGGCCGGGGACTTCATCACCTCCGACGCCGACGTGATCCTCGGAGTGCTCGACATCGCCCCGGCCGGGGCTCCCCCGCAGACGATCGACTTCTGGATGTCGGCCGAACAGTTCGCCTACTGGAGCCACACCCACCTCACGATCGACGTCGTGAAGGGTCGCGGCAGCGGTTTCTCGGTGGAGGCGCCGGAGGGCGTGCGGTTCCTGATCCGCTCGAAGCTCATGGACTCGGCCCTGCCGTTCCAGTAGCTGTCCGCCGAACCGGCGGCCTGCTCGCTCCGGACTCAACCCCACGCGATCCTCAGGCCACCGAGTTCGGCGAAGGCGCGATCAGCGGTCACGAGCACCGCGTTCTCGACGATCGCCTGCGCGGCGAGCATCCGGTCGAACGGGTCGCGGTGCGTCCAGTCGAGTTGGGCGGTCACCAGAGCATGCTCAGCCGTGATCGGCAACTCGGATGCCCTCAATGTGTCGAGATGGTGCGGCAAAGCAGCCAGGAAAGGCCCTGCCTCGGGAAAGTGGCCCTTGCGGAACTCAATCCCGAGCTCCCACGGCGTGACCGCCGACACCAGAAGCGCGTTCTTGGGGTCTGAGAGCAGTTCTCGTGCTGCGACAGGGATCCGGTCTGGTTCTCGGATCGCCCAATACGCCGCATGGGTGTCGAGCAAGAGGCGCATCATTCGCCCCACTCGGCGAGTTCTTCTTCGCTCATCGGCTCCCAGAACGACTCGGGCAGGGGTGGTCCCGGGGCAAACCCGAGCTCCCGTCGGGGCGCAGGCTCGACCGCCCGCAGCGTCGCGATCGGCTTGCCGCCGCGCGCCAGGATGAATTCCTCACCGAGCTCCACTCGGCTCAGAATCTCCGACAGTCGCGTCTTGGCATCCTGCACATTCACCATCTCGGTCATGTTCGTCAAGGTGAACTGTGGACACCGGCGCCGATCACACAGTTGGGGAGGAGTAGACAGAAGCGCGAAGAGTGCGGCGCTACGCTGGGGGCGTGTTCTCGATCCTGTCCCGCACACTGCGCCTCGTGGCGGCCCGCTGGCCGCAACTGCTGGCGTGGTACCTCGCGGGCTGGCTCGCGCGCTACCTGCTGATCGAAGTGGCCGCGTTCTTCGGAGCGACCAGCGCACTCGTCGGGCTGCTGCTCATGCCCCTCGCGATCCTGGCTCGACTCGGCAGCTACATCGCGATGTTCCTCACCCTGCGATCCGCGCTGCCGGGCTTTGTGAGCATCGAGGTCAAGGGTGAGGATGCCGTCGACCGCACGACCACGACCGGGGTACCGAGCCCCCGCCAGCGCCTCTACGACATCCTGCTCGTGTCGATCCTGCCGTTCTTCGCCTTCTACGCGGCCTGGCAACTGCTGGCCGACGACACCCGGCAGTACGCCCAGGCGGCGCTCAAGAACATCAACTTCTTCGAGGGCACGCACACCAACTCCGTACTGAGCATCGAGGTGAGCCCCTACTCGATCGGCGCCATCCTCGTCGCCTTCGCCGGCCGCTTCCTCATCAAGCGCTACTCGTCACGCCTCCCCCGCTGGACCAACCTCGTCGCCGTCTACCTCGAGGCGGTCTGGGTCTATCTCACCCTCTTTCTCATCACCTCCTACCAGAAGGAGTTCCAGACCTGGCTCTCCGATCGCCAGGCGATGCGCTCGCTCGACGAACTGCGGCAGGGCCTGATCGGCTTCTTCACACCGATCGGCTGGATCTATGATGGCGCGCAGCAACTCGTCAATGAGGTGGGCGGTCTCGTGCTGCTGCCGATCGCCTGGCTCACTCTCGCCGGCATCGTCTACGGTCGTGCCCTGGCATCGCCCCGACTCGGCCTCCGAGTGCCGGACAACCGCCTCTACACCGGAGCCCGCGCACGCTTTGCCCGCCTCCCACCCGCGCTCAGCACACGCCTCAAAGATCTCGGCAGCGACTGGGCGGGCCGCTGGCGCCCGTTCGCGGATGCCCTGCTGCTCATCTGGCGCGCGGGGGTGGTCCCCATGGGAATCTTCATCCTCGCGTACACCGTGCTTCGAGCATCGAACACCTGGCTCGACTTCGCGGCGGTGCGCGTCATCGGCCCCCACGACCTCAGTTCGTGGTGGATGAACTTCGACCAGATCCTGAGCTTCGTCGTCGACGTGATCGTCGAGCCGCTCCGGCTCTGCCTCGTCGCCGCGGCCTACAACTTCTGCCTGGTGCGCCTCGAGAAGCGCCGCGAGGTCGCCGCCCGCGTCACAGCGTGAGCGACAGGTACTTCGGAAGCTCGTCGCCCACCTCGAGGTGGAGCGCCAGCGCCTCGGTCGTGTCGCTCGGCACGACGAACTGCGCCTCGAACTTGTAAGGAGCGGTGCGGTCGGTCGTGCATCCGCTCTCCACTCCCTCGGGCTCGTCGTAGTCGATCGGCTCGAACTCGGCCGACCCCCAACTGCGGGCGAGCTCGCCGCGATCGCGCTCCTCGAGGCGCACCTCGCAGAACGGTGACTCCCCCTTCTCGTCGAGATCACGCGGAGTGACGCTCACGGTCACCACGACGAGGTCGCTGCCCCCGGGCAGGTCGGCCTCCCGTCCCTCGGGACTGGTCGACGAGATGCGCTCGGTTCCCTCGATCGCCCAGCCGGTGCCCGCGAAGTCGGTCGACTGCCCGGGATCCACGACCACGGGCTGGCTGGGGCGGGTCGAGTAGTAGTTCACCCACTCGTTCGAGAAGGTGATGCCGAGGGTCAGCGGCACGAGCACGATGATCGCGGCCAGCGCGAAGGCATTGCGCCTCAGCCAGCCACGCCGTTTCGGCCGGCGGGAGTCGATCGTCGAATCGGTCGGGCCGTCTGCATCGGTCGACGGATCGGTTCGGCTCATTCGTCACCCCACACGGGCTTCTCGGTCTCGATCGACGACTCCACAGGGATCGCGCTGAGGTCGACAGGCACCACGATCATCGAATCGGCGCGCGGATCGCTGTTCACCGCCAGGTGTATCTCGGCCGACTCTCCATCGATACCGGTCAGCGCGTCACGCGGAACCTCGAACATCAGCGGCCCCGTCTTGGCCAGCCCGACGCTCAGCACTTCGTCGGAGATGCTTCCCGCCTCGGGACGCTCCGAGGCGCTGTAGTGCGTGCCGCCGATCTCGAGCTGGGCCGTGCCGAGGCTCACGCCGAAGTCGGTGATCACCGCCTCGACGCTGGCATCGACCACCACCCAGACGCCCGACGTCGACCCCGACCATCCGTTGCTCGCCGTCACCTTCTCGGCGACGCGCACCGACGTGACGGTGGCTTGGATGTTGCGCCCCGCCACCGTCTGCCCGAGCTCCCCCGTCACGGTGATGGGGGCCTGCCACTGGCCCTCGGTCGGTGCCGTGTGCAGGGCGACGGCCGAGGCGAACAGGATGCCCGCAAGCGCGGCGCCGTTGGCGATGTGTCGCCAGACCGGCGTCCGCGGCGGTGCCGGGGTGGTGTCGGCGACGGATGCCTCGGTGCTGTCGCTCATGAGCCCGACTCCCCCGCGGCATCCGCGCCGGCGCCCACGTCCGTCAGCGGCACCGTCGTGAACGCGGCGACGAACGGATCGTTCCACCGCTCGCCGTAGGTCACGAAGCCGCCGCTGACATACACCTTGTCGTAGAGGTTGATGCGAACGCTGTCGATTCCCGCAGCGGTGCCGGGGTCGACCTGCCACATAAAGGCCAGCCGGACCGGCACGTTGGGCTGGAGGCGCGGCGAGCGCGTTCCGTCGTCGACGATGACGACGTTGTCGGGCGGCGTGTCGGCGGCGATGCCCGCGATGCCGACCGGACGGATGTTGTCAGCCGCACCGATCTTGTCGTAGGTCGTGACAGGTTCGTCCCAGACGTTCGTGATGGTGACGTCGACCACAAAGAACCGTTTGCCCTCGTCGGGTCGGATTCCCTGCTCGGGGAACCCGTCGATCAGCACTGCCTTCGCCACGGCGATGTCGAGCTGGGCCCCATCGTACGCACTGCCGGCCGCGACCTCGGGCTGGGCATCCGCTGCCACCGTGTTGAGCCCACCGAACGCGGCAGAACCCGCGAGGAACACGGCGACCACCGCGGTCACCAGCCATTTCGTCGGAACCTTGTTCGACATGGCCGTCACGCGCGAACGCCAGTTGCCGCCGCCCCCGGTCTCCGTCACCCTCCCAGCGTACCCACTCCGCCCGCCCGCACGCCCCGCCGACTTTCCCCGTTGTGCAACACTTCGCCGAATTCCTTGCGCGAAGGGGAAAGTCGATGGGGCGCGGGGTGGGGCTCTCTACGCCGAGGGGGGGTCGCGCGCGTCAGACCGCTGCCCGTGTTGACGCTCCCGCAGCGGCCGCGCCGGCGACCACGGATTCCGCGGCCGCGGCTTCGGCCGCATCGCGCACGGCGACCAGCGAGGCGTGGGTGGGCCCGTCGGAGATGCCCGCGGGACGGTTCACCTCGAGCTCCCGCCGGAGCACCGGCACCACCTCGCCACCCAGGAAGTCGAGCTGCTCGAGCACGGTCTTCAACGGCAGGCCCGCGTGATCCATCAGGAACAGCTGGCGCTGGTAATCGCCGAAGTGGCCGCGCATACCGGCGTAGCGGTCGATGACCTGCTGCGGGCTGCCGACGGTGAGCGGCGTCTGCTCGGTGAACTCTTCGAGCGACGCACCGTGGCCGTACACGGGTGCATTGTCGAAATAAGGGCGGAACCGGGTGAGGGCGTCCTGCGATCTCTTTGCCATGAACGCCTGTCCGCCGAGGCCGACGATGGCCTGCTCCGCGGTTCCGTGGCCGTAGTGCTCGAACCGCGAGCGGTAGTACCCGATGAGCTTCATGTAGTGCTCTTTGGGCCAGAAGATGTTGTTCGCAAAGAATCCGTCGCCGTAGTAGGCCGCCTGTTCGGCGATCTCAGGCGAACGGATGCTGCCGTGCCACACGAACGGCGGCACCCCGTCGAGCGGGCGGGGCGTCGACTGGAAACCCTGCAAGGGAGAGCGGAACGTGCCCTCCCAGTTCACATAGTCCTCGCGCCAGAGCCGGTGCAGAAGGGCGTAGTTCTCGATGGCGAGCGGGATGCCCTGCCGGATGTCCTGGCCGAACCACGGATACACGGGGCCGGTGTTGCCGCGGCCCATCATGAGGTCGACGCGGCCGTCGGCGAGGTGCTGGAGCATCGCGTAGTCTTCGGCGATCTTCACCGGGTCGTTCGTGGTGATGAGGGTGGTGCTCGTGCTCAGGATCAGCTTGTCGGTCCTGGCTGCGATGTAGGCGAGCGTGGTCGTCGGGCTCGACGAGAAGAAGGGAGGGTTGTGGTGCTCGCCGATCGCGAACACATCGAGGCCCACCTCTTCGGCCTTCTGGGCGATGGTGACGATGTCCTTGATGCGCGTCTGCTCGCTGGGGGTCGTGTTCGTCGTCGGGTCGGTCGTGACATCGCTGACGCTGAAGATTCCGAACTGCATGATGCTCTCTTTCTATGCGTCTGCATTGACACCCTGAAGAACGGACGCCGACTCCGTTCTATTCCCGCACGGCATCCAGCGTATTGCGTCTCGCTCGGGCCCGGGCGATCCGCCGGGGCTCCCACCTCACCAGCCCGACAGGAATGGGAGCTGACCTCCTGAGCTGGTCCACACCTCGACTTCGCTCATCGTCGCCGAAACGGGTCCCTCGGCAGGATCCGGATGCGCGGGCGGATCGACCACGAGCACAGTCAGGGTGATCGTGCGGGTCGTGCCCGGCGCGAACGCCAGAGGCTGGTAGGTGAACGCGTTGGCGGCGTCGAGGGGCGGAAGGGTCGCGTCCCGATGGCCGCGATCCGTCGCCACCGTGACCACCTGCACACTGGCATTCATCTCGTAGTCCGCGCCCTTTGCGTATCCGTTCAGAACGCAGATGAGCCGAACATCCGTGTCATCGGGCAGGGTCAGGGTGACCGTCGACCCGACGCCCTGATCGTCACTCTCCTTGGCTACCCATCCCGATGAGGACGCCAGCGATCACCCCCGTGATCACGCCGACGATCACGGCTTCCAGAGCCACGGTCTTCAGCGACTTTCGAGATTCGGCCATTGGGTCACGCTCCCGCGGGATTGTCATCGTCGAGAACCCCTGCAGCGAGTCTCATCCGTTCGGCTCCGCCCCGCAACGACCCAGAAGGAGGGGTCAGAACGGCCCGCCACCCGACGCCACACCCGGGCGACCGGATCACTCGCTCCCGGATGCCCGGCAGCGCTACGGTGGAGGCGCCGGGAGACCCCCGGCGCCCACTCGAGCACGGAGGTCGATCATGCCGTTTGTGACCACAGACGATGGCGCAGAAATCTACTACAAGGACTGGGGCAGCACTGACGCGCAGCCCATCATGTTCCACCATGGCTGGCCCCTGTCGTCTGACGACTGGGATGCCCAGATGCTCTACTTCCTGCCGAAGGGCTACCGCGTCGTCGCCAGCGACCGGCGCGGCCACGGCCGGTCATCCCAGATCGGCACCGGCCACGACATGGACCACTATGCCAGCGACGTCTCGGCGGTCGTCGAGCACCTCGACCTGAAGAACGCCATCCACATCGGACACTCGACCGGTGGTGGCCAGGTCGCCCGCTACGTCGCCCAGTACGGCGAGCCGCAGGGGCGCGTCGCGAAGGCGATCCTCGTCTCCTCCGTGCCGCCCCTGATGGTGCAGACCGAGGCCAACCCGGACGGCACTCCGATGTCGGTGTTCGACGACTTCCGCAGCGCCCTCGCCGGCAACCGCGCCGAATTCTTCCAGGCCGTCGCATCCGGCCCCTTCTACGGCTTCAACCGCGAGGGAGTCACGCCCTCGGAGCCGGTCATCGCCAACTGGTGGCGCCAGGGGATGACGGGCAGCGCGCTCGCGCACTACGAAGGCATCAAGGCGTTCTCGGAGACCGACCAGACCGACGACCTGAAGGCGATCACCGTTCCCGTTCTCGTCACGCAGGGCGACGACGACCAGGTGGTGCCCTACAAGGATGCCGCGCTCAAGCAGCACGAAACGCTGAGCGACTCGACGCTGAAGATCTACGAGGGCTACCCGCACGGCATGCTCACCACGCATGCCGACGTGCTGAACGCCGACATGCTGGCGTTCATCCAGCAGTAGCGCGCCAGACGGGCGACGTGCGCGGCCTGACCTTTCTGCGGGTGGGTGGCACGGCGCCCGTCTCCCGCTGGCGCGAAGGCGAACGCGCGAACGCGCGATCGCACCGCCCGATCCGTTCGGCCGCGGGCGTCATCCACGTCAGCTTCTGGCGCCGAGATACCAGCCCTTGCCCTTCGCGCCCCGCGGCACCTTGTACGTCGGTCGCCCACCCCACGAAGTGCCGGGCTCAACCTCGGGCAGACTCTCGCAGATGCCCGCGACGTCAGCGGGCCGCGCTTTCATCGCGCCGCCCCTTCGTTCAGCGCGCGATCGTAGAGCCCCCGATCGAACCGGGTCTCCTCGGAGACCACGAGGCAACCCGGGCTGATTCGCTCGGCAAAGTACCCCGTGACGGGCAGCTGCACGATCTGCTTCAGCCCGCCCTCCCAGGCCGCGATGAGGGCGGGCAACGACCGGCGCTCCGGGCTTTCCTCGAGCGGGGCGCGTTGGCGTTCCAGCGACCGATAGATCAACGCCCGCCGCCACCGCGAAAATGCTTCGCTGTCGAACCCCGCGTTCCAGAACGTCGAGGGCGGCACCGAGAACACTGAGCTCAGCTCCCCGTCGGGCGTCGCATCGAGCAGAGCCCGGGTCGCAGCATCCGGAGGCCGCACCTGGCGGTCGAACTCGTCGAACCGCTGCCATGACACGGCCCACTCCTCTCGCCACGTGACCTCGGCCGCTTCGCGGTCGAAGCCCGCGGGCGGGGCCGACTCCCCCAGATCGACGACTCCGGCGAGCGCAGGCACCCCGCCGAGCCCAAGTCCCCACGCCTCCCGCACGAAAAGCAACCTGAGAAGCCTGTCATCATGTTCCTCGATCGACAGCACCATGTCGTGGGGCCAGGGATTCCCCGGCATTGGCTCATTCCCCTGCATCTTTACCTCGTCTCAACCGCTGGCATCTCGCGTTTCTGCCACCACGACGCCGTCCCTCTTTCGAACATACGCCGGGGGCGGCCTCCCTAGGACTTTGGCCTGCGCTTCTGTCTACTGGCGAGGCGCTCGTCCACCGCTCGCTCGCCACCTACCAGCCGAAGATTTGTCGCGTTCCGCTCTCTCGGCCGGAGCTGATTCCCGTCACGGCCAGCACCAGTGCGACGGCAAGAAGAATCCACCCGCTGAACCCGATCACCGCCGCGGCCAGGGTGCGTTCGTCTGCGTTGAGCCTCGTTCTCCGCCGAGCCACCATCCACCTCCTGTTATGAGATTACCTCATTAATGATCTAGTGTGTCGATGACGACAGTGGGGGCGCTGTCGGGGGCGCATCGTGCGCCCTGCGATTGGGGCCATGAAGCATGCCGAGAGTCAGACCGGGTTGTGCCCGCCGAACGGTGATCCTCGCCGCCACAGTGACGATCGCGGCGATCGCTCTGCTCGGGATGCCCGGCGTGAGCAGCGCGTCGGCGTCGGCCGCGCCAGCGATGTACCGCTCCGCGCCGGCCGCATCGGAGGCGACTCCGTGCCCCGCCAACCCGAACGTCGGCCACTGCGACGCCGACGCCGATCGCATCGCCGATCAGCTCGAACGGCAGCTCTGCGGCACGGCCACCTGCGCGACCAGCTCCGAGGACACCGACGGTGACGGCATCCCCGACTGGGTCGAGTACACCGCCTGCCGCACGACGACCTGTGCAGACCCCGGCCTCGACACTGATGGCAACGGCATCCCCGACTACATCTCCGAGATCATCTGCGGAACGGCAACTTGCACCGACGGTCTCGAAACGCTGAACCCGCACGGAGTGCAGCAGTGGATCTCGGTGCTCATCTGCGGCGACATCACCTGCGCGACAGGAACCGAAGACCTGAATGGTGACGGGGTTCCGGATGCCGCGCAGCTCCTGAAGCGCTACCTCGACCTGAAGGCGGCGCGCGAAGCAGCGGAGGCCGCGAGGCTCCGCGCCCTGGCGCACACGGGGCTGACGGTGGTGCTCCCGATCGGCGCCGGTCTGCTCGTCGCGGCGGGCGGGATGGCGGCGCTGCTCGCGTGGCGGCGGCAGCGCCGCCTGGCCGACCCGGGCGAACTGGACCTTGATGGCGGCCACGCAGACGAACTCGCCCGACCGTTCGCCGAAGCCGGGGAGTGACCACGATGACACCGACACCACATCTCTCCGCAAACCGCCGGCGCAGCATCCGAAGCCGCAGGCGCACATCAGGCCTCGGCGTGCTCACCGTGCTTGCGCTCGTGCTGACGGGCGCACTCACGCCGGCCGAGGCATCCGCTGCCGAACGCGCCCGGACTCTCGCCGCGGCGACACTCGCGGAGGTATTCGCGGCGGCGGCGGGCACCAACACAGATTCCGGCCAGCCCGACCCCGCGCCGGCCGACGAGGAGATCGCATCGGCGACACTCTCCGCGGGCGACGGCACCACCGTCACGGCCGGCGCGGTCGACACCGCCGTCACCTTCGGTGGAAAGAAGTCCGACGCCGAGCTGTCGGTCACCGTCTCGCGGATGCCCGGCAGCACGGCCGCGAGCGCCGCCTCCGAGACGGCGGGGGTGGTGGCATCCGCTCCGGTGCGCGTCACCGCACACGACGACGCAGGCACCGAGGTCACGACGATCGAGGCGGAGGTCACCTCCGAGACGCCGAAGGCGGCCACGACGACGCGATCACGCGGCCACCATGACGAGCAACCCGGCACCGACGCCGCCGACACCGACGCCGCCGGCCCGCAGGGCGTCACGCGCGTGAGCCCCGGCGTCACCATCGCCATGGGCGTCGACTCCGCCGTCCTCCTCACCCTCGACCCCGCCTCCCTGCAGATCTTCACCCGAGAGAACGCTGGCGACCCGTGGCTCCCGCTCGCCTCGCACTACGACGCCGCCACCCAGACCGTCATCGGCGAATCCGGCCACCTCTCCCAGTTCGTCGTCATCGGCAAGCCGTACGTCGCGCCGGTCGGCCCGGTCATCGTGCTCGACCCCGACGACGGAGTCGCGCACACCAGCAGCCCGGCGAAGGTCGACTCCGAGCTGCCCTACAACATCGCGCTGGCGAACGGTGTGAAGACGCTGCTGCAGAACGCCTGCCTCGCAACGGTGAAGCTGACGCGCGAAGACCCCGGCACTCCCGTCGTCGACGCCCAGACGCGCGCAGACTACGCCGCCGCCCAGAACCCCGCCCTCACCGCGACCCTCGCCTTCGACGCGCCCGTCGGGCACGCGTGGGGTGTCACCCCTGCGTCCGGTGGCTCCAAAGTCTTCTCGAACGGCATCGCCGACTCCGACACGGTCGGCGACTACCTCAACAACACTCTGCCGACGTACACGACCCGCTCGTCCGCGAGCTGGGCACCCATCCCCGCGCAGAACATCCCGCAGAAGGAATTCGAGCCGAACCCCGGCACGTACATCCACCTCGAGGCCCTGAATCTCGACAACAACTACGACTGGCCCATCATCGACCAGCACATGGACGAGATCGCCGCCGGCGTCGCCGATGCGTTCCGCCAGTATCTGGTCTCGAAGGGATACAACTGCCTCTCCCCCGCGGCCGCTGGCTTCCCCAGCCCGCCGACCGCCGCCGAGAAGGCTGCCTGGGCGGATCTCGGCAAGCAGAACTACCAGCTGTACGGTTCAGAGCCCGTTTCCTTCTCAACCGGAAACCTGATCGAAGAAGAACCGCTCTTCACCCTCCCCGGCAACGGCGGTTCGAGCCTCGACCTCGGCCTTACCTACAACGCTCAGGATGGCCGGCTCACCCGAAGCGGAGCCGGCTGGTCCCTCGGAGTCGGCGCCCACGCGCAGGTCTTCAGCGACGCCTCCGTCATGATCGTCCGCGGCGACGGGGCCTCGTACACGTTCACTCCGAACAAGGCCGGCGGCTACGACAGCGACCCCTCCAAGCACCAGACCCTCACGAATGCCGCCGGCACGCTCACGCTCACCGGCGCCGACGGTCAGACCTGGACCTTCGACGCCACCGACCCCGAGGGCATCGGCGAACTCTCCTCCTACCGCGACCTCACGGGCAACGGCTACGACGTGGCCTACGGCACCCCGAGCCCGACGGCCCAGTTCCTGCCCATCTCGGCGATCACCGACACTGGTGGGCAGGTCATCCGCGCCACGAGCGACGCCGAGGGCCGCATCACCTCGTTCACCGCTCCGGATGCTCGGCAATGGTTGTTCGCCTACGACGCCGCCGGCAACCTGACCGGCATCACCTACCCCGGCAGCGGGGGGCCCGGCACATCGCCACGCACCTTCACGTACGACGCCGCCCACCGCCTCCTCACCGCGACCGACCCGCTCGGCGTCACCTACCTGCGCAACACCTACGACGCCGAGGGCCGCGTCACGAAGCAGCTCGACGCGCAGAACAACACCCGCACCTTCGCCTACAACGTCACTCCGGGTGGTGGCACGACCACCTACACCGACAACGAGGGCCGCGCGAGCGTCTTCGCCTACGACGCCGCGCACCGCGTCACCTCCGTCACCGACGCCGAGGGCGGCACGAAAAGGTACGCCTACGACGCCGCAAACAACGTCACCGCCTACACCGACGAGGCCGGCAACCGGTGCGCGTACACCTACGACGCGGGCGGCAACGTCACGAAGATCGTGGCGCCGGATGCTGCGACCACCCAGTACACGTACACCCTGTCTGGTCGCGTGGCGAGTGTCACCGACCAGGGCGGCCCGGGCGGATCGGCGCGAACCACGACCTACGACGTCGATGCGCGCGGCGATGTCACGGGCATCCATCTCCCCGACGGATCCGCCGTCTCGAACACCTACGACGCGGGCGGTAACCTCCTCTCCTCCACAGCCCCCGGCGGCCGGAAGACGCAGTACGCCTACGACGGGCAGGGTCACCTGACGAGGGTGACGGATCCGAACATCCACCAGACCACCTACGTCTACAACGGGGCCGGCCAGGTCACGAGCTCGACCGACCCCGTCGGGGCAACCAGCTCGTACCGGTACGACGCGGCGGGCAACCTCGCCGCCGTGACCGACCCTGTCGGCGGCGTCACCGCCTACGCGTACGACGGCAACGGCCACGTGCTCACAGAGACCGATCCCGCCGGCGGAGTCACCTCATACAGCTGGGACGCGCTGTTCCGCCTGGCGACCGTCACCGCTCCCGGCGGCGGAACGACGACGTACGCGTACAACCGCGAAGACGCCCTGACCGGCACCACGAACCCCGTCGGCGCGAAGACCGCCTTCGCCCTCGACCGCCTGGATCGCGCGACCTCCGTCACCGACCCGAACGGCGGCGTCTGGAAGCGCGCCTACGACCCGCTCGGCCAGGTCACGCAGGCGACAGACGCAGCCGGCGCCTTCTCCCGGCAGACCTTCGACACGGCGGGCCGCGTCACCGCCAGCACCGACCCGCTCGGCAATACGTCCCGCACCACTTACGACCCCCTCGGCCGCGTCATCGCGCGCACCGACCCCGCGGGCAACACGACCTCTTACGCCTACGACCTGCTCGGCCGCACCACCGCGATCACGAACCCCGCCGGCGACCGCACCACCTACCGCTACGACGCTGCCGGCAACGTCGCATCCACTACCGACCCCGCCGGGTGCACGACCAGGTTCAGCTACGACGCGGCCGGCAACATCCGCACCGCAACCGACCCCACCGGCGCAACCGTCACGTACACCTACGACGCCGCCGACCGCCTCACCTCGGCGACCGACGCCCTCGGGCGCACCTCGACCGCCCGCTACGACCCCCGCGGCCTCGTCACCGCCGCCACGAACCCCCTCGGCGCCGTCACCTCGTACAGTTACGACGCGGATGCCCGGCCCACCGCCGTCACGGATGCCAACGGCCACACCCAGACCCGCGCCTACACTCCCGCCGGCGCTGTCGCTTCCGCCGCGGACGCCCTCGGCAACACCACCCGCTACGGCTACGACCCGGCCGGCCGCCAGACCACCCTGACCAACCCGCTCGGCGCCGTCACCCGCTACGCCTACGACCCCGCGGGCCAGCTGACGAGCGTCGTCGAGAACGCGACATCCGACCCGGCCTCGACCGCCACGGCCAACGTGACCTCCCGCTACCGCTACGACAGCATCGGCAACCTCGCTTCGTCGACCGACCCGAATGGCCACGCCACCTCCTTCACCTACGACCCGAACAGCCGCCCCCTCACCGAGACGAATGCTGCCGGCAACACCTCGCGCTACGGCTATGACAACCTGGGCGAGCTCACGTCGTCGACGGATGCTGCCGGCCGCGTCACGCGCAACAGCTACGACTCCCTCGGAGAGTTGCAGAACACGACCTACGCCGACGGATCGGGCACCGCCTTCGCCTACGACAAGGCCGGCCAGCCCATCGCGATGACCGATTCCATCGGCGTCACCGGCTGGACGTACGACCCCGCCGGCCGCGTGCTGTCGCAGACCGACGCGTCCGGTGCGCGGGTCGGGTACACCTACGACGCATCGGGAGGGCTCACCGACCTGACCCTCCCGACCGGCGACCGGATCGGCTACACCTACGACAAGGCCGGCCGCCCCGTCGCGCAGAGTTCGCCGTGGGGTTCGCTCTCGTACGGCTGGGATGCGGCGGGAAACCTCGCCTCGGAGTACCGCAGCACCGGCCTCACCACGGCCTACGCCTACGACGCCGCGAACCGGGTGACGAGCATCCGGAACCAGCTGCCCGCACCCGGGCCGCCGTCGCCGCCCGCTCCCGGCCCCGCGCCCGCACCCGCACCTGCGTCGCCCGGCAGCGGCGGTCCCGCCGACCTCGACCCCTCGGACTACCTCAGCCACCACACCACCCCCACACCCCCGAACCCGGTCGCCGACGGCGGCACCCTCTCGTTCGCCTACGCCTACGACGCGAACAGCGACGTCACCTCCGCCACCCGCACCATCGCCGCCGGACTCTCGACCACAGCCACCCCGGCCCAGCAGCAGTCCACAACGAAGCAGTACAGCTACGACCCCCTCGGCCGCCTCACCGGCTCCACCTCCACCGACGGCGCCTCGGCCCGGTACGGCTACGACCCCGCCGGGAACCGCACCTCCGCGGCATCCACTCCCCCTGCCCTCCCCGCCGCCGGCCCGGGTTCCGGCACCGCCGCGCCCACCTCCGCCACCTCCCAGACCGCCACCTTCAACGCCCTGAACCAGCTCACCGCCACCACCGGCACCTCCCCCTCGACCTACGCCTACGACGCGAACGGCCAGCGCACCGCCTCCACCACCTCCGGCGTCACCACCGCCTACACCTGGTCAGACGCCGGCAGGATGACCGGCACCACCCGAGACGGACGCCAAACCTCCTACGCCTACGACGGCCTCGGCCGCCAGCAGTCCGCCACCGACACCACCCCCCTCGGATCGCAGACCACCACCTCCGTCTGGTCGGGCACCTCCCTCGTGCAGCAGACGAACCCCGCCTCCGGCACCACCTCGCAGGTTCTGGATGCCCGTGGCAGCGTCGCCCTGCAGGCCTCCACCCTTCAGACCGCCGACACCGGCACCCGATGGAACCTCCTCGACCGCCTCGGCTCAGTCGCGGCCCAGGCCGTAGGCGGATCCGTCACCCAACTCGCTGCCTACGACGACTTCGGCGGAGCATCCTTCGAGACCTCAGGTTGGAACGCCGTCGCAGGTTTCGGCGGCCAACCCGCCGACCCCACCTCGGGCCTGTCGTCGTACTTCTCGCGTCAGTACGACCCCTCAACCGGTAGCTGGCTCTCCCCCGACGCCGCCCGCGGCCTCCTTACCGACCCGCAGTCCCTGCACCGCTACGCCTTCGTCACCAACAACCCCACCACGATGGCCGACCGGCTCGGCTTCCGCCCCTACAACCCCACCGGCATCGGTGTGCAGAACATGGGCGGCGGCAACTACTCCTCGACGGGTTACCCCTCCTACGCCCCCGCTCGCGCTGCGGTCGCCCCCTACGTCGCCCCGCCCGCCAGCTCCCGCCCCGGCTACGGCACCGGCGCCTGGGGGTCTATACGATGGGTCTGTAACGTTTTCGGTGTTTCCGGCATTTTTGGTTAGTAGGTTTCTGCTGCCGGCCAGCGGTCGGCGAAGGTGATCGCGAACGCGTTCAGCGCGGGTTTCCACCGCACTGTCCAGCGTGTCCT
>NZ_NBXA01000016.1 GCF_003399625.1 Subtercola boreus | reverse complement strand
CAACAAATAACACGTTGCGATAACGGTGGAGGTGGGCCTGGCTTAGATTGCCCCGACACCCCGCAAAACGCCGAGGTGGTCTCCGCTTAGATTGCCCGAGTGGTCCTGGCTAACGTTGCCAGAGACAGGTGCTCCAGTCGCTTCGCGAATTCTGGGGTGGTTCACGGATCGAGGAGCTCCGTTTGGCCTTGCTGCCATCGGCTCGCTCCTCTCCGATTTGGCTACCTCGCCACGAACCAGCCGGTCGAGGTAGTGCTTGAACATCGCGTGTAGTGGTTCGGATTCGACTAAAGCGCGCACGAGAAACGACGTGTCGAGCACAACCTCATGGGGCAACGGCGATGCCGCATCGTCGAAAGAATAGACATTCCGGGCCAATGCTGGTCGGCCTGCGACCGACACTTACTTGGTCTGGGAAGAATTCGCTTCACGTTGCGACCTAACGGGCGTCGGTGTCTTCACGAGGCTCGTTGCCTCCTGGAGGACCGCAGCACAGTCAGACTTGGCAACGGTGGGCCGGACGAAGCGAAGCAACTTCGCGGCCTCGCTCAGATGCTTCGTCATGCCACCACGATAGCCTTCCGCCGCTGAGACACCGGGCGACGCCGCCGGCCGCGCACGCCTGACGGTCGTCAGAGACCCTGTTGCGCCAGTAACTTCGGAATCTGTTCCCGAAACGGAAAGAACCCGCGTGACGCGTGCGGCCACGCCAGGGTGTCCCACCGCCGCTGCAGCATCGTCAGAGTGAGCCCCTCGGAAGCGACGACCGCCCGAAGAGAGTCGATCCGCTCACGCACCGGCCCGACCGGAGCGAACGGCATCACAATCGAATCGACCTTCTCTGAAGCGGCCCACTCGAGAACCGTCGAAGCGAAAGTGTCGGCCAGAACGCGTGGCTCACCCGGCACCAGCGGCTGGGCTCGTCCCACCCCATCGCCGAGAGCCGACCGGGTGAACTCGCGCACGACCTCCGACGCACCCAGCGGCGACCGGTCGTCTGCTCGGGCGAAGCCGGCCACAGCCATGGCCACAGGAACTGGCACCGACCCCGACGCTTGGCCGCTGGCGCCGACCAACGGATGCTCTGCCAGCAGACTCGGCGCATCCAGATCTTCCTCGTGCAGAAGCAATCCCCACTGTCGCCCGCTGGGACTCAGCTCCGGCGGCGCGAGAGCCGAGCGCGCCGGAAGGGGATCCTCCACCAGAGCTCGTGCCGTCGTAGACAGCCCCTCGGGCGAGAACCGGCCCTCGGTGAACCGGGAAATGTTCGACTGCGACGCGAGATACGTCTTGCCGACTGTCTGGAGCCCGGCCACCCACCGCCAGGACAGCGTGTTCGACGCGGCATCCCCATCGAGCAGATGCCGGTAGAAGAAGTCGGCGCCCAGCTGCCACGGCAGGCCCAGCGTGAAGATCCAGATGCTCGCGAACCACATGCGTGTGTGGTTGTGCAGGTAGCCGGTCTCGATGAGTTCGAGGGCCCAGGCATCCATCGCGTCGATTCCGCTGTGCCCGGTGACGGCATCCCGATACGCAGCGTTCTCGGTCTCGCCGCCCTGCGCGAGTTCGTCGACATCACGGCGGTAGCGCATCCACACCTCGGGATTCTGTTCGAGCCAGCCCTTCCAGTAGGTGCGCCACATCACCTCCTGCACAAACTTCTCGCATGACGAGAGCCGGTGCTGCTCGAGCACGGCGGCAACGACCTCGCGCTCGGTCAGCAGCCGGTGCCGGATGTATGGCGAAAGCGACGAGACATTGTCCCGACCGGGCCCCGCATCGACGTTCCTGCTGCGCGCGTACTGCGACCCTGCGCGGGGAACGAAATCAGCGAGGGCTTCGAGCGCGGCTGAGCGCGTGGGGGTGAACACCTCTTCATTATGAGCGCCAGATCGTTGAAAAGCTCAGGGCTGTTCGAGGGGACCGCATCGGGGTAGGGCGTTCAGGTACCTTGGCTGCGCTCTCGCGCTGCCGCGGCAATTGCGTCTCGAGCCTGGAAGGTAAGGGACTCGCGCGAGTCGGTGAGCGTCACGCCGTCTTCACCCAGGACATCGAATGCAAGATCGACCAGTTCGTCTGCATCGCTGATCCCCAGCTCGTTGACTAACTTCGAGATATCGGCCGCGTCTTTGGCGCGGCCGGCAGCCAGCTTCATCGCAAGAAGAAATCGAGGCGAGGCTAGACGGATCCGCATCCCCTTCAGGGTGATCGACTGCGCGCCGGTGTCATCCTTCGGAGAGAACGACATGAAGCCGGAAGCGTGCGTGTTCAGCCAGTCGGTCGCGAGGCCACGTTCGACGGCCATGGTGCGCACCTCTTCGAGGACTTCCTTCATCGGCTTGAACCAGCCGTCGATGTCTCCTGTCCGGCGAGAGGAACCCAGACCGATCGCCATAGCGGTACCACCGATGATGTACGCCTCGGCGGTCACGCCACGAGCGTCCAACCGCCGCCCCAGCTCGGTGAGCAGCTCCAACAGCTCGTCCCTCGAGAAGAGGACCTGCTCATCGTTCACCGGATGCCGAGGCTCTTCTCGCGGATCAGAATCCCGCACCCAAGGAACTCTGCCGGAGTCTCCGAACGCACAACCTCGCGCCAACCCGTCTCAGTGGATTGTTCGTATCCGACAAACCATTCCCAGACGAGGGGCGGACGGTCTGTCCACGACGGCGCATCCAGACCGCGTTTGCGCAAATCCCACAGGACAACCGTCGCCAGAAACGTGTCCCATTCCGGTCGACCGGTCGTCGAGGGTGCTGATCGAAGTTCGGAGAGGTCGTCATCTGCAGCCAGCTGCAGCCGACCAGCCATTTCTGTCATGACGCGAATGGCAACATCCGTGTTGCCCGCCTCGAGTTCGGTCCGAATGAGCTCCGCCGAGCGCGCGGGTGTGAGCAGCCCTCTGGGGGCCCGGAGTTCAGAGACCGACATGACCCAACTCTACGCTCGACACGTCCAACATGAGCCGGACAATCCGCTTGTGTCAGACACGACCAACGGGACTCAAGCCCGCGTCATTGCGTGCCACAGGCCAACCGTTGTCCCGTCCAGGCCGCCGCCAGCGCTACTTTTACTTCGCCGCAGCAGCCGGCGAGCCGAACAGCTCGTGGATTCACTCCGGAACTTCGTCGCCGCCAGATCCTCCGGGCTGCCGGGCAGCGCTCCGCCGCGGCGTCCATGAACGCACCCCGAAAGTCGGGCGCGGCAAAAAAGCGTGCCGAGCTCGTCGAACACAGCCAGGTAAACCGCGTACTCCGAAGGGATCTATCGCTTCGCCGTCGCCTGGCTCGACGGCACACGTAGGGTGAACACGAGGCTCAGCACGACACCAAGGATGGCAGCGACCGCCGAGATGCCAAGCGGCGTGAACTCTGGCCAATCGTCGGGCATGTCGGACGTCGCCCAGACGAAGAGGATGACGGCGGCGAGCGCCGTGGCGCTCCCCAGCCACCAGATGACGTCGCGGAAAAGTCCGGGCGGGGCCCGGCGGGAATGGCGGCGACGCGCCCCGAACACGCTTGCCACACCCAGAGCCAGCGCCAACGCGGCCAGCCCGGCGACGACGATCATCGGGAGGGCAATGCGCACCTGCTCGAGACGGAGGGCGAATGCGCTCGGTCCGGTGAAGGTGCCTGCCGGAAAGTCGAGCATCGCGCCGACATCGTCGACCGTCAGTTCGAATGGATACCCGTTGCCGTTCTGGCGCAGGTCGAGGCGGTAGGTCGTCGCCCCGTCTGCGTCTGACTGGGAGTCGGTCGAGGTCACCCCCGAAGACGAAGCCGACGCCGACGCCGAGCCTGCCCCCGCTACCTCACCCACTCCCCCGAACGGCACCACCGAGTCCTCCCACCCCCGAGGCGAATCCGACGTCGACGTGTCCACCGAGATCCACCCCGCCGCAACAGCGCGCCCGGCCAGCGACGCCGGCACGGTCAGCGTCACGCGCAGCGGATCGGCCCCCGCATCCTCACCCCATTGCGCGCTGTCGTCCCACCCCTCGAGCAGCGCGGCCCAGCGCATCCGGTCGACCGTCTGGCCCGCCGCCGCCGAGTTCGACGCACCGGTGGCCGCAACGACCGGAGCATCGAGCGAATAGTCGACCTCCAGCCGGTGCGACCCGCTCAACACCTGCCCGAAGCGCGTGACCAGCAGCAGCGTGTCGTCAGACGTATCGTCGGACGTATCGCCAGCCGTGTCTCCGGCCGACGAGGGGGTGGATGTCGCGAACGGAGCATCCGCGCCGTCGAGCCGCACACCCGTGACCCGCAGCCCCAGGTCCTGCCCCAGCTCCCGCACGGGGAACTGCTGCGCGAACTGCGGAACCTCCGACGTCTGCGTGTCGTCGAACGTCACCGTCAGCTTCTGCACCACGTCGAGCCGGGCACGCCCATCGTCGGTTCGCGACATCCGCGCCGCCGCATCGAACGCGGTGACCTTGGTCCAGTACGTGCCCGGCAGGTCGCCCGCGTACGACACATAGTCCGGCGAGCGCGGATACGGGTTCGGCAGCGTGGCCGCGACCCCGATCGCCGCAGCAACCGAGAGAACGGCCACGACGCGGGTGAGCACACGCGGCCCGCTCAGAAAGTCGAGGGTGCGCCATCCGGCAGCGGCATCGGGGTCCCCGAGTTCGGTCTGGATGATCGCACCCACCCGCCGGCCGGCATCACGCGCATCGTCGAGCAGCACGGCGTAGGGCAGCAGGGCATCCGCGGTCGTCGTGCGTTCGAGCAGGTTCGTGCGTTCGCTATAGACCTGGATGCCGCGCAGCTGCTGCTTCACCAGCGCACCCTTGCGCGTCAGCGGCCGGGCCGAGAGGGCGATGACGAGCACCACGATCGAGATCAGCGACGACGCGAGCACGAAGGCGGCCGGCCACCAGACCACGGCGAGCGTCGTCTGGTGCGACAGCTGGCGGATGATCCCCCACTGCAGCACCGTGAGGGCGATCGGTGACGCGATGAAGAGGTCGCGCACGAACCCCGTCGGCACCCGGCGGAGTCCCGCCGAGAACTGCCCACGCCGCTCCGCCGCCCTCAGGTAACCCAGCTGGGCCCGCAGCCGGTCGCCGACCCGCCCCGCGCGCTCCGCCGAACGCGCCACGGCCCGCAGCCGGTCGGTGCGCGCGGCCCGACTCGCCACGCTCTGGTCCCTGCCGGCCTTGCGTCGCCGTCTGCGCGCCGTGAATCCCCAGCCCGCCTCCGCCCGCGCATCCGTCGTCCGCGACGACCCCGCCCCACCTGACCGCACCGCGTCGAGCGCCGAAGCCAGCTCCAGCGCCCGGGGAGCGCGCAGCACCTGCGCAGCCATGCGCGGTGTCACGCCATCCGGAACCTCGTACTGCGCGACGAACCACGGCCGCCCGCGCGCATCGCTCCACGCCACCCGCCGCGCCGCGAGGGCCAAAAGAAGGGTGATCGTGAGAAACGCCAGCGGCAGCAGCGGCCCGAACGTCTGCAGCAGAAAGAGCGGCGTCGGCGGCGGCATCGTGAACGTTCCGGGCTGGAACACCATTGTGAACCGCGCCTGGGCGTGCGGCGGAATGTTCTGCTCGTTCGTGAAGCGGTAGGTGACCTCGCCCTGCGGGCTCCCGGGCTCCGGATCGAGCCACGAGCCGGCGCCCACGAACGTCCACGCAACCGAGCCGCGCGGCTGCCGCACGAGCTCGCTCGCCAACTCCGACGGCATCGTCACGCTGACATCGAGCCCCGCGAACACCTGCGGCCACGACGGACCGAACACGTCCCAGGCCAGCAGATCCGACGCCCCGCCCGTCGCCTGATCCGTCGACACGAAGGCCAGGTCATGCAGGCTGTAGCCGATCACAAACGTGTGATCCCCGTCGAGCCGCCCACCCGAATCGAGCGTCAGCGTGAGCTGATCGGTGCTCTCCGACCGCCCGATGCCGATCGGCGCGTCATCCATCATCGCCGTGATGTCGGCCGGCCCCAGCGAATGCCCCTGATACTGCGTCGGCAGCACCCGCTGGATGCCGTTCTCGTCGACCCCCTCGGGAAACACCGCATCGATCGTCTCCTGCACCCGCGCCTGCAGTCGGCCATCGGATGCCCGTTCCACCCGGTAGTCGACGTCGAACTTCCGCGCGATCCACCGGTCGGTCGCGGTCGACGCCGACGACGTGATGTCATCGAGACTCAGCGGCGGATTGATGACGGGCCCGAACAGCAGCACCCCGCCGGCCACCCCCACTGCGGCCCAGAACCCCACGAGCCCCACCCGCAGCCGCCGCCCGCCGAGCGACCGCAGCCACGCCTCGAGCCCCAGCACCCGCCGCGCCAGGAAACGCCACAGAGGCGTCGGCTCGCTCCAGTTCTCGGGGATGCGGTTCTCGGGCGGCGCGCCCGCGCCGTTGTCGTCGTCGTTGTCTCCGGATGCGGCGTCGCCGCGTGGGCTCGACGGCGTGCTGCCGTCATCGTCGCGCGTGTCCCCCGTCACCCCTCGATCTTAGGTGGAGGGCAGCAGGCTCCCAATCTCAGTCCACGAGCCGCGTGGAGGCTGATTCAGCGCCGCATCACCAGTCCTCGGCCATCACCGTGGTTTCAGCATCGACCACGTACACCTCGAGATCCGGATGCTCGAGGAGTTCCGTCATCGCTGCACCGGTTCCACCGATGAAAACGCTTCTGCCATAAATGTCGTTGCCAACACTCCACGCTCTGTCGCGAGGAACCCAGCGCATCGGAGTGCGCGCGATACCCCAAACGGCATGCTCATGGGCTCCCTCACTCACCCCACCCTCCATCACGAACATCTCCCGCGCTGGCGGGAGGGAAACACGCGGAGCCTCCGCTGGCATACGCACGTCTGCATATCCGATCCACCAAGCGAAAAGGCACTCTGCCGGCGTCGAAGTATGTCGTGAGAGCACCTCCACCAGAGCGCGAGCAGTGGTCAACTCCACCTGACCCATAGCAGGCTCGCCGACAGCGGTCGCGTCGGACATCGAAGCCCGGACTTCCGCCCACTGCGCCGTCGATCCATCGAACGTCTGGGCGGGCTCAACCAGCGATCTCCATGATCGCCTGCGTTCATCCGCAGTGTGGGCGCCTGCAATGGCGGGGTTCACGACCCGAACGTACTGCTCAAAATCAAGACCAGCGAAGGAGCCAACCGCAAGGCCCGCCCGGTTCATTGGCATTTCCTGAGCGTGAAACAGTTCCACTGATTTCGCTGGCCCGAACTTCACGAGCGAACCGTCTGGCGTTCACGAAAGGACGTCCTCAACTGAACCTGACTCCCCAACTCGCGGTCAAGTCCCCGGTGGTGGTGTAGCGGTAGTTCCTTCGGTTTGATGGGTTAGGCGCTGAGGGCGAGTGCTGTTTCTTCGACCTCCGTCCTGGTGTCGGGGACGAGGGCGAGGCGGCTTTTGGCGAG
>NZ_NBXA01000015.1 GCF_003399625.1 Subtercola boreus | reverse complement strand
GCCCTTCCGGGCCACCGCCACGACGTCATCACGGAACTCTTTCGGATATGCCTTTGCCATAACTGACATCCTTCCAGCGAGAATCAAATCTCACAGATCAGATGACAACCGAACTCTGGGCAGACCCGGGTCTTCGAGGTGTCGTCGTGGCCGAAGAGCTTCTCTGTGATGGTGCGGAACTTCGTGTTCTGGGTAGCGGACGCCTGGTTGGCGCGCTGGTTGAGGCGGTGCGATTCGTCGACGAGCAGGAGGTCGAAGTGCTCGTCGCTCTCCCCCGCCTCGAACGCGGTCATCACCATATCGGCGTTGAGTCCGGGCGTTTTATGAATGATCTGCACACCAGAGCTTTTTCTCGGCAAGGTAGACGCAGCGAACTGGGTCCGTTTGCCAACGTTGTGAGCCAATAGAGTGCTCACATGAGTTCTTTTGGGCGTGTTATTGGTGGCGCGTATATGGACGCGAACGTGACAACGGCGACGTTCGGAAGTGATCTGGTTGTTCAGACCGGAATCAAAGGCCGCAGGTTGACTCTCGAGACGGTGGAGTCGTGGCAGGAGATTCCGGTGGAAGCCAAAGACAGCGCCCTCACGGCAATGGGCAAGGCTGCGGCGGGAGTAGCCCTGCCAGGCCGTTTCGGGAGAGCCGCATCTGCAGCGGTCGGTGCTGCTTTCGATTCGAAGAAACCCGACCACAACGTGCGGATCGATTGGGCTGACAGCAAGCAGTCGCTTCTGAAGCTGCCGGATGCACTCTTCACCCACCTTGAGCTCGTGCTGGCCAGCCGACGGATGCCCGACGCTGAACCTGCGCCCTCGTCCTCGTCCTCGTCCGCCTCACGCTCGGTCACCGAGGAAGTGCAGCCCACCATTGCGGACAAGACGTTCGATCTGGTCTCGGGTCTTGTAAAAGATCGATTCCCCTCTAGATCGCAGCCCACGCCTAAGGTCGAAGCCACCCCAGAGGCCGAGATCGACGTCGCAGATCAGTTGCACAAGCTCGCATCGTTGCGGGACGCGGGGATTCTCACCGATGGAGAGTTCGCCGCGAAGAAAGCAGAGCTGCTGGCGCGCCTCTAACAGTTCCGTGAGAACGCAGACCATGGACCTGCTACGGTCGCGTTCAGCTTTGAGCGCGAAGCTGCTGGGCACCCGGTTCTGTCATATATGTTCACCGTTGGCGACCGGGTTCTGAACTATCCTTGGCTCAGATCCCGAATCATTGGAGGTGGACGAGGATGGGTGGCAGAACCCCCAGTGCTGTACTCGACGATCTCCGTGACGTCATTCGCTCGACACTAAGTGATTTCGGTGTCATCGAGGCGGGAGTGTTCGGGTCTACGGCTCGCGGCGATGATCATGTCGGGTCAGACCTTGACCTCATCGTCGAGTTCGAGCCCGGTCGTCGGCGCGATGTCATACGGATTTCGGATGCCCTGGCCGACCTGACCGGGCTTACGGTCGATGTCGTCGACCACCAGGTTGTACGAACGCGCGCCGCGAAGACCGGAATCGGAAGCTCGATACTGCGCGAAACCGTCCCACTGTGACACCAGCCGAGGCGGAGGCCATCCTCGCACTCAACGACGAGATCGCGACGGCGCTGGAGCTTCGCCTCGACGAAGCAGCCTTCCGCAGCGATTGGCGAGTTCGATTCGCCGCCGAGCGGGTCATCGAGCGGGTGTTCCAAGCCACCGAGGCAATCGATGCTGATCGCCGCGAGAGCTACTTCGGCGTCGACGGCGCGCGGTATCTCCGGGGCCTCCGTAACCGCCTGTCGCACAACTATTTGGCTACCGACTACGACATCATCTGGGAGACGATCAGTGTCGACCTCCCGGCTGTCAGCGATCGTCTTTCAGATGATGCGACAGCCGCAAAAACAGTGCTGGCCGATGCAATAGCGGAGAGCGCTGGCAATGAAGACGAGTGGCGCGGGGCACATCTGCGCCCGACCCGCAATGTAGATAACTAGCCCGCAGAGGCAGAAGACACGTCAGGTAATCGGGCGTCGTAGGCGATGACGGCGGCGAGCGCATGCACTTGGGCGACCAGCTCGGCGTGGGGCAGGTCGAGATCGAGGGCGTGCTGGTAGATCGTGGGGCCATTGATGATGTCGATTCGGCGGGGCTCGGCCTCGCCTGACGCATAAACCAGGTGACCGACGTTCAGGCCATACCGGGTGCAGTAGGCGACCAATTGATAGAGGTCGGCGTTCGGGTAGGCGCCGTGGTGCTCGATCTTGTACTTCAGGTCGATGCACGCGGCGACCGCCCCGCTTACCACCCACACGAGGTCGGGGGCGATACGGATGCGCGACGCGCGGTCGAGAACATCCTTGTGCTGGAGGTCGGCGACACCTCCGATCGCAGAAAGAGCGCCGACCAGCTCGGCTCCCACGAAGTCTTCGAAGACCGTCCAGAGATCGACAAGAAAACCGCTCCCAATGGAGCTACCCTCCCGGTGCTCGAGTGAGGAATTCGAAAGTACAAGGCGCGCGAGGTCGAGTGCGTTGCCATAGCGCTGGTTCGATCGTCCGACGCGCACGGTTGGCAGGGCGACGCCCGCGGGAAGCGGCGTCACTTCATCGAGGAGGCGCAGGCTTCGCCGCAGCGACAGCTCGGTCGCGCCGCGAATCTCGGGGTAGCGCAGCAGGCGAAGTGTTGCCGACTTCACGATGCGGTTCTCAAGGATGTCCTCCACGAAATCGTCATAGGTGACTTCTACAGGCAGGGCCTGGCCAGCGCGCCGGGTGATCTGATCGGTGATCCGCCATCGGCCACGAACGAGCGGGAGGGCCTCGTCGCGTGTGACGTAGCCGCGAAGCACTCCCCCTCCGAGGGCCGTGGCAAGAGCCCGAGCGAACGACTGCGCAATGGTGCTGTAGAGATCGTGTTCTGCGTCGAATGCGATGTCATCGCTTCGCCACAGATCATCGAGTCGTCTCGAATAACCGAGCAGGGCGAAGAGACGTCGCACGGGCGTCTTCGGGCGTATCCGAATGATCGTGCCGTCGACGACAACGGCGCCGACCTTCCGGATATTACTCAGGTCGAAAGATCCCGATTCGCGGCTCGGGACGATCGTCGCCACGTCGAGTCTTGTCAGCTCGGCCGCCACTGCATGCGACAGAGGAACGGAGAGAAGCCGGCTGCCCTCCGCCAGGTCAAGACGCTCCATCGGCGATTTCTGTGCGAGCTCGCGCAAGCGCCCGGCGAAGGGCCGGCACACCGTACGCCTTCTCCACGTCGGTGCCGTCGGCATAGTGATGTTCGGCGAGCAACGGGAGGATCTCGTACGTCCACACGGACTCGATGCCGTCGTGCTGCAGGTCACGCATCAAAAACGATGGACCGATTTTGGCGTCGTAGTCCGCGATGGTGCGATTCAGTTCGACCAAGAGCTCGGAACGGTCGTCGGTGAAAGGCTGGGCGAGCATCCATTCGCCAAGGAGGCCGCGAACCGGATCCGTGTCGGGGTGCAGTTCGATGAAGGCGAACCTCCGGCGCATCGCGGCGTCGAGCATCGCGATCGAACGGTCGGCTGTGTTCATGGTGCCGATGAAGAAGATGTTGGCTGGCAGGGTGAACGGTTCATCGCTGTAGAGCAGCGAGATCTCGCGGTCGCGGTATTCAAGCAGGTAATAGAGCTCGCCGAAGATCTTGGCGAGGTTACCGCGGTTGATTTCGTCGATCACAAGAAAGTAGTTAGCTTCCGGGTTGGCCGCTGCGCCGTCGGCCAATCGCCGGAGGGGCCCCTTTCGGAGGCCGAACCCGAGTTGCTGGCCGTCTGCCCCGACGACTGGGCGGAAGCCCTCGAAGAAGTCCTCGTATGAATACGTCGGGTGGAACTGCACGATGCGGTAATCGCCGGTGGTTGTTTTCGTCACGTGCTCGGCGAGAGCCTGCGCCAGAAAGGTCTTGCCGGTGCCGGGCGGGCCGTAGAGGATGACCTGCCGTCGTCGTTCGATGAGACCGAGCACCCGGTCGAGCCAAGGTTCGGCGATATGGAGGGTGGCCGCGAGGGCAGCGCCCGACCGCGGAAAAGCCGAACGCTCTTCGCTGCCGTCGCGTTCGCCCTCGTCGGGGAGAGGGTCGGGCTTCGGTTCTGGAGGCTCCGACCTGCTCCATATCTCGCGGAGCGGCTCGCGATAATAAAGCGCCGGCCCATGCTCCTTCACTTGCAACGCGATCGTCAGCAGACGAAGATCCTGGTCAAGATCGCCGGTCGCACTCTCCCCGATCTCGCCGATGAAGGTGTTGCGGATGGCGAGTCGATGCTCGGGCGCGACGACTTCCCCGAAGGATTCCGGGTGCACGAGGTAGAGCAACTCGTTGCGTTGGGTGGGGAACGGGGTTCCCGGGATGCTCGTGACGAAGTCCCGCCAGGCCCACGGGTTGTCGAGCGCCTCTTGACGATCATCCGCATCCAAGTCGATCCAGAGTTGCAGGCCGTTCACGATCATCGCGAGCCCGCGGTCGATCTCAGCGCCGATTCCCCGTCCAGCATCGAACGACCAACTCTTCAGAGCCTGGTCGATGTCGGCCGGGATGATAACGGGATCGTTCATCGTCTGGATGATCTGCTGGATGCGGGCTCGCTTCTTGATCTCGCCGGGCTTCTCTAGCGGCAGAACATGCCACGCGACGATCTCGGCCATGAGCAGTTTCGCGTCGTCACTGACGTCGCGCAACTGCACTAGAAGCTTGTCGGCGTAACCGCTGCCGACGACGACGGGCTGATCTCTGAAGCCTTCGGCCAGTTCCTTGATGACGTCGGCTCTCCATGCCTGTCGGCCGGGTACGAACACGGAGTCGAGGTCGCGGAGGCCCCTCTCCGTGAACAACCGGGCCGCGGCACGAATAGCCCGAGCCCTATCGTCGGGTGGCACGATTGTGCTCTGCAGGGCTTCATCGAGCTCTTCGCCACGTCGTAACTGCTCGATGCGAGACAGGCGGGTTGCTTCGGCGTAAAGGGACGTAGGATCTGCCGCCGCGGCATCCAGCGCAGCCCGCCCCGCCGGCGTGATCTCCCAGACGCCCCGTTGTACCTTCACGAGGTACTCGGCGTTCACCAAGTGATCGCTGGCGAAGGTGTAGTTTGTCATCCCGCGGATGTTCCGCCCGGGGCTCGTGCGCTCAGCTTCTTCAGGCAGAAGAGGCACGCGCTCGATGATGGTTTGCCAGATACCCGATCGGGTACCGCGGCCGTCAGGAGACTCAGCGAGCACCTTCAGAATCTCGAATGCCCGAAGCGCGGTGTTCTCTCTGACCGTCATGAAACGACTCCCCTGTGGTTTGTGCCCACCCTAATGGAGCCCGCCCGGTGCGGTGCGGCCCGCGCTACTGCGGGAAGCGTGGCGCCGATCGCTCGAAGTACTCGTCGCTTCTGGTCAGCGCCGGAGCCAACGCGGCGGTCGGGATGTATTGCGCCAGGTGCGCGCGCAGCGCCGGGTCGCTGACGTAGACGTAGGTGCCCTTGATGCCGCGGGTGAGGAGCACGGCGTAGATGTTGCTGACGAAGCGGAGGAGGTTGTCGTCGGCGTAGGTTTTGCCGAGGCGGGGGTTGTTCTCCTTGCCTTTCGTGTCGAAGTAGGAGTCGCGGTTGACGATGAGGGTGCCGCGGGCGGGGTCGTAGCTGAGGTCGGGGCCGATGATGATTCCGGCGTAGTTGAGGTCGTAGCCCTGCACGGTGTGGATCGAGCCGACCTCTTCGAGGGCGTTGGGTGAGGCGATCCAGTCGGTCTGGGTGCTGTTCCAGCGCAGGCGGATGCCGTCGATCTCGATGTCGAAGGCGTCCTTGTCGTTCTTGGTCTTCCACGGCCATGCGTAGCCGGCGACGAGGCGGGAGAGGCCGACCTCGGCATCCCGGGCCCTGATCTGCTGCTGCATCTCGGCGAGGCTGTCGAACAGACGGAAGTCGTAGTCGTCGAACGTCTGGGGCCGCAGCGGCGCCGCGAGCGGGTGGTCGGTGGATGCTCCGAGGAGCTGTCTCACGTAGCCGACGTAGTCCGCGCCTGCGTTGACGCGCAGCTGCGAGACGAGAGGGTAGAGCCGTTCGTGCTGGCGGGCGCCTGTGACGAGGTCGTCGAGAACGTGCGTCGGGAGGTCGGCGGGGCGCACGCTCTGGGCCGCATCCAGAAACAGGATCTGGTGGGTGCTCTTGGCTCGGATCCAGTCGAGCTGGGTCTTCGAGGTGTCGTCGTGGCCGAAGAGCTTCTCTGTGATGGTGCGGAACTTCGTGTTCTGCGCAGCGGACGCCTGGTTGGCGCGCTGGTTGAGGCGGTGCGATTCGTCGACGAGCAGGAGGTCGAAGTGCTCGTCGCTCTCCCCCGCCTCGAAGGCGGTCATCACCATGTCGGCGCGGAGTCCGGGCGTCTTACGGAAGACCTTCTGGATCGACTTGCGGAGCGACTGCTGGGGAACGACGAGTCCGATCCTGAGCCCATCGAGCAGCTGCGGGTAGCCGCCGGCGAAGAACTCGGCGAACATCGTGTCGCGGTCGAAGTCCTCGGCGGGAGGCGCGGCCTGGATGTCGACGAGCATCTTCATGAGGTAGATCGCGACGACGGTCTTGCCGGTGCCCGGCTCGCCCTGCACGACCGTGGTGCTGGTGCCGGTGCTGGTGCCGGTGCTGGAGGCTCTCGTTTCGAGGTCTTCGAAGAGTCCCTCGAGGATCCCCTCGACGGCTATGGCCTGGTCTTGGGTGAGCGCCTTGAACGGGGACAGCTTGAAGAGGTCGCTGTTCTCGATCTCGGGGATGGTGCGGGTGAAGACGCCATCGTCTTTGAGGCGGTCGAAGACCTGCTCGAAGGTCTCCTGGTAGCGGTCGCGGTCGTAGTAGGCCGACTCGGTGATGCCGTCGTTGCGGTTGAGCACGCTGTACGCGCCGTCGCCGGCGAGCATCCGGATCAAAAACGATTCGAGGTCGAGGCAGACCGACTTGTTGAAGGTCTCGTCGACGATGACGCGGACGGTTGTGAGGTGGGCCTTGTCTGTCGACGCCAGGTGCTGGTTGATTCTGGATGTCGCGTTGATCCACCCTTTCAGAGAGGGCAACGGTCGCACACAACGCGTGTTCTGGAATCGAATCGCGTTACGTGCCGGATGGCAGCTGGATTGGCGTCCGGTGCATGGCGAAGAGAATCACGCGGCCGCGCGAGCCGGTTCTGACCAGTTGGACTTGCGTCCATTGATCGAGATGTTCGGCAAGGTCGTTACGCTGCCGCAAAACATTGGGCATCAAGACTGGGCCACGCAAGAAATCAAGCGGCTATCGATCGGGCCAACCTCGGCATCGTGAGGGCATATGCCCTGGGCAGGGCTCAGGTGTCCAGCTCTCATGAGGTCGAAACTGGTGACGTCGAAGGGCGTCGTACCGGGTGAAGCCCGCCCGGAACTTTTCGATTGGGCACCTCTGGCGGCTGAATTCAAGCTGTCGCCGACGAACTGCGCCAGGTCGGCGCCGATGCGGTCGGCGAGCAGCAGGCAGTAGGTCAGCACGTCGGCGAGCTCGTCGCGCAGACGGCGGCGCGCAGCATCCGGAGACCACTGAAAGCGCTTGAGCGGCTGGTCGACCATTTCGCCGATCTGGCGGGGCGGAATCTTCGGCCCGGCGCGGCCATCTCTCGGGGCTTCGACGGGCTTTATTTGAAATAGAATCAATTTTCGGAATCGATATTGGCAGAGGGGACCACCAGCGGCATGCGTGGCTGACAAAAACTCGCGATCAGACGATCTACAGAGAGGGACAGGTGTGACCAAGAAACTCGAAGACACTTTGGCCGCTGAGGGCAATGCTGCTGAAGCCGCTGAATCTGCGCTCACCCCACCGGCGCGAGCGGATGTGATGGTCAGCCGCAGCCACGACCGAGCCAGAACAGTTCAGATCCGCCTGAACGACAGTGAGCTTGCAGAACTCAACGAATTGGCGGCTCATCGAAGCCTGCCGGTGCCTACGATCGCTCGCCAACTCCTCTTTCAGTCCCTGACAACCGAGGAGAACCTCGAAGCGCATCCGCCATCTGGAGCATGAGTGCAAACCACCGTGCTCGAGCGTCCTGCAGTTCCTCTTAAGGAGCGTTGTTCCGATCTCAAAAAAGTGATGAATAGTCTGATAATGTCGAGCCCGGTGGCGGAGATGAAATAGCTCTCAGAGCGCCGATTCGAGAAACCCACGCACTCTGCGTGGGTTTCTGCGTTGACTCCAGCTGCGCGCTGACGGCCAGATTCCTCGGGCAAGCAGAGACGAGGCATGTCTGGTGGCCGCTTCGCTCCAGAGAGGACAGACCATGAGCACCGCACACGGCCCGATTCACCCAGGCGAGATCCTGCTCGAGGAGTTCCTAAACCCTCACGGCATCACCCAGAGCCGGTTCGCACAACGCATCTCGGTACCGGCCCACCGCATCGACGAAGTCGTGCACGGCAAGCGCGCGATCAGTCCAGACGCAGCATTGAGACTGGCTCGCGCGCTGGGGACCTCAGACCGGTTCTGGATGAATCTGCAGAGCCGCTACGACCTGGAAGTAGCTCGCTCACGGCACCGGGTCGTGATCGGCTGGGTCAGCTATGACGCCTTGCCGAGGTAGGCCACGAGGGCCTCGCGCACGATTTCACTGGGCTTGCGGTGTTCCACGTTTGCGCGCTGGACAAGCGCCCGATCGAGGGCGACCGGGAGCCGCACCTGACGCACTGGCGATTTGCCGCGACCCGAAAGACCGCTGAGATTCGGACGACCAATGGCTCTATCGACAGCCTCGGACGAACCGAGCGCGGCTTCGAGTAGAGCTCTCCCCGAGTCTTCACCATTGCCGCGGATGACGACCGAGTCGACGGGGATGCCGTCGAGGCTCTCAGCCCAGGCACTCAGCTGCTCTCCGCGAAGATCGTCGTCCTTCTCGCTCGTGCTCATTTCGCATTCCTCTCTGCAATATCCAATGTCTTCCTCCGAGCCTCCATCACGTGGAAGATGAAAAGGTCGGCCGGAGGCGTCAATTCCGCCATGACCTCGATTATCATCGTGTGATCTCGGTTTGGCCCGATCCACAGGTCGGGCCGTCGTGCTCCGTCGACTCTCGACTCACCGAAGGACGGCACCCAATACAAGCTTTGCTGGATCGCGTTGAGCGCGTCGGCCTGATGAATTCCATGCTTTGCTGCGCTTGAGGACCATCTGATGGACATCCGTTCCTTTCGATTACTGTACTACAGAACTACTGAAGGGCCAAGGGTCGTACGAAGAATTAAATGAGCTATCATCAGTTTACGAGGACCGGTGAGAAGCACGCCAAGATGGATCTATGTCCGCACTCGCAGCCGCTCTCTCATATCGGAGGCTCATCGATGAGAACGCGGCATTGCAGATGCTGAGGAAAGACAATGTGGCCGTCATCGCAGCGGTGGTCGCCGAACGGCTGGGCCAGCCGGGTATGCGTGTGCCAGCGGATGATCTGCATGAGTTGATCGACGCCGACCTGGAAGAGCTGCGGGATCACTTCGATCTCTCGAACCGCCGAGCAAAGGCGTACTGCGACGACTGGCGGAATGCGGGCATCCTGATCCGGCGACCTGCGACAGATGCGCGCGGCGAGACCTACGAACTCTCGGCGGCGGGGTTCGACGCGATCCGACTCCTCCACCAGCTGCAGGCGCCCCGCAGCACGGTGACCGAGTCACGTCTGGTGAGCCTCGCGGCGACCCTGCAGCAGCTCGCGATCGACACCGACCCCGATTCGACCCGACGCCTCGATGCGCTGATGCGAGAGAAGCAGCGGATCGACGAGGAGATCGAGCGGATTCGGGGAGGCGACTTCACGGTACTCGACACTCGTCGAGCCACCGAACGGGTCACCGATGTGCTTCAGCAGGCCCAGGCGCTGCCGGCCGACTTCGCCAGAGTGCGAGCGCTGTTCGGCGAGATCAACCGTGAACTGCGGGAGAGCATCCTGAACACCGAAGAGTCGCAGGGCGCGGTGCTCGACGATGTGTTCCGGGGCGTCGATCTCATCGAGTCGTCGGATGAGGGGCTCACCTTCTCGGCGTTCTCGGCGCTCATCCGCGACCCCGAACGTTCAGCGGCCTTCGAAGCTGACGTGTCGGCGATTCTGGGGCGCGAGTTCGCCGTCGAGCTGTCAGTGGAGGCGCGGCGCGGGCTGCGGGGGCTCATCCGGGAGATGAAGGACGGCAGTCGTGAGGTGCAGGGCATCCTCACCGAGTTCGCCAGGGGCCTGCGGCGGTACGTGCATTCGCAGGAGTTCCAACGCGATCGCGCGCTGAGAGGAATCCTGCAGGAGGCCCTGGCTGCGGCTGTTGCGGCAAGCAAGCGGGTGAAGCCGTACGCCGAGATCGGCGGCGAGCTCGAACTCTCTGCGATGAGGTTCAGCAGTGTAGGCGAACTCAGCCCGTTCGACCCTTCCGACTTCGACACCGGGGCAGAGCTCGCCGACGATGTGCCGGGTGTCGTCGACTTTGCCGCTCTCGCGGCAGTGGCACGAGAGAGCGAAATCGACTTCACCGAGCTCGCGGCGAACGTCAACGAGACGCTTGCGGCGATGGGGCCGGTGAGCGTCGGCGCCCTGCTTGTGCGGCACCCCGCCAGTCAGGGTGTCGCCAGCGTCATCGGTCTTCTGTCGCTCGCCACGCAGCAGGGAGAACGACGCGCTGGCGCCGTGGAGGAAGTGGTCTGGCACGGGCTCGACGGGGTCGAGCGCCGCGCAGAAATCGAGCTGCATCTGTTCACAGGAGAGGTTGCCGGATGACCGACGAACCACATCGCGGGCTCTGGGACGGTGACGCGGGCACCCTGCTCGAACCGTCTCGGCGGGCGCTGCTCGAGATTCTGAAGGGCCCCTATCTCTCGGGGCGTCAGCAGCCGGGGCTGTGGGCTGCGCTCATGGCTGACGAGCGCAGCATCCGTTCCCGACTAAACGATCTGTTTCTCGAGCTCGTGATGGATCCGGTGGAGGAGTTCGCGTTCGCCAGGAAGGTTCGTGCGCCCGACGTCGATGCGCCGAGCGCTCTACGGAGCGAACGGCTCACCTTCATCGACACCGCGATGCTGCTTGTGCTTCGCCAGCTACTGTTGGCAGCTCCCGGCGAACAGCGCGTAATTGTCGGCCAGGATGACGTCTATGAGAGGCTCGCGGTCTACAACGACGGCGACGACAGCGTGTTCCAACGCAACTTGAACGGAGCCTGGAACCGCATGCTCAACAAGTTTCGGGTGCTGCATGGGGTGGGAACCGATCGCGCCGAGATCTCCCCGATCGTGCGTTTCCTGATCGATGAGGAGCGGGTGCGCGCACTGTCGGTGGTCTACCAGAACATATCGGGAGACGCCCAGACAGCTGTCGGGCATCCGGAAACCGTGCGAGAAGACGAGGAAGGTGGGGAAGAAGAATGACCGAAGCGACAGTGCTCGACCAGCCTCGCACCCCAGCCGGCCAGTGGCGGCTCGCGGAGGTGCAGCTGGCCAACTGGGGTGCCTTCGACGGCGCGATCTACCGCATTCCGATTGCGCGCAAGGGTCACCTGATCACGGGGCCTTCCGGTTCGGGCAAGTCATCGTTGCTCGATGCGATCGCGACGGTGCTGACCCCCGACAAGTGGCTGCAGTTCAACTCTGCGGCGCAGGGTGCAGGCCAGCGCGCCGGGCAACGTGGTATCGCCAGTTATGTTCGAGGCGCCTGGTCGCGCACGACCGACGATGAAGAAGACCGCGTGGTCAGCCAGTATCTCCGCGCGGGCGCGACGTGGAGCGGCATCGTGCTGCGCTACGAGAACGGGGTCGACGCGCCTGTCTCGCTCGCGCGGCTGTTCTTCGTTAGAGGAACGGCGACGACGAACGCCGACGTCAGCGACGTGTGCGTTCTCGACCGTTCAGCACTCGACCTTCGCGACCTGGAGCCTTTTGCCCGCGGCGGGCTCGAGACACGCAAGATCCAGGCCCAGTTCAGCGACGCGATCGTCACCTCGAACCGCAGCCACGCCCGCTTCTACGCCCGCATGCGGTCGATCTTCGACATCGCCAGTGAGAGTGCGCTGCAGCTCCTGCACAAGACGCAGTCCGCGAAGAGCCTCGACAGCCTCGACCAGCTCTTTCGCGACTACATGCTCGATCGTCCGCGATCCTTCGATCTGGCCGACACAGCGGTCGCCCAGTTCGGCGAGCTTCGGGATGCGCACGATCATGTGGTGCAGCTCCGAATCCAGCGCGACCACCTGGTGGAACTGCGAGCGGTATCAGAGCGGTTCGACCAAGCGGATGCTTCCGCTGCCGTGTCCCGGGTGCTTTCAGATGCGACTATTCCGTATCAGAAACGTCGCAGCCTCGAATTGGCACGAGCCGAGTTGCAGAGCGTCGGTGAGGCTGTCGCAACCCTGAGCGTCGAAGCTGACCGGGCGGAGGCGGCGCGGCAGCGCGCCGAGGAGGACTTCGACGTCGCTCAACGCCGGGCCCTGGAGCTGGGCGGTGGCGACGCCGACCAGCTCCAGCACCGCATCCGCACGGCGCAAGAAGCGGCTCGCGATACTGAGGGACGCTGGCAGGCCCTCGAGCGGCAACTCCGCACTGCAGGAACCGACCACGTGCCTGCCTCGGCGTCGGAGTTCGCCGAATTGATCGCAGAGATCGACCGCAATCTGGCATCGGTGCCATCTGCACAGTCGACGACTATCTCCTTCGAACAGAACGACCGCCTGTCGAAAGCGTCGCAGACGGTGCGGCGAATCGAGCAGGACGTCTACGCGCTGAACACCAGCGGGAGTACCGTTCCACGTCGTCTCCTCGACGTGCGGAAGGATCTCGCCGAGGGCACTGGGCTACCCCTCACGGCTCTTCCGTTCGCCGCCGAGCTGATCGAAGTCCGGCCGGAATTCACCGCCTGGACAGGCGCAATCGAGCGAGTGCTCAAGCCTCTCGCTCTCACCATGCTCGTTCGCACGGAGCATTTGCGAGCTGTTCGTCGCTGGGCGGACACGCACCGCGTACCGACCCGGCTGGTGTTCGAGGAGGTGACCTCATCCTCTCCCCCACCGCGGCCTGCGTCCAGTCACAGATCAGTGGTGAACCGGATAACCGTCGCCGACAGTCCCTTCGCCGGCTGGCTCACCGGAATTGTCTCCGACCGCTTCGACTTTGCCTGCGTCGACACCGTGGATGAGCTCGGCGATCACATCCGCGCGGTCACCATCAGCGGGCAGCAGAAGACGTCTCGCACGCGCTATGAGAAAGACGATTCGGTGCGGTTGGATGATCGCTCGAACTGGGTTTTGGGAGACCGCGAGACGAAGCTCGAATCGCTGCTGGAGCTCTTTCGTGATGCGCAGGCAGAGAAGGCTGCGGCCCGAGCGGTAGTCGAAAGGGCATCAAACGAGCAGAACGCGTCCCAGCGGCGTCAAGGCGTGCTCGCTGCGATCCGTGAATACACCTGGCGGGACGTCGATCGCGACGCTGCCGCTACGGTGGTTGACAGCCTCCGCCACCAGCTGACCGAACTCACGCGGGGCGACAGCGACCTGACCACAGCACTCGCTGCGGCTGACACGGCTCGTCGCGAGCGCGATGATCTAGTCAGCGAGGCAGGCGACATCCGACTCACCCTGAGGCAGAAATCGGCGACACGTGATGAACTCGTCGACGTTGTCGAGGCCTTCGAAGCCGGCTTCGCCTCTGGCTCCTTCGGCGAGGTCGATCAGCCGACCTACGACGAATTGGAGAGGCGCTTTCGCACCGTGCAGCGCAGCATCACCCGGCAGAACATCGCCGAGGTGGGTCAGGATGTGCTGCAGAAGCTCCATCGGGAGCGTGACGGTGCGCTGGCGACGGCTAATGATGCAAGTAATGAGGTGAGCCGGCTCGCTGCCGAGTTCAAACAACTCTGGTCCGCATCTGCTGCTGATCTGACGCCGACATTCGCCGACCGGCGAGCCTACCTCCAGATACTGGATGAGATCGTTGCGCACGGGCTGCCCGACCACGAGGCACGGTTTCTGGGCCTGCTGCGTGACCGCTCGCGCGACTTGATCGGCGACCTCGTCAGCGAGCTGCTCGGTGCCCCGCGCGAGATCGAAGAGCGCGTCATGCCGGTCAACGATTCGCTCAGTCGCTCGAGGTTCGACGAAGGGCGATTTCTACGGCTCCGGGTCAAGACTCGGCGCGGAGACACGGTGGCCCGGTTCATCACCGATCTGCGGTCGATCTCCGAGGAGGGTTGGCAGGACGACGACACGGAGACCGCCGAGCGGCGGTTCGCGACCCTCGCCGAACTGATGCGCAAGTTCGCGTCGAGCGAGCACATCGACCGCACATGGAAGGCGCAGTGCCTCGACACCCGGCTGCACGTGACGTTCCTCGCGGAGGAGATCGACGAAGACGCTCGGGTGCGGGCGACCTACGACTCCGGCGTGGCGATGTCGGGTGGCCAGCAGCAGAAGCTCGTGGTCTTCTGTCTCGCGGCCGCTCTGCGGTACCAGCTCGCCGACCCGGATGCCGCGCATCCGAAGTATGGAACCATCGTTTTCGACGAGGCTTTCGACAAGGCCGATACCCGGTACACGCGGATGGCGCTCGATGTGTTCGTCGAGTTCGGCTTTCAGCTCATTCTCGCGACTCCGCAGAAGCTGTTGCAGACCATCGAGCCGTACGTCGGTGCCGCCACGTCGATCGAGAATCCGACCAGGCAGCGGTCGGAGGTGGCGAATGTGCCCTGGCACGAGTCGCCGTCATGATCTCGATCAATGACGCGCGAGGTCTGGCAGGCCGGCGCCTGCTGTCAAAACTCGGCGCATGGGCAGGCGCCCTCCCCGAAGATCCGGTGTTCTCGCTGTCACTGAGGCCGCCGACTGAGCGCGAGATGCTCGCCGACCAGGGCGCGGCTGAGCGATGGGCTCGCTCATGGGATTCATCGGCGCGCCCCGAGGGCCTCGAGGTCGACTGGGAGACGCGTGTCTGGCGGAGCATCGGCAGGCAACGAATACCGGTTCGGGTGAAAGCGTCCACACCCGACGCCCTGGCAGCCTTCGCGGGCGGCGCGGCTGCCCGCTCCTGGAAGACGATTTCCGAACGATCCAGGATCCTCAGGGACCGATTCGGTGACAGTGTGGCACTAGCCGGTTCGATCCGAAGTCAGACGGAGTCTCTGCTGCAGCTCGACCGCGAGGGGTTCAGCACCGTGGTGGAGGTCGCATTCTGGCTCACCACTCACCCCGTCGCGGGGCTCCGACCCCGCCAGTTGCCGATCCGTGGCGTCGACACCAAGTGGTTCGCCTCGCACCGCGCACTCGTCACGGCCCTGTATGACGCTGCCACCGGGTCGTCCGGCCTGGGCGTCACGGATGCCGACCGGCTCATTCGCATTCGAGTGCTCGATGAGCGCCTGCATCCCGGCGGGCCGCTCGACTTCGCTGCGCCGCTGTCTGAGCTCGACTGGCTTGGCGTGCGACCACTGGTTGTGTTCGTCTTTGAGAACCTTGAGTCAGTCCTCGCGATGCCGCGCTGGGAGGGCGCGATCGCTGTACATGGCTCGGGTTATGCCGTTGATGTCATCGGCCGAATTTCTTGGGTACAACGCTCACCCATCGTCTACTGGGGCGACCTCGACTCCCATGGCTTCGCCATCCTGCACAGGCTCCGGATGTCACATTCCTCCGTCACGTCGGTGCTGATGGATGAAGCCACCCTTCTTGCACATCGCGACCTCTGGGTGCCAGAACCGAAGCCGAACCGGGGAACGTTCACGACCCTCAGCGAATCGGAGCAGAACGCGCTTCGGCGACTCCACGCCGAAGGGGACGTGCGCCTCGAACAGGAGCGGATCCCCTGGCAGACTGCCCTGGCGGCCCTCAGCGCTGCAGTTTGACGGCCTCGAACGCGGCATTATGTCAGCCGGTTTTCCGAAGCCTCAGCGTGAACCGGAGACGCGCCATCATGATCCTCAGTCACGTTAATCCGACAGCATGTCGCTAGCTCGTGCGCGTTGGCGCTCGCAGTCGGAGCAACCTTCGGCGCCGCAGTCTGCGGATTCCTCCCACCCTTCGTGCTCGACGCCGCCTTCTGGCGAAGTTTCTGAAGCGGTCCACCGGCGTCGGGCATATTCGCCCTCCTCGGTGCAGGAGTCGCCTTCTCCGCGGCGAGTGTCGCCGCGCGAACGGCTCGTCACAGCTCCGAACTCCAAGAATGGTTGGACAGGGCGAACGACGCAGGCGGACCAGCGCCTTGGCCAGCCGCATCGCCGAGGGCAAAGCCGATCCCATCACCAATGAAGAGCGCGAGATCGTTGCCAAGATCCGTGCGTTCTACGAGAAGAAGTATGGTCATAATATTCGCCAGCCACGCCAGGCGCGAAAGTCGGCCTGACGTTAGCGCCGGATGATGACTGCGGAGCGCAAGCCGACGAACGCCTGCTCGCGATGGGTGCACAGCATGTCGACATCGGTCAGGGCGAGACTCCGGGGGTGAGACTGGCCGATCCGGAGAGCAATGAGTGAATCCCCCCGGTCGCTCGGAGTCTCGAAGCCAATGCCCGCAGGCAAAGCCGTGGTCTGAATGGACGGGCACCGCCATACCCACTCTTACGGCAGACGATTGCGAGAGTACGGTGTCCCACATGAGATCTCCGACAGCAGCGTCTTCCCTCTTTCACCCGATGGGATGCGGCGTATGACCAGTCCCACGCCGGTCACCGTGACGCCGCTCCGCGTCGCTACCCTTCTCGCCGGAGACGAACGGATGCCGGTCTACGTGCACCTCATCGAGCATCCGGGCGGTCGGGTGCTCGTCGATACGGGGATGACCGAGTTGCATCCCGCGGTCGCCGACATGGACCCGCTCGTGGAGCCCCTGGACGCGCAGCACATCGATCTCGACAGCATCACGGCGGTCGTCAACACCCATCTTCACTTCGACCACTGCGGCGGCAATCACCTGTTCGCCGGAAGACCGGTGTATGTGCAACGCCAGGAGCTGGAGGATGCGCGCACGCTCGACGACTACACGATCCGCGAATGGGTGGATGCCGCAGGGGTGGACTACGTCGAAGTCGACGGCGAGTTCGAACTGCTGCCGGGGGTTCGGCTGCTTTCGGCGCCCGGGCACACCCGGGGCTCGCAGATCGTGGTCGTCGAGACCGGCGACGGACCCGTCGTGATCGCCGGCGACACGGCGGTGTGGTTCGGTGAGCTGGATGAGCCTGTCACCGAGGGGCAGCGGCTCATCCGCTCGCTCAACCCGTATCGGGTGTGGCTTGCGCACGCCGACGAACCCTGGACCGCCAGGGCGTCGAAGTGAGTGAGTGAAAGGTTCAGTGCTGCGCTCGTACGACCTATTTCACGGTCGAAACGGTGATCTGCGTCCACGAGATCGGCGGCAGCGTGATCGACGCCGTCGCCCCGCTCGAACGCAGAGTGCCGTTGGGGGTCAGCCCGACGCGGTCGGGGTCGTCGAGCGTGTTCGCGGCATCCGGGTCACTCGACCAGAGACTCAGAGCGGCGAGCGCTGAGCCCGACAGGTTGCCGAGGTCGATGGTCACCTCGATGCTCTCGTGCTCTGAACGGTTCACGAGGTAGATCGCTCCGCTGCCCGTCTGGTCATCGAAGGTCGCCACTGAGTCGATGAGAGGCACGTCGCCGTAGGAGGCGGTCGCGTAGGTCTCGCTCTCGACATTCACCGTGAGCGCCGACCCCGACGCGTGCGCTGAGGTCTCGGCGAAGGGGAAGAAGGTGGTCTGCCGCCAGGCGAGCCCGCCCGGTTCGGTCATGATCGGAGCGATCACGTTCACGAGCTGGGCGAGAGACGCGCTCGTGACACGGTCTGCATGCCGAAGCAGCGACATCAGCAGGCTCCCGAACACCACGGCATCGGTCACGGTGTACTGATCTTCGAGAAGGCGAGGGGCGACGGGCCAGTTGTCGACGCCGGTCAGTTTGTCGACCTTCTCGAAACGCTCGTTGTACCAGATGTTCCATTCGTCGAATGAAATGTTGATGGTCTTCGAGCTGCCCCGAACAGCTTTCACATGGTCGGCCGTCGCAGTCACCGAGTCGATGAAGTGATCCATGTTCACGCCTGACGCGAGAAAGTCACCACGGTCACCGCGATCTTCGTAGTAGGCGTGGCACGAGATGTAGTCGACCTCGTCGTAGGTGTGGGTCAGTACGGTGCGTTCCCACTCTCCGAAGGTGGGCATCGATGCGCTCGACGATCCGCACACCACGAGCTCGAGCGAGGGGTCGAACGAACGCATGGCTCTGGCGGTCTGCGCTGCCAGCTTGCCGTAGTCGTCTGCCGAGCGGTGTCCGAGCTGCCACGGGCCATCCATCTCGTTGCCGAGGCACCACATCTGCACGCCGTAGGGTTCCGGATGCCCGTCGGCAATCCGCTGCTCGGCGAGCGCTGTCCCCTGCGCAAGATTCGCGTATTCGAGCAGGTCGAGCGCCTCCTGCACGCCGCGGGTGCCGAGGTTCAGAGCGAGCATCATCTCGCTGCCGATGAGCTTCAGCCAGGAGTCGAACTCGGCCAGACCGACCTCGTTCGTCTCGGTCGAGTGCCAGGCGAGGTCGAGTCGTCGGGGCCGCCTGTCGACGGGGCCGACACTGTCTTCCCACCGAAATCCCGAAACGAAGTTGCCACCCGGGTACCGAATCGCCGTGACGCCGAGTTCTTTCACCAGCTCGACGACGTCGCGGCGAAAGCCGTTGTCATCGGCGCTGTCGTGACCGGGCTCGTAGATGCCGTCATAGACCGAACGGCCGAGGTGTTCGACGAACGATCCGAAGAGTCGACGATTGACGGGCCCAATGACGGAATTCGTGTCGATGGAAATGCGGGCGTGAAGCATGAGGTCTCTTTCAGGCAGGAGTCAGGCAGGAGTCAGACAGGGAGGTTCAGGCAGTGCTGAGGTCACACCGTGGCAGGCTGAGTGACGGCGGCGGTCGCGTGCTCGTGGAATCGGTCGGCCACCGGGTTGCGATCGCGATTCAGGCGCCCATCGGGCGTCTCAACGAGGTTGAAGAGCCCCATGGTGAGCAGGTGGTCGGCCTTGGGGCGGGTGGAGTGACGGTAGGTCCACTCATACATGTCGAAGAGCGGCCACCAGGTGAAACCGACAACCGGGAGCCCCTCGCCCTTCAGCCGGTGCAGGGTCGCGACGGATTCGTCCATCCACTCCAGCCGCTCATCCACGCTTCCCGTCACGCACGTCTCGGTCAGCATCACGGGGGCGCCATAGCGCTCGGAATAGCTTCGAAGCACCTCGGCCAGACCATCGGCACCGGCGTCGAAGAACGGTCTCGAATCGGCGAACCCTCCCCCGTGATGCACCCCCGCCTCGAACACCTCAGTCGAGTGCTTGGGGTAGTAGTTCACCCCCATGACATCGGGGCGCACGGCATTCGCCTCGAACCAGGCGAGCTGAGCATCCGTGACCCCGGCTTCGCCGAGTTGACCGAGCAGTGGATGATCGCCACCCACCGTGCCGGTCACAAGGTCTTCGACGAGAAATGATTGGTGACGGAGTCTCTCCACCGTGTCACGATGCTCGGGCACGTCGACGTCACCGACGTAGCGCATGCCCGCATCCACGTGGACGAACGTTGCCCGCTCGCCGAGCGCCTCGGCGATGCCCTGCTGGGTGAGTACGAGACCACGGGCGAGCGACGTAGCGATGTGCGCGAGTCCCGTTGGGCCGTCGAAGTACGGCGGCCAGTAGGCGTACTCGCCCGAGAAGAGGGCGTGCACCATGGGCTCGTTGACAGGGGTGTAGTCGGTGGCGACGTCACCATATCGCTCGGCAAAACGCACGCCGAACTCGGCAACGTGGTGGGGGTAGTCGGGGTTCGCGAACTGGTCGGTGAGCCAGAGCGGAGTGCCGTAGTGCAGCAGATCGACAATGGGTTTGAGGCCCAGCTGGCGAAACTCGTCCATTGCGCGGTCGACCCACGACCAGTCCCAGCGGCCGGGCTCAGGTGCGACCCGGTACCACGGAACACCCCAGCGCAGAAACTCGGCCCCGACCTCCACCGCCAGGCCGAAATCTGCCTCGACCTGGTTGTAGTGGTCGGTCAGGTCGTATTCGTCGATCGCTCGCTCGCCGGCACGGCTCTGCGGCACGAAGGTGTCTTCGATACCGATGGCGAAGTGCAGCTCACCGTCGTCAAACCATTTCACAGGGGTACTCGTCTCGTAGGTCACTTGAGGCCGGTGCTCGCAACGCTTTCGATGAAGCGTCGCTGCACGAGCAGAAACATGATCGCCAGCGGCAGGAGGGCCAGGAGGGCGCCTGCCATCATGACGCCCTGAGGGATGATGCCTCCGGGCCCGGTCAGAAGGGTCAGGCCCGAGGTGATGGTTCCCATGTTCTGGTCGGTGGTGAACACGAGCGGCCAGAGCAGGTCGTTCCAGTTGTTCACGAACAGGAAGATACCGAGGGTGAGCAGAGCAGGCACCGCGTTCGGCAGAACGATGCTTCTGAACACCCGCCACTCTGATGCACCGTCGATGCGGGCCGCGTTGTCGAGGTCTCTGGGCAACGAGACGAAGAACTGCCTGAGAAAGAAGATGCCGAAGGCGTCGGCAGCGCGGGGCGCAATCAGTCCCGCGAAGGTGTTCACCCAGCCCAGTTGTGAGACCAACTGGTAGATCGGAATGAGCGTGGCCTGAAACGGAATCATCAGGCTGGCGATGATGACAATGAGCAGGATGCGCGACCCACGAAAGTCGAGCCGGGCAAGTGCATAGGCAGCCAGAGAGTCGAACACCAGCGCGAACACGGTGACGCCGCCGGCAAAACCGAAGCTGTTCAGAATGAGCCGGCCGAACGGCAGCTCGGAGAAGATCGCCTCGAAGTTTGCGAGGGTCCACTGGTGAGGGAAAAGCGTCGGCGGGAAGGCGTTGACCTCTGAGGCCGGCTTGAAAGCGGTGAGCACGATGATGATAACCGGCAACATCAGAGCGAAAGTCACGACCAGGAATGCGGCGAAGAAGACCCAGCGCATCGGGTCGCCACGGTGCCGTCGCGAGCTCGCGTAGCTCGAAGGCAGGGCCCGGGGGCGGGCGAGAACGGTCACGAGTTGATGTCCTTTGAACGACGGCCGAAGAAGAGAAACTGCAGAAGGCTGAGCAGAAGGGTGACAATGAGCAGCACGTACGACAGCGCTGAGGCGAACCCGAGGTCGAGGTCTTTGAACCCGGACTGATAGATCTGCATCACGATGGTCTCTGTGCTCCGGTAGGGGCCGCCACCGGTCAGCACGTAGATCTGGTCGAAAGCTTGCAGCGCGGCGATGAGCGCGACGATGACGACGAAGGTGATCGTGTTGCTGAGCATCGGGAAGGTGACGTTGGTGAAGCGCTTCCAGCCACCCGCTCCGTCGAGCTGCGCGGCTTCGTAGAGGCTTGTCGGAATCTCTTGGAGGCCCGCGAGGAAGATGACCATGTAGAACCCGAAACTCTTCCACACCGCGACGACCACGACGGTGGGCATGGACAGGGTCGGGTCTTGCAGAACGTTTCCGATGCGGATTCCGACGGCCTGCAGCCAGTAGTTGAGCAGGCCGATCTGGGGGTCGAGCAGGTACGACCACGCGAACGCGGCGACGGCGAGCGACACGATGAAGGGCAGAAAGAGTGTCGAGCGGAAGAAGCCGCGAAACGGCAGTCGTGGGCTGTTGATGACGAGGGCGAGCAGAAGCGCCACGACAATGGCGGTCGGAGTGAAGAGCACCGCGTACAGGGCGGTATTGCCCATGGACTGCAGAATCTCGCCGTCAGTGAAGACGCGCACATAGTTGTCGAGACCCACGAACTCGGGTGTACCGAAGCCGCTCGCGTCGGTGAACGAGAGCTGCAGGGCAGAGATCATCGGCCAGGCTACGAACGCCCCGAGAATGATGAGGGCAGGGGCGAGAAAGCCGACGATGGTGGCACGTCGCTTGAACGAACCGTTCAGGGGGGTGCGCCCCCCGAGTTGCGCTGGTGGCCGGTACCGGCGGGGGCGTACGAGATTGTGTGTCGTCATGGTGTCTCCCGGCGAGCGACGGGGGTGTGGGGCTCGACTGCCGCACACCCCCGCCTCTGGCGTAGTCGGTGCTCCGTGTGGTCGGTGCTACTTGGTGAGGGCTTGCTGGATGCTCGCTGACGCGTCACTGAGCAATTGCTTCGGGTCGCCACCAGCAACGGCCTTCTGAGTGGCCGTGTCGATCGCCGTCAGCACGTCGGTACTGTTGACGACTCCCGGCAGCAGCGCCACGGTGTTCGGCGCGATCTCGGTCAGGCTGGCCACGGTCGCGTTCGCCGACACATCGGCAGACGTGATGTCTGTGCGAAGCGGCGGCCACCCCGACCCGAGCGACCACTTCGTGGCGGTCGTCTTGTCATTGAAGTAGGCGAGGAACTTCTCGGCCGCCTGCTGCGTGCGGGCATCCGTCTGCGCCGTGATGCCGATTGAGATACCGATCGCCGACGCCGCCTGCGCCTTCGGGCCCGCCGGGATGGCGGCGAGCCCATAGTCGATGTTCGAGGACGTCGCGACCCCGGCCATCCACGGGCCGCCGACCTCCATGGCGGTTTTGCCCGCGGTGAAGAGTTTGTCGGCGGCGATGCCGTCGAGGCCGGTCGGGGAGATCTTGTCGTTCTGAATGGCCTTCGACCAGTAGGTCAGGGTCTCGACGTTCTGCGCCGAGTCGATGGTGGACTGAGTGCCGTCTTCGTTGGTGATCGACCCGCCGTTGCCCTCGAACAGGCTCGGCCAGATGCCGTTGCCGACGGTAGCGTGGTCGGGTAGAGCGAGGCCGTACTGCTCGGGGGTACCGTCACCATTGGAGTCGACGGTGAGCTTCTTCGCATCGGCGACCCACTCGTCCCAGGTGGTGGGAAAGCTCGTGATGCCGGCGGCGGCGAACAGTGTCTTGTTGTAGATCACGGAGAGGGGAACAAATCCGCTCGGCACACCGAACTTCTTGCCTCCCACAGTCTCCATGGCGACAGCTTCGGGCTTCAGGTCGCTGGTATTGCTCGATGACTGACTGTAGAAGTCGTCGAGGTCGACGAGCGCCTTCTTCTGTGCGTAGACGGGCAGCCGGTCGCTGGTCATGGCCACGATGTCGGGGCCGTTCTTCGACGAGAGGGCGGGCAGGAGCGTGTCGTCGATGACGGCCCAGGTCTTCGTCTGGGTCGACACCGTGATGTCGCTCTGCGAGGCGTTGAAGTCTTTGACGATGTCGTCGAGCACTCCCCCGTCTGCTTCGGTGTAGCCGTGCCAGAACGTCAGCGAGACCGGGCCGCTGGCCTGATCATTCGACGATCCCGCGCATCCTGAGAGCCCCGCCGCAATTAACACTGCTGCTGCGGCGACTCCGATCAGCTTCTTCACTGAGTACCTGCTTACTGTTCCCGACGTCTGCGTAGGGGAACTCTTCGAGTGATGGGCATCAAATTTACATCGATGTAAAAGTGACAGTAAGCGACAAATTGTGCGCTGTCAACTCATGCGCGCCACGACACGCTGAGACGGCTACGTCGTCGCGAGCTGGCCGACGCTCAGCCCCGTCGACGACTCTCTGATCACCAGCGAATACCCGGTCTCGACATGCCGCGGAGCGGGGCGGGCACCATCACTCTCAATGCGCTCGATGAGGATGTCGACGGCGTTCTGCGCGATCTCGTCGCGGTGCGGCGAGATCGTGGTCAGCGACGGCGTCGAGTAGGCCGAGTCTTCGATGTCATCGAAACCGACCACCGCGACATCCTCGGGAATGCGAAGACCACTCCTGTGCAGAGCGCGCATTGCGCCGAGCGCCAGAGCGTCATTGAAGCAGACGACGGCGTCGAATGGAACCCGGCTGGCGACGAGTCGCTCCATGGCCTCGACGCCGTTCTCGCGATGCCAGAGAGCGGCCGAGACGATGAGGTCGACATCGACTGCGATGTCATGCTCAGCCAGGGCTTCGACATAGCCATGCAGCCGCGAGGCTGCCGTACCGACCGGGCCGTCAGGCTGAGTTCCGATGACCGCGACACGGCGTCGGCCCAACGAGAGCACGTGCAGCGTGGCAGCCTTCATGGCCTCGATGTTCGACATCGCGACATGGTCTGAGCGTGTGCCCACGACCTTCTCGCCGAGAACGACAATCGGAAAGTCGACGTCGAGTTGATCGACGTCACCAGGGTGAACGGCCAGGGGGCTGTAGATGAGTCCGTCGATCGAGTGGCGCCGCATGTCAGAGACAGTCGTGATCTCAAGCGACCGATCGACGAGCGTCTGCTCGATGAGCACCGTATAGCCTCGCGCTCCGGCTGCACGGATGACCGCATCGGCCAATTCCGCGAAGTACGCCTGGCTCAGTTCTGGAACCGCCAGCCCGAGCACCCGCGTACTGCCCACGCGCAGATTGCGCGCCGACACGTTCACCTCGTAGCCGAGCTCAGACACGGCGTCCATCACTCGAGCACGCATCTTCTCAGACACGTGCTCGTACCCCGACAACACGTTCGAGACCGTCTTGACAGACACCCCCGCCAGAGCAGCTACGTCTCGCATTTTCGGAGCTTCGCGCGCCGGCCGACCCATCAGCACCCCAATCAGATACGTGGGCTAAGAATACCCCGATGCTTTTGCCGAGGAGTCGCGACTCATCCGCTCACCACCGTGCCACTGCGACCGTCGCTCAGCGCTCGACGGTCACACCCAGGGTGTCTGCCATCTCCCACCACAGGCGGTTCACCTCGAAGTATCGATCGGTGGGGTCGAGCGGCTTCTCCCACGGCTTATCGATGATGTAGTGGATGTTCTTGACCGACGAAAGCTGCCAGACCGAGGGGTGCTGGTGCGGCAGGGTCTTCAGCGCGTTGTAGACGTAGGGAAGTGGGCGCCAGCGGCCTGAGTAGAACTCGTTCAGGAAGTCCTGCTCGGCGAACGGGTAACGCGACAGGTCGTCGATGATCGCCAGCCGATCCAGCATCTCGGCGAAGACGGCGCCGTCGGGCGACAACACGAGGAAGCCGCCGTTCAGGTAGTTGTCTGTGGCTCCCGGTTCGGTGACGTGGTCGCCGCCTCGGCAGTAGGTGTAGAAGCAGGTGGCGGGCATCCAATCCGGCGGATAGCTCGCGATCCGGTTGGGATTGCAGCGGCAGGCGTGGCAGGCGGCGATGGCGCCGTCTGGCAGGTCGAGCGAGAACAGCTCATCCATGTTCTGGGTCACGAGCATGTCGGCGTCGAGAAAGACGACGCGTTCGAACTCGGTGAGGCCCCAGACGGCCAGCTTCGTCCACACTTCAGCGAACCGGGAGTTGGCGTAGCTGCCCGCTGAACCTCCGGCTGGCCGAAGCGGCGCGACGTCGCGCACGAGGCATCCTTCGTCGGCAAGCAGGCGCCGCGTCGATTCGTCGATCTCCGAGGTCACCATCACGACGAGGGGCGCCTCGCTGCCGGAGGCGGCAAGTGAGGCACGAAGCGTGCGCACCCCGATCAGATAATTGGGCTGCGTGAGCAGGGTGACCCAGGCGTTCATCGGCGGTGCTCCTGTTTCGATGGCAGCGCCCCGTCAGTCGAGCAGGGCCGCGGTGAAGGCATTGGCGAAGCGGTGCTGCGGGTCGAGGGCCTCGCGCACGCCTTGAAAGGCCTCCCACTCAGGGTAGAGCGCCGGCCAATCGTACAGGGACTCGTCGAAGTACTTGCCCCAGTGGGGTCGACCACCCTCCTCGGCCACGACACGTTCCACTGCCCTCAGAAAGTCCCCACCCTCCTCAGACAGGGAGCCGTCGGCCGCGTAGTAGACCACGAAACCGAAGTAGCAGGTGTCCTCGTTGCGAGAGGGGCTCAGCCAGCCGTCTGAGGGGCCGGTGCAACGCAGAATCACCGGGTAGTGCATCCGCGGCTGGGTCTCGGCGTGCCACTGCTTGATCTTCGCAATTACTGCTCCGGCCCGAGCGAGCGGGATGCCGATCTCGACGTTGATCTGGGGAGTGGCGATGCCGCGGCAGAACACCTGGTAGACGTCGCCCGTGATGTCGGTGAAGTCGCGGAAGCGGCTCACTGTTCGAAGCGGCTTGCCGTCGTCGGCCACTCCCCTGGTGTCGTCGCGCAGCTGGCGGAGCGTCGACTCCACCGTGTCGTTCATCGCCTGGTTGGTGGCCGCGTGCTTCAACAGTTCACCACCGCCGTCGTTGTAACGGCGTAGTTCGTCGTCGGTGGCCTCGTTGGCCTTCCACACCTGCACCTGGCCTTCTTGCGGGAACCACCACGCCTTCACCATGATGTTCTCGCGGTTCCAGGTTTCGAGATCCGCTTCAAGGTTGCCTGCGTCGACCGCGGTCTTGATGCAGGTGTAGATGATCGATGTGCGCGTGCGGAGCGTCACCGCAGTGATGACGCCGAGTGAGCCGAGGCTGAGCTGCACGGCACCGAAGTCAGGATGGTCGCGATCGAACTCTGCGACCGTTCCGTCGGCCAACACCATCCGAATCGACACTGCGGCACCAGCGATCGAGCTCTGCTCGAGGCCCTGGCCGTGGGTGCCGGTCGACACGGCACCGGCCAGGGTCTGCTCGGCGATCACCCCGGGCGAGGCGGGCAGCATCTGCCCGCGCGAAGACAGGTAGGCGTACACATAGGCGAGTGGGGTGGAACCGGCGAACGTTGCGGTGTCGTCAGTGCTGGAGATGAGGCCGCTCAACCTGCTCAGGTCGAGCAGGGTGCCGCTGCCGTTGGCCACCTCGATCATTCTGCCCGGCGACATACGGCTGCCGATCATCCGGATGCGGCCGTCGCTCGTGGCGAGGAAGTCGCACAGTTCTGCCTCGGTGGCCGGGGCCACGACCGAGCCGGGAGGGCCGAGCCTGGAATTCTTGGCCCAGTTGCGAAGCCGGGTGTCCTCGCCGACGAGCTCCGGCTCCTGAGGGGGGTAGGACAGCTGCGTGGTGGTCATGGCGCGTCTCCTGTTCACGTTCGGCCCTGCTTTCGGAGCCGCACTGTTCCGCAGAGCTGATTCACCGGCACGCGAACAATCTCATGCCTTATGGCAGTCTAAGTACTTGAACCGACCGAACTTCCACCTTGCGTAGAAGTCGAAGAGACACTAGGGCGGCGGCCTGATCCCAGCGGTGATTACTCTAGGACCATGACTGTCGTATGCGTGCCGGATTCGAACGCTCGTGAGCTCCTCGGAGCCCTTCCCGACGGGGTCGAGGTGATCGCATGGAACGGTGAAGACGAGAAGCCCGACCGCCTGGCGGAGACCGTCTTCTGGGTACCGCAGGTCGAGGACTCCACCAACCTCGAGGGCAAGTTCCGCGCCATGCCTAAGCTCGAGGTCACCCAGCTGACGAGTGCAGGCACCGAGGACATCCTCGACCACGTGCCCGACGGCGTCACGCTCTGCACCGCGCGAGGTGTGCATGGCTCAGCGGTTGCCGAGCTCGTCATGACGGTCATCCTGGCGACGCTTCGTCAACTGCCCCACTTCATCGAGGCACAGCGGCAGGGGCGATGGGATCCGGTCGAGGCCGATGACCTCCGCGACAAGCGGGTTCTGATCATCGGTGCCGGTGACCTCGGTGAGCAGACCGCTCGGCGCCTGAGGAGCTTCGACGCCACTCCGGTGCTCGTCGCGCACACGGCTCGCGACGGCATCCACGCCACCTCGGAGCTGCCGAAACTGCTTCCCGAAGCCGATGTCGTCGTGCTGACCGTGCCGCTCACCCCCGACACCACGGGGCTCGTGGACGCCGATTTCCTGGCCCGGATGCCCGACGGCGCCCTGCTCGTCAATGTTGCGCGCGGCAAGGTCGTCGACACCGAAGCGCTGCTCGCCGAGCTGACCTCCGGTCGGCTGCGCGCTGCCCTCGACGTGATGGAGCCGGAGCCGCTCCCTGCCGGACACCCGCTCTGGACGGCGCCGAATCTGATCATCACCCCGCACGCGGCCGGCTCCATCGCGAAGGCAGGGCCGCGAGCTTTCGCTCTGGTCAACGCGCAGGTGCGACGGTACCTGGCCGGCGAGGAACTCGTCAATGTCGCGAAGAGTGGCCACTGAGCCCGGGGGCGCATGTGCCTGAGCCCTGGGCGTACACGCCTGAGTTCAGAGGCGTACGCGCCCGAGCTCAGGCGTAGGCGGTGAAGTTCGGGCCGAGGCTGTCGAGCCAGGCTGCCGGATGCACGGCCACCGATGCTCGGCCGGGACGCTCCCGGGCGGCGCTGAGCGCCTCCTCCAACGCCGCGCCGGTGCGCTCGAACGTGTAACGATCCAGCACCCAGCGCCGGTTCGCCGCACGCAGTGACTCACGGTCGTCGATGTCGTGGATCAGTTCCGCCACCCTGTCGCGGATCAGCAGCGGCCGTTGGTCAGGAACGCTCCATGCCCCTGGTGCCTCGAAGAGTTCGTGACCGCCTCCGCCGTCATAGCCGACCACGAGACATCCAGAAGCCAGCGCCTCGGCCACCGGCAGACCGAAGCTCTCGGTGTGCCCGAGCGCGATGAAGACCGCCGTGCTGCCGAGGGTTGCAGCCACCTCGGCCCGCGAGACCTGCACGAGCTCCACCAGTTCGACTCCCGTGAGCCGTGGGTCGTTGGCGAGCAGGCGCTTCAGGAGCGAGGCCTCGCGCGGCCGCTTCTTGGGGAACCAGCTCACTCGGAGCCGATCAGTCTGGAGGGGGGCGAACAGGTCGCCGTCCACCGGGTTCGGCACCAGGCTCACGGGCAGGCCGGGTAGCGTGGCCGCGAGCACGTCCCGGCTCTCGGCCGACACCGCCCAGAGCGCCGGCGCCGGCTCCCAGCCGGGAAAGTTATCTGCCGGAGTGCCTGCTGCAAAGGTGTAGAAGTGGTTCTGGTTGAAGATGACCTTGCGTGCCCCGGGTGCCGGGTCGCGGCCCTGGATGGTCGGGGTCTCCGGCAGCACCAGAAGGTCGTCTGCGCCGATCGGGATGGTGGCACCGAACAGCATCGGCACGTCGCGCGCGATCCAGTCGGTGCGGTCATCCGCATCGGGAAGCCACAACCAGGCCTCGTGGCCGCTCTCCCGCAGCAGGCGCACGTGCTGGGTCATCACGTGCACGCCGCCGCTCTGGTGGCGGGTGGCGAACCCCGCGAAGACGATCCGCCCCTGGGATGGGTTCGGCGGGCTCACCATTCCGGCGGGGTCAGGTACCACGACGCGCCGCTGCCCGTGTTGTGGGCGGGAAACGACTCCGGCCCCAGCCCGACCTCGGCGCGCCATCCGTCGCCCCACTTGGCGTTCAGGCCATCGAGAATCTCGGCCCGGTTGCCCTCGGACGACTGGCCGGTGCGGTTCATCGTCTGCCGGCGGAGGTGCGAGACGTAGGCGCCCTCGGTGACGACGCATCGAAGCCCGGCCGCGCGCGCCCTGATGGCCAGGTCGATATCCGCTCCGTAGCCGTGCCCGGAGAACGTCACCTCGTCGAGACCACCCAGTTCGGAAACGGAAGGTACCGAGAACGCAAGGGCCGTGCCGTCACAGAAAGCGACATCGCGAAGCACATCACGCGGCGCGTACTCAGCGGCCGACGGCGGAATCGTGTGCGCCCGCTGGTGCAGCCAGAAATCGTCGTAGCAGGATGCCACCAGCGCCAGATCGTTTTCCGTGCCGAACGGGGCGAGAAGTCCGCTGAGAAAGGCGGGTGACAGCCGGATGTCGTTGTTCAAGACGACGCAGACCTCGTGCCCCTCGCGTGACGACGTCTGCAGCGCCCAGTTCGCGGCGCCGATCCACCGCAGGTTACGGCCTGGACGGTAGACCTCGATGTTGCCCTGCGGCAGCACATAGTCACCGGCGTTGTCGACCACGACGATGCGCACCGCGGGGTCGAGATCGCTTTCGTCGCGACACAGATCGGCGACGACCGCATCGGTCAGCTCCGGCGAGCCGAACGCGGGGATGACGACGAGGGCCGACAGGGCCTCAGCAGCGGTCATGGCTCAGTGTGGGACCCACGGCCCCGGCTGTCGCGGCTGTCGCCGCTGTACACGGTGATCACGAATCTCGATTCCCGTCAGGTCAGGTGGATGTGACTACGGCAGCCAACAGTACCCGGTCTTCTTCCGTGCGCGGCGGACCAAGTGCGGGCGGCGCGCTCTCGTATATTGGGTGCAATGAGCGAGAAACAGATATTCACGGCGGCTGGGCGATCCGTCGCCTTCGCAGTCGAAGGTGCGGGCCCCGCGCTCGTCATCGTGGCCGACCAGGGTTCGGAGCTTGCAGGGCTGGCCGGGCTCTCGCACCTGGTCTCCGAGGCGGACTTCCGCGTGGTGCTCATCGAGACCGACAGGGCAGAGGATGTCGTGGACCTGCTCGACAGTCTCGACATCACGGACGCGTGGATCGGCGGTCACGGTAGCGGCGGGGTCGTTGCGCGCACCATCGCCATCGAGAACCACGACCGGGTGAACGGCGTGCTGCTGCTGGGCGTGGCAGGCGAGGCGCCGGCGCTGGCCGAGGGCATTCCGGTGCTCGTGGTGCAGGCGAGCGACGACGAGGTCACTCCCCCGGCCAACGGCGAGGCGCTGCGGGATTCCGCTCCGGGCCTGGTGAGCGTGGTCACGATCGACGGCGGGGGTCACCAGTTCTCCGAGACGCGCGCCGGCGAGACGGCCTGGGCGATCGAGGACTACCTCGACTGGGACTGACGACTCGTCTGTCGTGAAGCCCTGGTCGTCAGTCCGGGTCAGCCGCCGTCTGCTCCATCGCCGGCGTCGAAAGCTGGATCTTCGCGCTCGAAAAGCCGCGCCGAGAGGAAGGCCGCGGCCACCACGAGGTACAGCACGAGTGCGGCCAGCGGCGAGAAGATCGCCACGACGACGCTGACCACCGCGACGACGAGGGTGCCGGCCGAATAGAGCGCGTGACGGCGCATCCACGCGACGCCATCCGGAGTGTTCAGGAGTTCGGGATGCCGCGCAAGGTAGAGGTCGAGCGCGACCCACGGCACGCTGATCACGGCGGCCACGACGGCGAAGACGACCATCGCGGCGAACTGGGCGGGGTGGTCGCCCTCTCGGAGGGCATCCGAGATCAGCGCGGTGGGCCATGGCACGAGTGAGGCGCCGAGGAGAAGGCCGAGGTTCAAGACCAGAACGACCGGGGTGGTTCGGGCGACCCGCGCCATCTCCTCGTTGTGATTCAACCAGATGATGCCGATGGTGAAAAAGGCCGCGAGGTAGGCGATGTAGGTGGGCCAGTTGTCGAGCAACTGCGCGGGCGACTGGGAGCCGGTCGGCAGGAGGTCGAGCACGAGCAGGGTGAGAACGATCGCCAGCACCGCGTCGCTGAAAGCTTCGAGCCGGGCGATTCCGTTGCGCTTCTTCCGTGTCCCCATGCGTTGAATCTAGCCATGATCGGCTCCGGCGAACAGTGGATGCCGCGCCCTCCCGCGTCGACGGAGGATGCCCCCTACCGTGGCGCGGGCGGATAGCGTGGAGGCATGACGCTGACATTTGAAGAGATCGTCGTGGACTGCCACGACTTCCGTACGCTCGGGCACTGGTGGGAGGCAGCGATCGGGTGGACGGTGATCGATGAGGACGACGGGGTCTGGAGCTGCAGAATCCTGACGGTTCCCATCCGACGCTCATGTTCCTGAATTCGACGGAGGCGAAGGTCGGCAAGAACCGACTGCACCTCGACTTCGTGCCGGACGACCAGGAGGCAGAGGTCGAGCGCCTGCTCGGCATGGGCGCCCAGCACGTCGACATCGGACAGGGCGAGACTCCGTGGGTGGTTCTGGCCGACCCTGAGGGCAACGAGTTCTGCGTTCTGTCCGCCCGCCTCTGAGCTTGCCAGTGCGCAAGTCCGACGGTCAACCCCGATCCCACGGGTCGATCAGGTCGATGTCGAGGCCGACGAAGTCCTTCGTGTTCCTGGTTGCCAGGCTTGCGCCGGAGACGAAGCAGATCGCAGCGATCATCCCGTCTTCCACGCTGAGCGGTCGTCCCATTCCGACGCGTCGTTCATGCATGGCTGCATAGGCTCGCGCCGCGCGCACGTCGTAGGCGAGGATCTCTTCCCCGAAGTCGTCTACGACGCCTTCTATTGCTGCCATCAGAGCATTTCGCCTTCTCCCTGGAGGGAGGCTTCGGGCTCCGACGAGCAGTTCGGCGACGCTGATCGATGTGATGTTCGCGTTGCCCGCGGCCTCGCGAAGCCATGCGACGACTGCGCGATCGGGCGAACTGCGGAGGGGCTCGGAGAGCACATTCGTGTCGAGAACGATCATGCCGCTCCGGACTCGCGCGGAGCGGATCTCGTCGGCAGTTCGAAATCGTCTTCGTGGAGCTCAGCTGCTGCGGCCAACCAGGAGGTGACCAGGCGATTTTCGGAAACCGCCGCGCTAAGGATCGCACGAGCCTCCGCCTCCATCGAGCGGCCATTTTCAGCTGCACGAAGCCGGATGCGGCGCTGCACCTCATCGTCGAGGTTTCGTACCGTCAGAACTCCCATGTCGATGCCTCCGCTGGCAATGCTAGCATCGACAGCGACCGACAGGAAGCGCGCGATCCAGCTTGCACTGCCGTCGTTCCAGGGAGCAGGTCTCGCGCCAGCACGAATGAGCACATGACGATGTCGTGGACCACCAGATCGTGAGAACACGGGCCGCGAGAACCGGCATCGAGAGCTCCTCTCTTCGCGTTGCGCCGATCGTGACAGGTTGGAACGGGCTCAGGCGCGGAGGATCGCAGTCAGCTTCTTGCCGCGGGCGACCTCGTCGACGAGCTTGTCGAGGTAGCGGATGCGCTGCATCAGCGGGCCCTCGATCTCCTCGACGCGGATGCCGCAGATCAGCCCCGTGATGAGGGTGGCGTTCGGGTTGAACGCGGGCGACCCGGCGAAGAAGGATTCGAGGTCCTCGCCTCGAGCGATGGCCCGATCAAGACCGGGCTGGTCATAGCCCGTGAGCCAGCGGATGACCTCGTCGACTTCGGCGAGGGTGCGGCCCTTGCGCTCCACCTTGGCGACGTACAGCGAATGGATGCGCGCAAACGTCTCGGCGAAGATGCGGTGGCGTGGCTCGCTCATGAGTCCATTCTCGGTCAGCGAAGGAGAAAACGATGCCGCGCACCGCGACTCAGGCCGCGGTGTCCCCCGCCGCGGCCGGCGCCTTCCGACCGCGCGGGCCGCGGGCTCCGTTCACGCGACCCTTCACGAGGATGATCGCCAGGATGGCGACGCGATGGAGAGGTAGTTGAAGATCCCGGCGATGCTGATCAGCCCCGCCGGTCCGGCCGACGCGGTGGTCGTGTCGACACCCCCGGTCGCCAGGATGGTCGTGGGGTCGATCGCGGCATGCAGCAGCGCGACCACGATCCACATCCAGCCGCCAGGCCGAGGAAGACGCTCTGCGGATCGGCGAAAAGGAAAAGGTTGCCACCACCCGCCTCGGTCGAAGAACCGCTGCCAGCCGTTCGGCTGATCGTAGAGGCGCTCCCCTTCTCGGCAGGGCGAGTCCGAGTAGCCTGAGCAGGGTGGGCATACGGAAGACGGATCGGCGGCGGAACGTTCCGGCCGACAGGCCGTCATCGGCAGAGCAGGCGCTCGGTGAGGTCAGGCGTCGCCTGCTTGCGGCAGATGCCGCCGAGAGTGCCGGTGACGGCGTGCTTGCCCGGCGACTGCGGGACGAGGCGCTACGGCTGACATCCTTGTCTCGAACTCCGGATGCTGCCACAACGTCGAGCGTCACATCGGGGATGCCCTCAGCGGAGAAGCCTGCAACCGCCCTGCAGGCCTTCGTCGACCGCGGTCATCGGCTCGCGAAGAGACCCACGCTGCGGCGGGCGGATGTGGCGAAGCTCTTCGGCGACAGGGACGAGGGCAAGCGCGTGATGGCGCTGGCGATCATCCAGAAGCGTCCGGAGTTGGGGAGCTTCGAGATCCTGGTCGAGGCGGTCGGGGGCACGCGGGGCGCCGTCGAGCACGGCGAGGGGCTGAGTGCGGCCCTGGCCGCCGTCGACGCTGGGATTCTCCGCGCTGAGGAGGTGGATGCGCTGAAGCGCGAGATCCGCGGGGTGCTGGAAGCGGGGCACCTGGGCGGCAGCGCGGGCGGCGCCATCGCGAAGCGGATCCTCGACTCCGAACCCCGCTGACCGCCCATACTGGTTGCCAGCGTCGACGCACCCACCGCGGTGCTGGTGCACCCCGACGGCTATGTCGCCTGGGTGGGCTGGGGCAGCAGTGCCGGGTTGCTCGACGCGCTGACGACCTGGTTCGGAGCGGCCTGACCCCGGGTGACGGCGGGTCCGTTCCACGCGGGAATCCGATGCTCCTTCACGATGAGCACGATGAAGACGAAGACCTCGACCAGGCGCCACAGAACGCGAAGGACCGGATCGGGAATCGGGAGGGGGCGTTCGGGCATGGGCGGTGATCCTTCCTCATGCCTCCGATGGTAGGCACTCGCCGGGCTCCGCCATGGCGGGAACGGCGGCGAGAAAGTGAGGGTTCGGTGAACGGATGCTGAACCGTCGGCCTGCGGACGCTCGGCCGCCTCGCTCGTCTGTCAGGAGCCGGGCTTCAGACGCCGGAAGCGGCCGCCGAGACGACGAACTCCGTCGCGATCTGGTCGGCGAGGGCATGTTCGATGCGCTCACGGATGTTCGGGGCGATCGACGGCAGCGCATCGAGCCGGAACCAGCGGGCATCCGTGTTCTCGCCGTCGGCCGGATGGGGCTCGCCCGAGACGTACCTCATGCGGAAGGTGAAGTCGAGGTAGTCGGCCTGGTCGCCGTTCGCATAGGTGACGCGCGGAATGGTGTGCACCCAGGCGAGCCTTTCAGCGACAGCGACGATACCGGCCTCTTCGAGCATCTCGCGGGCCGCGGCGTCGGCGGGCTCCTCGCGCGGGTCGATGATGCCGGTCACGGGCGTCCACGCGCCGGTGTCACTCCGTTTCACGAGAAGGAGTTCCGGGCCCGACTCCGTCTCGCGCGTCAGCACAGCGGTTGTGCCGATCAGCCAGATCGGTGCGTGGCCGATGGCCTCGCGGAGGGCCAGCACGAAATCGGGAGTCGCCATGTCCACAGGCTAGCCGAGCATCCGCTGGCCACCCGCCCCACTGAAGGTGAAGGCGCAGGCGGGCGACCAGTGATGTTGGCAGGCTAGGAGGCCGAACCGCCCTGCGCCAGCACGGAGACGTCGTTCCACTTCTCCCACGTCTCGATCCGCGAGGCGTAGTCGGCCTTTGCGATGCCGAGCGGGGCGCTGCCGAAGAAGACGCGGAGGGGCGGCTCGTCAGCATCGACGACCTTGAGGATCGCCGCGGCGGAGGCCGCGGGGTCACCGGGGGTGGCGTTCCGCGATTTACGGGCTTCCGCTACCCGCTCGTGCAGCTCGCTGTAGTCCGCGAGCGGCTCCGACGTCGACGACGACGATCCGGCCCAGTCGGTGGAGAATCCGCCGGGCTCGACGAGCGTGACCTTGATGCCGAAACCGGCGACCTCCTGCGCGAGCGACTGGCTGAAGCCCTCGAGGGCCCACTTCGAGGCGTGGTAAATGCCGACCAGCGGGAAGGCGGAGATACCGCCGATGGATGAGACCTGGATGATGTGGCCGCTCTTCTGCGCGCGCAGGAACGGCAGCGCCGCCTGCGTGATCCAGAGCGCGCCGAAGACATTGGTCTCGAGCTGTGCACGTGCCTCGTCTTCGGTGATCTCCTCGACGAATCCGAAGTGGCCATAGCCTGCGTTGTTGATGACAACGTCGAGCCGGCCGAACTTCTCGTGCGCCTGGGCGACGGCGGCGAAACCTGCCGCACGGTCGGTGACATCCAGCGAGATCGGCAGGATGTTGTCGCCGTACTTCTCGACGAGATCGTTCAGCGAGTCGGTGTTGCGTGCGGTCGCCGCGACCTTGTCACCGCGCTCGAGGGCAGCCTCAGCCCATTCGTGGCCGAAGCCGCGCGACGTTCCTGTGATGAACCAGACCTTCATAGTGTTCCCTTCAAGGTGTTTCGTACTCTCTGATCAACGCGCGAGGAGCCGGAAACCTGCCCGATTGCCCGGATGCCCGGTGGGAAGTGGATGATCGCCGACGGTGTCGGCTCCGCTCACTCCCCGTCGTGTGCGCGCTGGAGATCGGCGATGACGATCTTCTGCATCTTCAGCATCGCCTGCATCGTGCGGCCGGACTTCTCGGGGTCGGGGTCGCCCATCAACTGCCCGAGGGCCGGAGGCACAATCTGCCAGGACAGACCGAACCGGTCTTTCAGCCAGCCGCACTGCGACTCCGTGCCGCCGCCGGCGAGGAGCGCCTGCCAGAGGTAGTCGATGCGCTCCTGCGTCTCAGCGGGCACGAAGAACGAGATCGCCTCGGTGAAGTGGAACATCGGGCCCGCGTTCAGAGCCTGGAATTCGAGGCCGTCGAGCACGAAGCTGACACTCATCGCGGTGCCGGCGGGATAGGGAGACCCCTCGGGGTAGCGCGAGATGCTCGTGATCGCCGAGTTGTCGAAGATGGAGACGTAGAACTCCGCCGCCTCTACAGCCTGGTTGTCGAACCAGAGGAACGGACTGATCGCCTGCATGGGAACTCCTTCGTCGGGTTGTGAGGATCAGATCGCGGACAGGCGCGGCACAACCGCCTCGGTCGTGCGGGCGACCCATGCAGCCGGCTCGGGCGAGCTCGGGGCCGTCGTCACGAGGTCGATGCCGATGGCCGCGTACTGCTCCATCGAGGCCAGGAAGGTGTCGGGAGCATCCAGAGCATCGGCCCCCGTGATGAGCGTCTTCTCGATCGCGTCGTAGTCGGTTCCGAGCCGGTCGCAGTGCCCGCGCAGCACGTCGAGCTTGTGCTTGACGCCCTCGACGCCGATGTCGAAGATGTTGCAGGCGTTGCCGTACTGGGCGACGAGTCGCAGGGTCTTCTTCTCACCGCTGCCACCGATCATGATGGGCGGGCCGGGCTTCTGGAGCGGCTGCGGCACGCAGATCGTCTCGGCGAGCTGGTAGTGCGCGCCGTCGTAGGGCCCGTCGTTGTCGCTCCACATCTGCTGGCAGATCTGAAGGGTCTCCTCGAGGCGTTCGAACCGCTCACTGATGTCGGGGTAGGGCACGCCGAGCCCGAGGTGCTCGCGCTCGTACCAGGCGGCACCGATGCCGAGCATCGCGCGACCCTCGCTCAGCACGTCGAGGGTGGTGACGATCTTCGCCAGCAGCCCGGGATGACGGTAGGTGACACCCGTGACGAGCAGGCCGAGGCGCATCGTCTTCGTCCTGCCAGCGAGGAAGCCGAGCGAGGTGTAGCCCTCGAGCATCGGATCGAAGGACGTCGCGAGGCTCTCCATCTGGAACCAGTGGTCCATCAGGGTGAACAGCGACACGCCGCCCGCCTCCGCCGCTTCGGCCGTTGCCGCAAGCGTGGGGGCGAGCGCTTCCGGGCCGCCTGGAAGGGTGAAGTTCGCGAAGTGGATACCGAGTCTCATGCTCCGACTCTACGACTTCGAGGAGGACTCCCCGGTGAATTCTTCGGTGGTGCCGTCGCCAGGCGCATCCGCACCCTCCTCGCCGATCCCGGTCGAGTAGATCTCGTTGCGAGCGCGCGCGCGGTCCTCGCGCTCGAGGCGCAGGCGCTCCTGCTTCTCCTCACGGGCCTTCAGCCACTCCTGGTTGACTTCGACCTTCCGCACGGTGACGCCCCGCCGCGCCGGAGCTGCCTGCCGCGCTGTCGCCGCCGAAGCCCCGGCACCCGAACCCGCGCCGGTCACACTGGTGCCGGTCGACGGCTTGTACCGCTCGGCCGACGCCGAACCCGCGGAGGAACGGGCGCGGGAGGCAGCCGCGGAACCCGATCCGGAGCCTCCGGATGCCCGGGGGGCCGCCACAACGGGAGCCTGGCCCGTTCCCGCGCACCGCTCACCGTTCTTGGTCTCGTGCTGGATCAGCGTGCCCGAGACCAGGCCGACACCGACGGACTTGCCACAGACGGGACACTTCATTCCCGTGCTTGCTGCCATGACTGTTGTGCCCCTCTGTGCCGCACCGCGTGCCGCGTTCGTGTTGTGGATCTGTGCGAGGGCGCCGCCGCCGCAATCTGTGCGATCGTGGATACCAAACCGCGCCAGTTAGATTGTACGAGCCGTGCGGCACCGAGTGGATCGCCCGGCGCCTGTCGCCTGCATGAACGCGAGTCGAAGAAGGGGGTGACGTCACCCGATGCCAACTGCCCCGCCCACCGCCGACGGCTGGATCGTCGTGACGGATCCCGCGGGCCGACGGGATCCGGCCCCCGTCGCGCGCCGGCCTCTGCTCGCCTGGGTCGCCGCCGCCGCTGTCGCCGTCATCGCGCTGGTGGTCGTTCTGGGACTCGTCGCGGCGCGGGCACTGGCTGAATCCGAAGCGGTGAACGGTGCGGCCAAACGTGCCGACCTCATAGCGGATGCCCTGATCGAACCCGATCTCACCGACGGCCTCCTGACGGCCGATCCTGCAGCAATCGCGCGCATCGACGAGGTCGTGCAGAACCACGTGCTCAGCGCCTCGATCGCCCGGGTGAAGATCTGGGCTCCGTCGGGTGAGATCGTGTATTCCGACGAAACCCGCCTGATCGGCCGCAGCTTCGCGTTCGACGACGACGAGCGCGAGGCCTTCGAGCGTCCCGAGGTGCGCGCCGACGTGAGCAACCTGGATGCCCCGGAGAACGTCTACGAGACCAGTGGCGGCAAGCTCCTGGAGACCTATCGGTCGGTCAGATCTGATTCTGGCCAGCAGTTCCTCTTCGAGGCGTACTTCCGCTACGACGAGGTCGACGTTCGCACCAGCCAGCTCTTCTATGGTTTCTCGTGGATCACCGTCGGCAGCGTGCTGCTGCTCGTACTTCTCCTCGCCCCTGTGCTCTGGCGGCTGCTGAGGCTGCTGCACCTCGAGCAGCGCCAGCGCGCAGAACTCCTGCAGCGTTCCCTCGACGCGTCCTCAGCCGAACGGCGCCGCATCGCCCGCACCCTCCACGACGGCGTGGTGCAGGATCTGGCCGGCATCTCCTTCGCGCTGTCCGGTTCGGCCGGGCGAGCGGCCGGGCTCGGTGACACCCGGCTCGCCTCCGATCTGACGGGGGCCGCGGCCACGGTTCGCGGAAGCATCGGCGGCCTCCGCTCCCTTCTCGTCGACATCTACCCACCGAGCCTCGAGACGGCGGGCATCGAAGCGGCGCTCACCGACCTGGCGGCGGGCCTCCGGTCGCGGGGGGTCGAGGTGCTCGTGGAGGTCGACCCCCGTACGGCTCTGGATGCTCCGCAGTCCCGCCTCGTCTTCAGGGTCGCCCAGGAGTGCCTGCTCAACGCCGCGAAGCACTCGGGCGCTTCGCAGGTCGTCATCCGGCTCGGGCCGGATCGGCTCGAGATCGCCGACGACGGCACGGGTTTCGACGCGGCCGCCGCCCTCCGCGCCCCTGCCGACGGGCACTTCGGGCTGCGCGTGATGGCTGACGTCGTGTCGGAGGCGGGCGCCGAGCTGGCCCTGTCGACGGCGCCGCGCGCCGGCACGCGCTGGCGGCTTCGGATGCAGTCGGGGCCGGCGGAGCCACAGGCGCGGTCGTGAGCGGCGTGGATGCCACGCCCGGCCCCCGCACCACCGTGCTGGTCGTCGACGACCATCCCCTCGTGCGGGGCGGACTCGGCACTCTCCTCTCGTCCACAGCCGACCTCGTGGTCGTGGGCGAGGCCGGGAATGGTCTCGACGCCGTGCGGCTCGCCGCAGAGCTCCGGCCGCAGGTGATCCTGATGGATCTCTCCATGCCCATCCTCGACGGCGTCGAGGCGACACGGCAGATCCTCGAGCAGCAACCCGAGGCGCGCATCGTCGTGCTGACGTCGCTCCACGACCGGGTACGCGTTCACGAAGCGCTCGGCGCCGGAGCGATCGGATACCTGCTGAAGGATGCCGAGGCGGAGGTGCTGCTGGCGGCGATCCGCTCTGCCGCCCTCGGGCACTCCCCGCTCGACCCGCGTGTGGCGGCCGCACTCCTGCCGGGAGCGCTGGTCGCGCCGCCGGATGCTGCGGGTCTGGCGCGCACCTCCCCCTTGAGCGCACGCGAGTCCGAGGTGCTGCAGCTCATCACCAGCGGGCTCTCGAACAAGCAGATCGGGCAGCAGCTCGGCATCGCCGAGCGCACAGTGAAGGCGCATGTCGGCAGCATCTTCAGGCACCTCCGCGTCGCCGACCGCACCAGCGCCGCCATGTGGGCTCGCGACCACGACTTCTGACCCGGACATGCCACTGTCGCCGGGGCGACGCGTGCTGCATGATCGGAGCATGCGTTTCAGCCCGGAGAACCCCCTCACCCCCATGCTCGCCAAGGCCACGCCGACCGTGCCGGGCGCCGATCGCGTCGAGGGTGGCCTCAGCTACGAGCCGAAGTGGGACGGCTTCCGCGCCATCATCTACTTCGACGGAACCGACGTCGAGATCGGCAGCCGCGGCTCGAAGATGCTCACGCGGTACTTTCCGGAGCTGGTCGAGGCGTTCCGGACCCTGCTGCCCGGGCCGTGCGTGCTCGACGGCGAGATCGTCGTGCGTTCCGGCGAGCCCGGCCATGAACGCCTCGACTGGGAGGCACTCAGCCAGCGCATCCATCCGGCGGCCAGCCGCGTCGCGAAACTGTCCGCCGAGACACCGGCGATGTTCGTGGCCTTCGACCTGCTGAGCGTCGGCTTGGGCGACGACTCCGACGAGGACAACGTCGACTATGCGGCCCGGCCCTTCGGCGAGCGCCGCGGAGCCCTCGAGACGCTGATGGCGGGCCTCGGGCATCCGCTGCATCTCAGCCAGGTCACCACCGACGAGGACCTCGCCGGGCGCTGGCTGGTCGAATTCGAAGGCGCCGGGCTCGACGGCGTCGTCGCGAAACCGCTCGCCGCCGCCTACGCGCCCGGCAAGCGCATCATGCTGAAGACCAAACACCACCGCGAGGCCGACGTCGTGGTGCTCGGATACCGGATGCACGCCAGCGGCCGGGGCGTCGGATCCCTGCTGCTCGGCCTCTACACCTCCGGCGGCGAGCTGCAGAACGTCGGCGGCGCCTCTGCGTTCAGCGACGCCCGCCGCCTCGAACTCATCGGCGAGCTGGAACCCTACGTCGAGCGGGACGCCGACGGCGAGATGGTGCGCGGCGAGACCGAACGCAGCCGCTTCTCCGGGTCGAAGGATGTCTCGTTCGTGCGCCTCCGCCCCGAACTCGTCGTCGAGGTGCGCTACGACCAGATGGAGGGCCAGCGTTTTCGCCACACCGTGCAGTTCGACCGCTGGCGGCCCGACCGCGAGGCGCGTTCCTGCACCTATGAGCAGCTCGAGCGCCCGATCGCCTACGACCTCTCCGAGGTGCTGGTCTGAGCCCGGCCGGCTCACCCCGATGCGCGCTTCTGCCCTCCGGTAATCTCCCCGCAATGCAGGTGGGCTAGGTTCAGGATGCTCACCGAAAGGCTCACATGACAGAACCCGCACGCCCGTTCACGATCGCCGTCTTCTGCGGATCCAGCACCGGCAACGACCCCGTGTATCTCGAAGCCGCACGAACTGTCGGCCGGACCCTCGCCGAGCAGGGAATCGGCGTGGTGTACGGCGGCGGTCATGTGGGGCTCATGGGCGCAGTCGCCGACGCCGCGCTCGAGGCGGGCGGGCAGGTCACGGGAGTGATTCCGCGGGCGCTGCACGAGCGGGAGATCATCCACGACACCGTCAGCGAACTCTTCATCGTCGACTCGATGCATGAGCGCAAACTGATGATGGCCGAGCTCTCCGACGCATTCCTCGCGCTGCCCGGCGGCCCGGGAACGCTCGAGGAGATCACCGAGCAGTGGACCTGGGCACAGCTCGGCATCCACGAGAAGCCCTGCGGTTTTCTGAACGTGGCCGGCTACTACGACCCGCTGGTCGTGCTGGTGGAGTCGATGCGCGACCGCGGTTTCACGCACCCGCGCTACACCGGGATGCTGCGGTTCTCCGACTCGATCGACGAGCTGGTGGCTTCGTTCCGGAGCTACGAACCGCCCGTGCGGGTGGCGGCCTCCCCCGGCAGCGAGATGAGCAACCTGGCGCCCGTACAGCCCTGAGCCCCGGATGCCCCCGGGCGGGTCAGTACCAGTTCACCGACTGCGAGTGCGACCAGGCCGAGCAGGGCGTTCCGTAGGAACCCTTGATGTAGGCCAGGCCCCACTTGATCTGCGTGGTGGCGTTGGTCTTCCAGTCGTCGGCGATCGTGGCCATCTTGCTTCCAGGCAGCGCCTGCGGGATGCCCGTGGCCCCACTGGACGCGTTGTAGGCCTCGTACGACCATCCGGATTCCTTCGACCAGAGCGACGAGAGGCAGGAGAACTGGCTGTCGCCCCAGCCGTATTCGCTGGAGGCGAGGCTTGCGGCGGTGGCCTTCGCGCCCGAGACGGTGTTGCCGTCGGCGAGCGCCTGGGCTGCTGCTGCGGCAGCGGCGGCGGCATCCGCCTCAGCCTTCGCGGCGGCTGCGGCGGCGGCCTCGGCCGCGACCCGGTCGGCCTCCGCGGTGGCTGCGGCGATCGCGTCGGCCTGCGAGACCGTCTGCGTCGTGAGGGCGGTCACCGTCTGGGTGTCGAGCGCGGAGTAGTTGTTGAGCGTCGCGATCGAGGCGATGAGAGGCGTCGCGTCGACCTTCGCCTGCGCCTGATCGACGACGGTGTTCGCCTTCGACAGCGCGTTCTGGGCGTCGGCGTCGATCTTCGACTGCTCGACCCGCGCCACGACATCGGCCTGGGTGCGGGCGGTGGATGCCGCGGCCTCCGCGGCGGCCTGGTTGGCCGAGACGGTGGACTGCACGACGAAACCCGAGCCGACCAGGAGACCGGTGGCTACGATCGCGCCGGAGAGGATCACCTTGCGGCTCCGGAACCGTTTGCCGGGCTTCCGGAGCGAGCGGCGGGTGGGGAGTTGGGGACCGGATGACCCGGATGTTTCGCTTCCGGGTGTTGCTGACTCGGGTGTTGCGGATTCGGACACAGGTGAAGCGGATGATTCGGGCTGCATGACTTCCAATGGTCGGCCGACCGGTGTCGCCACGCGAGGGGGGCACACGGGCATCCATGGAGTGTCGACCACTCGGGCACGACGGGTTCCGCACCGGCCGGGGTAAGCGGCCTCACGCGGACAGGATGTCAGTCGGATTCGTAGGCGAGAAGCAGGGGGGTCATCTCACCGAACGCCCGCAACCTGGGGTTGTCAGCCGGGCGAAGCAGCCAAAATACGTCGACTTCCTGAACAAATGCCCACAGAGTGCACGAAATCCCGCTCAGAAGCGTTACTCGGTCTTCTTCGCGCGACTCGGCTGCACGCGCGGCGGCTCCCCCGGCATCTTCGGGTAGTCGGGCGGAAACGGCAGTTCGCCGAGCCCGGAAGCGACATCCCGCTCCCACCACGAGAGCAGGGTGTCGATGGTCGCCGGATGCTCGTGCATCCGCTCCCACGGGTCGCCGGTCATCCGGAGCCGTTCGGGCACCGTGCCGATCGTGAACGCCTTCGGGTCGGCCGACTCGAGTTCGCTCCACTGCAGCGGTGTCGACACGGGCGCGTGTGCCAGAGCGCGCGGGCTGTAGGCGCCGGCCATGGTGCGGTCGCGGTTCGCCTGGTTGAAGTCGACGAAGATGCGGGTGCCGCGCTCCTCCTTCCACCAGGCGGTGGTGACCTGCTGGGGCATCCGCCGCTCGAGTTCGCGGGCGGCCGCGATGACGGCGTGCCGCACCTCGAGGAACTCATGCGTCGGCTCGATGGGCGCGAAGACATGCAGGCCACGGTTGCCGGAGGTCTTCACGAACGCCTCGAGGCCGGCCTCTTCGAGCACCTTCCGCAGCTCGATCGCTGCCGGTATCGCGTCGTCGAAGTCGGTTCCCGGCTGCGGGTCGAGGTCGATTCGCAACTGGTCGGGAAAGTCGCTGGTCTCGGCTCGCGATGCCCACGGATGGAACACCACCGTGTTCATCTGCACCGCCCAGACGGCGGCGGCCGGTTCGTCGATGACGAGCTGCGGATGCGTGCGCGCACTCGGATACACCACCATGACCGAGCGCACGAACGCCGGCGCCCCCTTCGGCGGGTTCTTCGAGAAGAACTGCTCGCCGTCGATGCCCTCGGGGAAACGTTGGAGAGACACCGGGCGGTCGCCGTTCGCCCGCACGAACGCGACGCCGACCTCGATCATGTAGTTCGCAAGATCGAGTTTCGTGATGCCGGGCACCGGCCAGAGCACACGGCCCGGACTCGAGAGACGCACCTGTCGCGTCTCGCCGTCGCCGACACCGGGAACATCGAGCATCACCGCTTCGCTTGCCATGGTTCCACGGTAGTGGCGGTGGCCTGCCGAGGCACGGATTGGTGATCGAGCGTCATTCTGTGATATGGTTCTGGCTGCTCGCTTGACCGCCCTGCGGAAGCTCGAGCACGGGGCATGAAGACATCTTCTCGAACGGCGCCACACCAGGCATTTGCTAAGGCAGCATGCGGTGAGGCCCTCGGAATGTGCACCTTCCTGCCGGTACGACCCCGCCGAGGTTCACCTCGAAAACTTTTGTGATTCACTGCACGGTGAAGAGCGTCGCTGATTCTTTGACAACTCGCGGCCTTCTTCGAAATGCGTCGATCGGGATTTTCGATGAGCCAAGCGATTTCCTGTCCGGGCTGACGTGGCAGGGAATCGCAGCGTGGACGCACGCCCCCACCCCTTCCCTTCAGTCAGCTGCATAGAGCCGATCGGCGCGCTCGGTGAGCAGGCCGCGGGCGACCGCCACGGCGAGTGCGCGCTCCATTCGGCCACGGATGCCTGCCGTCAGGCGGGCGAAACCGAAGGCCTGGGCGGCCTCGCGAACGAGGTCGTCCTGGGTGACCCCGAAGCCGAGTCGGGCGACGGACTGCATCGCGTTGCCGAGCTCGACGAGCGAGATGTCGTCCACGGGACGCCCAGCGCCGGCTTCTGACGTCTGCCAGTGCGAATGGATGCCCGGAGCCTGGGTCGCCAGGTACCGAAATCCCTCTTCGCCCCTGACGATTCCGGCGAGGTCGAGCGCGAGCAGTTTCTCGGCCCGGCGGGCGAGCATTCGCGGGAGGTTGTAGGCGAGGGCGAGCTGGCGGAGGAGCCGCTCCGGCGACACCGGGCCCTCGGTCTGAATCAGCTCCGCGACCGTCTCCGCCAACTGGGACCGCATGGCGGGCTCATCGAGCCGATCCAGGTCGGCGGGTTCCCCGCGACGGCCCGGTGTCCAGGCACGCCAGACGGGAACGTCGGCCCAGGCGCCGGCTGCGGTCGGTGCCACCCCGGCGGAAGCGCCCGGGCCAGGTGCACCCGCGGTGGGCCCGGCGGCGAAGGGAGCGGCGCCGGCACCAGCGGGCACTGCGGCGGCCGCGGCGACGGCCGTCACGTTCGCCGAGAAGGGTTCCCCCACCGCAGCACCCCGCCCCGCAGCATCCTGGGCCGCCCGCACCAGGCGTTCGACCTCGGCGTCGCGGTCGCGCAGCCAGGTCGGCAACCAGACCCGCTCGATGGCCGGCCAGCCCATGCGTGTCGTCAGCAGCTCGGTGGGCAGGGCATCCCGGTCGCCGGCCGTCAGGCGCGAACGCCAGGCCGGCCCGTCGAGCAGGATGCCGAGCACACGCCGCCCGGGAACGTCGGGGTCGAGCACGGCGATGTCCACCCTGAACTCTGAGAGCCCCACATCGGGTACGCAGGCCAGGCCCCGGGCACGGAGCGCCGCGAGGATCTCATCCCGGTGCCGATCGACCGCACGCACCGTCTGGCTCGAGACGGCCCCGGAGGAGTTCGTGCCGTACCGGGCGAGTTCGAGGTAGCTCTTCAGATGACGGAGGCCGACCGAGCCAGACCCCTCAACATTCAGCTCGCCCGGTTCGAACGAACAGAACACGATCACCTGGCGGCGCGCCCGCGTGACCGCGACGTTCAGGCGGCGCTGGCCGCCCGCCTGGTTCAGCGGACCGAAGTTCAGCGGCATCACGCCGCGATCGTTCTTCGCGAACGCGATGGAGAACAGGATGACGTCCCGTTCACTCCCCTGCACGCTCTCGAGGTTCCGCACGAAGATCGGTTCGTCTCCGCCGCCGTCGAGGGCGGCGCGCACCTCATCGTCGTCGACCGCGTCCAGCAGCTCGGTGATGAGCTTCTGCTGCTCCTTGTTGAAGGTGACGACGCCGATGCTGGCCTTCGACAGCTCGGGGTCGCGCACACGGCGCACGATCTCGTCGACGATGGCCGCCGCCTCTGCAGGGTTGGTGCGGAGTCCTGCCGGCTCGGCTCCCCCGGCCCCGGATGACCGCCCGCGCCCGCGCCGAAGGAATTCGCCCTCGACCTTGACGAACGACAGCCCCTTGTCGACGAGCGTCTCGGATGCCGACGGGAACGAGCTCAGCCGACCGTCGTAGTACTGCTGGTTCGAGAACGCGATCAGGGATTCGTCTTCGCTCCGGTAATGCCACGACAGCATCACATCGGGAACGCGCGCCTGCACAGTCTCCGAGAGGATGCTCTCCTCGTCGATCACCACCCCGTCGACGTCGTCGCCCTCGGTGTCGCCCTGGCTGCTGGATGTCTCCGCCACCGACGTGGGCGGCATCTGCTTCGAGTCGCCCACGATGACCGCCGCCCGGGCCCGGCCGAGCGCCCCGATGGCATGGGGAACGCGGATCTGGGAGGCCTCGTCGAACACCACGAGGTCGAAATCCGAGAGGCCCGGGTCGAGGAAGCGAACCACAGAATCCGGGCTCGCCAGAACGCAGGGGGTGAGACGGGAGACGACGTCCCAGTGGTCCTTCAGCAGGCGGCGGATCGGCTTGCCTCCGCGGCTCCGCCCCAGTTCGCGTCGCAACTCACCGATCGCACCGATCTGCGTGCCCGTGTCGAAGCCCCGCCGCTCGGTCAGCTGGGCGCCGAGCAGGGCGGGAAGGGCATCCCGAACCCGGTGCGTGGCCGTGTCGAACGCATGCACCTGCTGGTCGTAGGCCGACCCGTCGAAAATGTCGAGCTCTTCGTCGTCGAGCTGGCGCCTGAGCACCGCAGCCAGGAATCCGCGCTCGAACGCCTGCTCGGCATCGCCGAAGGCGACCGCACCCGAGAGAACGGCGCTCTGCGCCCCGACGAGGGAGTGCTGGCGAAGAGGCGCCAGGGCAGAGACGAGGTTCGCCCACCGTCGAAGCTGCGTGAATCCCCGCTCGACGGAGTCCCGCTGCATCGCGGAGACGCCGGTCGCCCACCGAGCGGCGAATCCGGCAGTCGCCTGGCCCGCCCCGGAATCAGACGCGAGCGCGTCGCCAGCGACCCAGAGCGCCTCGCTCTCCTCGTTCACGCCGAGCACCTCGCTGAGCTCCCGGGCCGCCACACCGAGCGTCGCCAGGTGCGCCGCCGCCCCGGCGTCCGCCGCAACGAGCGCACGCGTGCGCCCGCGCGCGGGCGACGACGGCTGCTCCGAGAGCACCGACACCCAGTAGTCCATCCACTGCAGCTGGGAGACGACGGCCGCCCGCGCCGGGGCGCTCAGCGGATTCCAGCCCGCGCCGCCCGCGGGAAGACTGACACCCACGATCTCCTTCGCGAAGACCGTGAGCTGTACGCACTCCTGCTGCACCCGCCCGAGCAGGTCGATCGTCGCGGGCAGGTGCTCGCCCGTGATCGTAGAACCGTCGTCAAGGTACTCGGAGACGGCCGAGACCGCAGCCTCGATCCGCTTCTTCCGACCGATGAAGAAGCTCGAGCGTGCGGTGTCTGCCGCAACGCGGAGCCCCGCGACATCCGCCGCCAGCGCTCGTGGCCCGATCGAGGGCGGGTACGCCGTGGCCAGCGCCGCCAGCGACTCGGCGAGCGCCCGCCGGTTCGACACCTGCGACGGGGTGGATGCCGCGTCGATGACCTCGAGCGCGGGCATCCCGGGCTCTGCCAGCGCACCGGCCAGAGCGAGCTCACCGAACCCGGCGACAGAGGCGAGGTACGAGGCTCCCGCTGCGGAGGACCGCAGCGCGGCATCCTCCCGCGCCAGAGTGTCGACCGTGGAGGCCAACCGGTCGGTCACCGGACCCGTGAGCGCCGACGGCGCCACCGTCGCGAATGACCACGGGTTGCCGCCGGCCGTTCCCGCGGCGCGCCCGAACTCGCTGGCCTCGCGGAGCGCCCCGAGGATCGCGGCACTCACCGAGGCGCCCCCCGAAGCTTCAGCGGCGGCCAGGAAGGCGGCGGGAACCGGCAGCGTCTCGCCGGGCGGAAGCGCGAGCATCCGGTCGCGCGCTGAGTAGGCGGATTCACCGAACGCGCCGCGGGTGTGCAGGTGCTCCGGGTAGCGCTGGAGAGTCGGCAGCGCCCGGGCCAGTTCGGCTCGCGCCGTCTCGTAGGCCGGGCGGTCGGCGGTGACGATCGTGTCCATCACCAGGCTCAGTTGCTGGCGAACGGCAGCCGGACGCATCCCCTTGTCGTGCAGGTTGAGGCAGAACGCGCCGAGACCGACCTTGTCGAGACGCTCCTTCACCACGTTCAGCGCAGGCGGCTTCTCGGCGATGAACAGCACCCGCTTGCCCGACTGGAGCGCCCGGGCGAGCAGGTTGGTGATCGTCTGCGACTTGCCGGTGCCGGGCGGGCCCTGCAACACGAAGGTCTGGCCCGACATCGCCTTCTGCACGGCGACGACCTGTGAGCCGTCGGAGGCGACAGGCAGATCGGCGGCGAGGTCATCGAGGAGGATGGGTGTCGCCCCCACCTCGTCCACCGCCGGGTCGTCGAACTGCAGCTGCGGCGTGTACACCAGGTGCCTGACCAGCGGTTTCTCCACAAACGTCTGCCAGTTGTCGCCGAGGTCGCGCCACAGCCGGTAGGTGCTGAAGTCGAAGAAACCGAGCGTGCACGACTCGTCGACCCGGAAGCCCTCGAGCCCGGCCGCACCGATCTGGGCACGCACGTACGCGAGCAGTCCGTCGATGTCGACGCCCGAATCGTCGAGGTCGGGTTCGATCAGCTTCGGCAGCACGAAACCGGCATCCTGGCTGAGCTTCTCGGCCAGCGAGAAGTTCGGCGTCACCACGTTCGTCTCGTCGATCACGAGCGAGAAGGCGCTGTTGCGGTTCGAGGCCTTCAGCGTCACCGGAACGAGGATGAGCGGCGAACGCACCTCGGCCTTGCCGGCCGGCGTCCAGACGAGCGAACCCATGCCGAGGTACAGGCTGTTCGTGCCGGTCTCGTCTCGCACCGCCCGGGCCGCGCTGGTGATGCGCCGCATCCGGGCGAGGAACAGGTCGGGCTCGACATCGACCAGTACCCGGCGCTCCGCCGTCAGCTGGGTCTCGAGCGAGGGGTTCAGCCCGGCATCCGGCTCCCGTCTGACGTTCAGCGGAAGATCCGTCGCATTCGCGGCGAGCCTCAGCTCGCTACCCGTCTGCAGCAGATCCTCGATGGTGCCCAGCGTCTTCGCCGGCACCATCAGGTTGACCGACGACGACGACGCGCTCGAGTTGCGGTGGTTGATGAGGGGGTTGCGGAGGCTCAGGTCGAGCAGTGAGTTCTTCCACTGCCGCACGCGGGGCGGCGGGTCTTCGGCGCGGGTGTCGCGGCCGGCCGACCGTCCGCCGTGTTCGCCCTGCTCGCTCTGCACGCCCTGGTCTCGCTGAGCCGCAATGGCCGCCTGCAGCAGCCCGATCGAGAACTCCTGCGGCGTGTACTCGACGATCTCGACGGAGCCGTCGGGGTGCACCACGCGCGCCGGGATCGGCAGCACGCCATCCAGAACCCGCGCGAGGGCGATGTCGACGAAGCGGGAGGCGTCGGATGCTGCGGTGGTGGCGCCCAGCACACCCGACGTCACCACCCGCTCGCGCCCCTTTAGACGCGCGGCCGGGAACGCACCATTCGCCTGGCCGCTCGTCACCGTGGTCGTCTCGAACAGCACGAGCGCGCCGCTGTCGACCAGGTTCATCGCGCCTTCAACAGGAAAGACCGCCCCGGGCAGAGCCTGCCGCTCGTCGCTTGCCCAGTACCCCACCAGCGCGTGGCCCGGCAACAGCACCACCACCGGACGCAGCCCCACATTCTCGAGCAGGCTCGCGAAGAGCATCGTGGTGTCGAGGCACGTGCCCGCGCGCTCTCCCAGAACGGCGCCGGGCGTTCGCACCCGCTGGCCCGCCGAAGCGGTGTTGTGCTGCAGATCCCAGGCGGCCGGCGGGTCGACGTAGGTGATGCCGACCGCCCGCACGGCCTCGTAGATCGCCTCGACCATCGGCGTGACGTGCGCCGCATCCTGGTAGCCCGACAGCGCGCCGTCGTGGCCCCCGGCCACGAGCCTCGCCACCGCATCGTCGAGCACCGGCCGGAGCGCCGGATGGTTCGGCAGCGCGAACGCGGCAAGCGTGAGCGCGCCCTCGTCGATCGGCGTGGTGAGCACCCACGAGTCTGCTGCGAGCACCCGCACGTCACGCCGCGACGTGCCGAGAACCGTGTCGCCCTGCAGCACCCGCACCTCGAACGCCCCCGACTGCTGGTCGTCGAGCGCGTACAGGGACGCCGCGTCGAGACCGAGCTTCACGGGCGCCCAGGTCATCCCCTGCTCGCCCAGCTCGTGCACGCTCTGCACCCAGGCGTGCGAGAGCGGCCCGTTGACGCCAACCAGGCCCAGCTCGACCGTGACGCCGGCGAACGTCTGCCCGTGTTCCGCCCGCACGGAGAGGTTCTGGATGATCGACTGCCCGTTGTGCGCACTCGCGAACGAGACAACGGGCGAGAACTCGACGTCGATCAGTATCTGGGCCATGGCGTCCTTTTCCGTGCCCGGCGGGCCAGCGTTGTCGGTCGAATGGGGATGCACTCGAAGCTACCGCATGCACCTGACGCCGCCTTGCCGTGCGTCTTTAAATGAGTAATTGTCATACACTAGATGCATGACCACACCTCAGCCCCCGCGTGAGCCAACGCCCGGGTATTATCATATCCGTAAACATTGGAGATGGCTCATGGGTGCTGCAGCGCTGTTCCTGAAGGCGAGTCGCGAGTCCAGCGGGTTGACGCAGCAGGTCGTGGCTCTGCGCGCGCAGACCTCGACTCCGGCGCTCTCACACATCGAGAACAGCAAGCGTGACCCGAGCGCAGCCAAGCTCGACACGTTGCTGCGTGCGACCGGCAATCGGCTGGGAGTGGTGCCCACGAACCGGTCGGGTTCGCTCGAAGCCGGGGCGGCGATCCACGACGAACTGGCCATCGGTGACGAGAAGTCCGCTTTTCGGAGTTTCCTCCAGTTCAGCGACAATCTCGCGGCCGAGACGGGAGTCGTGCGGGTCGTTCTCGCCGCCAACGAGCCCCCCTCGACAGGCTCGCTCCTCTGGGATGCCGCACTTGCTGCCGTCTCGGAGTACTGGCTGAACCGTGGGCATCTGCCCGTTCCCGATTGGACAACTCAGGCGGATCGAACGCTTGCACACCGAACTGTGCTCTCCGGCGACCGATACACGCGCTCGATCGACCAACACGACGTCCCGCGGGAGTTTGCGGCGAGAAACGTCGCGGTCGACCGCTCCGTTCTGGCGAGTGTCTGATGGCCGCACAGAACGCGAACCGGCTCGACGCGCAGATCAGCCCCGAAGCTCACTGCCTCGATCACGCTGCGGGGATCGCGAAGGATCGAGGCTGGGCAGCCGACTGGCTGAACACCAGCGCGAATGTCTTCATCCCGATCGCGCGAGACGCAGGGTGGCACCTGCTCTCAGACGACGGCGTCACCCGCGTCTGGGTTGCGTCGGCCGAGTGCCTGCTCGCGATGAAACTGAGGGCTTCGCGCCGGGGCCGGGACAGTGACGACATCGCCAACCTTCTGGCTTATCTCGGCTTCACGTCGATCGAGCAGGCAGAAGAATTGTTCGAGTCGTTATTTCCGGGCGAGATCGTCGAGGCGAAGGGAATCCGCATCCTCACCGATGTCTTCGAGGCCGGGTTGCCCGACATTCCACCACGGCCTGCCGTACCGGTCTTGGTCGGCTGAGTGAGGAACACCATGATGGGAACATGACCAGCGCAATCGATCCGGAACTCGACCTCGTCGTCTCGCGCGTACTTCCGGCCCCGCGGAGCGCGGTGTGGGCGTCCTGGGCAGATCCGCGGCGCTTCGAGCAGTGGTGGATACCCGCTCCGGCCCGTTGCCGGGTGGCCGAGTGGGAACCGCGCCCGGGAGGGGCCTTCGTCACGGAGATGAGTGTCCCCGGCACCGACGGCGGAGTGGATGACGGCACCTTCGTTCCGCATCTGAACGGGTGCTTCCTGGCCTTCGACGAGGGCGAGCGAATCGTCTTCACCACGTGCCTCGTGGGCGGTTTCCGGCCCGCCACGCAGCCGTTCATCACCGCCGAGTTCACCTTCATCGATCATCCGGAAGGCACCCTCTACATCGCGCGCGCACTGCACTCGACGAGCGAGGCGCGCACGATGCACGAAGAGTTTGGCTTCTACGACGGCTGGGGCACCGTGACAGAGCAGCTCGCGGATTTCGTCAAGCGCACGAACTGACGCTCCTCAGTTCTCGCAGCCGATACCGTCGCCATCCCTGTCGAGTTTCGAGCTGTAGCCGGGGTCGCCCCGATAGATGGGCGCGGCTCCGGCGGCCCGCACTGCATCACAGTTCTTGTACGTCACATCGGCCGGTGCCGGCGCCACGGGTTCGGGTGCAGGCGCGGCGGGCGCGGGCGCAGACGCCGCGGGTTCGACCTGCGCTGGAACGGGCGCCTCAGCCGGAGTGGGCGCGGGTTTCGCGTCAGCGGCCACCGCCGGCGCGGCCTTGGTGAAGGCAGACGACGTCGCCGCCTGCTCGGGGCATGCCGCGAGGATGCCGGCCAGCGCATCGTGCTCGGCCTGGGTCACCCACAGACCGTACGTCGCCTTCACCGAGATCTGCCTGGCCGCATACTCGCAGCGGAAGCTCTTCGAGGGCGGCAGCCAGGTCGCCGCATCGCCGTCGCCCTTCTGCTGATTCGTTGCGCCGTCGGTCGCCCACAGATTGAGCGGATCGTTCGCCAGGCTGATGCGCTGGGCCTGGCTGAGCTGCTGCGCACCCTTCTGCCAGGCGTCCGACAGCGCGACCACGTGATCGATCTGCACGAGAGTCGACGTCGTGTTGCCCCGGAGGAACTGGAGTGTGGTCCCCGTGTACCGGTCATCCAACACGCCCGAAAGCACCTTGCACGGCCCTGACATCGTCACCCCGGTCAGATCGCGCGCGAGGATGTCGTTGCGCGTGTCGCAGCCGTTCCGGTCAACATCGAGCCAGGCTTCGCCGAACTGGGCGGTGCGCTGGTATCCGGTCTTCGGAGCCCGACCCTTCACCTCGAGCGTCGCCAGCACCGCGAGGGCGGTTCCGGTGGTGGCGCTCGTGTCGAGTGCGACCACGCTCGAACCCTCAGGAGGAGCCGAAACGGTCTCGGGATCGAGGTCGACCTCTGATGCAGGCGTGGTCACGGCGGGCGTCGGCTGAGCGGTGGGCGATGCGCTCGCGCTCGGAACGGCCGTCGGCTCTGCTGTCTCGACAGCTGCGGAGGCCGGGGATGCCGGTCGCCCGGGCCCGCTGACCCCCGCCCCCACGCCGAACAGAACCAGTGAGGCAACGACGACCCCCGCGGCAAGAGGGCGCGATGCGGGGAGCATAGCCCAACTCCGCCGCTTCGTGATGACGACGTAGAGCCCGGTGAGCAGCGCCACGAAGGCCAGCATGATGAGCAGCCCACCGAGACCGCCGGCCAGCGCGAACAGCACCAGCGCCAGCACGACGAGTCCGCCGACGATCCAGGTCGGCAATGGTATGCGCCGGCGGAGAGCGGATCCTCTTGCAGTCCGACTCGTGCCCGTGGTCGGTGGGGGCGGAGGCGGCGGCGTTCCGAAGGTGGGCGGTGTTGCACGACGCTCCGTCGTCCATGCCGATCCATCCCAGTAGCGCTGGCCCCCTTCGACTTGATTGTCGGAATACCAGCCCGCGGGCGTGTTCGTCATACCGCTCATCGTTTCCCCCCAGATGCGATCGTCCTGAGCCTAGTGGGGATTCAGCGTCGCCTCCGACGCCCTCCCCTCGACGCGTCGCAGCCGTCGCCGCCCACCTCCTTCGCAGCCGTCCCCTGTGACGCGCGCCAGTTCGGCAGAGCTGCTCCCCTTCGAGCTGGCGCGGATGCGCGGGACTGGCGCCTGAAGCGATGTTCGGGCCGAAAGCGGCTTCGGGGCCGACGCGAGGGTCAGACGCGAGGGTCAGACGGCGCCCACGTACTCGGCGAGGTGGATGCCCGTGAGGGTCGACTTCGCCGCGACCAGTTCGGCGGGGGTGCCCTCGAACACCACGAGGCCCCCATCGTGCCCCGCACCCGGGCCGATGTCGATGATCCAGTCGGCGTGCGCCATCACGGCCTGGTGGTGTTCGATCACGATCACCGACTTTCCCGATTCGACGAGCCGGTCGAGCAGCCCGAGAAGCTGCTCCACATCGGCGAGGTGCAGCCCGGACGTCGGCTCGTCGAGAACGTAGACACCGCCCTTCTCCGCCATGTGGATCGCCAGCTTCAGCCGCTGCCGTTCTCCGCCCGAGAGGGTCGTGAGCGGCTGCCCGAGGCTCAGGTAGCCGAGCCCGACGTCATTCAGCCGTTCGAGGATCGCGTGCGCCGCCTTTGCCGCAGCGCTCGCCCCGGCCTTCCCTGCGTGCACCGCACCTATACCCGTACCCCCGAAAAAGTCGGCAGCCGCAGCCACCGGCATCGCAAGCACCTCCGCGATGTTCGACCCACCCAGCCTGTACTCGAGCACCTGCGCCTGGAACCGCGCTCCCCCGCACTCCTCGCACACCGTCGCCACCCCGGCCATCATCGCCAGGTCGGTGTAGATCACCCCCGCGCCGTTGCAGTTCGGGCAGGCCCCGGTGGAGTTCGCGCTGAACAGCGCCGGCTTCACCCCGTTCACCTTGGCGAACGCCGTGCGGATCGGGTCGAGCAGACCCGTGTAGGTCGCCGGATTGCTGCGCCTGGACCCCCGGATCGGCGCCTGGTCGACCGACACCACATCCACACCCCGCGGAATCGACCCGTGGATCAGCGAGCTCTTGCCCGACCCTGCGACCCCCGTCACCACCGTCAGGATGCCGAGCGGAACATCCACATCGACGTTCCGGAGGTTGTGCCGCGTCGCACCCCGGATCTCGAGCGCCTGTCGCGAAACGCGCGGGGAGGTCTTCAGACGGGTGCGGTCGCCGAGGTGCTTCCCGGTCAGGGTCTCGGATGCCTCGAGCTCCAAAACCGTGCCCGTGAAGCAGATCTCCCCGCCGTTCGTACCGGCCCCGGGCCCCAGGTCGATCACGTGATCGGCGATCCTGATCGTCTCCGGTTTGTGCTCGACGACCAGCACCGTGTTGCCCTTGTCGCGAAGGCGCAGCAGCAGCCCGTTCATCCGCTGGATGTCGTGCGGGTGAAGCCCGACCGTCGGCTCGTCGAACACGTACGTCACGTCGGTCAGGCTCGACCCCAGGTGCCGCACCATCTTCACGCGCTGGGCTTCACCGCCCGACAGGGATCCACTCGTTCGATCGAGGCTCAGGTAGCCGAGCCCGATCTCGACGAACGAGTCGAGGGTCTGGCTGAGGGTCTCGATGATCGGCGCGACGGATGCCCCGGTGATGCCCCGCGCGAACTCCGCCAGGTCGCTGATCTGCATCGCCGTGCAGTCCGCGATGCTCTGCCCGTCGATCTTCGAAGCGAGCACCTCCGCCTTCAGGCGCGATCCGTGGCACTCGGGGCAGGTCGTGAAGGTGACGGCCCGGTCGATGAAGGCGCGGATGTGCGGCTGCACCGAGTCACGGTCTTTCGACAGCATCGACCGCTGCACCTTGGGCACCAGGCCCTCGTAGGTCATGTTGTTGTTGCCGATCCGCACCTTCTCGGCCGGGCGATAGAGAAAGTCGGCGAGTTCCTGGGCGTTGAAGTCGGCGATCCGTTTCGACCCGTCGACGAACCCGGACTCGGAGTAGATGCGCACATACCAGCCGTCGGCCGTGTACCCGGGAACCTTGATGGCGCCGTCTTCGAGCGACAGGGAGCGGTCGACGAGCTCGTCGACGTCGATGTCGTTCACCTCACCGAGCCCCTCGCACCGCGGGCACATGCCCTCGGCGCTGTTGAACCCGTAGTGGAACGACGGCCCCACGTGCGGCTCGGCCAGCCGTCTGAAGAGGATGCGCAGCATCGCGTTCGCGTCGGTCGCCGTGCCGACGGTCGAGCGTGAGTTCGCCCCCATCCGTTCCTGGTCGACGATGATCGCGGCGCTGAGCCCGGTGAGCCCGTCGACGTCGGGCCGCGCGAGCGACGACATGAACGACTGGACGAACGCCGGATACGTCTCGTTGATGAGCCGCTGCGACTCGGCGGCGATGGTGCCGAACACGAGCGAGCTCTTGCCCGAACCGGAGACCCCCGTGAACACCGTCAGCCGCCGCTTCGGAATGTCGACCGACACGTCTTTGAGGTTGTTCTCCCGCGCCCCGGACACCCGGATGAGGTCGTGGCTGTCTGCTGCGTGTCGCGTCTCGGTCATGGCACCGATGCTAGCGAAGGCTTCCGACATTCGCTCAGTTCAGCGGCGGCAACGGGGCGAAGACCAGAGACGCCGCCGATCTGCCGGTCGCGACCAGTACCATCAGCTCGTCGGTCAGGCGGGCCCGCGACAGCGACACCGTCCCCCGGTAGACGCCCGGCGCCCCTGGATCGGCCCGCAGGATGTGCCCGTCGGCCCACACGCGGGTGGTGGACGCCGTGGCCGGGCCCTGACCGTCGCCGACTCGCACCTCCACCTCCCACGAACGGCCCCGCGCCTCGACGGAGACGACGGTCAATGTCGACGTCATCGCCGCCGAAGCGACCCCGCCCCGCGCATCCACCTCGCTCCGGGCATCCAGCTCGCCCGGCGCGTCACCCGCGACATCCACATCGATCTGGTTGCTCGGCAGCGTCGGCGTCAGAAACGCGGGCTGCCGCCGCAGCGTCGCGCCCTCATACGCCGACGCATAGTCGAGCAGCCGGTCGTCGCTGTACGCAGCACCCGCGAAGGTGAGCCCCACGGGCATCTGGATGTCGCCCATGAACCCCATCGGCACCGTCACGGTCGGGATGCCGAGGTGACGCAGCACGCGGTTGCCGTTCGAGTACACGACGCCGTTCCGCGACGCGGCCTCGAGGCTCTCCGGGCGGCTGAACAGGTCGACCCGGCCGACGTCTCCTGCGGCGGGGAAGACCACGAGGTCGAGCCCCTGGGCGAGCATCCACTCTTCGAAGTCGACCGTGCGCGCCTCCTCGAGGCCACGCAGCAGGTGCGCGAGGCCCGGCACCTCGTCGAAGGTCGCGGGCAGGCCCTGCTTCACCAATTCGGCGAGACGCTGCCAGTCGAAGCCGCCGCGCGCCCGGGTGATCCACACGGGCACCGGCGCATCCGCAAGAGGGAACACGGTGTCGCCGTCGACGTCCGCCCAGCTCGACAGGTGCGGGTCGGCGTTGTCTCGCAAGAACGCATCGAGCGCCATCGCCGTGATCGGCCCACCCTCGAGCGCGCGCCAGTTCGGGGGCACCAGTCCGCGCGCCGCGAGACCCTCGGCCTCGGGGCGATCCTCCTCGTAGTTCGACACCACCGGAAAATCGACCTCGACCACCTCGGCGCCGAGCGCCCGCAGGTCGTCGGCAGCCCGGTCCCAGAGCGCCCGCACGCTCGGGCGGATGACCGGCGGGTCGATGGGCACAGCATCCTCGCCTATGTAGAGGCGCGGCACACCGATCCGCAGGCCGTCGAGCCGCGAGGGGCGGGGCCGGGACACTGGATGCGGCAACACCTGTTCGGGCGTCGGCAGCTCCACCGCGCTCTGCTGTCGCCAGAAGTCGCCCGAGCGGTCCGGATCCTCGACCGCGAGCACATCGAGCAGCAGGAGCAGGTCGGCGACCGTGCGGGTGTGCGGCACCACCACGTCGCAGGTCGGCCGGAGCGGCCAGTTGCCGCGGATAGACAGCACCCCGCGTGAGGGCGTGTATGCCACCAGCGAGTTGTTCGAGGCCGGCGCGCGCCCCGACGACACGGTCTCCTCGGCCATGCCGAAGGCGCAGAGACTCGCTGCGGTAGCTGTACCCGATCCGTTCGAGGAACCCGATCCATAGGCCGCCGTGAGGTACTGCGGGTGGTACGGGCTCCGCGCGTAGTCGTAGAGCCCCGGCTGCATGCCTCCCGCTGCCATCGGCGGCATGTTCGTCTTGCCGAGCAGCACCGCCCCGGCCGCACGCAACTGGGCCACGGATGCCGCGTCGTCGGTCGCCACCAGCTCCGCCAGGGCCGGGCTGCCGGATGCCACAGTCAGTCCCTTGACCTTGTAGCTGTCCTTCACGGTGAACGGGATGCCCTCCAGCGCGCCCACCGGCTGGCCGGCCGCACGCCGGGCGTCAGAGGCGGCGGCCTGTTCGAGGCAGGTCGGGTCGAGCACCGCGATCGCGTGGAGGCACAGCCCCGTGCGGTCGTAGTAGGCGATGCGGTTGAGGTACGCGGACACGAGCTCGACGCTCGTCACCCGGCCCTCGTCGAGCGCCGCCTTCATCTCGCTGATGCTGAGTTCGACTACATCGATCCGCTGCACGTCGCCGCCTTTCGTCACCCCCATCCTCCCAGCCCGGGAAGGAGGAAAGGGCCGCCCCGGAGGGCGACCCTTTTCGTGATGTCGGGCTGACAGGATTTGAACCTGCGACCCCCTGACCCCCAGTCAGGTGCGCTACCAAGCTGCGCTACAGCCCGTGGGTGGGATGACAACTTGTCCATATTAGCCCACCCGCGCGGCACCCGCGAACCGGTGTGTCAGACCAGCGCGGCTTCGCCCGTGAACACCTGCACGATGGTCGGGGCGTCCTCGGGAACCGAGACGACCTCGATCTCGTCGCCAGCTTCGATCGTGCCCGATGCCACCACGCGCAGGTACGCGCCTGGGCGTGCGGCCGCAGCGAACCGCTTCACCCAACCCCGTTCATCCGCTCCCCCGACCCAGCGGGCGAACGTCTGGCAGGGGGTTCGTGGTGTTGTGACCTCCACGACGACGGTGGCGCCGATGCGCCAGCGTTCGCCGAGCCGTGCGCCCGACACGTCGATCCCGGATACGCGGAGGTTCTCGCCGAACCAGCCCGGTGACAGCGGCCGACCGAGCTGGGATTCCCAGTACGCGGCGTCCTCGGCCGAGTACACGTACAACGCCTTGTCGAGCCCCCCGTGGTGCTTGCGGCTGGCTTGCACATCGGCATGGAGCCCGAGCGGGCGCACCTTCACGGGCCCGTCGACCGCCCGCTTGTCGATCGCGGTCACCCCGACGCTGCCCGCATCGGCCCGCAACCCCTGCACCACGCACGCCGCCACCAACACACCCACAAAAGCCTCCGACCTCTCCCGGCCACCCTACCAACCCCGAAACGCCAATCGAGTGGGCGGAGGGGCGCGTCAGCGCTTGCGCTTCTCGCGCACCCGCATGTTCACGTTGACGGGGCTGCCCTCGAAGCCCCAGATCTCGCGGAGGCGTCGGGTGATGTAGCGGCGGTAGCCCGGGTCGAGGAACCCGGTCGTGAACAGCACGAAGGTCGGCGGCCGCGAAGACGCCTGCGTGCCGAACAGGATGCGCGGCTGCTTGCCTCCGCGAACGGGGTGAGGATGCTCGGCCGTGAGCTCGGCGAGGAACGCGTTGAACTTTCCGGTCGGAATCCGGGTGTCCCACGACTCGAGCGCCAGCTCGAGGGCCGGAACCAGCTTCTCCATGTGACGCCCGGTCTTCGCCGAGATGTTCACGCGCGGCGCCCACGACACGTGGGCGAGATCCTGTTCGATCTCGCGCTCGAGGTAGCGACGGCGTTCGTCGTCGAGCAGGTCCCACTTGTTGAAGGCGAGCACCAGCGCGCGACCGGATTCGAGCACGAGGTCGATGATGCGGACATCCTGCTCGCTGATCGGCTGCGACACGTCGATCATGACGACCGCGACCTCGGCCTTCTCGAGCGCGGCCGATGTGCGGAGCGACGCGTAGAAGTCGGCGCCCTGCTGCAGGTGCACCCGGCGGCGGATGCCCGCGGTGTCGACGAAGCGCCAGATCTTGCCCGCGATCTCGACCTGCTCGTCGACGGGGTCGCGGGTGGTGCCCGCGAGTTCGTTCACGACGACACGTTCCTCGCCCGCGGCGCGATTGAGCAGCGACGACTTGCCGGTGTTCGGCCGGCCGAGGATGGCGACACGGCGGGGGCCGCCCACCTCCTGCTTGGCGACGGCCGAGACTTCGGGGAGCACCTTCATGATCTGGTCGAGCATGTCGGCGACGCCGCGGCCGTGGAGCGCGGAGACGGGGTACGGGTTGCCGAGGCCGAGCGACCAGAGGGAGGCCGCGTTCGGCTCCTGGCGCACGTCGTCGATCTTGTTCGCCGCCACGAACACGGGGCGCTTGGTCTTTCGGAGCATGCGCACGACGTGCTCGTCGGTCGCGGTCGGGCCGACATTCGCGTCGACGACGAAGAGCACGGCGTCGGCGAGGTCGATGGCGATCTCGGCCTGGGCGGCGACCGAGGCGTCGATGCCGCGGGCATCCGGCTCCCAGCCGCCGGTGTCGACGATGGTGAAGTGGCGGCCGGCCCACTCAGCCTTGTAGTTCACTCGGTCGCGGGTCACGCCGGGGGTGTCTTCGACGACAGCCTCGCGGCGGCCGATGATGCGGTTGACGAGAGCCGACTTGCCGACGTTCGGGCGGCCGACGATCGCCAGCACCGGCAGGGCCGGCAGGTAGGTGATCGCATCGGGGTCATCGCTGGCGGCCTGCAGGATCGCGAGATCCTCGTCGCCGAGGTCGTAGTCGGCGAGGCCGCTCCGCAGGGCATCCGCACGCCTCGTGACGAGGTCTTCGTCGAGGTCGCTGAGACGCTCGACGATCGCGTTCGAGACCTGGGGGTACTCGTCGTACTCGCCGTCGGTGTCTTTGTCAGCGCTGTGTATATTGACCATCTGAAGCCTTCGTTCGTGCAAGAGTGACAACTGCAACCACCGCTTGCACGGTCTGGCCGAAGTCGAGTTCGGTTGAATCGACGGTGGTGACCCCGTCTGCGGCATTCATGAAGTCGACGACCCGGGAGTCAGCCCGGTCACGAGATCTCAGCTGTTCGCCGACAACGGCGGCTGTCGATCCGACAATTTCTGCTGAACGCCTCTTCATTCTAGCGTCTTCCGAGGCGGTGAGCAGGATCCGGCTTGTGGCGTCTGGTGCGACGACCGTTGTGATGTCCCGCCCCTCGACGACGATGCCGGGCCGGGATGTCGCCGCGATGGTGCTCCTGAACAGCGCGGTGAGGAACGAACGCACCTCTGGCAGCCTCGCCACGAGCCGCACTTCGCTCGTCACCCACGGCTCTCGGATCGCGATCGTCACATCATCGGGCCCGACCTTCACGAAGTAGTCGTCGGGGTCGGTGCCGATGGCGAATTCGAACTCGGGCAGCGACGCGACGACGACCTCGGGGTTCTCGGCGTCGAGGCCGCGGTCGAGCAGCATCCATGCGAGTGCCCGGTAGGCGGCCCCGGTGTCGAGGTAGGCGAAGCCGAGCTCTCGCGCGGCGGCCTTGCTGACGCTCGACTTGCCGCTGCCGGCCGGGCCGTCGATCGCGACGACGACGGGGGTTCCCGGATGCCCGTCCCAGGTGTCTCGTTCCGTCATGCCGCGCACCTGTCCGTTGTCCTCATCTGAATCCGTCATCCGGCGATCCGCCAGCCGCGTCCGCCGAGCCACTCTGTCAGCCCCGCCACAGCCTCGGGCACCACGGCGATCTCCGCGAGTCCGATCTGTGCGCCCGGCGAATGCTCCAACCGGAGGTCTTCGAGGTTCACGCCGGCCTCACCGATGTCGGACACCAGCCGGGCGAGCTCGCCGGGCCGGTCGTCCACCATCACCACCAGCTGCGCAAACCGACGGTCCTGCCCGTGTTTGCCCGGGATGCGCGCCACCCCCACGTTGCCACCGAGCAGCTCCTCGGCGAGCCGGCGCCTCGCACCCACGGCTTCAGGCGCATCGAGCGTCTCGATCACACGGTCGAGATCCGACCGGAACGACTTCAGGATGCCCACCACAGGCCCGGCATTCGCCCCCAGGATCTGCACCCAGAGCCCCGGATCGCTCGCCGCAACCCTGGTCACGTCGCGAAGCCCCTGCCCCGCGAGGTTCACTGCAGCAGAAGGAGCGTCGGCCAACCGCCTCGCCATGAGCGTCGACACCACCTGCGGAACGTGCGACACCAGCGCGACGCCCGCATCGTGGGCCTCCGGCGTCATCTCGATGAGCGTGGCACCGAGATCGAGGATGAGGTCGTCGATGACCCCGCCCCGCTGGTAGGAGATGCCATCGTGCGCGGCCACGACCCAGGGCCGCCCGAGAAAGAGGTCGGCACGCCCCTGCAGGGGCCCGCCCCGCTCGCGGCCGGCCATCGGATGGGTGCCGATGTAGCGCGAGACGTCGGCTCCGGATGCCCGGAGTTCATGCAGCACGCTGAGCTTCACGCTCGCGACATCCGTGACCGTCGCGTGCGGGAAGGCTTCGAGTTCGGCCGCGACGACGTGCGCGGTGACATCGGGCGGAACACACACGACGATGAGGGCGGGACGATCATCCGGAGCCGCGGGGCGACCCGCGCCATAGTCGACCGCGATGCTCACGTGGGTGGGAGACGCATCGGCCACGATCACGTCGACGCCGCGGGCGCGGAGGCCGAGACCGATGCTGGTGCCGAGGAGCCCTGCGCCGACGACACGCACGGAGCCGGTGAGCCGGCTCTCAACCACGATCGGCTGCACCCTTCGAGCCTGCAGCGCCTGCCGCGCCGGCAGAACCCGAAGCGCCCGCCTCCGGCCCGGCCTTCGCCTCACGCGACAGCGTCAGCAGTGCCCCGAGCTCCTCGCGCGTGAGGTCCCGCAGCTCCCCGGCCTTCAGCGACCCGAGATGCAATGGGCCGAACTGCCGCCGCACGAGTTCGATGACCGGGTGACCGACCTCCTCGAGCATCCGGCGCACGATGCGGTTGCGGCCGGAGTGCAGTGTCACCTCCACGAGGCTGGAGGAGTTCGACGAGTCGAGCAGGCGTGCCTTGTCGGCCACGATCGGCCCGTCGTCGAGTTCGACGCCCTTGGTCAGCTTCGCGATCGTCTGCGGAGCCACGCGCCCCTCGACCTGCGCGATGTACGTCTTCAGCACCCCGAACGACGGGTGCGCCAGAACATGCGCGAGTTCGCCGTCGTTGGTCAGGATGAGCAGGCCGCTCGTCTCGGCGTCGAGCCGGCCCACGTTGAAGAGCCGCTCCTCGTACTGCGAGGTGAAGCGTGAGAGGTCGGGCCTGCCGTGCTGGTCGGCGAGCGACGAGACGATGCCCACCGGCTTGTTCAGCAGCACATAGCGCTTGGTCGTGTCGAGCTGCACGGCCGTGTTGTCGACGGCGACCTTGTCGGTGTCGGGGTCGATCCGGCGCCCGAGTTCCCGAACGACTTCGCCGTTCACGCGCACCCGGCCGGCAGTGATCAGCTCTTCCGACACGCGACGGGACGCAACGCCGGCTGCCGCCAGAACCTTCTGGAGGCGCACACCCTCGGGAGCCGGGCGTTCGTCTTCACTGGAACTGGTCATCGAAACCTTCCGCACCATCGGCGAGGAGTGGTGAGATCTTGGGGAGCTCGTCAAGCGAGTTGATACCGAGCTGGGTCAGGAGCACGTCTGTCGTTCCATAGTAAATGGCGCCCGTCTCGCCGTCGGTCGAGACCTCGGTGATGAGGCCGCGGCCGAGCAGGGTGCGCACGACCGAATCCACGTTCACCGCCCGGATCGACGCGATCGCGCTTCTCGTGATGGGCTGCTTGTAGGCGATCACCGAGAGCGTCTCCAGTGCGGCCTGGGAGAGCCTGGACGGGTTCTCGGTCACCACGAAGTCGCGAACGACCCGGTCGTACTCGCTCCGCACGTACAGTCGCCAGCCGCCCGCCACTTCGCGCAGCTCGAATCCCCGCCGCACTCCGCCGTTCTCGCCGTCGTAGTCGGCGACCAGCCGTTCGATGCTCTGCCGCACCGCTGCAACGGGCCTCGCGAGCGCCGTCGCCAGGGTCATCAGGCTCTGCGGCTCGTCGGCGACCGTCAGGATCGCTTCAAGCGCCCGTTCGAGGTCGATCGGATGATCATCCGGAGCCTGCTCGCGGGGCGGCGACACAGTCTCAGCTGCCACAGTCTCAGTTGTCATAGTCGGCCCCCAGATTCGAGAGATTCTCTTCCGACCAGTGCTCGGCCGTCCAGCGGATCGTCAGCTCGCCCAACGGTTCGAGCTGCTCGAACGCGATCGCCGCGTGCCGGTAGAGCTCCAGCACCGCGAGGAACCGCGCCACCACGATCCCCTTCTCGAGGATCCCCTCTATCAGCCGCCGGAACGACACGGTCTCGCCCGACCGGAGCGTCGCCACAACATGCGCCGCCTGCTCCCGGATGCTCACCAGGGGTGCGTGCAGATGCTCGAGCCCGACGACCGGAACTTCGCGCGGCGTCAGCGCCAGCACGGCCAGCGCCGCGAAGTCGTCGGGGCTGAGCGACCACACCAGTTCGGGCGTCTGCTGCCGGAACTTCTCCTCCAGTCGCACAACGCGCGCATGCCGGCGACCTTCGTCGTCGAAGTGGGAGGCGAACCACAACGACACCTGCTTGAACGCCCGGTACTGCAGAAGCCTGGCGAACAGCAGGTCGCGCGCCTCGAGCAGCGCCACATCCTCGGCGTCCACAAGCTCGCCCTGCGGCAGCAGCCCGACGATCTTCAGGTCGAGCAGCGTCGCCGCCACGACGAGGAACTCGGATGCCCGCTCCAGCTCCTCCTCGGAGTCGAGGTTTCTCAGGTAGCCCAGGAACTCGTCGGTCACCGCGCTCAGGGCGATCTCGGTGATGTCGACCTCGTGCTTCGAGATCAGCGACAGCAACAGATCGAACGGGCCCTCGAAGTTCGACAGAGTCAGCGAGAACCCGGGAGCGGCGGCCGCCACATCCGGGGCCCCACGCTCAGCAACCAGTGCGGCCCTAGGCGACCGCGCCACGGAAGACCAGTTCTCGGGCCAGCTGGCGGTACGCAGTCGCCGCCGGATGATCGGGGGCGAACTGGGTGATCGGGGTACCGGAGACGCTCGCGTCAGGGAACTTGATCGTTCGCCCGATCACCGTCTCGAGCACCTCGGGCCCGAACGCGTCGACCACGCGCTGCATGACCTCCCGCGAGTGGAGGGTGCGCGAGTCGTACATCGTCGCGAGGATGCCGTCGAGCTTGATGGCAGGGTTCAGCCTGTCCTTCACCTTCTCGATCGTCTCGACGAGCAGGGCGACACCGCGAAGCGCGAAGAACTCGCATTCGAGAGGGATCAGCACGCCGTGGCTCGCGGTCAGCGCGTTCACCGTGAGCAGGCCGAGCGAGGGCTGGCAGTCGATGAGGATGACGTCGTAGTCGTCGCTGACCTTCCGAAGCACCCGGGCGAGGATCGTCTCCCGGGCCACCTCGCTGATGAGGTGCACCTCGGCGGCCGACAGGTCGATGTTCGCGGGGATGATGTCGAAGTTCGGAACACTCGTCGACCGGATGACCTTGCGCGGATCCTTCTCGGTGCCGAGCAGCAGGTCGTAGATGGTGAGGCTGTCGTGCGTGTCGACGCCGAGCCCGGCCGAGAGAGCGCCCTGCGGATCGAAGTCGATCGCGAGAACGCGTCGCCCGTCATCCGCCAGCGTCGCCCCGAGGTTGACGGTGGTCGTGGTCTTGCCGACGCCGCCCTTCTGGTTGCAGAGGGAGATGATCCGCGCGGGCCCGTGGCTCTTCAGCGGCGCGGGCTGCGGGAACACCCGCTTCGGGCGGCCGGTCGGGCCGAGAACGGGCGCCTCGAGGCCCGGAAGCTCAGAGGCACCGTGTTCCATGGGTGCACTGGCGTTCTTCTTGGCCGTCACAGGCGGTGCTCCTCACGTACCCCGACCTCTCCCAGGGCGGTGCCACGATTCTACCCGCGCACACCGCTACACCCGGCGAACCGCGCCGACCCCCGCCCGAATGTGAGGCGTCACCTGGCCCGCGGATGCGCCGTCTGGTACATGTCCCTCAGCGTGTCGGCGGTCACCTGCGTGTAGATCTGCGTCGTCGTCACCGACGCGTGCCCGAGGAGATCCTGCACGACCCGCACATCTGCCCCACCCGTGATCAGGTGTGTCGCGAACGAATGCCGGAACGTGTGAGGGGAGATGTGCGTCTCGAGCCCCGCGCGCTTCGCTGCCGCTTGGATGACAAGCCACGCGCCCTGCCGACTCAGCCGATCGCCCCGCAGCCCCAGGAACAGGGCGGGGGTCGCCCGTCCGCGGGCGGAGAACAGCGGCCGCACCCGCACCAGGTACGCATCCAGCGCTGCCCGCGCAAAGCTCCCCACCGGCACCACCCGCTGCTTGCTGCCCTTGCCGACCACCCGCACGAAATCGTCGTCGCTCCCCACATCGTCGACGTTCAGCGCCACGATCTCCGAGACCCGGGCACCCGTTGCATACAGCACTTCCAGCAGCGCCCTGTCGCGCAGGGCGAGCGGATCGTCCCCCGCCGTCGCCTCGAGCAGCGTCGTCATCTGGGCGATCGTGATCGCCTTCGGCAGCCGAAGACCGAGCTTCGGCGGCTTGACCTCCCGCGCGGCATCCGTCGGCGTCTCGCCCTCCTCGGCCAGGAACCGGTGGAGGCCCCTCACAGACGACACGATGCGGGCCACGGATGTCGCGGCCAGCGGTTTCGTGGCGACCCCCGCCTCGGGAAGCGTCTGCAACTGCCGCGTGAAGGCAGCGATGTGCGCCTCCCCGACCGCCTGCGGGCTCTGGATGCCCGCGGCCGCCAACCACGCCGCATACCGCCCGAGGTCGCGCCGGTAGGCGGCCAGCGTGTTGGCCGAGAGCCCCCGCTCGATCGTGACGTGCCGGAGGTACCCGTCGATCACGTCGTCGATCGCCGACACCGGCAGCCGCCCAGCCGTCAGGAGGCGATCGGGTGCAGTCGCGAGTACTCCGGCCACGGGGCGTCGGCCGCGCCGAGCGAGACCCACCCGCGTGACCGGCTCGCCGCGAGCGCGAGGGAGGCGATCACGAGGTTCGGATTCTGCAGCTCACGGCGGAGCACGGCATCCACCACCTCGTCGAGGTCGACCCAGCGCACCTCGATATCGGCCTCTTCGTCTTCGCGCTCGAACGCGTCGGCGGTCGGCCTCACGTCTCTGGCCAGGTAGATGCGGATCAACTCGTTGTTGCCACCCGGGGTCGTCGCGTAGTCGGTGAGCACGTTCCAGCGGTCGGCTTCGAGGTCGGCCTCCTCGGCGAGCTCGCGCTGGGCCGCCACCAGGAAGTCCTCCCCCGCGATGTCGAGCAGCCCCGCCGGGATCTCCCACTCCCGGGCCCGGATCGGGTGCCGGTACTGCTTGATGAGCAGCATCCGGTCGTTCTCGTCGAGCGCGACGATCGCCACGGCGCCCGTGTGGTCGACGAACTCCCGCACCGTGTCGGCGCCGTTGTAGACGAAGGTCTCCCGCCGCACGTCCCAGATCTTGCCGTCGAAGACGACCTCGCTCGACGTGATCCGCTGGTCGTCCGGCTCATCGCGGAGCGGCGACGGAATGCTCTCGGTCACAACGGGCCTTCCTAGGCGTCGGTCGGGAACAGGCGGGTCGCCTCCTGGCGCTCGAGCGCGGCAGAGATCAGACCGTCGAACAGCGGATGCGCGCGGTTCGGGCGCGACCGGAGCTCCGGGTGCGCCTGGGTTCCCACATAGTACGGGTGGGCATCCTTCGGCAGCTCGACGAACTCGACGAGGTGGTCGTCGGGCGAGGTGCCGGAGAACCACAGGCCGGCGTCGGCGATCTGGCCACGGTAGTGGTTGTTGACCTCGTAGCGGTGACGGTGGCGCTCCTCGATGCTCGGCGCACCGTAGAGCGACTCGACCAGCGAGCCCGGGGCGAGCTTCGCCTCGTACAGCCCGAGTCGCATGGTGCCGCCGAGGTCGCCGCCGGCGATGATGTCCACCTGCTCGGCCATCGTCGCGATCACAGGGAAGGGCGTGTCGGGGTTGAACTCGCTCGACGAGGCGTCGCCGAGACCCACCACGTTCCGGGCGTACTCGATGACCATGCACTGGAGGCCGAGGCAGAGTCCGAGCGTCGGGATCCCGTTCTCGCGCGCGAACCGGAGGGCGCCGAGCTTGCCCTCGATGCCGCGCACTCCGAACCCGCCGGGCACGCAGATGCCGTCGATCTCGCCGAGCTCCTTGGCTGCCATCTCCGGCGTCTCGCAGCTGTCGGAGGCGATCCACTTGAGCGTGACCTTGGTGCGGTGGGCGAACCCACCGGCCTTGAGCGCCTCGGTCACCGAGAGGTAGGCGTCGGGCAGGTCGATGTACTTGCCGACGAGGCCGATCGTGACCTCGTGCTTGGGTTCGTGAACGGCTTCGAGGAGGGCGGACCATCCCGACCAATCGACGTCGTTCGTCGTCAGGCCGAAGTGGTCGATGATGTAGGCGTCGAGCTTCTGGTCGTGCAACATCGTCGGGATGTCGTAGATCGAGGGCACGTCGATCGCGTTCACGACCGCGTCTTCGTCGACATCGCACATCAGCGCGATCTTGCGCTTGTTCGAGTCGGAGACGGGCCGATCGCTTCGCAGCACCAGTGCGTCGGGCTGGATGCCGATCGACCGGAGTGCGGCCACGGAGTGCTGCGTGGGCTTGGTCTTCTGCTCACCCGAGGCGTTCATGTATGGCACCAGCGACACGTGCACGAAGAACACGTTGCTGCGGCCGAGCTCGTGGCGCACCTGGCGGGCCGACTCGAGGAAGGGCTGCGACTCGATGTCGCCGACCGTTCCGCCGATCTCGGTGATGATCACGTCGGGGGCGTCCTCGCCCTGCGCCTGCAGGCGCATGCGGCGCTTGATCTCATCGGTGATGTGCGGGATGACCTGCACGGTGTCGCCGAGGTACTCACCCCTCCGCTCCTTCGCGATGACGCTCGAGTAGATCTGGCCCGTCGTCACGTTGGCGGCCTGGTTCAGGTTGATGTCCAGAAAACGCTCGTAGTGCCCGATGTCGAGGTCAGTCTCCGCGCCGTCGTCCGTCACGAAGACCTCGCCGTGCTGGAACGGGTTCATCGTTCCCGGATCGACGTTCAGGTACGGGTCGAGCTTCTGCATCACGACGTGCAGCCCGCGCGCCGTGAGGAGGTTTCCGAGGCTGGCAGCCGTGAGCCCCTTGCCGAGGCTGGAGACGACACCGCCGGTCACGAAGATATGTTTCGTCAGTTTGTCCGACTTGGTCGAAGCGTTCAACAGCGTTCCGTTTTGATCATCATCCACGGAGTTCCACTCTAACAGTATGGATGCCCGTCACCGGCCTGTCGCCGCCAGCTCGATCAGTTCGCGGGCGTGCGCGAGCCCGCTCTCGGAGTCGGGCAGCCCCGACAGCAGCCGTGCCATCTCGGCCACCCGGTCTTCTCCGGTGAGCTGCTTCACACTCGACTCCGTGACGGCGCCCTCGCTGTCTTTGACGACCGAGAGGTGGTTCGTCGCGAAAGCGGCAACCTGGGCGAGGTGCGTCACCACGATGACCTGCGATCCGCGGGCCAGCTGGGCGAGCCGTCGGCCGATCTCGATCGCGGATGCTCCCCCGACGCCCGCATCGACCTCGTCGAACACGAACGTGGGAACCGGATCCGTCGCCGCCAGCACCACCTCGATCGCGAGCATGATGCGGGAGAGTTCACCGCCCGACGCTCCCCGGCCGAGCGGCCGCGGCTCGGCCCCGGCGTGCGAGGCCAACAGGAAGTGCACCGTGTCGCGGCCGGTCGGGGTGAGCTCCGTTCCCGGCAGCACCTCGACCACGAGACGCGATCCGCCCATGGCGAGTGCGCGGAGTTCGTCGGAGACCAGACCGCTCAACCGGCCGGCCGCCTCGATCCGCGCGTCGCTCACGTCGGCGGCGAGCGTCTCGGCGAGGCCCAGGGCGTCGGCCACGGCATCCGTCAGCTCCTCGATGCGGTCGGAGTCGTTGTCGAGCTCGATCAGGCGCGGCCCGGCACTCTCGAAGTAGACGATCACGTCGTCGATGGTGGGGCCGTACTTGCGCGCAAGCACCGACAGGGCCGCGCGACGGTCCTGCACCTCGTCGAGCTCCGTGCCGCCGTCGGTGTCGAGCTCGGCCAGGTAGCTCGAGAGCTGGGTCGAGATCTCGGCGACCAGGAACGACGCGCTGGCCAGCGACTCGACGATCGGTTGCAGCGCGCCGTCATGGGCAACCACCCGCTCCAGCTGGCGGAGCGCGGAGTCGAGCAGCCCCACCGTGTCGGCCCGGCCGTCGAGCTCGTTCGACGAGATCGACTCCCGCGCAGAAGCCGCCGCGAGCCGCAGGTCTTCGAGGTTCGTGAGCCGACTGGCGCGTTCGGCGAGAGACTCCTCCTCCCCTGCCACCGGCGCGAGCGCATCGATCTCGGTCACGGCAACCCGCAGCGCCTCGGCCTCCCGGATGCGCGCTTCGCGCTGCGTCACCAGCGTCTCGAGTTCGTCCCGCAGCGCCTGCCAGGAGCGGAAGGCATCTTCGTAGCCGTCGAGGGATTCGCGGAATGCTCGCCCGGCGAACCGGTCGAGCGCGGATCTCTGCTCGGTGGATGACCGGAGCCTGAGCTGGTCGGACTGGCCATGCACCACCACCAGGCTCTCACCGAGTTCACCCAGAACGCCCACCGGAGCACTCCTCCCGCCGACGATCGCGCGGCTCCGGCCCTCTCCCGACACCGACCGGGACAGGATCAGCTCGGCCAGCACGCCGCGACCGGGCGAACCCGCCCCGTCTCTGCTCGCCCCGGATGTGCTCACCCCGGGTTCGATCGCACCGGTCTCGGTCGCCCCGGATTCGCTCGGCCCGGTCTCGCTCGGCCCGGGTTCGATCGGCCCGGGTTCGATCGGCTCGACCTCGCCCCCCGCATCCCGCACCCGGTCTGCCACGACTCCGTCGAGCGGAACACGCCAGCGCCCCTCCACCCAGGTCTGTGCGCTGCCCACCCGAACCTGGCCGGCCACAGCCCGCTCACCCATCAGCAGACCGAGCGCCTGCACCACCATCGTCTTGCCGGCACCGGTCTCCCCGGTCACCGCCGTGAAGCCCGGACCGAGCGGCAGAACCGCCTCGGCGATCACACCGAGGTCGCGGATCGTGATCTCGTCGATCACACCGCCCGCCGCGTCACTCATGGCGCTCGACCGGGCCACGCCAGCCCTCGACGGGCAGCGCGAACTTGCGCACCAGCCGGTCGGAGAACGGGCCGTGGGTCAGCCGGGCGAGGCGCACCGGCACCGCCGACCTCCGCGACTCGATGCGGGAGCCCGCGGGCAGGTCGAACCCCCGCCGGCCGTCGCACCAGAGCACACCGGCACCGGGGGTGCGTTCGAGCATCTCGACGGCGAGCACCGACTCGGGGCCGATCACCAGCGCACGCGAGAACAGTGCATGCGGGCTCAGCGGCACGAACAGCAGCGCATCGAGGCTCGGCCACACGATGGGCCCGCCGGCCGAGAACGCATAGGCGGTGGAACCGGTCGGCGTGGCCATGACCACCCCGTCGCACCCGAAGCTCGACAGGGGCCGGCCATCCACCTCGATGACCACCTCGATCATCCGCTCCCGGCTCGCCTTCTCGACGGTCGCCTCGTTCAGGGCCCAGCCCGTGTGCACCACCTCGGAGCGATGCGTGACGACGACGTCGAGCGTCATGCGCTCCTCCACGATGTAGTCACCCTGAAGAACCCGCTCGACCGATGCCCTCAGGTCTTCCCGTTCGCTCTCGGCCAGGAATCCCACATGCCCGAGGTTCACGCCCAGAAGGGGGACGGGGCAGCCGCGAACGACCTCCGCCGCGCGGAGGATGGTGCCGTCACCACCCAGCACGATCACCAGCTCGAGCCCGGCCGTCTGAACGTCGACACCGAGCAGGGCGATGATCGACGGATCGGTCAGACGCTCGGAGATGTCGTCGAGGTCGCTCGGCGAGAGCACCGGGGTCACCCCGGAGGCCGCCAGCTGGTCGCAGACCTGCACGGCGGCATCGACCGAATCGCGACGCCCGGTGTGCAGCACGACGAGGAAGTAGCGGGGTGTCGTCACGACGTCTGTGCTCCTGAAAGTGAATGTGCGCGGTGCAACCATTCTGTCGGATTGGTTCCGGCCGAGGCGCTCAGCCAGACCAGATACTCGTGATTCCCCGCGTTTCCGACGACTGGGGACGAGATGAGCCCCGCCGTGCCGAGACCGGCGTCGAAAGCCGCCCAGAGCACACCCGTGATGGCGTCTGCCCGGAGCCCGGCGTTTCGCACGACGCCTTCGCGGATGCCCGTCCTGCCCACCTCGAACTGCGGCTTGACCAGCAGCACGAAGTCCGCATCGGGCCGAGCGAGGGCCACGAGAGCCGGCAGCACGGTGACGAGGGAGATGAACGACAGGTCGGCGACCACCAGCGCGGGGGCCTCCGTCACGCCCGACGCTGCGGCGAGCGTCTCCGGCGTGCCGTAGCGGATGTTGTACCCCTCCACCACGCTCACCCGGGCATCCGTCGCCAGCACCGGCGACAGCTGGCGGTGACCGACATCGACGGCGAGCACGGCCCGCGCACCACGCTCCAGCAGAACCTGGCTGAATCCGCCGGTGGACGCCCCGGCATCCAGAGCGAGCCGCCCCGTGACGACGACACCGGTGAACGCGTCGAGCGCAGCGACCAGCTTGCCCGCACCACGACTCACGTAGTGGTCGCTGCCCTCGACCCGCAGCTCCTGCCCGCCGAACACCTTCGCCGACGGTTTGACCACCACGACGCCGTCGACGCTCACGAACCCGTCGGCGATCAACTGTGCCGCGTGGTTGCGGGAGCGCGCCAGGCCGGTGGACGCCAGCGCGGAGTCCAGCCGGCTCCCCTCCGCGAACCCGAGCGCCTGGCCGTCGCCGTCCTCGAACTCAGGCACGGGAACCGGGGGCGTCTCCGCCCTCGAGGCGGCTCCGCAATTCATCGTGAAGCTGCACGTAGGCGGTCGAACGCGCCGCAAGCGGCTGGTCCTCGATCACCCGCAGGCGCGTCAGCAGCTCACCTTCGAGCGCCTCACCGCCGACCTCGCTGCTTTCGTCCGTCACCCCTTCAGGCTACCCGACGCCTCAGCTGTAGAGCTCAGGCGCGACCTGCAGGCCGTAGATGGGGCGACCGGATGCCCAGATGAGCGATGACGCTGCACGCAACCTGTCGACCGAACTCTCCCCCGGCCGCACAACCTCGATCGCATCTCCCCTCAGGCGCACGACCGCCGAACCGACCGTAGCGGTGTTGCCGTCTTTCGAGAACTCCGTCTCGGGGTACGGCTCGAACAGCCCGCGCAGGTCGTCCAGGATGAAGGTCGGACGGGAGTCCTTGTCGGCGGCGAGCAGCTGCTTGGGCCCGTCGATCCCGGTCAGCACGTGTACAGACCTCATGCCCGCACGATTGGCGCCCACGATGTCGGTGTCGAGTCGGTCGCCGATGAAGAGCGGTGTCTTCGCGTCGAACCGTTCCACCGCTGCGTCAAAGATCGCCTTCTCAGGCTTTCCGCCCACGACCGGCAGTATGCCGACCGCGGTGTGTACGGCCGAGACGAGGGTTCCGTTGCCCGGGGCAATGCCGCCCTCCACCGGAATGGTCCAGTCCGTGTTTGTCGCCACCCACGGAATGCCCGTGTGCAACGCGAAGCTCGCCTGCGCGAGGTCGGTCCACGCCACCGTCGGCGCGAATCCCTGGATGACCGCTGCAGGATTGTCCGACGCCTGCCGGGTGACGCTGAAGCCAGCCTTCTCGACCTCGCTCGTGAGCCCCTCCCCACCGACCACGAGGATCGTCGAGCCGGCGGGAACGAGCCCTGCCAACAGCAGCACGGCCGCCTGGGGGCTCGTGACGACATCCCGCGGAGCCACGGTGAGACCGAAGCTGGTCAGATGTTCTGCCACCTGCACGTCGGTACGCGATGCATTGTTGGTGATGTAGCCGACAGCCACGCCATCGCGCACGGCCCGGCCGAGGGCATCCACAGCATGCTCGATCGCATTCCTGCCGGTGTAGACCACACCGTCGAGATCCGCGAGGATGACGTCGACGCCGTCGAGGGGGGTGGATGCCACAGCTCTACTCCTTCGTTTCGGGAACAGGTTCAACCGTCGTGTCTTCCGTTGTGTCAGGCGACGTGTCAGGCGTTGCATCGGGCGAGCCGTCGTCGTCCGAACCCTCTTCTTCGAAGACCTCGACCAGGTCGTCGTCCTCGTCGGTGGATGCTGCGTACAGCGCCGCCTCCGCCCGGTCGGCGTTCTCCCGCCACTCGGCCGCCTCACCCTGCCGGCCGAGGTCGTCGAGCACCTCGGCATAGGCCCAGAACAGCTCGGGGCTGTAGGTGTAGGCGCGCTTGGCGTCGAGCTGGGGAATGTGCAGCTCGGCGAGTGCGGCTTCCGGCTGCCCCTGGTCGAGCCGCGCACCGGACATGGCAATCGCCACCGCAACCTGCGAGGCAGGCGTGAGACTCTCACGCGGAACCGACCGGCCGAGCTCGAGCGCCCTGTCGGGTCGGCCGAGTCCGCGTTCGCTGTCGACCATGAGAGCGAGCTGCTCGTTCGAACCCGAGATACGTCGATACGTACGGAGCTCCCGGATCGCCAGGGCGAAGTCCCCGGTGGCATAGGCGGTGATCGCCAGAGTCTCCCGGACCATGGCTATGCGGCCGGCCCGACGGGAGGCGGATGTCGCGTGCTTGTGCGCCAGTTCGGGGTCGCTCTCAATCAGGCGCGCCACCATGACGAGGTGTTTGGCCACGCCCTCGGCGTTCTCCTTCGACAGCGTCTTCAGCTCATTGAACGCGCCCTTGTCGAGCTCCTTCACCGAGACGTCTTCGGGAACGTCCGGATCGTCGTGGTGCGGCCGAACGGCACGGAGCTCCCGCTGTCGGAGCTCCTCAGGGGTGAGGCCCTCGTCGCGGTAGCCTCCGCGGTTGGCTTTGTCCCTCGCGCCGGGGGCGGCACTCCGAGCCGGCTTGCCGTCACTCGTCCAGAGCTTCTTCTCCCCGGACTTCTGCGGCGGGCGGGTGCCTCTCGGCCGATCGGACCCGTTCCGGGGCCCGTCAGATCGCGCACCGTCCTGTCGACGCCCGGGCCGCTTCTCCCTGTCTGGCGAATCGCTCATGACACTCCTGTCGTCTGGTGCGCGCTGTGTAGATGTGGAACGAGTCTACCGTTCCCACGAAAGAAGCCCGGCCTGCTGAGCAGGCCGGGCTTCCCGAAGAGAAAGGTCGAATCGATCAGGTTGCAGAACAGAGGACCGCCGTGCAGCTGAGACCGGCAGACGACTTGGCGCCCGTCGACATGTAACCCGTAGGAAGCGCTGCGACCGCGGAGAAGGCGAACGCGAGGTTGATCGACACCGTGCTCAGGAAACTGATGGTGGCACCGGCCGCCAACTCCGACGTGAGCGTGTACAGCGCGCTGGTCGGGCTGAGTACATTGGCCGAAGCCGTTCCTCCGGTCACGCCGATCACACCGACGTTGACGAGCCCGTTGCCCGTGATGGCAACCGTGGTTCCGACAGGAAGCGCAACCGTCCCCGCCTTGAGACGGAATCCGGGAACAATCAATCCGAGTAGCCCGGATGTCGCGGTGAGAGTGAAGGCACCGACGTTGACGTCGCCTGACGCCGCGTGAGCGGGGACCCCGATTGCGAGTGCGATGGCAGGCACACTCCAAGCGGCCGTCCTGACCACCGTTCGCCGCTCGATGAGCCTCTTTGCTCCGGTTGTTTCGAACTCGTCATTCGTCTTCATCGAATACCCCCTAGGTATGTCTTTTGTGGATGGGGTAATCATTCGACGGATGACCGAGCGACGAGCGAAGCGTCCCCTCAAAGGTGTATGGACCAAAAGGGTGAGGCGGGGGGCTCTCGGCAGCAGGTATTGGGGGTTAAACGAAAGAAGCCCAACCGGTGAGGGTTGGGCTTAATTCGTAATGTGGGTCCGGCGGTGTCCTACTCTCCCACAAGGTCTCCCTTGCAGTACCATCGGCGCTGAGAGTCTTAGCTTCCGGGTTCGGAATGTTGCCGGGCGTTTCCCTCTCGCTATGGCCGCCGAAAC
>NZ_NBXA01000014.1 GCF_003399625.1 Subtercola boreus | reverse complement strand
TAAACCCTCCCAAAGAAGGGCCTACTAATTTCAATTTCCCAAAGGAACCCGGACACCAAAAAGGTGCCACGGGGATTTGGCATTTGACAATGTGCACGCTGTTGAGTTCTCAAAGATCGGACGCTCCGCCCCAGCTGGTCTGTCTTGACGACAGAGACCGGAACAGGCAACTCGACTACTATATATCTACATCCGACCAGCTGTGCCCAAACTCAGGAACCGAACCGGACGAATCCGTTTCACTTCGAGGTTTTCACTGCTGGGGATGGCCCCGCTTGAGGCCGGTAAGCTCTTCCGCTTTCCGAACCTTTGGGGTGACAAGAAAGAACATTACGGGCATGTTTCCCGTCTGGCAAATCTCTGCTGTTTCTCGGGCGTGTCGCCCCGGAATCATGCGGAACTAGACGATCAGGATGCCGGCCGCCGTCTTCTTTCCGCGGCGGAGCACAACGATCCCGCCGGCCAGCGCGAGGGATTCCACCGTTCGGGAATCATCGGTCACCTTCGCATTGTTGGCGTACACCCCGCCCTGGACCATCGCTCGGCGAGCTTCACCGACCGATGAACAGAGTCCACTCTCGACCAGCGCCTGGAGCACAGGGGTACTTCCGGAGAGCGTCACTGTCGTCAACTCCCCCAGAGCCTGACGGAGCGTGCCCTCGTCGAGATCCGCGAGATCGCCGTTACCGAACAGTGCCGCCGCGGCCGCGACAGCGGCATCCGTTGCGGCTCGGCCGTGCACCAGAGAAGTGACCTCCTGCGCGAGCGTCCGCTGCGCCTCCCGCCGGAAGGGTTCGTCAGCCACCCGGGCGGCAAGCCGATCGAGCTCGGCACGACTCAGGAACGTGAAGATCTTGAGACGGTCGATGACATCGGCGTCGTCGGTGTTCAGCCAGAACTGGTAGAAGGCGTAGGGCGAGGTGAGCCGGTCATCCAACCAGACAGCATTACCCTCGCTCTTGCCGAACTTCGTGCCGTCGGAGTTGGTGATCAGGGGTGTTCCGATCGCGTGCACAGAGGTCTGTTCCGCCCGCCGGATCAGGTCGGTGCCACTCGTGAGATTGCCCCACTGGTCGCTGCCCCCGGTCTGGAGCACACACCCGTGGGTGCGGTAGAGCTCGAGGTAGTCGAGACCCTGCAGGATCTGGTAGCTGAACTCGGTATAGCTGATGCCCGCATCGGAGTTCAACCGCGCGCTCACCGCATCTTTCTTCAACATCGTTCCGACCCGGAAGTACTTGCCGATGTCCCGGAGGAAGTCGATGGCGCTGAGCGGCGCGGTCCAGTCGAGGTTGTTGACGAGGAGCGCCTGGTTGTCACCCTCGAAGCTCAGGAACCGGGAGATCTGCGCCTGCAGGTACCCGACCCATTCGGCCACGGTCTCGCGCGCGGTCAGTGTTCGCTCGGCGGTGGGCCGCGGATCACCGATCAGGCCGGTCGAGCCACCCACCAGCGCGAGTGGGTGATGCCCGGCCAGCTGGAGTCGGCGCATCAGCAACAGCTGTACGAGGTTGCCCAGATGCAGGCTCGGAGCGGTCGGATCGAATCCGCAGTAGAAGGTGATCGGGTCTCCTGCCAGGAGGTCCCGCAGTTCGGACGCATCCGTCGAGACGTGCACCAGGCCCCGCCACAGAAGTTCGTCCCACACGGAGTCGAAGGTCGGATCGTTGTTCTGGTCGGAGAGCGCTACAGGCACAGGGGAAGACACGCCCTCCAGAGTACCTCCGTCAGGGAAGATCGATGGCGGGCAACCTGGGGTGACGTTTGTAGGGCGAGACGGTCGAGTCGCCCGGGATCCAGAAGCGCCACGGATACTCGGGTGTTCCGCCGGGACCACCGAGACCCGTGCGCGGGCCGGTCTCGACGGCGACCGGATGCACGGGCATCCGAAGCTCATACGGCGACGCGGTGAGGTCGGCACCCCCATCGGCGAGCGGGATGCCGAGAGCGACCACCAGTCGGGCCGGGCCGCGAGCGAGGTCGCGCTGTTTCACGGACGATCCGCGGCGGTGCCCTGCGAGCTCGGCGCCCTCGACGATCTCGCCGGCACGGATGAGCACACCACTCGCCGACCCCTCCGGCGAACAGACGATGTTGGCACAGGTGTGCATGCCGTAGGTGAAGTACGTGTACAGGTGCAGGGGTTCGCCGAACATGGCCGCGTTCGAGGCGGTCCTGCCTCGGAAGGAGTGCGATCCGGGATCCTCCCCCACGCCGAGATAGGCCTCGACCTCGGTGATGCGGACCGACACTCGGCCCTCCGGTGAGGTGCGACTCAGGATGCCGCCGAGCAGCTGGGGCGCGATTTCGACCGCCGGGCGTGAGAACCACGTTCGGTCCGGGCCACGGAGAGGTTCGCCCGGCAGCTTCGCGGTGTGACCCGGCATCGTCGGGTTCGCCTGATCTGTCAGAAGAGCGCGATGCCGAGCGACAGCGTCAGGATCACAGCGGTGACCACGATCGCCGCCGCGACGGCGATGATGATCCAGAAGACGTACGGCTTCAGGGTCTTCCGCCACCACGGCGTCTTGTAGAGCGGGTGGTTGCGGATGTCCCGGTCGCCTTCGGGGAGCGGAGGATACGACTCGTTGGAGGTGGACTTTCGGCGCTTGGCGCGGTCATCGTTGTCGAGCGTCACACTGTTCCCTTGGGGTGGTAGATCAGAGGCTCGGCCAGGGTGGCCTCACTGTCGTGGGGTGTTCCCGAGATCGCGTCGCGGAGTTCTCGCACCAGCTCGGTGAGGTGGCTGAGCTGTTCGGCCACGCGCACGCCGGCCGTTCCGCCGGCTCCGGTGCGGCTCGCAATCGAACCTTCGACGGTGACGACGGTGCGCACATCCGGTGAGAGATGCGGGGAGACGGCCAGAAGCTGTTCATCTGTCGGCTCGTGCAGTTCGAGCCCGTTCGCCTCGCAGAACCTCACCAGGTCGCCGCTGATCTCGTGCGCATCACGGAAGGCGACGCCCTGCTTGACCAGCCATTCGGCGACGTCGGTCGCCAGCGAGAAACCCTGCGGAGCCAGTTCGGCAAGGCGATCGGTGTGGAACGTCAGGGAAGCCACCATGCCCGTGAAGGCCGGGAGCAGAACCTCGAGTTGTTCGACTGTGTCGAAGACGGGCTCTTTGTCTTCCTGGATGTCGCGGTTGTAGGCGAGCGGAAGACCCTTGAGGGTGGCGAGCAACCCCGTGAGGTTGCCGATCAGCCGGCCGGACTTGCCCCGCGCCAGTTCGGCGATGTCGGGATTCTTCTTCTGCGGCATGATCGACGAACCCGTCGAATAACTGTCGTGCAGCTTCACGAAACCGAACTCGCGGGTCGCCCAGACGATGATCTCCTCGGCGAAGCGCGAGAGGTTGATGCCGATCATGCTGGTGACGAAGGCGAACTCGGCGACCACATCGCGACTCGCCGTCGCATCGATCGAGTTCGGCATGGGGCCACCCGTGAGTCCGAGCTCCCGAGCGACGAGCGCGGGATCGAGGCCGAGCGAACTGCCGGCGAGCGCCCCGGCGCCATACGGCGACTCGGATGCCCGCACACTCCAGTCGCGGAGCCGTTCGAGATCTCGCACCAGCGGCCAGGCATGCGCGAGGAGGTGGTGGGACAGCAACACCGGCTGGGCGTGCTGGAGATGCGTGCGTCCCGGCATCGGCGCGTTCGGGTGCGCCGCAGCCTGGGACGCGATCGCATCGATGAGCTGGATGACGAGGTGGCCGATCGAGCGACCGTGGTCGAGCAGATACAGACGCACAAGCGTCGCGATCTGGTCGTTTCGACTCCGACCCGCCCGGAGCCTGCCGCCGAGTTCTGCTCCCGCGTAGACGGTCAGTCCCCGCTCGAGGGCCGAATGCACGTCTTCGTCGGACTCGGCAGCAGCGAACTCTCCCGATTCGATCGCGTCGCGCAACCGGTCGAGCCCGTCCGACATGGCAGCGAGCTCCTCCGTCGTGAGGTACCCGGCCTCCGCCAGCGCCTTCGCGTGCGCCCGGGAGCCGGCGATGTCGTACGGCCAGAGCTGCCAGTCGAACTGGGTCGACTTACTCAGGGCCAGGAGTTCGGGTGAGGGTCCGCTGGCGAAGCGGCCACCCCAGAGGGCGCCCGCTTCGCTCGCTCGATTGTCGGCCACGGAACTACGCTTCGATCGATCCGCCCGCGGCGTGGTCGCGGCGAGCCGAGATCTTCGAGGGGAGCGACCAGATCTCGATGAAGCCCTTCGCCTGCGACTGGTCGAAGGTGTCGCCCGTGTCGTAGGTGGCGAGATCGAAGTCGTAGAGGCTCTGCTCGCTCTTTCGCCCGGTGACGGTCGCCTTGCCCGCGTGCAGTTCGAGGCGCACCTCGCCGGAGACGTAGCGCTGCGTGTCGTCGATGAAGACGTCGAGCGAACGCTTGAGGCCCGAGAACCAGAGCCCGTCGTAGACGAGCTCCGACCACTTCGACTCGACACCGCGCTTGTAGCGCGCGAGATCGCGCTCGATCGTCAGGTTCTCGAGCTCCTCGTGGGCGGCGATGAGGGTGAGACCGGCGGGAGACTCGTAGACCTCGCGGCTCTTGATGCCGACAAGACGGTCTTCCACGATGTCGATGCGGCCGACACCCTGGGCGCCGGCGAGCCTGTTCAGCTGCACGACGGCCTCCAGCGGAGTGACGGGCTTGCCGTCGATCGCGGTCGGGATGCCTTCGGTGAATGTGATCGTCACTTCGGTGGCCGGACGTGCGATCGCCGGGTCTTCGGAGTAGGTGTAGAGGTCTTCGATCGGCGCGTTCCACGGATCTTCGAGGAAGCCGGTCTCGACGGCGCGGCCCCACACGTTCTGGTCGATGGAGTACGGGCTCTTCTTCGACTGCACGATGGGCAGGTTGTGCTCGGCCGCGTAGACGATCGCCTTGTCGCGGGTGAGGGCGAAGTCGCGCACCGGCGCCAGCGAGATGAGGTCGGGCGCGAGGGCAGCGACGGCTGCCTCGAAGCGAACCTGGTCGTTTCCCTTGCCCGTGCAGCCGTGCGCCACACTGTCTGCGCCGAGCGCGATCGCGGTCGAGGCGAGGTGCTTGGCGATGAGGGGACGGCTGAGCGCACTGACCAGCGGGTACCGCTTCTGGTACAGGGCGTTGGCCTTCAGGGCCGGCATCAGGTAGTCGTTCGCGAATTCATCGCGGGCGTCGATGACGACGGCCTCGACAGCGCCGCAGTCAAGCGCGCGCTGGCGGATGACCTCCATGTCCTCGCCCTCTTGGCCGACATCGATCGCCAGAGCGACGACGTCTTTACCGGTGGCGTCTTTCAGCCAACCGATGCCGACCGAGGTGTCGAGACCCCCCGAGTATGCGAGCACAACACGTTCCGCCACTTTTACTCCCTTATGGTGTTCTGAACTTCAAGCTTAGAGTGCGGGGCCTCCCGGCCCGCGCGGTACTGCGTGGCTGCTACGGCTGGCGCAGCAGCCAGACGAGGAGGGCCTTCTGGGCGTGCAGGCGGTTCTCCGCCTCGTCCCAGATGACACTCTGCGGGCCGTCGATCACGTCGGCGCTCACCTCGTAGCCACGGTCGGCAGGGAGACAGTGCAGGAAGAGGGCGTCGCTCTTGGCGTGGGCCATCAGCTCGCTGTCGACCTGGTAGCCGCCGAAGGTCTTCACCCGGGCGGCCTTCTCATCTTCTTTGCCCATCGACACCCAGGTGTCAGTGACGACGATGTCGACGCCCGACACCGCTTCGACGGGATCGGTGAAGATCGTCGCCGATCCTCCGGTGCGGCTCGCGATGGCCTGGGCATTCAGAACCACCTGGGCGCCTGGCGCGTACTCCGCCGGCGCCGCGATCCGCACGTGCATTCCTGCCGTCGCGCAGGCGAGCAGGTAGGACTGGCCCATGTTGCTCGCTCCGTCGCCGAGGAAGGTGACAGTGAGCCCGGCCAGTTCGCCCCGGTGCTCGCGGATGGTGAGCAGGTCGGCGAGGAGCTGGCAGGGGTGGAACTCATCGCTGAGCGCATTGATGACAGGCACGGACGTGCCGAGGGCCATCTCTTCGAGACCGGTCTGGGCGTAGGTGCGCCAGACGATCGCTGCGACCTGGCGTTCGAGAACCCTGGCGGTGTCGGAGGCTGTCTCCTTGCCACTCAGCTGGCTGTTCGCCGTGCTGATGATGAGCGGGCTGCCCCCGAGATCGGCGATTCCGACGGCGAAGGAGACCCGCGTGCGCGTCGACGACTTGTCGAAGATCACCGCGACGGTCTGCGGGCCGGCCAGTGGTCGCACCGAGAATCGGTCGCGTTTCAGTTCCGCGGCGAGATCGAGGATCTCGGCCTGCTCAGCGGTGGTGAGGTCGTCGTCACGGAGGAAGTGGCGGGTCATGAGGCGCTTTCTGCGTCGGCGGGCGTTGTGGGGGTCGTAACCGGCACGACCGGGTCAGGGGCCGGCGCGGCCGGGTAGCCGACGGCGGCGAGTGCAACGGTGAATCGGGTGATGAACGCGTCGACTTCGAGGTCGCGGATGATCAGGGGCGGCGCCATGCGGATGCTCGACTCGTTGGCCGCGTTGATGATGAGCCCGGCATCCATCGCCGCTGCGGCGAGCTTCAGCGCGATCGGCTCGGACAATCCGAGCCCGATCAGCAGGCCCTGTCCACGGATGTCGGAGATCAGGGGCGAGTTGAGCGCTGCAATGCGCTCCTTCAACTGGGCGCCCCGGCGCTCCGCGTTGCCGACCAGGTCACGATCCTCGATCTCGCCGAGTACGGCATTGGCCGCGGCCGTGGCGAGAGGGTTGCCGCCGAAGGTGCTGCCGTGCATCCCGCGTTGGAAGAGATCGGATGCCCAGCCGAACGTGACGAGCGAGCCGATCGGCACTCCGCCTGCCATTCCCTTGGCAACCGTGACGGCATCGGGCAGGATGCCGGCGTATTCGTAGTTGAACCAGCGGCCGGTGCGACCGACGCCGGTCTGGATCTCGTCGAGGATCAGGAGCACACCGTGCTGTTCGGTGAGTTCCCGGGCACGGGCGAGGTAGCCGGCCGGCAGGTCGATGACACCCGCCTCCCCCTTGATCGGCTCGAGGAAGAGCGCCGCGACCGTGCCGTCGATCGTCGCCTCCAGTGCCTCGATCGTGGAGTCGATGTGAACGACGCCGGCGGGCATCGGCTCGAACGGGGCGCGCATGTCGGGCTTGCCGGTGAGCGCCAGGGCACCCATTGTGCGCCCGTGGAAGGAATTCTTCAGGGCCACGATCTTCGTGCGGAGCCCTGAGCTGTTCAACCGTGCGAGCTTGAAGGCGGCTTCGTTTGCTTCGGCCCCGGAATTGCAGAAGTAGACCCGACCGGCAGAGCCGGCTCCGGTGAGGCGCTTCAGTCGTTCGGCAAGCTCGAGCTGGGGCCGCGTGGAGAAGTAGTTCGACACGTGCGCAAGGGTGCCCACCTGGCGCGTCAGCGCTTCGACGAGCACGGGGTGGGCGTGGCCGAGCGAGTTGACGGCGATCCCGGCGAGGAAGTCGAGGTACTCCTTCTCGTTCTCGTCCCAGACGAAGGCGCCGCGCCCGTGCGTCAGGAGCGCAAGCGGCTGGCCCATGGTTCGCATGAGCGACTCATTGAAGGTGTCGACCCAGCTGGTGGTGGTTTCGATGCTCACAGGCTCTGGTTCTCTTCCTCGGATTCGATCTGTGTGGGCTCTGCGTGCTGTGTGGGCTCTGCGTGCTGAGTGGGCTCTGCGTGCTCAGAATCGACGCGAACGACCTCGGTGCGCACGACCTCGGTGCCGATCCCGCTCTGGGTGAACACCTCGAGCAGGATCGAGTGCGGGATACGCCCGTCGATGATCGCCGCTTTCTGCACCCCGCCGTCGACCGCTTCGAGGCACGCGGACATCTTGGGGATCATCCCGGATTCCAACGAGGGAAGCAGCGCCCGCAGAGATTCGGCCTCGATGACGGAGACCAGGGAGTCCCTGTTCGGCCAATCCGAATACAGGCCCGCGACATCGGTGAGGATGACGAGCTTGGCGGCTCCCAGGGCGACGGCGAGCGCTGCGGCCGCCGCATCTGCATTGATGTTGAGCACCGACCCGGGTTCGTCGCGGTCGGGCGCGATCGAGGAGATGACCGGGATGCGGCCGGCAGCGAGCTGATCGAGCACCGTTTCAGGATTGACACCGACCACGTCGCCCACCAGCCCGAGGTCGACCTGCTCGCCATCGACCTCGATGGTGCGGCGTTGCCCCTCGAACAGCCCGGCGTCTTCACCCGACATGGCCGAGGCGAGCGGCCCGTGCTCATTGATGTGGCTCACGATGTCACGGCTGATCTGGCCGGTGAGCACCATGCGCACCACATCCATGGCCTCGGGACTGGTGACCCGGTAGCCGCCCCGGAACTCGCTCTCGATGCCGAGTCGGTCGAGCATCCGGGAGATCTGCGGCCCTCCACCGTGCACGACGACGGGGCGGATGCCGGCGAAGCGCAGATAGACGATGTCTTCGGCGAAGGTGCGCTGCAGCTCGGGATCGACCATGGCGTTGCCGCCGAACTTGATCACCATGATCTGGTCGCGGAACGACTTCAGCCACGGCAGGGATTCGATGAGGGTCGCAGCCTTCACGGCGGCGAGGTCGTGGTCTTCGGCCAGGGTCATGTCTGCCATCAGCTGGCGTACGCGCTGTTCTCGTGCACGTAGTCGTGGGTGAGGTCGTTGGTGAAGATCGATGCGGTCTGATCTCCCACGTGCAGATCGATCAGCACGCTGACGGCCCGCGGGGACAGGTCGATGAGGTCGCGATCCTCGAACGGCTCGCCCGCCCTGCAGATCTTGACGCCGTTGATGGTCACATCGATGTTGTACGGGTCGAACTCCGCGTCGGTCGTGCCGACGGCGGCGAGCACACGGCCCCAGTTCGGGTCGTTGCCGAAGATCGCCGCCTTGAAGAGGTTGCTTCGGGAGACGGCGCGCGACACCGTGACCGCCTCGTCTTCGGTGGCCGCGTTCGTGGTGGTGATCGTGATGTCGTGGCTCGCGCCCTCGGCGTCTCCCTGAAGCAGGAGGGCGAGGTCGTGGCAGACGGCGGTCAGACCCGCAGTGAAGGCGGCCAGGTCTGGCACGGTTCCGGATGCTCCACTCGCCAGCAGCGTCACGGTGTCGTTCGTCGACATGCAGCCGTCGGAGTCGACCCTGTCGAACGTCACCCGCGTGGCCGCACGGAGAGCGCTGTCGAGCGACCCGGCAGGCAGGTCGGCATCTGTGGTGATGACGACGAGCATGGTGGCAAGGCCCGGTGCGAGCATTCCCGCACCCTTCGCCATCGCTCCGATCGAGTAGCCGGGGCCGTTGAACACGGCCTCCTTCGACCGGGTGTCGGTGGTCATGATGGCGAGGGCCGCATCGGTTCCGCCCGTGGGCGAGAGCTCTCGGGTGACGACAGGCACTCCCCCGACCACACGGTCCCGGAAGACCTGGTCGCCGGTACCGATGAGCCCGGTCGAACACACGATGACGTCACCAGCAGACACGCCGAGCGACTCGGCGACAGCCTCGGCGGTGGCGTGCGTCGTCTGGAAGCCGAATGCGCCCGTGTAGCAGTTCGCCCCGCCGGAGTTCAGGATGACCGCAGCCACGCGCCCGTCTTCGATGACCTTCTCGCTCCAGAGCACCGGGTTCGCCTTGCAGCGGTTCGAGGTGAAGACGGCGGCGGCGGCAGTGCTCGGGCCCCGGTTCACCACCAGCGCGAGGTCGAGGCCCCCAGAGGACTTCAGGCCCCGGGCGATTCCGGCCGCCTCGAATCCGGCGGGTGCGGTGACGCTCACGGAGCGAGCCCGTCGATCGGCAGGCCGAGCGTCTCGGGCAGGCCGAGGGCGATGTTCGCGGACTGGATGGCGGCACCCGCCGTGCCTTTCACCAGGTTGTCGATCGCTGTGACGGTGACCACCCGGTCGGCTGCCTCGTCGACCGCCACCCCGATGAGGGCGGTGTTCGCCCCGACCACGTCGGAGAGGGAGGGGAACTGGCCCTCGGGCAGCACATGCACGAACGGCTCGTCGGCATACGCAGTGACCCAGGCCGACCGCACGTCGTGCGCGCTGATGCCCGCAGCGAGCCTCGCGGTCGACGTGGCGAGGATACCCCGCGCGCTCGGGATGAGCACGGGAGTGAACGACACACTCACCCGCGTTCCCGCGGAGAGACTGAGGTTCTGCACGATCTCCGGGTTGTGCCGGTGGGCTCCTGCGATGCCGTAGGCACTCGCTGATCCGAGCACCTCACTCGCCAGGAGGTTCGTGCGAAGACTCTTGCCGGCGCCCGAGGGGCCGACGGCCAGCACTGCGACGAGGTCGACGGGCTGGATGACTCCGGCGCGGAGGCCCGGCGCCAGAGCCAGGCTGATCGCGGTGACGTTGCAGCCGGGCACGGCAATGCGTGTCACGCCGGCCAGCTTGGATCGCTGCTGCTGGTGGTCGGCGATGAGGAGCTCGGGCAGGCCGTACGGCCAGGCACCGAAGAACTCGCCGCCGTAGAACTTCGCCCAGTCGGCCTCGTCGGTCAGCCGGTGGTCTGCGCCGCAGTCGACCACAAGGGTGTTCTCATCGAGCGTCTCGGTGAGGGCACCGGATTTGCCGTGCGGGAGGGCGAGGAACACGATGTCGTGCCCGGCCAGAGCCTCGGTGGTGGTGGGGCTGAGCACCAGGCCGGCGTAGGAACGCAGGTGCGGATGCACAGCGAGAAGCGGCTGACCGGCGTTGCTGTTGGCCGTAACCGTGCGCACCTCGAACTCCGGGTGACCCGCCAGCAGGCGCAACAATTCGCCACCTGCGTACCCGCTTGCTCCTGCTACCGCCACCGAAAAAGACATAGGTCAAATGTAGTCCTTGCTCAGAAGTCGCCCTGACGCCCGCGGCCCTTCTGTGGAGAAGCTACCGGATCCGCGCCCTGTGGAGAACAGGAAAGAAGGGCGCGGATCCGTCGATCACTCGCGGACGGTCGCCCCGAAACGCCGGGATGCCTCTGCAGCACCCGCGATCCGCGCCTCGCTCGCTTCGGCAGCGGTCAGTGTGCGGTCGTTCGCCCGGAAGCGCAGCGCAAAGGTGAGCGACTTCGAACCACCGTCGATCCCGCTGCCGCGGTAGTCGTCGACCAGGTGGATGCCCTCGAGCAGTTCCCCGGCCCCCGACACCACAGCGTCGAGAACGTCCCCCGCAGCCACGGACTCGGCGACGACCAGCGAAACGTCCTGCGTCGCGGCCGGGTAACCGGCGAGCGGAGACGCCTGAACGCTCCGCGCCGCGAGTTCCATCAGAGCCGACAGGTCGAGTTCCGCCACCCCGACCACTCGCGGCAGGTCGAGTTCGGCGGCGAGCGCGGGCAGCAGCTCACCGACGTACCCGACGCTCACCACATCGGCACCCGCGCCGACCGGAACCACGATCTCCGCGGTGCGCCCCGGGTGAAGCGCCGTGTGCGATCCCTGGCGAACAGTCACCGGCACATCGAGCGCCGACGCGAGCAGCTTCACTGTGTCGAGCACGTCGGCCACGCCGAACGGAACCGCAGGTTGCCCGGGCTGCTTCTCGACCGCATTGCCGAGAACGAGCAGCCCCACATGCCACGGCTGCGGCGGAATACTCGCGTTCAGGTCATCCAGAACCGGAGCAGCTGGCAGGGATGCACCCTGCGGCACCTCGACCACGCCGTATTCTGCACCCGCCACCGGCAGGAAGACGGCGCCGATCTCGTAGACCGAGAGGTCGGTGAGGCCGCGCGAGAGATTGCGCCGGGCGATGTCGATGAGCCCGGGCAGCAGTGTCGTGCGGAGCAGCGGCGCCTCTGCATCGAGCGGATTCGCGAGCTTCATCGCCGGTGCGACCGTGTCGTCAGCCGACCCGAACGTGCGGTTCGAGACCGACGAGATGAACGGGTATGCGAGCACCTCGGTCGATCCGCTGGCGGCGAGCGTCTCGGCCGCGAGCCGACGCAGCTGCTGCTCGCGGGTGAGCCCCCGGCCGGGTGGGGCTGTCGGGATCACGGACGGGATCCGCGAATACCCCACGATGCGCGCGACCTCTTCGGCCAGCGTCGACTTGTGGGTGAGGTCGGGGCGCCACGACGGCGGCGACACGAGCAGACCGTCGTGCGCGTATTCGAGAGTGGCACCGATCTCGATCAGCGACGAGGTGATCTCGTCATCGGTGTACTCCACTCCGACGAGACCCGAGATGTAGCGGTCGGGCAGGAAGATCGGTGCGAGCTGGTCGTGCGCGTGGTACCCGGATCCGGTGCCGTCCGCTCGCGCACCGCCGAGCTCCTCGAGCAGCTGCACGGCCCGCGTGGCCGCGGCGACGGCGACTTCGGGGTCGACGCCGCGCTCGAAACGCTTCGACGCCTCGCTCGGCAGTTTGTGACGCCGGGCCGTTCGCGCCACGGTCACCGGGTCGAAGTTCGCAGCCTCGATCAGCACGTCGGATGTCGCGTCGGAGATCTCGGTCGAGAAACCGCCCATCACGCCCGCGAGTCCGATCGCCCCGGTGTCGTCGGCGATCACCAGGTCTTCGGGGTCGAGCGTGCGCACCTGCCCGTCGAGGGTCTTGAGCGTCTCGCCGGGGGCGGCCCGGCGGACGACGATGCCGCCACGGACCAGATCGAGATCGTAACCGTGCAGAGGCTGGCCGAGCTCGAGCATCACATAGTTCGTGATGTCGACGACGAGGGAGATCGAGCGGATGCCCGCGAGCTTCAGTCGCGCGATCATCCACGCCGGGGTCGGAGCGGTCTGGTCGACGCCGCGAACCACCCGCGTCACGAACACCGTCGCGCCGACGCGGCCGCGGATCGGTGCGTCATCGGAAACGGTGACCGCGATACCCTCGGCCGGCTCGCCCGCGGGTCGCACCGAGGCCGGGTCACGGAACGTCGCGCCCGTGGCGTGGGCGTACTCCCGGGCGATACCGCGGATCGAAAAGGCGTAGCCGCGATCCGGAGTCACGTTCACCTCGACCGCCGCGTCGGTGAGACCGAGCAGTTCGAGCGCGTCGGTGCCGACCGCAGGGTCGAGGCCCAGGCTGCTGAGACGGAGGATACCGTCGTGCTCCTCGCCGAGCCCGAGCTCACGGGTCGACGCGATCATGCCGTCGGACACGTGACCATAGGTCTTGCGGGCGGCGATCGCGAAGTCGCCGGGCAGCACGGCGCCGGGCAGGGTGACGACGACCTTGTCGCCGGCGAAGAAGTTGCCGGCGCCGCAGACGATGCCCCGGACATCCGCTCCGCCATCGGCAGCGGCCTCGCCGGGCGCTGCGACGCGCACGGAGCACCAACGGATCGTCTTGCCGTTCGACTGGGGTTCCTCGGTGAAGTCGAGCACCTCACCGACGACCACAGGGCCATTGATGTCGAACTGGTGCGAGCCCTCCTCTTCGAGGCCGACGCTCACCAGGGCGGCGTGCACCTCCTCGATCGTGGTGCCCGCAGGCAGGTCGACGTACTCGGCAAGCCAACTCAGGGGAATACGCATGACTAGACCACCATTCCGAACTGTTGGCTGAAACGGACGTCGCCCTCGACCATGTCGCGCATGTCGTTGAGGTTGTTGCGGAACTGGAGGGTGCGCTCGATCCCGATTCCGAAGGCGAAGCCGGAATGGACGTCGGGGTCGATGCCGGCGGAGAGCAGCACGTTCGGGTTGACCATGCCGCAACCACCCCACTCCACCCAGCGCGCGCCGCCCTTGGCGTTCGGCTGCCAGACGTCCATCTCGGCGCTCGGCTCGGTGAACGGGAAGTAGTTGGGGCGCAGGCGGATCTTCGCATCGTCGCCGAACATCTTGCGCGCGAAGAACTCGAGCGTGCCGCGGAGGTGAGCCATGGTGAGACCCTTGTCGACGGCGATGCCCTCGACCTGGCTGAAGACGGGCGTGTGCGTCGCGTCGAGTTCGTCGGTGCGGTAGGTACGACCGGGCGCAATCACGTAGACGGGCAGCTCACGGCTCAGCAGCGAGCGGATCTGCACGGGCGACGTGTGCGTGCGAAGCAGCAGGTGCGAAGACACCGGGTCCACGAAGAACGTGTCCTGCATGGCGCGGGCCGGATGATCGGGGTCGAAGTTCAGCGCGTCGAAGTTGAACCACTCGTTCTCGAGTTCGGGGCCCTCTGCGATCTCCCAGCCCATTCCCACGAAGATGTCGCCGATCTTCTCCTGCAGGAGGGAGAGCGGATGGCGCGCACCGAGGCGCTTCTTCACGGGTAGAGCGGTGACGTCGAGCGCTTCGTCAGCGAGTTGCGCCGCATTCTCGAGCGCGACGACATCGGCCTCTTTCGCGGCCAGCGCCTGGTTGACCCGCGCGCGGGCCTGGCCGACGAGCTTGCCGGCGGACGCCTTCTGGTCGTTGGGCAGGCTGCGGAGCTGCCCATTCAGGCGTGCCAGCGGAGACGCCTCCCCCGCATGCGCGGAGCGCGCCGCCTTGAACGATGAGGTGTCGCTGACCGCCGCGACGGCTGCGAGCGCAGCCTCGACGGCCGCGGCCACGGACTCTTCGGAGAGGACAGGGATTTCGGGATCAGACACGGGACACAAGTTTAGCTAGGTCGCCGCACTCATCGATTCGTCGGCGACGACTTTGCTGACCGTGAATCCGCGCCGCTTCGCCAGCTGCCGCGCGATGGTCGAGATAGTGAGGTTGATCGCCAGGTACATGGCGAGCATGACCAGGAAGATCGAGAAGAAGTACTGCTGGCGCCCGACGAATTCGGCGAGCAGTTCTCCCTCACGGATGAGCGCCACCTGGCCGACGATGTACCCGAGGGCCGTGTCTTTCAGCAGAACCACGATCTGCGCCACGATGATCGGCAGCATGTTGCGGAAGGCCTGCGGGAACTCGATCTGCAGGCGGGCCTGCAACGGGCGGAGCCCGATGGCGAGCCCGGCCTCGCGCTGGCCCTTCGGCAGAGCGACCACGCCCGAACGCAGGGCCTCACCGATGATCGCGCCGTTGTAGACCGCGAGCGCACTGACCACAGCCCAGAACGCACTGACTCCCGGGAAGGCGAGCAGGATGAACAACATCATCAACAGCACGGGCATACCGCGGAAGAACTCGAGCCCGATCGTCGTCGGAATGCGGATGACGCGGTGCGACGACATCCGGAGCAGGGCGAAGACCATACCGAGCAGCAGGGCGAGTACGGTCGCGACGAGCGCCGACTGCAGCACGACGACCAGCCCGTGGAGCAGCACCGCCCAGACCAATGGGTCGTTGAAGATGTCCCAGCGGGTGGGATCCCACATGCCCTTCTGCCAGAGCGTCAGGCCGGTGTATGCCAGCAGCGCGAGCACGACGATTCCGGTGATCCACGAGATCACCCGTGCCCGCACCTTCGCCTTCGGGCCGGGCACGTCATACAGCACACTGGTCATCGCCTGATCACCACCCGTCGCTCGAGGAAGTCGGCCAGCTGGCCGAGGGGAATCGTGATGAGGAGGTAGAAGGCAGCGACGCCGACGAGCACCAGGATGACCTGGTCGCCGTTCTCGTTCACGAGCCTTCGGCCGGAGTTGAAGAGTTCGAAGATGAAGAAGCCGCCCGCGATCGAGGTGTTCTTCGTCAGCGCGATCATCACGTTGATGATCGGCGGAATGACGCTCCGGATGGCCTGCGGCAGCACCACGAGGGTGACCGTCTGGCCGAACGTCATACCGATGCTCCGGGCGGCCTCGGCCTGGCCGACCGGCACACCGTTGATGCCCGAGCGGATCGCCTCGGCGAAGAACGGAGCGGTGTAGAGGGTCAGGGCGAGCACGGCCGAGAACATGAACGGCAGGATGACACCGAGGATCGGCAGCACCACGAAGCAGAAGATGAAGACGAGAACCAGGGGCGTGTTGCGGAGGATCTCGGTGTAGACGGTTGCGGTGGCCCGGAGGCTCCCGATCGGCGAGATGCGCATGGCGGCGATCACGGCGCCGAGCGGCAACGCGAGGACTATCGTGAGCAGTAGCAGCGCGAGGGTCTGCAGGAAAGCCTCGAGGTACAGCGGCAGATTGTCGAAGATGACCACGGGGCCTCCCTTCAGGGTTCGCGGGGAGGAATCAGTACTGGTCGATAGTCGGCGGTGTCGGCACGGGGATCACGGTGCCGGCCGTCTGCTCGAAGAGTCGTGCCCAGGTGCCGTCGTCGTACGCGGCCTGCAGGGTCTCGTTCACGAAGGTGCGCATGGCGGTGTCGTCCTTGGTGAGGCCGATGCCGTAGGGCTCCTGGGTGAAGGTGTCACCGACCAACTTGAAGACGCCCGGGTTCTGGTCGACGAAGCCCGACAGGATGACGTTGTCGGTGGTCATCGCAACGACCTGACCGTTCTTCAGCGGGTCGAGGCACTTGCTGTAGACGTCGGTCGGCTGGAGCACCGCACCATACTTCTCGACGATGTTCGACGCCGGCGTCGAACCCTCGACCGAACAGACCGCCTTGCCGGCCAGGTCTTCGGGCTTGGTGATCTCGGTGTTGCCCTCCAGCACGAGGATGCTCTGGCCTGCCACGAAGTAGGGGCCCGCGAAGTCGACGACCTGCTTGCGCTTGTCGTTGATCGTGTAGGTGGCGATGACGGCGTCGACCTGGCCGCTCTGCAGGAAGGGCTCACGGTTCGCTGAGACCGTCTCTGTCCATTCGATCTTGTCGAACGGGATGCCGAGCTTCGAGGCGACCAGCGAGCCGATCGCGGCGTCGAAGCCGACCGGCTTGCCGTCGAGGCCGCGCAGGCCGAACAGTGGCTGGTCGAACTTCGTGCCGATCTTCATAGTGCCGGCCTCGGCCAGCTTCGCCATGGTCGTGCCCGCCTCGAAAGTCGGGCTCTCGGCGACTGCGAGGTCGTAGGGGCCTGCACCGGCGGCCGAGGTGGAGGTGCTGCCACCGCTGGTCGCGCTGCCGGGAGCGCCGCAGGCGGTCAGGGCGACGGCGACGGCGGCTGCGGCCGTACCGATCAGGATCTTTCGGAGCTTCATGTGTCTTCTTCCTCTAGGGGTGGTCAGTGGGTCAGGATCTTGGAGAGGAAATCTTTGGCACGTTCGCTCTTCGGGTGGTCGAAGAACTCGGCCGGCGTGGTGTCTTCGACGATGCGGCCGTCTGCCATGAAGACCACACGATCGGCGGCCCGGCGGGCGAAGCCCATCTCGTGCGTCACGACGATCATCGTCATGCCCTCTTTGGCGAGGCCGACCATCACGTCGAGCACCTCGTTGATCATCTCGGGGTCAAGCGCCGAGGTGGGCTCATCGAACAGCATGACGCTCGGCTGCATCGCGAGGGCGCGGGCGATGGCCACGCGCTGCTGCTGGCCGCCCGAGAGCTGGGCCGGCATCTTCTTCGCCTGGTTCGCGACGCCCACGCGTTCGAGCAGTTCCATGGCCCGGCCATCCGCCTCGGCCTTCGATTTCTTCGACACTGCGATGGGGCCGAGCGTCACGTTCTGCAGGATCGTCTTGTGGGCGAAGAGGTTGAAGGACTGGAAGACCATGCCGACATTCGCCCGCAGCTTCGCCAGGGCAGCGCCCTCGCTCGGCAGCGGCTGCCCGTCGATCGAGATGGTGCCGTCGTCGATCGTCTCGAGCCTGTTGATCGCGCGGCACAGTGTCGATTTACCCGATCCACTCGGCCCGATCACCACGACGACCTCGCCTTTGGCGATCGTCAGGTTGATGTCGTTCAGAACGTGCAGGTCGCCATAGTGCTTGTTGACGTGGTCGAGAACGACGAGGGGTGTTCCGGGTGCGTCCATGGCCCCCAGACAACCACACCCGTCCGGGGGGTCACGAATCGTGGGATCAAAAGTTACCCACCCGTAACATGGGAAACGGCTGAAGCAGAATACACATCTGCCTGAGAATTGACACAGACAACGGGCATCCGGAAGTCTTCAAGCCCTCTGACTGTCAACTGTGCTGGGCGAAGGCGCTCTCGTAGAGGCAGACGGATGCTGCGGTGGCGAGGTTCATCGACTCGGCCCGGCCATAGATCGGCACCGAGACGGCGCGATCCGCGAGCTTAAGGTCGTCATCCGTGAGTCCGCGCGCCTCGTTGCCGAACAGCCAGGCCGTCGGGGCTTTCAGCAGGCCGGAGGACCGCACCTCGAGCAGGTCGTCCCCCTTGATGTCTGCAGCGAGGATCTGAAGGCCCGCCTCGACAGCTCGCGCCTTCACGTCGGCGAGAGTCGCCTCGACCGCAACCGGGAGGTGGAAGAGGGATCCGGTCGTCGATCGGACGACCTTGGGGTTGTAGAGATCGACAGAGCGGCCGGTGAGGATCACGGCGTCGGCCCCTGCGGCGTCTGCGGCGCGGATGATCGTGCCGGCGTTGCCCGGGTCACGCACCTCTTCGAGGATGGCGATCAACCGGGGCCCGGCGGCGAAGATGTCCTTCACGGCCGTGGGGAACTGGTGACAGACCGCGATGAACCCCTGCGGTGTCACCGTGTCGCTCATGACTTCGAGCACCTGTTCGGAGACGAACTCGACGTCGACACCGGCATCGACAGCCGTCTGGGCGATGTCGGTGTACCGTTCGAGGGCCGTGGGGGTCGCGTAGAGCTCCACGACGAGTTGCGGGCTGAAGAGGAGCGCTTCGGAAACCGCCTGCGGCCCCTCCAAGAGGAAGAGCCCGGTCTCAGACCGGGCTCCCTTCTTGGCAAGTTTGGCGACGGCCCGAACACGCGGCGAACGCGGGTTATCAAGCATGTGCCAAGTCAAGCAGATTTATGCAGTTGTGCTACGCAGCGTCGACCTTCGGAGCAGACGTGTCGGCCGGCAGGGCCGCCTTCGCGCTCTCGACGAGGGCGGCGAACGTGGCCGGCTCGGTGACAGCGAGGTCGGCGAGGATACGACGGTCGACCTCGATACCGGCCAGGTTCAGACCCTGGATGAGGCGGTTGTAGGTGAGGCCGTTCAGGCGTGCAGCGGCGTTGATGCGCTGGATCCAGAGGCGACGGAAGTCACCCTTGCGGGCGCGGCGGTCGCGGTACGAGTAGACGAGGGAGTGGGTGACCTGCTCCTTGGCCTTGCGGTAGAGGCGCGACCGCTGGCCGCGGTAGCCCTCTGCGCGCTCCAGAATTACGCGACGCTTCTTGTGGGCGTTTACCGCCCTCTTTACTCTTGCCATCTTCTTCTAATCCTTTTTCGTCGTCGTGATTTAGAGGCCGAGGAGCTTCTTGATGACCTTGGCGTCCTGCGGGGCAAGAACCTGGTCGGTGTTCAGGCGGCGCTTGCGCTGGCCCGACTTCACTTCCAGGTTGTGGCGCATTCCGGCCTGCTGCTTCATGACCTTGCCGCTTCCGGTGATCTTGAAACGCTTCTTGGCCCCGGAATGGGTCTTCATCTTCGGCATGGTTGTCTCCTCGTGGGTTTTCGGTAGTTATTCGGCTGCGGCAGGCGTTGCTGCGGCGGGCGCAGCTTCGGCAGGTGCCTCGCGCGGCGGTTTTGCTGCAGCGCGTTGAGCGTTGGCCTCGGCTTTGGCCTCTGACTTGTTCTTCAGGGGACCGATCACCATGACCATGTTGCGACCGTCGATGGTCGGGCTCGATTCGACTGAACCGAACTCCGAGACATCTTCGGCAAATCTCTGGAGGAGCCGCACGCCCTGGTCGGGGCGGGACTGCTCACGGCCACGGAACAGGATCATCGCTTTCACCTTGTCACCGGCCTTGAGGAAGCCCTCTGCGCGCTTCCGCTTCGTCTCGTAGTCGTGCACATCGATCTTCAGACGGAAACGGACCTCTTTGAGGATCGTGTTCGCCTGGTTGCGCCGGGCCTCTTTCGCCTTCTGCGCAGCTTCGTACTTGAACTTCCCGTAGTCCATGATCTTGGCGACGGGTGGCTTGGAATTGGGGGCCACCTCGACCAGGTCAAGGTCTGCCTCTTGCGCGAGTCTGAGGGCCACGTCGATACTGACGACGCCAACCTGCTCACCGGCCGGACCCACGAGGCGAACCTCGGGTACTCGTATACGGTCGTTTGTACGGGGATCGCTGATGCGTTGCTCCTTCGATTCTGCGTGGGTGTCGACCGAGCCACCAGCATGAGCCGGGGGGCACGCGAAACTGGACTGCACCACGCAAAACAGGAAATATACCTGTCACAAACGCACCGCACCCTGTCTACCCGCATCGTTCTCACGACGCCGGCGGAGTGCAATCAACCCGATAACCTGTTAAGCGGTCATGCGGGTGGGAGATTCTCCACTTTCGATCTGCCACCTACTGGTGCCAGAGCCGCCCAGAAGTCTAGCAGAGACTCGGCCACAATCAAAGAACGGATACCCATGAGCGACGAAGCGCGCGACATCGCCGACGTACAGGCCGTGGAAGTCATCACGACCACCGCAGTGCACCTGATGAGTGCTGCGGCTGTGAAGGTCGGCCTCGCTGACGACCCCGACACCCAGCTCGACCTCGACGAGGCCCGCAAGCTGATCATCGCCCTCGCCGGGCTTGTCACGGCCGGCGCGCCGGAGATCGGCGACATGCACGCCCGTTCCCTGCGAGACGGTCTGCGCTCGCTGCAGCTGGCGTTCCGCGAGGCGTCGACGTTCCCCGACCCCATCGGTCAAGGCCCTGGCGAGAAGCTGACCGGGCCCGTTAACTAGGGAGCATGACCCCGGGCACCGACAGCACCACTGACCGCGTGCGCTGGATCTTCGCCGGCCAACTCGGCTCGCTCTTCGACGACGGCGGGCGGATGCTCCTCATCGAGGCACGCTCGGTCTTCGGGCGCCGCCCGATGCACAGGGCGAAGGCGCACCTCCTCCTCTCGGGCATCCGGCATCGTGCCGCGGAGCTCGGCGACCGTGTGGAGTTCCACCAGGTGGAGCACTACGGCGACGTGGTGAGCGGGCGCGACGACCTCGAGGTGATCGATCCGACATCGTACAGTGCGCGCCGGTACGTCAGACGGGTCGGTGCGCACATCCTGCCCAGCCGCGGATTCGTCACGAGCGAGACCGAATTCGCTCTGTGGGCTGGCAGCCGGGGCGGCAGACGACTGCTGCTCGAGGACTTCTACCGTTCGGTGCGGCAGCGCACGGGCATCCTGATGGAGGGCGAGACGCCCGCCGGCGGCCAGTGGAACTACGACGCCTCGAACCGGGAGCGGCCGCCCAAGGGTGCAGTGACGCTCGGTCTGCCCGATCCGTGGTGGCCGGAGGAGGACGAGATCGACGCGGGTGTGCGCGAAGACCTCGACCGGTGGCAGTCGGCCGGTCTGGTGCGTCTTGTCGGAATGGATGCTCCCCGGCGCTTCGCCGTGACCGAACGTGAGGCGAACCTCGCGCTCGACAGCTTCATCGAGACCCGCCTGAACGACTTCGGACCCTTCGAGGATGCCACCCTCACCGGCGACTGGACGATGGCGCACTCCCTGCTGAGCACGCCGCTCAACCTCGGGCTGCTCGATCCGCTCGCCGTCGTCACCCGGGTGGCCGCCGAATACCAGGAGGGTCGTGCACCCCTGGCCTCGGTCGAAGGATTCGTCCGGCAGGTGATGGGCTGGCGCGACTATGTGTGGCACCTCTACTGGCATCTCGGTGAGGACTACCGCACCTCCCACAACGCGCTCGCTGCCCACGAGCCGCTCCCCCGCGAGTTCACCGAGCTCGACGCCGATGCGATCACGGCGAACTGCCTGCACCACAGCATCGCCGGCGTGAAGCAGAACGGCTGGGCGCACCACATCCAGCGGCTGATGGTGATCGGCAACTGGGCGCTCCAGCGCGGCTACGACCCCGTCGCGCTCAACGACTGGTTCACGGACATGTTCGTCGACGGCACCCCCTGGGTGATGCCGGCCAATGTGATCGGCATGTCCCAGCACGCCGACGGGGGCATCGTCGCCACGAAGCCGTATTCGTCGGGCGGGGCCTACATCAACTCGATGACCGACTACTGCGGCGGTTGCCGGTACAACCCGCGGGTGCGGTTGGGTCCGGATGCGTGTCCGTTCACTGCCGGGTACTGGGCGTTCCTCGACCGCACCGAGCCGGTGCTGGCGCCGAACTTCCGCATGAAGCAGCCGCTCGCGCGGCTCCGGCGGCTGGCGGACCGCGCCGCGGTGGTTGCGCAGGAGCGGGAGCGCGAGGGGCTGTAGGGGGGCAGCGGTGCCTGCGCAGCCTCCGGCTCGGCTTGCAGCCTGCGGCTTGACTTGTGGCCTGCGGCTTGGCTTGCGGCCTGCGGCTCAGGAACCCTGTAGCAGCTTCAGCGACAGCGAATCGACCGCTTCTGCAATGACCTCGTTGTTCGTCCAGTTCTGCTGGAGGGCCGCGAGAAGCGCGGCGAGCCGGTCCCGGTCAAGGCCCGGCACGAGGGTGAGCTCGACGATCACCTCCGTGCCGACGAGCCGCGCCCCCGGGTCTCCCGCTGAGAGTCGGAGGCTCTGGATGTCGCGCTCCCCCTCCGCCGAGTGAGCGAACGCCTCGGCGACACGGGTGTCTCCGAGGGGAGAGACCCACGGTGTCGCCTGGGCGATCGCCCAGACAGCCGGGCGGCGGAGCACGAACTCGGTCGGCGAGGTCGGATCGAGGACGATCAGGTCGGTGCCCTCGCCCGCGGCGGCCAGGGCGACCCGGCGCGCGGCCGTCGGGATGGGGCGCGCCTTCGGATTCCAGCGGGCCATCGCCTCGGTCGAGGTGAAGGCGGGCTGCACGGTGCGACCGTCGGGTGCCTTCACCGTGACGATCGAGAGCTCCTGGGTCTTGTCGACGGTGCGTCCGTGCTCGTCGACGCCTGTTTCGCCTGCGTGCGCCAGGAGCGGAACGAGGAGCCGGGCATCCCGCACAGCCTCGACCACGGCGGCCTGGGCCGACAGGAGATCGGAGCCCGCCTCGGCGGTGGGGAGCGCCGCCAGAGCATGAAACCGGTTCACGGCTGCCACGAGGAGCTCCGGCGCGGCTCCGGCATCGCCGGCAAACGTGGTGGGATGCGAGGCGAAGGTTCGGCCGGCCCAGGGCTGTCCGGCCGAGTCGGCGGGGGTCAGGGCATCCGTCACTCCGAGGCGACCGCCAGCGCCTCGACCAGGGTGAAGGCGCCGGCGTAGAGTGCGCGCCCGACGATCGCACCTTCGAGGCCGCTGGGCACCAACGCGCGCAGTTCCCGTAGGTCGTCGAGGCTCGAGATGCCGCCCGAGGCCACGACCGGCTTGTCCGTGCGCTCCATCACCTGGCGGAGGAGCTCGACGTTCGGGCCCTTCAGGGTGCCGTCCTTCGTGACGTCGGTCACGACGTAACGTGCACAGCCCGCGTCTTCGAGCCGCGCCAGGACCTCCCAGAGGTCTCCGCCGTCTTCGGTCCAGCCGCGGGCCGCGAGCGTCGTGCCCCGAACATCCAGACCCACGGCGATCGCATCACCGTAGCGGGCGATGGCCTTCGCCGCCCAGTCGGGATTCTCGAGAGCGGCCGTGCCGAGGTTGATGCGCGTGGCACCGCTGGCGAGGGCGTTTTCGAGTGAGGCGTCGTCGCGGATGCCGCCAGAGAGCTCGATCTTGATGTTCTGGGCCTCGGCGATCACCCGTCGGATGACGTCGACGTTGCTGCCGCGCCCGAAAGCGGCATCGAGGTCGACGAGATGGATCCACTCGGCGCCCTGCGCCACCCAGTCCGCTGCAGCGTCGGCTGGGTCGCCGTGGTTCGTCTCTGTGCCGGCTTGCCCCTGGGTGAGGCGAACGGCCTGACCGTTGGAGATATCGACCGCGGGAAGCAGTTCGAGCGCGGGGGCAACGGTGTCGGTCATGGCTTTCCTTCGGTGCGGTGTGGATCGAGTCAGGAGTTTCAGTCGGATCGAGACCCGCTGAGCAACGGGAACTCCCGACTCGATCGGGCGAGTGGGAGGTGGGTCGGGGAGGGCGGGTGGGTCGGGGTGGCCGGGCGGGGAGGGCTAGAGGGTGGCCAGCCAGTTCTCGAGGAGGTGCATCCCCGCGTCCCCGGATTTCTCGGGGTGGAACTGGGTGGCGGAGAGCGGGCCGTTCTCGACGGCCGCGATGAACTCACCGCCGTGGTCGGCCCAGGTCACAGAGGCGGCGGGCAGGGGCGGTTGCACCTCGAGCTCCCACTGCTGGGCCGCATTGGAGTGCACGAAGTAGAAGCGCTCATCGGCGATGCCCGCGAAAAGGCGCGACGACTCCGGTGCACGAACGGTGTTCCAGCCCATGTGCGGCAGAACATCCGCCTTCAGTTCGGCAACCGTTCCGGGCCACTCGCCGAGGCCCTCCCTGTCGATGCCGCGCTCGATACCGCGGGCGAAGAGCACCTGCATGCCGACGCAGACACCCATCACCGGACGCCCCCCGGCAAGGCGCCTGTCGATGAGGTCGCCTCCCCGCACCGATTCCAGAGCCGCAATCACGGCACTGAACGCACCCACTCCGGGCACGAACAGCCCGTCGGCGTCGGCCGCGCGCCTGCGGTCACCCGTCAGCTCGACGGATGCCCCCACCTTCTCGAGCGCTTTGACGGCCGAGTGAACGTTGCCGCTGCCGTAGTCGAACACGACCACGCTCTTCTGTGTCACAGTGCGCCCTTGGTCGACGGGATGCCCGAGACCGACGGGTCGAGCTGCTTCGCGAAACGGAACGCCCGGGCGAACGCCTTGAATTCGGCCTCGGCGATGTGGTGGGGGTCGCGGCCCCCGAGCACAGTGATGTGCACGGTCAGGCCGGCGTGGAAGGTGATCGCCTCGAAGACGTGACGCACCATCGACCCCGTGAAGTGGCCGCCGATGAGGTGGAACTCGAAGCCCGCCGGCTCGCCCGAGTGCACGAGAAAGGGTCGGCCCGAGATGTCGACGACGGCCTGCACGAGGGCCTCGTCGAGCGGAACGAGGGCGTCGCCGAAACGCGAGATGCCACTCTTGTCGCCGAGGGCCTGGCGAATGGCCTGGCCGAGCACGATCCCGATGTCTTCGACGGTGTGGTGCACATCGATGTCGGTGTCGCCCGTCGCCTTGACGGTGAGATCGGTGAGCGAATGCTTGGCGAAGGCCGTCAGCATGTGGTTGTAGAACGGCACGCTGGTGTCGATGTTCGACACACCCGTTCCGTCGAGGTTCAGCGAGAGCTCGATGCTCGATTCGCTGGTCTCGCGGGTGAGGTGGGCGGTGCGCGGTTCGGTCGACATGGCAAAAAGTCTACCGGGGGGTGATCTCGTCCATCGCCTCGAGGAACGCGGTCGTCTCCGACTCTGTGCCGGCGCTCACGCGCAGGTGGTTCGGGAGCCCCAAGTCCCGGATGATGATCTCGCGCTCGAGGAGCTGCTCGAACATCCGGTGCGGGTCGGGAACTCCACCGAAGAGGATGAAGTTCGAGGTGCTCGCGGAGGGGCTGTAGCCGAGTTCGGCCAGGCGCCTGGCCATGCGATCACGCTGGGACTTGATGTCGTCGACCATCGCGAGCATCTGCGGCGCATGGGCCAGAGCCGCGGATGCAGCGGCCTGGGTGAGTGCGGAGAGGTGGTACGGCAGCCGAACCAGACGCAGTGCATCGCTGATGGCGGGATCTGCGGCGAGGTACCCGAGCCGCGCACCCGCGAAGGCGAAGGCCTTGCTCATGGTGCGGGAGACGATGAGGCGCGGTCGACCGTCGAGCAGCGAGAGGGCCGTGGGCTCGCCGGAGGGGCCGAACTCGGCGTAGGCCTCGTCGACGACGACGATCTTGTCGGTGGCGTCGTAGGCAGCGGCGATCGTCTCGAGGGAGAGAGGTGTGCCCGTGGGGTTGTTCGGCGCGCAGAAGAAGACCAGATCGGGATTGGTGCGCTCGACCCAGTCGACAGCGGTCTGCGGCGAGATCTCGAAGTTCTCGTCGCGGACGCCGGCGATCCACTCCGTGCCGGTGCCCGCCGCGATGATCGGGTGCATCGAATAGGTGGGCGGGAAGCCGAGAACGGAGCGCCCGGGACCGCCGAAGGCCTGCAGGATCTGCTGGAGGATCTCGTTCGAGCCGTTTGCGGCCCAGATGTTGTCGCGGGCGAGTTCGGCGAACGGCAAACCGGCCGTCGCCGACTCCTCGACAAGTGTGGCGTTCAGGTAGGCCGCCAGGCTGTCGCGGAGCTTCAGGAACTCACGGTCGGGGTACCGGTTGACCGTCCGCAGTTCGAGGGCGACTGCCTCGATGATGGAGCGAGCCACGTCTTCCGGGATGGGGTGCGTGTTCTCGTTGACGTTCAGGGCCACCCTGACCTTGAGCTCGGGTGCCCCGTAGGGCGTCAGCCCCCGGAGATCGTCACGGATGGGCAGATCGGCTAGAGAACTCACCCGGCCGAGTTTACCGGCAGCACGCTCGGCAGCGGGTCAGTGCGCATGAGGCGGGTCAGTGCGCATGAGGCGGGTCAGTGCTCGTACTTGAGGGGGACCGCCAGGCGCTGGCCCGGCTGGACCTCGGAGTTCGGGAGCTGGTTCAGGCTCACCAGATCGGCGATGACGTCGCGGGTGTCGGCCGACGAGTCGAGCTGGGACGCAACCGTCCAGAGGCTTTGGCCGGACTGCACGGTGACATAGCTGAACTCGACGGGTGCCTGCTGGGCCGTCGCGATGGCCGAACCCCCGCCGAGGACGGCGAAGGCAGCCAGAGCCGCGACGAGGGGTAGCGCAGCGACCGTCGACAGCACAATGCGCCCGCGCCGAGTGAGCCTGAGGCGCAGCCGGGGAGCGGGAGTGCTGTGCAGCTGTAGTGCAGTCATGATGATCTCCTGGATCTTCTGCCTGGGAAGGCATTCATACTGGTGCAGGATTCGTATGCGACACTCGGCCGGGAGTGCCGCATACGAAGCTGTGTTCCGAATATATCTTCGAACGTTCGAACAATCAAGCAATATCTGGTATCGAATACCGCGACACACTCGAACAGGTGTTTGGAATGCGGGCGGTGTTCGATACAGTTTCGATTGTCTGGTCGGTGCACGACCAGCACTGTGAACTCAACCACCACCCACTGACACTGGGTCTCCGACAGGAATGAGAACCCGATGGCGAGCGAACGCCTCCCCGCCGAACGCGGCGGTACCCGTCGGCGCAAGTCGCTGAGCGACAAGCAGCTGGCCATCCTCGAAGTGATCTCCGAAGCCGTCAGCACGCAGGGTTACCCGCCGAGCATGCGGGAGATCGGCGATGCCGTGGGTCTCGCCTCACTGTCGAGCGTCACCCACCAGCTGAACCAGCTCGAACTGAGCGGATACCTCCGCCGCGACCCGAACCGCCCCCGCGCCCTCGAGGTTCTGATCGACATCCCGAAGAGCGACAGCGTCAACTCGGACTCCCCGACACCACACGGCGACGTCGCCCTGGTGCCGCTCGTCGGCCGCATCGCCGCCGGCATCCCGATCACGGCTGAGCAGCAGGTGGAGGAGATCTTCCCCCTCCCTCGCCAGCTGGTCGGCAAGGGGGAGCTCTTCATGCTCAAGGTCGTCGGTGAGTCCATGATCGACGCCGCGATCTGCGACGGTGACTGGGTGGTCGTCAGAACGCAGGCCACCGCCGAGAACGGCGACATCGTCGCGGCGATGCTCGACGAGGAGGCCACAGTGAAGGTCTTCCGCCAGCGCGACGGCCACACGTGGCTGCTCCCCCGCAACACGAACTTCGAACCGATCCTCGGCGACTACGCCACCGTGCTCGGCAAGGTCGTGGCCGTTCTCCGCTCGGTGTGAGTGCAGGCAGGTGATCTGCCCGCCGTGCCGCACCCCGAGACCACAGGTGCGACCGCTCCAGCACCGATGAAAGGCGCCGACCCGAGAGGGTCCGGCGCCTTTCGTCTGCTCGGGGACGGGGTGGCCCCGGCTAGCGCGTGCTGTACTCCAGCAGCTGCGACTCGATCTCCGGGGTGACGAGTGCGCGCACGTGCGTTCCACCCTCTTCGTAGTCGGTGCTCAGAACCGTGCTGTGCTCGTGCAGCTGTGAGACGAGGTCGCCGCGGTCGTAGGGCACCAGAACGTCGACCTCGATAGTCGGTGTGGGGAGCATCCCGTCGAGCATCCGGAGCAGCTCGTCGATGCCCTCACCCGTGCGGGCCGAGACGAAGATCGAGTGCGGCTCGAGCCCGCGCAGCACTATGCGATCGCTCTCGGAGACCAGGTCGCTCTTGTTGAAGACCACCAGCTCCGGGATGTCGCGTGCTCCGGCCTCACCGATCACGTCGCGAACCGTGGCGAGCTGGCTCGCGGGGTCGGGGTGCGACCCGTCGACGACGTGCACGATGACATCCGCGTCGGCGACCTCCTCGAGGGTGGACCGGAACGCCTCCACGAGCTGGGTGGGCAGACTCCGCACGAAACCGACCGTGTCGACGAAGGTGAACTCACGGCCATCCGTCGTCTGCGTGCGACGCACCGTCGCATCGAGCGTTGCGAACAGCGCGTTCTCGACCAGCAGGCCCGCACCCGTGATGCGGTTGAGCAGCGAAGACTTGCCGGCGTTGGTGTAGCCCGCAATCGCAACAGACGGCACCGTGTTGCGCTTACGGTTGGCACGTTTTGCCTCGCGCGCGGGCTTCATCGCAGCGATCTGCTTGCGGAGCCGTGCCATGCGGGTATGGATGCGACGACGATCGAGCTCGATCTTCGTCTCACCGGGGCCGCGGGAGCCCATGCCTGCACCTGCACCACCGACCTGCCCACCGGCCTGGCGGGACATCGAGTCGCCCCAGCCGCGAAGCCGGGGCAGCAGGTACTCGAGCTGGGCGAGTTCGACCTGCGCCTTGCCCTCCCTGCTCTTGGCGTGCTGGCTGAAGATGTCGAGGATCACGGCGGTGCGGTCGATGACCTTCACCTTGACGATGTCTTCGAGCGCACGGCGCTGGCTGGGCGCGAGCTCACTGTCGGCGATCACCGTGTCGGCACCGAGCGCCTTCACCACGCCGGCGAGCTCTTCAGCCTTGCCCTTGCCGAAGTACGTGCTGGGATCGGGGTTCGGCCGTCGCTGCAGGAGCCCGTCGAGTACCGCGGCGCCCGCGGTCTCGGCGAGAGCGGCGAGTTCGTGCAGCGAGTTCTCCGCGTCGGTCAGAGTGCCCTGCGTGTAGACGCCGATGAGCACGACGTTCTCGAGCCGCAGCTGACGGTACTCGACCTCGGTGACGTCTTCGAGTTCGGTCGAGAGCCCGGCGACGCGGCGGAGCGCCTGACGGTCGGCGAGGTCGGCCTGGTCCCCGTCGTGGTTCTGGCCGGCCAGACGCTCCTGCGGGCGCTGAAGGGCCTGGGCGCTGCCGGGTGAGAACAGGGCGTACCCGGATGACCGGGCCTCCGCCCGCGCCAGAACGCGGCCCACGGCATCCTGCGCCTGGGTCGTGCCGGTCTCTGCGGTGCCGGTCGAATCGGCACCGATGCTGGCGTCGGTGCCGGCGCCTGTGCCGGCGTCTGTGCTGGCGTCTTCGGTGAAAGATGAATCGTGTTCAGTCATTGGCTTCAAGGATAGACCTCTCGTTTGCTACATTCCCTGTATGGCTATGGACAACGGGCACTACTTCTCTGCACGTCCATCCACGGAACTCCGATTGAAGGAGATTCCGGTGAGCCTGGCCGGCCATGACTTCGTCGCCACGACCGCTGGCGGTGTGTTCAGCCCCAACCAGGTGGATGCCGGAACGCAGGTTCTGCTGGCGAACACTCCGTCGCCACCTCCCGGCGGCCACCTTCTCGATGTCGGCTGCGGGTGGGGCCCGATCTCTCTGGCTCTCGCTTTGTTGTCACCCCACGCCACCGTGTGGGCTGTTGACGTCAACGAGCGAGCTCTCGATCTCGTGAGGGCCAACGCCGCCACGCTCGGCCTCACCAATGTCAACGCTGTACTGCCCGACGATGTTCCCGACGACATCCGGTTCATGACGATCTGGTCGAACCCGCCGATCCGGGTCGGCAAGGACGAACTGCACGCGCTGCTGCTCCGCTGGTTGCCGCGCCTGGATCCCGGATCGGACGCGTGGCTGGTCGTTCAGCGGAACCTCGGGTCGGACTCCCTGCACCGCTGGCTCGACGACACCCTCCCGTCGGCCTTCCAGGTGACCCGGGCCGCCACGAACAAGGGCTATCGGGTTCTTCGGGCGCGTCTGCACGAGTGATGCGGGTGCCGGCACACGCGCCGGCGCCTCAGTTCAGCGTGACGTCGCCCTCGTAGACCAGCTCGGCGGGGCCGGAGAGCGACACGTGTTCGCCGTCCTCGGTCGCGAACATGCGTACGCCGACCGCACCACCCGGAACCTCGACGCGCCACTGGTTCGGCGCGCCGGCACCGGCCCAGTGCCGGATCGCCAGCGCGGCCGCGACGGCCCCTGTTCCGCACGAGAGCGTCTCACCGCTGCCCCGCTCGTGCACGCGCATCCGGATGTGGCCCACACCGTTCCGCACGAGCGGCTCCAGCGGGATCACGAATTCGATGTTGGCACCATCGACCGGAGCGGGCTCGACGTGCGGGATGAAGCTGAGGTCGGCCGACTCGAGCTCCGCCTCGTCGGCGAGCGCGACGACGACATGCGGGTTGCCGACGTTGATGCGGAGCCCGGGGCGGGCGACCTGGAGGTTCTTCGCACGCACCAGCGGCTCACCGCCCTCGAGTCGCCACCGGCCGAGGTCTGCCTGGAAACCGGTGAGGTTCCGCTGCACATCGATCACCCCGGACCGCGTGCCGATGACCAGGGTGTCGCCCGGCTCGAGTGTCGCCAGAGAGTTGTCGAGCAGGAACTTCGAGAAGACGCGGATACCGTTGCCGCACATCTCCGCGACAGAACCGTCGGCATTGTGATAGTCCATGAACCACTCCGCACCGTCATCCAGCTCGAGCGAGCGTGCGCCGTCGGCGATTCTCGAGGAGCGGACGGCGCGGATCAGCCCGTCGGCACCGATCCCGAAGTGACGGTCGCAGAGCGTAGCGATCTGGGCAGGAGTGAGGTCGATCTCGCCCTCGGGGTCGGAGAAGAGCACGAAGTCGTTTCCGGTGCCCTGGCCTTTGGTGAAATGCAGATCAATGCCCATGGCACCAGCCTAGAGGCTCGCGCTGACGACCACCGTGAGCGCTAGGACGACGGCGTGTGGATGCTGGCCAGCACCCCGTCGACGAGCACCTCGTCGTCGGCCTCGAACCAGACGGCATCTCGGTAGCGCTTGAACCAGCTCACCTGCCGCCGCGCGTAGCGTCTGGTGAGCGCCTGCGCCTCAGCCACGGCATCGCCTTCCGACAGGATGCCCCGCAGCTCCGCCAGCGCCTGCGCATAGCCAATGGCGCGCTGCGCTGTTGTTCCCTGTTCGAGGCCGAGAGGCACCAGCGACTCGACTTCGGCGACAAGGCCGGCCCGCCACATCTCCTCGACGCGCCGTTCGAGTCGTTCCACGAGCAGTTCACGCGGATGCCGGAGCGCGATCACCGCAGTGTCACGCCACCAGACCGGCTCCTCGGGGAGCTGGCCGGTCACGGGCTTTCCGGTGAGCTCGATCACTTCGAGCGCACGGATGACCCGGCGCCCGTTGTGCTGGCCGATGGATGTCGCGGCCTCCGCATCGGCACTCTTCAGTCGCTGCCACAGCACACCGAGCCCGCGCTCCTCCAGCTCGGTCTCCAGCCGGGCCCGTACCGCTTCGTCGCGCACCGGGAAACGGAAGTCGTAGATCACCGAGGAGACGTAGAGTCCCGATCCACCGACGAGGATCGGCACGGCCCCGCGCGCGCGGATCTCGTCGATCGCGGCCCTCGCATCACGCTGATAGTCGGCAACGGAGCCGTCAGTCGACACGTCGAGGACATCCAGGAGGTGGTGCGGGATCCCCCGCCGCTGTTCGAGGGTGAGTTTGGCCGTTCCGATGTCCATCCCGCGATACAACTGCATTGCGTCGGCGTTGACGATCTCAGCGGGTCGGCCGCTCGCGATGAGTCGCTCGGCCAGGCCGAGCGACAGCTCGGATTTGCCGGTGCCCGTCGCACCGACAACCGCCACGAGTTGGGGCAGGTGCTCCACGCCGGGCTCAGCGGAGATCGTCGGCTAGATCGTAGATCGGGCTGGTCGCAACCCGGAGCGACGGAAGCCCGAGGGACACCCTCCCCGGGGCGGTGCTGCCGGTTGCGCCCTGCGCACCTCTCGCGGCGGCAGCTCCACCCGACACCGGGACCGCACACGAGTCGGACTGGTCGCGCTCCCAGGCATCGCCCGCACGCGTGCGGCGAACGTCGAGCGGGGCGCCGTCACGAGAGTCGGCGATCAGGTAGTACGGCTTCGCGCCCGTGATCTCAACGGTGACGACATCCCCGGGGCGCGGTACCGCCGACCCCTCCGGCACATCGAAATGCACCAGACGACTGTCTTCTGCGCGGCCGCTCAGGCGCTTCGTGTCGGAATCCTTGCGGCCCTCAGCTGCCACCAGAAGCGCCACCCGGCGACCGACGACCATCTGGTTCTCCTCCCAGGCGATCCTGTCCTGGAGGGCCGTCAGGCGCTCATACCGCTCCTGGACGATCTCCTTCGGAACCTGATCCGGCATCGTGGCCGCCGGGGTTCCGGCCCGGATGGAGTACTGGAAGGTGAAGGCCGTCGCAAAGCGCGCCTGCTCGACGACCCGCAGCGTCTCCTGGAAATCCTCCTCGGTCTCACCGGGGAAACCGACGATGATGTCCGTACTGATCGCGGCGTGCGGCATCCGTGCGCGCACCCGGTCGAGGATTCCGAGGAATTTCTCGGAGCGATAGGAACGCTTCATCGCCTTCAGGATGCGGTCGGATCCCGACTGCAGCGGCATGTGGAGCTGCGGCATCACCGCCAGCGTCTCGGCCATGGCGTCGATCACGTCGTCGGTGAACGCCGCCGGATGCGGACTCGTGAACCGGATCCGCTCGAGCCCGGGAATGGTGCCCGCCGCCCGCAGCAGCTTGCTGAACGCCTGGCGGTCCCCGAACTCGACACCGTAGGAGTTGACGTTCTGGCCGAGCAGTGTCACCTCGATGGCACCGTCGTCGACGAGCGACTGGATCTCGCGGAGCACCTCGCCCGGGCGGCGATCCTTCTCTTTGCCTCGAAGCGACGGCACGATGCAGAACGTGCAGGTGTTGTTGCATCCCACCGAGATGGAGACCCACCCGCTGTAGCTCGAATCGCGTTTGGTCGGCAGCGTGGACGGGAACGTCTCGAGCGAGTCGAGGATCTCGATCTGCGCCTCGTCGTTGTGCCGCGCTCGCTCCAACAGGCTGGGCAGTGCCCCCATGTTGTGGGTGCCGAAGACCACATCGACCCAGGGCGCCTTCGACAGGATGACCGACTTGTCCTTCTGCGCGAGGCAGCCGCCCACGGCGATCTGCATGCCTTCGTGGCGCTTCTTCACCGACGCCAGGAACCCGAGGTTGCCGTAGAGCTTGTTGTCGGCGTTCTCACGGACCGCACAGGTGTTGATCACCACGACGTCGGGCTCACCCGACTGGTCGCGTATGTACCCTGCCGCCTCGAGCGAACCGCTCAGTCGCTCGGAGTCGTGCACGTTCATCTGGCAGCCATAGGTGCGGACCTCGTAGGTGCGCGCCTGACCCGACTCCCCCGCCGCTGCAACGGAGGGGAGGATGATCGTCGGGGCTTCACTCACACTGCTCATAGTGTCCCCAGTCTACGTTCGAGCTGTCGCCTGCCGGACGATCAGCGGAACCGCACCCCGCGCGTCTGCGGGCTGAGCGCCGCGCTGACAGCGGTGCGGATGATCGCCGACGGGTACCCCTTCCGCATCAGGAACGACGTGAGGCGTCTCTCGGCCGTGGCGGCGTCGAGCCGGGCGAGGGACGGGGCACGCTTCTCCGCGAGCTCGGTCGCCCGCTTCAGCTCATCGTCGTCGTCGAGCGCATCGAGCGCGGCGGAGACGATCTCCTGTTGGATGTGTCTCGCCGACAGCTCCGCCTTGATCTGCGACCGACCGAAGCCCTTCCGCCTGTGGAGAGACTCCACCAGGTTCTCGGCGAGGTCGTAGTCGTCGATGTAGCGATTGCTGCGATACCGCTCCAGGAACACCTCGAGCTCGTGCTCCTCGACACCGTTGGTGCCGAGGAGCCGGCTCACCTCCCATTCGGAGAGACCCTTGCGGGCCAGGGCACGCACCACGATGTTCTCGAGGAAGGCGGCACGCTCGCCCTCGCCCATGGGTTCTTCGTCGTCTTCCGCCTCCTCGACGAACACAGGCGTACGGCCTGAACGACGACTTGCGGCCACCGCGGCCTCAGCGGGAGCCTCCACAGCCTCCTCTTTCGCCTCTTCTGTCCACCACACGGTCGGCAGTGCCTTCGGTACGACGGCTGATACAACAGGCGCATCCTCGAGTTCGGCTACTCCCGACGCTTCGGCGAACTCATCGACGGGTGGCGGTGCCGCCGCCTCAGCGGGCGGCACCACACCGGGAAGGTACGTGACCCTGGCGACCACGACTAGGCGCTCTTGCGCGCAGCAGTCGTCTTGACCGGCGCGGCCTCGACAGAGCCGGCACCTGCGCCCGCGGCACCCTTCGCGTCGGCGGCGGGAACGACCTTGGGTGCGTTGGGGTCGGCGAGCAGTCCGAGCTTGATCTTGATCTTGTTCTCGATCTCGAGCGCCACGTCGGGGTTCTCCTTGAGGAAACGGCGGGAGTTCTCCTTGCCCTGCCCGAGCTGGTCACCGTCGTAGGTGTACCAGGCACCGGACTTGCGCACGATCTCGTGCTCGACACCGAAGTCGATCAGGCTGCCTTCCCGCGAGATGCCGATGCCATAGATGATGTCGAATTCGGCCTGCTTGAAGGGCGGCGCCATCTTGTTCTTGACGACCTTCACCCGGGTGCGGTTACCGACGGCCTCGGTGCCCTCCTTCAGCGTCTCGATGCGCCGGATGTCGAGGCGGATCGAGGCATAGAACTTCAGCGCCTTGCCACCGGCCGTGGTCTCCGGGCTGCCGAAGAACACACCGATCTTCTCGCGCAGCTGGTTAATGAAGATCATGGTGGTGTTCGTCTGGTTCAGACCACCCGTCAGCTTGCGGAGAGCCTGCGACATGAGCCTGGCCTGGAGACCCACGTGGGAGTCGCCCATCTCACCCTCGATCTCCGCGCGGGGCACGAGTGCCGCCACGGAGTCGATGACGATCAGGTCGATCGAGCCGGAGCGAACCAGCATGTCGGCGATCTCGAGCGCCTGCTCCCCCGTGTCGGGCTGGGAGACGAGCAGCGCATCGATGTCGACACCGAGCTTCTTCGCGTATTCGGGGTCGAGTGCGTGCTCGGCGTCGATGAACGCTGCGATACCGCCATCACGCTGGGCATTGGCGATCGCGTGGAGGGTGAGCGTCGTCTTACCCGACGACTCGGGCCCGTAGATCTCCACGATGCGCCCGCGGGGCAGACCACCGATACCGAGCGCGACGTCGAGCGCGATGGAGCCGGTGGGGATCACCTCGACAGGGGCGCGGTCATCGCTGCCGAGGCGCATGACGGAGCCCTTGCCGAACTGGCGATCGATCTGGGCGAGGGCGGTTTCGAGAGCTTTCTCACGAGTTGCGTCTGAGGGCATGTGCTGTCTCCTTGAATCAGTGCTCGCCCGACCCGGAGCCTCTCGTGGATGAGATTCTCTCTTCGGATCTGCGCCGCGTTACGGTGCGCCTATAGGCTGTCGCGCCCGGCATCCGACGCCCCTCACGGGCGACTCACCGGGCTGACGACAAGGCATATTCGCGTCTGCTGCTTACCTCGACCACGTTACGGAGACCCACCGACACTGGCGGTGGCGAAGATCCGATCTGTGGACAAAGGCGAAGAAACGTCTGCTGTGAAGGAGACTATCCCTTTCGAACACATCTTCGAGAGATCAGAGCGGCGTGTTGCATCTTTCGAACACAGGTGCGCGACGTATCTCGTGCACGAAGGCGATTCCCCGTCAGGAACGAGGTTGCGGCAGACCCACGCCGTACCAGCGACTCTCGGGCACATCGGACGCACGGCACAGCGCCAGCCACACCTCACGGGCATCCTCACCCGCCTCGATGGACTGCTCTGCCGTGCGGCCGCCGAATTCGGACAACACGAGGTCACCGGTCACCACACGACCGTAGCCGGCTCCGAACTCATCGAGCACGGCCTGCCGGAATTCGCTGACGCGCACCGTTTAGCGGGCCGCCAGAGACGCATCGAACCCTGCGACGAACTCGTCGGGCACGGTGTCGGGGATGGTGTCGATCCCCTCGATGACGGCGAGACGGTCGCCGACCTCACGCATGATCACGGAGATGGGAGTGTCGAGGGCATCGGCCACCGACGCGAGGATCTCGCTCGATGCTTCCTTCTGGCCACGTTCGACCTCACTGAGATAACCGAGTGCGACGCTGGCCTTGCTTGCGACCTGGCGAAGGGTTCGACCCTTCTGAAGACGGAAGTCCCGCAGCACGTCGCCGATTTCTTGACGAACTAAAATCATCGGAGCCTCCTCAGCTTTGCTGTCCAGTCGATATCTCGTACGACAAACTCTAAACGACCCAGACTGGACTTTCGTCGTTAATGACAACAGGTGTAACGAGATCGAAACCTGAGTCATTCCCGCGCAAGTCGCTCAGAACTGGGCACTCAGGATTCGCACGGCCTCGCTGACCGCTGCGGTGCGCACCCGACCGCGGTCCCCGTGGAGTTGCAGCGCAAAGCTGCGGGTGCCCCCATCCAGCGAGATCCCTATGAACACGGTGCCTTCAGGATGGCCGTCCTGGGAACCCGGGCCGGCGACGCCTGTCGTGGAGATGCCGATCGAGGCCGGCGAACCGTCGACGGCCAGTGCGTGCCTCGCTCCCTCGGCCATCTGTTCGGCGACCTCCGGATGCACAGGTCCGTGTTTTCGGAGCAGCTCCGCATCGACCCCCAACAGTGAGGCCTTGACAGCGGTGTTGTAGGCGACTATCCCGCCATAGACGACGTTCGAGGCACCGGCGGGGCGGATGAATTCGGCGACGAGGAGGCCCCCGGTCAGAGATTCCGCCACTGCGAGCGTCTCTCCGCGCTGCTGCAGGTCGGCCAGCAACCGGGCGGTGAGGTCGTCGGTCACGCTGAAGCGTCTCCCGCCGTGGCGGCACGGTTCAGCTTGCGGTCTTGGTAGAGGTAGTCGAGCCCCGTGATGACGGTCAGCACGAAGGCGATCGACATGAAGATGGCGTTCACCCAGTACATCCAGTCACCGAGCGGGATCCAGAGCGGCAGGAGGGCAAGGGAGATTGCGATCGACTGCGCGAGTGTCTTCAGCTTCCCCCCGCGGGACGCAGGAATGACGCGGCGCTTGATGACGGCGAACCGGAACACCGTGATGCCGATTTCCCGGATCAGGATGATGATCGTGACCCACCACGGGAGCTCGGCGAGAATCGACAGACCGACGAGGGCCGCCCCGGTGAGCACCTTGTCGGCGATCGGGTCGAGGATCTTGCCGAGATCGGTTACCTGGTTGTTCTTTCGGGCGAGGTGCCCGTCGACGCCATCGGTCGCGATCGCGAGAATGAACAGGATCGCGGCGAGATACCGCACGACTCCGTCTGACCCATTGTCGGCCAGCAGCATGACGAAGAACACCGGAGCGAGCAGGATGCGCACCACCGTGATGGCGTTCGGCAGGTTCCAGTTGCTGGGTTTCTGCGCGGCTGCGGCCCGCGCTTCGGGCGAATCGGTCATGCTGCTACTCTCTGCCGGTGAGGCCCCACGCGTCTTCGTCCGTGTCGCCCTCCACCTCAGGATACCCGGGGCCGGGCTCCGCGAGGGGATCGCTGTAGTCCATCTGCTCCGGGCCGAAACGCTCGGCGAACGACCCTCCGGCGGCCGAAGCGCCCTGCTGCGGCTGGGATCCGGCGACCGACGGTGAGGGTGTCGCTGCGACATCCGAGCCCCGGAGCATCGCCAGAACCTCGGGAAGCTGCTCGGCGGTCACCAGCACATCGCGGGCCTTCGAGCCCTCTGACGGGCCGACGATCTCCCGCGACTCCAGCAGGTCCATCAGGCGGCCCGCCTTCGCGAACCCGACCTTGAGCTTTCGCTGCAGCATCGAGGTCGATCCGAACTGCGTGTTGACGATGAGTTCGGCTGCCTGCAGCAGCACTTCGAGGTCGTCTCCGATGTCGGCGTCGATCTGCTTCGAGGCCGCCGCGACGGTGACATCCGCCCGGTACTCCGGCCTCGCCTGGCGGGTGACGTGCTCGACGACCTTCGCGATCTCCGACTCACTGACCCACGCGCCCTGCACGCGGATCGACTTCGACGCCCCCATCGGGAGGAAGAGCGCGTCGCCCTGCCCGATGAGCTTGTCGGCACCGGGCTGGTCGAGGATGACCCGGGAGTCGGTGACGCTCGTGACGGCGAACGCCAGGCGCGACGGCACGTTCGCTTTGATGAGGCCGGTGACGACGTCGACGCTCGGGCGCTGGGTCGCGAGCACGAGGTGGATTCCGGAGGCCCGGGCCAGCTGCGTGATCCGCACGATCGAGTCTTCGACGTCGCGCGGAGCGACCATCATCAGGTCTGCGAGCTCGTCGACGACGATGAGCAGATAGGGGTATGGCTTCAGCACCCGGCTGCTGCCGACGGGCAGAACCAGCTCTTTGTTCACCACGGCGCGGTTGAAGTCGTCGATGTGACGGAACCCGAAGCTCTCGAGGTCGTCATAGCGCATGTCCATCTCCTTCACGACCCAGGCCAGTGCTTCCGCAGCCTTCTTCGGGTTCGTGATGATGGGCGTGATGAGGTGGGGCACACCCTGGTAGGCCGTGAGCTCGACGCGCTTCGGGTCGATGAGCACCATCCGCACCTCGGCTGGCGTGGCACGCATCAGGATGCTCGTCACCATGGAGTTCACGAAGCTCGACTTGCCCGAACCCGTGGAACCTGCGACCAGGAGGTGGGGCATCTTCGCGAGATTGGCGATGATGAACTTGCCTTCGACGTCTTTGCCGACGCCGATCGTCATCGGGTGGGTGTCGTTCGTCGCCTTGGCGGAACGGAGCACATCGCCGAGCACCACGATCTCGCGATCGGTGTTCGGGATCTCGATTCCGATCGCGCTCCGGCCCGGGATGGGCGACAGGATGCGCACCTCGTTGCTGGCGACCGCGTACGAGAGGTTCTTGCTGAGCGCCGTGACGCGCTCGACCTTCACGCCCGGGCCGAGCTCGATCTCGTAGCGGGTGACGGTCGGGCCACGCGAGAACCCGGTGACCTTCGCATCGACCTGGAACTGGGAGAGCACGTCGGTCAGGGCACGCACGATGTCGTCGTTGGCCTGGGAACGGGCCTTCGAGGGCTCGCCGAGCGCGAGGCTCCCGACGGGCGGGAGCGAGTAGTTGAGCGCCTCGAGCTCCTTCACCTCGGCCAGGGGGATGAACGTGTCGTCGGGCTTCATGCCGGGCAGCGCATCCTGCACCGTCGCCCCGACGGGAGAGGGCACGGCCGCCGGAGCGCCCCGAGCCGGACCCGTGGCCGTCTCCCCGAGGAGCACACCCGTGAACGAGGCATCCATCGCGGCATCGTCGCGGATGCCGGTGGTCGACTTCGAGCCGGGCAGGATCTCACCCGTGAATCGCTTCACGGCCTGTTCGGCGGCCTCCATGTCACCGAGCAGGGCGGCGTCGAAGCCGATGGTCTCGTTCACTGTGCGGTCGATGACCTCGGGCGGCGGAGTGCGGTCGACGACGTGCAGGGGGGTCGTTCGGGCCGCGGTGGGCGAGACGGCGTCGGTGGGGATGATCGGTGAGTCGAACGCGGGATCTTCCTCGCGGCCGCTCTTGTTGCGTCGCCACCACGGGAGCGACTCATCGTCGACGTGGTCGAAGTCGAGCTCCAGGTCACCGGTCTGCGCGTTCCTGCCGCGGGCGGGCTTGTCCGCCTTGGGTTCGCGCGCCTCAGGGGCCTCGCCGAACGCCGCTCCGAACAGGTAGGCGTAGAGCTCGCGCGAGCGGGCCGCCACCCTGTTCGGTGGAGTCTTCGTGATGATGAAGAGCGAGAGCAGCAGCAGGGCGCAGACGACGATGGTGGCGCCGACGGGCGTGATCACGAGAATGAGCGGGGCCGCGATGACCCAGCCGAGCACGCCGCCCGCTGTGGCGAGGGACTCCATACCCTCGGCAGGCGAGGGCTGGGCGCTGAAGATGTGGCAGAGACCAGAGACGGTGAGGAGGAGGATTCCCAGCCCGATGCCGATGCGTCCGTTGTCGTCGACGCTGTTCGGATGCCGGAACAGCCAGATCGCGAGCAACAGCATCACCACGGGCAGCGCGTAGGCCACGCGGCCGAACAACCCGCCGAAGGTGTAGGCGTCGAGGAGGTTGGCAACGGGACTCGCCACGAGGAACCACTCGATGACAGCGCCGGCCACGGCAAGGAGGAACAGCAGGAACGGGAACCCGTCACGGCGCTCCTCCTTCGCGAGCTTCTCGTGCCCGAAGGCGCGGGCCGCGCCGCCCACCAGGTGGGCCACGCCGAGCCACATCACGGTGAAGATGCCGGGGCCCTCGTTCTGCTCGGGGAACTTCACCGTCTTCTGTGTGGCAGTGGCCTGCTGCCTCGCCGGAGCCTTCGCGGGCGTGCCGCGACCTGCGGATGCGCCCTTCGCCCCGGCAGCCCCTGTCGTTCCGGCGGCAGCGCCCTTTGCGCCACCGCGCCCGCCTGCTGCGCCGCGCGCGCGGGAGTTCGCCCTGGTACTCGTAGCCATGCGCCTACGCTACTGCCGAACCCCCCGCCAACCCTGCTGGTCGGCGGGGGTGTCACGGCAGAGCCGCGTCAGCTGTGCTCACAGCCCGCCGGTGCGGCTGTTCACGATGACGTCACCGTAAGAATAGACAGCGAGAGGTACATCGGAATCGGGGCTACCGATCCATGGCGTCCCAAGGATCATCTTTCGCCCAGAGGGCGCAGTCGTCGAGATGGTGCAGGTGTGCCCACGCTCGCTGGCGGGGAGCGCCATGCCTGCGTGCAGGTCCCACTGGACGACCGGCCCGTAGTGCAGGAAATTGCCCGTCATCTGTGCTTTCATGCTGAAACCGTCATCGCAGCCAACCGTCACCGAGAAGAGGTTGGGATCGATGTAACCGAGGGGGTTCGAAAACCCTGCGCTGACACCTACCGGTTCGGTCGAGTGAGCAGCATCCAGAGGCACCGAAAATGACACAGAACTATTTTTGATCGCCGGGGGTGCCGTAGGCGTGGCATTGGCAGCGCCAGCCGACGCGAAAGACAGGGCAACAATGGCCGTGGCACACGCCATCGCGGCGACCGAACGACGGGAAAAGACGGAAGACATTGGATTCTCTCTCTGTAAGTGGGGATTGTTCCCAACAGAGAGATGCCAGAACTGCCAAACGATTACGCGACTTTCCCCAATGTGCACGAAACCTGAGAGAAAGCCGCGCAGACGGGCAGGCGACTCGGCGCCTACAGCCCGCCGGTCGCGGAACGGGTGACGATACGGCCGAGGATGTCGACGCGGGCCGTCGGCAGGAATTCGCTCGCCACCCACGTCTGGCTCGGCTCGAACGCGACCTGCTGCCACGGGATCGCCGACGTGGCCGCGACAACGCACGTGTTCCCGGTCTCGCTGATCGGCACGAGCGCCGAGAACGTGATCGTTCCCGTACCGAACGTGGTCAGCCCCGGCGGGTAGAGGTTCGTGCCGCCGCACACGATGCTGACAACGTAGTCGGGCAGTCGGTAGCTGCTGCCCGCACCCTCGATCACGCCCTGCACGGGCACGTACGCGGCCCCGCCGTTCTGCGCGGCCGTGGGCACCACGAACGTCGCGACCGCAGCCCCGGTCACCGAAGGTGCGGGCGGCCCCGCCTGCGCGGCTCCGCCCCCACCCCCCAACATGATCACCACGACGGCCAGCGCTACCGAGGTCGAGACAAGCAGCCTCACAGCCCGCCCGTGCGGCTTCGTGTGACCAGCACACCCGTGACATTTACCCCGCCCGGATAGATCGTCGGGCCGGCATCGGGGAAGGAGACCGTCTGGCTCGGGTTGTCGCTGGTGATCGTCAAGATGCAGGTCTTCCCGGAATCAGAAGCCGGCAGTTCCGTGACGAGTGTTGCGTGATTCGGATACATTCCGATATCGGGTGTGAGCCTGGCCCAGCTCCCGCCGTCGCAGCTGACTCGGGCGAAGAGCGGGGTGCGGTCGGTATGCACCTGCTCGATCGCAGCGTGGACACGGATATTGCCCCCGGTCGGGCGCACGGCGGGCGCCGTGAACGCGAAACTCGTGACGGTGCTGCTCGCCTGGGGCACGGGATCAGCTGAGGCCGTTGCCGCACCGCTGAACAGCAGCCCGGCGGCCACGACGAAGGTTGCCCCGGCGATTGCCCGCGTTTTCTTGGTGTTTGTGGTGAACATGAATGATCCTCCTGGTAGTTGCTCACACTGAGAGACACAACCAGGCAACATTCATTACGCGACTTCTGCGTATCTTTCGGAAATCCACGCCGCGCGCTCGCCCCCAGCCCGACCGGAGCGATTTTCCCATTCGAGCATGAGGGCCTCGGAAACACCGCACGAACGGGAAAGTCGAGGGCGTCCAGACGGGGACGGAGATAGGCGCGGGCGGGGGCGCGGCGGTAGGAACCGGCGGGCCGACCCGCCCGAGTGACGGGGCGGGTCAGGCCTCGATGACCACCGGCACGATCATCGGGCGGCGACGGTAGGCCGTGTTGACCCAGCGACCGGCGGTGCGACGAACGACCTGCTGCAGGGCGTGCGTGTCGCGGGTTCCGTTGCCGACAGCCTCGGCGAGGGCCGCCGCGATCTTCGGCTTGACCTTGTCGAAGACCGAGTCGTCTTCGGCGAAACCCTTGGCGTGGATCTCAGGACCGACCACGATGCGACCGGTGCCGGCCTCGATCACGACGATGACCGAGATGAAGCCCTCCTCGCTGAGCACGAGGCGGTCCTTCAGGTCGTCGTCGGTGACCTCGCCGACGGTCTGGCCGTCGACGTAGACGAAACCGAGGTCGTACTGGCCCACGACCGTCGCGACACCGTCACGCAGGTCGACGACGGTTCCGTCGTCGGCGAGGATCGTGTTGCGCGCCGGCACACCGGTTTCGATGGCCAGCTGCGCGTTCGCCACGAGGTGACGGTACTCGCCGTGCACCGGCATGACGTTCTTGGGCTTCAGGATGTTGTAGCAGTACAGCAGTTCGCCCGCCGAGGCGTGGCCGGAGACGTGCACCTTGGCGTTGCCCTTGTGGACGACCGTCGCGCCGAGCTTCGTCAGCCCGTTGATCACGCGGTAGACAGCGTTCTCGTTGCCGGGGATGAGCGAGGAGGCGAGGATGACCGTGTCGCCCGGCCCGACCTCGATCTGGTGCTCGAGGTTGGCCATCCGCGACAGCACGGCCATCGGCTCGCCCTGCGAACCGGTCGACATGTAGACGATCTTGTCGTCGGGGATGTCGCCGGCCTTCTTGAAGTCGATGAGCACGCCTTCGGGCACCTTGAGGTAGCCGAGCTCTTCGGCGATACCCATATTGCGCACCATGGAACGGCCGAGCAACGCCACGCGGCGCCCGTTGGCGTGTGCGGCATCCAGAACCTGCTGCACACGGTGCACATGCGACGAGAAGCTCGCGACGATGACACGGCGCGGGGCCTTGGCGATGACGCTCTCGAGCACGGGGCCGATGGTGCGTTCGGAGGGCGTGAAGCCGGGAACGTCAGCGTTGGTCGAGTCGGAGAGGAACAGGTCGACGCCGGCTTCTCCGAGCCGCGCAAAGGCACGGAGGTCGGTGATGCGGTTGTCGAGCGGGAGCTGGTCCATCTTGAAGTCGCCGGTGTGGAGCACGACACCGGCCACCGTCTTGATGGCGACAGCGAGGGCATCCGGAATCGAGTGGTTCACGGCCACGAACTCGAGTTCGAACGGCCCCATCTTCTCGATCTGGCCCTCTTCGACCTGGAAGGTGTAGGGCTTGATGCGGTGCTCTTTGAGCTTCGCCTCGACGAGGGCGAGCGTGAGGCCCGATCCGATCAGCGGGATGTCGTTCTTCAGGCGGAGCAGATAGGGAACCGCGCCGATGTGGTCTTCGTGGCCGTGGGTGAGCACGATGCCCACGACGTCGTGCAGGCGATTCTTGACGAGCGAGAAGTCGGGCAGAATCAGGTCGACGCCGGGCTGGGTCTCTTCGGGGAAGAGCACGCCGCAGTCGACGATCAGCAGCTTGCCGTTGATCTCGAAGACGGTCATGTTGCGACCGATCTCGCCGAGACCGCCGATCGGGATGACCCGCAGGGTGTCTTTTTCGAGGGGACGGGGTTCGTATGAAGTATTGGGCATATGCCCTCCTTGAGTGTGTTGAGTTGTGAGAAGTGCCGCGTTCTAGCGGGTCGTACCAGGAATCTTGGGCAGCGCGCCACCGGCGGCTGCATTTCGGTCGGGTCGGAAGTTGGTGAAGCTGACCCCGGGGATGCTCCGCACCAGATCGATCTCGTCTTCGATCTTCGCAGCCTCCCATTCTTCGGGGCCAACAAGGGGAAGCCGCACACGAGGGCTCGCGATGCGGCCGAGGCCATGCAGGATGTACTTTGTCGCGACGGTGCCGGGCACGTGCGTCATGGTCGCCCGCACGAGCGGTTCGAGCGCCTGGTGCATCGCCGTCGCCGTGGCCAGGTCGCCCGCGTTCACGGCGTCGATCATGATGCGGTAGGGCCTCGCCGCGATGTTGTTGGTCACGCCGATGAGCCCCGTTGCCCCGATCGACAGCGCCGGGAGCACGTTCGAATCGTCGCCCGAGAAGTACATCAGATCGGTCTGGTTCAGCACCCGGCTGACCTCGCTGAAGTCGCCCTTGGCGTCTTTGATCGCGAGGATGTTCGGGTGCTTCGCCGCGCGCAGGATCGTGTCGTACGTGATGGGGATGCCCGTGCGACCGGGAATGTCGTACAGGATGACCGGCAGATCGGTCGCGTCGGCGATCATCCGGAAGTGCGTCAGCACTCCCGCAGGTGTCGGCTTGTTGTAGTACGGCGTGACGACGAGGTTGCCGTCAGCACCGGCCTTCTCGCTCTGCTTGGCGAGCTGCATGGCGTGGGCGGTCTCGTTCGATCCGCCGCCCGTGATGATCTTGGCACGGCCGTCGGACACCGACTTGCCCACTTCGACGAGCCTGACCTTCTCGGCGTCGGTCAGGGTGGATGTCTCCCCCGTCGTTCCCGACACCACGATGCCGTCGGCACCGTCGTTGATGACCGTGTCGATGTGCTTCTCGACGCTGGCCCAATCGACTTCGCCGTCGGCGGTGAAGGGGGTGACCAGGGCGACGAGCACCTGGCCGAACGGGTTCTGGGGGTTCACTGCAGCCACGATTACAGGTTAGCGGTCAATGGTCGCGTGCCGCGCCGGGAGCCCACCACGTCAGAATCCGAGCCTGCCCAGCTGCTTGGCGTCCCGTTGCCACTCCTTGGCCACCTTGACGCGGATGCTCAGGAAGACCTGCTTGCCGACCAGCGGTTCGATGGATGCCCGGGCGCGGGCCCCGACCTCTCCGAGCCGCGAACCCGACTTGCCGATGATGATGCCCTTCTGGCTGTCGCGCTCGACGAAGAGGTTTGCGTAGATCTCGATGAGTTCGCGGTCGTCACGCTCGATCATGTCGTCGATCGTGACGGCGATCGAGTGCGGGAGTTCATCCTGAACTCCTTCGAGCGCCGCCTCGCGGATCAGCTCGGAGACGCGCGCCTCGAGACCCTCGTCGCTGGTCTGGTCGTCGGGGTACAGCTTGGCTGAGCGCGGCAGCAGCTTGATCAGTTCGGCGGTGAGGATGTCGAGCTGCAGATTGCTGGTCGAGGAGATGGGGATGATCGCCTCCCACGGGCGGAGCTCTGAGATGGCCAGCAGCTGCTCGGCGACGGCCGGGCGGGATGCTGCATCGATCTTGGTGACGATCGCCACCTTCTTCGCCTTCGGGAAGGCATCGAGCTGCTCGTTGATGAACCGGTCGCCCGGACCCAGCTTCTCGTCGGCGGGGACGCAGAAGCCGATCACATCCACGTCTCCGAGAGTCGACTGCACGACGGCGTTCAGCCGCTCACCGAGAAGCGTTCGCGGACGGTGCATGCCGGGGGTGTCGACCAGGATCAGCTGGCCGTCGGGCCGGTGCACGACGCCCCGGATGGCGCGGCGGGTCGTCTGCGGCTTCGACGAGGTGATGGCGATCTTCTCACCCACGAGCGCGTTGGTGAGGGTCGACTTGCCGACGTTCGGCCTCCCGACGAAGGAGACGAACCCTGCGCGGAAGTCGGGGTCTGTGACGATGTCGGAGCCGATCATCGGGGGTCCTTTTCGGTGGTGAGGGGCGAGAGCGGAAGGGGGGTGGCGGCCGGGGAGTCGGCGTCGCGGGTGACGAGCACAGTGCTGATGCGCCGACGGCGATCGGTGCGTTCTGCGGTGAGGGTGAGCCCGGCGACGTGTGCGACGGACCCGGGTACGGGCAGCCGCCCGAGGGCCTTGCCGAGGAGGCCGCCGACGGAGTCCACGTCGTCGTCGTCGAGTTCGAGGCCGAAGAGTTCGCCGAGTTCGTCGACGGCGAGCCTCGCACTGACACGGTACTCGCCGAAGGCGAGCTCCTCGACCTCGACGTTCTCGCGGTCGTACTCGTCGGAGATGTCACCGACGAGCTCTTCGATGAGATCCTCCATGGTGACGAGACCGGCGATTCCGCCGTACTCGTCGACGACCATGGCGAGGTGGTTCGACTCGAGCTGCATCTGCCTGAGCGTGTCATCGACCTTCTTCGACTCCGGGATGAAGAGAGCGGGCCTCGCCAGGCTGTCGGCGGTGACGACGTCGACCTGCTTCGGCTTCTCGTAGGTCAGTCGCGCGGCGTCGCGGAGGTACAGCACGCCGATGATCTCGTCGACGCTGCCCTGCACCACGGGCATCCGGCTCACCCCGCGGCTGAGGAAGAGGCCCATGCTCTGCCCGACGGAGGCATCGTGCTCGACCGTCACCATGTCGGTGCGGGGAAGCATCACCTCGCGAACGACCGTGTCATTGAATTCGATGATCGAGTGGATGAGCTCGCGATCGTCTTCTTCGAGCACATCGAGCTCGGTGGCCTCGTCGACCATGCTGAGCAGCTGCTCCTCCGACGAGAACGACGCGGAGCGCACGCGACCCGGCGTGACGCGGTTGCCGATCAGCACCAGCGCGTTCGCGACCGGCCCGAGCAGCACCCGCAGGAGGTGGACGGGCAGGGCGCTCACGATCAGCACTCCCCGGGCGTGCACCCGGCCGACGCTCCGCGGACTCGATCCGACCAGCACGAACGACACCCCGGTCATGATCAGGATGGCGAGAAGCAGCACGACCCAGATCTGTTCGAAGGTCGCCGAGAGGGCGATGGTGACGAGCACGGCTGCCGAGGTCTCGGCCACCACCCGTACGAAGTTGACGACGTTGATGTGCGCGCCGGTGTCTTCGGCGATCGCCCGGATCGACCGTTTGGCGCGCGCCTTCTCGGCGAGGTCGAGGATGTCGGCCCGTGAGAGCGACGCCATCGCCGCGTCGGCCGAGGCGAAGAAGCCGCCGAGAGCCACCAGCGCCAGGGCGATGGCGATGAACGGTCCGACGGAGGGAAGAGTGGTCATGCGCGGCGGCGGCGCTCCTTCAGAGCGAATCCGACGAGGATGTCGCCCTGGATTCCGAACATCTCCTTCTCTTCGTCGGGTTCTGCGTGGTCGAAGCCGAGCAGATGCAGGATGCCGTGGGTCGTCAGCAGCAGCAGTTCCTCGAGGGTCGAATGCCCGGCGGTCTGGGCCTGGCCCTCCGCGACCTGCGGGCAGAGCACGACGTCGCCGAGGAGCCCGGCGGGGGTGGGCGCGTCTTCGGTGCCGGGCCGCAGTTCGTCCATCGGGAAGCTCAGCACGTCGGTGGGGCCGGGTTCGTCCATCCACTGCACGTGCAGCTGTTCCATCGCGGCCTCGTCGACCAGGACGATCGCCAGTTCCGCATCGGGATGCACGTGCATCTGCTCGAGCGCATACGTCGACAACCGCAACAACGCGTTCTCGTCGACCGGGATCGACGACTCGTTGTTCACTTCGATGCTCATGCGCGTTCTCCTCGCCGGGCTGCGGCGCTGTCTCGTTTGGCCAACTGGATCTGGTCGTACTTCGTGTAGGCGTCGACGATCTGGCCCACCAGCGTGTGCCGCACGACGTCTTCACTCGTCAGCGTAGCGAAGTGGATGTCCTCGATCCCGTCGAGCACGCCGCGGACGACCTGCAGCCCACTCGTTCCGAGCGGCAGGTCGATCTGCGTGATGTCGCCGGTGACGACCATCCGGGAGCCGAAGCCGAGGCGGGTGAGGAACATCTTCATCTGCTCGGGCGTCGTGTTCTGCGCTTCGTCGAGCACGATGAACGAGTCGTTGAGGGTGCGCCCGCGCATGTAGGCCAGCGGCGCAACCTCGATCGTGCCCGTCGCAAGCAGCTTCGGCACGATCTCGGGATCCAGCATCTCGTTCAGCGCATCGAAGAGTGGCCGGAGGTAGGGATCGATCTTGTCGGTCAGGGAACCGGGCAGGTAGCCGAGCCGTTCGCCGGCCTCGACCGCCGGACGGGTCAGGATGATGCGGTTGACCTCCTTGCGCTGCAGGGCCTGCACCGCCTTGGCCATCGCCAGGTAGGTCTTGCCGGTTCCCGCCGGACCGATGCCGAAGACGATGGTGTTCTCATCGATCGCATCGACATACTTCTTCTGGCCGAGCGTCTTCGCACGCACGGTCTTGCCGCGGCTCGAGACGATCGGCTCGCCGAGCGCAGCCGACGGCGACACCGAACTGCCCGTGTCGAGCATGCGCGCCGAAGCGGTCACCTCGATCTCGGTCAGTTCTTCGTTGCCGTTCCGCACCATCTCGACCAACTCATCGACCAGCCGGCGCGCGGCCTCGACGTCGCCGTTCGGCCCCTGCAGGGTGATCTGGTTGCCCCGCACGTGGATGCTCACCGACGGGTACTGCTTCTCGACCAGCGTGACCAGCCTGTCCTGGGGGCCGAGCAGGCGCACCATGGCGAGCCCGTCGACCTGGATGACGGCGTCGGACGTCGTGGTGCTGTTCTCAGAACGAGGCAAGTGAACCTTCCTGGAGGTTGCCCGACAGAACGTGGGCGTGTACGTGGAAAACGGTCTGGCCCGCGCCGGCACCGGTGTTGAAGACGAGCCGGAAGTCGCCGTCGGAGTGCTCGGCGGCCAGCTGGTTCGCCAGCTCGACGACCTCGGCGAGGAGCCCCGGGTCGCCCGCAGCGAGCTCGACGACGTTCGCGTACTGCTCGGTCTTCGGCACGACGAGGATGTGCACGGGGGCCTTCGGTGCGACATCGACGAAGGCGATCACCCGCTCGGTCTCGGCGAGGATGGTCGCCGGGATCTCCCTCCGCACGATGCGGGTGAAGATCGACGGTTCTACGAGATCTGGCATGCCCTCATCTTAAGCGGAGCCCCTGACAGCGGGCCGGGCCTTCTGCTGTGGGCGTAGCGCGATCCCGCAGGAGCAGGCCGTCAGCTCCAGGTACCGAACCGCACGTTCAGCACGGCAATCGCCACGGGACCTGCAGTGGAGGTGCGGAGGATGCCCGTTCCGAGCTTCACACGGGTCGCACCGGCCGCCTGAAGCGCTTCGAGTTCGCCGGGCGAGATCCCGCCCTCCGGTCCGACGACGAGAACGAGGTCGGCGCCTGCACCACCCGGCTCGCCTCCGTCTCCGAGGTCGACCGCGGTCAGGGAGAGCTCCGCGGTCGGGTCGAGCACGAGCATCCGTGAGCCTCGCGCCAGCGCCACCAGGTCTTTCGTCGACGTCAGCTCACCGACCTCCGGCACCCAGGCCTGGATCGACTGCTTCGTGGCCTCCCGCACAATGGTGCGCCAGCGATCCAGTCCCTTGGCGATCTTCGGCCCCACCCACCGCGACACCGAGCGCTCCGCCGCCCACGGCGAGACCCGCGCGACACCGAGCTCGGTCGCCGCCTGCACGGCCAGCTCGTCCCTGTCGCCCTTTGCAAGCGCCTGCACGAGATGGATGCGATGCGGCGCCTTCTCGACCTGCCCGACATCGGTGACGGCGATGCTCAGCACAGAACCCGACACGGCGATGACCGGCCCGCTCACGACGAGGCCCCGGCCGTCGCCGATCGACGTGGCCTCGCCGACCCGGATGCGGTTCACCGTGACGGCGTGCTTCTGCTCCTCGCCGTGCAACGAGACGACGTCGCGCACCTCGTGCGGGATCGACGCGAGGTCTTCGCGGATGAAGAGCGAACTCATGCTCGCGCGCTCCCGTGTTGTGCCGTCATCCGCGCGCTCAGGCGTTCATGAAACGGTCGCGGAGCTTCGAGAACAGGCCCTGCTGGAACTGCCCGAGCGACGGCGCCGGGTACTTGTGCGCCGAGGCGAGCTGCTTCATCAGCTCCTTCTGCTTGTGGTCGAGCTTGGTCGGTGTGACGACCTGGATGCCGATCTTGAGATCCCCTCGACCGCCGCCCCGGAGCTTCGTCACGCCGCGCGACTTGATCGTCAGCACCTCTGAGCTCTGGATGCCCGGCTTCACCTCGACCTCGACGTCGCCGTCGAGCGCCTTCAGGGTGGTCATCGTGCCGAGAACGGCATCCCACATCTGCACCTCGAGGGTGCAGAGCAGGTCGTCGCCGTTCCGGCTGAAGATGTCGTGGTGGCGCACCTTCACCTCGAGGTAGAGGTCGCCCTGCGGCCCGCCGGCCGGGCCCACCTCGCCCTGGGCGGGCATCTGCAGGCGAAGACCGGTGTCGACGCCGGCGGGGATGTCGACCGGGATGGTGCGACGGGCGCGGATCCGGCCCTGACCCTGGCAGGTGACGCAGGGGGCGGGGATGATCGTGCCGTAGCCGCGGCAGGTGCCGCAGGGCGAACTCGTCATGACATTGCCGAGGAGCGAACGCACCGTGCGGGAGATCTGGCCCGTGCCGTGGCAGATGTCGCAGGTCACCTCGTGGGTGCCCGGCTGGGCACAGGATCCCCCACACGTCTCGCAGAGGATCGCGGTGTCGACCTCGAGGTCGCGGTGCGTGCCGAAGATGACCTCGCTGAGGTCGACCTCCACGCGCAGCAGCGCGTCCTGTCCGCGTTCGGCGCGCGAGCGGGGGCCGCGCTGTCCACCCTGCTGTCCGCCGAAGAATGTCTCGAAGATGTCACCGAAGCCGCCGAATCCCTGGGCTCCGCCGCCACCTCCCCCGAAGCCGGCCTGCGGCCCGCGATCGTAGCTCTGGCGCTGCCCGGGATCGCTCAGCACGTCATAGGCGTGGGTCACCGCCTTGAAGCGCTCCTCGGCATCCGGAGCCGAGTTCACGTCGGGGTGCAGCTCGCGCGCGAGCCTGCGGTAGGCCTTCTTGATCTCATCGGGGGTAGCGGTGCGTTCGACACCGAGAACGTCGTAGTGGTCAGCCACGAAGGGCTTCTCCTTTGTTTGGTGAGTGGAGGTGAAGAGTCGGGAGGGGCGCGGGCGCTAGTTCTCGCCCAGGCTCTTCGAGAGGTACCGGGCGACTGCCCGCACGGCCTGGATGTTCGTGGAGTAGTCCATGCGGGTCGGGCCGAGCACGCCCAGCCGGGCAACCGCCGAACCGGCGCCGCTGTAGCCGCTCGCGAGCACCGAGGTCTCGGCCAGGCCGAACGACGCGTTCTCGCGGCCGATCCGCACGGACATGCCGTGCTGGTCGGCCTGCATCTCACTGAACAGGCGGAGGAGCACCACCTGCTCCTCGACCGCCTCGAGCACGGGGAGGATGCTGCCGGCGAAGTCGCCCTCCGTGCGCACGAGGTTCGCGGCCCCGGCGATGATGAGCTTCTCCTGCCGGTTCGCGGTGACCTGCTCGATCAGCGCCCGGCTGACGGCGGCAACGGCGGCCTGTCGCGCGGGCACGAACTGGTCGCTGAACTCGGCGAGCCGCGCCGCGGCGGCGTCGAGACCCAGGCCGGACGCCGAGGCGTTGGCTCTCGTTCGGAGTTCGGCCAGGAAGTCGTCGTCGACCTCCGTCGACACCTCGACGATGCGCTGTTCGACGTGCCCGCTGTCGGTGATGACCACCGTCAGGAGACGGAACGGGGTGAGGGCGACCACCTCGATGTGCCGCACCTTCGCGGTCGACAGCGACGGGTACTGCACCATCGCGACCTGCTGGGTGAGCTGCGAGAGCAGACGCACGGTGCGGGCGAGCACATCGTCGAGGTCGACGGATGATCCGAGGAACGTCTCGATCGCCTGGCGCTGGGCGGCGGTCAGGGGCTTCAGATCCGACAGGTGGTCGACGAAGAGCCGGTAACCCTTGTCGGTCGGGATGCGCCCCGAGGAGGTGTGGGGAGCGGTGATCAGCTCCTCCTCCTCGAGGAGGGCCATGTCGTTGCGGATGGTCGCTGCAGAGACTCCGAACGAGTGGCGGTCGACGATCGACTTCGATCCGACCGGTTCGCGCGACTCGACGTAGTCGTGCACGATGACGCGCAGAACTTCGAGGCTGCGTTCGGAGACCATGACGCCCACCTTCCTCGACCGGCTTAGCACTCCCGTGATCAGAGTGCCAATTATATAACGCTGGGATGGGCGAGGCATCCCTGACCGCGACACGCTGAGCAAAAATCATTGCCCCGTGTGGCGGCTGCCGCTATCTTGTGGGTATCCGTGTCCAGTTAGGAGATCCCGGTGTCCGATCCGACTGCATCCCCGCCTGCCCCGCAGCCCGCAGCCCCGCTGTCTGCTGAAGACGACAAGCTCTGGGCGAGTCTCTCCCATTTCGGCAACATCATCCCGCTCGTGCCCGCACTGGTCATCCATCTCGTCTTCAAGGACCGGGGACGCCAGGTTCGGCAGGAGAGCACGGAAGCGCTCAACTGGACGATCAATGTCACGGCAGCGATCATCGTGCTGAACGTGCTGGCGACCATCCTCGGCTTCATCCCGTTCGTGGGCGGGATCCTCGGCCTCCTCATCGGCCTCGTCACCTGGGCCGTCGTCATCGTCAACCTGGTCTTCGCCATCATCGGCGGGATGCGGGTGAACGGCGGCGGCAGCTACCGCTACCCCATCAACTACCGCTGGATCAGATAACACCCCTCCCCTGACCGGACGTTCCCGAATGTCCGCCAACGAAAGGCATCACCCATGTCGAACGACTTCCCTCCCGCCGGCCCGCCCACTCCCCCGCCCGCGTCTCCCGGCTACCCGGCTGTGGCGCCGATGCGTCCGGAGGACCAGCGCCTCTGGTCGACACTCATCCACGTCGGCGGCATCATCTTCGGGTTCCTCCCGGCGCTGATCGGCTACCTGGTGCTGAAGGATCGCGGCGAGTTCATCCGCGAGCACACCAAGACGGCCCTGAACTTCCAGCTGACCATCCTGATCGGCTACATCGTGGGTTACATCCTGACGATCGTGCTGATCGGCGCCGTCATCGTGATCGCGGTCTGGATCATCAGCATCGTGTTCGCGATCATCGCCGCGATCGCCGCCAACAAGGGTGAGGGCTACACCTACCCGAAGTGGTGCGCGATCCAGTTCATCAAGTAGCCGCAGCAGCTGGCAGCCACAGCAGCTGCTAGCCACAGCAGCTAGGTGAGCCGGCGCACCACAGCGTCGGCCAGGAGCCGCCCCCGCAGCGTCAGTTCGACTGAGCCGCGGAGGGCGGCTCTTCCGTCGATGAGGCCGTCGCCGATGAGGCTCGCGATCTGCTGGCGGGCATCCGGAGCGAGGCTCGCGATAGGCAGGCCGGACCGGATGCGCGCCAGAAGCAGCACGCGCTCGATCTCCCGCGACCGGGCGTCGGGCGTCTCCCGCCCCGCGGCCGGAGAGTGCCCGGCGAGGATGCGTTCGGCGTAGGCGGCGGGGTGCTTCACATTCCACCAGCGGGTTCCGCCGATGTGGCTGTGCGCGCCGGGGCCGATTCCCCACCAGTCGTGGCCCTGCCAGTAGGCGAGGTTGTGGCGGGAACGGAACTCGCTCGCGGGAGTGTCGGGGCCGGAGCGCGCCCAGTTGCTCACCTCGTACCAGTCGTAGCCGGCCGAGGCGAGCCGGGCATCCGCCAGCTCGTACATGTTGGCCTCGAGGTCGTCGTCGGGCACAGGATAGACGCCCGACTTGATCTGGCGGGCGAGCTTCGTGCCCTGTTCGACGATCAGGGCATAGGCGGAGAGATGGTCGGGCTCCATCGCCAGCGCCGAGTCGAGCGAGCGTTCCCAGTCGCCGAGCGACTCGCCGGGCGTGCCGTAGATGAGGTCGACGCTCACCTGCAGCCCCGCGTCACGCGCCCACCGCACCACTTCGGGCACCCGCTCGGGGTCGTGGGTGCGGTCGAGGGTCTTGAGTACGTGCGGCACGGCGGACTGCATGCCGAAGCTCACGCGCGTGAACCCGGCTTCGGCGAGCTCGGTGAGGTACCGGGCATCCACCGAGTCGGGGTTCGCCTCTGTCGTGACCTCGGCACCCGGCGCCAGGCCCCAGGCGTCGTCGACAGAACGCAGCATCTGGATGAGCTGGGCACTCGGCAGGAGGGTCGGCGTTCCGCCCCCGAAGAAGACGGTCGAGACGGGGCGATCCCTCACACCCGAGTTCTTCAGCACCGTCGCGGCGAGACCGACCTCGAGAACGGCCTGGCCGGCGTAGTCGACCTGCTTCACCCCGCGCAGCTCACTCGAGGTGTAGGTGTTGAAGTCGCAGTACCCGCATCGCACTCGGCAGAACGGTACGTGCAGGTACACCCCGAACGGATGGTCGTGGCTGAGCTCGACGACCGACGGTGGCAGCAGCCCGTCGAGCGGCGCGGGATCGCCGAGCGGAAGCGCGCTACCCACGGGCGCCGACCGTCATGCCGTGCGGGCCGGGAGCAGGGCGCGGAGGTACTGCCGGGTGGCCTTTCGCTGCTGCCAACGCAGGAACGGGGTGCCCAGCCGGTAGTACCACGTGCTGGGGCGCGAGAAGCTGCGGATGACCAGCCAGACCGCGCCGTCGTCGTGCTGCTCCACCATGAAGCTCTCCTCGCCGATCTCCGGATGCCCGGGAAGGGTACCGTAGGCGAAACCCACACGGTGGGCATCCGTCGTCACCGACACCACCCGCACCGGCGCGGTGAACTTCACCCCGAACACCTGCACGACGAGTTCGGCTGTGACGCCCGGCGACACGTGCGGCGTACCGTCTTCGGTGTAGACGAAACCCTCATCGGGCTGGCGGGGGGAGATCGGCTGGCCGCTCGCGTCGTAGACGAGCCCGATATAGTCGGTGTCGCTCGAGACCGGCAGTTCGATGTTCTGCACTGTCATGCCGCTGCCGCGCTGGATGCCCCATGTGAGGATCGCCTCGGCCGCCGACTGGAACCGTTCGTCTCCCGAGCCGAGCCGCGCCCGTGCCTGGAAGGGCTTGAACCCCTTCGGCGGGTAGTACATCAGATCGTCTGCCTGGCTCGCCCCGATGGCAGCATAGGTGAGCGCCTGCCCGCTGTGGGTGGCCCGGGTACGGCGTTCCTCTGTCGGCATGGCCGGCTCTACTTCTTGTCTTTCGTCTCGGTGTCGCCGCTGAGGGCAGCGATGAACGCCTCCTGCGGAACCTCCACGCGGCCCACCATCTTCATGCGCTTCTTGCCCTCCTTCTGCTTCTCCAGCAGTTTGCGCTTCCGGGTGATGTCACCGCCGTAACACTTGGCGAGAACGTCTTTGCGGATCGCACTGATCGACTCGCGAGCGATGATGCGGGCGCCGATGGCTGCCTGGATGGGCACGTCGAACTGCTGGCGCGGAATCAGCTTCTTCAGCCGCTCCGTCATCAGCACGCCGTACGCGTACGCCTTGTCCCGGTGCACGATGGCGCTGAAGGCGTCGACCGCCTCGCCCTGCAGCAGGATGTCGACCTTAACCAGGTCGGCCTCCTGCTCGCCGATGGGCTCGTAGTCGAGGCTCGCGTAGCCCTGCGTGCGGCTCTTGAGGTGGTCGAAGAAGTCGAACACGATCTCGCCGAGGGGCATGTGGTAGTGCAACTCGACCCGGTCGGTACCGACATACTCCATGCCGTCGAGGCTGCCGCGGCGGCCCTGGCAGAGCTCCATGATCGTACCGACGTAGTCCTTCGGCGCCAGGATCGACGCCTTCACCATGGGCTCGCTGACACTCTTGATCTTGCCGCCGGGGAACTCGCTCGGGTTGGTGACGGTCACCGTCTTCCTGTCATCGGTGGTCACCTCGTAGATCACGCTCGGGGCAGTGGCGATGAGGTCGAGGTTGAACTCGCGTTCGAGGCGTTCGGTGATGATCTCGAGGTGCAGCAGCCCGAGGAATCCGCAGCGGAAGCCGAAACCGAGCGCCACAGAGGTCTCCGGTTCGTACACGAGGGCAGCATCGCTGAGCTTCAGCTTGTCGAGCGCTTCGCGGAGGATCGGGTAGTCGGAGCCGTCGATCGGGTAGAGCCCGGAGAACACCATCGGCTTCGGCTCGGAGTACCCCTTCAGCGCGACCGTCGCCGGGCGGAGGTGCGTGGTGACCGTGTCGCCCACCTTCGACAGCCGCACATCCTTCACGCCGGTGATCAGGTAACCGACCTCGCCGACGGCCAGGCCCTTGCTGGGGGTGGGCTCGGGAGAACTCACGCCGATCTCCAGCACCTCGTGGGTGGACTTGGTGCTCATCATCATGATCTTCTCGCGAGGCGTGAGCTTGCCGTCGATCATGCGCACGTACGTGATCACGCCGCGGTAGGCGTCGTAGACCGAGTCGAAGATCATCGCGCGGGGCGGGGCATCGATGTCGCCCACGGGTGCCGGAATGCTCTCGACGACGAGGTCGAGCAGCTCCTCGACGCCCATTCCGGTCTTGCCGCTGACCCGCAGCACGTCTTCAGCTTTGCCACCGATGAGGCCGGCGAGTTCTTCAGCGTACTTGTCGGGGTCGGCGGCCGGGAGGTCGATCTTGTTGAGCACCGGGATGATCTTCAGGTCGTTGTCGAGCGCGAGGTAGAGGTTGGCGAGGGTCTGCGCCTCGATGCCCTGTGCGGCATCCACCAGCAGGATCGCGCCCTCGCAGGCCGCCAGTGACCGGCTGACCTCGTAGGTGAAGTCGACGTGGCCGGGGGTGTCGATCATGTTGAGCGCGTAGGTCTGGCCGTTCTGGGCCCAGGGCATGCGCACGGCCTGGCTCTTGATCGTGATGCCGCGCTCGCGCTCGATGTCCATGCGGTCGAGGTACTGGGCGCGCATGTCGCGATCGCTGACCACACCGGTGATCTGCAGCATGCGGTCGGCCAGGGTCGACTTGCCGTGGTCGATGTGCGCGATGATGCAGAAGTTGCGGATGAACGCGGGGTCGGTCGACGCCGGCTGGAGTTCCTGTACTGCTCTGGGGCTCACGCGTTCCTCATGGTTGTGACGGTTCTGCTTCGGGTGATGCTGGAGAAGTGCTCACAGAAGTTTACGAGACAGATGCGCCCGGCGGCTCCCGGCCTCCGATCCTGTGCAGAGCAAGCGGGAATCTTTGGCCTGTGGACGAGTTGAATGACGGCATGACTATCTTTCTGACCGGCGCGACCGGCTTCATAGGTTCAGCAATCCTCCGCCAGCTCCTGGCCGACGGGCGAGAGGTGACAGCGCTCGTCCGCTCGGGCGAGAAAGCGGCCACCGTGAGCGAGCTCGGAGCGCACGCCGTGGTCGGCGACATCACCGACACACGGCTGCTCGAAGAGCAGGCACGCCAGAGTGACGGAGTGATTCATGTCGCCTCCCCCGGCGACGAGACCAGCGCCGCCATCGACGACGCCCTTGTCACCGCCGTGCTCGCGGGTCTCGAGGGAAGCGACAAGCCGTACGTGCACACCGGCGGCATCTGGGTTCTCGGCAACGGTGCCGAGCTGACCGAGTCCTCGCCCCAGGACCCGCCGGCGATCACTGCCTGGCGCGGAGGCGTCGAACAGCGGGTGCTCGACGCCGAAGGGGTGAGGACGACCCTGATCATGCCCGGAATCGTCTACGGCTACGGCCAGGGCATCCCGAACATGCTCGTTCAGGCGCCGCGCACGACGGTCGTCTCCGGGGAGACCGGTGCCTCGGGTGAATCGTCACTCAAGCTGATCGGCAGCGGGGATCAGCACTGGAGCACGGTGTTCGTAGACGACCTCGCCGCGCTCTACATCCTCGCGTTCGATCGCGCGGCGGCCGGGAGCGTCTACCTCGGTGCAGGCGGGGAGAACCCCACCGTGCGCCAGCTCGGCGAGGCGGCCGCGACCGCTGCCGGGCTCGAGGGCCGCGTCTCGCCGTCGACGGATGAGGAGATGTACGGGATGCTCGGAAAGCCCTTCGCCGAGGCGCTGCTGCTCGACCAGCAGGCCACCGGATCGGCCGCACGCCGCGACCTGGGCTGGGAACCGAAGGGCCCCTCCCTCCTCGACGAACTGCGCACCGGATCCTACGCGGCCTGATCCGGCCTCGCCCGACCGGATCGACTCACCGAAAACTGTCGGTAAGAAGCTGCGATAGCGACAGTTTTCGGTGAGTCGATGTGGCTGCGAGGCCGGCGGGGGGCGGCGGCAGTGGGCGGCAGGTCAGGCGCGGGGCGGGTGCGGCAGGCGACGGATGCCCGTCTCGATGTCGTGCGGGGAGGCGGCCACGCACAGGCGGATCCAGCCCTCGCCATGACGGCCGAACGCGCTGCCGGGGGCGACGGCGACGCGCTGCTCGAGCAGGAACCGTTCCGCCCACTCGGCGACGTCGCCATTCGTCGCGTACGAGACATCCACCCACAGATAGAAGGCACCGGACGGCTCGAGATACCCGATCCCGAGTTCGTCGAGCAGGCGCGTCGCCACCCCGAGATTCTCGCGGTAGTGGGCAGCTGCGGCGACGACGTGCTCCTGCGGTCCGGTGATGGCTGCAACGGCCGCACGCTGGGTGGGGGTGTTGATGCAACTGATCATGGCCTCCTGCGCCGATCGCATCAGGGCTGCCATGCCGGGCGGGGTCACGAGGTACCCGATCCGTGCTCCGGTGAGGGCATAGGTCTTCGAGAGCGAGAAGACGGAGAAGACCCGGTCATCGGTGTCGAGCGAGGCGACGCTCGTGTGCAGTGCGCCGTAGGTGAAGCACTCGTAGACCTCGTCGCTGAGGATCCAGAGGTCGTGCTTCTTCGCAAATGCCAGCAGGCTCTGGATGACCGGCTTCGGAAAGATCGCCCCGAGAGGGTTCGACGGTGAGTTGATGATGATCATCCGCGTGCGGTCGGTGACGAGGCGTTCGAGTTCGTCGAGGTCGGGGAGGAAATCGTTGGAACGCTTCAGGGTGTACGGCACCGGCACGGCGGAGATCATCCGGGCGTTCATGGCGAACGTCGAGTAGCCGGGATCGGGGATGAGTACCTCCTCGCCCGGACCGAGCGCCAGCGTCATGGCGAGATAGAGGGCGTGCATGCCGCCGTTCGTCACCCAGACCTGCTCGGTGTCGACGCGGATGCCGTTCTGGGCGCCGAGTTTGGCGACGATGGCCTCGCGGAGCTCGGGGATACCGCCGTTCGGGGTGTAGTCGGTGTCGTCGGCCTGCCAGGCGCGCTCTGCCGCTTCGAGGATGTGCGGCGCGACCGCCACATCCGGTTCGCCGACCGCCAGGAACACGACATCGTCGAGCGACTGCGCAAGCTCGAAGATGCGCCGGATGCCGGAAGGCGGAACGGAGTCCATATGGGCAGCAAGACTGGGCATGCCCACAACGCTAGTATGTTTGTCGTTCACGCTGGCTACTGGTAATGTTGACCCTTGGCTTCCGTAGCCGCGCCCGAGACGCTCCATTTCATCGCCGTTCCCACGTCGTGATCCGGTCATTCGTCTGCGCGGGCTGCGATTCATCACGTCGAACATTTACAGACCAACAGATACAGAGGGTAGTTCAGTGGCAAACATCAAGTCCCAGATCAAGCGCATCGGCACCAACGCGAAGGCCCACGAGCGCAACAAGGCCGTCAAGAGCGAGCTGAAGACGGCCATCCGCGCCGTCAAGTCGAGCGTTGCCGCCGGCGACCGGGAGAAGGCCGCTGCCGCGCTGACCCTGGCGAGCAAGAAGCTCGACAAGGCGGCCAGCAAGGGCGTCATCCACAAGAACCAGGCTGCCAACCGCAAGTCGTCGATCAGCAAGTCGGTCGCTGCGCTGAGCTAGTCTCGCTCCGCGCGCGCTTCTCGCGCTCCGCTGTACCAGCTTCGAAAGGCCCCGCTCCGGCGGGGCCTTTCTGCGCTTCGCGCCTGTGGGTGGGCGGGGGTCAGTGGGTGGGCGGGGGGCAGTGGGTGGTCGGGGGTCAGTGCTCGCCGCGAGAGGCGATGGTGGCGATCATCCGCTCGAGGGAGTAGACCGGGTCGCGGCTGCCGCCCTTGATGTTCTCGTCGGTCTCGGCCAGGATCTGGATGCTGCGGCCGAGGCCCTCCCCCGTCCAGCCCTGAAGGTCGCGCCGTGCCCGGTCGATCTGCCACGGGGCGAGGCCGAGCTGGCCCGCGAGCTGCCCGCCGCCGCCCCGGGAGCCGAGCACCTTGGCCATCGTGCGGAGCTTCATTGCGAAGGCGGCCACCATGGGCACTGGGTCGGCACCCGTGGCGAGGGCGTGCCTCAGGAGCGTCAACGCCTCGCCGTAGTGACCGGCGATGGCGCTGTCGGCCACCGCGAAGGCGTTCGTCTCCACCCGCCCCGAGTAGTACTTCTCGACGGTGACCTCGGTAATCTCGTCGCTGGTGTCGGCGATGAGCTGGCCGCAGGCGCTCGACAGTTCGGCCAGGTCGTCGGTGAAGGCGGAGACCAGAGCACGCACGGCACTCGGCGTCACCCGTCGGCCGGCCGCCCTGAACTCGGCCACCGCGAAGTCGTAACGCTCCGAGTCCTTCTTGAGTTCTGCGCAGACCACCTCGACGACGTCGCCCGTGCTCGCTCGCACAGCGTCGAGCAGTCGTTTGCCCCGCACTCCCCCACCGTGCCGCAGCACGACGGTGGTGTCGTCGGCCGGATACCCCAGGTACTCGACCGTCTCCGCGATGAACGCGTCGGTGCACTTCTCGACGGAGGACACCCTGATCATCCGGGGTTCCCCGAACAGCGACGGGCTCGCCATGGTGAGGAGTTCGCCGGGCGCATAACCGGAGGCGTCGATGTCGACGATCTCGAGGCTCGGGTCTTCGGCCTTCAGAAGGTCGCGCAGCTGCCGGATCGCGCGCTCCGCAAGGAATGTCTCCGTACCCGAGACGAGCACGACCGAGGCCGGACGGATCTGCTCCCAGGAGAGTTGCGGGATGACGGGGGCGGGTGCCTTCGACGACCCCTTGGCGGCCCCTCCGCCACCCGAACCGCCACGAGCCGAACCCGACCGTGACCCTCTCACAGCAGCCACAACACCCTCACTTCTTTCTGGCTTCAACCCTAGCCTGACCCTCCGACCACACGATGATCCCCTCCGGGCACGGCGCCAGCACGATCATCCCCAGGAGGTCGGTTCGGTATGCCGCCGTGCCTGCGCGGGTGAGGATTCCGAGCAGGCGGTCGGTCGGATGCCCGTATCTGTTGCCTGCTCCGACAGACACCAGGCCGACCTCCGCCCGAAGCGCCTGATAGAGCGACTCGCTCTGGTCGGCGCTGCCGTGATGGGCGACCTTGACGACGTCTTCATCGGGAAGCGCATCGCCCGGCAGCCCGGTGAGGGCACTGGTGTGCGCGAGCAGCCGCTGCGAATCCTCCCCGAGATCGCCGAGGAAGATCGAGTCGATCTGCCCGGAGAACTGCACGGTGACGCTCGCGTCGTTGCCACGGAGGAGCGTGTCCACCTGCGGCCACAACACCTTCCAGCCGATGTCGCCGAGCATCCCGGAGTCACCGCGACGCGCTTGGCGCACATCGGCTCCGGCCGCCGTGAGGGTGGCTGCCATCCTTTCGTCGCCGGCATCTGCGGCGGGCCCCATCAGCACCGTGGAGACCCGCCCGACCACCGCGCTGAGCCCGCCGACATGGTCGAGGTCGTAGTGGGTCAGAACGAGCAGATCCAGTTCGGTGATGTCGAGTTCGTCGAGACACACGGTGAGGAGTGCCGGGTCGGGCCCGACATCCACCAGGGCGAACCGGTCGGGCTGCCCCGGCTGCGCGCTCCGGATGACCACTGCGTCACCCTGCCCGATGTCGCAGGCGGCGATCTGCCAGTCCGGAGGCCAGCTCTGTGCCGGGAGAAGGGTGCTGGAGAGCGTCGAGCCGAGGTAGCCGGCCACGGTGAGAAGGAGGACAGCGCCCGCCGAGAATCGCACGGCGCGGCGCGGGTGACGGATCGCGTATCGGCGGAGCCCTCCATGCGGAGCACGCTGACCGCGCGGACTACATCGACGACGTCGGTCACGACGACCACGCTGACCACGCTGACCACGCTGACCACGACTGTCACGACAATCGGGGTCAGTGTCGAGGTCGCCTGACTTTCCGGGCGCGGAGCGCTCGCTCCCCGGCGGAACCAGAAGCAGGATGAGGGCAGCGGCACTCGCCACCAGCACGAGCAGAATCCCGGCGGAGCCCGGCGGCCAGGGCAGGCTGCTGCCGGGTGCCGTGGCGAAGAACCGTGCGACGCCCGCGATCCACGACGCCGGAACCCACGTGAGCCAGGCGCCGACCGGGGCGAGGGGCGGGATCACCGCGGCCACGATGCACGAGATCAACCCGAGAACCGTCGCGACCGGTGCGGCGGGTTCTGCGAGCAGGTTGGCGGCGACGCTGTAGGTGGAGATCGTCGGCGTGAGCAGGAGGAGTACGGGCTGGCAGGCCAGCTGCGCCGCCAGGGGGACGGCAATGATGAGCGACACAGTGGCGGGCATCCACTTCGACAGCCGAGCGCTGAGCGGCCTTGCCAGGACGAGCAGACCAGCGGTGGCGAGCACGGACAGCGCGAGGCCATAGTTGCGAGCGAGCCAGGGGTCACAGGCGAGCAGGATGATCGTTGCCAGCCCAAGCGCCGGCAGGCCTTTCGGAGGCCGGCCCGATGCAAGCGTGATGAGCACGATGGTCGCCATCACTGCGGCACGGAGCACACTCGACGACGGCGTGACGAGCACGACGAAGGCCGTCATGACAGCGAGCGAGAACACGATCCTGCCGCGCCTGGACAACCCCAGCAGCCCGCCGAGGAGCATGATGGCCGCGACGACGATGGCACAGTTCGCTCCCGAGACTGCGGTGAGGTGGCTGAGACCGCTGGCTGTCATCTGGGAGTCGAGATCATCGCTGACGAGGCTGACGTCGCCGATGGCGAGCCCCGGAACGAGTTCGCCGCCGTCGCCGGGCAGGCCGGCGGCACTCTGACGGAACGAGGCACGGAGACCGTTCGCCCAGCCGAGATACCACGGCGCCGGTTCGGCGAACAGGGGCGCTCTGTCTGTGTAGAGCAGCGCGACGACGCTCTCGCCGGCGTCCGTCGGCTTCAGGGTTCCCGACGTCTCGAGTTGCTCCCCGATCTCGGGTGCGGGTGCACCTGGCGCAGCCTGCACGAAGACCAGAACGGGCATCTGCGTCTGGAGGACGGTGCTTCCGGAGCGGACGGATGAGGCGGTGGCGGTGAACCGGAATGGGGAGCGCGTCTCGGGGTCTCGGCCAGCGCTCGATGCAGAGGCCGGGCCGAACGGTGATGGAGCGGCCGTGGTGACGACCGGCGCCGAGGTGACGGTCAACCGCATGCGGACGGTGTGCGCGAACAGCGGTGCGACGGAGACGGGTTGCCGAGCCGGGAGCTGTGCGGCGATGCAGGCCGCGACGAGCCCGCCAGCCGCGCAGCAGAGGGCGATCAGCGTGAGGGCTCCCGCCGCCCGCCGCAGCGCACTGTGGAGTGCCAGCCCGGCGCTCAGCGGGCGGGCGGCGCGAAGCCGTCGGGCGGCGTACCGTCGGCGACGCGGTTCGCGCGAGAGCAGCAGCACCAGGACGACGAGCAGGACCGCCACCCCGAAGAGCCCGGCTGCGCACCACCCGGCGAGATCGGGAAGCAGAAGCCGCGGCACCCCGACGAGCAGGCCCGCCACCAGCCAGCAGAAGACCGCAGGAAGGACGAGGCGGAGGTCGGCGCCACCCTGCACGGGCCGCGTCATATCGTCACCAGGGGCGCCAGGACCTCGAACGTCCTGTCACCGATGCCCGACACGTTCTTCAGGTCGTCGACCTGGGTGAACCGCCCGTTCTCGGTTCGCCAGGCGATGATGCGCTGGGCCATGGCCGGCCCGACGTGCGGAAGGGTCTCGAGCGTGGTCTGGTCGGCGGTGTTCACGTTGACGAGGGCAACGGGAGCACCCCCTGCACCGGCGGCCGACCCTGTTCCCGGGCCGGTTGCCGCCCCACCGGCGCCGGCCGGGCGTGGCTGTGGAGAAGCCCCCTGCTCGGGCACCACCAGCTGCTCCCCGTCGGCCACGACACGGGCGAGGTTCTGCTGGCCCTGGTCGGCTGTCGCCGTGAACCCGCCGGCGGCGGAGATAGCGTCGATCACCCGGTCGCCGGGGTGGAGTTCGAAGAGCCCCGGATGCGCAACGGCACCGAGCACGTGCACGAGGATCGGTGCGGCCGCGCGGCCCGCTGACGCCGGGTTGGAAGCGGAACCGGGCGTGCCGGTGGCAGCGCTCGATGAGCCGAGGGAGCCCGAGGCACCCGCGCCCGGGTCACCGGAGACCGCACCGGCAGAACCGCCGGTAGCGCTGGTATCGCCCGCACCGCCCGCCGCAGATGCACCACCACCCGGGAGCGCGACGAGATCGACCCGGCCGCGCCCTGCCACCATGGACACGACCACCGCACACACCAGAGTCGCGATCACCAGCACGATGGCGGCGCCCACGCCGATCCGCAACCGGGACCTCCCGGCAGGCTCCTCCTCGCGAGGCGGCTCCTCGATCTCCCACGGCAGTGGCCGCCCGGCCCCCACGGGCCGGGCGGACTCCTCGGGGACACCAGGCACATCGCGCATGCACCGACCGTACGAAACAGAAAGGGCCGAGCATCCGCCCGGCCCCGAATCTGTGGAGAACTTCTACGAACGCGCCTTTGTGGCAATGTTGACGATCTTCGGTGCACGCACGATGACGTTCACGATCTCGCGATCCCCGAGGAAGCGCACGACCGCCTCAGACGACCGCGCCAGCTTCTCGAGTTCGTCGCCCGAGATCTTCGGAGAGACCTCGAGGCGCGCCCGTACCTTGCCGTCGACCTGGACGACGGCGGTCACCGACTCCTCCGTGAGCAGCGCCGGGTCGGCACCGCGCCAGCCGTATGCCGAGATCGAGGGCGGGTAGCCGAGGCGTTCCCACATGTCCTCGGCGGTGTACGGAGCGAACAGCGACAGACCGAGCGCGATCGTCTCGACCGCCTCGCGGACCGCGGGGTCGCCGCCGCCCGGTCCGCTGTCGATCGCCTTGCGGGCCGCGTTGGTGAGCTCCATGATCCGCGCGACGACGACGTTGAACTTGAACGCCTCCACCAGGCCGGGGGCCTCGGCCAGGAACCGGTGCGTGATGCGGCGGAGCGCGACATCCCCGTCCCGCCAGTTCACCGACGGCAGCGATGTGACGTCACCCGACAGCCGCCAGGCGCGGGCCAGGAACTTCGCCGAGCCCGCGGGCGAGACATCCGCCCAGTCGATGTCGTCTTCGGGCGGGCCCGCGAACGCCATCGTGAGGCGCACCGCGTCGACACCGTGCTCGTCGAGCTGGTCGCTGAGGCGCACGATGTTGCCCTTCGACTTCGACATCGCCGAGCCCTCCATCAGCACCATGCCCTGGTTGAGCAGTGCGCTGAACGGCTCGGTGAACGAGACGTAGCCGAGGTCGAACAGCACCTTCGTGATGAAGCGCGCATAGAGCAGGTGCAGGATCGCGTGCGTCACGCCGCCGACGTACTGGTCGACGGGCGCCCACTTGTCGACCTCACGCGGGTCGAACGCCTTCGTGTCGTCGTTCGGGGAGAGAAAGCGCAGGAAGTACCACGAGCTGTCGACGAAGGTGTCCATCGTGTCGGCGTCGCGGAGGGCCGGTGAGCCGTCGCGCGGGTCGGGCACGTTCACCCAGTCCGTCGCGGCACCGAGGGGCGAGGTGCCCTTCGGCTGCAGATTCAACCCTTCGGTCGGCGGCAGCAGCACGGGCAGCTGGTCTTCGGGCACGGGAATCTCCGCGCCGTCGGCTCCGTGGATGATCGGGATCGGCGTTCCCCAGTAGCGCTGGCGTGAGATCAACCAGTCCCTGAGCCGGTAGTTCTTGGCGGCGCGACCCGATCCTGCGGCCTCCAGCTGCTCGATCACGCGCGCGATCGCCTTGTTCTTGCTCAGCCCGTCGAGCGCGCCCGAGTTGATCAGACGCCCGTCGCCGGTCAGCGCCTTACCGGTGGATGCCGGGTCGAGCGGTGGCAGGTCGTCCGGAAGCTCGCCGTCGACGAGGATCGGGATGGCCCCCGTGACCGGCTGGTTCGTGTCGAGCACGACGCGGACGGGCAGGGAGAACGCACGGGCGAAGTCGAGGTCGCGCTGGTCGTGCGCGGGCACGGCCATGACCGCCCCGGTGCCGTAGTCGGCGAGCACGTAGTCGGCCGCCCAGACGGGCAGGCGTTCGCCGCTGACGGGGTTGACCGCATAGCGCTCCAGGAAGACGCCGGTCTTCGGCCGGTCGGTGGCCTGGCGTTCGAGCTCCGTGCTCTTCTGCACCTCGGTGAGGTACTCCGTGAAGCGGGCGCGTGCGACATCCGACACCGACGGATCGGCGATCAGCTCGGCGGCGAGCTCGGACTCGGGCGCGATGACCATGAAGGTCGCGCCGTGGAGCGTGTCGGGGCGCGTCGTGAAGACCGTCACCGGCTCGTCGCGGCCCTCGATGGCGAAGTCGACGTCGGCGCCGATGGAGCGGCCGATCCAGTTGCGCTGCATGGCGATGACCTTGGCCGGCCACGTTCCCTCGAGCTGCTTCAGGTCGTCGAGCAGGCGGTCGGCGTAGTCGGTGATCTTGAAGTACCACTGCGTGAGCTTCTTCTTCACGACGACGGCGCCCGAGCGTTCGGACGTTCCGTCGGGCAGAACCTGCTCGTTCGCCAGCACGGTCTGGTCCACCGGGTCCCAGTTGACCCAGCTCGACTTGCGGTACGCCAGGCCCTTCTCGTAGAGCTTCAGGAACAGCCACTGGTTCCACTTGTAGTACTCGGGGTCGCTGGTGTGCAGCTCCCGGCTCCAGTCGAACGAGCCGGCGTAGCGGCGGAAGCTCGCCTTCTGCTGGTCGATGTTCGCGTACGTCCACTCGCGCGGGTCGATCTGGCGCTTGATCGCAGCGTTCTCGGCGGGCAGGCCGAACGAGTCCCAGCCGATCGGGTGCAGCACGTTGAATCCCTGGTGGCGCCAGTAGCGGGAGATCACGTCGCCGAGCGCATAGGCCTCCGCGTGCCCCATGTGCAGGTCGCCCGAAGGGTAGGGGAACATGTCGAGGATGTATTTGCGCGGGCGCTTGTCGTTCGTGAGATCGGTGCGGAACGGCTCCGACTCGTCCCAGACCGGCAGCCACTTGTTCTGGAGGGCCTCGAAGTCGTAGCGCAGAGAATCGGATGCTGCGTCGGTGTTCGTTGCGGGTGTCGTGTCGGTGTTCGTGGTGCCTGTGTTCGTGGTGCCTGTTGCGTCGTCTTCGGCGCCACGCGCAGCGGAATCGCGTTCGATAGTCACGTGAGTCTCAATCGTCGGGGAACGACCGCACAGTGCGGCCTTGCGGAGGCGGTTCGGGTGCCCGCGTCTCCAGCAGTCAATTGTACTGAACCTGCCTGCGGCTCGCTGTTGCTACGGTGAACTGATCATGACTACGTCTGCTGCCGCCGATTCGGCCGGTTCTCGCCGCTTCATGTACCGCGACGGATCGTTGGTCGCTGACGCTGGGCCGATGGATGCCCGGCTGCACCTCGACGTCGCAGACTCCTGGCTGGTCGACGCCGGGCGGGTGCGGGCCATCGATCTGCACCGGGCCCGGTTCTTCGCCTCGGCGGCGGCCGCCGGGTTCGGGAACGAGACGCTGCTCGCCGCGTTCTGGGAGGCGGCGCTCGACGCGATCCCGCCGGTGCACCGGTGGTTCCCGCGGGTGGAGTTGAGCCGGGTCGGCGGCGGTTCGGCGGCGGACGGCGCGGCGCGCGGCGGTTCGGCGGCGGACGGCGCGGCGGCGGGCGGTGCGGCGCGCGGCGAGGGTGCGGCATCCGGCGGCGCGGGCGGCGCAGGCGGCTCCGGATCGGGTTCCGGCGCGGCACGGTGGCGGCTGTCGCTGTTGATGCGGCTCGCTCCGCCGCTCGCAGCCTCGGCTGTGCTGCGTTCCCATGACGGGCCCGAGCCGCGGAGCATCCCGAGCTGGAAGGGCCCCGACCTCGACACGCTCACCGCCCTCCGCGACGCGGCACGTGCCGACGGCATCGACGATCTGGTGCTGCTCGGCCAAGGCGGCGAGATCATCGACGGAACAACGACGGCGCTGCTGTGGTGGCGGGGCGACACGCTCTCTGCGCCGCCCGCCGACCTCGTGCGGGTCGACAGTGTCACCGCGAAGTCTGTGCGCGTGCTGGCCGCGGCTCTCGGCGTGACCGTGTCGGAGGAGCGTGCCACACCCGCCGACCTCGCCGGCACGGAGCTCTGGGCCGTGAATGCGCTGCACGGGATCCGCGTGGTGACGTCCTGGCCGGGCGGGCCGACGCTCGCGCCCGTGCCCGGGCGCGCGGCCCTCTGGCAGCGGCGGCTCGCGGCGCTGGCGCGCCCCCTCGCTCCCTGACGTCCCGCGCCAGCTGCCAGCTGCCCGACTCGGCCGCCGCTCAGAGCCGTCACACGGACGAGGCTGAGTTGGGACTCTGTCTTCAGGCGCGTCGCGTGGGCTGAGGTTCGCCGATTCGTCGCGACCGTGCGGGATGGCGGGCCGGCTGACTCGCTGAGCGGTGCGAGTCCCGTCGGGATGCAGCCGGACTGCAGGCTGGGGCCGGCTCACCCACACGGGAGGAGCTGGGCCGATCCACAGCAGATACGGCGTCGCACCGGCTCAGCTCCTCCCGGAGGAACACGGTTGCGGTGGCGGTGGCGGTGGTGGTGCTGGAGGCGGAGGCGGAAGAGTAGCCAGCCGGACGTCAGCCGAGGCGGAGACGCTCGGTGATGAGGTCGGGCGGGACATCCGTGTGCGAGATCAGCACGACGCTCCGGCCGGGGCCGGCGGCGGCGAGCAGGTCGCGGAGGAGTGCGTCGGCGCGGGCCGGGTCGACGTTCGCGGTGGGCTCGTCGAGCACGACGACCGGGAAGTCGGCGAGCAGCACGCGTGCGAGCGCGATGCGCTGGGCCTCGCCGCCCGAGACGAGTGCTCCGTGCTGGCCGAGCCGGGCGTCGAGTCCGCCGCGGTCGGCGGCCCAGGTGGTGAGTCCGACGCGGTCGAGCACGGCGAGCAGGTCGTCGTCGGAGGCCGTCTCCTTGGCGAACAGCAGGTTCTGCCGGATGTTCGCGTCGAAGATGTACGGAGTCTGCTCGCAGAGCCCGATGCTCTGGCGCACGACCTCGGGGGCGAGCGTGCGCACGTCGACGCCGTTGAGCGTGAAGGTGCCACTGTGCTCGAGGAACCGCACGAGCACGGAGGCGAGCGTGGTCTTGCCGCTGCCACTCGCACCGGTCACGAGCAGCCGCTGCCCCGGCCGGATGGTGACGCTGACGTCACGGAGTGCCGCCGCCGTTTCGCCACGGGTGGCTGGGGCGATCACGGTGGTCGGGGCGGGGCGGTCGAGCGAGGCGACACGTTGCGGCCATCGCGCGGACACACGCTCGAGACGGATGACCGGCGCGACGCGTTCGCCGGACGCCGCGTGCTCCGCACCCGGAAGGGGATCCGGCAGCGCGGCGGGCCCGGACTCGGCTGGCGACGCGGCGGCGGCGGGCGAGGAGGCCGGGACCTCGGGCGGCAGGGCGTCGGGCAGCGCGGACGCGACGCGGGCCGCGCTGGCGTGCACCTGGCGCCAAGCTCCCGCCGCGAGGGGGACGGCGGAGAAGACCTCGAAGACCGCGATCGGCACCAGCGCGAGCACCGCGAGGACCGGACCGGTCAGGCCCGAGCCGGAGGTGCCGCTGAAGAGGCCCGAGGCATCCGCGCCGACGCTGCCCGCGACCACGGCGGGACCGAGCGCCGGGATACCCACGGCGAGAGCCGCGACAGTGGCCAGCCCAGCCAGGAGGGAGACGATCGCGGCGGTGGCTCCGGCACCGGCGGCACGGCGGGTGGCCGACCGGGTGAGCCGCTGATCGGTGGCTTGGAGGTGGGCGAGCCGGTCATCCACCGCTCCGAAGGCGACGAGCACGTCGAGGTTGCCGATGACGTCCAGTGTCTCGTCGGAGAAACGGCCGCGGAGGGGCGCGAGTTCGCGTTCGGCAGCTCCAGCGATGCGCGAGTTGACGAGTGTGCCTGCAAGGAGCGCGAGGAGCAGGGCGACGGCAAGCGTGAGTCCGGCCGCGGGCAACAGCAGCGCGACACCCACCACGGCGAGCGCCGACACGAGCAGGGAGGTCACGAGCGGCTGCACGACGCGGAGCGGAAGGTTCTGCAGCTCATCCACATCGCCGACCAGCCGTGCGAGCAGGTCTCCGCGGCGGATCCCGCCGAGCCCGGCGGGGGCGAGCGGCACGATGCGCTCGTAGATGGCGACCCGCAGTGACGCCAGCGCGCGGAAGGCCGCACTGTGCCCGGCGAGCCGGTCGAGGTAGCGGAAGGATGCCCGGGCCAGAGCGAATCCGCGAACGCCGACGATCGCGATCGAGAGGTACAGGATCGGCGGCTGCTCGGCGGCGCGCGCGATGAGGTAGGCGGAGGTGGCGAGGAGTGCGACGGTCGAGAGCGCGCTGAGCAACCCGAAGGCGAGCGCCGGCGTGAACGCGCGCGGGGCAGGCTGGGCGAGCCGCAGAACGTCGGCCGTGCGCATCAGCGCACCGCCCCGGTGAGGCGCGATGGCGTGGCGGCCGAGGTGGTGGTGGGAGTGGTGGCAGCCGGCGCGATGGAGGCGGTGGTCGCACCAGCGGCGGTACCTTCACCAGCGGCGGTACCTTCACCAGTGGCGGCCCGGGAACCGGCGCCGGCGCGGTCGGTCCCCTGCGCTGGCGCCGACAGTTCGATCACGAGGTCGGCCGCCCGCGCGAAGGCCGCGCGGTGCGACACCACGAGCACCGCGGCACCCGTGCTGGCCGCGACCGAGCGGATGCCGTCGATCATCCGCTGCTCGGTCGCCCCGTCGAGGGCTGAGCTGGGCTCGTCGAGGAGGAGCACTCCGCAGTCCTCGTCGATCAGACGGTAGAGCGCCCGGGCGACCGCGACGCGCTGGGCCTGACCCCCGGAGAGACCCGATCCGTTCACACCGAGCTCGCGCCCGAGGTCGACCTCGGGCGCGGCGGCCAGTGCGAGCGCGCGGCTGGCGAGCTCGGGCGATGGATGCCCGCTCCCGAGCGTCACGTTCTCGAAGACGGTGCCGCGGAGGAGTCCCGGACGCTGTCCTGCCCAGGCGAGGGGAGCCGACACGATGCTGCCGGTGTGGGGCACGAAGCCGAGCATGGCGGCGAGCACACTCGACTTGCCCGCTCCGCTCGGACCGGAGAGCACCGTGAGGGTGCCGGGCCGGAGATCCGCCGAGAAGTCACGCACCGCGAAGCGCTCAGCGCCCGGCTCGCCGTAGCGAACGGAGACCAGCGCGAGGGAAGCGCCCGCGGGTTCGTCGGGGCGTGACGCGTGTTCCGACAGAACAGCAGCCCCGGCCGGAGCCCCCGCCACAGCCCCCGCCCCCGCCCCGACGATCTCGAACACCGCGTCCGTCGCCGCCACCCCGTCGGCCGCCGCGTGGTAGGCCGCCCCGACCTGCCGGAGCGGCAGGAACGCCTCGGGCGCCAGCATCAGCACGAACAGTCCCACACCGAGCCCGAGATCCCCGCCGACCAGGCGCAGCCCGACCGCCACAGCAACCAGCGCGACCGAGAGGCTCGCCGCCATCTCGAGCGCGAATCCACTGAGGAACGACACCCTCAGCACTTTCAGCGTGCTCGAGCGGTATTCCTCCGTCACGAGGCGGATGCGCGCCGCCTGCCGCTTCTCGCGCCCGAAGACCTTCAGCGTCGACAGCCCCTCGACCACGTCGAGGAATCCCGTCGAGAGCGCTCCGAGCGTCTCCCACTGTTTCTTCTGCAGCGCCTCGGTCGCCCAGCCGATCAGGATCATGAAGACCGGCACCAGGGGCAGCGTCAGCACGACGATGATCCCGCTGGTGACATCCGACGCGAACAGCACCAACACCAGCAGAGGCGTCGCGAGCGCCGTCAGGATGAGCTGGGGCAGGTACTTCGAGAAATAGGTGTCGAGCGCATCCAGACCCGTCGTCGTCACGGTGGCCACCTCGACGCTGTTGCGCCCCGCCAGCCAGCCCGGGCCGAGCCGCACGAGCGACGCGAGCACCGTCTGCCGCAGCTCGCTCTTGACCCTCGCCGCTCCCCGGGAGGCGTTGCGTTCCCTGAGCCAGACGAGAAGCGAGCGGAGCACGATCACGCCGACGAGCGCGGCCAGAGATCCCGCCAGAGCGGGCAGGGAGGCCCCGGCGATCGCCGAAACCACCATCGAGCTCACCAGCCACGCGAACGCGACGATGCAGCCGGTCTCCAGAAGCGCGAGCAACGCTCCCAGAGCAAAGAACCGGCGAGCGGATGCCGCGTACCTCAGCAACCGCGGGTCGACAGGTTTCACGCGCCGACCCTGTTCCCGGCGACAGCCGGCCCTGACGGCTCCGGTGCCCCGGTGATGGATGCGCGGCTGACCCGCTTGCGGAACACCCAGTACGTGAACCCCTGGTACGCGAGGATCAGCGGCACGAACACCAGCGCCACCCAGCTCATCAGCGTGAGCGTGTACCCCGACGACGACGCGTTCGCGATCGTCAGGCTGTTCGCGGGGTCGTTGGTCGCCGGCATCACATCGGGAACGAGTGAGAGGAAGAGCGAGAGCACGGCGAACGCGATCGTGGCTGCAAGGAAGGTGAACGACCAGCCCTCCGCCTTCCGCTGGTTCGCGAGCCAGCCGGCGATGAGCGTCACAGCGGCGACGGCCGACAGGATGCCCGACCACACCGATCCGAACGACACCGTCGTCCAGACCAGGAAGACGGCGGCGACGAGGATCGTGAGCATGCCGGAACGGCTGGCCAGTTGCCTGGCCCGCTCCCGGATCGGCCCGTCGGTCTTCAGCGACACGAACACCACCCCGTGCGTGAAGAACAGCAGCAGCGTGGTCAGCCCGCCGAGCACGGCATAGGGCGAGAAGAGGTCGAAGACGGTTCCGGTGTAGTTGAAGCCTGCGTCGAGCGGCACCCCGCGCACGACGTTCGCGAAGACGAGCCCCCAGAGGAAGGCCGGCACGGCGGAGCCGACCACGATCATCCGGTCGAAACGCCGCTTCCAGGCGATCTCGGGGCGCTGGTGACGGTACTCGAACGAGACCCCGCGGAGGATCAGGGCCAGCAGGATGACCAGGAAGACCAGGTAGAAACCGCTGAACAGTGTGGCGTACCACTCGGGGAAGGCCGCGAACATCGCCGCGCCCGCCACGATCACCCAGGTCTCGTTGAGGTCCCAGATCGGTCCGATGGTGTTGATCAGCACGCGGCGATCGGTGTCGTTCGGGCCGCGGGCGTCGCGGCCGAGGAACGGGATCGACATGCCGACGCCGAAGTCGAAGCCGTCGAGCACGAAGTACCCGATGAAGAAGAAGGCCAGCAGGCCGAACCAGAGGGTGGGGAGATCCATCAGTACACCGTTCCTAGTACACAGTCGCTTCGTGCTTCACTTCGCCGGTCTCGGCGTCTGGTGTCGGCGCCTGCTCCGGGCCTTTCTGGATGGCCTTCTTGATCAGCCGGAACTCGACCACCGCGAGCGTGCCGTAGACCAGCGTGAACGCGATCAGCGAGATCAGCACCTCCAGGCCCGTCGTGTTCGGGGACACCGCGTCCTGGGTCTTCAGCAGGCTGAACACGATCCACGGCTGCCGGCCCATCTCGGTGAACACCCAGCCGACGATCATCGCCGCGAGCGGGAGCGGCATCGACCAGATCGCGACCTTCCAGATCCAGCGCTTTTTCGGCATCCGGCCCTTGCGGGTGAACCAGAGGCCGCCGACGGCGGTCATGACGGCGAGCACGCCGAAGGCGATCATGTAGCGGAACGCCCAGTAGGTAACCCAGATGGTGGGCGTGTAGTCGCCAGGGCCGTACAACTGTGTGTACTGCGCCTGCAGGTCGTTGATGCCCTCGACCGTGCCGTCGAACGTGTGCGTCGAGAGGAACGACAGCAGATACGGGATCCGGATCGAGAACAGCTCGCTCACGCCGTCGGGCGTACCGAGGGTGAAGATCGAGAACGAGGCGTTCGCGCCCGTGGAGGTGTTGTAGAGCGCCTCGGCTGCTGCCATCTTCATCGGCTGGGTCTCGACCATCGCGAGCCCCAGCTGGTCACCCGAGAGGAAGGTCAGCGTGCCCGCGATCACCATCATCCAGAGCCCGAACTTCAGGGCGGGGCGCATGGTGTCGAAGTGCTGGTTGCGGGAGAGGTGCCAGGCGGCGGCGCAGACGATCAGCGCAGCCGAGACCATGAAGCACGCGAAGATCGTGTGCGGGAAGGCGGCCAGCGCCACTTTGTTCGTCAGCAGCGCCCAGATGTCCGTGAGCTCAGCGCGCCCCTTCACCTCGTTGATCTGGTAGCCGACCGGGTTCTGCATGAACGAGTTCGCCGCGATGATGAAATAGGCGCTCAGGATGCTCGCCAGCGCGGTGACCCAGATGGTGGCGAGGTGGAGTCTCTTCGGCAGGCGGTCCCAGCCGAAGATCCACAGGCCGATGAACGTCGCCTCGAGGAAGAACGCGAGGAGCCCCTCGAGGGCGAGCGGGGCGCCGAAGACGTCGCCGACGAAGCGGGAGTAGTCCGACCAGTTCATACCGAACTGGAATTCCTGCACGATGCCCGTCACCACGCCCATGGCGAAGTTGATGAGGAAGATCCTGCCGAAGAACTTCGTGATCTGCAGGTACTTAGCGTGCCCGGTACGCACCCAGGCCGTCTGGAAGAGGGCGACCGTCAGGGCCAGGCCGATCGTGAGAGGCACGAACAGGAAGTGGTAGATCGTGGTGAGCCCGAACTGCCAGCGGGAGAGCAGCAGTGGGTCGAGCCAGTCGTTCACAAGTCCTCCACGGTGATTTTCTACGGTGTGTAGAAGTTCTTCTTCTACCGAGTGTAGAACGCTTTTTCTACCCTATGTAGAACACGCAGGAAAAAGGCGCTAATCTAATGCCATGGCAACACTTGGCGACCTCGAGCGCTCAATCATGGAGCGACTCTGGCAGAGCGACGCTCCTGTGTCGGCCGCTGAACTGCGCGACGACCTCGAGCACAAGACGAGCGCCGGCAAGGATCTCGCTCTGACGACGATGCTCACGGTGCTATCCCGCCTCGAACGCAAAGGTTTCGTCGCCCGCGACCGGAAGGTCAGGCCGCACCTCTACTTCGCCGTCACCACGCGCGCCGACCACACGGCTGAGCTGCTGGCGCAGGTGCTGGGCGCCGAGCCCGACCGCGAGGCGGCCCTCGCCCGGTTCGTCGGCCAGGTGAGCCCGCAGGAGGCCGACACCCTCCGCCAGCTGCTCGAGAAGCGCGCGGGCTCGGTCGGAGCATCCGCCGCCCCCCGCCCGCTGCCCGCCGCGCAAGCCGACTGACAGCCCAGAAGGCTACGCTGGGCGCGTGCTTTCCGCCTCCCTGACCCTTGCCGCGCTGGCGGTCATTCTGGCGTGGCCGGTTCCGGTGCTGCTCGCCCGGGCGCACTGGCCGTCGCGCTCGCCGGGTGTGGCACTGCTGCTCTGGCAGGCGATCGCCCTCGCCGGCGGGCTGTCGATGATCGGCTCTCTCGTGACGTTCGGCCTGATCCCATTCAGCAACGGACTGCTCAGCGGGCTGGCCGATCTCCCGCCTCTCGTCTTCTCCGGCGCGCTTCCGGCCGGGGCGGGCCTGATCCATCTCTTCGCCCTCTCGAGCGCCGCGCTGCTGCTCGCACACCTGCTGCTGAACCTGGGCGTGACCGTCACCCGCACGGAACGCCAACGCAGACGCCACCGCTCCCTCGTCGACCTCCTCAGCACCCCGCTGCTCGGCCAGCCCGGCACGCTCATCCTCGACTCCCCCGCGCCGGTCGCCTACTGCCTGCCCGGCGCACGCACCGTCACCGTGCTCTCGGAGGGGCTCGTCTCACTGCTCGACTCCGACCAGCTCGATGCGGTGATCGCCCACGAGCGGGCACACCTCCGCCAGCAGCACCACATCCTGCTCGTGGCCTTCGAATCGTGGCGGAGCGCCCTGCCGTGGTTCCCCATAGCCACCCGCGCGCAGGTCGCCGTCTCGCTGCTGGTCGAGATGCTGGCGGATGACCAGAGCCGCCGTCTGACCGACAGCACCACCCTCGCCGAAGCCATCGCGCTCGTCGGGTCGGCGGAGACGCAGAACATCGTGCGCCGCGGCCCTGCGTCGATGTCGGTGGTGGATGCCCCGGCCTACGCCGTGCGCGCAGACAAGGTCGGTACGGCGACGGAGTTCGGCGAAGACCTGCAGCACGACGTCCGGTTCGCCACCTCCGTCGATCCCGTGGTCGTGCGGGTGCGACGGCTGCTGCACCCCGAGCTCCAGCTCTCGCTACCGGCCCGCACGGGCATCCTGTGCCTGGCCGCCCTGCTGCTCGCGTTGCCCGCCCTGCTGCTCCTCACAGCCTGACCCCCCGCCCCTCTCCCCCTCCCGCCCCTTCCCCCACCTGTCGCAAAAGAGGATGAGGCGATCGCTGCGTCGCCCCGCGACTCATCGGCTCTGGAATCCTCTTCTACGAAAGAGGAGAAGCCGGCCGGGAGGTCCCTGAGGACCGCCCGGCCGGCTTCGGCGTACAGGATGGGGTGGGGCTAGAACAGCTTCTTGCTGGCGAGCCACTCCTTGGCGATGTCGGCCGACGACTTCTTGTCGTTGACGCTCTCACCGTTCATCGAGACGAGATCCGCCGTCGTGAGTGCGGCGTCGACCTTGTTGATCACGTCGGTCACGGCCGGGGTGGCCGCGTCCTTGTTGATCAGCGGCACGACGTTCGACGCGAGGAAGAGGCTCTTCGGGTCGGTCAGCGTGACCAGGTCGTTCGCGCCGATGCTCGGGTCAGCGCTGTAGATGTTGGCGACCTGGATGGTGTTGTCGAGCAGGGCCTTCAGCGTCAGCGGTCCGGCCGAGTCGTCGATCGGTGTGAAGCCGACGGTGACGTTGTAGGTGCTGAGCAGTCCGGGAGGGCCGTAGGGGCGGGTCGCGAGTTCGGCGTTGCCACCGAGCGTCACGTTCGACACCTTGGCGAGATCGGCGATGCTCGTCACGCCGTTGGCCTCGGAGAAGGCCTTCGTGACGTTGTAGGAGTCCTGGTCTGCCGCCTCGGACTGGTCGAGCACTTCGAGGTTCGCGGGCACGGCGGTCTTCAGGGCCGCATACACGTCGCTCGCCGAGACCGCGGTGGTGGCCTTGTCGTAGAACTGCAGGAGGTTCCCCGAGTATTCCGGGAAGAGGGTGACCTCGCCGCTGGCGAGAGCCGGCAGGTAGGCGTCGCGCTGGCCGATGTTGAACTTGCGGGTCACGGTCTGGCCATTGGCCTCAAGTGCCTGAGCGTAGATCTCCGCAACGATCTCATTCGAGTAGTAGGACTGCGAGCCGATGACGATCGTGCCCGCCGCGGCCGAACCCGAAGAACTGGAGCCCAACGGGCTGCTACTGCCTGATGAACACCCTGCCAGTGCGACTGCCGCACTGACCGCGATGACGCCGAGGGCGGCGACACGGCCTTTCTTCAATGCTGTGAACATGCTATTTCCCTTCTTGGATGGGGGATCCCACCACCGCTCGCGGCCTGACTGACCGTGAGCGGACTTCTGTGACCTGGCCCGCGGTGACACCGCGTGGCACGAACAACCTCTGCAGCAGCGCGAATATGCCCTCGAGGACGAGAGCGAGCACCGTGACCACGATCGACGCGCCGATGAGCTCCGCATAGTCGCGGGTCTTGAGGCCGTCGTTGATGAACACGCCGAGCGCCCCGCCGCTGGCGAAATAGGCGAGGGTCGCCGTGGCGACGACCTGCAGCACACCCGAACGGATGCCGCCGATGAGCAGAGGCAGACCGAGCGGCAACTCGACCTTCGTCAGCACCTGCCACTCGGTCATGCCCTGCGCCCTGGCAGCGTCGACGGTGCGCTTGTCGACCGCTTCGACGCCGGCGTAGGCGCCCGAGAGCAGCGACGGGATGGCGAGGATGACGAAGGTCAGGAGCGGTGCCTTGAACCCGATGCCGATGCCGAGCGCGAAGATGATCAGCAGCCCGAGGCTCGGGAGCGCGCGGAGACCGCCCGAGCAGAGTACGGCGATGTCCCGGCCGCGCCCGGTGTGCCCGATCCAGAGACCGAGCGGGATGGCGATGATGGCCGCGATGGCCACCGCGCCGAAGGTGTACGAGAGTTGCTCCGCGATGCGCGCCCAGATGCCGCCGGGGCCGGAGAGGTGCGCCGGATCGAAGATCCAGGCGAAACCGTCGAGGAAGAGATCCATGGGACTACCGCCCCGCCATCGATGGATCGCTGACGGCCGGGTCGTCGACGACTGAACCGCCCGCAGACGCACCGGCTATGGCCGTCTCGACCGTCTTCCGCCAGGCACGCTTTGCCGTCGGATCCGCCTTCGCCCACGGCAGCAGCACGCGGCCGGCCAGCACGAGCAGGAGGTCGAAGACCACCGCGATCAGCAGGGTGGCGACGATTCCACTGGCGACCTCCTCGATGATGTTCCGCTGCAGCCCGTTCAGGAAGAGGTAGCCGAGGCTCGACACACCGATGACCGAACCGATGCTCACCAGACTGACCGTGCTGACCGACACGACTCGCAGGCCCGCGAGCAGAACCGGCCCGGCCAGCGGGAACTCGACCCGCCAGAAACGCTGCCAGGCCGAGTAGCCCATGGCGGTGGCCGCCTGCCGGACTCCCGCGTCGACGGCAGCCAGGGCATCCGCCACCGAACGAACCATGAGGGCGACGGCATAGATCGTGAGCCCGACCACGACGTTGATGGGGTCGAGGATGCCCGTGCCGAGGATCGCGGGAAGGGCGATGAACAACGGCAGCGACGGCACCGTGTAGAGCAGCCCACTGATGGTGAGGAGGACACCCCGCGAGGCGTGGAAGCGGTTGGCGACCCAGCCGATCGGGATCGAGATGATGAATCCCAGGATGATCGGGGGAACGGCCAGCGCGACATGGTCGAGTGTGAGGCTCCAGATGAGCCCGAGGTTGTTGATGACCCAGTTCATGCGCGAACCCGATCCACGGAAGCGGGCGCGCTCATCGGGCCAACGCCCTCTTCAGCGCAGCCCAGTTCTCGACGAGGCCGTTCGAGGCTCTCGCGCTCATGACTGCAGCACCCCGGTCGGCCGACCGTCTTCGTCGACGACGACGTTCCGCCCGTTGACAACCTCGACCCGGAGCGCCCGTCGACCGCGATCGGCGCCGATGAAGGTGGCCACGAAATCGCTCGCCGGCTTCGACAGGATCTCGGCGGGCGTGCCCTGCTGCGCGATACGGCCACCCTTCTCGAGCAGCACCACCTGGTCTCCCAGCAGGAAGGCCTCGTCGATGTCGTGGGTCACGAAGACGATCGTCTTTCCGAGGTCGCGCTGGATGCGGATGAGCTCCTGCTGCAGTTCCGAGCGCACGATCGGGTCGACGGCACCGAACGGTTCGTCCATCAGCAGGATGTTCGGATCGGCCGCGAGGCCCCTGGCCACCCCGACACGCTGCTGCTGCCCGCCCGAGAGCTGGCTGGGATAACGCTCGGCCAGCGACCGGTCGAGCCCGACGGTGTCGAGCAGTGTGAGGGCGGCCTCCCGCGCCTCGGCCTTCTTCACGCCGTTCAACACGGGGACGGTGGTGACGTTGTCGATCACCTTGCGGTGCGGGAGCAGGCCCGAGTTCTGCATCACGTAGCCGATGCTGCGACGGAGCTTCACCGGATTCAGGGCGTGGATGTCCTCGCCGTCGATCTCGATGTCGCCCGAGGTCTTCTCGACCATCCGGTTGATCATGCGGAGGATGGTCGTCTTGCCGGAGCCCGACGAGCCGACCAGAACCGTGGTCTGCCGGGCGGGGAGCACCAGGCTCAACTCGTCTACAGCAACAGTGCCGTCAGGGAACTTCTTGGTAACCGTGCGGAATTCGATCACGCAGATCTCCAGTCGTCGGAAAGGTCACAGCACGTGCGGCTCGGACCAGTGCGCCAAGCCAAACACCATTCCGAAGAATTGGCAAAGCTGGGCACCGTGCTTGACACAGTGTTACGTGAGCCTCCGACATCCGGAGATCTTCCCCGGATGCACGCGGAGGAGCACCCGGATCAGGAGCGCGGGATCGAGCCGCCCGGCCGGACTACTTCTTCGCGCCCTGGTCGAACGAGGCGAGGTACGACGAGATGATGGATCGCGCCTCGTCGATGATGCGGGTGTCTCCCGCCTTGTCGCTCACGAACGCGCGCACGAGGAGGGCATCGGTCATGTTGACCGACATCTCGAGGTGGAGGGTCAGGTCGGGCGTCGACTCGACCCCGAAGTCCTGGTCGATGATCGCGGCGAAGGCATCGGCGATGCGCGCCGACCGGATGGAGGTGGGTTCGACCTCGGGGTACGACACGAGATCCCCCAGGCGGATCGACGTGAAACCCACCTCTGTGCGGTGCATCTCGACCGCGGTCTCGAAGGAGATCAGCATCATGTCGATCCACGACTCCGGCTTGTCGCGCAGGATGTTCTCCCTCGTCTGGCGGAGGAACCTGTCCATGCTGCGGAGGCTGAGCGCCGAGAGTACGGCGATCCGATCGGGGAAGTAGCGGTACACGGTGCCGATGGAGGCACCGGCCCGCTCGGCGACCATGGCCGTCGTCATGCGCTCGACACCGACCTCCTCGACCACCTCGGCGGCCGCATCGACCAGGGCGGAGATGCGCGTGGAACTCCGCACCTGTACGGGCTCGTTCCGCACATTGACCATCTCGAGCAGAGTCTCATCGATCAGCTTACTGAGTGACACTTTTCTTCGCCGGCCCCTTCATCACGTGTTCAAGTAAGTCTCATGTTACCCGTCGTCCCTGCGGGTGCAGTGACAATACGTGCTGGTTCTTGAGAACTTCTCCATCATCTGCCAGGAATCAGCTCCGGGTTCCAGCGATCAGGCGTCTCGCTGAGACGTCTGACAGACTGGGACGGTGGCAGACGAACCGGTACGACCCTTCCCTCCAGGCCTCGCGGGTGCCAGGGTCACGCCCGAACGCATCCTGCACCGCGCCGCCCGTGTCGAAGACGCCCTGCACGAGTTCCGGGAGAACCGGGCGAGAAAGCGCGGCTACGAGACCACGGTCGTGCCCTACAGGGGCTACGGCTCCACAGAGTGGGTGCGGATCCTCTGCCGCGTGCTCCTGACGCACGACCGGAAGCCGCGCCGGCGCCTCCCCCTCATCGGCCGCCGCGAGGAACTCGTCCGCGGCTGGCGGAGTTTCACGGCGGTGCCCATCAACGAGGTGGATGTCACGGTGACGGTCGGCGGCGTGGAACACCAGGTCAAGGCCGACCGCGGAGGTGTCGTCGATGCCGTCGTGCCCGCGGCCCTCGAACCCGGCTGGCACACCATCACCCTGCGGGCCGAGGACTCCGAGCCCGTCGATTCGTCGGTCTTCATCATCTCCCCGGACGCCACCTTCGGCGTGGTGAGCGACATCGACGACACCGTCATGGTGACCGCGCTCCCCCGGCCGTTGCTGGCCGCCTGGAACACCTTCGTGCTCGACGAACACGCCCGCATGCCCACGCCCGGCATGGCTGTGCTGCTCGATCGGCTCGCCTCCGAGCATCCGGGATCCCCCACCATCTACCTCTCGACGGGTGCCTGGAACGTGGCCCCGACGCTCGGCCGGTTCCTCTCCCGGAACCTCTACCCCACCGGCCCTCTTCTCCTCACCGACTGGGGACCGACGCACGATCGCCTCTTCCGCAGCGGCCGGGAGCACAAACGCGACAACCTGCACCGGCTCGCCGAGGAGTTCCCCGCGATGCGCTGGCTCCTCATCGGCGACGACGGGCAGCACGACGAGGAGATCTACGGCGAGTTCGAGCAGCAGCACCCCGGCAATGTCGCGGCCATCGCGATCCGTCAACTCTCCCCGAGCGAGGCGGTGCTGGCCGGAGGCCGGTCCAAGGCCGAATCGATGAGCGCGAAATCCGACGCGCTCTGGATGTACGCCCCCGACGGCTCCGGCCTCGCGCAGCAATTGCGGGCCGCCGAGCTGCTCTGAAGCTGTGCCGTGTCTGAAGCCGTTCCGTGTCTGAGAGTCTGCCTTGTCTGAGAGTGTGCCGTGAAGGCACGCGAGGCGAGCAGCCTGGCCCGGCTGCGACTGGTTGGCCAGGGCATCCAGCGCCGCAGCGGCTCCGGTGAACGTGCCGGTGTCGTCGATGTCGTGCGGCGCCTCGGGGCCCTGCAGGCGCAGGACCTGCCGGGCGCCAAATGGTCGGTCGCGCTCCGCTCCCCCGGGGCCACGCTCCGCACCGTCGACGATGCCCTGAACAGAGGCGAGGTCGTGCGGTCGTGGCCGTTCCGCGGAACACTGCACCTCGTCGCCGCCGAGGACCTCGGGTGGATGCTCGATCTCACCGCGACGCGCACCATCACCGGCGCGGCGACCCGTCACCGCCAGCTCGGGCTCGACTCCGAGACCTTCGAGAGGGCGCGCACTGTGGCGGTGGGAGCGCTCGAGGGCGGGCGCTCGCTCACCCGTGACGCGCTGTTCGCCGAGTTCCGCTCGCACGGCATCGACACAGCGTCCAACCGGGGATCGCACCTGCTCTGGTACCTCAGCCACACGAAGACACTCTGCTTCGGGCCCATGGTCGGCACCGCGCAGGCACTCGTTCTGCTCGATGAGTGGATCGGGCATCCACGACGCCTGAGTCACGAGGAGGGCGTGCGGGAGCTGGCCCTCCGCTACTTCACCAGCCACGGGCCCGCCTCGCTCCGCGACTTCCTCTGGTGGTCGAACCTGCTCGTGCCCGACGCGAAGGCGGGACTGGATGCGGCAAAGGGCCGCCTCGAATCCTTCACGGTCGACGGCGTCGAGTACTGGATGCCCGCCGGCGCACTCGCGGAGGCCCCGGTTCGCTCGACGGTTCACCTGCTGCCGGGCTTCGACGAGTACCTGCTCGGCTACACGGATCGGAGCGCCGTGCTGGCGGCGGAGTACTCCGAGCGCATCGTGCCCGGCGGCAACGGGATGTTCCTGCCCACGATCGTCGCCGGCGGGCGCGTCGTCGGAACCTGGTCGCGAAAGGCCGGCGCTGCCCGCGTGACGGTGACACCGGCCCCGTTCGAGCCGCTCGGCGCCGAGCAGGCCGCCGGCATCGCGCGCGCCGCCGCCCGCTACTGCGCCTACCTCGGCCTGACTCTCAACTCCTGACGCACCTGGCACCAGCCTCTGGGCCACCAACCGACCCCGACGCTTGCTTTGCGCGGGGTGGGCTTCGATGCCACACTGGGCGCGAAACAGGCGGCCAGAACCTGCGGTAGCACGTCATTTCGGCAGGAAAACGTCGTATTCGGGGGGCGAAGATGTGGTCGAACAGGGGGATGCGTGTCATCAATTGTGAATGACGTCCACCATGGGCCTCGGGGGAACAGAGCGGGCACCAGCGGGGGTCAGGGCGCTTCGAGGAAGAGCGTGTTCCGGCCGGACATCCAGGGCCTCCGCATGCTGGCCGTCGTGGCCGTCATCGCCGATCACCTGTTCGCGTGGCCGGCCGGAGGCTTCGTCGGTGTCGACGTCTTCTTCGTCATCAGCGGTTTTCTGATCACCGGTCTGCTTCTCCGGGAGCACGAGAAGACGGGGCGTATCTCGTTCGTCGGTTTCTACCGGCGGCGCCTGAAACGGATTCTGCCCGCGGCGACGATGGTGGTCTTCGCCTCGGTCGTGGCGGCCTTCTTCATCTTCAACCGGATCCGCTTCGACCAGACGCTCTGGGATGGAGTCTGGGCCACCGTCTTCGCGTCCAACTGGCACTTCGCCGCAGCGGGCACAGACTACTTCCAGGCCGACGGGCCGGTCTCCCCGCTGCAGCACTTCTGGTCCCTGTCTGTCGAAGAGCAGTTCTACTTCGTCTGGCCATGGCTGATGCTGCTCATCTTCGCGCTCGTCACCCGGCGTGCCGGCCGCTCCACCATCGCTGCGCGTCGCACAGTGGGCGTAGCGATCGTGGTGATCACGATGTGTTCCTTCGCGTGGTCGCTCTACGAGACCCGTACAAGCCCGACCCTGGCCTACTTCTCGACGTTCTCGAGAGTGTGGGAGCTGGGGATCGGCGCGGCCGTGGCCGTGTTCGCGGGAGCGTTCGCCGGGATACCGAACGCCGTCCGGCCCGTTCTCGGGTGGATCGGATTGGCCGGAATCCTCGTGTCGCTGTTCGTCGTGAGCGCCGACTTCGCCTTTCCCGCGCCGTGGGCGGCCCTGCCGGTTGCGTCGACGGCCCTGACGATCGTCGCAGGCACGGGTGGCCCCCAGCGCTTCCTCTGGCCCCTGATGAATCCTGTCTCCACCTATCTCGGCAACATCTCGTACTCGCTCTACCTATGGCACTTCCCCCTGATCATCTTCATCGGAGAGTTCATGGCGGGCGACACGGCCGTGTTCTGGGCCACCACCCTGGCGGCCATCGCCGCCCTGTCCGTGCTGTCGTACCACCTGGTCGAAGATCCCCTCCGCAGATCCGCGTGGCTGGAGCCGAAGACGGGCGGGAGGAGTCGGCGCCGACCGCCGGCCAGGCGACGACTCGGCGAGTCTTCGCCGCTGGCGCTCAGCGTTCTGGGCGTGGTGATAGCAGGCGCAACCGTGCTCGTCATTGCGGCCTTCTCCGTGCCCGTCCCCGCTCCCACTCCAGCCCTTGCGGCCATGCCGCCCAGCGCTGCCCCCAGCGCTTCGACGACACCGGCCGCACCCGAGACATTCGCCGCGACCCTGCAGACCCAGATCAAGCAGGCGCTCACCGCGACGGCCTGGCCCGAGCTCAGCCCGGGCATCGACGATCTCGCCACGCTCTCGTTCGACCCCGTCGACGCGAACGGATGCGCTCCGTCGAACCCCCAGGGCAAGGACTGCAGCTCGATCACGGTCGCCGATCCGGCGAAGACCGCTGTGGTCGTCGGCAACTCGATCGCTGTCGCCTGGCTGCCGGGCATTCGCGCGGCCCTCGAACCCCAGGGCTGGACAGTGGTGTCACTGGCGATGATCGGTTGTCCGTTCGTCGATGCGGAGACCGTCAACCCTGACGAGGGCGTGACCGGTGCCTGCCCCGGGCACAAGGAGGAAGTGGTCGAGACTATCAATCGGCTCCATCCGGCCCTGGTGATCTCGAGCAACGTCTACGGGACCGAATTCGCCAGCAGTGCGGGCTATGCCACAGCCACAGATCACTGGGCAGCTGCCCTGGACTCCCAGTTCGCGAAGATCGAGGGCAGCGTGGGAACCATCGTCATGCTCTCGCAGCCCCCGCGCGGCACAGATCCTCAGTCCTGTGCCAGCCGGGTCAGCTCGCCCCGGGACTGTGTGTTCTCCCCGCCCGCAGAATGGGCGAGCTTCGCCACAGCCGAAAAGCGCGTGGGTGACGCACCTCAGCGTACGTTCGTGAACACCCTCACGTGGTTCTGCACCAACGCCCGGTGCCCCGCATTTGTGGGCACGACTCCGGTGAAGAGGGATTCGACACACATCACTCCGCAATACGCCGAGTTGGTCGCCCCCCTGCTGTCGGATGCGATTCTCGGAGTTCCGACGAGCTGAAGCTCCGATGGAGGCGAAAAAGCCGCCGGCCTCCCGGGGGAGGGCCGACGGCCGGGTCGCGCGAGCGCGCGGGAGGACGGGTTACGCCTGGAGCGACGCCTGCAGGTCAATCGTGATGGTGACGTCGTCGCCGACGAGCACTCCGCCGGCCTCGAGCGGAGCGTTCCAGCTCACACCGAAGTCGTTGCGGTTGATCACGGTCTTGGCGGTCAGGCCGAGCTTGTAGTTGCCGTAGAGGTCGTTGCCGAAGCCGCCGAACTCGACGTCGAACGTGACCGTCTTGGTGACGCCCTTGATCGTGAGGTCGCCGGTGACCTTGAGGTCGTCCTTCTCGGCGACGACGCTGTTCGAGACGAACGTGATGGTCGGGAACTCGGGAGCGTTGAAGAAGTCGTTCGTGCGGAGGTGACCGTCGCGGTTGGCGTCACCGGTGTTGATCGACTCGATGTCGGCCGACGCGGTGAGCTTGGTGTCGAGGGGGCTCTCGCCGGTCACGAACGTGGCGTCGAACTTCTCGAACTTGCCCTTGACCTTGCTGATCAGCAGGTGGCGCACGCTGAAGGCGACCTCGCTGTGCGAGGGGTCGATGGTCCAGGTGCCCGCTTTGTGGCCGGGAATCGTGTAGGTGTCAGTCATGGTTTCTTCCTTCTGAGCCGAACATCAAAAACTTGTAAGTACAACAATAACGGTAACTCCAGCCAGCGCAAGCCTTTTTGCATGCGAATGTATTGAATTGCCGCCGTGCCCTTCCAGAGTGGCAGAGTGGGGTCATGGCTGAGCAAACAACACGTGTCGATTTCTGGTTCGATCCCTCCTGCCCCTGGGCCTGGATGACGTCGAGATGGGTCGACGAAGTCTCCACCCACCGCGACCTCGATGTCACCTGGCACATCATGAGCCTCGCGATCCTCAACGAGAACAACGACATGGACGACGCCCACCGCGCATTCTTCCCCCGCGCACTCCGGTACGCCCAGCTCGTCGCTGCCGTGAAGGAGCTGAAGGGCCAGGAGTTCGTCAAGCCGCTCTACGACGCCCTCGGCACGCGGATCCATCTCGGCCAGAGAAGCGACGTCGACGCGATCATCGCCGAGTCGCTCGAGGAGGCCGGACTGCCCGCCGACCTCGCGAACGAGGCTCCGGATGCCGCTGCCGGTGAACCGTTCCGTTTCGAGAGCGAACTGCGGGCATCCCACTCGAGCGGTATCGACCTGGTCGGCCAGGATGTGGGCACGCCCATCCTGTCGGTCGACGGGATCGCGTTCTTCGGGCCGGTCATCTCCCCCGCCCCGACCGGCGAGATCGCCCTGACGCTCTGGGACGGCATCGTCGCGGCAGCGAGCTTCGACGGCTTCTTCGAGCTCAAGCGGAGCCGCACCCGGGATCCGATCTTCAGCTGATCGGCAGCGTGGGCATCCCCGTTTTCGCCCGGTGTCGCATAGCGTAGAGGAATGAATCGATCGCTGCGCCTCGTCGTCGCCGCCGCCCTGGCGGTCTCGGCGGGCGTCGGCGTGCCCGTCGCCGCCTCCGCGACGCCTGCCCCGGCGCTCTCCGCCCCGTCGCCCTCGGCAGCGGCGACGACTGCCCCGGGCATCCTCTCGCTCGCCGTGCGTACGGACTACCCCAGCTGGGACGACGTCAACGCCGCCAAGCAGAACGAGGCGACGAAGGCCGCCGAGGTGCAGAACATCACCGGGCTCATCGACGAACTGCAGCAGCAGGCGGCCGAGCTCGGTGACGTCGCGGTACAGAAGGGCAACGAGTACCTCAACGCGCAGGCCGCCCTGCAGTCCGCCACCCAGACGGCCGACGCCTCCCGCCAGCGCGCAGCCGAGGCGACGGCCAAGGCCGCCACGGCGAAGGCGCAGTTCGCCCAGTTGACGGTGGAGCTCTACCGCTCGGGCGGCAACCAGACCGCGAACCTGTTCCTCAGCGGATCGCAGGCCGGCACGCTGCTCGACCAGCTCGGTACGCTCAGCAAGCTCACCCAGCAGTCCGCGCGCCTCAGTTCCCTGGCCACCTCGACCCAGAACCTCGCGACCACACTCGACGCCCAGGCCACCGTCGCCGAAGACGCCCGCACGCAGCTGGCAGACGCCGCCCAGCAGGCCGCCGCCGACGCGCAGGCCGCAGAGCAGGCCGCCGACGCCGAGGTCTCCGCCCAGCAGGCGCAGAGCGACATCCTGTTCGCCCAGCTCGCCACCTTGAAGGACACGACGGCCGCCGTCGAGCAGAACTACCAGCTCGGCGTGAAGGCCGCGAAGGATGCCGCCGACGCCGCAGCCGCGAAAGAGGCGGCCGCCAACCAGGGCGACGGCAACGGCAACGACAGCAGCGCCCCGCCGAGCGGGCTGGTCAGCGACCCCCAGGGGGCGAAGAACTACGCCGAGGGCCAGGTCAGTGCGCGCGGCTGGGGCTCCGACCAGTTCCAGTGCCTCGTGAACCTCTGGAACCGCGAGTCGGGCTGGCGCCTGAACGCCTACAACGAGTCGAGCGGCGCCTACGGCATCCCGCAGTCGCTCCCCGGCAACAAGATGGCCTCGGCCGGCGCCGACTGGCGGACGAACGCTGCCACGCAGGTCAACTGGGGCCTCGCCTACATCTCGGGCCGCTACGGCAACCCGTGCGGTGCCTGGGCGCACTCGCAGAACACCAACCCGCACTGGTACTGATCACGCGCCCGGCACGGCGGGCATCCGGAGCTCGCGTGCTACGACGCCAGGAAGACATCGTCGAGCGTGACCGTCTGAAGGGCGCGGCTCCGGATGATCTCCAGCAGGTCGGGGAAGACCTCGGTCACCGGGTCGTGGTTCAGGTGCCCGATGATGATCTGCCCCGGCAGGAAGCACTTTCTGGCAAGCGCGACGATCTTCGCGGGGTCGAGCAGCTTCGAGTCGTAGATCGAGTTGGTCCAGAGCACGGGGGCGGTGTAGCCGATACTCGCGGCCAGGCCATCGGTCCGTTCGTCGCGATGGCCGTAGGGCGGGCGGTAGTACGGCCGGGAGTCCACGCCGAACGTGTCGAACAGGAAGTCGTGGTTCTTCTGGAGCTGCTGGATGACCTCGTCGTCCGACGCTTTCGTGAGATCGACGTGATCGAAGGTGTGGTTGCCGAGCTGGATCTGGCCGGAGTCGACCAGCGGCTGGAGTGCAGGCGCGTTCGCCGCCCAGCCTCCGAAGCGGCCATTGGCGAAGAGCGTCAGCCTCACCCCCGATGCCACGGCGAACCCGACGTACTTCCCGATGACGTCGGAGTCGGCGCCGTCATCGGCCGTCCAGGCCAGCAGGTCACCTGTTCCCGGCAGCTCGGTGATCGGGCCGGGGGGACGCACGACCTTCACGAGCGACGAACCGGACGGGCCGGGCGTCGAGGGCGCCGACCTAGCCGTCGCCGTGGGGCTGGCACTGGCACTGCCTGACGCGGTCGGAACCGGGGCCGACCCGTTCGTGGCCGGAGAGGTCGGCGGGGGCGGTGTCGAGAGCCCCGCGCACGCCGTCAGTGTGGCAGCAGCACCGGCCGCGGCGACTGCGAGAAAGTGACGGCGTTGCATGCTCTCACCGTAGCGTCCTAAGGCTTCAGGAAGACGTCATCGAGCGTGACCGTCTGAAGCGACCGGCTCCGGATGATCTCCAGGAGCTCGGGGAAGACCTCCGTGACCGGGGTGAAGTTCAGGTGCCCGATCACGACGTGCTGCGGCAGGAACCACTGGTCGGCGAACCCGACGACCTGCTCGGTCGTGATCAGCCCGGAATCGGAGAGCGATCCGTACCAGAGCACCGGCTGCGTGTAGCCGATACTGGCCGCGAGATGGTCGGTGCGGTGGTTGCGGAAGCCGTAGGGCGGACGGTAGTACGGTCGCACATCCACGCCGTAGGTCTTCTCGAGGAAGTCGTGGTTCTTCTGCAGCTGCTCGATCACCTCGTCGTCGGAGCATTCGGTGAGGTCGACGTGGTCGAAGGTGTGGTTCGCGAGCTGGATCTGCCCGGATGTCACCAGGGGCCGGAGGAGGTCGGCGTTCGTCGTCCAGCCCTCGTAGGAGCCGTTGGCGAAGAAGGTCAGGCGCGTGCCCGAGGCCTTCGCGAACTCGACGTACTTTCTGATCACCTCGCTGTCGGAGCCGTCGTCGACGGTCCACGCGAGCAGGTCGCCCGTGCCGGGGAGGTCGGTGATGGCGCCATCCGGCAGGGCGACCTTCACCAGGTGCGGCGCCGTCGGCGTCGGAGTGGGGGTCGGCGTCGGAGTGGGGGTCGGCGTCGGAGTGGGGGTCGGCGTGGGGGTGGGCGTCGGCGTCGGGGTCGGGGTCGGCCCCGGGGTCGCCGTCGGGTCCGTCACCAGGCCGATGGGCGGTTTCGGTGGCGAGGAGACGACGGCGCACGCGGCAAGCGTCGAAGCGACACCTGCTGCGGCTATGGTGAGGAAGAGGCGACGCTGCACGCCTAAACCGTAGTGGCCGGAGGTTTTGATGAGCAAGCTTCACGGCGACGACGCGCCGGATGACGCGGGAGGGCATTTCGGCGGGCACGAAGGTCGCGGCAGGTCACCGATCGAGGCCCTCGTCGGCGCCTCGCACCCCGGACCGACCGTTGCGGTCACGGCCCTGGCGGTCATCCTGTCGATCGCGACCGGACTCGAACTGCCGCGGATCATCGAACTGGGACTCGCCGTCTTCGTCGGCCAGCTGGCCATCGGCTGGTCGAACGACTGGCTCGACGCACGGCGCGACGCCGAGGTGGGCCGCACCGACAAACCGATCGCCGCCGGCGAGATCTCGGCCCGCTCCGTGCGCACAGCTTTCATCGTGGCGGCGGCGGCGACCATCCCTCTCTCGTTCCTGCTCGGCGTCGACGCGGCGATCCCACACCTCGTGCTCGTGGCGTCGGGGCTCGCCTACAACGCCGGCGTCAAGAAGACGGCGTACTCCTGGCTGCCGTACATGCTGAGCTTCGGACTGCTGCCCACCGTCGTGACGCTCGCCGGACGACCGCCGGCCGAGGCCGAGTGGTGGGTGATCGCGACCGGTGCCCTGCTGGGGCTCGCCGCCCACCTCACCAACGTGCTGCCCGATCTCGACGCCGACCGGAAGACGGGTATCCGGGGCCTGCCGCACCGGCTCGGACTCCGCATCTCGGGCGTCGGGGCGTTCGCTGCGCTGCTCGTGGCGTCGCTGGCGATCCTGGTCGGGGCGGGCCCGCACATCGTGACGGTGGTCGGTCTCGTGCTCAGTGTGGGCGTCGCCGCGCTCGGGGTTCGGCTGGTGCTGACCCGTCCGCCCGGCCGGCTGCTGTTCCAGCTGATCATCGCGGGTGCCCTCATCGATGTGCTGCTGCTCGCCCTCTCGGGCTCCCGCCTCAAGGTCTGAGCATCGATCCACCGAAATCTGTCGCTTCGCCGCGCGTTCGGCGACAGTTTTCGGTGGATCGATGGGCCGGAGGTGGGGTGGGGGGCGGGGGGTCAGAGGCGGTTGACGCCGGTGACGTGGATGATCGCCACCCCCTCCTCGGCGGAGGCCGCCAGGTCGACCTCCGCGTCGATGCCCCAGTCGTGGTCGCCGTCGGGATCGTCGAAGGTCTGGCGCACGATCCAGACGTCGCGGCGCTCCTCGATCGTGATGAGGGTCGCGCTGCGGGCGTCACCGCCGATGCCGATCGAGTTGTACTCGCCGTAGTAGCCGTCGAGCGCCGTGGCCCAGTCGCCGCGGCTGAAGCCGAGGGGGCCATCCAGTTCGCCGAGGTCGTCGACCTTGTCGAGGCCTGCCAGCTGTACCCGTTTGAACAACTCGTTCCGCACGAGGATGCGGAACGCGCGCCCGTTCGACACGACACTGTGCGGCGCCGGCGGCAGCACGGCCGTGACGCCCCGGCCCTGCGCGGCGATCTCGTCGGCCTCGCCCTGCACCTCGGTGGGGTTCGTCAGCTCCTCCCACTCGTCGAGCAGGCTCGAGTCGACCTGGCGCACGAGTTCTCCGAGCCATTCGATCAGGTCGACGAGGTCGTCGCTCTTCGCCTCGTCGGGGATGGTGGAGCGAGCCGCCTTGAACGCGTCCGAGAAGTACCTCAGCACGAGGCCTTCCGAACGGTTCAGCTTGTAGTACCCGATGTAGTCGTTGAACGTCATCGCACGTTCGTACATGTCCCGCACGACCGTCTTCGGGCTCAACTCGAAGTCACCCACCCAGGGCTGGGACGCCTTGTAGATCTCGAACGCGGCATCCAGCAGCTCCTCCAGGGGCTTCGGGTGCGTGATCTGCTCCAGCAGCTCCATGCGCTGGTCGTATTCGATGCCCTCGGCCTTCATCGCCGCGACAGCCTCGCCCTTCGCCTGGAACTGCTGGGCGCTGAGCACCGGCCGCGGGTCGTCGAGGGTGGCCTCGACCACCGAGATGAGGTCGAGCGCGTAGGTCGGCGCGTCGAGGTTGATGAGCTCGAAGGCCGCGAGCGCGAACGGCGAGAGCGGCTGGTTGAGCGCGAAGTTCGGCTGCAGGTCGACGGTGAGGCGGATGCCCACCCTGCCTTCGGCGTCGGGCGGCAGCTGCTCGACGATCTCCGCGGTGCGGAGGGTGCGGTAGATCGCGAGCGCCTGCCGCTCGAGCTCGAGCTGCCGGGAGCGCGGCTCGTGGTTGTCCTCGAGCAGGGCGCGCACGGTGGCGAAGGCGTCGAAGAACCCGTCGCCGCCGGATGCCGCTGCCGCGCCGTCCGCGCCGCGCACCATGCCACCCTCCGAGCCTCGCCCGATGATGTTCAGCAGCATCGCGTGGTTGATCTGCATGCTGCTTGTGAGGGTTTCGGGCTCCGCACCGATCAGTCGGTTGAAGCTCGGCTCACCCCAGCTGACGAATCCCTCCGGCGCCCGCTTCCGCACGACCTTCTTCAGCTTCTTCGGGTCGTCCCCCGCCTTCGCCACGAGCCGGGCGTTCTCGGTCTCGTGCTCAGGCGCCTGCGCGACGACGGTGCCCGCAGTGTCGAACCCGGCACGCCCGGCACGCCCCGCGATCTGGTGGAATTCGCGCGCGGTGAGCTGGCGCATCCGGACGCCGTCGAACTTCGTGAGAGCCGTCAGCAGCACGGTGCGGATCGGCACGTTGATCCCGACGCCGAGCGTGTCGGTGCCACAGATGACGCGAAGCAGCCCGCGCTGGGCGAGCTGCTCGACGAGGCGCCGGTACTTCGGCAGCATGCCTGCGTGGTGCACGCCGATTCCCGCCCTGATCAGGCGGGACAGGGTGCGGCCGAAGTTCGTCGTGAAGCGGAAGTCGCCGATCGCGTCGGCGATCTCGTCGCGCTGCTCCCGGCTGACGATGCGGATGCTCGACAGCGCCTGCGCGCGTTCGAGAGCGGCCAGCTGGGAGAAGTGCACGATGTACACCGGCGCCTGGCCGGTCTTCAGCAGGTCTTCGACCGTCTCGTGAACGGGCGTGGTGGCGTAGTAGTAGTTGAGCGGCACCGGTCGCTCGACGCCCGTCACCACCGCGGTCTCGCGGTTGGTGCGCCGCGTCAGGTCTTTCGTCAGCCATGTCACGTCGCCGAGCGTCGCGGACATCAGGATGAACTGCACCCGCGGCAGTGTCAACAGCGGAACCTGCCACGCCCAGCCGCGCTCGGGGTCGCTGTAGAAGTGGAACTCGTCCATCACGACCTGGTCGACGGGAGCATCCGCACCGTGCCGCAGGGCGATGTTCGCGAGGATCTCGGCCGTGCAGCAGATGATCGGTGCGTCGGCGTTGACGCTCGAGTCGCCCGTCACCATTCCCACGTTGGCCGCCCCGAAGATCTCGACCAGGGCGAAGAACTTCTCGCTCACCAGCGCCTTGATCGGCGCGGTGTAGAACGTGCGGCGCCCGTCGGCGAGAGCCGCGAAGTGCGCCGCCACCGCCACCAGCGACTTGCCGGTGCCCGTCGGGGTGCTGAGGATCAGGTTCTGGCCCGAGACGATCTCGATGATCGCCTCCTCCTGCGCCGGGTAGAGCGTCAGGCCCCTGGATTCCGTGTACTCGGCGAAGCGCTCGAAGAGGTCGTCGGGGTCGGCCTGCTGCCCGGGCGCGGGGAGGTCGGGCAGGTAGTTCACCAGCGAGAGGGCAGCGGATGCGGGTGGGGTGGTGGGGGCATCCGTCATGCTTCGATCATGCCCTACTCCCGCGGTGCCGCCGCGGGGCGGGGAACGGGGCGCCCCGCTTACTTCCGAGGCAGCATCCGCATAAGATGTAGCTACAACTATTTCTGCGACAACTATCGGGGCCTCCATGCAGCTCAGCTTCCTCTCGTTCATTCCGAACCATGCCGGGCCGGCCGGCGGCGCGGCAGCGCTCGAGAACGGGCTGCAGCTTTTCCATTTCGCCGAACAGCTCGGCTACGACACGGGCTGGGTGCGCGTGCGGCACTTCGAGCCGTACCTGTCGAGCCCGATGACGTTCCTGGCGGCGGTGTCGCAGCGCACCTCCCGGATGCACTTCGGCACCGGGGTGCTGCCGATGCGCTACGAAGACCCGATCCGTGTCGCCGAGGATGCGTCGACGCTCGACCTCCTGAGCGGCGGGAGGCTCGAACTCGGGCTGTCGAGCGGGATCCCCACCCCGGGCATCCTCGATCCCGTGTTCGGATCCTCGCCCCTCGGCTTCTCGGCCGAGTCGCAGAAGCGTGTGTTGCGCCTCCGCGAGGCCCTGGCGGGTGCTCCGCTCGTGAACAGCGGCGAGGGTTTCATGAGCATCCCCGCGAACACCGACCTGACGGTGTCGCCGCCCGCACCGGGGCTGCTCGATCGGCTCTGGTACGGGGCCGGTACCGTGGCGAGCGCGGCACGCACGGGCGCGCAGGGGTTCGACCTGCAGGTGTCGACCCTGAACGGCGAGGAGACCGGAGTGTCGTTCGAGGAGGGCCAGCTGGCCCAGATCCGGGCCTACCGGGCGTCATACGCGGCTCGGGTCGGGCAGGCGGTTCCGGATGCCCGGAACGAGGTCGCCCGAGAGGGTGCCGCCGGGCATCCGATGGCCGCAACCGGCACGCGCGCACCGCGCATCACGGCGGGGCGGATCATCGTGCCGCTCGAGAACGACGCCGACCGGGCCGAGCACCGCGCCTTCATCGAGGGCTACCGTTCGGGCATGCACGCCGACGGCCGCCACCACGACCCGACCGTGAAGCTGCGCTTCAGCCGCATCTTCGACGGTTCGCCCGAGCGGATCACGGATGACCTGCTGGCCGACTCCGCCCTGTCGGAGGCCACACAGCTGATGGTGACCCTGCCGGCCGAGGGCTCCCTCGCGTCGCACAAGCGCATCCTGCAGACGATCGCGGAGCGCATCGCGCCGCACCTCGGCTGGACGGGCGCCACGCCCGCGGCCGCCGCGGCACCGGCATCGGCAGCGGCGGCAGCGGCGGCACCGGGCTACGGCACCGCCGCCTGACGTCCCGCGCACCTGCGCGAACTCACTCCCCCGGGAGGAGGAGAGCCGATCCGGCGCACAGAGCGACCCGGATCGGCCCAGCTCCTCCCTGGCGGGAGGTGCGCAGCGCGTCAGCGGCGCGCGGTCGCAGCAGCGCCGGCCGGAGCCGCGCCGGACACGGCCAGCCCGCACCGGTCTGCGTCGTCGGAGTCGACCTGGCGGAGCGACACTCCGCGCGTCTCCTTCAGCGTCAGCACCGTGATCGCCGTGATGATGCAGGCGGCGAGGATGTAGAGCGCCACGGGGATCCACGATCCGTAGGCCTGCAGCAGTGCCACGGCGATGATCGGCGCGAGCGAGCCCGCGAGGATGGAGGTGACCTGGTAGCCGAGCGAGACACCCGAGTAGCGCATCCGGGTCGGGAACATCTCGGCCATGATCGCGGGCTGTCCGGCGTACATGAAGGCGTGGAAGCAGAGCCCGATGGTCACCGCGAACACGATCACGGCCGGGTTCAGGGTGTCGAAGAGCGGGAAGGCGAAGAACGCCCAACTCGCGCCCAGCACGGCGCCGATGAAGTAGACGGGCTTCCGGCCGATGCGGTCTGCCAGCCGGCCGACCTGCGGAATCACGACGAAGTGGACCGCGTGCGCGATCAGCAGCGCCAGCAGCAGCGACTTGGTGTCGTACTTGTGCACGGTCGAGAGGTAGACGATCGTGAAGCTGACGATGATGTAGTAGAGGATGTTCTCGGCGAACCTCAGGCCCATCGCCTGCAGCACACCCTTCGGGTAGCGGCGGATGACCTCGCGCACCCCGTAGCTCTTCGCCTTCTCCGCCTCGGCTGCGGCGCGCGCCTCGAGGAAGATCGGTGCCTCGGAGACGTGGGTGCGGATGTAGTAGCCCACGACGACGATCACGGCCGACAGCCAGAACGCGATCCGCCAGCCCCAGCTGAGGAACTGGTCGTTCGGCAGTACGGCAGCGGTGATCAGCAGCACCAGCGTGGCGAGCAGGTTGCCGACCGGCACGGCCGCCTGGGGCCAGCTCGACCAGAAGCCCCGGGACTTGTCGGGGCTGTGCTCTGCGACGAGCAGCACGGCGCCTCCCCATTCGCCGCCGACGGCGAAGCCCTGCACGAACCGCAGCACGACGAGCAGTGCGGGGGCGAGGTAGCCCACGGCGTTGAAGCCGGGCAGGCAGCCCATCAGGAACGTCGAGACACCGACGAGGATGATCGTGACCTGGAGGGTGTGCTTGCGGCCGAGCCTGTCTCCGATGTGACCGAAGACGATGCCGCCGAGCGGCCGGGCGACGAAGCCCACGGCGTAGGTGATGAACGCGGCGATGATGCCGTCGAGCGCCGTGTTGGCGTTCGGGAAGAAGAACTTGCCGAAGACCAGGCTCGCGGCCGTCGCGTAGAGGAAGAACTCGTACCACTCGACGACGGTGCCGACCATCGAGGCGGCCACGATCTTCTTGAGACCGGATGACCGGGGTTCTGCCTGGTTCGAGGGAACGCCCGGGGCGGCCTTCGAGGTGCGGCCTGTGGGGCCGGTGGATGCGCTCACGCGGGGTCTCCTTCTGTCGACGTTGACGTGGTGGGGCTGGACTGAGTATTCCTGCAGGAAAACCGGGCAGCAATAGCCGGTTCCGCAGAGCGCGTGTGCATACTTGCAGATATGAACGATGCACCGCGAACGGGCCGTCAGAGCGGGCCCCTTCGCCCGACAGCCACACCCCGCCCGAATCCCGACGACCTGCTGGTGCTGCTCGCCGTCTCGCGAAGCGGCCGGTTCACGACGGCTGCCGAGACGCTCGGGCTGAACCACACCACCGTGTCCCGCCGCATCGCCGCGCTGGAGGCCGCCCTCGGCGGACGACTTCTCGCCCGGGCGCCGGGTGGATGGCAGCTCACCGATCGCGGGCAGGACGCCGTGCGGGCCGCCGAGGAGGTCGAGAACGCGGTACGGGCGCTCAGCGGCGATCCGTCGGGGTCGACACAGCTCAGCGGCGTGGTGCGGCTCTCGGCGACCGACGGCTTCAGCGCCTACATCGCCGCTCCGGCGATCGCCGCCCTGCAGCAGCGGCATCCGCTCCTTCGAGCCGAGATCGTGACCGCCACCCGCCGAGCGCTCCAGCACCGCTCCGGGCTCGACATCGAGATCGTGGTCGGCGAGCCCCAGGTGCACCGGGCCGAGGCGCACCTGCTCGGCGAGTACGCCCTCGGAATGTACGCCTCGCAGGCCTACCTCGCCGACCACGGCGCCCCGTCCTCCACCGACGAACTCGTCGGCCATCCCCTGATCTACTTCATCGACTCGATCCTGCAGGTGGACGATCTCGACGCCCCGCGCCGACTGGTGCCGAGCATGCACGACGGCATCAGTTCGACGAACGTGTTCGTGCACGTCGAGGCGACACGGGCCGGTGCCGGCATCGGGTTCCTGCCGTGCTTCATGGCCGACCGGCACGCGGATCTGGTGCGGGTGATGCCCGCCGAGTACGACGAGCACCTGCCGTACTGGATGGTCGTGCGCTCGGAGTCGCTCCGCCAGAGCGCCGTGGCAGCCGTTGCCGACGCCCTGCGGGAGCGCACCCGGGCGATGACTGGGGAGCTCGCCGGCCACGGCGGGAATCCGGGCGCCTACCGGGCCGACCAGCCGCCGTCCATCGTGTAGCTCGCGCCCGTCACCATCGCGGCTTCGTCGGCCGCCAGCCAGGCGACCAGCGCCGCGACCTCCCGCGGTTCGACCAGTCGCTTGATCGCACTCTCGGTGAGCATGATCGAGCTGAGCACCTCGGATTCCGGGATGCCGTGCAGGGCCGCCTGGTCGGCCAGCTGCTTCTCGACCAACGGAGTGCGCACGTACCCCGGGTTCACGCAGTTGCTCGTGACCCCCCGTTCGCCGCCCTCGAGCGCTGTCGTCTTCGACAGGCCCTCGAGGCCGTGTTTCGCTGAGACATAGGCGCTCTTGAACGGCGACGCGCGGAGCCCGTGCACCGAGGAGACGTTGATGATGCGCCCGAAACCACGTTCGTACATCCCGGGCAGCGCCGCCCGGATGAGCAGGAACGGAGCCTCGAGCATGAGTCGGAGGATGCCGCGGAACTCCTCGACCTCGAACGTCTCAATCGGATTCACCCGTTGGATGCCCGCATTGTTCACCAGGATGTCGATGGTTCCGAGCTCCGCCGCCAACACGTCATCGGTGAGCGCGTGGGTGTCCTGCAGGTCGACGACCCAGCTGCTGCCGCCGATGTCCGAAGCGACGCGGGCGGCCTCCCGGGCATCCCGATCGGCGATGACGACCTCGGCGCCCCGGGCCGCGAGGGCGCGGGCCGAGGCCTCCCCGATGCCGGATGCGCCGCCGGTCACGAGAGCGCGCCGACCATCCAGCGGCAGGCGGAGGCGTTCCGGTCCGGAGTTCGGTGCGGTCCCAGGATGCTCGGTCATCAGTGTCTCCCACGGCTCCGCTCGACCTCAGCCCTTGAATCCGGCGAACCTCTCCGAGTCTCGCCCGTGCGTTCGTCGGCCGTCAACGAACGAATCTGCAGAGCGCGTGTGTTTTTGTGCAGACCATCGGGGCGCGGGTAGAATTCTGCGAGCCCATGACTACTCCTTCGCCAGAACTGCCTGAACACGCGACATCCACGACACAGGGCATCGACCAGCACGAGCTGGAGGTGGCCCTGCGCGTTCTGGCGAGCCTGCACGAGCTCGACGACGAGCATCCGGATTTCGTCGCCGTGCGCCGCGCCACCGCCAGGATGTTCAAGTCAGTGAAGAAGAACCGCCGCGACGAGAAGCGCGACGCCATCGCGAACGCCGACCGCAGCGTGATCGCCAACACGGCGACCGGCGCCCCCGACCGCATCGACGACGAGACCCGCGGCGTGCAACTCGCCGCGATCACGACCGCACCCACCGCCGGCACGCTCATCAAGTCGCGCCCCTGCTACATCTGCAAGCAGCACTACACCCAGGTCGACGCGTTCTACCACCAGCTCTGCCCGTCGTGCGCGGCGACGAGCCACGCGAAGCGGGATGCCCGCACCGACCTCACCGGAAAGCGGGCGCTGCTCACCGGCGGCCGCGCCAAGATCGGCATGTACATCGCGCTCCGCCTGCTGCGGGATGGCGCTCACACGACCATCACGACCCGGTTCCCGCGAGACGCCGTGCGACGGTTCTCGAGCCTGCCGGACTCGGGCGACTGGCTGCACCGGCTGAAGATCGTCGGCATCGACCTGCGCGACCCGGCGCAGGTCATCGGGCTGGCCGAGACGGTCGCCGCCGCCGGTCCGCTCGACATCCTGATCAACAACGCGGCGCAGACCGTGAAGCGCTCCCCCGGCTCGTACGCGCCGCTCGCCGAGGCGGAACTCGAACCGCTGCCCGATGGCCCGGGCCCGGGCCCGGAGATGATCACGTTCGGCCACACGAACGACGCGCATCCCCAGGCGCTGGCCGCGTCGGTGGCCGCGCATCCGCTGTTGCAGCGTGCGGCAGTCGTCGCGCCGGCCGCCGCCGCGCTGGGACTCGCCCCGCTCGGGCACGGCTCCGGGGTCTCGGATGCCGACGCCAACGCCGAGCTGGTCGGATCGGAGCTGCTCGGGGCCGCGCTGGCCGGTGCGGGTCTGGCGCCGGGCGAGCTGAGTGCCGACGAGCTCTCCGGTCTGGCGCTGGCCGCCGGATCCTCCTCCCTGTCGCGTCTCGCAGACGGCACCGCCATCGACGCGGGCGGGCTCGTACCCGACACGCACCACGAGAACAGCTGGACGCAGGCCGTGCAGGATGTGGACCCCCTCGAGATGCTCGAGGTGCAGCTCTGCAACACGACGGCGCCGTTCCTGCTGGTGTCCCGGTTGCGGCCCTCCCTCGCCGCCGGGGCTTCGGCCGCGGCATCCGGGCGTGCGTACATCGTGAATGTGTCGGCCATGGAGGGCGTGTTCGCTCGCGGATACAAGGGCCCCGGGCATCCGCACACCAACATGGCGAAGGCCGCGCTCAACATGCTGACCCGCACGAGCGGCAAGGAGATGCTGACCGACGGCATCCTGATGACGAGTGTCGACACGGGCTGGATCACGGACGAACGGCCGCACCCCACGAAGGTGCGGCTCGCCCAGGAGGGCTTCCACGCGCCCCTCGACCTCGTCGACGGTGCCGCCCGCGTCTACGACCCCGTGGTGCGCGGCGAGGCCGGCGAGGACCTCAGCGGCGTCTTCCTGAAGGACTACGCGCCCTCCCCCTGGTGATCTTGCGGCGCGTTGCGCTACGCGCCCCGCGCACGCGCTTGTCTTGACAGGCGTGACGTTCGCGGAATGAGGGCTGTGCGGCGCGGAGGGCACGGACACGCTTCGCGCGAACTCCACCTCTTGATCGCGATCGAGTGGGCAGTTCGGGCCCTCTCGCGTCGATTTCGGGGCCCGAACTGCCCACTCGATGGGATCGAGGGGCGCGGCGGCGGGGGCGGGGGCGGGCCGGCGGCGGCGGGGGCGGGCCGGCGGGCCGGGAAGAGGCGGGGGTCAGGCCAGCGGAACCGGGTCAGCGGGCGGAGGCGGGGGCGGACTCGACGCGGCGGATGTCGGCGTCGGCCGTCGCGGCACCGAGGTCGGCCGCCGCGAACTCGGGCGTGCCGGGCAGGTGCACCTCGATGCCGGTGACCGGCTGCAGGCGCAGGGTGCCCGACGTCACGGTGTAGTCCAGCGTGTGCCCACCGTGCGTGCGCGAGTCGTTCAGGTAGTGCAGGTGGTAGCCCGCCACACTCACGCCCTGGAAAATGTGCGGCGCCCAGAATCCGACAAGCGTGCCGGTCGTGGAGGGCAGCGTCATCTCTCGCTGGCCCGCCATCACCTCGGGCAACGGGCGGTACGGATGATGCTGCCGCACCGGTTCCCGCACGAGCATGTGCTCGAACTCACCGTCGAGCCGGATCGCGTAGAACTGGTTCGGGTTGCCGACCAGCCCGCTGATCAGGGCTTCGAGACCGGTGCGGTCGACGGATCCGGCCAGTTCGTGCTGGAGGGTCGGCGCGAAGGCCACGACTTCGGCGAAGGGCAGCAGCTCATCCGGGTCTCCGTGGCTGACGGCGCCGTCGTCGGTGCAGCGGAAGATCTGCCCGTCGACGATGACGAGTTCACCGTTCAGGGCATTGCCGCAGCCGAGCCCGAAGTCTCCCACCGCGAGCACCTCACGGGCCGCGAACGCTCCGTCGTAGAGCCCGGCCATGAGCGCCTGGATGACGGAGAACTGGTGGATGCGCACCCGCGCTGCTCCGGCGGCCGGGATGCCCGCAGAAGACACGCTCGCACCCGGCGTACTCACGGCCGGCGTACTCACAACCGGGCGCCGCGGCCCTGCCCGACGCGCGCTCGGGCCCGCCTCCGGAGGATCGCCCCGGCGATCAGGCGCCAGCCGAGCAGGAACACCCCGAGCACGATGATCGCCACGATCACGAAACTCACGGCGACACCCTGCCCGCTCAGCAGGCGGAACAGCATGCCGACGGCGACGGTGAACAGCCAGATCGGGATGCCCGGCAGCACCAGTGCGAACGGATGGCGCCAGGCCCGCGTGGCCAGCCAGCCCACGGCGAGTCCGAGGAGGAAGGGCCACCAGGTGGTGAGGATGCCCGGAAGGCTGAAGGCCTCGGCGTGATTGCCCCGCCCGATGATGACGAAGGCAAGTACGAGAACGATGTCGATCACGAGTGCCAGCACGACATGGAGCGACGGAACGGGCGGGCGCACCTTGCGGAGCGGGGCGGGCTGGGTCATGGTCCCCAGTCTACGAAGAACGGCCGACAGCCTGCGGCTACAGCCCGAGGTGGGGCGCGCGGCGGATACCGAAGGTCACGGCGAGAGCACGCCTGGCCGCGTGCCAGCCGGCAGACCCGTTGACACCGGGACCGGGCGGCGTCGACTGCGAGCACAGGTAAACGCCGTCCATCGGCGTCTGCCACGGGTGGAGCGACAGCGTCGGGCGCCGGAGAAGTTGCGTCAGCGTGGCGGCCCCCGCTGAGATGTCACCACCGACGTAGTTCGGATTCTGCGTCTCCTCACCCACGGCAGTGCGCCCCGCGTGGCTGAGGATCGTGTCGCGGAATCCGGGCGCGAACCGCTCGATCTGCCCGATGATCGTCTCGGTCTGGTCGACGTCGGAGCCTCGCGGCACGTGGGTGTAGGCCCACAGCACGTGCCGCCCCGCCGGTGCCCGCGACGCGTCGACCACGCCCGGCTGCGACACCAGAACGTAGGGCTTCGACGCGTGCTTGCCGGAGGCCACGATCGCCTCTGCGCGGGCGATCTCCGCGTGGGTTCCGCCGACGTGCACGGTTCCGGCCTTCCGCAGTTCGGGGTTCGTCCACGGCACCGGGTCGCTGAGCGCGAGATCGAGCTTCGCGACGGCATTCCCGTAGCGGAACCGCGACAGCGCCCTGCCGTAGCGCGCCGGCATCCGCGAACCGGCGATCGACAGCAGGCCTCGCGGCGAGACATCCAGCAGCACCGCCCTGCTCGGCGGGAGTTCGTCGAGGCTGGTGACCTCTGTCGAGGTCTGGATGCTGCCGCCGTGGGCGATCAGGTCGTCGGCGAGCGCCTGCACGATCGACTGGCTGCCTCCCACCGGAATGGGCCAGCCAACGCCGTGTGCGAGCGTGGCGAGGATCAACCCTGCCGCAGCGGGTGCGAGCCCCGGCAGCGGGAGAATCGAGTGCGCGGAGACGCCACTCATCATGGCCGGAGCGACCGCACTCTCGAAGCGCTGGCTCCAGAGCGGACTGCCCTGCTCGAGCATCCGGAGCCCGAACGCGGCGAGCGCGGCCGGGCTCTCGGGCACCCGCAGGAGGGAACCGCTGGTGTACGACGTGAGCCCCTCCCAGCGTGACACCAAGGGGCGGAGCATCCGCTGCCAGGCCGGCCCGTCGACGCCGAGGCCGCGAGCCGTCTCGTCGAGGCTCCGGTAGGCGATGCCGGCCCTGCCGCCGTCGAGTGGATGCCCGTAGGCGACCTCGGGCTGCCGGAGCTCCACCCGCGAGGCGAGCTCGAACGCGCGGAAGAACGGCGAAGCGAGGGCCATCGGATGCACGGCGGAGCACACATCGTGCAGGTACCCGGGAAGCGTGAGTTCGACCGTTCGGGCTCCCCCGCCGATCGTCGGTTCCCGCTCGTACACCCGCACGGAGAGGCCCGCCCGGGCGAGGGTGACGGCTGCGGCGAGGCCGTTCGGCCCTGAGCCCACGACGATGGCGTCAACGGTGTCCATGCCACCCAGTATCCCCTGATCGCGGTTCGATCCTCCGGGTTCTCGATGCGCATTCCCAGCCGTCTGTCAATCGCTGCCGTCAGAGTCGAACCAATGCTTGTATAACGTCAAGCACCCGACCGAAGGAGGTTGATGTGACCGACCAGCTCAGCGCACCACCGCTCGCAGCAGACATCCGGATCTCGATCCTCTCCGATCACGAGTGGCGCATCTGCGACCGCCGTGTTCCCGACACGAATGCGGAGAGCGTGCTCGGCTACATCGAGAAGACCGGGGTGTACTTCGAGGTGATGAAGCTCTCCTCACCCCGCAACCTGTTCTCCTTCACCGATCTCGAGCACGCCGTCGAGAGTTTCTCCACAGGCGTCCCACCCGTCTCGCTGACCGGGCGACTGTGAGCGACACGTCACCCCGCGCGCGGTCCAAGCCGAGGATGGGGCGGGCCGCCGCCTCGCCCTCAGAGGCTGAGGGTGCGGGTGTCCGGTGCCACTGTGTGGCGCGGGCGCGCTTCGACGGCGACGGCGGCCACGAAACCGGGGGGCGGTGATTCCGCGTCGTGCCAGGTGAACGTGCGCGACTCAACAAGCGTTCGACCCACCAGCGCGCCCGCCACTTCGAGGTGCCGGGGGTCCAGGCGCAGGCCGGCTCCGAGCGCCTTGGACACCGCCTCCTTGCGAACCCAGAGGCTGGCACGAGCGGAGAGCGCGGCGTGCGCGTCGAGCCCCGCGGCACCGAGCGAGGCTCGTTCGCTCGCGCTCAGCGCCACATCGTCGAAGCCCGGGAACCCGACCGCATCGATCCGCTCGAGGTCGACGCCGATCGCCGGCACCCGCTCCCCCGGTGGCGCGACCAGCACGGCGACGAGAGCGGCACCCGCCGACCGCGAGAGCGAGACGGAGACCTCGGACAACCCGGCACCAGCGACGGCACCGGACCCGGCGAAGACTCTCGGCCGGCCGTGCTGGTCACCGCACCGCTCACAGGCGAAGTCGAGAACGACGTCGCCCGGATGGGCACCGACACTGTCGGCTATGGCCAGCCGGAGCAGCTGGTGCGACACGACGAAACGGTGCCGGTCGACGGGGTCGACCAGCTGCGCGGCCCGGAGCACTTCGCCCGGGGTGAGCCCTGTGGGATCGGCGGGGCGGGCATCCAGAACCGGCTCGGAGTAGAGCGCCACACGCCACATGCCCCCAGACTGCCACAGAGCGTCGCCGCCCTGCCCCACGCCGCCGACCGGTAGCCTCTCAGCATGGATGACCAGACCTGGGCCCGCACCCCCATCGAGCCGCAGAGCGTGAATGCGCCGCTCTCGGCCGCCGCGATCTTCCTCGTCGTCACCGTCGCAGCCGACGAGACGAGCCTGGCCACCGCCCGCGACGTCGTCAGCGACATCGGCGCTCTGGTGCGGGCCGTGGGCTTCCGCGATCTCGGCGGTCGCCTCTCGTGCAACGTGGGCATCGGATCCGCGCTCTGGGAGCGCCTCGGCCAGCCGTCGAGGCCCCGCCAGCTCGACCGCTTCCACACGATCCCGGGGTCGGGCGGGCACACCGCCGTGTCGACGCCCGGGGATCTGCTGTTCCACATCCGAGGCGAACGGCTCGATCAGTGCTTCGAGCTCGAACGACTCATCCTGGCGAAGCTCGGCGACGCGGTCGAGGTGGTCGACGAGACGCAGGGCTTCCGCTACTTCGACTCCCGCGACCTGCTCGGCTTCGTCGACGGCACCGAGAACCCGACGGGCCAATCCATGGCCGAGGCCGCCCTGATCGGCGACGAGGATCCGGACTTCACAGGCGGCAGTTACGTCGTGGTTCAGAAGTACCTGCACGACCTGGCCGCCTGGGGAACGCTCAGCACCGAGCAGCAGGAGGCCATCATCGGGCGAACGAAGGCCGACAATCTGGAGCTCGACGACGGCGAGCGCCTCTCCCACAAGGGCCTCAACACGATCGTCGACGAGAACGGCGTCGAGCACGACATCCTGCGCGACAACATGCCGTTCGGCCGGCCGGGGGCGAAGGAGTTCGGCACCTACTTCATCGGATACTCCCGCGACCTCTGGGTGATCGACCACATGCTCCGGCGGATGTTCATCGGCAGCCCGGTCGGCGAATACGACCGCATCCTCGACTTCTCGAAGGCCGTGACGGGCACGACGTTCTTCGTGCCCTCCAACGACGTGCTGGAGGGCCTCGCGCCCTGACCCGGGCGAATGCCCGGCCAGCCATCAGGATGTGCGGTCTAAACTCACTCCATGGAAGAGCCACTCATCAGCTCGTTGCGCCGGGCGATCGCCTCTTCCCCCGATGACATTCCGCTTCGGCTGCTGCTCGGCCAGCTGCTGGTGAAGTCCGGATCGCCTGCCGAAGCCGTGTCGCTGGCGGCCGGTGTGCTGCAGGATGCGCCAGACAATCTGGATGCCCGGCAGCTGATGAGCGAGGCGCTAGCGCCCGTGGCACCGACGGCACCCGCGTCCCCCGACCCGACGGCCACCATCCCGGCCCCCGCACCCGCCGCGGCTCCGCCCGAGTTCGACTGGAGCGCCGCCGAGATCGACGTGCACGAGCTCGCCCAGCCGATGTTCACCGACGCCCAGCCCTCGGTGGTGCCGGGATCCGGTTTCGACATCGAACGCTCCGTCATCACCCTGGCCGACGTCGGCGGCATGACGTCGATCAAGAAGCGCCTGAACGCCGCCTTCCTCGCTCCGCTTCAGAACCCCGAACTGCGAAAGCTCTACTCCAAGAGCCTCCGCGGTGGCCTGCTGATGTACGGCCCGCCCGGCTGCGGCAAGACCTTCATCGCCCGGGCGATCGCCGGGGAGCTCGGCGCCCGGTTCCTGAGCGTCGGGCTCTCCGACATCCTCGACCCGATGCTCGGCAACAGCGAACAGAACGTGCACGAGGCCTTCGAGCTGGCCCGGCGCGAGGCCCCCTGCGTGATCTTCTTCGATGAGATCGATGCGCTCGGCCAGCGCCGGAGCCAGACCCGCAACAGCGCCCTCCGCGGAACCGTGAACCAGCTCCTCACCGAACTCGACGGGGTCGCCGACCAGAACGAGGGCGTGTTCGTGCTCGCGGCGACGAACCAGCCGTGGGACGTGGATCCGGCCCTCCGTCGCCCCGGGCGCTTCGACCGCACGGTGCTCGTGCTGCCGCCCGACGAGGAAGCGCGCGAGTCGATCTTCCGCTACCACCTGCAGCACCGCCCCGTCGAGGGCATCGAGCTCAAGGCGCTGGCCCGGTCATCCGCGGGCCTCTCCGGGGCCGACATCGCCTACGTCTGCGAGGTCGCTGCCGAGCGTGCCCTGATGGACAGCGCCGAGACCGGGGAGCTCCGGCTCATCACGATGCACGACGTCACGGAGGCCCTCAGGGAGGTGACGCCGTCGACGACGAGCTGGCTCGACAGCGCCCGGAACGTTGTGCTCTTCGGCGACGACGACGGCACCTACACCGAATTGAAGACCTACCTGAAGAAGGCCAAGCGCCTGTGAACGCGGAGGATGCCGCGCTGGCACACGCCCGCACCTACCTGTCGCTCGGAAAGCCTGTCGACGCCCTCCGTGCGCTCGCCCCGCATCTCGCCGCGCATCCCGAAGACGACCGCGGCCTCTGCCTCGCGAGCCAGGCCCACCTCGTGGCCGGGCATGCCGCCCGCGCCCTCGAGGCCGCCCAGCAGGCGCTGTCCCGCACGCCCGACAACGAATGGGCCTGGCGACTCGTGGCGCTCTCCTACTCGAAGCTCGGCAACGTGACCGAGGCGAAGGCTGCCGCGCACACCGCGCAGAGCCTCGCCCCCGAGCTCTGGGTGACACACGCCCAGGTCGCACAGGTCGACATCGCCGCCAAGCGCATCACCCGGGACGCCGAGCACGCGGCACGCGAGGCCGTCCGGCTCGCGCCGCTGGAACCGGATGCCCACCTCACAGCCGGCAACGTCGCCCTCGCCCAGCAGGACTGGCCCGCCGCCGAGGCAGCGTTCCGCCAGGCCCTGAACCTGCAGCCCGATCATCCGGCGGCCCGCAACAACCTGTCGCTCGTGATGCTGCGGCAGGGGCGGGCGGGCAGCGCGGCAGCCGGTTTCATCGACATCCTGGCCTCGGATCCCGGCTCGGCGGTGGCCGTCCGCAACCTCCGCGCGGTCGCGGCGGTCGCGCTCCGCCGCATCCATTTCATTCTCTGGATCGCCTTCGCGGTGGTGACGGTTGCGTTCAGCGGCGCCAGCCAGCCGACGGACTCGCCGCTCTACGGCACCGTCTGGCAGGACTTCCTCGCGGTCGTCGCACTCGCCTCGGCGGTGTTCATCGTGGTGTACCTCGTGCAGCTGAGGCGGGCGGCCGGCCGCCGGTTCGCGCGGTTCGTGCGGAGCATCCCACGCATCGACGGGCTGCTCGTGGTCTGGGCCTCGCTCCTCGTGGCCTGCTGGGCACTGATGGCCGGCGCCTGCTTCGCCGAGGTGCGGATCGCGCAGGTGCTGTACCTGCTCGCGGGCGCGCTGCTCGTGGCGGGCTCGATCGTCGTGATCGTGCGGCGCCGCCGGGCTACTGCCTGAAGCCGGGCAGCCCACTGACGCCCCCGGTCTTCCGCGGGAGAATGGTATTCCCACACTCACCGAGGAGACCCCGTGACCCTGCCCGACAACCTGCTCGACCTGCTGCAGAAGCCGAGCCCCTGCTTCCTCTCCACCATCATGGCCGACGGCTCCCCGCAGGTGACGGAGACGTGGGTCGACACCGACGGCGAGCACATCATCATCAACACCGTCGTCGGGTACGTGAAGGTGCGGAACGTCGAACGCGACCCGCGCGTGGCGGTTGCGATCCAGGACCCCGAGAACCCGTTCCGCTACATCCAGGTGCGCGGCGAAGTGGTCTCCATGACGACGGATGGCGGCGTGGAGAGCATCGAGGCGCTGTCGCAGAAGTACACCGGCCAGCCCTACCCCTGGTACGGCGGGCGAGACCAACAGCGCGTGATCCTCACGATCGAGGCGAAGAGCATCAGCGGCCAGGGCTGACGAGCTCCCACGCGAACGCATCGAAGCGCAGCGCCACGACATCTGCGCACGTTGCGGAGAACGGCTCGCGGCACTCGCCCAGCGCGTCGATAGCAGACTCATAGGCCGGCCTCGTACTCTCGGATGCTCGGCGCCGCAGTTCCCCGGCGCCCAGGAGCTGACAAGGAGCCCGGGTGCCGGCGAAGAGTTTCGACCAGGAGTTGAGGGGTCTGCCGAAGAAAGAGCGGCAGGCGCTCCAGCGTGAGATGTCCAGGCTCCAGCGCGAGGAGGATCGGAAGCGCCAGAAGCGCAACCGCATCATCCGGCGCACCAGCCTCGTCACTCTCGGTGTGGCGGTTCTCGCCGTCGCCGGCCTCGTGATCGTGAACACGGTGCGGGCGGGACTGATCGGCCCGGCGAACATGGCCTCCGACGGCATCCTGTTCACCGGCGACGGCACCACGATCACCCCCTCGACGACAGCTGCCCTCGATGTGGGAGCCAGTCCGGCCGCAGCGAGCTTCGACCCGTCGAACGGCGTTCTGAGCGTCGACCTCTACGTCGACTACGCGAGCCCGGATGCCGCGACCTTCGAGACGACGAACGGCAGCACGATCCAGGGCTGGGTGACGAAAGGCTATGCCACGCTCTCGATCCACCCGGTCGCCCTCGTGAGCTTCGATTCGAACAGCCAGTCGATGCGCACGGCGAACACGATCGCCTGCGTGGCCGATCAGGCACCCTCGAGCGTGCTGGCTGTGCACAACGCGCTCGTCGCCGATGCGGCGGTCATCGCCGGCGCCGGGCTCAGCACGAGCGACCTGGTCACCCTCGTCACCAAGGCGGGAGTGACGTCCCCGGAGGTCTCCCGCTGCATCACCTCCGGCGGTTTCGACAACTGGGTCGTGGATGCCTCCAACCGGGCGAAAGCGAACATCCCGAACTCCGACGTGGCGAACCTCACCGCCAGCCCCACCGTGGTGCTGGACGGCACGGTCTACACCGGGTCGGTCTCCGACGCCACGGCTTTCGAGACGTTCGTGACGGCGACGTACCAGGCGGCAGTACCGGAGAGCACGGCGACCCCGACCCCCACGCCTACGCCTGTTCCGACGCCCTGAGCCGCCGCGGGAGTCGCCGTCTCCACCGGAGCGTCGGGGAGCTGCGGCAACGTGCACAGCAGACATTCACAGCAGACATCCACAGCCGGCATCCACCGTTCACCCGGGAACGTCAGGCAGAGTGAGGGGATGTTCCGACGCCATCCCGTGCTCACAGCCCTCACCGTGGCGTACCTCGGGCTGGTCGCCTGGATCACGCTCGGGCCCCAGCCGCTCGACGACCGTGCGGAGGGCCTCCTCTATCGGGCGCTGCGGGTGTTCGGCCGGCACGCCTCGACAGAATGGATCACGTACGACCGTGTCGAGTTCGCCGCCAACATCGCGATGTTCGTGCCCGTCGGGCTGTTCCTTCTGCTGTTGCTCGGCCGGCGCCAGTGGTGGCTGGCCATCCTGATCGGCTTCCTCATGACAGTCGCGATCGAAGTCGCCCAGCTGGGCATCCCCGGCCGGGTGAGCGACCTCCGCGACATCGTGTCGAACACCTCGGGGGCCACGCTCGGAGTGCTGGCGGGGCTCGTTCTGACGGCAGGCGCGGCCAGGCGTCTCCGCCGGGAGCGGGCACGTCGGAGCGTCCGAGCAGAGACCATCGCGGGCTGAGCTCCGCGGCCATCCGCGCCTGGGAGTCAGCCGCGCTGGCGTCCGGGTCAGCCGCGCTGGAGCCTCCGGCGGGCGACGATCATCCCGGCACCGGCGAGCACGCTGAGCAGGGCGAAGACGCCGACCGCGATCAGCATGGGCGCGAACACGCCCGTCGCGGCGAGCGCCGACGAACCGTTGCCGGCATCCGCCGCTGGCACCGGTACCGACGCGGTCGTGGACGGATCGGGTGCCACGGGCGAGACCGACGGCTCGGGAGTCACAGTCGGCGTGGGAGTCGACGTCGGCTGCGGAGCCACGACGGGGAAGGCCTTGGCAATTGCCGTCTCGGCGAGCTGCGCCATGAATCCGACGCCGTTTGCGTTCGGATGAAGCGACTTCTCATCGATGACCGGCGAGGTCGGCACGGTGAAGTCGACGAAGACGCCGTTCACGTAGGAATCGGCCGCAGGGGCGCAGGCGCTGTGGCCCCGCGATTCGGCGAACGTCGGCACGTAGATGAACCCGGCAGCCTCGGCCTGGGTCTGCACCGTGTTGTCGAGCGTCTGCTCGATCGTGTGCAGGAAGGGCGTGTCGGCATCGGTGAACGGAAAACCGCCGGGCTGCGTCACGGGCGAGAAGCAGCTCCCGCCGGCGGGCAGGTCGGCGGCATCGGGAGCGATGCTCGGGTAACCCAGCACGAAGATCTTCGCGTTGGGGGCGGCCTTGCGCACTGCGGCGTAGGTCGCGCCGATCACCTGGCCGAGGAGCGGGATGCGCGACGGAAGCGCCGCGATGCCAGGGATCTGCTGGCAGCTCGTGAGGGCACCGAGGCCGGGGCCGACCAGCGGACCGTTCGCAGATGCCGCAGCACACGCCGCCGCCACCGTGGTGAACTTCAGCCCGTTTCCGCCGACGGTGATCGTCACGACGTCGGTGGAGGCATCCAGAGCCGCCGTCTGCACGGGCAGCGTCGAACCGTTCACGGGCTGCGGCACAGTGGTGAGGTTCTCGGCCTGCGCTCCGCTGCAGGTCACATCCGTGAGGTCGAGCCCCAGGGTGGCAGCCAGCAGGTGCGGAAAGTTCTCGAGCGATTGGCCGCAGTCCGACGGCACGTCTGGGTTGACGGCGCCGATGCCGATGCCCGAGGAATACGAGTCGCCGATCGCCACATACTTCAGCCCGGCGGTCGGCAGCGCGACGTCTGCCGCGCTGGCGCTGCCGGCCACGGCCACCGGTGCGATGCCGGCCACGGTCAGAACGGCGGCGAGCGCCACCCAGCGGCGGGGTCCGCTACCGCGACGCGGCCGGCCCTCTCGACGTGTCAGTGCTGACGACATGCTTCCCCTCGACTGTGCGGATGACGTTCCTGCGGATGGCGACTGTGTGAACCGCAATCGCGTGAACTGCGACTGTGTGAACTGCGACTGTGTGAACTACGACTGCGACTTCGACTGGGTGAACTGCGATGCGGATGACCGTGCGCCTGCCGGCACGAATGACGTACGGATGGCGGCGCTGTGGTTTGGCCACACACTAGCAGCGAAGCCGGGCCTCCCGTGTTACGCGCGCGAGTCGATCGCCCCTCTCTCACCCTGTTGGAGTTGTCGGCCCTGTTGGAGTTGTCGGCCCTGTCGGAGTTGTCGGCCCTGTTGGAGTTGTCGGCCCTGTTGGAGTTGTCGGCCCTGTTGCCGCGTCGGCCCAGGTGAAGGCGTGCCCCCGGTGCGATTCGGGCAGCCGTGCGTGGCCCTCGCCGAACAGCTGCTCCCGCAGTGTCGAACCGCAGTACTCCCCCGGGGCGAGCCCACGCTCCCGGAGAACGGGCAGCACGAGCTCGATGAAGTCGTCGTAGGTGCTCGGAGTCAGGTGCGGCTGCACGAGGAAGCCGTCGACGTCGGTGGCCGCCACGAACTCCTCGAGCGCGTCGACCACCTCGTCCGGCGTGCCGACAAAGACGCTCCCGTTGATGCCGGTCGTCCGGAAGTTCTCGAGGATGTCGCGCACCAGCGGGGCCGGCGTGCCGTCCTTCGCGAGATAGCGCTCGACGTTGCTCTGGCCCATCTCCGTGTTTCTCTGAGCCAGCGGCAGGTCGGGGTCCAGTGCCAGGAGATCGATCCCGGTGTTGCCGGCGTAGATCGCCGCGGCGCCCTCGTTCGTCGACATCGCGAGCATCTCTGTGTGCTTCGCCTCGGCCTCCTCGTGCGTCGGGGCGGTGATGAACAACGCCCCGACCAACAGCTTGACCGAGTCGGCCGCGCGTCCGGCCGCGACCGCGCTCGCCCGCACTCCGGCGACGTTCGCGGCCACCACCGACGGCACGCCGCCCGCCACGAACACGGCTTCGGCGTTCCGGCCCGCGAACTCGCGGCCGCGCCCCGAGGCACCGGCCTGCACGAGGAGCGGGGTGCGCTGGGGCGAGGGTGGCAGGTTCAGGATGCCGTGGGACCGGAAATACGGGCCGTCATGGTCGATCATCCTCACCCCGGCGGGGTTCGCGAAGACGCCGGCCTCCCTGTCGAAAACGAGGGCGTCGTCGGCCCAAGATCCCTCCCAGAGCTTCAGGCAGACGTCGACGTAGTCGTCGGCCATGTCGTAGCGGAGGTCGTGCGAGATGAGGTCCTTGCCCATCAGGTCTGCCGCTGTCGCCCCGGAGGAACCGGTCACGATGTTCCAACCGATCCGGCCGTCGGTGAAGTGGTCGAGCGTCGCGAAACGCCGAGCGTTCGCGGCCGGAGCCTCGACCGTGGTCGAGGTGGTGAGGATGAAGCCGAGCCTCTGGGTGACCGCGGCCATCGCGGTGACGATCGGCATCGGGTCGCCCTGCGGGATGCCGCGACCCTCCCGCACTGCGGCGTCGAGCAGCGCGCCATCCAGAGCGGGGAAACCGTAGCTGTCGGCGAGGAAGAGAAAATCGAGCCCGGCCGCCTCGAACTTCTGGGCGAGCGCCGTCCAGTGCGAGATGTCCAGGTAGTCCAGCGAGGTGTCGCCCGGGTGCTGCCAGGCCGATCCGACGGTGCCGTTCGGGGCGATGTACTGGAAGATTCCGAAGACGAGAGGCTTCATGGGTATATTTATGTCATAAATATGACGAATTCACGAATCATGAACCAGACCCCCTCGACAGCGCCACTCGACGACGATGCGGTCACGATGGGTGCGCGCATCCGCGAGCTCCGGCGCTCTCGGGGCCAGACCCTTGTGCAGCTCGCGTCGGCCACGGGGATGTCGCAGCCGTTCCTGAGCCTCGTCGAGCGGGGGCACGCGCGGTTGAGCCTGGCTTCGATGGGCCGCATCGCGACCGAGTTCGGCGTGCAACCGGGCGACCTGCTCGCCCACCGGCCGCCCCGGCGGACGACGAGCGAGACGACCGACGTGGTCTATTCCGCCCACCGCGACCGACCGGCCAGCAGCGGTGGGGCACGCTCGGTCTGGCAGCTGGCGGAGCTTCCGGGCGGGCTCCGGGGAGTCGAGCTGTTCAGCGCCGAGACTGCGTTCACGGAGTTCGGCGTGCATGACGACGACGAGTTCGTCTACGTGCTCGCTGGCACCCTCGAGGTCGGGCTCGAGGCCGAGCCGGGCGGAAGTGTCGACGATGCTCTCGTCGAATGCCTCGCCGCGGGCGGCTCGATCACCTTCGCCGCCGGTACCCGGCACGCCTGGCGCGCCGCCGGCCCCGAGGGCTTTCGCGTGCTCGTCGTCACCGCGCCCGCCCCCGGCCGCGTCTTGTGAATCGAATCCCCGAAAACTGTCGGTAAGGACGTCGGATACCGACAGTTTTCGGTGTCTCGATCACCGGAGGTGGAGGTGGGGGTGGAGGCGGGGTGGGCGCACGTAGACTCAGGAGGTGACAAACGCCCCCACCGCATCCCCAGCCCCGGGCTGGGTGCGGCGGCTCTGGGGCTACATGCTGCGGCACCGCCGGAGCCTCATCCTCTCGCTCGGCGCGGCGCTTCTCGGCAGCGCCTGCCAGGTGGTCGTTCCGCTGGTCGCGAGGCAGATCGTCGACAACGTGATCCTCGTCGCGGACGCCCCGCTGCTGCCCTGGCTCGCCCTGCTGGTGGGGCTGGCCCTGGTGACATTCGGGTTCACGTATGTGCGCCGCTACCACGGCGGGCAGGTTGCGCTCGAGGTGCAGAACGACCTCCGTAACGGTATGCACGACCACCTCCAGACGCTCGACTTCGCGAGCCTCGACCGGATGCCGACGGGCCAGCTGGTGTCGCGGGCGAACTCCGATGCGACCCTCGTGCAGGGCCTGCTGATGATGTTGCCGATCATGAGCGGCAACATCATCCTGATGCTGCTGTCGCTCGTCGTGATGTTCGTGCTCTCACCGCTTCTCGCGCTGGTCGCCCTCGTCGTGACCCCCTTGCTCGTGCTGATCTCCTATCGCATGCGGGCCCGACTGCTGCCGGCCACCTGGGATGCGCAGCAGCGCGAGGGCGACGTCGCGCAGATGGTCGACGAAGACGTCACCGGTGTGCGCGTCGTGAAGGCCTTCGGGCGCGAGCGGCGTGAGATCGACCGGATGATCGGGACCTCCTCGTCGCTCTACGGCTCCGAGATGCGTGCGGTGCGCATCCAGTCCCGGTTCCAACCCCTGCTCGAAGCTGTGCCCACCCTCGGCCAGGTTGCCGTGCTCGCGTTCGGCGGCTGGCTGGCCCTGAACAACCAGCTGACCATCGGCACCTTCCTCGCCTTCTCGGCCTATGTCTCCCAGCTGATGGCGCCCGCGCGGCAGCTGGCGGGCATCCTGACCGTGGGCCAGCAGGCGCGGGTGGGCATCGAGCGCATCTTCCAGCTGCTCGACCAGCGCCCGGCGATCGTGGATGCCCCGGCCGCCGTGCCACTGCCCGCGGGCGGTGGGGCCATCGACTTCACAGGGGTGCGGTTCTTCTATGGTGCGGAAGGCTCGGGCGGCGCGCCGGTGCTCGACGGCTTCGACCTGCACATCCGGGCGGGCGAGCGGGTCGCGATCGTCGGCCCGAGCGGCAGCGGCAAATCGACCGTGGCCGCGCTGGTCTCGCGGTTCTACGAACCCGATGCCGGAACCGTCTCCGTTGACGGCATCGACGTACGCCAGCTCAGGCTCGCCTCGCTCCGCCGGCAGGTCGGCGTCGTGTTCGAGGAGAGCTTTCTCTTCAGCTCGACGATCCGCGCGAACATCGCCTATGGACGGCCCGGCGCGACAGACGCCGAGGTCGAGGCGGCCGCCCGGGTGGCAGAGGCCCACGACTTCATCGGCAGGCTCCCCCTCGGATACGACACCGTCGTCGGCGAACGCGGGCTGAGCCTCTCCGGCGGGCAACGACAGCGCATCGCCCTGGCGCGCGCGATTCTGTACGACCCGCGCATCCTGATCCTCGACGACGCCACCAGCGCGATCGACGCGAAGACGGAGGAGCGCATCCATCGGGGGCTCCAGGAGGCCCTCGGCCGGCGCACCGTGCTGCTGATCGCCCACCGGGAGTCGACCCTCCACCTCGCCGACCGCATCGTCGTTCTGGAGGAGGGCAGGATCAGCGACTCGGGCACCCACAGCGAACTGCTGGAACGGAGCACCACCTACCGCGAGCTGCTCTCCGGTCTGGATGAGGAGACCCGCGCCGCTGCCGCTGCCGGCCGCATCGAGGTGCTCGCCGACCTCACCGCGGCCGGCACGCTGGTCGACGGCAAGGAGCACGACGCGGATGCGGCAGCCCGACCCGACCGCGCGAAGAAGCCCGCCGCGGCAGGCCCTCCCCCGTCTGCCGGGGCTCAGAGCGGCCTGCTCGGCGCCGACCCCGCCCTGCTCGACGCGGTCGCCGCCCTCGGCCCGATCCGCGACATCCCGCACATCGACCGCGACCGCGAGACCCGGCACGACCCGCAGTTCGGCCTGGTGCGGCTGCTGAAGGAGTTCCGCCGGCCCCTGGCTCTCGGTCTGGTGCTCGTCGTGCTCGACGCTCTCGCCGGTCTCGCGGGCCCGGTGCTGGTGAAGACCGGCATCGACGACGGTGTGCAGGCGGGGTCGCTGATGGTGCTGCTCGGGGCATCCGCCCTCTACCTCGTCGTGACGCTCGCCGCGCTGCTCGACGGCATCGCATCGACGTTCGTGACGGGCCGGATCGCGCAGCGCGTCATGCTGTCACTCCGCATCCGCATCTGGTCGCAGTTGCAACGTCTCTCCCTCGACTACTACGAGCGCGAGATGGCCGGGCGGGTGATGACCCGGATGACGACCGATGTGGTGCAGTTCGAGTCGCTCGTGCAGAACGGTCTGCTCTCGGCCCTCGTCTCGGTTGTGACCTTCGTCGGTGTGGGGATCGCGCTGGTGTCGCTGAACGTCGAACTCGGGCTCTGTACGCTCGCCGTCGTGGTGCCCCTCGCCTTCGCGACGGTCTGGTTCCGAAAGCGTGCCTCCTCGCTCTACGACACGGCACGCGATCGCATCGCGCTGGTGAACGCCGACTTTCAGGAAAGCCTCTCGGGCGTGCGCGAGTCGCAGGCGTTCGTTCACGAGAGCGACACGGTCGAGCGGTTCCATGGCCTCGGCCGCTCCTTCCTCGAGACCCGGGTGGCCGCGCAGCGGCTCGTTGCGCTGTACTTCCCGTTCGTGCAGTTCCTCTCGAGCGTCGCGGATGCGATCGTGCTCGGTGTGGGTGCCGGCCTCATCGCCTCAGGGCAGCTCAGCTCGGGCGACCTGATCGCCTTCATCCTGTACATCTCGCTGTTCTTCTCCCCCATCCAGCAGCTCTCGCAGGTGTTCGACTCCTGGCAGCAGACGCGCGTGTCGGTGGGGCGCATCTCCGAACTGATGAAACTCGACACGCTCACCCCCGAGCCGGCACCCGGAACCGCGATCGAGCCGGGGCGGCTCCGCGGCGCGCTCTCGCTCGTCGATGTGCACTTCGCCTACCCGGCGGCGGTGCAGGCGCAGAAGCCGGCGGAGGCGCTGCACTCGATCACGCTCGACATCCGCCCGCACGAGACGCTGGCGCTGGTCGGCGAGACCGGCGCGGGCAAGTCGACCGTGATGAAGCTGCTGGCCCGGTTCTACGATGTGGACTCGGGTGCGGTGCTGGTCGACGGAATGGATGTTCGCACCCTCGACCTCGTCGCATTCCGCACACAACTGGGCTACGTGCCCCAGGAGGCCTTTCTCTTCACCGGCTCGGTGCGTGACAACATCGCCTTCGGTGATCCGGAGACGTCGGATGCACGGGTCGAAGCGGCAGCCCGCGCCGTCGGCGCGCACGACCTCATCCGGGGCCTTCCCGGCGGGTACGGGCATGTGCTCAGCGAGCGGGGCCGTTCCCTCTCGGCCGGTCAACGGCAGCTGATCGCCCTCGCCCGCGCCCAACTCGTCGACCCGGCGATCCTGCTGCTGGATGAGGCCACCTCGAACCTCGATCTCGCCACGGAGGCGCGGGTCACCGCCGCGATGGAGCGCGTCTCGTCGGGCCGCACCACCGTCGTGATCGCGCACCGCCTGCAGACGGCACGCGCGGCAGACCGCATCGCCGTGATGCACGACGGCCGCGTCGCGGAACTGGGGTCGCATGACGACCTCATCGCCGCGGGCGGTCGCTACGCGTCGATGTGGGAGGCGTTCGAGTCGGCGGAGCGCCCCGCCTGACTCAGACCGGGTCGGAGACGGCCGTCAGGTACTCCAGGATCTCGGCTCGGCGGGTGAGAGCGACGAAGTGCCCCTCGTCGGCGAATTCGTGCAGCCGGGCATCCGGCAGCCGCTCGACGAGGATCCGCGACCACGCCGCGCGGATCACCCTGTCTGCGTCGCCCTGGAACACCTCGACCCGGGCCCTGACGGCTTCGGGCGCGAACCCCCACGGCGCCCCGAACGCGAGGTAGTCGTCCACAGAGCCTCGCGTGTCGGCCACCGACTCGGCCATCGCGCGGGCGAACCAGTTCGAGTACATCGTGATGAGTGCCACGTCACTCGGGCCGAGGCCGATCGACGCCAGCCGTGCGAGGATCGGAGGCGACAGGACGGTCAGCCAGCGGCTGGCCAGAAAGTACGCCCGCGCGGCGATCGGAAGCCGCCGGGCGAGAGCGATGAGCCGCCGGTCGTTCGCGTTCAGTTCGGCAAGCCGCTCCGGATGCGCCGGTTCGGCCAGCGGCAGGGCCCCGGCGACGATCGCCACACGGTCGACCCGGCCGGCGTGCGCGTGAGCGGCGGCGAGCGCGTACTGGCCGCCCTCCGACCAGCCGATCACCCGGAACCGATCGACGCCGAGGTGCGCCAGAAGCACCTCGAGGTCGGTGCTGGCCCAGTCGAGCATCCGGTGCCCCGGCCACCTGGAGCTGCCGCCGATCCCGGGCCGGTCAGGAGAGATGATGCGCACTCCGAGAGCCCGCGCCGGTTCGTCGGAGTACTCGATGTCGATACCGCTGACGAGGCCACCGTGGCAGTTGACCACGACGGCCCCGGCCGGGTCGCCGTACTCGTGGTACGCAAGCCTTCGCCCGTCGGGCAGGATCAGGATGCTCGGGGGCAGGTTCTCCCGGAGCGGTGTGACAGGCGCTCTCCGAACCATCGTCTGCCTCCCTGGAGGCAATCGTAATCGAGCAGCGGGCTGAGCCGACGCCGTAGGCTGGCCTGAGCCCAGACCACCGAACGGAAGCAGCCGATGAGCGATCAGAACCCGCCCCCCGCCCCCGAGCAGCCGAAGTACGGCGAGACTGCGCCGACCGAACAGTACGGCCAGCTGCAACCGCCGGCGTACAGCCAGCCGGCCGCCGCGCAGCAGCCCTACGGCCAGGCCGCTCCCGCCCCGAGCTACGGCCAGGCCTCTCCCGCTCCGCAGTACGATCCGTACTCGGTTCCGTCGCCCCAGGCCTACGGCCAGCGCACGAACACCCTCGCGATCATCGCGCTGGTGCTCGGGCTCACCATTCCGATCGGTGGCATCGTCACCGGCCACATCGCGCTCGGCCAGATCCGCCGCACCGGCGAATCGGGCCGCGGAATGGCACTGGCGGGCCTCATCATCGGGTACGCCTACACCGCCCTCGTGATCCTCGCGATCATCGCGTACATCGTCTTCTTCGTGGTGCTGTTCAGCACGGCGGGCCTGAGCCACAGCTCCGGGTACAACTACAACACCTGATCGGCCCGAGCCGGGGGGTGAGGTGTCAAGTCCCCGGCAAAACAGCCTGCAGACTGCCTTCCCGGCCCCGGTGCCAGTAAGTTGTCGGCATGAGTGCTGAGCTGACCCTCGGAGCAGAAGAAGAGCTGCATCTGATCGATCTGGAGAGCGGGAAGCTCTCGGCCCGAGCACCACAACTGCTCTCGAGGCTGCCGAAGGGCAACTACTCGGCCGAGATCCAGCGCACCACCGTCGAGACGAACACCACCGTCACGACCACCCTCGACGGTCTTCGCACAGAACTCCTGAGGCTCCGCGGCGACCTCATCGGTGCCGCCGCAGAATTCGGGCTCGGCGTCGCGGCGGTCGGCACCGCCCCACACTCGGAGTTCGCCGACTTCGAGCTGACAACCACGGGCCGCTACCGCCGCATGCAGGAGCAGTACCGGCTCCTCGTCGACGAGCAGTTGATCTGCGGCACCCAGATCCACGTCGGCGTGGCCGACCGCGACATGGCCGTGCAGATCGCGCAACGCGTCTCCCGCGACATCCCGATCCTGCTCGCGCTCTCGGCGAGCTCGCCCTTCCTGAACGGTCACGACACCGGGTACGCGAGCATCCGCACCACCATCTGGCAGCGGTGGCCGAGCGCCGGTGCGACGGGGTACCTCGCCAGCGCGGCCGAGTACGACGAGATGCTCAATGACCTCATCGCGAGCGGCGTGATCGCGGATGCGAAAATGGCCTACTTCGATGTGCGGCCCTCCGCGCACGAGCCGACTCTCGAGCTGCGCGTCTGCGACGCGTGCCCGATCGTCGACGATGCCGTGCTCATCGCAGGGCTCTTCCGGGCGAGCGTTCGCGCCGCCGAGCTGGAGATCGAAGACGGCAGGCCGCCGCTCGGCATCCGCGCGCCCCTCCACCGCGCCGCCATGTGGCAGGCTGCGCGGGGCGGGCTGTCGGGTCACCTGCTCGACTCCACCGAGCATCCCCGGCCCGTTCCCGCCGCGCAGGCTGTACGGGGCCTCATCAGACGGCTCCGCCCCCAGCTCGAGGAACTCGGCGACTTCGACGAGGTGCGTCGCCTCGCCCAGACCACCCTCGCCTGCGGCAACTCGGCCGACCGCCAACGTGCAGCGTTCGCCGAGCGCGGCAGCCTCACCGATGTGGTCGAGCTCGTGGTGGCAGAGACCCACGGCCCGGCCGGAGGTCTCGAACCCGCGGCCTCCGCCCTCCGCGGCTACCGGATGCGCGCCGGCGACGAAGCAGTCGGCCCGAGCGCCGCCCCGCGGCCGCACTACCGGGAGATCGTCGACTTCTTCCGCACCCTCACACCGGACGCCCTGGCCGCCCGCAGCGGCGGACGCGACGCGTGGACGGCGGATGCCCAACTCGACTTCGGCGTGGGCGGGGAATTCACCCCCTTCGAGATCGACCTCGTGCCGCGGGTGATCAGCGCGTTCGAGTGGGCGGAGCTCGGCGCGGGTCTCACCCAGCGGGCACGCGCGATCGACGCGTTCCTGAGGGACATCTACGGCGAGCAGAAGGTCATCGCCGACGGAGTGCTGCCGGCGAGCACTGTCGACGGGGCGGGCTGGCGGGCGGAGGCTGCCAGGCTCCCCCACGACACGGTGCGTGCACCGATCATGGGATTCGACCTCGTGCGGAACGAGTTCGGCGCCTGGCGCGTGCTCGAAGACAATCTGCGTGCACCGAGCGGTGCCGCCTATGCCATGGCCGCCCGCCGGCTGATGGATGCGGTCGTGCCCGATCTCCCCCGGCCCGACGGGCTCCTCGATCCGCACTCGGCGCTCAGCGCCCTGCGGCAGAGCCTCGGAGGGGCGAAGAAGACCGGCCTCGGGGCCCTCGCCCTGCTCTCCAGCGGAGCGGCGAGCTCGGCTTGGTTCGAGCACCGCCGTCTCGCCGACGATGCCGGCCTGCTGCTCGTCACGGCCGACGATCTCGACATCCACGAGGGCCGCGTCGTGACGGGCGAGCGCAGAACGGTCATCCGGTCCCTGTATGTGCGCATCGACCCCGAACTCATCGACCTGCGGAACAACGCGGGCCGCTCGATCGGGGCGGAGATCTTCGAGGTGGCGGTCGCCGGCAACGTGTTCCTCGCCAACGCGCCGGGCAACGGGGTCGCCGACGACAAGGCGATGTACTGCACTGTGCCCGATCTCATCGCGTACTACCTCGACGAGCGACCGTTGCTGGAATCCGTTCCGACCTACCGCACGAGCGACGAGGCCGAACGCCGGAGTGTTCTCGAACGCGTCGGTGAGCTCGTCACGAAGCCCGTCGACGGTGAGGGCGGGCGCGGTGTCCTGATCGGACCCTCGGCGACGGCCGCCCAGATCGCCGAGCGTCGTTCGGAGATCGCGCGGGAGCCCGCGGCGTGGGTCGCCCAGGAGGTCGTCGCGCTCTCATCGCTGCCGGCCTACACCGGCGCGACGCTCGAACCGCGTCACGTCGACCTGCGGGCGTTCGTCTACGTCACCGGAGACGGTACCGGTGCCGGCGACTTCGAGATCGCCGATCTGGCGCTCACCCGTGTCGCCCCGACCGGCAGCCTGGTCGTGAATTCGACGCAGGGCGGGGGTGCCGAAGACACCTGGATCCTCGGGCCCGGCAGCACCCCCGACGAGCGAACTGCGTCTGTCAGGCCGTAGGGCGGTCGAACCGAGCTCCCTGCGGAACGCCCGGCAGCAGCATGAACACCAGCAGGATGATGCCGCCGACCAGCGGGATCAGGCCGAGCAGGATGAATCAGCCGGCCTTGTCCGTGTCGTGCAGCCGGCGCACGACGAGCGCGAGGCTCGGAATCAGGATGGCGAGGCCCCAGATCGCGTAGATGACCGTGAGGAAGATCGCGGCACCCGTCGGCGTGTTGGCGGTGCCGTTCATGTTCGTGCTCAGGCCACCGGTGGCCGCCAGGATGATCTGCAGAACGAGGCTCACGACACCCGTGAACAGTGCGACCCACCAGTACTCGGCGCGTCCGGCGCGGCCCGAGAAGGTGGCGTACTTGGTGAAGAATCTCTTGACGGCGGCACCGAACGGTGCGCCATAGAAGGGCGCCCAGAGCGGCGGTTCGGTGGTCTTGGCGGGAACGGTCATGTCGGGCATCCTCTGGCTGGGTGTTGCATGAGAGTCAAGATCAGGCGAGACCATACTGGCATTCGCCAGACCACTTAGCAGCAAACGTCGCCGACAAGCGGCAAATGTCATTCAAAACAGATTAATCCTCGCCGGTTGCCCCTGTCGGCAGTACCATGAGCCATCCGGGGCACTCAGCACCGACGCAGCCGGTATTCCTTTCATCTGGATGATCCTGGAGGCCGTCATGTCCGCTCGCTCTGAAACTTCCCCGCCCGCGCCCGATGCGACCGAGTTCGAGTCGCGTTTCCCTCGTCGGCTGCTGTTCGCGGGTGCCGCGGCGGGACTGGCGGCCACCGCCGTGGTGGCCGGTGCCGCGCCCGCCCAGGCGGCATCCGCAACCACCCCGTGGTTGCTCGGCGGCAACAGCGGCGTCACGACCAGCAATTTCATCGGGCCGACGACCGCCGGCGTGCCTCTGATCTTCAAGACGAAGGCGAACGCGACCTCCGCCGTCGTCGAGAAGATGCGCCTGACGGCCGACGGCAAAATCGGCATCGGGGTGACATCGCCCGCCGAGAAACTCGACATCGTCACCAGTGGAACCGCGGTTCAAGGAAAGAGCATCGGCACGACCACCTCCGGCCGTGGCATCCTCGGGTCGTCACCGAACGGGTACGGCGTGCAGGGCTCGTCGACCGGCAACGTCGGCGTTCGGGGCGAGGGCGCGACGGCCGGGGTGTCGGGTAAGGGCGACCTCTACGGCGTGCTCGGCGAGTCGACCTCGTACGGGGCCTATCTCAGTGGAGGGCTCGGGGCTGTCTACGCGAGTGGCGGCCAGTACGGCGTGCTGGCGAACGGAGTGACCGGAGTCTCCGGCTCCGGCGTCACCGGAGTGTCCGGCTATTCGACCGATACGAACAGCAACGGTGTCTACGGAAGCGGCGGGCAGTACGGCGTGCACGGTGTCAACGCACGAACCGCCGGCGTCCGCGGCGATTCGGGCTACGTGGGAGTCTGGGGCCAGGCACCCACCTACGGGCTGTACGGCAATGCGACCGCGACGACAGGACAGGTCTACGGCGTCTTCGCCACGACCGCGAGTCCGGACGGATTCGCCATCTTCGCGCAGGGAAATTCCCACGTGAACGGTACCCTCTCGAAGTCCGCCGGATCCTTCAGGATCGACCACCCGCTCGACCCCGACAAGAAGTGGCTCTCGCACTCCTTCGTCGAATCGCCCGACATGATGAACATCTACAACGGCAACATCACCACAGACGGCTCGGGTGCAGCAACGGTCGCCCTGCCCGCGTATTTCGCCGCCCTGAACCGCGACTTCCGCTACCAGCTCACCGTCATCGGCGATTTCGCCCAGGCGGTGGTCTCCAAAGAGGTCGCGAACAACAGCTTCGCCATCAGGACCGACAAGCCGAACGTGAAAGTTTCGTGGCAGGTGACGGGCATCCGCCAGGACTCCTACGCCACGGAACATCCGATCGTCGTCGAGACGGCCAAAACGGGCACGGATGTCGGCGCCCGCCAGTTCGTGCCGAAGGGCTCCGCAGCCACGGCCGCGCCCACTGGCCCGGGCTCGCCGTCGGCCTCGATCACACCCGTCTCCCCCGCAGACGTCGCAAAGCCCCAGGACAAAGCCGCCGGCACCACGCCGGCCCCCGCCTACTGACCCAAGCGCGATCTCAGCTGACGGGGAACCTCGTCGCAGCCCGGTCGAAGTACTCATCGCTCGAGGTCAGAGTCGAGCGGGTGAGGGAGTCTCCGTTGGCGAGATCGAAGTCCGTCCACGTCTTCAGGCCACTCGGATCGGGGGTGCGCCCGAGGTAGAGGGCGTACATCGCTCCGACCCGCTTCTGGGCGGTCTCTGTCGAGATCCAGAAGTCCTTGACGACCTCCATACGGCCCTGGCGCTCGGCGATCCCTCCCCAGAACACGATGTCGGCCTGGGATGGCATTCTGCCGAGAAGCGCGATATACACCCCGGTCACGAAGCCGGCGTCGTTGCCGCCGTGCTGGTCGTAGTACTCGGCGGAGGCGTAGTAGGTCATCTCGACGTCGTCGGTCTGCGTGAGACCCCTGTGCATCCTGTCGAGCCAGAACAGACGGCCCGGTGCGTCGCTCGGGCGGTGAAGCACAGACTCGTAGGCCGCATCGATCCGGATGAGTCGGTATTCGTCGCTGTCGGCGAACCCCAGCGAGACCGAGCTTCGCGGTGAACCCGTCTTCAACCTGTCGGCCCAGAAGGCGATCTCGCTCGTTCCGGGCGCGCGCCCGAGAAAGTCCTTGTAGAGCGCGGTGATGTACGAATTCACCTTCGCGGGCACGCCCGGCTGCGTGGATGCCGCCGAGGCGAGCGTGACATCCCTCGACGCCACAGCCCCCTCGGAGACGGTGAACGTCGCGGTCGACGCCGGCTGGAAAGCGTCATCCGGGTACGACACGGTGATCCGGTAGGAACCGGGATAGATGAAGGTCGTCTGATAGGTCAGAGCGGATCCGGTGCGCTCCACCCTCCCCGGCGCGCTGCTCACCCAGGAGGCGGATGAGGCGTTGTAGCCCTCGACCGAGAGGGCGACCTTGGCGGGGTCGAGTCGGGAGAGGTCGCAGGATGCGCAACCGATCGTTCCCGTCACACGGCCGCCCTGCACCAGGGTCATGTCGACGCCGGATCGCACCTGCCCGGGCTTCACCGTGTACGGCACACCCTGTGGCGCACCGGCTGCCATGCCGAGGAATCCTTCGAGATAGGTGGTCGGCTCGGCTCCACCGCTGTAGAACTCGACCCGGTAGGCGCCTGTGGCAGCGAGATTCCTGAAGTCGTAGGTGCCGGTGGAATCCGTGTTCGGCAGGGTGATCCGGGTGTCGGGCTGTCCCCCACCCAGAGTCTCGCACCCGTGGATGTCGTACGCCCAGACCTCGACATCCGAGACGGGCGCGCCCTTCAGGTTCTTGACGGTGCCCTTCAGCTCGCCGCCGACAGGCAGGGTGATGTTCCAGTTGGCGATGTCGGAGGCAGCAGTGGTGTAGTCCTGGCTCTCGACGGTGCAGCTGGGAGAGTCGAACGAGGCCGAGAGGTACGGCGCGAAATTGCCGGGGCCCACGTTGTCGGCCTGCAGGAGGAACGGCGAACCCTGGGCGACCTGCACGGAGTAGTTGCCCGCTGCGTCGACGGCTCCCGCGACGACCGGTGGTTGGCCCAGACCTCGGGCGACGGAGATCTCGACACTGCCGGCGCCCGCCGACGTGCTGCCGAGCGAGACGTGTCCGCTGACGGTGATCATGGCCGGTGCGGCGAACGCCGGGGAGGGCAGGAGGAGGGAGGTGACGACGACAATCGCGGCCGCACCCCCCGCCAGGACGCGCTTCAAGCGGAACATCGATTCCCCCTCCGTACAGACGAGCGAAGGCCCACCCGAGGGTGAGCCTTCATTCGATCCGGTAGATCAACTTCGATCCGGTGGACCTTCTTCGATCCGGTGGACCTTCTTCGATCCGGTGGACCTTCTTCGATCCGGTGGAGCTGAGGGGATTCGAACCCCTGACCCCCTGCATGCCATGCAGGTGCGCTACCAACTGCGCCACAGCCCCTCATGTCTGGCCCAGAACCCGGAGGTTCTGCTTCAAACAACTTGCCTAGACTACTACACGCTGAGCCCGGCGCGAAACCGAGACGGTCTCGCGAACGCTGCAGGCGGGCATCCTCGACCTAGGTGACCGAAACCGTGAGCGGAACGACCGGGCAGTCCTTCCAGAGCCGTTCGAGGGAGTAGTACAGGCGATCCTCGTCGTGGAAGACGTGCACGATCACGTCGCCGAAGTCGAGCAGCACCCAGCGGCCTTCGGAGAGGCCCTCTCGACGCAGGAGCTTCGCGCCGGACTCCTCGACCTTCTCGATGATCTCCTCCGCTATGGCGCGCACATTGGGTTCATTGCGGCCCGAGGCGATCAGGAAGACGTCGGTGAGCGGAAGGGGGCCTGTCACGTCGAGCGCGACGAGGTTCTCGGCCTGCTTGGAGTCGGCCGCGCGTGCGGCGATGCGGGTCAGTTCGAGGGAACGGTCGGTTGCAGTCAAAGAGGGGTCACCTGACGGTTAGAAGATTCTGAGGGCGAAGACGGCCACGAGCAGCCCGACCACTCCGACGGCCAGCACACCGGCCGTCACCATGAGGATCACGGGGGCGTTTGCCCGGCTGCGCTTGGGCGGCGCGATCAGGCCCGAGCTCGCACCGTGGGTGCTGACGGCGCGACTGGCGCTGACAGGTGCGACATCCGACCCGACGTCGCCGTCGGGGTCGAGGTAGGCGTCGAGCTCGGAGGACTCGAGGCCGTCGGCCGGAGCCGCGCCCATCGAACCGAGACTCATGGGGAGGTCGATCGAACCGGTGATGATGACCTCGCCGGTCTCATCGAGTGCTGTGCCGACGTCGCCGTGGTTCGGGACAGAGGGAAGCACGAGTGCGCTCGTGGTGGAGACGCTGTTCGAGGAACCCACACCGCGGGTGGCGATCAGGGCGTCGAACGGGGTCTCGGCCCGAGCGGCGTCGACCTCGCGCGCGCGCTCGTCGGGCTTCGGGAACAGCGGCGAGAGGATCGGGCCTGACGGGTTCTCGTCGATCGTGATGACATGCACAGCCTCCGGAGCGACGGTGTCGTCGATCTCGGCGAACTCCTCGTCCTCCTGGGCGGCCACCTCGTCGTCGACCGACGGATCGATCACGATCAGCTCTTCGACCGGAACAGCCACCTCGCTGGTGTCTTCGGATGAGCCAGACCCTGACGTGTGCGCGTCATCGACGGTCTCGACGGAACCCGTCGGGACGATCTCGATGCTGTTCGTGTCGGGTGCCTCGGGGATGATCTCCGCGATGATCGGGCCGGTCGCCGGGCTCGAGGGCGCTTCGACCGCAGCCTCGGGCTGAGTCTCGCCGCGGTCGGCATCCCCAGCGCCAGCGTCACCCGTCGAGTCGGCGGCGTGCTGCTCGGCGAACGGGTGGTCGACGGAGACCACGCGCCGGGCACGACGACTGAGCGACGGGGTGGCGCCGAGGGAGGTCGCGGGGGCGAAGGGAACGACATCGGCGGAGTCGGTCACCGGCGCGGACGCCTCAGGCCCAGCGGGCGCCGATTCGGCCTCGGCCGCCGGCTCGGGCATTGCAACAGGAGCGTCGGTGGCAGCAGCCGCAGCAGCGCGGCGCTCGGCGTCGGCCTGATCGGCGGCCTTCGCGTCTTCCTTCTGCTGCTTGCGCGGTTTCTGGCGCTCGAGTTCACGGAGCGCGCGCCGTGTCAGCGGCTGCTCGTCGTGAGGCACAGTCATTCAACACTCCGATATAGGTGATGCTTGGTGATGTACTGAACTACACCGTCGGGTACCAAGTACCACACTGGGAATCCCCGGCCCACCCGCCCACGACAGTCAGTGGACGATATGGCGAGTGCCGGAACTTCCAAATAGCTTACGTCCTGCCGCGGCAAAGCGGAAATGGCCAGGGTGTGCCCCGGCCGTGAAACTGCCACGAAGTGTGCGAGCGACCACAGCTCTTCACTGTCTTTCCAGCCGAGGATCTGCGCGATGGCATCGGCCCCGGAGATGAAGAAGAGGTCGGCGCCCGGGTTCGCCTCCGCCAGGTCGCGGAGCGTGTCGATCGTGTAGGTGGGCCCACCCCGGTCGATGTCCACCCGACTCACGGTGAAGCGGGGATTGGATGCCGTGGCGATCACCGTCATCAGGTACCGGTGCTCTGCCTCCGTCACATCGGTCTTCTGCCAGGGCGACCCCGTGGGTACGAAGAGCACGGTGTCGAGGTCGAAGAACTGCGCGGCCTCACTGGCGGCGACGAGATGGCCGTGGTGGATCGGGTCGAATGTGCCACCCATGATGCCGATGCGCGGCCGCCTCGGGAGGCCGGGAGTCACCTCGGGAGCAACGGTCATGAACGCGGCGTGGTGCTTCGACGGAGGGCCAGGATGCTGTCAGGCGTCAGCAAGCGTCAGTGGTCGGCGCCGGTGCGGTCGCCGTGGCCGTGCAGGTCATGCGACTGCGCGAACGCAGCCGACTTCTGCGGGTGGCGGTTGGCGACGTCACGGTAGCTCCACATGACGAAGCCGGCGACCAGGAAGATCGCGAAGGCGATGAGCCCGAAGAAGACGCCGGGGAAGGGCAGGTGGTTGACGGCCTCTTCGGAAAGCACGATGGCGTTCGCTACGACGGACATTGATTCTCCTGATCATTCGTGTGGCCCGGAAGGCCACAGCACAAGACTACCGGTCTCAGCGGATCTGTCCGGAACCGCGCACGAGCCACTTCGTGCTCGTCAGCTCGGGCAGGCCCATCGGACCCCGGGCGTGCAGCTTCTGCGTGGAGATGCCGACCTCCGCCCCGAAACCGAACTCGCCGCCGTCGGTGAACCGGGTGGACGCATTCACCATCACCGCCGCGGAGTCGACCTCGTTGAGGAAGCGTTCCGCGTGGGAGAGGTCGTTCGTGATGATCGACTCCGTGTGGTGCGTCGAATACCGGCGGATGTGCTCCATCGCCTCATCGATGTCGGAGACCACCCGCACCGCGAGGTCGAGGCTCATGTACTCGGCCTGCCAGTCCTCCTCGGTGGCCGCGACGGAGTCGGGGAACAGGGCGCGCGCCTCGTCGTCGGCGTGGATCACCACTCCGTCGGCCCGAAGGCGCGCGAGCACCGGCGGCAGCAGCCTGGCCGCAGCGCCCCTGTGCACGAGGAGGGTCTCGAGTGCGTTGCAGACGCTCGGCCGCTGAACCTTGGCGTTCTGCACGATGTCGACCGACCACGACTCGTCGGCACTCTCGTCGAGGAACACGTGCACGACACCCGCCCCGGTCTCGATGACCGGCACCTTCGACTCGGCGACCACCGTGTTGATGAGCGAGGCGCTGCCCCGCGGGATCAGCACGTCGACCAGGCCCCTGGCCTGCATCAACTCGTGGGCCCCCGCCCGCCCGAACTCGTCGATGGTCTGAACGCACTCCCGGGGAAGCCCGACCGAGGCGAGGGCATCCTGAATGAGCCCCACGAGCACCCGATTGGTGTTCTCGGCCGCCGAGCCACCGCGGAGCACGACGGCGTTGCCGCTCTTCAGCGCGAGCGCGGCGATGTCGACCGTGACGTTGGGCCGGGCCTCGTAGATGACGCCCACGACCCCGAACGGCACGCGCACCTGGTCGATACGGATACCGTTCGGCAGCACCCTGCCGCGAACCGTCTCACCGACGGGGTCGACCAGACCGACGATCTCCAGCACGGCCGCCGAGAGGGCCCCGAGCCGGGAATCATTGAGCGTGAGCCTGTCCTGCAGCGCCGTCGTGAGGCCGTTCTCCCGGCCGTGGGCAAGGTCGAGCGCATTCCCCGGCAGGATCTCGGCCGCGCCGCCGGCGACAGCCCGGGAGATCGCTTCGAGGGCACGGTTCTTCACCTCGGCCGTCGCCGTCGCGAGCGCGAGCGACGCGGCGCGGGCGGCGACGAGACGGTCGGTGAGCGACGAGAGCGGGGGTGCGTCGAGTGTGGTGTTGGCCATGCTCACGATTCTAGGACTCCCCTTCTGCCAGCCGGCCGGAGCCACCAGGATCTGTGGACAACTCCTACGGGGACGCCGGTGTGAAGAAGGTGCCGACCGGCTGCCCTGCCAGAGCCTCGGTCACGAGGGTGGCCGAGGTCACGAGCACGGCCGTGCCGGCATCCGCTGCCAGCCGGGCGGCGGAGACCTTCGTCGCCGCTCCCCCGGTTCCGACGCCCGCCGCGCCGACGTCGCCGAACGTGACATCGGCGAGCAGGTCTCCGACCGGCACGTCGACGATCCTGACGGCGCCCGGCTCAGAGGGAGGGCGGGTGTACAACGCATCCACGTCGGAGAGCAGCACGAGCACGTCGGCCTTCACCAGCACGGAGACGAGAGCGGCGAGCCGGTCGTTGTCACCGAACCGGATCTCCTGCGTCGCCACGGTGTCGTTCTCGTTCACGATCGGCAGGATCCGGAGCTTCAGCAGCCGCTCCATCGCGCGCTGGGCGTTGCTGCGATGGCTGGGGTTCTCGAGGTCGCCGGCTGTGAGCAGAACCTGGCCCGCCACGATACTGAACGGCCTCAGCGCATCCTGGTAGCGGTAGATGAGCAGGTTCTGCCCTACAGCGGCGGCGGCCTGCTGGGTCGCCAGATCGGTCGGGCGATCGTCGAGCTTCAGGAACGGCATGCCCGTCGCGATGGCGCCCGACGAGACCAGGATGACTTCCGTACCCCGGCCGTGGAGTTCGGCGAGCGCACCGACCAGCACCGCGATGTGCCCGGTGTTCGCTCCGGTGATCGACGACGACCCGACCTTCACGACGACGCGCGCCGCTTCACGGATCTGCTCCCGGGAGCGGATGGAGCCTCGGCTCACTCGCGCTCCCCGGAAGCGGAACCTGCGGAGCCCGACGCGCCCGACGGTGCCGGCGTGCCCGATCCATCCAGCGCGGTGTCGAAGTCGGGCTCGGTCAGGCCGTCGGCCTCCTCGTCACCCCAGAGTCCGGCCTCCTTCTCCCGCACGAGCTCGGCGCGGGCCGCGGCCTTGGCATCCATCAGCTCCACGTAGCGCTGGCGACGGGTCTGGTTCGTGCGGCGGTTGTTCGGGTCGAGGCGCGCGTCGGTTCCACGCGGGGCGGTGACGAGTTCGGCCGTCGACGTGAGGGTGGGCTCCCAGTCGAAGATGATGCCGTTGCCCGGGCCGATGACGACGGTGGATCCGCCGACAGCTCCGGCACGGAACAGCTCGTCTTCGACACCGAGCTTCGCGAGCCGGTCCGCGAGGAAGCCGATGGCCTCCTCGTTCGTGAAGTCCGTCTGGGCGACCCAGCGCTCGGGCTTGCCGCCCAGCACGCGGTAGACGTTGCCGAACGAGCCGCCCTCGACGACCACCCGGAAGTCGGCATCGTCGACAGCCTTCGGCCGGATGACGATCCGGGGCTTGGCAGCCTCGGTGGCGGCCTCTCTGCGACTGGTCTCGACCACGCCGGCCAGCGCGAACGACAGCGGCTGGAGTCCCTCGTGGCTCACCGTCGAGATCTCGAAGACGCGGTAGCCGCGGGCCTCGAGGTCGGGGCGCACGAAGTCCGCGAGTTCGCGGCCCTCCGGCACATCGATCTTGTTGAGCGCGATCAGCTGGGGCCGGTCGAGAAGCGGCAGCTGGCCATCCGGAACCGGGTACGCGGCAAGCTCGGCGAGGATGATGTCGAGGTCGCTGAGGGGATCGCGACCGGGCTCGAGCGTCGCGCAGTCGAGAACATGCAGCAGGGCGCTGCAGCGTTCGACGTGGCGGAGGAACTCGAGGCCGAGGCCCTTGCCCTCGCTGGCACCCTCGATGAGACCGGGCACGTCGGCGATCGTGTAGCGGGTCTCCCCGGCCTGCACGACTCCGAGGTTCGGGTGCAGCGTGGTGAAGGGGTAGTCGGCGATCTTCGGCTTGGCCGCGGACATCGCGGCGACGAGGCTCGACTTGCCGGCAGACGGGTATCCCACCAGCGCGACATCGGCGACCGTCTTCAGCTCGAGGAAGACGTCGCCCTCCCAGCCGGGCGTGCCCAACAGGGCGAATCCGGGAGCCTTGCGCTTGCTCGACGAGAGCGCCGCATTGCCGAGCCCACCCTGGCCACCTGGCGCGACGACGATGCGGATGCCCGGCTCGTCCATGTCGACGAGGGTCTCCCCCTCGGCATTCTTGACGACGGTGCCGACCGGCACGCTCAGCACCATCTCCTCGCTCGTGAAACCACTCTTGTGATCTCCCGCACCGGGGCCGCCGTTCTCGGAACTCCGGTGCGGACGACGGTGGAAGTCGAGGATGGTCGTGGTCTGCGGGTCGCTGACGAGAACGATGTCGCCGCCGTTGCCGCCGTTGCCGCCGTCGGGTCCGGCCAGCGGCTTGAACTTCTCGCGCTTGATCGACACACAACCGTTGCCGCCGTTGCCGGCACGCAGATGGAGGGTTACCTGGTCAACAAACGTTGCCATTTGCACTCCTTACGATGGTGCGACTTTCGTCGCGTCTAATGAAAAAACGGGTGCCAGTGAAACGAAAAAACAGGGGCGAGCCGAAGCCCGCCCCTGCCGAAACATGAGGTACCTGACTAGGCAGGCACCGCGACGGGCTCGGTTGCGACAACCGGCACGACGATGTTGATGACTTTTCGGCCACCCTTGTTGCCGAACTCGACCGAACCTGCAGCGAGGGCGAACAGCGTGTCGTCGCCGCCACGCCCGACGTTCACGCCGGGGTGGAAGTGGGTGCCGCGCTGGCGGACGATGATCTCGCCGGCCGACACGACCTGACCGCCGAAGCGCTTCACGCCGAGGCGCTGAGCGTTGGAGTCACGACCGTTGCGAGTGGAACTCGCGCCTTTTTTGTGTGCCATGAGTGTCTACCTGCCCTTACTTGATCGTGGTGACCTTGACACGAGTGAGCTCCTGGCGGTGGCCCTGGCGCTTCTTGTATCCGGTCTTGTTCTTGAACTTCTGGATGACGATCTTCGGGCCACGGAGGTCTTCGAGGACCTCAGCGGTGACCTTGACCTTGGCGAGCTTGGTCGAGTCGGACGTGATCGTCGAACCGTCGACCAGCAACACCGCTGCCAGCTGGATGTTGCCGTCTTTGTCGCCCTTGATGCGGTCGAGGGTGACGATTGTGCCGACCTCTACCTTCTCCTGGCGGCCACCGGCGCGCACAACTGCGTAAACCACTTCACATACCTATTCTCTACTCGGCGACTGCGCCCCAACCAGTGGTTGGCCTGCACCCTTGATATTCATTGAAAGCTTCTGGAAAGTCCCAGTGACTGTGCGCGGGCAGAGCCAGCACGCACCAACGGTCTACTTTACTTCGTAGCACGCGCCGGGTCAAACGCAGCCGGTGTGTCCACTCGAGCATTCTACACAGCAGGCGTTTGTAGGCTTGCAGGATGACCGTGCTGATCGATCTGCCGCGCTGGCCCGCACATGACACACTCTGGTCGCACCTCGTGAGCGACTCCTCGCTGGTCGAGCTGCACGCGTTCGCCGAGTCACTCGGCATCCCGCGACGCGGTTTCGACCTGGACCACTACGACGTGCCCGCCTCGCGCTACGACGAGCTCGTCGCGGCCGGCGCGCGGCCGGCCACCATGCGGGAGATCGTCGTGGCGCTCCGCTCCAGCGGGCTGCGGGTGATCGCAAAGGATCGTCCGCAGCACCGCTGAGCGGCGGGCTACTCGCCCTCGGACGTGACCGGAGCGCTGAGCGCCGCCGTCGAGACGCGCCTGCTCCTCGAGCGGCCCTGGCCGGGCTGCTTGGGCTCCGGAAGCGCCTCGAGCACCGAGTCGAGGAGCCTGGCGGCATCCTCGCGCTTGGCGCGCTGCGGCGTCTGGGGCTGCAACGGGAGGTCGATGATCGGCCGCTCGTGGGCGGCGTCCGGCGCCTGGTGCGACTCGGTCGGCTCGGCCACCGTGGTGGCCTCCGTGGTGGCCTCCTCCGGTGAAACGGCCGGAGTGGGCTCGGGGGCCGTCAGCTCGGGAGCCGTCAGCTCGGGGGCCGCCACCGCTTCGTCCGCCGGGCCACGCACTGCGCCCTCGACGGTTGCCCGATCCTGGTTCGCGGCCTCGGCACTGGCGGCCGCACGCTGGCTGCGGGAACGCCTGGAGCTCCTGCGGGAGCGCTGCGACGGCTCGGCCTCCGCCGTGTCGACGGTCTCACCGAAGGCGCCGACACCGGATTCGGATCCGACAGCCTCTGTCGTGGGCAGAGTTCCCTCCAGCGCCGCTTCCGCGACGGCGGCAGAGTCGGCCAGCGTCACGTCGACGGCGGGCTTCTGACCCGCGGCCGACGCCATGGTGCTGGCGGCGATCTTCGCCAGAGCGCTCTGCGCGGCCGGGGTGATGCTGTGGGTCACGCCGGCGGGGTGCGATCCGTTCGAGGCTCCGTTGCCGAAGGCGGATCCATTCGACGCACCGTTGCCACCACTGCCACCGTTCGAGCCGTTACCCGAACCGTTTCCGTTGCCGCCGCCGTTGTTGCCGTTCGAACCCTGGCCACCCTTTCGTCCGCGGCGCTGTTCCGGCTGCGGGGTCTGGGTCTGGCGGTGCTTCGACGTGGGGTCGTGGTGCACGATCACGCCCCTGCCCGCACACACCTCGCAGGGCTCGCTGAACGACTCGAGGAGGCCGAGCCCCAGCTTCTTGCGGGTCATCTGCACGAGGCCGAGTGAAGTGACCTCCGCCACCTGGTGCTTGGTGCGGTCGCGGCTCAGGCATTCGACGAGCCGGCGCAGAACGAGGTCCCGGTTGGATTCGAGCACCATGTCGATGAAGTCGACCACGATGATGCCCCCGATGTCGCGGAGACGCATCTGGCGAACGACCTCCTCGGCCGCCTCCAGGTTGTTCTTCGTGACGGTCTCCTCGAGGTTGCCGCCTGAACCGACGAACTTGCCGGTGTTGACGTCGACCACGGTCATGGCCTCGGTGCGGTCGATCACGAGTGAGCCACCGGACGGCAGCCAGACCTTGCGGTCGAGCGCCTTCTCGATCTGCTCGTTGATGCGGAACCGGTCGAACGGATCGCCTTCGCCGTCGAAGATCTCGATGCGGTCTACCAGATCCGGTGCCACCTGCGCGAGGTAGGTCTCGATCGTGGCCTGGGCATCCGACCCGCTGATGACGAGCTTGCCGAAGTCCTCGTTGAACACGTCACGGATGATCTTGACCAGCAGGTCGGGTTCGCCGTGCAGCATCGCGGGCGACTGCAGGGACTTCACCTTGTCGCTGATGGAGGACCACTGCTCGATGAGACGCTGCACGTCGAGGGTGAGCTGCTCCTCGGTGGCGCCCTCGGCCGCGGTTCGGACGATCACGCCCACGTTGTCGGGAAGCACCTCCTTGAGGATCTTCTTGAGACGGGCCCGCTCCGTGTCGGGGAGCTTCCGTGAGATGCCGTTCATGTTGCCGTTGGGCACGTACACGAGGTAGCGACCGGGCAGCGAGAGCTGGCTGGTGAGGCGGGCGCCCTTGTGTCCCACGGGGTCTTTCGTGACCTGCACGAGCACCGTGTCGCCGGGCTTCAGCGCGAGCTCGATTCGGCGGGGCTGGTTGCCGGTGTCGGCGGCGTCCCAGTCGACCTCGCCCGAGTAGAGCACGGCGTTCCGGCCGCGCCCGATGTCGACGAAGGCCGCCTCCATGCTCGGCAGCACGTTCTGCACGCGGCCGAGGTAGACGTTGCCGATGAGCGAGGCGTCCTGCGCCTTCGCCACGTAGTGCTCGACCAGCACGCCGTCTTCGAGAACGCCGATCTGGATGCGATCGTGCGCTGAGCGCACGATCATCGAACGGTCGACGGACTCGCGGCGGGCCAGGAACTCGGCTTCGGTGATGACCGGACGCCGACGGCCGGCGTCGCGGCCGTCGCGGCGGCGCTGCTTCTTCGCCTCGAGCCGGGTCGAGCCCTTGATGCGCTGGGGCTCGGTGATCAGTTCGGCAGCGGGCGCCTGCTGGCGAGGCGGACGCACTTTGACGACCGTGTTCGGCGGCAGATCGTCGGGCAGACGGCTTTCATCGCCACTCCGCCTGCGGGTGCGGCGGCGAACGGTGGTGTCGGCGCGGTCGCCACCCCGGTCATCCCTGTCGACGGAATCCCGGCTGTCACGGTCGTCCCTGTCGCGATCGTCGCGGTCCCAGTCGTCGTCGCGACCCTGCCCCGGGCGGGGTGGGAGCAACTGGATGTCGGGTGCCTGGAACAGCAGCGACGTGGTGGTGCGCGGCACCGGCTGGCTCGGAGCGGCCGGAGCCTGGCCGAGTTCGGGTTCGAGCCAGGGCTCGTTGGGTTCGTTCGAATCTGTCATGGGGACCTTCACATCTGTTGCGGCCGCCGCGGAGGGGGCCGGCTCTGTCGGGGCCGGTGCTGCCTGGGTCGGTGCTGTTTGCGGCTGCATCGTCTGCGGCTGCGTCGGGGCCGTCGGGGCCTCGGGCGACGCAGTCTCGGATGCGGCGGGAACGCCGGAGGCAGCGTCTAGCTGTGCCAGCTCCGCTGCCTTCTTGGCCGACCTGCGCCCGCCGAACAGGCGGGAGCGTCGTTTGACCGGTTGGTTGTCTTCCACCATTTCTGGTGCACTCCTAGCCGGGCTGGGTGACCGCGCCACCCGCCGGGTACTCTCTCGTGCGGCCCCGCTTCCAGTGAGACTTCCCCGTCTTCGGTACCGCAAATCCTTCACGCGAACCGTCCGGCTTCAGCTCTGGACGGGTTCTTCGTGCTGCTGATGATGCTCCGTTCCACCTTCTTCAGGTGGCCCGGCAAACTTTTTGCGCAATCGAGCGCATGTTGTGCTGTCGCACCGGGCGCGGCCCGGAAGACATGCTGCCATTATCGCACGCATTCCCAGAGAGGGCGGTTGGGGCGTGTGGCAGAATGCCACAGTGATCGAAGAAACCCTGCCCACGCGGCGTCCTGTGGGGCTCGCCATCTTCCTCGTGATCGCCGGGGTGATCGGCTGGATCGCCTCCTTCACGCTCACCCTCGAGAAGATCGAGACGCTGGTCAATCCGAGCTACGTGCCGTCGTGCAACATCTCGGTGCTGGTCAGCTGCGGCCCGAACATGGCAAGCCCCCAGGGGTCGCTCTTCGGATTCCCGAACCCCCTCATCGGCGTCGCGTGCTTCATCGCGGTGATCGTCGTGGGAGTCGGGATCCTTGCAGGTGCAACGTTCGCCCGCTGGTTCCGGATCCTCTTCAACCTCGGCATCGTTTTCGCCCTGGTGTTCGTCATCTGGCTGATCGGCCAGAGCATCTTCGTGCTGGGCACGCTGTGCCCCTACTGCATGGTGGTCTGGATGGTGGTCATCCCGCTGTTCTGGTACGTGACCGTGTACAACCTCCGTGAGGGCAACATCCCTGCGCCGGCCGGTGCCCGGAGCATTGCGCGGCTGTTCTTCCCGTTCCTCTGGCTCTTCGTGATCGTCTCGTACCTCGTGGTGGCCGTGCTGGCCCAGCTGCGGCTCGACGTCATCGCCTCACTCACCAACAGCTGAGCCCGCACACACGCTCCCGCCTGCGGGCAGCGCTGCCCCCGGCGGGTCGGGGTCAGTCGAACCAGAGGGCGAGCTCGCGGGCGGCGGACTCCGGGGAGTCGCTGCCGTGCACGAGGTTCTGCTGCACCTTGAGGCCCCAGTCGCGGCCGAGGTCGCCTCGGATCGTTCCGGGCGCCGCGGTGGTGGGGTCGGTCGTGCCAGCGAGCGAGCGGAAACCCTCGATCACGCGATTGCCGGCGACACGCGCGGCGAACACGGGGCCCGACTCCATGAACTCGATGAGGGGTTCGTAGAACGGCTTGCCCTCGTGCTCCTCGTAGTGAGCGGCCAGAAGCACTCGGGACGGCTCGAAGAGCTTCACATCGACGAGCTGGTAGCCCTTCGCCTCGATGCGAGCCAGGATGTCGCCGATCAGGTTGCGGGCGACCCCGTCGGGCTTGATCAGAACGAGTGTCTCTTCGACGTTTGCAGTCACAGGGGTTCTACTTTCTTCAGGAGGGTCTGGATCATGAACAGGACGTGAGGGTCAGGGTTGCCCGGCGAGACGGGCGTTCTCGCGATCGATCATGCCACCCCTCACCACGGCGAACACCCACATTCCGCCGAACAGCACCGCAACGATGAGCATCAGCGGCACCAGGATCGCGGAAGCGAGGATGATCAGCTGGAGCAGCCACCCCAGGGCGATGCCGAAGGGGCGGCCGAGAAGGGGGATCGTGGCGAGCAGCAGCACGCAGAGCGCCGCTCCCCCACCGAGCGCCATAGGCCACGGCAGGGCCTTCAGCCCGAACACGGCGAGGGTCGCGAGGAACATGATGACCGACTCGAAACCCAGCACGATCGAGCAGATGCTCTCGCGCACGCTCCGCTGGCGGCGCTGTCGCGGCGCGCGCGGGGCACGTGCAGGCCGGCGCGGCGCGCGACCTGGTGTGCCGGATCGCGCTGGTTGCCCGGGAACCCCACCCACCTCGAGCGGCTCGCTCACGGCTTCCAGCCCTCGTCGGCTGCCAGGGTGATGATCTCGCCCACGAGAGTGATCGACCCGGTCACCAGCACGGCGCCCTTGTCGGACTCACCCGCGGATTCCCGGGCGATCGCTGCTGCTTCGCGCGGGTCGAGTTCCACGACGACGCGATCGGCCCCGACGATGCCGACCACCAGGCTCGCGAGCTCGTCGGCGTCGATCGCGCGGTCGGAGGTCGAGCGGGTGACGACGAACTCCGAGACGACCGGCTCGAGTGCCCGGACGATTCCGGCGGCATCCTTGTCGGTGAGGATGCTGATCACCGCGACGACCTTGTCGAACGTGAAGTACTGCTTCAGCGCCGCCGCGAGCGCTTCGGCCCCGCCGGGGTTGTGAGCGGCATCCACCAGCACGGTCGGCTCGGTGCCGATGAGCTGCAGGCGGCCGGGCGATGTCACGGTGTTGAACGCTTCGGTGAGCACGTCTTCGACGAGCGCCGTCGACCCGCCGCCGAGGAACGACTCGACCGCAGCGACAGCGACCGCCGCGTTCTGGGCCTGGTGGTCGCCGTAGAGCGGCAGGAACAGCTCGCTGTAGGTTCCCGCGATGCCCTTGATGGTGACGACCTGGCCACCCACGGCGACAGAGCTCGACACGACCTCGAACCCGTCGCCCTCGACGACGAACGTCGACTCGGTCAGCTCAGCAGCGCGCTTCAGCTCGGCAAGAGCCTCCGGCTGCTGCTTCGCGGTGACGACCTGGGCGGCCGGCTTGACGATGCCCGACTTCGTGCGGGCGATCTCCGCGACGGTGTTGCCGAGGCGGGCGGTGTGATCGAGCGAGATCGGAGTGAACACGGCGACCTGGCCGTCGGCGACATTGGTGGAGTCCCACTCGCCGCCCATCCCGACCTCGATCACCGCAACGTCGACGGGAGCGTCGGCGAACGACGCGAACGCGAGCACGGAGAGCGCCTCGAAGAACGTGAGGCGGGGCTCACCGGCACCGGTGAGTTCGGCATCCACGATGGCGAGGAATGGCTGGATGTCGGCCCAGTTGGCCGCGAGCGCCTCATTCGTGATGGGCCGGCCGTCGATGACGATCCGTTCATTCAGCCGTTCGAGGTGCGGGCTGGTGAACAGCCCGGTTCGAAGACCGTAGGCCCTCAGGATGCTTTCGGCGATGCGGCTGGTGCTCGTCTTGCCGTTCGTGCCGGTGATGTGGATGATCGGGTAGGCCCTGTGCGGATCGCCGAGCAGTTCCACCACACGCCTGGTCGCCCCGAGGCGGGGTTCGGGGGCCGCTTCGCCCAGACGGGTCAGCAGCGCGGCGTAGACCTCGTCGCCCTGTTCGATGAATTCGTCGGGCAGTTCCGGTTCGTCTTCGCCGATCGTCGCGCCGCCGCCGGCCCGCACGACGAGCTGCTCGTCGTAGGCGTCGGCCATCTCGAACTCGCTCGGATCCTCGGTGTCGTCGTCGTCGTTGTCGTTATGGTCGTCGTCATCGTCGAGCGTTCCGTCGTCGTCGTAGCGCTGTCGGTGCACTCCGTCGCCCGGGTCGTCGCCATAGCCGATCTGGTCGCGAACGCCATCGCCCTCGCGCAGCTCGTCGCTCTCGGATCCGCCGCTCCCGAACGCGCCCGGCTCGTACCCGCCGGGCTCGAACCCCTCAGCCCCGACTTCATCGGGATTCCTGGGATCAGACATCGCGGACTCCTTCCGGCCGGCTCACGGCCACAACGAACAGGTCGCCGTTGGCGTACCTGCCCTTCTCGACGCACGCGAAGTGCTCGGGTGGGGTGCCCACCATGCGCCCGATCCACTCCGAGACCAGGTCGTCGCGGTACCGCTCCAGAGTGCGGAAATCCTTCGGCGACACCACGGTGAACCGGGTGGCGAGGGTCTCCTGGTCGATGGCGACGGTTCCGGCATTGCTGCCCGAGCCGCCGGCTGCGACACTCCGCACCGCATCCGCGTCTGCGTCGCTGAAGAACACCAGGTCGAGCGTGATGCGGTCGCTGACGTCGAACCCCGCACCCTTCCGCGTCTCCTGCACGGCCCGGATGACGTCCCGTGCGAGCCCCTCGGCCTCGAGTTCGGGAGTCGTGGTGGTGTCGAGCAGCGCGAAGCCGCCACCGGGGAGCAACGCCAGCGCACTGGAGCTCCCCTCGCCCGCGGCATCCGGAGCAGCCGTCTCGAGCACGAGGTCGTATTCGGCGGGCTCGAGCGCGATGCCGCCCGCCGTGACGACACCGTTCTGCTCCGACCAGTCCCCGCTCCGGGCGGCCTTGATGACCTGCTGGACCTGCTTGCCGAGCCGCGGGCCCGCGGCCCGGGCGTTGACGGTGAGACGAGAGGTGATGCCGAAGTCGGCTGCGCTGGTCGGCGACTGCTCGACGAACGAGACCGCCTTGACGTTCAGCTCGTCGCGCAGGATCTCCTCGAACGCCGCGAGCGCACGGGCATTCTCGGTGACGACGGTCAGGCTCGAAAGGGGCAGGCGCACACGGAGCCCGTTCGCCTTGCGGAGGGAGAGCGCACTGGAACTGATCGCGCGGATGCGGTCCATCGTCGCCACGAGCTCGTGGTCTTCAGGGAATGCGTTCGCGTGCGGCCAGTCTTCGAGGTGCACGCTGCGGCCACCGGTGAGACCCTTCCAGATATGGTCGCCGATGAGCGGGATGAGCGGGGCCGACAGCCTCGTGAGCGTCTCGAGCACGGTGTAGAGCGTGTCGAAGCCCTGCGTGTCGTCTCCCGACCAGAAGCGGTCGCGGGAGCGGCGCACGTACCAGTTCGTGAGCACGTCGGCGAAGTCGCGGAGCCGGGAGGCGGCCACCGTCGCGTCCAGCGCTTCGAGGTCGTCGGTCACGCCGTCGACGAGTTCGCGGGTCTTGGCGAGCAGGTAACGGTCGAGCACGTCGGTCGAGTCGGTGCGCCATTCTGCCTCGTAGCCGGTGGCTCCCGCCGCGTTCGCGTACAGAGTGAAGAAGTAGTAGGTGTTCCAGAGCGGCAGGATGAACTGCCGCACCGACTCGCGGATACCCTCCTCCGTCACGATGAGGTTGCCACCCCGCAGAACGGGTGAACTCATCAGGAACCAGCGCATCGCATCCGAGCCGTCGCGGTCGAAGACCTCGTTGACGTCGGGATAGTTGCGGAGGCTCTTCGACATCTTCTGGCCGTCGCTGCCGAGCACGATGCCATGGCTGATCACGTTCTTGAACGCCGGCCGGTCGAAGAGCGCCGTCGAGAGGATGTGCATCGTGTAGAACCAGCCGCGCGTCTGACCGATGTACTCGACGATGAAGTCGGCGGGGCTGTGCGAGTCGAACCAGTCGTGGTTCTCGAACGGATAGTGCACCTGGGCGAAGGGCATCGACCCGCTGTCGAACCAGACGTCGAGCACGTCTTCGATGCGGCGCATCGTCGACTCACCGCTCGGGTCGTCGGGGTTCGGGCGCGTCAGGCCGTCGATGTACGGGCGGTGGAGGTCGGGCTGGCCGTCGGCGTTCAGCGGCAGTTCGCCGAAGTCGCGCGCAAGCTCGTCGAGCGAGCCGTAGACATCCACCCGCGGGAACTCGGGGTTGTCGCTCTTCCAGACCGGGATCGGCGATCCCCAGTACCTGTTGCGGGAGATCGACCAGTCACGGGCGTTCGAGACCCACTTGCCGAACTGGCCGTCCTTGACGTTCTCGGGCACCCACTCGATCTGCTGGTTGAGCTCCTCCATGCGGCCACGGAAATCGGTCACCCTGATGAACCAGCTCGACACCGCCTTGTAGATCAGCGGGTTGCGGCAGCGCCAGCAGTGCGGGTAGGAGTGCTCGTAGCTCGCCTGCCGGAGGAGCCGGCCCTGTGCCTTCAGCAGCTGGGTCAGCGGCTTGTTGGCCTCGAAGACCTGGAGCCCGGCGACCTCGGTGATGTTCGGAAGAAAACGCGCACCCTCGTCGACCGAGATGAGCACGGGGATGCCCGCTGCCTCACAGATCTTCTGGTCTTCCTCGCCATAGGCGGGCGACTGGTGCACGATGCCGGTGCCCTCGGTGGTGGAGACATAGTCGGCCACGAGGATCTGCCAGGCATTCTGGGTGCCGTACGTCTCGACGTCGGCGTAGTAGTCCCACAGCCGGTCGTAGCGCACGCCGTCGAGCTCGGTGCCCGGGAGCGTGCGGGTGACGGCCGCGCGCGCGGCCTCGGCGGAGTCGTAGCCGAGCTCCTTGGCGTAGTTGCCGACGAGGTCTTCGGCGAGCAGGTAGTCGGCGCTCAGTACGTCGGTGGCGACATCCGGAGCGTCGGAACCCTCCTCACGGGACACCTCGGCATCCGCGGTGCCGTTCGGCCCCGAGGGCACGACGGCGTACGTGATGTCGGGCCCGACGGCCAGCGCCAGGTTGGTGGGCAGCGTCCAGGGCGTGGTCGTCCAGGCGAGCGCCCGCACCGCAGTGAGCCCGAGCGCCTCGGCCTTCGTTCCGACGAGAGGGAAGGTGACCGTGACGGTCTGGTCCTGGCGCATCTTGTAGACGTCGTCGTCCATGCGGAGCTCGTGGTTCGACAACGGGGTCTCGTCGTGCCAGCAGTAGGGCAGCACCCGGAAGCCCTCGTAGGCGAGACCCTTGTCGTGCAGCTGTTTGAACGCCCAGATCACGCTCTCCATGAAGGTGATGTCGAGCGTCTTGTAATCGTTCTCGAAGTCGACCCAGCGGGCCTGACGGGTGACGTACTCCTGCCACTCACCGGTGTACTGCAGCACGGATGCCCGGGCCGCCGCATTGAACTCGGCGATGCCCATCGCCTCGATCTCGCTCTTCTCCGTGATGCCGAGCTGGCGCATGGCTTCGAGCTCGGCAGGGAGGCCGTGGGTGTCCCAGCCGAACCGGCGGTGCACGAGCTTGCCACGCATGGTCTGGAAACGCGGAAAGAGGTCTTTGGCGTACCCGGTGAGCAGGTGGCCATAGTGCGGAAGGCCGTTGGCGAAGGGCGGGCCGTCGTAGAAGACCCACTCGGGTGCGTCGGCGCGCTGGTCGATGGATGCCCGGAAGGTGCCGTCTTCCTTCCAGAAGCCGAGCACCTGCTCCTCGATCGCGGGGAACTTCGGGCTGGGGCTGATGCCGAACGCGGCACCCGTGGGGGCACCCGTCGCGGCACCGACGGTCGTGGCGGCCTCACCGGTAGCCATGGCGGCACCGACGGTGGTTCCCTCTTTGGGGTAGGTCATGTGTGTTGCTCTCCTGGACGGCTGTCTGCGCTGCTGCCTGTTCCACGAGGACGCCAGCACTCTTCTCTCCGGCGCGGTACCACCCCGCTTACCGTCTGTGCCCTCTCCCTCTCGGGTTCAGGCTCGTCCGGTCGCTCTCTCTTTGGCTGTGACGGGCCAGACCCGGCCGGTTCTACTGGGCGATGAACCCCGGTTCTGAGGCTTACCACTGTTCTTCCGGCGACTCCCCGGTGATGGCCGGTTCATAGTCTTTGGTGCGTAATCTTACACCCCCACACCCGCTCGCCCACCGATCCTGAGACGCGCACGGCCTCCTAGGCCGATGCCCGCCAGACGACCTCGGTCTGCAGCAGGGTTCCCCCAGCGGGCCGTGGGCCACCCTGCAGTTGGGTGAGCACCTGTTGAGCAGCGCGACGGCCCAGTTCGTCGGCCGGCTGTCTCACCGTCGAGAGGGCGGGGGTGCAACGGATCGCCCATGAACTGTCGTCGAAGCCGACGATCCCCACGTCGCCCGGCACGGTGCGCCCGGCGTCACGGAGCACGTCCATCGCGCCTGCCGCGACGGCATCGGATGCCGCGAACACTCCGTCGATCAGAGGCTCGCGTCGAAGCAGCTCACGCATGCCCACGGCGCCGGTATCGTAGGCGTAGAGCGGATAGTCGACGACCAGCGACGGATCGAACCGTTCGCCGAGCGCCTCCCGGAAACCGGTGAGCCGATCCTGGCCCGAGTCGCGGTCGAGCGCCGCCGCGATCATGCCGACCCGGGAGCGGCCCGTTTCGAGCAGGCGGGTGGTGATCTGGCGGGCGGCGCCCAGGTTGTCGATGCCGATGAAGGGAATGTCGGGCGCGTTCGGCGGATGCCCGACGAACGCCGCGGGGATGCCCAGTTCGGCGACGGCGAGCGCGATGGGATCGCCGACCCGGGCCGAGAGGATGATCGCGCCGTCGACGAAGCCGCCGCGGAGGTACTCGGCCACCCGGTCGCTGTCCCTGGCAGAGTCGAGGATGAGCGTGACCATCTGGTAGTCGGCGTCGGAGAGCACGGCGTTGGTGCCGATCAGGATGTTGCCGATGTTCGGGTCTTCGAGCACCAGTGCGTGCGGCTCGTGCACGATCAGGGCGATCGCGCGGGAGCGCTGCGTAACGAGGCTGCGGGCGGCCGTGTTGCGCACGTATCCGACTTCGCGGATCGCGGCTTCGACCGCCTCGCGGGCACGGTCGGAGACGTACGGTTCACCGTTCAGAACCCGGGAGACAGTGCCACGCGAGATGCCCGAGACCGCCGCAACGTCATGGATCGTCGCCCTTCGCGGGAGCGATCTGTCACGTGCCATGGGTGCCACTGTACCGGGTCGACAGAGGATGATTTGACAGAATCGCGCCGCCCTGTTTATGGTTGGGAACGTTCACAGAAAGCCGCCGGAAAGACATTCCCCGGTAGCTCTGTGAACCTTCACAGTCCTGCCCTCCCGCGGGCTGTGGTGACGCTCTCACGCCAGCCAATGAAGTCGAGGAAACTGTGACACCAGTCGAAACCCACCGCCCCAGCCCCCTCGGGCTCGGCACGGAGGGACTCGTGTTCGGCTGCGACTACAACCCGGAGCAGTGGAGCAAAGACGTCTGGCGCGAAGACGTGCGTCTGATGCGCGAAGCCGGCGTGAACCTCGTCGCCGTGAACATCTTCGGGTGGTCGCACATCGAGCCACGCCAGGGCGACTTCCGCTTCGACGACCTCGATGAGATCGTCGGGCTTCTGCACGAGAACGGCATCGGGGTCAACCTCGGCACCGGAACGTCGTCTCCCCCGCCGTGGCTCACCACGCTGCATCCGGAGATCCTCCCCCAGGTCGGCGACGGCACGACGCGTTGGCCCGGCGGACGCCAGGCCTGGTGCCCGAGCTCACCGGTCTTCCGCGACTACGCCATGGCGCTCGTGCGGGAGACCGCCGCCCGCTACGGATCGCACCCCGCCGTGAAGCTCTGGCACGTCTCGAACGAGCTCGGCTGCCACAACGCGCTGTGCTACTGCGACGTGTCGGCGACCGCCTTCCGGGTCTGGCTGCAGCGCCGCTACGAGAACATCGAAGCCCTGAACGACGCCTGGGGCACCGCCTTCTGGAGCCAGCACTATGCCGAGTGGGCCGAGATCCTGCCCCCGCGCGACACGCTCTCGTTCATCAATCCCTCGCAGCAGCTCGACTTCTTCCGGTTCAGTTCGGATGAGCTGCTGGCCTACTACACGGCCGAAGCCGAGATCATCCGCAGCACCAGCGACATCCCCGTGACCACCAACTTCATGGTCACCGCCCACATCAAGACACAGGACTACTGGCGCTGGGCGCCCGAGATGGATGTCGTCGCGAACGACCACTACCTCGACCACCGCCTGAGCGTCCCCCACCGCGAACTCTCGTTCTCGGCAGACGCGACCCGGGGGCTCGCCGGCGGCAAGCCGTGGCTGCTCATGGAGCACTCCACCAGCGCCGTGAACTGGCAGCCCCGCAATCACGCGAAGGCCCCCGGCGAGATGATGCGCAACTCCCTGACCCACGTCGCGCGCGGTGCCGACGGAGTCTGCTTCTTCCAGTGGCGCGCGTCGGTCAAGGGCACCGAGAAGTTCCACTCGGCCCTCCTCCCGCACTCCGGCACCGACACTCGGGTCTGGCGCGAGGTCGTCGAGCTCGGTTCGCTGATGGATCGCCTCGGCGAGCTCGCAGGCTCGGTGGTGCACTCCGACATCGCACTCGTGTTCAGCTGGGAGGCGTGGTGGGCGACCGACCAGGAAGCGCACCCCTCCTCCGAGCTGCACTACCTCGAACAGGTGCACCAGACCTATGAGGCACTGCTGGCCATCGGGGCGACCGTCGACATCGTCGCTCCGGGCGCCGACCTCTCGGGCTACCGGCTGGTCGTGGTGCCGTGCCTGTACCTGGTGTCGGATGCCGACGCCCAGGTCATCACCGATTTCGTCGCCGGCGGCGGGCATGCGGTCATCAGCTTCTTCAGCGGCATCGTGGATGAACACGACACGGTGCGCTCCGGGTCGTACCCCGGCGCCTTCCGTTCGGTCGCCGGCATCTCCGCTGAGGAGTTCTATCCGGTCGATGGCGACGAGTCGATCGCCCTGAGCGACGGCGGTTCGGCCGGCCTCTGGACCGAGCTGCTGCACCTCGAGGGCGCCACAACCACCTCCTTCTATCTCGACGGTCCGCTGATGGGAGTGCCGGCCGTCACCCGGCACGGATTCGGCCAGGGTGTGGCGCGCTACCTCGCGACACGCCTGGATGCCGGGTCCCTGGCCGAGGAGCTGCGGCACGCGGCATCCGAAGCCGGAGCCACCACCCTCACCCCGGTCGCTGAGGGCATCGAGATCGTGCGCCGCTCCGGCCCCCAGCACGACTACGTCTTCGTGATCAACCACACGAACGAACCGGTCGCGCACGCGATCACCGGATACGACCTCGTCACCGAGGCCGACCTCGCCGTCGACGGCGTCGTCGCTGCCGGCGGGGTACAGATCGTCCGCCAGTCAAGGGAGACTTCATGACCACCTCGGTTCTGCCCCCGATGGCGTCGGCCCCGGCCGTGACGCCCCGGAAGGCGCGAAAGCGTCTGCGCAACAAGCGGGCGATCGCCCTGCTCATCCTGCCCTTCGGCGTGCTGTTCACGGCCTTCTACCTGATTCCCGTGATCTACGCCGTCGTGGAGTCGCTGCAGGTCATCAAACGAGATGGAACGTTCGGCAAGCCGCGTCTGGAGTTCGGCGGGCTGTCGCAGTACTTCCTGGTGTTCCAGGACTCCGAATTCTGGGGTTCCATCCTGAGGGTGCTGGCGTTCGGCGTGGTGCAGGTTCCCGTGATGCTCGGCCTAGCGCTGCTCTTCGCCCTGCTGCTGGACTCGCCGCTGGTGAAGGGGAAGAAGTTCTTCCGGCTCGCGTTCTTCGCCCCCTATGCCGTGCCCGGCGTCATCGCGGCGATCATGTGGGGCTACCTCTACTCCCCCTCGCTCTCGCCCTTCTCCTTCGTCACCTCGAAGGTCGACCTGCTCGACGGCGGGACGGTGCTCTGGGCCATCGCGAATGTGGTGACCTGGGTGTACGTCGGCTACAACATGCTGATCATCTACTCGGCGCTCCTGGCGATTCCCGCGGAACTCTACGAGGCCGCGCGGCTCGACGGAGCCTCGCAGGTTCGCATCGCCTGGTCGATCAAGATCCCCCTGGTGGCGCCGGCCATCGTTCTCACCGCGGTCTTCTCCGTCATCGGCACTCTGCAGCTCATCACCGAACCGCAGGTGTTCAAGCAGTTCACCTCGTCGATCACCAGCACGTTCACCCCGAACCTGCTCGTCTACACCACGGCCGCCGTGCCGAACCTCAACCTCGCAGCAGCCTTCTCGGTCGTGCTGGCGATCACCACGTTCATCCTGTCGTTCGCTGTTCTGCGTCTGACCCAGCGGAGGGCAGCACTGTGACCACCTCGACTCTGACCCGAACAGCGAAGCGCGCGCCCGGTTCGAACGGCGCACCTCGCGAGAGCCTCCTCTCGCGAGGTGCGGCCATGGCCATCATGGGCGCCTTCACCCTCTACTTCCTGCTGCCGATCTTCTGGCTGCTGGTGTCGTCGACGAAGACGCTCGGCAACTTCAACTCCACGTTCTCCCTCTGGTTCACGCCGACCTCGATCACCGATATGGGCAACAACCTGGTGAACCTGTTCACCTACAACGAGGGCGTGTTCCCGCGGTGGATGCTCAACAGCATCGTCTACGCAACGGTGGCGGGTGGCATCGGCACCATCCTGGCGGCCATGTGCGGCTACGCCCTGTCGAAGTACGACTTCCCGGGCCGGGAGCTCATCTTCAACACCGTGCTGGGCGGGGTGCTGGTGCCCGCCACGGCTCTCGCTCTGCCGCTGTTCCTGATCTTCAGCCAGGTACAGCTGACGAACACCTTCTGGGCCGTCTTCCTGCCGAGCCTGGTGAGTCCGTTCGGGGTGTACCTCAGTCGCATCTACGCGGCATCGAGCGTGCCGGATGAGATCATCGAGGCTGCTCGCATCGACGGCTCGGGGGAGATCCGCACCTTCTTCACCGTCGCCGTGCGCCTCATGTCGCCGGCCCTCGTCACGATCTTCCTGTTCCAGTTCGTCTCGATCTGGAACAATTTCTTCCTCCCGCTCGTCATGCTGCGCGACCAGACGCTGTTCCCCGTGACGCTCGGCCTCTACACCTGGAACTCGCAGGTGAGCCAGATCCCCGACATCCGCACCCTCGTGATCGTGGGCGCGCTGGTGTCGATCGTTCCCCTTCTCGTCGCCTTCCTGAGCCTCCAGAGATTCTGGCGGAACGGTCTGGGCGCCGGAAGCCTGAAGTAACACGCCAGAGGTGCAGTACCGAGAACAACGGCGTTTCACGGTGGCGGAGAGCCCTTCTCCGTCACACATCCCTCACTGAATGGACAATCACATGGCACTGAAACACCTTCGCGTAGCCGCTGTTGCGACTGCAGCGATGCTCGCCCTCGCGGGCTGCTCGGCATCAGGCTCGAGCGATTCCTCCGGCTCGACCGCATCCGACTGCGCTCCGAGCACGGGCAAGGTCGACCTGAGCTTCACGACCTGGGTTCCCGGAATGGACAAGGTCGTCGACATCTGGAACAAGGCCAACCCCGACATCCAGGTCACGGTCTCAACCGTTCCGAACGGCAACAGCGGAACGTACCAGAACTTCTTCACGCAGCTGAAGGCCGGCAACGCGCCCGACCTCGGGCAGGTCGAGTACGACACTCTGCCCGCCTTCCGGGTTCAGGATGGCCTCGCCAACATCGCCTCGTGCGACGGAGTCGAGGCGGCCAAGGCCGACTTCTCCGACGGGCTCTGGAACCAGGTCACCTTCGGCGAGGACAACTCTGTCTACGCGATCCCGCAGGACTCCGGCCCCATGGCCCTCTACTACCGCAAGGATCTGTTCGAGAAGAACAACATCCCGATCCCGACCACGTGGGACGAGTACGCGGCAGCAGCAGTGCAGATCAAGGCCCTCGGCGGCCAGATCACCAACTTCCCGAAGGGTGACGTGAACTGGTTCGCCGGTCTCGTCTCGCAGGCCGGTGGCCAGTGGTTCAGCACCGCTGACGGCAGCTGGGACGTGAACCTCACCTCCGACGTGTCGACCAAGGTCGCCTCGTACTGGCAGGGTCTGCTCGACAAGCAGCTCGTCTCGACGATCCCCGGATTCACCGACCAGTGGAACAACGCCTACGACACCGGCGCCGACTGGACCTGGGTCTCGGCCGTCTGGGGTGCGAACACCATCTCGAGTGGCGCCCCGAGCACCACGGGCGACTGGGCCGTCGCCCCGATGCCGCAGTGGGATGCCTCGAAGCCCACGTCGGGCGCCTGGGGTGGCTCGTCGAGCGTCGTCTTCAAGGGGTCGAAGCACCCCGCCGAAGCGTCGAAGTTCCTGCTGTGGCTGAACACCAGCACCGAGGCCCTGACGGCCCTCAACACCGAAGCGAACCTCTTCCCCGCCAGCAGCACCGGCGCCTCGCTGCCCGCACTGTCGGAGGGCGTGCCCTTCTACGGTGACCAGAAGATCTACGAGCTCTTCTCCGATCAGGCCAAGGTCATCAGCCCGTTCACCTGGGGCCCGACGATGACGCAGACCTACAGCGACGTCTCTGACGGATTCGCTGCAGCGATCGGTGGCAGCGGAACCCTGCAGGACGCCCTGTCGAGCGGCCAGTCGAAGACCATCGCCGCTCTCAAGGCGCAGTCGATCCCCGTAAAGTAACGTCATCGCCACTGTGATCCACCTCCGTGCCGCGGGCACCAGTCTCGTACTGGATGCCCGCGGCACGGCCGTGCCCGCGTTCGTGCACTGGGGCGCCGACCTCGGCGACCTCAGCACCGCAGAGCTCGAACGCCTTGCCGACGCGCAGATCCCCGCGGCATCCGGAGCCGCCGTGGATTCGCCGATCCGCTCCCTCATCCTTCCTCTGCTGGCCACCGCCTGGCAGGGTCGACCCGCCCTTGTCGGTCGCACACCTCTGCAACCGTTCGCGCTGTCGGCCGTCGCCAGAGACGAGCCCGGCGCCGTGCGCCTCACGCTCACCAGCGCGCCTCTCCCGTCTCCCGGCTCAGCAGTCAGCCGACCCGCACTCGAGGTGGTCGTGGAGTTCCGGCTCACCCCCGAGGGGTTGCTCCGCACGAGATCCACTCTTCTCAACCGCTCCGCCCCACCGTTCGAGCTCGACGAGCTGAACGTGGTGCTGCCCCTCCCGGCGCGGGCCACCGAACTCCTCGATTTCACCGGGCACTGGCTGACCGAACGCATGCCGCAGCGGAGCACTCTGCGGCACGGTGCGTGGCTGAGGGAGTCGCGCCACGGTCGTCCCGGTCACGATGCGTCCTTCCTGACCGTCGCCGGCACCCCCGGGTACGGGTTCCGGTCGGGAGACGTCTGGGCCGCGCATCTCGGTTTCAGCGGCAGCCAGCGCGTCTGGGTGGAACGCCAGGTCTCCGCCCTCTCGATCATCGGCGCCGGTGAGTTGCTCGCGCCGGGCGAGGTCGTTCTCGCTCCCGAAGAGTCATACAGCACGCCCTGGCTCTCGGCGGCGTGGTCGAACGAGGGACTGGATGCCGCCTCTCAGCGCTTCCATCGCTTCCTGCGGCGAGAGCGCGGGTTCCAAGATCGTGCCCACCCCGTCATCCTCAACACCTGGGAGGCCGTCTACTTCGACCACGACGAACTCACGCTCCGGCGTCTGGCGGATGCCGGTGCCCGGGTCGGCGCCGAGAGGTTCGTGCTCGACGACGGCTGGATGACCGGTCGCACCGACGACCGACGGGCACTCGGTGACTGGACTGTCGACAGCGAACGCTGGCCGCAGGGACTCGGCCCACTGATCGACTACGTCACGGGTCTCGGCCTCGACTTCGGACTCTGGGTCGAACCCGAGATGGCTAACCCCGACTCACGGTTCGCGCGCGAACACCCCGACTGGATCCTGACGGAGACTCCGGGAGCCACTCCCCTGCTCGCCCGCAACCAGCTCGTCGTCGATCTCGCCAACCCGGATGCCTTCACCGCCGTCTTCGAAGCGCTGGATGCGCTGCTCGGTGAGTACGACATCCGCTACCTCAAATGGGACCACAACCGCGATGTGCCGGTCACACGCACGCACGCACAGACTCGGGCCGCCGCTCGCCTGATGGACGCGCTCCTGGCCCGCCACCCCGCTCTGGAGATCGAGTCGTGTGCGTCGGGCGGAGCGCGGGCCGATCTGGCTGTGCTCGAACGAACGACCCGCGTCTGGGCGAGCGACACGAACGATCCGCTCGAACGCCAGTCGATCTACCGCTACACCTCGCTGCTGCTTCCGCCCGAAGTGCTCGGAGTGCACCTCGGCGCGCCCCGCTCGCACACGACGGGTCGCACCCACTCCGCGGCCTTCCGTTTCGCGACGACCCTCTTCGGCTGGGCGGGCATCGAGTGGAACCTCCTCGAGGCGAGCGAAGCCGAGCTCGAAGAGATCACGCGCTGGCTCGACGCCTACAGGGAGGTGCGGCCGATCATCCACGGGGGCACCGTCGTGCGCGCCGACCGACCCGACCCGACGCTGTGGGTGCACGGTGTCGTCACCGACGACCAGAGCGACGCGGTGTTCGCCGTAGTGGCGATGGCTTCCCCGCTGGATGCGGTTCCGGCTCCTGTGCTCGTGCCCGGCCTGGATGCGAACACCACCTACCGCGTCTCGGTGCTCGATGTCGGCGCCGAACCACGGTATCTCGCGCCGATCCTGCCGCCGTGGCTCGGGGAGGGATCGCTCACGCTGTCTGGCCGATTGCTGGCAGAAGTGGGTCTCGCGGCTCCCCCGCTCGCCCCGGAGGAAGCCCTCGTGCTGCGCATCACCGCGGTCTGACCCGTGCCCGGAAGGGCCGCTGCCCCGCAGTGCTGACCCGAAGCGCCACCGCGCGGCCGCAGCATCCGATCGAAGGGAAGCCGGGGTTCGTCTTCGGCACGTCTGTGTATGACGGGGGGCGACTCGTTCCGCGCGTGGATGGATAGGCTGCTGTGGACAGATCTGCCGAGAGGAATAGCTGTGGAGGAGAAGTCGGACACGACTGCCCGGCCCGCGCGCGGTCGACCTCGCGCCTCGTCGCGCGAACTCCTCGAGGAGGCAGCGTTCGAACTCTTCTTCGAGAACACCTACGCCCGAACCACCGTGGAGCAGATCACCCAGCGCGCCGGCGTCGGTCGTTCGACCTTCTTCAACTACTTCGACGGCAAGAGCGATGTCTTCTGGGGCGACCTCGACCGGGCATCCGAGGTTCTGCAGCGGCGCCTCGACGAGCAGGCCCCGGATGCCCCCCTCCCCCGTGCGCTGGGTTCTGCCCTGGCGGCCGTCGCCCGCGACTTCGGCCCGTCGCGTGTGCCGTGGATCCTCACGCAGTACCCGTTCATCGGCTCGGTGGCGGAGGTGCAGGCATCCGCACTGACGAGGTTCGCGCGCTGGGCCGGCGTGCTTGCGACCTTCGCGGGCGTGCGGCTGGGGCTCGATCCCGAGTCGCTCAGGCCGCGCACCCTGGCGTATGCCGCGACGGGCGCCGTCGTGGCTGCGGCGCAGGAGTGGGCGGCCGCCGGCCCGTCTCGCGGATCGCTCGAGCCGTTCGTGGTCAAGGCGCTCGACGCTCTCGCGGGCGGCTTCACCGCCTGAGCCCCGCGACGGTCGCCAGAGCAGACAACGCGAGAGCGGACGCCGCGCGGACTACGGGCGGAGGTAGTAGCGGTGGAGGAACGCCGCCAGCACGTCGCGCGTGACCGGAGTGGCGGGCCCGAACCCGGTGCCGGTCGAGATCTTGTTCGCCCTGATCCACTCGATGGCGCGGTAGTTCGGGTTCGACGTCGGAACGTCGGTGAACGACGGTGTTGCAGGGTTCGGCAGTGTGTCACCGCTGTAGGCCGAGAGCCAGACGGCCAGGTCGGTACGGGTGGCGTTCGAAGCGGGCGAGAACTTCTTGTCGGCGGGCAGCGTGACCAGGTGGTTCGCCAGCATCCATTCGACGGCGGTGTACGAGCCGCTCGTCTTCGGCACGTCGACGAACGACGGCGTCGCAGGCGGCGTGAACGGCAGCCCGCTGTAGCGGTAGAGGTAGATCGCGGTCGTGCCCCGGTTGATCACCTGGGTGGGCGAGTAGATGCGGGTGCCGTTCGCGGCGGCCGTACCGGTGCCGAAACCGAGGCTCGCCATCCACTGGATGTCGGCGTACTTCGCCGTCGTGGGCGTCACATCGGTGAAGAACTGGTCGGGCGCGGCGTTCGGCGTGCCGAACCAGTCCGAGTACACGTAGAAGAAGTTGCGGTTGCCGTAGGCCGAGCACGCGTCTCCCGTGCCGTAGGGGTTCGCGAGCGCAGCCTTGTTCGGCTGGTACGGCGTGTAGTAATAGAGCGCCGCGGTGGCCGCGTTCGTGATCGTGACCTTCGACGAGCCGCAGCTGGTGTCGTCGTTGTACTGGATGCTCGTCATCTTGCCGACCGGGAAGTAGGTGAAGTCGAGGGTGCGTCCGGGCGGGTTGAGGTAGCGCTTGAACTGCCACGCAGCGTTGTAGACCTGATTGTAGAAGCCGTAGTAGTACTTGTCGCAGGTGGCCTGCGTGTCGGCGCAGCCGTATCCCGTTGCGGTCTCATAGTCGCCGGCCGAGGGGCTCGTGGTCGCGACCAGCGAGGACTCCTTCTGGATGAGCGTGAGCAGCACCTTCTGGCTGACGCCGCAGAGCTGGCCGACCCGGTAGACGATGGTGGCGGCCGTCTCGTTGGAAGCGCCGACATACTGGCCGCACATCTGGTCGGCGGCCTGCGTGTAGGTGGTCTGCCGGTAGTTCTTCAGGCACAGGGCGCCTGCCGTGCATCCGGAGCCCTTCGAGGCCAGGAACGACTGCACCTGCGAGGCGGTCATTGCCGTACCCGTGTAGAAGAGGGAGTCGTCGATGATGTTGCCGGCGGTGAACTTCGCCACGGCGGCGGAGGCCTGGCGATCGGCGCTCTCCGGAGCTGCGGCAGGGCCTGAGGGCGCGGCCACCGGGGTGCCGGCCGAATGGGTCGCCGCGAGAGTCTGCTGAAGAGTGGCCTGTGCCGCAGCCTGGGCCTGGATGCTCGCCGCCGTCTCTGTGGCGCGGGGCGATGCGTCGGAGTCGGCGCTCAGCGCATTCGCGGCGGCGCTGCTCGCGGCGGGAGCTGCCGTTGCGGCGAGGGACCCGCCGAGCACGAGGGCCACGACGGCGACGGTGCCGGCAAGCGCGCGGGCGACCGTGGTGGTTCGGGAGAAGATCTGCACCTGTTGACCCTAACCGCCACCCGCGACATCCGCAGTCCTCATTGAGGGGGACCCGACCTCAGGACGCCGCGTGCGACTCCAGGAACTCGTACACTTCCCGGTCGTCGACGCCCGGGAACTTGCCCGACGGCAACGGAGAGAGCACATGTGCGTGCAGGCGGGCGCTCGGCCAGGCGCTCTCCGACCAGCGTTCCACCAGCGCCGAAGCGGGGCGCCGGCAGCACGACTCGTCGGGGCAGCGGGAGAGAGCGCGCTTCTCGGTGTCGCGCCCACGGAACCACTTCGCGTCGGCGAACGAGGTGCCGAAGCTGATCGAGAACTCGCCCGCGGCGGTCGTCCCGGTCTGGGTGGCGCACCAGAACGTCCCCGACGGAGTGTCGGTGTACTGGTAGAACTCGGTGCTCCGATTCGTGCGGGTGAGTGCGACGCGCGCGGCCCAGTTGCGGCAGACGAACTGGCCCTCCACTGCCCCCGTCACGTCCTGAGGCAGCGGCAGGCCGTCATTCTCATACGCCTTCTGGATGGCCCCGTCATCCGTAAGGCGCAGGAAGTGCACGTCGATGCCGAGGTGCGAGGTGGCGAGGTTGGTCATCCGGAGCGCCGCCGCTTCGTGAGTGACACCGAACGCGTCGCGGAAGTCCTCGACCGAGAGGTCGCGCCGGGCCTTGGCCCCCTGCAGAAACTTGACCGATGCCGCCTCGGGCATCAGCGACGCCGCCGCGAAGTAGTTGATCTCGAGCCGCTGCTGCAGGAAGTCCGCGTAGTTCTGCGGGGGCGTGTGCCCGAGAACACGGTGCGCCATCGCCTGGAGCGCCATCGAACGGAGCCCGTGCCCACCGGGGATCGACGCCGGCGGCAGGTAGATGCGACCGCTCTCGAGATCGGTCACCGAGCGGGCAGAGTGCGGCAGGTCGTTGACGTGGATGAGGCGGAAGCCGAGGTCTTCGGCCAGGAGGCTCACCGTTCGGTGGCTGAGCGCGCCGCCGGTGTGGCCCACCCTGGCGAGCGTCTGCTCGACGATCTTCTCGAGCTCGGGCAGATGATTGTTCTGCTCGCGCATCCGCTCGCGTGACTCGGTGTTCGCCCGGCGCGCCTCCTCGGGCGTCGCGATCGACTCGGTCGCGCGCCGGATCAGCTCACGGTGGAGTCCGACGAGGGATTCGAGCGTCTCCTGCGGGAGGTTCCGGCTGGCGGGCACCCGCGGGAGCCCGAGCGAGGCGTAGAGATCGCCGGTCTGCGCCCGGGCCAGCTCGATCTCGAGGGCGGTGCGGGCATCCGGCGCCTCCTCGGAGAGCAGGTCGGAGAGCGGGACGCCGAGCACAGAGGAGAGCGACTGCAGCAGGGAGAACTTCGGCTCGCGCCGACCGTTCTCGATGAGGGAGAGCTGGCTCCCGACGACCCCCACCTTCTCGCCGAGCTGGTCGAGCGTGAGGTCGGCGGCCTTCCGGAAGTGCCGGATGCGGCGACCGAGGGTGATCAGGTCGAGAGTCGATGGCATCTTTGCCTCCTGTAAAGAACGGGCGATCTTTCGCGATACTTTCTCTGAATTTAGCGCAAATAGAGCGCACAGTGGAAGAACACCACAGAACTTCTGCATCCTTTCAATCGAGGGGTGCCCGACACAGAACGAGCGGAGCGATCGTGAGCCTCTTGCAACGACCCACACAGAAAACCTCTACGTCGAAGTTCCCCACCCGGGTCGACAGCGTCGGACGCCGGCCCGAGCGGGCATCCGAGACTCCGCCCACCCTGCGCATCGATGCCGGGCTGGCTGCGTGGATCGCCGACGTCACCGCGCTCACCGGGCCCACCGACGTGGTCTGGTGCGACGGATCCACGGCCGAGTACGACCGCCTGACCAAGGAGATGGTGGCGCAGGGAACGCTGATCCGCCTGAACCCGGAGTGGCGCCCGAACAGCTTCCTGGCCCGCAGCGATCCGGCTGACGTGGCCCGGGTCGAAGACCGCACCTTCATCTGCTCGACCACGGAGATCGACGCCGGTCCCACGAACAACTGGCGCGAGCCGTCTGAGATGAAGAACGAACTCCTCCCGCTCTTCCGGGGCAGCATGCGCGGGCGCACCATGTACGTCGTTCCGTTCTCGATGGGCCCGGTCGGCGGCCCGCTCTCGCAGGTCGGCGTGCAGGTCACCGACTCGCCCTACGTCGTGGTCAGCATGGCGCTGATGACCCGGATCGGCACATCCGTGCTGAATCTGATCACCGACGACACACCCTGGGTGCCCGCCCTGCACAGCGTCGGCGCGCCCCTTGCCGCCGGCGACGTGGATGTCGCGTGGCCGCACAACCCCTCGAAGTACATCGCGCACTTCCCGGAGACCCGCGAGATCTGGTCGTTCGGATCGGGTTACGGCGGAAACGCCCTGCTGGGCAAGAAGTGCTTCGCCCTTCGCATCGCCTCGGTGATGGCCCGCGACGAGGGCTGGATGGCCGAGCACATGCTGCTCGTGAAGATCACGTCGCCCGAGGGCCGCGCCTACCACGTCGCCGCAGCGTTCCCCTCGGCCTGCGGCAAGACGAACCTCGCCATGCTGAAGCCGACCATTCCCGGCTGGAAGGTCGAGACCATCGGCGACGACATCGTCTGGATGCGCCCCGGCCCCGACGGCAGGCTCCGCGCGATCAACCCCGAACGCGGCTTCTTCGGCGTCGCACCCGGCACCGGCATCGAGACGAACCAGACGGCCGTCGACACGATGTGGGGCAACACGATCTTCACGAACGTCGCGCTCCGGGATGACGGGGATGTCTGGTGGGAGGGCCTCACGCCGACCCCGCCGTCTCACCTGCTCGACTGGCAGGGCAACGACTGGACGCCGGCCTCCCCGACGCCCGCCGCGCACCCGAATGCCCGCTTCACGGTGACGGCCGACCAGTGCCCCTCGATCGCTGCGGAGTGGGAGTCGCCCGAGGGCGTCGTCGTCGACGCGATCCTGTTCGGCGGGCGCCGCCCGTCGACCGTGCCGCTCGTGGCGCAGTCGAAGAACTGGGCGCACGGCGTGTTCGTCGGGGCCACCATGGCCTCGGAGACCACTGCTGCCGCGGCCGGTGCCGTCGGTCGCCTCCGCCACGACCCCTTCGCGATGCTGCCGTTCGTCGGCTACAACATGGCCGACTACTTCCAGCACTGGCTCGACATGGGCGACGTGCTGGGCGAGAACGCTCCCCCGATCTTCCAGGTCAACTGGTTCCGCAAGGACTCCGCCGGGTCGTACATCTGGCCGGGCTTCAGCGAGAACTCGCGGGTGGTCGAGTGGATCATCCGTCGCCTCGAAGGTGACGTGGCCGCGCGCCAGACACCGATCGGCGGGCTGCCGCTCGTGCACGAGCTGAACGTCGAAGGCCTTGGCCTCTCGGACGCGGATCTTGCGACCCTCACCGGCGTCGACAAGGCCGCCTGGCTGGCTGAGGCCGACGAGACGGAAGCCTACTTCGGCACGCTCGGCGCCGACCGGATGCCCGAGACCCTCCTGACCGAACTGGCGCGCCTCCGCGCGGGTCTCGCGAAGCTCCCCTAGCGCCTCTGCCGGCCGCCGCCCGCCGCGGTCTGTCGAGAGCCGCCCGTCGCAAAAGAGGAGGGGAGCATCGCAGGGTCGAATACGACCTCAACGAGGCCCCCCTCCTCTTTTACGCACCCCCGGCGTGCCGCGGGGGGTGCGGAGGAGTGCGGGGGCGGGGGGAGGGCGGCGGGCGGGGGCGGAGGGGGGCGCAGGGCGTCAGTAGCGGATCGCGTCGATCACCTTCACGCGCACCGCCACGAGCGCCGGCAGCAAGCCCGCGATCGCGCCCACCAGGGTCGCCGCCGCGAGCCCGAGCAGGGCCGCGTCGAGCGGGAACGCCGGGATGTCGGACACTCCCTGCGAGATGACATCCTCGACCCACGGGCTCTTCACAATGAGGATCGACAGCATCACGCCGACGACCCCCGCCGCGACAGTGGCGACCACGCTCTCCATCATCACCGCAAAGAACACCCGCGCGGCCGTCGCGCCGAAGCTCCGCCTGATGCCGATCTCCTGGATGCGCTGCCGCACCGTGACGAGCGAGATGTTCACGAGCCCGAGCGCCCCGAGCAGCAGCACCAGCACCGCCACCCCGCTGATCATCAGCTTGATCGGAAGGAACGGATCGTCGCCGTACGCCGCGTAGTCCTGCCGGTTCACCTGCGCGGTGGCACCCTCGCCGAGTGAGGCGCTGAAGTCCGACTGCAGCCGGGACGTCAGTTCCGCAGAGATCGAGGGCGGCACCCACATCTCGTACGACGGATAGGCGGGGTACGAAGCATCCGTCGCCAGCTGGTCGGCGAGCCGGGTGTACGAGTCGTTCAGCATCATCATGCTCGGCTGGTCCTCGTAGGCAAGGGCAGCGGTGACCCCGGTGATGACGGCCGTGACCGGCTTCGATCCGACGAGGCTCACGGTGGGGTGGGTCGCGAGGTCGGGCGAGCCGAGCCGCTGCCAGAAGATGTCGTTCACGATCAGGGCGGGCGCGAGGCGGGTCGCATCCGTCTCACCGAACCACGATCCCTTCACCACCTCGACGCGGTGCATCGTGCCGTACGGCTGGTCGACGAGGGTCGCGTTCACCGGGCTGACGCCGTCGATGAACTGGATGCTCACCTGCTGTTGGTTCACCCGGCTGGCGTAGTGCACGCTGTAGCGTTCGAGCGCCTCGTTCCAGGTCCTGTCCATGGTGGCGGTCGGCGGCGCAGAACCGTCGGCCGTGAACGCCGACACGTACAGCGTCGCCGGCCGCCCGCTCGACCGCTCGCTCGTCTCGATGGTGGCCTGTTGCGCGATGTTCCCTAGCGCGACCACGCTGGTCAGCGCACACACGGCGACCGCGACGCCGACCAGCGAGAGCAGCACCCGCGTGCGGTGGATGCGGAGCTCCGCCCACGCCTCGATGACGCTCCCGACGAACGCGGTAGTCAACCCCCTCACGAGTCGCCGCCTTCGTCTGCGGCGTGCGCAAAAGAGGATGACAGCGCCGCCATGTCGCCTGTGACCTCAGCGCCGCCGTGGTCCTCTTCTCCGACGGCGAGTGGACGGGGGGCGGTAGCCGCGGCATCCACCAGCGCACCGCGCTCGAGCCGGAACCGCCGCGCCCCGAGCGCCGCGATCGCCGGGTCGTGCGTGATCGTCACGAGCGCAGCATCCGAGGCCGTCGCGATCTCGTCGAGCAGCGCCATGACGATCTCACCCGTCTCGATGTCGAGGGCACCGGTCGGCTCGTCGGCGAGGATGAGCCGAGGGCGCCGCACCAGCGCGCGGGCGATCGCCACGCGCTGCTGTTCGCCGCCCGAGAGCCGATCCGGGGTCGACGACAGGCGGTGACCGAGCCCGACCCGGTCGAGCATCTCGCTCGCGATCGCGCGGCGTCGCCAGAACGCCGATCCGGTGTCGTAGAGGAGCGGCGTCATCACGTTCTCGAGCGCGGTGCGGCCCTGCAGCAGGTTGAACTGCTGGAAGATGAACCCGACGTCGCGGCCCCGCGTCACGTCGCGCCGCCGTGCGGAGAAGTGGCGCGTCGGTTCGTCGTCGAGGAAGATCTCGCCCTCGGTCGGCGAATCGAGCAACCCGAGCAGGTTCAGCAGCGTGGATTTGCCGGAGCCCGACCGGCCGACGATCGAGAGGCGGTCGCCGACCTCCACAACGAGGTCGACGCCGTCGAGGATGACGAGGGGGCGGTCATCCACCCGGGAGACCGTGCGGCCCACCCCCCTCAGTTCGAGGAACGTCATGCGCTCACCCCGCCACGGCGACGCCGCCGCCACCGATGTCGAAGCAGTTCGGCACGCCCCCACAGCCGTCGGTCGGAGCAACCGCCCCGGGAACGAACTGCAGCACGGTGTCTCCGGCGGCCAGGCCCGAGACGACCTGCACCATGCTGCCGTCGGTCAGGCCCAGGATGACCGGCCTCTGCTCGGTCGTTCCGTCGGGCAGCACGAACCAGACGTTACCGTTCAGCGCGGTGCCCTCGACGGCTGTGGTGGGGATGACCAGCACGTTCTCGGCCTTGCCCGCGGCGATGGTGACGTCGGCGGCGAGTCCGGAGAAGACGCGCACGTCACCCGGCACGCTGCAGCGGAGGGTGTTGCCCGAGCCGCTGCCGCCGCCCGCACCGCTGCCCGCACCACCGCCACCTCCGTTGCTCCCGCCGCCACTCCCGCCCGAGCCGCCCGAGCCGCTGCCGTCCGAACCGGCCAGAGGCGACAGGATCGTGAGGTTCGTGCAGGCGAACGGTGCCGGCCCGCCGGTGATCGCCACCTGCGCCTCGGTCGGCTGGCTGACCAACCGGTACTGGTCGGCAGCGTTCAGCGATCCCGTCACCGAGAAGGTCGGCGGCGCGATCTGGCCGGCCACGTCTCCGACGGCCATCGACTGGCCGGCGAGAACGGGCAGCGCACTCACGATTCCGGCGATCGGGGCCGTCACGTCGACGTAGGTCACCAGCGGCTTCCGCGGGGTCTGGATGACCGAGCCGTCGGGCCCTGTCGTCTCGACCGGATCGCGCTGGGTCTCCACCCTGATGTCGAAGATGGTGTCACCCGCCGCCACCGTCGCCCCGACGGCGACCTGAACCTCGTCGACCACCCCGATCGCAGTCGCCCGGATCGGCGACGCCGGATCTGCGCTCACCGTCGCCTTCACCGTGACATCGTTCGAGATCGTGCCGGTCGTGACCGTCGCCTGCGGTTCCGTGAGTTCCCCCGTCGGCACGGCGGGATCGGCGACCGCCTGCGTGTCGGGAAAGAACGCCAGCTTGCAGAGCGCCGCCGCGATGGCGACGACCACGACGAGTCGGATGATCGGAAAGACCCACTTGCGGACAACACCCACGTTGGCACCTTCGTGTCGGCCCGGTTCTCTGGGCGGCGTACAGAATTCGCCCGTCGATTCCCCCCACGGGCTGCCCTGAGTCTAGGGAACCCCGGTGCGGCAGGAATCGTCCGCGAGGATGATTTCGTCCCTGACCGCTCTCGGCTAACGGTCACCGCGCGTCGCCGCCGGCTGGGTAAACTGGGGCGACATCACAAAAGGCACCCCAGACTCGGTGCCGCCTATAGTGCCTGGAGGGCCACCGTGACCGCGAACGTACCTGACAAACCCGCGCTGGAAGGCCTCGAAGGCAGGTGGGACGACCTGTGGAGTGAGCGCGGCACATACCGCTTCGACCGCGCGCTGACCACCCGCGAGAACGTCTACTCGATCGACACCCCGCCGCCGACGGCATCCGGATCACTGCACATCGGTCACGTCTTCTCGTACACGCACACCGATGTCATCGCCCGCTTCCAGCGCATGCGCGGCAGGAGTGTGTTCTACCCGATCGGCTGGGACGACAACGGCCTGCCCACCGAACGCCGCGTTCAGAACTACTACGGCGTACGCTGCGACCCGACGCTGCCGTACACCACCGACTTCGTGCCACCCTACGAGGGCGGCGACAACAAGAGCGGCAAAGCGGCCGACCAGAAGCCGATCAGCCGCCGCAACTTCATCGAACTCTGCGAGCGCCTGACGGTCGAAGACGAGAAGCAGTTCGAGGCACTCTGGCACCGGCTGGGCCTCTCTGTCGACTGGACGCAGACCTACCGCACCATCGCCGACTCGTCGATGCGAGCGAGCCAGCTGGCTTTCATCCGCAACGTCGCGCGTGGCGAGGCCTACCAGGCCCAGGCTCCGACGCTCTGGGATGTCACGTTCCGCACAGCGGTCGCGCAGGCCGAGCTCGAAGACAAGGACATGCCGGGTGCGTACCACCGCATCGCGTTCCATGCAGAGAACGCCGACGGCACGACGGCCGCCGGCGACGACATCTTCATCGAGACCACCCGCCCGGAACTGCTCGCGGCCTGCGTCGCGCTGGTCGCTCATCCGGATGACGAGCGCTTCAAGCCGCTCTTCGGCACGACCGTCACCACTCCCCTCTTCGGCGTCTCCGTGCCGGTCGTCGCCCATCACCTCGCCCAGCCCGACAAGGGCGCCGGCATCGCCATGGTCTGCACGTTCGGCGACCTCACCGACGTGATCTGGTGGCGCGATCTCTCTCTGCCGAACCGCGCGATCGTCGGCTTCGACGGGCGCATCATCAGCGAGGCTCCGGATGTCATCACCAGCGAGGGTGGGCTCGCTGCGTATGCCGAGATCGCCGGCAAGACGATCTTCTCGGCCAAGCAGACGGTCGTCGACCTCCTTCGTGAGTCAGGTGAACTGATCGGAGACCCGAAGCCGATCATCCACCCGGTCAAGTTCTTCGAGAAGGGCGACAAGCCGCTCGAGATCGTGTCGACCCGCCAGTGGTACATCCGGAACGGCGCGCGCGACGAAGAACTGCGCCAGCGCCTGCTCGACATGGGCAACGAGGTCGAATGGCACCCGGGTTTCATGAAGGTGCGCTACGACAACTGGGTCAACGGCCTCACGGGCGACTGGCTGATCTCCCGCCAGCGCTTCTTCGGCGTGCCGATCCCGGTCTGGTACCCGCTCGACGGTGACGGCAACCCCGTCTTCGACCAGCCGATCGTCGCCGACGAGGCGTCGCTCCCGGTCGATCCGTCGACGGATGCCGCTCCCGGGTACCCCGAATCCTCTCGCAACCAGCCCGGCGGTTTCGTCGGCGAACTCGACGTGATGGACACCTGGGCGACCTCGTCGCTCACCCCGCAGCTGGCCGGCGGCTGGGAGCGGGACCCCGAGCTCTGGCAGCTCGTCGCGCCCTACGACCTGCGGCCCCAGGGACAGGACATCATCCGCACCTGGCTGTTCTCCACCATGCTCCGCTCGGCGCTCGAAGACGGCCGCACGCCGTGGAGGCACGCCGCGCTCAGTGGCTTCATCGTCGACCCCGACCGCAAGAAGATGTCGAAGTCGAAGGGCAACGTCGTCACTCCCGCCGCCGTTCTCGAGGCTCACGGCTCGGACGCGGTGCGGTACTGGGCAGCATCCAGCCGCCTCGGAACAGATGCCGCCTTCGACCCGCAGAATCCGACCCAGATCAAGATCGGCCGCCGGCTCGCCATCAAGGTGCTGAATGCGGCGAAATTCGTCTACGGGTTCGAGCTGCCCGAAGGGTCGTTCGGCGTCACGCACCCGCTCGACCTGTCGATGCTGACGCAGCTCGATGAGGTCATCGTGGCCGCGACCGCTGCGTTCGAGAGCTACGACCATGCCCGCGCGCTCGAAGTCACCGAGACGTTCTTCTGGACCTTCTGCGACGACTACCTGGAGCTCGTGAAGGAACGTGCCTACAGCGCGTCGTCGGATGCCGCGGCCAAGGCCTCTGCTGTTCTCGCCCTGCAGGCGGCGATCGACGTGCTGCTGCGATTGCTCGCCCCGTTCATCCCGTTCGCGACCGAAGAGGTCTGGTCGTGGACGCACGCCGACGGCTCGTCGGTGCATCGCGCGCTCTGGCCGACCGGTGTGACCGGCGGTGAGGGTGCGGCTTTCGCTCCGGATGCTGCGCCCGCCCTTCCCGCGCACAGCACGCTGCTCGGACTCGCCGGTCACGCCCTGGTGGGCATCCGGCGCGCGAAGACCGACGCCAAGGCCTCGCAGAAGACGCCCGTCGTCTCGGCGACCATCGCGGGCCCCGCTGCGGCTCTCGAAGAGCTCGCGCTGGCATCCGACGACCTCAGGCAGGTCGGTCGCATCGAGACGTTGACCTTCGTCGAGGGCCCCGAGCTCGCCGTCACCGAGATCGTGCTGGAGGCGGGCGACGCGTGAGCGGGCATCCGCTGGCCGGTGAAGTGAGCATTCGGCCCGTCGAATCAGGCGATGCCGACCAGTGGCAGCGCCTCTACATCGGCTACGGCGAGTTCTACAATTCACCGACCGCGGGTGACATCGCGACGCGCGTCTGGGGCTGGCTGCTCGACCCCGCGCACGAGACGGAAGGGTTCGTGGCCGTCGACGGCGGCGGGCAGCTGGTCGGGCTCGCACACGTGCGTGAATTCGCACGGCCCCTTGCCGGAGCACGCGGGTTGTACCTCGACGATCTCTTCGTCGCACCGGATGCCCGTGGGGGCGGTGTGGCGACGGTCCTTCTCACGTCGCTGCGGTCACTCGCCGACGCCCGCGGGCTCGATGTCGTACGCTGGATCACCGCCGGAGACAACGCCACGGCGCAGCGCGTCTATGACAAGCTGGCCGACAAGACCGCGTGGGTCACCTACAACATCACCGTCTGAACTGCTTTTTCCCTCGCTTTGGAGCTGAACACATGATTTCCGTCGGAACCCGCTGGTCGAGCGGCGACGAACCGCCCACCCGTCTCCCCCAGGCCGTCATCGACGCCGTGCTCGACATCGAGGGCGATCTCGCCGAGCAGAACGTCGACACGTCGATGTGGTACTGGACTCTCACCTGGCTTGAGGGCCGCCCCGTCGTCGAGTTCGACGACGGCACCCGCATCGACTACGATCCCGACACCGACGAGGCGACCGTCTCGCAGTCCGACGAGTACACCGACGACGACGCCTGACGCTGGAGGCAGCGCCCGTCCGCAGTTGGCGGATGCTCGATCTTTACCCAGCATGAGGCACGACGACCCACTTAGCCGGCGTCAGCCTGATCGCCGACCCCGACCCCGACCCTGACCCGCGGCTGGCTGGCCGTGTCGCCTTCGCGAGCGGCGCCTGGCCCGTTGCTGCTCGGGGCGCTCTTCAGCGCCGGTGAGGTCGCCGTCGATCCGCGGGTGGAAGAGGACTTCGTGGCACTCCCCTTCGCGCACGGTGAGAGCGACGCGGGATGCCGAGAGCGGGCGGTGGGGCGGTCGCGCTCAGCAGATAGCCGCGCTCTCACAGAGTTGCGCGGAAACGCGAGCGTCAGGGGCGGGGTCGAGGCCGGGGCGAGGCCGCGACCAGCATAATGAGGCCGCCGACGAGGAGACCCCAGAAGGCACTGCCGATGCCGACGATGACGATGCCCGACGCGGTCACGAGAAAGGTCGCGATCGCGGGGATGCGGTGGGCGACATCCTCGAGCGAAGTGGTCACCGCTCCGACGAGGGCGCCCAGCAGCGCGAGGCCGGCTACGGCGGTGATCAGGATGGGCGGCGACGCCGAGATGAGAGCGACCGCGAAGCCCGCCCCGAGCCCGAACACGATGTAGACGAAGCCCGAGGCGAAGGTCGCGACCCAGCGACGGGATCGGTCGGGGTGCGAGTCGGGTCCGGCCATGATCGCCGCCGTGATCGCCGCGAGGTTGACCGCGTGGCCGCCGAACAGCGCGCCCACGGCCGTGACGGCGCCGGATGCCACCAGCACCGGCCGCGGCGGAACGGTGTAGCCGAAGGTCGACATCACCACGAACCCGGGCACGTTCTGCCCGGCCATCGTCACGATGAACAGCGGCAGCCCGAGACTGACGATCACGAAGGCGTCGAACTGCGGCGGCACGAACGCGAAGGCCGGCACGAGCGACGTCGAGGCTGAGGTGAGCCAGCCCGAACCCGCTGAGACCCCGATCCCGATGGCCGCCACCAGCATCGCCGCCGGAACGGCCCACCGCGGCGCCAACCGGAACAGAACCAGCCACACCACCACCACCGGGATCGCCAGTGCCGGGATCTGCGTCACGGCTTGCACCGGTGCCAGGCAGATCGGGAACAGGATGCCCGCCAGCATCGCACTCGCGATCGACTTCGGGATTCGGGTGATGGCTCGGCCGAGTGCAGGCCAGAGCCCGCACAACACAATGAGGAGCCCGCACACGACGAAGGCGCCGACCGCAGCGGAGAAGTCGTTCGTCGTCGCGCTGGCGGCGATGAGGAGCGCTGCTCCGGGGGTCGACCAGGCGAACGAGATGGGCATCCGGTAGACGCGGGCGAGCACGATACAGAGCACCGCGACCGCGAGACACAGCGTCAGGAGCCCTGAGGAGGCCTGGGCATCCGACGCCCCGACGGCGTGCAGTCCCGCGATGACGAGCGCAAACGAACTGGCGAACCCCGTGATACCTGCGACGATCCCGGCCGCGACCGGTTGGATGATTCCGGCACCGGCGCCGGAGAGTTCAGCCGACGAACCCAGCTGCTCTACGCCGACTTCTCGACGCGACGCGCAGCCGCACGCGGCACGATCGTCGGTGCAGCGTTCGACACGACGGCCTCGCGCGTGATGATCACCTTGGCGACCTCGTCGGTCGAGGGCACCTCGAACATGACCGGCCCGAGCACCTCTTCCATGATCGCGCGGAGGCCGCGGGCACCGGTCTTGCGGAGCACCGCGAGGTCGGCGATCGCCTCGAGGGCGTCCTTCTCGAAGTCGAGCTCGACGCCGTCGATCTCGAACATGCGCTGGTACTGGCGAACGAGGGCGTTGCGGGGAACGGTCAGGATCTGCATGAGCGCGACCTGGTCGAGCGGCGTCACCGTGGTCACGACGGGAAGCCGGCCGATGAACTCGGGGATCAGCCCGAACTTGTGCAGGTCTTCGGGCAGAACCTCGCTGAAGAGGTTGATGTCGTCGCGCTTGGAGTGCAGCGGCGCGTTGAAACCGATGCCCCGCTTGCCGCTGCGTTCGGCCACGATCTCCTCGAGGCCCGCAAAGGCCCCGGCCACGATGAACAGCACGTTCGTCGTGTCGATCTGGATGAACTCCTGGTGCGGATGCTTGCGGCCGCCCTGCGGCGGAACCGAGGCGACCGTGCCCTCGAGGATCTTGAGCAGCGCCTGCTGTACACCCTCGCCGGACACGTCGCGGGTGATCGACGGGTTCTCGGCCTTGCGGGCGATCTTGTCGATCTCGTCGATGTAGATGATGCCGGTCTCGGCCTTCTTCACGTCGAAGTCGGCGGCCTGCAGCAGTTTGAGGAGGATGTTCTCCACGTCTTCGCCGACGTAGCCCGCTTCGGTGAGGGCCGTGGCATCCGCTACCGCGAACGGAACGTTGAGCTGCTTCGCGAGCGTCTGCGCCAGATAGGTCTTGCCGCAGCCGGTCGGGCCGATCAGGAGGATGTTGCTCTTCGCGAGCTCGACCTCGTTGGCGACCGCATCGGCCGACGTGAGGGTGTTCTTGGCGCGCACGCGCTTGTAGTGGTTGTAGACAGCGACGGCGAGTGACCTCTTCGCCTGCTCCTGGCCGATCACGTACTCTTCGAGGAAGGCGAAGATCTCTTTCGGCTTCGGCAGTTCGAACTCGCTCGAGGCCTCTTCGCCCGTCTCAGAGAGTCGCTCTTCGATGATCTCGTTGCACAGTTCGACGCACTCGTCGCAGATGTACACGCCCGGGCCGGCGATGAGCTGCTGAACCTGCTTCTGGCTCTTGCCACAGAACGAACACTTGAGCAAGTCGGCGCTCTCCCCGATGCGTGCCATGTTCATCCTCCTCGTATGACCTTGATAGAGCCTAACCCGTGCCACTGACGCCAGCGGCCATTGGGACGGCGAAAGGCACCCGGCATTCTGCAGGCCGGGTGCCTTTCTCTGGTGCTGCTGGTCTTATTTGACGAGCGCGGGAACGTTCTTCCGCGAGGTCAGCACCTGGTCGATGATGCCGTACTCGACGGCGTCGGCGGCGCTCAGGATGTTGTCGCGGTCGATGTCCTTGTTCACCTGCTCGGGGGTGCGGTTCGAGTGCGATGAGAGGGTCGACTCGAGCCAGGTGCGCATGCGGAGGATCTCCCGCGCCTGGATCTCGATGTCCGATGCCTGGCCGCCGCCCTGGCCACCGGCGGAGGGCTGGTGGATGAGGATCCGCGCGTTCGGCAGAGCGAGGCGCTTGCCCGGGGTGCCGGCTGCGAGGATGACCGCAGCAGCCGAAGCCGCCTGGCCGAGGCACACCGTCTGGATGTTCGGCTTGACGTACTGCATGGTGTCGTAGATGGCCGTCATCGCAGTGAACGAGCCACCGGGCGAGTTGATGTACATCTCGATGTCGCGATCGGGATCCTGGCTCTCGAGCACGAGGAGCTGGGCCATCACATCGTCGGCCGAGGCGTCGTCGATCTGCACGCCGAGGAAGATGATGCGATCTTCGAACAGCTTGGCGTACGGGTCCTGGCGCTTGTAGCCGTAGGCCGTGCGCTCTTCGAAGGTCGGGAGGATGTAGCGGTCGGACGGGCTCGTACCGTTGCCGTAGGGCGAAGAAGTCGGCATTCCGCCGAACATGGGGGTTTGCATAAGTGTCTCTGTTCTTGGGGTGAGCGTTGCGACTAGTTGGATGCGGAGGGGACGGCGTCTTCGACCTCGGTGCCGCCGCCACCGGCGACGTCGGAGGAGAATTCACGCACGTAGTCGACGAAGCCGTACTCGAGCGCTTCCTGGGCGGTGAACCAGTTGTCGCGGTCACCGTCGATCATGACCTGCTCCGGCGTCTTGCCGGTCTGCTCGGCCGTGAGCTCCGCCATGCGCTTCTTCATGTCGAGGATGAGAAGGGCCTGGGTCTGGATGTCGGCGGACGTGCCGCCGAACCCACCGGAGGGCTGGTGGAGGAGAACCCGGGCGTTCGGCGTGATGTACCGCTTGCCCTTGGTACCGGAGGAGAGCAGGAACTGCCCCATCGAAGCGGCCATACCGATGCCGACCGTGACGATGTCGTTCGGCACGAACTTCATCGTGTCGTAGATCGCCATGCCCGCGGTGATGGATCCGCCGGGCGAATTGATGTAGAGGTAGATGTCTCGCTGGGGGTCTTCCGCTGCCAGAAGCAGGATCTTGGCGCAGATCTCGTTGGCCATGTCGTCACGGACTTCAGTGCCGAGCCAGATGATCCGGTCTTTCAGAAGACGTTCGAAAACGCTGTTTGGCATCGCCATATCGGCCATGTGTGTCGCTCCAATTCACTTGCGGTACTTCGAATGTAGTGGAGCGTCTCCCCCGCACAGCCCGTGTTCGCTGGGGGCAGACTCGGGGCACGAAAAAGGGCCCCACGGATGATCGTGGGGCCCTTTCTGCAGAGGTGACTAGTGCGAGTGACCCTCGTGGTCACTGTGGTCGTGGCCCTCGTGGTCGTCGTCTGCGCCATCGACGGCGACGAACGGCTCATCGGCCCCACGAGCGATCGTGGTGAACTCGGAGACGTCGACCGTCTTGCCGTTGCTGTCGGTGACGACAGCCTTGTCGAGAACGATGGCGAGCGCCTTGTTGCGGGCGACCTCGCCGACCATCGACGGGATCTGGCCGTTCTGGTCAAGGACCTGAACGAACTCGGCCGGCTCCATGCCGTACTGGGCGGCACTCTGCACGAGGTACTGGGTCAGTTCGTCCTGGCTGACCTTGACCTCTTCCTTCTCGGCGATGATGTCGAGGAGGATCTGCGTCTTGAAGGTCGACGTGCTGGACTCGGTGACCTCGGCGCGGTGCTCGTCGTCCTCGAGGCGGCTCTCGTTCTCGAGGTGACGGTGCACCTCGTCTTCGATCAGCTTCGGGGGAACCGGCACCTCGACGAGGGCGAGCAGCGCATCGAGCGTCTTGGTGCGGGCATCCGTCACCTGGCTGAACGCCTTCTGGCGCTCGACCTGGGTCTTGAGGTCGGCCTTCAGCTCGTCGATCGTGTCGAACTCGCTCGAGATCTGGGCGAAGTCGTCGTCGGCCTCGGGAAGCTCGCGCTCCTTGACCGAGTTGATGGTCACCGTGACGAGGGCATCCTTGCCTGCGAACTCGCCGCCGAGCAGGGGCGCCTCGAACGAGGTGGTCTCACCTGCGGTCAGCGAGTCGATGACACCGTCGAGACCCTCGAGCAGCTCACCCGAACCGACCTCGTAGCTGATGCCGGTGGCGTTGTCGACCTCGGCGTCGTCGATCGTGGCGATCAGGTCGAGCTGGGCGAAGTCACCCGTCTTGATGGGACGGTCGACGGTGATGAGGGTGCCGAAGCGGCTGCGGAGCTTCTCGAGCTCGCTGTCGATCTCCTCGTCGCTGACCTCGATCGGGTCGACCGTGACGGCCAGCCCGTTGTAGTCGGGCAGGTCGAGCTCGGGGCGGACATCCACCTCGATCTTCAGCTGCAGGTCGCCCGTGAAGTCCTTGTTGCTCGGCCATTCGACGATGTCGGCCTCGGGGCGGCCGAGCGGCCGCAGTTCCTTCTCGGTGATCGCGGCGCGGTAGAAGCCATCGAGACCGTCGTTGACCGCGTGCTCGAGAACGGCGTCCTTGCCGACGCGCTGGTCGATCAGGGGCGGCGGAACCTTGCCCTTTCGGAAACCGGGGATGTTGACCTGCTCGGCGATGTGGCTGTAGGCGTGGTCGATGCTGGGCTTCAGCTCTTCGGGCGTCACGAAAATCTCGAGCTTGACGCGCGTGGGGCTGAGCTGTTCTACCGTGGTCTTCACGTGAAAAATCTCCTGTGGATCGAAACTGTTGAACGGATGCTTCTGGTGGGTCTTGTCGGGGCGACAGGATTCGAACCTGCGACCTCTCGGTCCCAAACCGAGCGCTCTACCAAGCTGAGCTACGCCCCGGGAAATAACCTCACCGAGTCTAGTGCACCGGGGCTGGCCCAAACCTGTACTACGATATTTGAGTGCCACCCGGCGCGCGGGGATGTAGCTCAATGGTAGAGCCTCAGTCTTCCAAACTGATGACGCCAGTTCGATCCTGGTCATCCCCTCCAAATAAACAAAGGGCAAGCGGGCCTCGCGTCCCGGCCTCCGTCTGAAATGGCACCGGAAATGGCACCCATTCGTCAGCCGTAAACCGACCTGGTACCGCAAACGGGCGGCTGGCGAACCCTAAAAAGCGGCGAATCTATCGTGACGCCGAATAGACGCTTCGCTAGTTCGAGTGACTTCATACCCGCGTTCCCGGAGCATCTCCGCAGCTAGTTCAAGATCATCGGTTATAGCTGTCCTGAGTTGGGTTGATCGGTAGTCACTTCGCCCCGCGTCAAGCACAGCCTGATACCCCGGCTTGGTGTCGATACCGAACTCGACAATGAGCATCTGAAGGACATCCTCGATGCAAGGGCGGAACCTATGCCCGCCAACGGGTAGGTGCACCTGAGAGAGACTTGGGATCTTCCCCGAGTCGACAGCTTTGGCCCGAGTCTTCCCCCGGTGACGTTTGCCTGACTGCAGCATGGCAGCCACGACTTCATCTCGGTGAGCGTGGACGTTTATGTGAGAACAAGGGACCGTCGACGAATTAGGGGTCCGCAAGTAGTCGAAGGTGAAGAGAGGGGTGTTCGATCGTACTGGCTGCACTCGAAAAGACGAGGTGTCGATCGCAAAGAACTCTTTGTCGCTATTCCAAATGCATCGGAAGTTGACCCCCAACCACAACAGCTGCTCGCCACCCACTAATAAGGGTATGCCCGCGGAATTTTCCTGATTGATCGTGATGTGCTGGTCCGACACTCGAACCGAGAACGCGATCTCACCGGGGAGAACCCCGTTTGTCGTCGTTATTAGCTGCTGCGCGAAGTCGGTGACGGCGGAAACGAGCTGGGGGTCGCCCTTAACTGGATCGTACGCCCGCGGCGAGATAGTCGAGATCGTCGAGCTCTCGGAGGATGGCCTGTTTTTCCGGTTCCAGAATGAAAGCGGCATTTCTGGATCGGAGCTCCTCTATGGATGCACGTGCTTCCTGCAGCAGGGCAGCGCGACGCTCGGTGATGTCGTCCAGCGACCAGAATTGAATCGTGGGGACCATTTCAAACCTCCTGCTTGGTTCGTTTCGTCATCCTCGCACAAACACCTCAACGTGTTTGGCATTCGCCCGGGTGGGGCTTCTTGAAGAAACAATATTAGGGACCACCGACAACAGGACCTACGCTACGCCGCAAAGACGTAACTTGACAGAGGGGCGACTAGGCATCGCTCGCCTTCGAAGAAACGGTCCTTCTAACCGTAGAAGGCTCCGAGACGGTCGCTCGTAGCCCGCTTGGTGTCCTCCATCGGGTGCACGTACGTGTCATAGGTGAACGACGTTTTTGAGTGACCGAGGATGCTCGAGACGACGGAGATCTCCTCCCCCATGTCGATCATGATTGACGCTGCGGTGTGCCGTCCGATGTAACGACGTTCATGCGGAAGTCCGGCCGCGTCGAGAAGCTTCCTCCAGCCTCTGGTGTCGACCCCGATGTCGAGAGGCCTGCCGTTCGGCTGTGTGAACACCAGCGCGGCTGGCACATCATCGAACGCCCACTCTGTGTAGGTATCCCCGAACTCAATGCGGTCGACCATCTGCTGCTCCCGCGTTTCCGCCAGCATGGCCATGACGAACGGGGGCACGGGAATGTCGCGCCAGCCAGAGTCGGTCTTAGCCGACGAGATGATCTGCAGGCCACTCCCCCGCACCCGCTGTAGCTGGCGCCGCACCTTCACGACGCGCCTGGTGAAGTCGATGTGCTCCCATCCGAGCCCGAGCACTTCCGCGGGCCGCAGCCCGAACATAAGGCCGAGATACCAGCGCGCCGCGTAACGGTCTGTCTTCGCCTGCGCGAGAACCGCCTTCGCGTCGGCCACGCTCAGCGCCCTAGTGTCTGCCTTGGTCGCCTGAGGCGGTTCAACGAGCTGCGCGACGTTCCGGCCGACGTGGCCGCGCTGCATCGCCACGGTGAGCGAGCGCCGAATGTTCGAATGTACGTTGATCACAGCGCGAGGTGTCAGCGGCCGCTTGGTGGGCTTCGTATCCCCGGCGTGAACCCGCGCCTTGGACAGCTTGCCGGACAGCATGTCGTCGTAGAGCCGCTCGAGGTCTTCCGGTTCGAGCTCACTGAGCTTTAGGTGCCCGATCTGAGGCACGATGTAGTGCTCGACGTTGTGCCGGTAGTTAGTGTGGACTGCCGGCTTCAGCTTCGCGGTCGACAACCAGTGCCGCATCCACTGGGCGAGCGTGTAGTCCTTCCCACGCGGCAAGGTGCCGTCGTCACGCTGACCCAGAAGTGCCCGAAGCTTCTGGGTCGCAACCTTCTTCGTCACGCCAGGGAAGTAGAAATACTTCCTCTTCCCCTTCACCGTGATGTACGCGCGGTACCCGTTCCGGTACTCGTAGAGCGAGCCCTCGCCCTTCACCCCATCAGCCATTCCCTGGCTCGTCCCCAATCTCACCCGATACCGGCGCGGTTACGTCCGACGGGATCGCAGGCACGGCTCCGACAGTTTCCTCCTCATCAACGAGTCCAAGGGAATAGAGACCCTCAGTGTTATAGAGATTCATGTCGTAAAAGTCAGACCGATGTTCAGAAAAAGCTCCGACCGCACTTCGGCGCGTTTCGGGAGTGCCGAAATCAAATAGCAGCTTGAGATGTGATTGATGCTTTAGACGGGGCATCGTAAGAGATGGTCCCGCCCAGGGTTTTCTCTTCACATTCGCATTGGGGATTGGCACTTCTCGCGAGTACTCCTCAACAACATCACCAATGTGATTGACACGGTTCCAAACAGAATCTGGCAGATTCAGATGCGGCTTCTTCTCTACAACATTGTCGAAGAATGCAATTGTTTGAAGCAAATCCTGATACTCGATCTCAACGGCGGCATGATCCGCCTTTTCGGGCGAATCAACATCAAGATCACTGAGAACGATGTTGACTGATTTTTCACCCAGCTCCAGCCGCCAGTGCGTACCGTGCTTTTCCCACTTATCGCCCCTTGCTACAGATTCAGCCACTGCAGCGACATCCGCCTCGGCCGCCTCTGCGCCGTGCAAGGAATCCATAAGCCTCCCGAGACCCCAAAAGGTATCAGGAGGGTTACGAAAGTACTCGGACTGCAAGACCTGAACCATCGAGACATACTCGACCGACGTCACTCCTCCATAAGGACGAGCCATGCCCTCAACATCGATTGGACTCCACGGGTTCTCAAAATCCACCATCAATGCAAGCGGCGAAATGTCCAGAGCGCTTGCGATGAGCATCACCTCGGAGTAGGAGGGGTCTTTTTTTCGTCCAACTTCGATATTGACGACCGTGGACCGGGTGATGGCGGAGCTTGGAATTGCGTCCGCTAATGCCTGAGGGGTCCGGAAACCCGCCATTTTTCGGTAAAACGCCAGCCGCGTGCCGATGGGAGTCCTCGAATATTCGATTGCCATATTGCAAATATACAGGAGGCTTGCGCGCAAATTGAGAATCGGGTAGATTCATTGCAGGGATTCTCATATCGAAAGAATCAGATCTCAAAGTTTGCAATATGAAAACTCCCGATCCGGCAGGTGCTGTAACACCGTGAGCCGGATCGGAAGTCAGACCGAAACCCAACCGCTAAGTCAAGGAAACGATCGTGCCCCAGATTACCCAACCCACGGCTGAAGTCGCGACGATCCCATTCCACGGATCAGACATCCTCGCTGTCCACATCGACGGCAAGCCAAACGTGTTGCTGAAGCCGTTCATCGAATCACTCGGCATTGCGTACCAGCCCCAGCACCGCAAGCTGATGAACAAGTCGTGGGCCTCCGTCACCACCACGGTGATGCAGGTCCCCGGAGATGGCCAGCGTCGCGAGCACACCATCGTCGACGTCCGTACCGCGCTGATGCTCCTCGCGACGATCGACGAAAGTCGCGTGTCCGAACAGCGTCGACCCCTCCTGATCGCGTACCAATCCGAAGTGGCCGACGTCATCGAGGCCTACTTCAGCCAGGGCGGCGCTATCAACCCGAACGCCACCATCGACCAACTCGATGTCCTCGCACGACGGGCTCAGGCCCAGGCCGGCGTGCTCGCCGCGTTGAAGGGAATCGTCGATGACGCCTACCTCGAGGTGCAGGGCCGGTTCGTCATCGGCCAGGCCCTCGGCATCGAACCGGAACTCGACACTGCGACAATCCCGCAGGATGTCGAGTCGTATCTTCGAGACACCGGCATCGGGGGCGTCGAACGTTCTCGAGTGCGGAGCCAGTTCGGCAAGCGCCTGAAGGGCGCATACGTCGCGAAGCACGGCCGCGAGCCTCTCAAGGTGCCGCGTACCATCAACGGCGTCGTCACCGAGGTGAACGGATACACCCGCCAAGATCTCGCCCTCTTCGATCAGGTTTTCGACGCAATGGGTCTGGTGCGCTCATGACCGCCGCGAGTGTTGCGGAGGCCGTCCGTCTGCACACCATCCCGAGCGTCGCTGATCATCTCGGGACAAGCGTCGACACCGTCTACAGGCTGATCCACGACGGCGCGATTCGAACAGTCGACATCGGCCGGGACGGACGATCCCGGTTCCGAGTACGGGCTGATCACCTTCAGGAGTTCATCGACGCACGCACTGGTCGATGAACTGGCTGCTCGCGATCACCGCCGTGGTGGTCGCTGGCTTCACCGTCCCCACGACGCTCGTCGTCGTCATCGCGGTGGTCGCCTTCGGGTTGGCTGCCGTGCACGCAGAACTTCTCCGACGCAGCTGCGTCCGGAATGAAGAAAGCCCGGTGCTTCAGACCACCGGGCCGCAATCCCCACCTAGCAAAGGAAAAGAATCGATATGACTACGATAGCCGAAACCCGCACCGAACAGCAGTACCTCACCTCGGCCAAGGAGCAGCTGGCGCAAGTCGTCGCCGCGCATGACGCCGAGCACGCCCGGCTCGCGGAACCAATCGAGCGCGGCTCCGACAAATGGGTCGAGCTCGTTCGCCGACTCATCGACACCGGCAGAGCAACAACTTTGCAACTCGCACCCATGTCGCCCGAGTGGGCGGGTGAGTTGTACGCGGACTGGAAGGCGGGAACCGGCCCGATGTGGCCGTTCGCAACGCCGTCCTGGAACGTCGCGTCCCCCGTGTACGAGTCGAACACAATGAACGGCGACCCGGTTGTGGACTTCACGGCAGCCGAACACGCCGCCATCGTCGACGGCAAGGAGATCGGGTCTGCCGTCGTTCGGCGACAAGACCTGCTGAACATCGAAGATGACATGGTCGTGCCCGGCCCACTAGTGGTCGATCTGTGGGTGGGTGGAAACCGGGTGGAGACATCCCTGACCTCGTATGCGGAGACCTGCGCGCTCTCGTCGGCTCTGCTCGCGGCGGCTGGCGACTACCACGCCATCGAAAGGGATGAATCGCGTCCGCAGGGCCCCGCCCAGTGGCCGCTTCGTCACTTCCGTGACAACGAGGAAATCCCGCTCTACGCCGGTGACTACATCGCTCTCGACGAGGCAGCGGCGGCGGCAGGCAAAACGCGCCTCGAGCTGACGTACGACGAGGTCATGGAGATCATCTTCAATTGCCGACACGAGTTGGGCCAGAAGGAGCTTCCGTCGGAGCGCCCTGGATGGAACACCACTCTCGCCGACGATCACGGTGACCCTGACGACCCGAACAACCGAGACGTGAAGATCCTGATCTACGGGAACGGGCACGCGTCGGTCGAGGTGGAACGGGTATACACCAGCAACCCGTGGATCGTGTACGTCGACGCCAGCAGTGAGGGTGAGACCGACAGCCGCACTGCCCGGGAGTTCGCAGCCGCTCTGGTCCGAGCGGCAGACCTCGCCGACGAACTCAACGCCGAAAACCCGAAGACGGTGTCGGCATGACCGAGATGACGCGAACCGAGCGTAGCGACCTCGCCGGCCTGACCCGCAAGCGGGCGACCGTGGCGAAAAACCAAGCACGGCAGCGTGCTGCAGAGCTCACGGCGGAAACCGAGGAACAGCTGTCCCGGGTGTTCGCGGCTGAGGATGTTCGGTGGCAGGCGGCGATCGCCAAGGCAAAGATCGCCCTGGATGCTGCGAACACGAAGATCCGTGAGGAGCTCGGCGCCGAGGGTGTCCCAGATAACCTCCTGCCCTCGCTCACGCTCGGCTGGCGGGGACGCGGCGAAAGCCTCGATCCTCACCGCCGTGGTGAGCTGCGCACTCTCGCTCGGGCACGCATTGACGCACACCTGAAGACCGCACTGGCGACGATCGAGAAGTCATCGGTCGACGTTCAGACGCAGTTGCTCGCGGCAGGCCTGACAACGGGCGCCGCGCAGGCGTTCCTGACCGCCATGCCGACACCAGAAGAACTCTTGCCCGCCGTGTCAGTCGACGAGCTAGCCATCGAGCGGGACCGAAAGACAAACCTCAGGAGCATCTCATGAAAAAGGTCGTCAGGCTCACCTGTTCACGCTGCGGCCGAACCGGCCGTGACCGCGGCAATTGGAATGTCGATGTCCGTCAAGGCGTCCCCGTCGCGATCATCTGCCCGGCCTGCCAGACGGCGGAAGAGAACGCGGAAGCCGAGATCAACCTGGCTACCACCGACTACCTCGGCGCCGACGCGTTTGGTCGAATTCTGGGACGGATCAAGGTATGACCGCCCAGGACAAGCCGCTCTTGATCCAGTCCGATGCCCTCGGAGCGGTGATTTCAATGGACGCCATGTCGTTCCTCTGCGGCGTCACCGAGGCGGAGTACCGCGCCGAGTTCGACATGCAGCGTCTCGTCGCTGGCGGTGCAGACAAGTTCTCAATGTCGATGCCGCCCGACTGGATGAAAAGCGCTCGCCGGAACTACGCCGAGGCGTCAGCCTCCATCAACAGCAGCGACCTGCAGAAGGTCGTCGCCCACCTGAAACAGAAGCGCGACGGCGGCGCAGCGTTCCGTCGAGAAAGCGAGTGAACGCCGTGCAGATCACCATCAACCCGAACCCGCCCCTCGATGTCGTTATCGCCGAGCTGCTGGCCGCGACAGAGCCGGTGAATCGGCCGAGCATTGAGTCGATCCTCGCCGGGTCCGCCGTACCGGAGTACGACTACCAGAGGCTGGCGAACCTCGGCCTTACGAGCCCGCTGCTGGGCCGCCAGGTCCGCAGCATTATCCAAATGGCCCAACACCTCATAGACGGTGACGTATCGCCTGAAGGGATCGCTCCGAGCCTCGTCGCGATCGGCCAGATCATCGCCGCAGAGATGACCGCACCGTCGTTGCTGGAAGCATCTGCGCGGTGAGCTACACAGCAACTAAGTGGGCTTACGACCTCCCTCTGACAGGGTCGGCCAAGGGGATTCTCGTTGCCTTGGCCGACATGGCCGACGAGGCGAACTCCTGCTATCCGGGGCAGGAGAAACTGGCAGCGATGACTGGTCGCTCGGTGAAGACTATCGAGCGGGCACTGAAGTACCTCGAGGCTGCGAAGCTGCTTGTTCGGGTACACCGTCACGGAGCGCAGGGCTGGCGGACGAGTGACCGTTACGAGCTGCAGGTGGATGTTCTCACCGTCGACCTACCCGACAAAACGCCTACCAGTCAAACTGCCCACAAGGCAGAACGCCTACAAGGCAACCTGTCCGGCCTACCCGACAACCTGTCCTCGCCTACCCGACAAGGTGACGGGGCAGAAGAGAACCACCAGTATGAATCACCAGAAGAATCACTAGTCTCTTCGTCGGAGACCCACGTCACCGACATCGTGAGAACCGACGTTGAAGAGCTTTGCTCGTTGCTCCGTGACTCGATTCTGAGCAACGGTGTCCGAAAGAACCAAGCGGTCATCACCGATACTTGGCGGAACTCGGCCCGGCTCGGGTCTGTCAAGAATTCGGTGTAACTAGTGTTGTTGTGGGTTAGCGTCCGACGGTGAGTCGGCCGTTGAAAGTGATGTCGAACGCGTTGAGCGCGGCCTTCCATCGTTGGGTCCAGCGGGCCCGCCCTTGGCCGGTCGGATCCAGGCTCATCACGGCCAGGTAGACACATTTCAGTGCGGCTTGCTCATTGGGGAAATGTCCCCTGGCGCGGACCG